>CAYLNL010000005.1:0-186141 GCA_964385175.1 uncultured Flavobacteriaceae bacterium | reverse complement strand
CGGTGGGCTGGTGGAGCGACGGGCAGCACTTAGATTTTACGGTGCAGTACCGGGAAAAAGGCAGTGCCCAATGGTATGACGGGGTTACGCCCCGGGAGTTTTTTACCCTCAACGGGCTGAAACCGGAGACGACCTACCAGTTTAAAGTAGGCGGCAATTGCGAGGGAGACGTAACTACCTATTCTCCCGTGTATGAATTTACCACGCTGAGCCGGGAGGAAGCCGGTTACCAGGGTTGTAACATTGATATTGTGGCTACTCCTGTCGCTAACCAACAGCCGCTGGCGCTACTGTTTGTGAATGATGTCATTAGGGCGGCGGATTTCCCGGTTACGGTTACGCAGGTGGAGAAGAACACCCCGCCGTTTAAAGGGAAGGGCTACACCTTGATTCCGTGGTTGCAGGATACCAAAATAGCGGTGGAGTTTACCAACATCACGGTGAATACGGACAATCAACTTATCTCGGGCGAAATTAAAACCACTTACGACCCTGCCTGGGGGAATGTGGTGGCTCTGGAGAGTGTGGTGCAGGATATACGAGACCTCTTTCGCCTGTTAACCCAATTAGGCACGCTGTATGACACCATTGAAGAAACCCGGGAAACCCTTACCCAAGAACAATGGCAGGAAATAGACCAAGACGTAGAAACCATTTTTGAAGCCGTACGAACGGAACTAAATGAATTGCTGGCAAACGGGGTCATCACGCAGGCAGAAGCCGCTCAGTTTACCGAACAGTTGGAAGAAGCCATCGGCAATTATGGAAAAGGCGGCTCAGCATGCGAAGGACAGGGACCCGATTGCAACGAGCCGCTCCATGCCTCTGAGACTACCCTCACCGGCCTGGTAAGCGACATAGAAGCCAAACAACAAGCGGTTTTCTTTGAAGAAGCCCAACGCATCCTGGACGCTCCCGAAGCAGAAGAAGGTTTTTGGGAATTTATAGAAATGTTGCAAACCATCTATGCTTTTTTTGAACAATGCCATGATGAAAATTGGGCGAGCTATAAAAACCAGGGCATTGTTCCCTATTGTTTCTGGAGAGATGCCCCGGTATTCTCCAACCAGCCCTACGGCGATATTGCTTTTGTTTCGGGGTTATTAGACGGGCTTTACCAGGAAGGGGAAGGATTGGTGAAACTCCCTGAAACGCTGGGAAAAATGATAAAAGGTGTCCGGCAATTGGCATATACTTATACTATTGCCTACATAGATTGTCACCAGCAAAAAGTAAAAGCCAATAAAGAGCGCTTGGATTACCTTCTGGAACACGTAGCGGTAGCTGAGCCTAAACGGGGGTTTTGGAACTGGATGCGGGGCGGCTCTCCTGCCGATGACAAGGAGGCGATGGAAACCTACCTGAAAAACTGCGAGGAAGTGTTCCAGTTGCGTAGGGAGGTAGCCGAATTGTACGAACTGGTAAACAGTTGGGAAGATATTCAACAACGCTACCGCGAAATCAAATCAATATGGGATGCCTATTGGGAAACCCTTGGCGGGAAGGACAATATAGCCAGCTATGAAGGGGGAAAATTGTTTATCTTTGTGGCATCCTCGCTGGTTCCGGGCTTGGGGCAACTCTCTAAAGCCAAGCGGGTAAAAGCCATTTTGGAAGAACTGAAAGGGTTTACCAAAACCCGGTGGGATGAACTGGTTGCCCGCGTGAGGAGCGGGCTGGGGGGTGTGGGGAGGCAGACTTGGAATGGCTTTACAAACATCTTTAAGGCCAATGCTGATGAAGTTTTAGAAGCAACTAATAAGATTAAAAACTATAGAATTGCTCAAAATGCCGGTACACAGGGCAATTATGGTTATTTAGAGGGTTCAGTAGGAAACATAATTAAGAATGGTGATATGGTTAGAAGTGGCGCTGCCGATGATATTACAGAGGTATTTGATGCAGTCCCAGTAAATACTCAGCAAGTCGTAGGTGGTGAAGGATCTTGGTTAAGAACTACCGATAGTGAATTTAAAATGTTAAACCGATTAGCAAATGAACTTAATGCCATTAAAGGTCAAAAGTATCCTCAAGTTACAGGGGAGTTAAAAATTGTTTCAGAAAGACCTTATTGCCCTTCTTGTCAAGGAGTAATACAGCAGTTTCATGAAATGTTTCCTAATGTAAAATTAATATTAGTAGATGGAGCGAAATAAAATAACTATAGATATACCCAGTAATGATAAGTGGGTGGTTGAGAATTTAGTGAATAGATTTGAAAATTTATATAAAATTAAAATATCAATCGATAAAGAGGAAGATAGAGATGGCGTAATATTTTTTTCTATTTCTTCAGACCAATTTACTTCAAATATAATTTTTGAAATAGGTTACTATTATAGTAGCTACGTAAGGCAACTGCGTGATAAAGGAGAAATAGAATAAACCAACATTACAAGCGAGTTAAAAATAGCCTCTGAAAATCCATATTGTGCCTCATACCAAGGTATCATACAACAGTTTCATGAAATGTTTCCAAATGTAAAATTAATATTAGTAGATGGAGCAAAATAAAAAACATCGAGTTATTGAAATTATTTGCGATAATGAAGAAAAAATTATCGAGGCAATAAATCTTTACAACAAAACTTACAAGACAGATTTCCAACTACTAGAATACATTTTAGATGAAGTGAATTTTGCAAAAATATCAGGAACCATAACATTGGAAGATATCTTTCAATTAGGTAGTTTATATGGGAGAATTTCAAATGTTTCCTAATGTTAAATTAATATTAGTAGATGGAGCAAAATAAAATAAAATTCACGGTCATCTGTAATGGCGAGGATTACTTAAGAGAAAGTTTAGATTGGTACAATAATTTGAATAAAACTAATTTTAAAATTTCTAAACTCATTTTGGACGAGGTAAATTTTGCTGAAATAGAAGTTTCAGATTATAAGATGTCTGATATTTTTAATATCGGTTATGCATTTGGTGCTAAAGAGCAAAAATTAAGAATGGAAGGAAAAATAGATTGGTAAGGTAGGTAATGGGGGTTAATGGGTCAAATTGGTAATGGGTCAAATTGGCGGTTAGGAAATAAAAGTTCATTGAAATATTGATATTCCCAGTTGCGCAGGGAGGTAGCCGAGTTGTACGAGCTGGTAAACAGTTGGGAAGATATTCAACAACGCTACCGCGAAATTAAATCGATATGGGATGCTTATTGGGAAACCCTTGGCGGGAAGGACAATATAGCCAGCTATGAAGGGGGAAAATTGTTTATTTTTGTGGCTTCGGCGCTGGTTCCAGGCTTGGGGCAACTCTCTAAAGCCAAACGGGTAAAAGCCATTTTGGAAGAACTGAAAGGTTTTTCCAAAAACCAATGGGACGAACTGGTTGCCCGCGTGAGGAGTGGGCTTGGGGGTGTGGGGAGGTTAGTCAATCAGATTGATAATACCCTATCAAGGCTCGTAGGAAAAGCAAAATATGTTCTAAACAATACGGGAGAATACAAAATAGTAGGAGGCCACCACCCAATTGCCAAGAAAGCTTTTGAAGGAGATGTGGTTTATGATTATCAAAAAGCATTTAGTGTAAAAACTTCTGCACTAGATGATGCATGGAAAACAGCTAATAGTGGAATCCCTCAAAACCTACACGCAAAAATTACAGGACAGCAAAACAGTTTATACACAGCTTGGAAACAAGCAAATCCAAATGCTAAACTTACCATTGACGTGATAGCAGATATAGAAATACAAGCTATGAAAAATGCGGGTATTCCTGAAGATGTTGCAACGGGTTGGGTGGTGAAAGCATTAGAAGATTTAAAGGCACAAGGAGTTACAGAAATCAAAAATATCCCTTGGAATGGGGTGAACTAATTCAATAAAATGGAAGCAAAAAAAATATTAGAACAATTCGGTAATTTACTTGCAACAGAAGTATTTGACAGTCAGTACAGATTTGTGTTAAATAAAGTTGAAGATTTGGCACAAACAGAAGGTTATAAAAACTTGTTTGATGGAATGTCTGTTGAACAAAAAAAAGAAATTGAGTATTATACGAGAGAGATTTTAAAAGGAGCAGCTTTTGATTTCTTACGCATCTTTGAAGAAAATCCTCAATTTAAGATTGTGCATGAAGAAAACGGACAGCAAGTAGATTTGAATAAAATAAGTGAGATGCTAAAAGCAGAACCGATAATAGAAAATGGTTGGATACAGCGATTTAGCAAAGAATTGAAAAATGAAAGCCCAGCTTAATGGGTAAGGTAATGTATCAGATGTGTGGGCGGTAGTTCGGTAAGAAGGTAATTAGCTGATTTTTCAAGAGTTATAATTTCACGAACTAATTTTTACAAGACGGGCTGGTGCCTGTCTTATGTATTTTTAATAGTTAAAAAGTCAAAACATGAAAGCGCTGTGTTATATCCCCGGAAACCATCAGTTGTTGTAAATAGAAGGGATAGTAACCCTTTTGGCGGGTTTTATTATACCCTCAGTTGCGTTTGTCCTCTCCCCAGAGCAGTTTTTTCCGAAGGGTTTTCAGGAAACTCTCCGACTTTAGCGATACCATATTGATATGGAAAGGCGCTTTTTGGATGGTAACTTCGGCTTTGTTACTAATAGTGGTTACCCGGGAGTCTAAGGAAAGCAGGTAAGCATCTTCCCTACCCGATACTTTTAGCTTAATATGGGTAGAATCGTCTATAACCAGGGGTCTGGCATTGAGGTTGTGAGGGGCAATGGGGGTAATTACCAGGCAACCAGCCTCTGGCGAAATAACCGGCCCCCCGCAACTCAGGGAATAACCCGTAGAACCAGTAGGCGTGGCCACCATGAGACCATCTGCCCAGTAAGAAGTAAGATACTCATCATTCAGGTAAGTGGCAATGGTTATCATAGAAGTGGTATTTTTACGGCTCACGGCAATTTCATTTAAGGCAAAATTTACACTTTTAATTTCTGCTTCTTCGGTTTCAGGGCTAACCGTGGCTTCCAGCACGCTCCGGCGGGTAATCTCATACTCTTTGTTTAGGAGTTCAGCGAGCGCCTGCCGGATGGTTTCCTGCTGCACCGTTGCCAGGAACCCCAGCCTGCCGGTATTGATGCCAATGATGGGAATGCCCAAATCTCGCACATAAGTAACCGCCCGCAGCATGGTGCCATCGCCTCCTATACTGAAAAAGAAATCATACGAAAAATGCAGTTCTTCGTAAGAAAGGAACGTTTGGTATTCTTTTATGGTTGGGAATTTACTACAGAGGGTTTGGAAATATTCTTTTTCTATAACAACCTCTATGCGGTTTTTTTCCAGTTCTTCTAGCAATTCTATAATACAATGAGCGGAGCCTTCCAACTGGGCAACTCCATATAAGGCTACTTTCATAACTTATATATTGAGGTATTTTTCAAGATACGCAGACCGTTCTTTTAAAATTTCCTGGTAAGCATCTCGCTCATTACCAAATATCACATTATATGAATAGCGCCGAAAAGTCTGCATAATATCATTAAGACTGGCGCCCGCTATTTTCAGGGTAATCTCAACCCTGTCTTCTCTCATCGCCGAGATAAACCCTCCCAGCAATTTTCCATTATTCCCCTCCACAATCTGCGAAACTTCACTAAACGAATAATCAGTAAGCCCCTTTTCTACTACCACAATACCCCCCGATTCTTTCAAAAAAGGAGTCGCCCTGAAAAAACTCATAATATCCACCAGGTCATAATATCCCAGATACTCCCCCGCACCGGTAAGTACCGGCATAATATTAGTTTCATTTTTAGCGAAGGTTTCCAGTACACTTATCCAGTTAGTGGTATCCCTCACAAAAAACAACCTCACCATATTCATATAATCCCTCACATGGGCATTTTTGGCAAACCCCTGCACATCATCCTCGGCAATACACCCCAAGAGTTTACTATTTTCTGCTAATGGGGCATGAGTATAGGTGGTTTTTTTAAAAAAATTCATCACCTTTTCCACACTGTCAGAAGACGTCAACGGGAGAATATCATTGTTAATATAAGAGCTAATTTGCATACCGCTATAAAACCGTTTTGAAATATACAGCCAAAATAATCATTTTAGCTGACAATGGCGTTTTTTAAGTTGTATTTTTGTAGTTTCACCCTCCTACAAATATCTTTAAAAATGCGCAAACTCTCCGTAAACATCAACAAAATAGCCACACTTAGGAACGCCCGTGGCGGCAATGTACCCCATTTGCTGGAAGCCGCCACGCGCATACAGGCGTATGGCGCACAAGGCATCACCATACACCCGCGCCCAGACGAGCGCCATATTCGCTACCAGGATGCGCGCGATTTAAAAAAAGTGGTTTACACCGAATTTAACATAGAAGGAAATCCCATCCCAAAATTTATGGAACTGGTGTTGGAGGTAAAACCCACCCAGGTTACCCTGGTACCCGATGCGGAAAGCGCCCTCACCTCTAATGCCGGGTGGGATACCCTTGCACATCGGCGCTTTCTATCGGAAATAATCGCCGAACTAAAGCAAAACAGCATCCGCACCTCTGTATTTATAGACCCCCTTCCTAAAATGGCAGAAGGAGCCGCCGCCGCGGGCGCCGACCGGGTAGAACTTTTTACGGAAAGTTACGCCAAAGCCTACGAAAAAGGCGATAAAACCGGCATTCGTCCCTATATAGAAACCGCCAAAGCCGTTCAAGGCCTGGGAATGGGCTTAAACGCAGGGCACGATTTGAACCTGGAAAACCTGCAATTTTTCAAAGAAAACATCCCCACCCTGTTAGAAGTTTCCATAGGACATGCTCTCATTTCCGAAGCCCTTTATTTGGGGTTGGAAAATGTGGTTGCCTTATATCTAAACAAACTGACATGAAATTGCTACACAGCATTATATTGGGAACCGGCAACCCCTTGCTCATTCTCCACGGTTTTTTGGGCATGGCAGATAACTGGAAAACCCTGGGCGCTAAATTTTCAGAACACGGGTTTCAAGTGCATTTAATAGACCAGCGCAACCACGGAAAAAGTTTTCACTCAGAAGCATTTAACTACCCCGTTCTGGCGGAAGATTTAGCCCGCTACATCTCTCACCATCAAATAGCCCCTTGCTACCTGGTTGGGCACTCCATGGGCGGCAAAACTGCCATGTTTTTCGCTACCGCCCATCCCGAAGCCGTTTCGGCCCTCTTAGTGGCAGATATAGCTCCCCGGTACTATGCGCCGCATCACCAAACCATTCTCAAGGGTTTGCAAGCTGCCAACTCTCATATCCTGACCACCCGTAACGAAGCCGAAACCATTCTCTCGGGCTATATCCCCGATGTTGCCACCCGGCAGTTCCTGCTCAAAAACCTGTATTGGAAGGAAAAAGACAAATTGGCGTTTCGGTTTCACCTGCCGGCGCTTGTCCAAAACATAGAAAACCTGGGCGAAGCGCTTCCTGTAACCGCCCGTTACCAGGGCGCAACCCTGTTTTTGAAGGGAGAATACTCTCATTATATTACAGCGGAAGACGAGCCGCTTATTAAAAACCATTTTCCCAACGCCCGTATAGAAACTATCCCCAAAGCCGGCCACTGGATACACGCCGAGCAGCCCGAGGCGTTTTTTTCTACCGCTTTAAGGTTTTTCAAAAATAGTTAGCGGGGCGTTGCCAGCGGGTAAACATCCTGAAGTTTTGCGTTTCGCACCCGGGCGCATACGCACAGGAGAGGGTACCTTATCATATTTCACCCCTGCTCCAAGCCCAGGCCGCTTAAGGGAAAATTATAACTACCCATCTATATTGCTAAAATATTTTTTCCCTTTTATAAAATATTGCCACACAATAGATTTCACACGGTAATATGATTTACAGGAGAAGGTGCGGTTACGTTTTTTAAACATGCTGCCAAAATGAGCTAAAAAACTCACATACGCCCTCGCAACAGCATATACATGCAACCATTCCCCCCGAAAAAGAAAACGCCCGGCCGCTGCAATATCTACTAAAAACCGAATTACGAGAACAGGAAAGACCCTATGCGAAGGGGCATTTTTAAGAAGTGAAAATAAAGAGTTTCTAAAATTCAAAAATGTTTTTTCAGGCCTCCCACTCGCCAGCGTGGCCCCTCCCACATGATACACGGCGCTGGCGCCGGTATAAAAAATTTTATACCCATAGCATTGCGCCCTCCAGCAAAAATCAATCTCCTCCTGGTGCGCCCCAAACGCTGCATCAAACCCTCCCAGTTTCTTAAAAACAGTGCTCCGCACAAAAAAACAGGCGCCGGAAGCCCAAAAAACCGGGCGGGTATCGTTGTACTGCCCTTTATCGGGCTCTATGGTGGTGAAAATACGCCCCCGGCAAAATGGGTAGCCCAAAGCATCTATATAGCCGCCTCCTGCACCTGCATACTCAAAATAAGAAGGACGGTTGTAATCTAATAGCTTGGGTTGAACCACCGCCACCGAAGAATCTCTTTCAAAAATTTCTATAACTGGTTCCAGCCAGCCGGCAGTAACCGCTACATCTGAGTTGAGCAGGCAATACACATCGGCCGTTATGTTTTTGAGCGCTTCGTTATACCCTCTTGCATAACCATAGTTTTGCGGGTTTTCAATAACGGTTAACTGCGGATGGTTTTCATGTAGAAAAGCCACCGAACCATCTGTAGAACCATTGTCTGCCACATATATAGAAGCGGCGGCAGCGTGCTCTTCCACAGATGGGAGAAACCGCTCTAACAAATGTTTTCCGTTCCAGTTTAGGATAACGATGGCTATTTTCACAGGTGGTTATGGGGTATATGAGGGTAATTCTTTTAAAAAAATATAGCGTTCTTCCTGTGCATCTACCTTACAAAAATAATGGTTCAACCCATTTGTAATCATTAAAAAGTCAGCCTGCAACACATAGTTATACCGCGCCGCCTGGTCAAATGTTTCCTGCTTTATCTCCACCTGGGGCGCTTTGCACTCCACCACCAGCGCCAGGCTCCCATCAACCTTAAAAACCACCACATCATAGCGTTTTTTAAGCCCGTTCACTCTTATTTCTTTCTCTACGTTAATAAGCGCTTGGGGATATTTTTTTTCGTGAATGAGGAAATGAATCACATGCTGGCGCACCCATTCTTCTGGTTGAAGCAAGACAAATTTTTTGCGCACCTCATCAAAAATATAGCGTTTATTTTCCTTATTTTTGAAGCGGAACGGGTAGGCTGGAAAGGCAAGAGACTCCATACAGCAAAAGTGCATATTTTTTTTTAATGGACGAGGTAAAACAACTTATATCAGATATACGAAAGGGCGCCGTGAAACCCATTTATTTTTTAATGGGCGATGAGCCTTATTATATAGATAGTATCGCCGGCTTTATAGAAGAACAGGTTTTAAAGGAAGAAGAAAAAGGCTTTAACCAGTTAATACTCTACGGGCGAGATGTTACGGTAGAAGAGATAATGGGCTATGCCAAACGCTATCCTATGATGGCAGAACGGCAGGTTATTATTGTGCGGGAGGCGCAGGAACTCCATCGGAGTATTGAAAACCTGGCGAGCTATGCAGAAAACCCGCAACCCAGCACTGTGCTGGTATGCGCCTATAAGTATAAAACCATAGACAAGCGAAAAAAACTATATAAAGCCGTGTTGAAAAGCGGGGTGGTATATGAAAGCAAAAAACTGTATGAAAACCAGGTAATAGATTGGATACGGCGGGTAACCGATGGAAAAAACTATAGCATTTCTTATAAAGCGGCGCAAATGTTGGTAGAATTCCTGGGTACCGATTTGAGTAAAATTAACCAGGAGCTAACCAAATTGCAATTGGTGCTGCCCCCGGAAAGCGAGTTTACCCCGGAGGCGATTGAAAAACATATAGGCATTAGCAAAGATTATAACAATTTTGAACTGCGAAAAGCCATTGCAGAACGAAACGTATTGAAAGCGTGCCAAATTATACAGTACTTTGCTCAAAATCCTAAAGACAATCCCTTAGTGGTAACCTTAGCTTTGCTATACCAGTTTTTTTCGCAGTTACTTCGCTATCATGGGCTATCTGATACCTCGCCAAAACATGCCGCCAGCGCCCTGGGAGTTAATCCTTATTTTATAGGGGAATACCAGGCCGCAGCAAAACAGTATCCTATGAAGAAAGTAAGCGGCATTATAGCCCAGTTGCGCGATGCAGATGTAAAAAGTAAAGGAGTAGGCGCTTATTCCCTACCCCAGGGAGAATTGCTCAAGGAACTGTTGGTAAAAATTATGTATTGATGTAGGTTTTTAAAATACCATCCCTTTTTCATCTTCCAGGTACTTTTTAAATGGCGCTAATGATTCCCCTGTTTGCAAATCGTTGAGCATCACTTTATAGCTTGCAGGGTCTTGTTGTTTGGTGAGCAAAAAATACTGGTATGCCATCTCAAAATCCTCCATTTCAGCATATATATTGGCAGCATTGCAATAAATGGCGGGGTTTTGGAGAGCGTAGGGCAGGCATTTTTCTAAAAAATAGCCATTCAAGGCGGGTTGCACCGGCAAGCCGGTATTGCCCTTAATTAAAACCCACAACGCATTGCAATATATGCTGAGGTCTAATTTTTCTGGTTGTCTTTTAAACTCAATGCCTGCCACAATTTTATAGAGTTCAATAGCTTCCGGGTATTTTTTTTGTTCTATGTATGCCCATCCCTGCGCACCCAGCCATTTCACGTATGACTCTGCGCAAAAATGCCGCCGCGTAAACGTTGCAATTTCATGGAGCAGTTCCCTGTTTCTATATGCAATAGCCGCTTTCACAAGATTCACAAGATTATACGTTTCGGTGAAACAAATCTCCCAGGCATCGGGTACAGGGGCTAAAAAGCGGGCGAGTAGAAGAAGCCGGCTTATATCTTCGGGCGATACGGGAATTTTTGGCTGAGGGGCTAAATAGTCATAAAAAATACTCTCCAGGTCATACACTATCATATAATCAATATATGCACCGGTAGTCTCCCGTTTCACAATAGCCCATAAATGGGCTACGTCTGTCTGTTTAAGCAGTTCCGTTAAAACCTCTATACTGTTTACATATTCCGCCAACCGGGGATAGGCTTCCAACGACAAATAATGAGCTTTTGCAAGGGCTTTAACAGAATATGCAAAAATTCTTCGTTCCTCTTCCAACTGCCGGTAATTTTCCTCATCGGCGGCAATTTCGCCCAGTAACGTTTCAATATGCTTTGCGCTCTCCTCGCGCCAGAAATTAATTTCATCTGATACATGAGACCAGTTGCCTCCCTGGTAGCGGTATTTACCATCGTCTGTTTCATCTCTAAAAGCGAATTGAAGGGGGCAAATACTATCAATTTCATTTAACCAGCGCACCACATCATCATCAAACTGCTGCATAGATATAAAATCTTTCAGGTAAAACGTATAGCTGTAATTATTTAGCTTTCGCATAGCTTCCACATCTTCATCTATCAGTTTACTGGTAATTTTTCCTATGCCTAATTGAAACATACGGCCATGTATAACGGGAATAACCGGGTAAAAATAAGACGGCACGCTTCCTTGAATTTTTTTTACCTGGGAAGGCGATGGTTTTTTCAGGAATCGCAAGGTTATACCAAACCACCGGTAGTGAACACCTTTTATTTCGCCTAAAAAAAGAGGAAAATCATACCCGTTTATTTGCATGGCGCTATATTTTCAACAAAGATAGTGTATGCCATAAAATATCTTTTTTAGACCCCAGTTAGTAGTTATATAACCGATTTTAATTTTTAAATTTGTACTCGTCTCTATAAAATGGTTGCGTGAGATTTTTATCATAACGATAAAATTAAGTTCATATAGAAAAATAAATATATTTTTTATTTCTTTTTCAACATATTTTACAATATAATGAGTGATTTAATATATAATTCATAAAAAGGACGCCTTTCATTTGAAGATTTTAAACAAGAGAATGGTATTTCTTATTGGTGGGCTTCTGATTTGATGACGATGTTGGGATATCCAAATATGAAGTCTTTTCAGAAAGTTCTTGATAGGGCAACGAAAGCTTTTGTGTCTCTAAATATCCCTCATTACAATAACATTTTAGCTGAACAAAGAATAGTGAATGGTAGCATTTTTCAGGATTTTAAGTTGACGAGGTTTGCCTGCTACCTGAGTGTAATGAATGGAGATTCTAAAAAAATTGAGGTGGCGCGGGCACAGGCATATTTTGCAGAACAAACAAGAAAATTTGAACTTTATCTTGAAAATAATCAGGAAATTGATAGAATTTTAATCAGGGAGGAATTAACAGAAGGAAATAAATCGTTAAGTTCTACCATAAAACAAGCTGGGGTTCAAGATTATACCAAATTTACGAATGCCGGATATTTAGGTATGTATAATATGACTTCTTGGCGACTTGAAAAAAAACGAGGTATAAAAAAAGGCAGATTGATGGATTTTATGGGTCGGACAGAATTGGCTGCAAATTTATTCCGTGTAACACAAACAGAAGAGCGAATTAAAAATAAGAGAATAAAGGGGCAGGCAAATTTAGAGCAGACACATTACCAGGTTGGAAAAGAAGTTAGAGAAATTATTAAAAAAAATATGGGTAAGAGTCCAGAAAATCTTCCTAAAGAAAAGCAGCTACCTGATGTTAAAAAAGAACTTAAAGAGGGTTACAAGAAAATGATAAATGAAGATAAGCCTAAGATAAAAACTTCACAGGACAAAAGTTTATCAAAAGACAAGTTGGGTAACTGATGTAAGTTTTTTATATAGTTGAAAGGTGCAGTACTAAACCAAAAGAAAGCATTTCTATAATCTCCTCTTCACTAAGCCACACAATGTATTGCAATTTGAAAAAGAGTATATGGCAGAAATTGTAAATAAGATAGCCCAGAGCAATCTGGTAACCGTTGACCTGGAGGAATGGTACCCGGAAGGAAAACGAATATTTTTAGATATAAAAGATTGGCTGTTTGAAGGGCTTGTGGTGCGCGAGGACGATTTTAGAAACCTTGCCAAAAACCATAACTGGTCTCAGTACCGGGGAGCGTACCTGGCGCTTGGGTGTTCTGCCGATGCTATTATCCCGGCATGGGTATATTTGTTGCTCACGGCTCATGCCGCACCCTTTGCTATAAAAGTGGTGGCAGGCACTCTCCATGAGTTAGAAACTTCTATTTACCAGGAAATTATATCTCAGTTAGAGGTTGCTGCTTTTAAGGACAAACCTGTTATGGTAAAAGGTTGCTGGCGAAAACCTGTTCCCGCAAGCGCCTATGTGGCGCTGGTACAAAAAATACAACCGGTGGCGAAAAGCATTTTCTACGGGGAGGCTTGTTCCTCCGTACCGTTGTATAAAAGAAAACAGGGTTCAACAAGCCTTTAGATAGATATCTGGCGGCCTATCTGTTGATTGAGGGAAATGTAGGTTTCTGTGCGCGAAACGCCTTCAATGGTTTGTATTTCATGGTTGAGCACACGCATTAAATGCTCATTGTCTTTACAGCTCACTTTAATAAGGATACTCCAGTTGCCGGTGGTATAGTAGCACTCTAACACTTCGGGGATTTTCCGAAGCGCCTCCACAGCCTGCGCATTTCGCGAGGCTTTATCAAGGTATATCCCTATAAAAGCGAGGGTAGTGTATCCCAGCGCCCTGGCATTTATAACCACTTGCGTTCCGGAAAGGATGCCAGAGGTTTCTAATTTTTTTAATCGTTGATGGATAGCCGTACCCGAAAGTTCTACTTTTCGGGCTATCTCGGTAATACTCATACGAGCGTCTGCCATTAACCAGCGCAAAATTTGCTTGTCAATACCATCTAAAAAAGAAAGTTCTCCATTGGGTTTCATACACTTAGTTATTAGCTTGCAACTGATTATCAGGTTTGGTTAATTCAAATGTTAATCCTTAAACTCGTGAAGTTGCTCCAGGTTTTTTTCACGGATAATTTTGCCATTTTCGGTTTCATAGAAGCTATTTATAAAATAAATAGCTTTTGGCGTCTCATATTTATGGAGCGTGCTAACCTGTGCTATTTTCTGCCAGAGTGCGGTTTCATCTACAGGCTCTCCTTCCATTACCAGTACCAGTTTTTGCCCTAAGGAAGTATCGGGAATGCCTGTCACAAAAAAAAACGACCGTGAATATAGGGTTCTAATTTGGCCTCTACCTGTTCGGGTAGAAGTTTCATTCCACCCGAATTGATGATATGGTCTATGCGCCCCATCCAATTAAAAGAGGTTCCAGAAAGCAGGGTAACCAGGTCGTTGGTAATAATAGGCGTCTCAGAAAGATGTGGCGCATGAATAACAAGGCACGAGCGCTCATCTACACTCACGGTAATGGTAGGCAAAGTAACAAAAGCTCCTTCTCCCGGGTTTTTCATCTGGCTGCCATTGAGAGGCTTTACGGCTATGTGAGTGCTGGTTTCTGTCATCCCATACGTTTCATATACCTCTGTAGGCAACCCTTGCAGTTTTTTAGTCAACTCATACGACACGGGAGCGCCGCCTACAATAAGTTTTTTTATATGGTGAAGTTTTTCCAGGGAGTGTTGCACCTGGAGAGGTATCATGGCGCAAAAATCATAGGTTTTTTCAACCTCACTCAAGGGGTGGCGGGAAGGTTCTACAAAATCCATTTCCAACCCCAACACCAATGCACGCACCAGCATCATCCTGCCGGCAATAAAATCTGAAGGCAGGCAATGAAGCGCCGAGTCGCCGGAAGAAATTCCAAAGAAATCCCCGGAGCTAATGGCAGAATTAACCATGTGCTGTTTTTTGAGCAAAATCCATTTAGGTGAGCCTGTAGAGCCAGAAGTTTTCATCTCAATATAGGGTTTATCATTGAGCCAGTCTAATAAAAAATCGCCCATTACCTGCTCATACTCTTTACCTTCTTTCACAAAACTATAAGCTACCTCCTTGAGTTCTTCCCTATTAAAATAAAGCCCGTTCAATCGGAAATGAGAATGAATTTTATCAAAAGTTGGTGTCATTCTTCAATCTAAGTTTAATTATCTGTAAAATAAATGCCAGCTTACAAAGATAGTGAAAATTGACAGGGGTTGGTTAAAAATTTCATTACCTTGCAAAGCCATTAGAGTTACACCGATGAAAAAAATTCTCTTGCTCTCAGATACGCATGGGTATATAGACGAGCGCATCTTGCACTATGCCACTACTGTAGATGAGGTGTGGCATGCAGGAGATATTGGGGGAGCAAATGTAACAAACGCTTTGAAGGAATTGAAGCCTTTGCGGGGTGTATATGGCAATATTGATGAGGCTGGGTTACGAAAAGAGTTCCCGGAACATCAACGGTTTGTATGCGAGGGTGCGGCTGTGTGGATAACCCACATAGGCGGTTACCCGGGAAATTATACTCCCAAACTGCGGGAAGAGTTGCAGAAAAACCCACCAGGTGTATTTATCTGCGGGCATTCGCATATTCTAAAGGTGATGTGGGACAAAAAACTGAAGCTGCTGCACCTTAACCCGGGCGCTGCCGGGATATATGGGTTTCACACTGTGCGAACTATGTTGTTATTTTCTATTGAAAAGGGAATGGTAAAAGATGTAAACATTGTGGAACTGGGAAAACGGGGATAAAAATTGGTTTTCTTTTCTCCCCTTTTCATTTTCTTTCCCCATCGCTGTTAGCGGCTACTATAAAAATACTATCGGGTGCCTGCTTACATTATGCGCACAAAATTTCGTCGCCTAATTTTTTTTGATCCTCAGTTACCTATAACTCAAACTTAATGCCTTGGGCAAGAGGGAGTTGTTTGGTATAGTTGATGGTGTTAGTTTGTCGCCGCATATACACTTTCCAGGCATCAGAGCCGCTTTCACGTCCTCCGCCTGTTTCTTTCTCTCCTCCGAAAGCGCCGCCGATTTCGGCGCCTGAGGTACCTATATTTACGTTAGCAATGCCACAGTCAGAACCTGAATGAGACAAAAATCGTTCCGCATCCCGCAGGTTATTTGTCATAATAGCCGATGATAATCCTTGCGGCACGGCATTTTGCAATTCAATGGCATTCTCTACACCACCAGAATATCGTATCAAATATAAAATAGGCGCAAAGGTTTCATGCTGCACAATATCAAAATGATTTTGGGCTTCTACAATAGCAGGTTTCACATAGCAACCGCTCTCATAGCCAGTTCCCTGCAAAACTCCTCCTTCTGCCAGAATAGTAGCTCCCTGTTCTACCGCTTGTTGCAGGGCTTGGCGGTACATAGCCACTGCACCTACATCAATCAGTGGTCCTATATGATTGGAGGCATCTAACGGATTGCCAATACGCAGTTGTCTATAAGCAGCTACCAATGCCTCTTTTACAGGTTCATACACACTTTCGTGCACAATAAGCCTGCGGGTAGAAGTGCAGCGTTGCCCGGCTGTGCCTACTGCGCCAAACACGGTACCAATAATAGTCATCTTTAAATCGGCATCGGGGGTAACAATAATGGCGTTATTACCGCCAAGTTCTAACAAAGATCTGCCCAGTCGCTTGGCTACCGTTTGAGCCACTATTTTTCCCATGCGGGTAGAACCGGTAGCCGAGATAAGCGGTACACGGGTATCGGCAGCCAGCCATTCGCCTACTTTATAATCGCCGGTGATGAGGCATGAAATACCGGGAGGGAGTTGATTTTCTTTTAAAACCCCGGCAATAATATGCTGGCAGGCAATGGCACATAAAGGGGTTTTTTCAGAAGGCTTCCACACGCATACGTCCCCGCACACCCACGCAAGGGCAGCATTCCAACTCCACACAGCAACCGGAAAGTTAAAAGCCGTGATAACGCCCACCGTGCCAAGCGGATGATACTGCTCATACATGCGATGCCCAGGTCGTTCAGAGTGTATAGTAAGCCCATATAACTGGCGGGAAAGTCCTACGGCCAAATCGCAAATGTCTATCATTTCCTGTACTTCTCCCAATCCCTCCTGGTAGCTTTTCCCCATTTCATACGAAACTAATTTTCCAAGGGGTTCTTTTAGCATTCTGAGTTTTTGCCCGAATTGCCGCACAATTTCTCCCCGTTTCGGTGCAGGTACTTCCCGCCAGCTAATGAAAGCCTTCTGGGCGGTTTGGATAATTTGTTCGTAAACAGGGGCTGGGGTAACCGTTACTTGGGCAATAGCGGCACCATCTACGGGAGAATGGGAAGTGATGGGCGACTCGCCCGGAAACCATTCCCAGCCTGCGGCGCTACCCTCATTAACGGGTTGAACTTGTAATTGTTTAAGAGCTTCCCGGATTCCGAAAGCATTGGCTAATGAAGACATACTAATTAGATTTTAATATTGGGTTATGAGATTTTCTATTTACTATTTTTGGCATTATTCTTCGGAGGTATGTTCTGGTTTTTCAGGATGGTATGCATCATTCCATTCTTTTGGATGAGGTTCCTTTAGCTTGCCAAAGGATTTGGCTATCAACATAGAAACAGTAGCATCTCCACTTACGTTTATCACGGTTCGGCACATGTCTAACGGGCGGTCTATAGCGAATATCAATGCTAAACCGGCTTCCGGGATGCCTGCCTGTGCCAGTACAATAACAAGCATAACCATGCCAGCTCCGGGAACGGCTGCCGCTCCGATAGAGGCTAAGGTGGCGGTGAGAATAATGCTGAGTTGTGCACTCAGGCTTAAATCCATCCCGAAAGATTGAGCGATGAACACAGCCGCTACGGCTTGATATAAACTAGTGCCATCCATATTGACGGTAGCGCCCATAGGCAACACAAAACTGCTCACTTCTTTTTCTACGCCCAGGTGTTCTTCTACCCTTTCCATAGTTACAGGAAGGGTTGCCGCACTGCTACTGGTAGAAAATGCAAGGAGTTGGGCGGGCGACATTCCTTTGATGAAAAAGCGGGGCGATTTGCGGGTGAATACATAGACGAGAAACAGATAGAAGAGTAACATTATTACCAACCCAATGAGAACGGTTATTGCATACATGCTAAGCGCCTTGAACAAATCTACACTTGGCGCTTCTACAATAAGAGCGGCGAGGAGGGCGAACACTCCGTAGGGCGCTCCCAGCATAATGAGGTCTATGAGTTTAAGGATTACCTCGTTTAAGCTGTCAAAAAACGCTTTCACAGGGGCTGCCTGCTTTTCTGGGATGAGGATAAGGCCTATACCAAGAAAAATGGCAAAAACTATAACCTGGAGCATATTCCCATTATCGCTCGCTGCATTAAAAATATTGCTGGGAACCAAATCTTCCAGGGCACTTAAGGGCCCCGCTTTTCGCTGCTCCTCGGCAGCGGCTATTTTGCTATCTGCATCGCTTTTATAATTGGCAACCAGTTCGTTACGGGTAGTTTCAGAAATGCTGTTTCCGGGTTTTATCAAGTTTACCATAAGAAGTCCAACACATACAGCAAATACGGTAGTGCTCAGGAAAATAGCAAGGGTTCTGCCTCCCATTTTAGAGAGCTTGGATATATCTTTCAGGTCGGAGACACCTTTTATAAGAGATGCCAAAATAAGGGGAACAGCAATGAGTTTCAGGGCATTAATAAATATATTTCCAAAGGGTTTAATCCAATCTTTAACAAAGCCTGGCCCCCATTCAAACTGGATCATGAGCAGGGCGAAAAGCACCCCGAAAAGCATTCCCAAAAGTATTTTCCAGTGTAGCGCTAATTTTTTCATCTTATCTATATTATGGTTCGTTATTTCTATATATGTTCAGCTATTTTCTTGCTCCTTTTAGTATTTGGAAAGTTTATTCCATAAATAATAATCTGCCAGCACCAGCGCCGCCATAGCTTCTACAATGGGTACGGCTCTGGGAACTACGCAAGGGTCATGGCGACCTTTTCCCTGGAGGGTTATAGGTTTTCCTTCTGCACTTAACGCTTCCTGGGGTTGCATAAGGGTAGCTACTGGTTTAAAAGCTACATTAAAATAAATATCCATGCCATTGCTAATGCCACCTTGTATGCCTCCCGAGAAATTAGTTCGGGTAGTTCCATCCTCGTTAAAAAGGTCGTTGTGCTGGCTCCCCTTAAGGCGCGTACCTGCAAAGCCGCTTCCATACTCAAACCCTTTCACGGCATTTATAGAAAGCATTGCGCGGGCTAATTCTGCATGCAATTTCCAGAAAACAGGTTCTCCCCAGCCTATCGGGGTGTTTTGTATAACACAACTCACAATGCCGCCCACCGTGTCGCCTTGTTTGCGAATATCTTTAATATAGGCTTCCATTTTAGCAGCAGTTTCTGCATCGGGGCAGCGCACAGCATTCAATTCTATCCCGGAAAAGGAAAGTTCTTGATAGGGTTTGTTGAGAGCAATATCTCCTACCGCCGACACGTAGGCATAGATACGCACATCGCCCAATAATTGCCTGGCAATGGCGCCAGCTACCACACGGCAGGCAGTTTCACGAGCAGAACTCCTGCCTCCTCCCCGGTAGTCGCGGAAGCCATATTTACGGTCATAGACAAAATCGGAATGGCTGGGGCGATAGTTTTTTTGTAGGTGATTATAATCTTGCGGCTTGGTATCCGTATTTTCAATAATAAACCCAATAGGGGTTCCGGTAGTTCGCCCTTCAAATATCCCCGATAGAAAACGCACCTCATCTGCCTCCTTTCGCTGGGTTACAAGGGCGCTCTGCCCGGGTTTTCTACGGTTTAATTCGCGCTGAATAGCTTCCATGTCTATTTGCATTCCGGCCGGGCAACCATCTAATATTCCCCCGATTGCGGGCCCGTGCGACTCTCCGAAAGTGGTGAGCTTAAAAAGATTCCCAAAGCTGTTTCCCGCCATACGCTGCCAATTCTAAAACCTGAGCAAATGTACGGTTTAAATTAGAAAAATAAAAACAAGGTGTCTCGGAGCATACCTTCCAAATAAGAATACAAAGAAACCGTTCCCAAAGTTTCATAGCCTCAAAATAATAAAATGGGTATATTTACCTCATGAAAAAAATGCAACAGGTACGATATTTTTTGGAAAAATATGGCTTCGCCGTATCGTCGCGTCTTGCAGAACGCCTGGGGATGAAAGCTAAAAGTGTACGGCTTTTTTTCATTTATAGTACATTTGCTACCTTTGGTGGAGGGTTTGTAGTGTATCTTGTTTTTGCTTTTTGGTTGAAACTAAAAGATTTATTATATACCAAAAGAACTTCTGTTTTTGATTTATGAATCTGTTTGCGCTTTTTCGTTCAAAATTTTACATTGCCATTATTTTACTGGCATTTGTTTTCTCCATTGGGGTTTTAGGGTTTAGGTTGTATGGAGGTTACACATGGATAGATGCGGTGTATATGACTGCCATTACGGTTACTACGGTGGGCTTCCGGGAAGTGAACCCGCCAAATGACAATGTTAAGTTATTTATCATAGCGCTCATTGTATCGAGCGTTTTTATTTTTGCCTATTCTATTGCTATTATCACAGAATACATCCTCACTAAAACCGCCATGGATGAGCTTACAACCAAAAGAATGAAAAAGAAAATAAATCAACTCCACAACCATGTTATTATATGTGGTTTTGGAAGGAATGGAAAACAGGCTGCTACTAAATTACAAGCATACCAAAGGCCTTTTGCCATAATTGAAAAAGACAGAGAAATTATTAAAGCCCATGAGAATAATTTCTTATTTATAGAAGGGAGCGCTACTGAAGATGCTATTTTATCAGATGCTGGCATAGCCCGCGCAGCCTTTCTTATTACTACCCTCCCGGAAGATGCCGACAATCTTTTTATTGTACTTTCAGCCAGGCAGTTAAATAAAAAATTAACCATCATTAGTCGGGCATCCCAGGAAACCTCCCAGCAAAAGCTTCACCTGGCGGGCGCAGACAAGGTGGTGATGCCAGACAGGATTGGAGGCGACCACATGGCCTCTATGGTGGTGTTGCCAGACCTGGTGGAATTTATAAATAATCTCTCGGTAGGTGGTGAAAACAACATGAACCTGGAAGAAATAGCTATTGATAATCTTCCCGCAACATATAAATACAAATCATTGGCAGAATTAGAGTTGCAGAAACAAACTGGTTGTACGATTATTGGCTATAAAAAACCAGGAGGTATATATATTGTAAACCCCAATCCTGAAACAACCCTCCTCCCCCAATCAAAATTAATAGTAATTGGGCAACCTGTCCAAATAAAAAAGCTAAATGAAATGTTTCATATTGAATAATTTTTTTAACAGACAAAACTTTGATGTGAATTTATTTTTTAGCATATTGCACAGCTTTTATTTTATAACCTAAATTATATCTCATGAAAAAGAGACTCTTCCCTTTAGTTTTTTCACTACTTATACCTCTGCTAACATTTGCACAAAACGAGATTCAGTCTAAAGGACTGGATGAAAAAATAAACGATGCTTTTATGCCTATAGCAGTATGGTGGGAAGGGTTTATTCTCTACAGGGTTAATCTTATTGGATATAATATTCCTATTGTAGTATTGCTGTTGGTTGGAGGGGCTACTTTTTTTACACTTTATTTTAAATTTCCCAGCATACGAAAATTCCCCTTAGCCATCAAAACTGTGAGGGGGAAGTATGATGTGCTTGACCATCATGAGGCCGTTACACCAAAAGACGATGTTGGACTTGTTATTGAGGGGGATGTTGTTGGCACCATTAAAGATGAAAGTAAAGATGGAGAGGTAAGTCATTTTCAGGCACTTGCCACAGCTGTGTCAGGTACCGTAGGATTGGGAAATATAGGAGGCGTAGCGGTAGCTATAGCCGTAGGTGGTCCCGGCGCCACTTTCTGGATGATTGTTTGCGGTTTGCTGGGCATGACAACAAAGTTTGTAGAGTGTACCCTGGGGGTAAAATACAGAGATATTGGAGAAGATGGAACGGTGTATGGAGGACCTATGTACTACCTCTCTAAAGGATTAAAAGAAAAAGGCTTTAAAGGTTTAGGGAAAATCCTGGCTATTTTATTTGCTATCTTATGTGTGGGCGCTTCTTTCGGGGGTGGCAACGCATTTCAATCTAACCAAGCCGTTGTGCAAATTACCACCCTTTTTGGCATGCAAGGAGGGTTTGTAAAAACCTTAGTAGGTCTTGTTCTTGCTGCCATTGTAGGGATAGTTATTATAGGCGGCATAAAACGCATTGCCCAACTCACCGAAAAAATAGTACCTTTTATGGCAGGGCTATATATTGTAGCTTCCCTTATTATTATCTTCGCTCATATAAGTTATATAGATGAAGCTATTGGCTTAATTGTGGAAGGCGCCTTTACCCCTCTGGCAGGGTTAGGTGGTTTGATAGGTGTTTTAATTGTAGGTTTCCAGCGAGCCGCTTTTTCCAATGAAGCTGGTGCTGGCTCTGCCGCTATAGCCCACTCAGCGGTAAAAACCAAGTATCCGGCTTCAGAAGGAGTAGTAGCTCTTTTAGAGCCTTTTATAGATACCGTTATTATCTGTACTATGACAGCGCTTGTAATTATTTTTTACAATATTGATGGACAGAATTTTCAACATATCTTCAGTTACGGTAACTCTGCTAACAGCCAGGTATTACTCAACGAAACCGGGACTTATGTAGGTGGGGTAGATTTAACTTCACTGGCGTATGATGCTGTTATCCCGGGCTTCTCATATATTCTCACCATTGCTGTTGTGCTATTCGCCTTCTCCACCATGATTTCCTGGTCATATTATGGCATCCAATCATGGAAATTCCTGTTTGGCAGAGGAAAAACAGCCGATATAGTTTATAAATTTTTGTTCCTATTATTTGTAGTGATAGGCGCTGCCGCCACACTGGATGCGGTGATTAAATTTTCAGACGCCATGATACTCGCTCTGGTGTTTCCCAATATGATAGGGCTGCTACTGCTTTTCCCGAGAGTTAGAGAAGAAATGAAGCGCTACCTAAACGCCATTAACGTATTCAAAAAAAGCCAGAAAAGCCCTTCATAAAAAATAAATGCCTTCCTTTACATCCCACTTTAAGTTTACCAAACAACAACGAGGTGGGATTTTTCTTTTACTTTTCTTAATTGTGTTGGCGCAATGCATTTATTTTTTTGCAGATTTCTCAGGTGGGAAAAAATATGAGTACCATCCCCAGGGGTGGGAGGCTTTTCAAAAAACCATAGATTCCATAAAAAAATCTAAAGTTGCTGCAACAAAACCTGCTATCCGCCCCTTTAACCCTAACTACCTGAGCGATTACCAAGGATATGTCCTGGGAATGTCAACACAGGAAATAGACAAACTTATAGCCTATCGAAACTCGGGCAAATTTGTAAATTCAACTCATGAATTTCAGCAGGTAACCGGAGTATCCGACTCTTTATTAACAACCCTATCCCCCTATTTTAAATTCCCTGCCTGGGTAGTGGCAAAACAATCGGCAAAAAATACACCCGACGATAAACTAACATCTTCTTCTGTTAGTCAGGCAGTTAAAAAAGATATTAATACAGCTACTGCAGAAGAATTAAAAACTATTAATGGTATAGGAGAAGCCCTTTCAGAACGAATCGTAAAGTTTAGAAACAGGCTGGGTGGTTTTTTGATGGATGAGCAACTGTATGATGTATATGGTTTATCTGTCCCGGTGGTTAAGAGTGTTTTGGAACGCTACACAGTTTTAACCCCGCCTAAAGTTCAAAAAATAAACCTTAACACAGCATCTGCTAAAGAACTTGCCTCTATTGTATATATTCCCTATAAAGTAACAGCCTCTATAATAGCCTATCGTGATAGTGTTGGCAGCATTCGTTCCGTAGAAGAATTAACAAAAATTAAAGGATTTCCCGCCGATAAGATAAGCAGAATACAGCTATATTTGAAGGCGGAATAAAACCCTCTTCCAAAATGAATGTAGAAAGTAACCAACACCTCAACTTTGACTATTCCGAAACCCAGAAAATTGTAGCTGAATCTGCTAAAAATTTCGCCGAAAAATACATCCGCCCCCATATTATGGAATGGGACGAAGCCCAGCTATTTCCTGTAGAACTCTTTAAAAAAGCCGGGGAAATGGGTTTTATGGGTGTACTGGTTCCCGAAAGCTATGGAGGCGCCGGTTTGGGGTACCATGAATATGTGGCTATTGTGGAAGAGATTGCCCGCGTAGATCCTTCTATAGCCCTTTCCGTAGCTGCCCATAACTCGCTTTGCACCAACCATATCCTTTCTTTTGGAAACGAAGAGCAAAAACAGCGCTGGCTTCCTAAATTAGCCGCCGCCCAATGGTTGGGCGCCTGGGGTTTAACAGAGCACAACACCGGTTCAGACGCAGCGGGAATGAACACTACCGCTCTAAAAGATGGCGACCACTGGGTTATTAACGGTTCTAAAAATTTTATTACCCACGGCATTAGCGGTAATATAGCGGTAATTATAGCCCGTACCGGAGAAAAGGGAGACAGCCGCGGTATGACGGCTTTTGTGGTGGAAAAAGGCACCCTCGGTTTTTCCAGCGGTAAAAAAGAAAACAAATTGGGAATGCGCGCCAGCGAAACCGCCGAACTTATCTTTGATACCTGTCGTATTCCCGATGCCAACCGGCTGGGAGCCATAGGAGAAGGATTTCCCCAAGCCATGAAAGTCTTAGATGGCGGCAGGATATCCATAGGAGCGTTAGCGCTCGGTATTGCCAAAGGCGCCTACCAGGCTGCCCTGCGCTATTCAAAAGAGCGCATCCAGTTTGGCAAGCCCATTAGCTCCTTTCAAGCCATTGCCTTTAAATTAGCAGACATGGCTACCGAAATTGACGCTGCTGAATTGTTACTGCACAAAGCCGCCTTTGAAATGAATGCTGGCAGGAAGGTAACCCGGTGGAGCGCCATGTGCAAAATGTACGCTTCAGAAGCCTGCGTGAAGATAGCCAATGAAGCCGTTCAGATACACGGCGGCTATGGCTACATAAAAGATTTCCCGGTAGAAAAATTTTACCGCGATGCCAAACTCTGTACCATAGGAGAAGGCACTACAGAAATTCAGAAACTGGTTATTTCCCGTATCCTTCTCGCATAGCGGCTGCCCATGAAGGAAACTTCTAAAAATCAAGCGTTAAAAAAAGATTCCTACCATGTTGTCGGGATGATGTCTGGCACCTCCTTAGATGGAATAGATTTAGTGTACGTTCATTTTTACCAGCCTGCCAACTGGAGGTTTCAGATACAAAAAGCCGAAACCATTCCCTATACGCCCGGTTGGCGGGAAAAACTGCAACAGGCACCCCAGCTAAGCCCTGTAGAGTTGCAAAACCTAAATCTTTCTTACTCCCTTTTAGTGGCTGAAACAATAGGTATTTTTATAAAAAAATACCACCTACAAAAAATAGACGCCATTTGCGCACACGGGCACACGGTTTTTCACCAGCCCGAAAAAGGTATTACCCTTCAAATAGGCAATACCCCTCTCCTGGCGCAGCGCCTGGGTTGTACGGTGGTGTGCGATTTCAGAGTACAGGACGTGGCGCTGGGCGGGCAGGGCGCTCCCTTAGTGCCCATTGGTGACCGGCTTCTCTTTTCAGAATATACCTATTGCCTCAACATAGGTGGTTTTGCCAACATTTCTTTTGAGGAAGATGGGAAACGTATTGCCTTTGACATTTGCCCGGCGAATACACTTTTGAACCATTACGCCGGCAAACTCGGAAAATTATATGATGCCGATGGTGCAGAAGCCGCCCGGGGCGCCATTTGTCAGCCCTTACTGGAGAAGTTGAATGCCCTTCCCTTTTATACACAGCAACCACCCAAATCGCTTGGAATAGAGTGGGTTCTCGGGGAAATTTTCCCGCGCATAGAGGCGCACGGGCTATCCGTTAGCGACACGCTCCGCACCTTAACAGAACATATAGCGCTCCAAATTTCGCGGGTCCTAAAGCAAAAACAAACGGTTTTGGTAACCGGCGGCGGGGCTCATAATATCTTTCTGATGAACCGGTTACGCACCCTGTGTGCGGGCACGATTACCCTACCCGAAAAAAATCTCGTGGATTTTAAGGAAGCACTTATCTTTGGATTGTTGGGCGTTCTGCGACTCCGCAACGAGGTAAACTGCCTACGGAGCGTTACAGGGGCTTCTAAAGACCACTCTTCGGGGAAAATTTTTGAACCTTCCTGAAAAAATTACAACCAGCAACCTGTTTGTTGCTTATCCTGCCTATATATAAATTAAGAAAATGTGCTTTTAGCCAAGATAGAGGCAGGGTTATAAAATAGTCGCTAAAAATTGTATCTTAGCGCCCCCGTTTCAGAATTAAAAAATGACTGACAAGGACATCGCATACAAAAAAGTGGCTGATTTGGTAGAGCGATTCTCCGCTCAATATACCAGTTATAAAAAGGCAGATTATAACGAAATGCTTACCCGCCGGGACTTTATTGACCCGTTTTTCAAGGCATTAGGCTGGGATATGGATAATGAAAATGGCTATGCCGAAAGTTACCGGGAAGTTATTCACGAGGTAAAAACCAAAATAAAAGAAGGAAAAACAGAACGCACCCAGGCGCCCGATTATGCGTTTCGGCTGGCGGGTGGGAAATATTTGTTTTTTGTGGAAGCCAAAAAGCCGAGCGTTTTTATTAAAGACGAAATTCAGCCGGCATACCAGCTTCGAAGATACGGATGGAGCGCCAAACTTGCCATTAGCATCATCACCGACTTTGAAGAGTTTGCGGTGTATGATTGTACCAAAAAACCTAAGTCTTCCGATAAAGCGTCGGTTGCCCGTGTCGCCTACCTCACCTTTAAGGAGTACCTAGAAAAATTCGATTTTCTCTGGAACACCTTCAGTAAAGAACAGGTGCTGAAAGGCAGTTTTGACTTCTTTGTGAAAAGCGACATCCATAAAAAAGGCACGGCAACAGTAGATGCAGCCTTTCTGCAATCGCTGGATAACTGGCGGACGTGCCTCGCCTCTTCTATAAACCGGAACAACAAAGAACTAGATGAAGATGAATTGAATTTTGTGGTGCAACAAACTATAGACCGCATCATCTTTCTCCGCATTGCAGAAGACCGGAATATAGAACCTTACGGAATGCTGAAAAATTGCATCGCCCCTGCGCTATTTAAACGGGAAAGAGCTGTTTATACACAACTCCTGGAGCTTTTTAAACAAGCCAATGACAAATACAATTCAGGGCTTTTTGATTTTGATAAAGATTCCCTCAGCCCAAATAGTATCATTGATAACAAAACACTGAAAACTATTATTGATGAGTTGTATTATCCCGAAAGCCCGTATGAATTTTCTGTTATCTCGGTAGAAATCCTGGGAAGCGCTTATGAACAGTTTTTGGGTAAAACCATTACTGTTGATAAAGCGCATCGGGCAAAAATCACGGAGAAACTCCAAGTGCGGAAAGCCGGGGGCGTCTATTACACCCCTCAATATATAGTGGGCTACATTGTGCAAAATACCATTGGAAAATTAGTTCCTCTTCAGGATACCGTTGAAGGGTATAGGGGAATTTCCCCGAAAGAAGTTGCAGACCTCAAAATTGTGGATCCAGCCTGCGGAAGCGGCAGTTTTTTACTGGGAGCCTACGATTATTTGTTGAAATGGCACCTGGAATATTATCGCAACCATCCCGTTGAAGCGAAAAAAGACAAAGCGCTTACCCCCACAGGTACACTGGCTACAGCCCTGAAAAAGCAGGTTTTAGTAAATACTATTTACGGAGTAGATATTGATGTAAACGCCGTGGAGGTAACCAAGCTGAGTTTACTGCTGAAATGTATGGAAGGTGAAACCGAAGCCAGTATAGCCCACCAGATGCGGCTGTTTAATGAGCGGGCGCTACCCACGCTCGATGAAAATATAAAAAGTGGTAACAGCCTGGTAGATACCGATTTTTATGAAGAACAACTAGATTTTGGCGAAGAGCGAAAAATAAAACCTTTCAACTGGCAACGGGCATTTCCCAATGTATTTAACCGTCCGGTCAAAAAACGGGAAGAACATTTGATGACCATCGCTCAAAAAGCGAAACAACATGCCGAAAAAGCATTGCAATACGTCTCTGAACTGGAAGAAAAACTCAGTATGGCAGAAGACGCTCCTGCTCTATATGAAATCCGTGGCGGATTTGATGTGGTGATTGGGAATCCCCCGTGGGTTGACATTAAAGGGCATTTGCAAGAGTTGGTCAGGTATTATTTTAATAGATTTCATACAACCGAAAATAGGATCAATCTGTATTCAATATTTATTGAACGTGGGTTAAGTATTTTATCAAGAAATGGTATTTTTGGTTTTGTCATTCCAAATTCAATATTATATCAGAGTTCGTATGAAAAAATTAGAAAACATATCCTGAGCAATTTTTCAATTGATAATATTGTAAGATTGCCCGATAATGTGTTTCAGAGTGTGAAAGCGGAGGCCATAATTCTAACTATTTCAAGGAATCCTGTGAAAACGGAATGTATTTTATATGAACGAACTGATACCATTTCACAAATAACAAATTCGAACTGTAAAGAGAGAAAACTTATAGATTCAAAACTATGGTTAAAAAATGAAAGTTTTGTATTTGACATATTTAGTAATAAAAAGGAGGTAGATATATTGAGGAAAATTGAAAAAAATAAAACAAAACTAAGCTCACTTTGCGATTTCACATTGGGGCTTACTCCTTATGATAAATATAAAGGCCATACACAGAAACAAATTCAGGAAAGGGTTTTCCATTCAACAACCAAGAAAGATAAAACATTCAAACCTTTACTTGAAGGCGCCGACGTGAGGCGATATTCTGTGATTTGGAGTCAAAAGGAATATATTAGTTATGGGAATTGGCTTGGTGCACCCCGGGATAGAAGATTTTTTACTGTTCCTAGAATTTTGATCAGGCAAATTATAAGCGGGAATCCTTTGAGAATATATGCTGGCTATACTGAAGAAGAGTTATACAATACACAGTCTATTTTCAATATCATATCAAAAGATGAAAATAAATTAAATACAAAGTATTTATTGGCCCTTCTTAATTCAAACCTGATAAACTTTTATCATAGCCATAAATATTTAGACTTATCTAAAAACTTATTTCAAAAAATACTGATCCGAAATTGCAAAAATTTCCCAATTAAAACCATCAATAATAAAAATGAAGAAGATGTTCGGAAACAAAACGTAATCATACAATTTGTAGATAAATTATTGCACCTCAACCAGGAAATACAACACATAACCCTGGAATCTAAACGCCAGCTGGTGCAGGGTAAAATAGACTACTGCGAAAACAAGATAAACCACCTCGTTTATCAATTATATGAATTGACCGATGAGGAAATCAAAATGGTAGAATCTTAACCTAAGTTAATTTTGGCATAAGAAGATAAAAAACACCATTCACCATAAGTATAGAACTTTGCGGCTTAGCGTCTTTGTAAGAAACAGACCGTACAAAAAGTTAGTTTTTATATATTTGTCATCCATAGCCGTAAAAAATAATGAAACATTTACTCAAACAATACGAGCAAAAACCTCCCGAAATTATTTTCAACTGGAAAGACCCCGAAACCGAAGCCGAAGGCTGGACGGTTATCAATTCCCTGCGTGGAGGCGCTGCTGGCGGCGGCACGCGCATGCGCAAAGGCTTAGATATTGGCGAGGTAACTTCTCTTGCCAAAACCATGGAAGTAAAATTCACTGTGTCTGGTCCCGCCATTGGCGGCGCCAAATCGGGCATCAATTTTGACCCTGCCGACCCACGGAAAAGAGGTGTGCTGGAACGCTGGTTCAAAGCGGTGTCGCCGCTGCTGAAAACCTATTATGGGACGGGCGGCGACCTGAACGTAGATGAAATTCACGAGGTAATCCCCATCACAGAAGATTGTGGGGTATGGCATCCGCAGGAAGGTGTTTTCAACGGACATTTTAAGCCTACTGAAGCCGATAAAATCAATCGTATCGGTCAACTCCGCCAGGGCGTTATTAAAAGAATAGAAGATAACCGCTATACGCCTGCAGGCGAGAAAAAATATACGGTTGCCGACATGATTACTGGCTATGGAGTGGCTGAGGCTGTGCGGCATTACTATCAATTGCGTGGTGCTATGGTGGCTGGCAAGCGCGCCATCGTTCAGGGATTTGGGAATGTAGGCGCTGCGGCAGCTTACTACCTAGCGCAAATGGGCGCCTGCATTGTGGGTATTATGGATGCGCGGGGAGGCGTTATAAAAGAAACCGGTTTTTCTTTTAGTGAGGTGCAAACCTTGTTTCTTCAGAAAAAAGCGAATGTGCTGTATGCTGAGACTCTGATTCCTTTTGAGGAGATGAACCAGCGTATCTGGAAACTCCCTGCCGAAATATTAGCGCCGTGCGCTGCCTCCAGACTCATTACCCAGGAACAAATTGCCAGTTTAATAGCCACCGGGTTAGAGGTTATATCTTGTGGCGCTAACGTGCCTTTTGCTGATAGGGAAACTTTTTTTGGGCCTATCATGGAATATACCGATACCCAGGTAAGCCTCATCCCCGATTTTATTTCTAATTGTGGCATGGCGCGCGTATTTGCCTATTTTATGGAAAAACGAGTGGAAATACAAGATGAAACTATTTTTGCAGATACTTCTCAAACTATACAACGGGCGTTGGCTACAATTTTTGAGCAAAATCCTTCCACTACCCATATTAGTAAAACCGCTTTTGAGATAGCGTTGAAACAATTAATTTAAAAATTCTTTAAGACAAATGGAAACTATTATTGTTATCTTGTTTATCGTAGGGTATTTAGCTATCGCTTTAGAGCATAATCTAAGAACCGATAAGTTGATTCCGGCGCTCGCTATGATGGCTTTTATGTGGGCTATCGTGGCGTTGGGTCATCTCAATGTCTTTGAGGTGAATGCCGAACTCCGTGAGCTGGAGCCCGCTCACATGGAAGATATTCTGCTTCATCACTTAGGTAAAACAGCTGAAATACTCGTGTTTTTAATAGGTGCCATGACGATTGTGGAAATTGTAGATTATTTTGATGGATTCTCTACCATAAAAAACTTTGTGAGAACCCGCAGCAAACGAAAACTCCTGTGGCTTTTTTCTATTATGGCGTTTATTCTATCGTCTATTATAGACAATCTCACTACCACTATTGTCCTCATCACCATACTTCAAAAAGTTATCTCAGACCGAAACACTCGTCTTTGGTTTGCGGGTATTATTGTTATTGCCGCTAATGCGGGGGGGCGCCTGGTCTCCTATAGGAGACGTTACCACTACCATGCTGTGGATAGATAAAAAAGTAACTGCTGCTGTTTTGATGGAACATGTTTTTATACCCTCTGTTTTCTGTGCCTTAGTACCTACTTTGATAGCTTCGCGGATGAAAATTTTTAGAGGTGAAATAGCAACTACTCTAAAAAAAGAGGAAGCGTCTAAATCAAAACATGGGGCTACTATGCTCTACCTGGGCTTAATCACCATTATATTCGTTCCTATTTTTAAAACGCTTACACACCTGCCCCCTTATGTGGGCATGATGCTTTCGCTGGCTATTGTAGCTACTTTCGCCGAAATATATAGCCGTTCTAAATTCAGCGTTTCCAACCTGGCCGAGGGAACTGAAACTACTTCTCATCGGGGTCCTGTGCATCATTCCCTGTCTAAAATAGAATTGCCCAGTGTGCTGTTCTTTTTAGGAATTCTCATGGCGGTGGCGTCTTTAGAATCTTTAGGTATGCTTTTCCATTTTGCAGAAAACTTAGATAAAATTATTCCCAACTCAGACATAGTGGTAACTATTCTTGGGTTTAGTTCGGCGGTAATAGACAATGTTCCGCTGGTAGCAGCCAGTATGGGCATGTTTTCCGAGCCTTTAGATAACCCGCTTTGGCATTTTATAGCTTTTTCCGCCGGAACTGGGGGTAGTATACTCGTTATAGGTTCTGCTGCAGGGGTGGTAGCTATGGGGATGGAAAAAATAGACTTTTTCTGGTATTTAAAAAAAATCGGGATACTGGCGCTTGTGGGCTTTTTGGCGGGCGTTATCTCATTTATACTGTTGAGAGACTTTGTATTGAATGTGTAATATGATATAACCCAGCCTTTCCTTACATTAAAACCTCTCCTACTTTGAGAAAAAACCTATTGTTTCTCTTATGACGTATTTAGAAACCCTCCGGTGGATGTATGCCCATCTGCCCATGTACCAGCGTATAGGGAAAAGTGCCTATAGGGATAAGTTGGATAATATTCTGGCTTTTTCTACTTATTTGGGGCGCCCGGAAAAACAATTTAAAAGTATCCATGTAGGCGGCACTAACGGAAAAGGTTCTACCAGTCATGCGCTGGCTTCTGTTTTGCAGGAGGCGGGCTACAAAGTAGGGCTCTATACATCGCCTCATTTGCGGGATTTCCGGGAACGAATACGCATAAATGGAAAAAAGGTGAGCCGTGGGTTTGTGGTAGAGTTTATAGCGCAACACTACTCTTTTTTGGAAGAACAGCAGTTGTCGTTTTTTGAAATGACGGTGGGCATGGCATTCGCCTATTTCGCTTCGCAGAAAGTAGATATCGCAGTGATAGAGGTGGGTTTAGGCGGGCGGTTAGATTCTACCAATATCATTATTCCTGAGGTTTCTGTTATCACCAATATTGGCTATGACCATACGGATATATTGGGCGACACCTTGCCGAAGATTGCGTTTGAAAAGGCGGGCATTATAAAACCGGGGGTGCCGGTGGTGGTGAGTGAATACCAGGAAGAAACGTTCCCGGTTTTTTCGGAAATGGCAGCGCAACGCCAGTCGCCCTTAGTTGTGGCTTCTCAAAGCATTACAACAATATATGAGACTGACCTGAAAGGCGGCTATCAAGCGAAAAACATGAAGGGTGTGGTGGCCGCTCTTAAAGAACTGAAAGGATTTGTTATTGCCGAAAATCACCTTCAAAAAGGATTGTTACACATAGCTGCTAACACTGGTTTGCAGGGGCGCTGGCAGCAGCTAAAAAGCACCCCAATGGTTATTTGCGATACGGCGCACAACCGGGAGGGGTTAGAAATGGTATTCGCTCAAATTAAAGAAGCATCTTTCGAAAAACTTCATGTTGTGTTTGGGATGGTAAAAGATAAAGATTGGGGGCGTATTGCACCGATTTTACCAGATTATGCAACTTATTATTTTTGTTGCCCTAATGTTCCCAGGGGGTTAGATGCGAAGGAGTTGAAAGAAAGGGCTATGACTGCCGGCTTAACAGGGAAAGCCTATATTTCGGTGAATGGGGCCTACCGGGCAGCCTTGCGGGCGGCTTCCAAAAAAGATTTTATTTATATAGGAGGCAGCACTTTTGTTGTGGCAGAGGTGGTTTGATTTTTTTATTTTTCGTTGGTAGTTAAAAAAAACGTCTTATATTTGCAGCCTTATTATTAAATAATAAGGGCGAATAGCTCAGCTGGTTCAGAGCGTCTGCCTTACAAGCAGAATGTCGGGGGTTCGAATCCCTCTTCGCCCACTACGAAAGCCTCAGTATGCGCTGGGGTTTTTTATTTCAGGTAGTATGTGTAGTTTCTATATTTTATATTCTAAACAGTTAGATAGATTCTATGTAGGGCATACTTGTAGTGAATTGACTGAACGTTTACGAAAACATTGCAGCCAGCATAGGGGTTTTACAGGGAGAGCTAATGACTGGCTGGTGGTTTATTCTGAGTATTTTCCTGATAAACGGTTGGCTTATGCACGGGAAACGATTTTCTCCTATCTCGTCCTCGCCTCTACTATTTTATCATATTCTTCGTCATTGGGCTCCCATAATTCAATCTTATTTCCCTCTACGTCTAAGATATGAACAAATTTGCCGTATTCAAAAGTTTCTATTTCATCTAAAACAACCACGCCTTCCTTTTTGAGCTCGGTTACCAGCGTTTCTAAATTTTCTACGCGGTAATTTATCATAAACTCTTTTGCAGAAGGGGCAAAATAATTTGTAGTTTCGGGGAAAGGGCTCCAGGTTGTATATCCTTTCTTAGTTTCATCTTCTGCCTGCCGCCATTCAAAACTAGTTCCATAGCTATCCATCTCAAAGCCCAGGTGTGTTTTATACCATTCTTTTACTTTTTGGGGTTCTTTACACTTAAAAAAGATGCCCCCGATACTTGTTACTCGTTTCATAGTTAGTTTATATAGGGTTAGTATTTATAAAAAAATCATTTGTTCTATGCAACGCTATCGTGTACATGGGTATGCGCGCCTCCGTTCCACAGCGTTAAAATATCAGTTGCCACCTGGGCGCCGCTACCGGCGGCTATGGCAAATTGGCTTCGCCAACCTGCCAGCGTTCCGGCTACATATATTCCTTTGGTTACCAGGTGCCGGGTGTTTCTAAGTTGGATGCGTTCTTTTGCCGGGTCGGTTTCTGCATGAGGCTCTATGTATTGGGTTAACCCTTCAATAGTAAAAAATTTAGTATGGCCTACCGCCACCACTACAATGGCAGCAGTATAAGAAGTAGTTTGGGTAGTAATTGTAAAATTTCCCGCCTTACCGGTAAGAGCAAGGGCTTTTTCGCCTTCCAGCAAGGTTATATGCGGGTATAAGGCTATGAGTTGCTCTTTACCTGTTTCCATGAGTTTTGCCCCGGTGGTTCCGGGCGCTATTCCCAGCGCATTATTAAGCAATGCTGATTGAAGCTGGGAGTTTTTTTGATGGAATAGCAGGGCTATTTTTTTATCGCGGGTAACTGGTTTAGCATGGGCAGAACCTAATATGAGGGCGCATTGCATCCCTGCTACCCCGCCCCCGATAATAAATGCATCAAACATGGTTGTGCGGGTTTTTAGTTTTTCGTTCTATTTTTTTAGAAAGCATTACAATTAAAAGCAACAGCAGTGCACAAAGCGCAGAAATAATTCCTATCATGGCTACTAAACTATCTCCTTCTAAAGGGTTATTTTTGTTTAGCAGGGTGCTATTATAGATTATGAGGCATACGGCTACTGCTATGAGAGCGATTCGGACATATTTCATATAGATTTTTTTAAAATAAACCATTAATATTCTTAGCGAATAGTTTCACGGCGATGGCTAACAGCACTATTCCAAAAACTCTTCGAATGACGCCTAAGCCAGATTTTCCTAATAGTTTTTCAATTTTTTTAGATGATTTTAGTACTAAGTAAACAAAGATAATATTGAAAATAATGGCGATGATGATATTTTCTACCCGATATTCTGCCCGCAGGGAAAGCAGGGAAGTGAGTGTTCCTGTGCCAGCTATTAAGGGAAAGGCTAAGGGAACTATGGAGGCGGTTTCGGGGGCATCATCTTTATAAAGCGAAATGCCTAAAATCATTTCCAGGGCGAGGAAAAACATAACGAGCGAACCTGCTACGGCGAAAGAATTTACATCAATGCCTATGAGGTTGAGAATTTCTTCTCCTACAAATAAAAAAGCTACCATGATGCACCCTGCTATTATAGATGCTTTGCCAGAGTGTATGCGGCCTACTTTGGCGCGCAGATCTACCACGATAGGGAGGCTGCCTACAATGTCTATCACTGCAAAAAGTATCATCCCGGCGCTTAGAATTTCCCTGAGAATAAGTTTCATAGCGTGTAACGGTTTTACACTGCAAAAATACTGAATTGGGGCGATTTTTGCCTGTAATTTCTATATGTTTTAAAGAAGTTTTCTCACTGATAGGCTATCTTTGCGAAATGATTGCTATAGGTGATACGCTTGTTTCGGAAGATGTTTTTGAAAAAGAATTTGTATGCAACCTGGCTGCCTGTAAGGGAGCTTGTTGTGTAGAAGGGGATGCCGGGGCTCCTTTAGAGGAGGGTGAGGTTTCTATTTTAGAGGCTATATATAATGATTTGCTGCCTTTTCTGAGCAAGGCAGGTGCAGACGCTATACGAGACCAGGGGGTGGCTATTATGGGAGCGGAGGGAGAATGGGAAACGCCTTTGGTGAAAGGCAAAGAATGCGCGTATGCTATTTTTGATGAGAATACTATCGCTTCTTGCGCTATAGAAAAAGCCTACCAGGCGGGGGTTATTAACTGGCGAAAACCTATTTCCTGTTATTTATATCCCATCCGCTTGCAAAATTTTTTAAGTTTTACCGCAGTAAACTATCACCAATGGGGCATTTGCCATAAGGCTTGTGCATTGGGAAAAACGTTGCAGGTGCCGGTATATGAATTTGTGAAAGATGCTCTTATTCAAAAATTCGGGGTGGAATGGTATGATAAACTAAATAGGGTGGCCGCAGAATTTCGTGGTACTACTAATCTGTAGAATCTCAGCCAACAAGAAGGTGTACAGCCTTGCCCCCGCATGCGTGGACTCACGTGCGTAAGGGCATTCACTCATATCATTTTTTATACACTATAACTTTTCATCAATCAAAGCTGTCCAAATACTCAACTTACCATTTTCATAATGCGTCCATACAGGGCGTATAATTCCGTTAAAAGCATGAATATTATTATAATCGCCAAAAAAAACCGAGGGTACCGGGGTAAAAGGGCGTTCAGAAATAATTTTAGAAGTAAAATGTTCTCCTCCATCGTATGAAACGGCTAAGGTTACATCTGTGCGATTATCAGGATACCTACTTCTATCGTAATAGACCACGTAGAGATACCCGGTTTTAGGGTCTATACTCATCCAGGTAAGAAACTGGTGAGTGCGGGTAGTATCTGTATTTACTTTTACAGGCGGGCTCCACGTAGCGCCTCCATCGATAGATTTAGCTATAAAAACATCGGTATTATCGGTTCCGTTTCGCTGGTCTGTCCAGTTTACATATATTGTACCGGCATATTCGCTATTACTGTTGTCTATGCAGGTTACCGGCATCCCATTAGACCTGCCCAGTCCGGGGATTTCAAATGTCCACCCTCCCGGTTGGTCTGTTACCACTATATCCTTAGCAAGCCAGGTATGCCCATTATTTACGCTTTTGTCAAAATATATATGCTCATTATAAGACCACGTTACATATATTTCTCCATCTCGACCTACAGCCGGTACCGCCCCTTCCACCGTTTCATCATTGTCCTGACTATTTCCCTCCAACTCGCTTATAACCATTGGTTTGCTCCACGTATGTCCCTTGTCGTGAGAAGAAGCCAGTAAAATGCGAGATTTGTCTTCTGGGTTATGGCTGCCATACCTATCGAACTCTGTCCACGCTACATGCAAAGCCCCTGTTTTAGGATGCACCGCAGCCCACTCCTTGTCTTGTTGCTTAGGGCTGTTTTTTCCAATGCCTACCCCATCGCTCCATGTATTTCCGCCATCATCGGAACGCTGCACCACAATGCGGTCTAATATCATTTTACTTCGCCAGTTTGTTCCGTCAGGATCCGAAAGGTGAAAGTAATAAAAAGCCCCTTCGTTATCAGCAACCACACACGGGTCGCCCCAAACACCCAAAGAAGAAGACAATCGTTTTGTTTGCCATGTATGCCCACCGTCTGCCGAAATATGGATAAAATCAATAACACTACCCGCCACAATAGTATTAGGGTCAGCAGGACTTATGTATATACTCGGTTCACAGGGTCCCAACTCCCCGGTAGCCGCTTCATAAATTTTAACAGTTTGATAACGGGCATTTTGGAATGTTTTTTGTTTACTTTGAACCACATTTCGCTTGCCCGAACATGTTCCTAAAACAACTGAAATTAGTAGTAGAAAAAAAATACGAATCATAAAATTTTTATTACGTTGAAAATGAAACCTCTAAAAACTATTTTTTTTATTGTTTTTCTTCCTCTATTTGCTTTTATATCTGCTCATAAATTCTATATGAGTATAACCCAGGTAACGTATTCTGAAAAAGATGAGTCTTTGCAGATTACTATGCGAATTTTTATAGACGATTTTGAAAGAACGCTAAATGAACGATATGGCATTCAGGCAAAATTAGCTACTGAAAATGAGCCGAAAAATAATGATTATTTCATTAAGAAATATCTTGCAGACCATTTTCACATTAAATTAAATAACCAGGAGCAAACCTTGGTTTATCTGGGGAAGGAATATGAGGCTGATGTGCTAAAATGTTATTTAGAAATAGTGCATGTAAAGAAAGAATCTCTTGCTACTATACTGGTGGAGAGTAAACTGCTTTGGGAAGTTTCGGAAGAACAGCAAAACCTCGTGCATGTAAAGGTAGCTAATCAACGAAAAAGCCTTATCCTTACCAAGGAAAATGATAAAGGAATGTTAAACTTCTAAGTGAAGTAGAAGGATGTATAGAAAAAACAGGTACTTTTCGCCTTCAAAAAAAATAATTTCATTTTATGAAAATAACTAATACAATAGCGTTATCCGTATTTTTCGTGGTAACTGCTGTAGTTTATTCGCAAGAAGAAACCAAGGCTGAACGTAAACCCGGTCATGGGCGTACTGGTAAATTTGAACAACTGTATGAAGAATTTGCCACCCCCAATATGTTCCGCACGGCATCGGGGGCGCCGGGTCCTGCCTATTACCAGCAACAGGCAGATTATAAGATGGATATTGAGCTGGATGATAAAAACCAAAAGTTATATGGGGTAGAAACCATAACATACTACAACCATTCGCCCGATGTATTAGAGTTTTTATGGGTGCAATTAGACCAAAATATACGCGCTAAGGATGCACCAACCTCGCTTATTGAGAGTGAAGGTGTTTCTGAGGCGGAGCCTGTAGCGAATTTTGCAAAAAAATATTATAAGTCTCCTTTTGATGGAGGCTTTAACGTAGAGTATGTGAAAGACGCAAAAGGAAATCCATTAAGCCATAGCATCAACCAAACCATGATGCGGGTTAATATTCCCCAGCCCCTAAAACCGGGAGAGAGTGTTTCTTTTTCTATAAAATGGTGGTATAATATAAATAACCATGTTATTGACAGGGCGCGCAGCGGCTATGAAAATTTTCCAAAAGACGGTAATAATCTATATATCATTGCGCAGTTCTTTCCCCGTATGTGTGTATATAACGATGTAGAAGGTTGGCAAAACAACCAGTTTTGGGGAAGGGGCGAGTTTGCGCTTCCCTTTGGGAATTATGAGGTAACGATAACCGCTCCTGCCGACCATATTTTAGATGGAACAGGCTTTTTGCTTAACCGTAAAGAGGTATTTACCAAAGAACAATACAATCGGTGGGAAAAAGCCACTAGTTCATTTGATACGCCGGTGATAGTAGTAACCCAACAAGAAGCAGAAGCTGCCGAAAAACAATTCTCTGAAAAGAAAAAAACCTGGAAATTCAAAGCAGAAAAGGTACGCGATTTCGCTTTCGCCTCTTCCCGTAAATTTATATACGATGCTATGGCGGTTGACATTAACGGCCGAAAGGTAATGGCTATCTCTATGTATCCAAAAGAAGGAAATCCCTTATGGGAAGCCTATTCCACCAAAGCGGTAGCGAATACTCTAAAAACCTACTCCCGCTATACGTTTGATTATCCATACCACAAAGCCATTTCAGTTCACTCTCAAGACCAGGGAATGGAATATCCTATGATTTGCTGGAATTATGGCCGCCCAGATGAAAACGGAAAATATGATGACCGCACAAAATATGGAATGATAAGCGTTATTACCCACGAGGTAGGGCATAATTTTTTCCCTATGATTATTAATTCTGATGAGCGCCAATGGACCTGGATGGATGAGGGGTTAAATACATTTATGCAATACCTGGCAGAGCAGGAATTCCAGAAAAAATACTTACCAGATCTTAAAAGCTATCCCTCACGCAGGGGCCCTGCAAAAGGTATTATACCCTATATGAGCGGCGACCAGGAATTTTTAGAGCCTATTATGACTAATTCTGAAAATATTCACCAGTTTGGCGCCAACGCTTACTCTAAACCTGCCACCGCTCTGAATATTCTACGTGAAACTGTTATGGGTCCTGAGTTGTTCGATCATGCTTTTAGAACCTATGCCCAGCGATGGAAATTTAAACATCCTACCCCGGAAGACTTTTTCCGAACGATGGAAGATGCCTCGGCTATGGATTTAGACTGGTACTGGAGAGGATGGTTTTATACTACAGATTATGTAGATATAGGAGTAAAAGAGGTTACGAAATTTGTTATTTCTTCTAAGCCTAATCAAAAAGTGAAAGAGGTTATGAAAGAGCGCAATATGAAGGAAACAGATTTGCCTCCGCTGGCTTATTTGGTAAAAGAAGGCAGCGAAGAGTATAATACCGATGTGAAAAATACCTCGCAGACAGAAAATCTAAAAATACTCAATGAATATCTCATGGAGAATTTTTCTGCCGAAGAGCGTGCAAAAATGAAATCGCCCAAGTATTTCTACGAGATTACATTTGAGAAACCCGGCGGGTTGCCCATGCCGCTCATCGTAGAATATAACTTTTCCGATGGTTCAAAGGAAACTATTACCTACCCGGCGATGATATGGCGCAAAAATGATAAAGAAGCAAAACGCGTACTTGCCAGTGAGAAAGAATTGACCGCTGTTGTAGTTGACCCGAAAGAAGAAACCGCCGATATTGATATTACTAATAATAGCTGGCCGAAACAGGAGGTAAAAACTGATTTTGACAAGTTTAAAGAAAAAATTAAAGGATAGTTTACGCTTCTATTTTCTTTAGATCATTGTAATTGTCTTTCAACCGTTTTAATAAAATGCCATATACTAACCGATAGAACAACGCTATTAAACCAGAAACCAGGCCAATTACAAGAAGTACACTTCCTACAAATAGTAGATAGAAATACGGCAATCCCCCATTTGCCGTTTTCTCTTTTATAAGAGCCGCTATTTTATCATCATAAAAAAGCTGTAGCCCCATTATTATAAAACTCGCCACAATAAAATACCCAATGTTAAACCAAACATATTGTTTCACAGTTTTGCGGGTCCTTAAAATATTCTCCAACAAGGTGGAAACAGTATCGGTTGCCGATATTTTCCTGTAATTCATAAAAAACCGGTAGAGAAAATAGCCCAAAATAAGGTATCCCACCACTGTTAACGGAATCACCACATAATCAGCATGATAACTTTCCAGCCGTTCCATATTTTTAGAGTCTTTTAATAAAAAAGATAACACCGACCAAAAAACAAACTCTATGAGACTGATATAAAAAATCCATTTCACGCTCGAAGAAGATTTCTTCCAGAGCATATTATATAATTCCTGGTAAGAAAGTTTAGGAAAATGCTCTCCCCTATTGCGCCAATCTTTTTTAAGTAGCTCTAACTCATCCATATATTAAGGATTTAGTATCGTTTTTAATTTCACTTTAACCCGGTTCATTTTCACCCGTGCATTCACTTCTGTGATACCCAGCATTTCTGAAATCTCTTCATAATCCTTGTCCTCCAAATACAAAAACACCAGGGCTTTATCTATGTCATTCAGTTGCCTCACCGCTTCGTAGAGCAACTGCAACTGTTTTTCTTCCGTATCATCATATTCCTCAACCTTCACTTTATGTATCAACCCATCAATATTCTGCGTCTGCAAAATCCTTTTATTTTTACGGTAGAGTGTAATCGCCGTATTCAAAGCCACCCGGTACATCCACGTACTCAACTTAGCCTCTCCCCTGAACTTAGGATACGCCTTCCAAAGCTGGATGGTTATTTCCTGGAACAAATCATTATGCGCCTCTCTATCATTCGCATACAATTTACACACCTTATGAATAATATTCTGGTGCCGCTCCAATTCCGTAACAAACTGATGTTCCAGTTCCCTGTTCACAAAGGTCGATGGTTTGCCTATTAGTAGCTATTGAGCAAAAGATGTTACAAAACTACTCAATCATATTAGTTATATTTGCATTAAAAAGGAAGGTTTTACATGCTCCATGCATCTGTTAAAATAGGTAATTTAATAATGATATGATAAAATAGCTGTAAAAATGACAGCTACTAAAAATGGATTTTAAATTTTCTAAACACGCATTGGAGCAAATGGAATTGAGGGGAATTTCAGTGGATACTGTTAAAAAAATTCTGGCTCATCCAGAACAAATTAAAACAGGGAATGACCACAAGGTATATCAATCAATTATAGGCACTCACTTAATTCGTATCTTTGTTAATGACCAGAAAAATCCAAAGCTGGTACTCACGGTTTATAAAACATCTAAAATTAAAAAATACTATGAAAGTTAAATATGATAGAGAAACCGATATACTTTACATCGTCTTCAGCGAAAAGAAAATAAAAGAAAGTGATGAGGGAAAATCGGGCGTTATCATTGATTATGATAGAGAAGGCTCTATTGTTGGTATTGAAGTCCTTAATGCCTCTAAGAAAATGAAAAACCCTGCCAAAGTTGAATATGAGATTGCTTAATAGGCATCTTTCCTTTACCATTGGTACACTACTATTTTCCTACTCCATTAATTATAGCAAAACATAACAGCTAACTTGTAAACCCCGCCCTACCTCCGTAAGAGCCATAAGAAATCTTATTTTTGCATAACCTTATAAGCAACGTATGAATATTCCCAGGACCAGTATCCCCAGAATCGTCATCATAGGCGGCGGTTTCGCAGGTTTATCCTTAGCCAGGAAACTCGGAAAACAAGAAGTACAGGTAGTTTTGTTAGATAAGCACAATTACCACACCTTTCAGCCATTGCTGTACCAGGTTTCTACCGGGGGGTTAGAACCCGGTTCCATTGCCTATCCCATTCGGAAAATCTTAAAAGACTACCCCAATTTTTATTTTCGGCTGGCAAATGTAACCCAGATTGAGGTGGAAAAACAACAAGTAGTAACCGATATTGGGACGTTGAAGTACGATTATTTGGTGATTGCTACCGGCTCTAAAACCAATTTTTTTGGCAACAAGCAAGTAGAGGCGAATAGTATGACGATGAAAACCATACCTCAATCACTCAACCTGCGGAGTTTGATATTGGAGAATTTTGAACAGGCACTTTTAACCAATGATTTAACAGAGCGCAACGCCCTCATGAATTTTGTGATTGTGGGTGGCGGCCCTACGGGAGTAGAGCTTGCGGGCGCGCTGGCAGAGATTAAAAAAGGGATTTTGCCAAAAGACTATCCCGATTTAGACATACGGCAAGTACAGATAAACTTAGTTCAGGGTGCCGATAGACTCCTAGATGCTATGAGCAAGCAGGCTTCTAAAAAAGCAGAAGATTTCCTGGAAGCGATGGGCGTGAATGTGTGGAAAAATGTACAGGTTACCGAGTACGATGGCACTAATGTTACTACCAATACCGACCTTTCTTTTGAAACAGCTACCTTAATTTGGACAGCAGGGGTAAAAGGAGCTACTATTAAGGGTATAGATGCCGAGCCTTATATTACCCGGGGCAACCGCATTAAAGTAAACGCTTTTAACCAGGTAGAAGGGTTTACCAACATCTTTGCCATAGGAGATGTAGCTTGCATGGCAGAAAAAACTCACCCCAACGGGCACCCCATGATGGCGCAGCCCGCCATTCAGCAAGGAAAATGTTTAGGCGCAAATCTCCTTCGCCTCCTTGCCCAGAAACCTATGAAACCTTTTGTGTACAAAGATAAAGGCAGCATGGCCACCGTGGGGCGCAACAAAGCCGTGGTGGATTTACCTCATTATAAATTCCAGGGAGTTTTTGCATGGTTCGTATGGATGTTTGTTCATCTCTATTTCCTCATCGGTTTCAGAAACCGCCTGGTTGTATTTATCAACTGGGTGTATAATTATATTCGGTTTGACAGAGAGGCGCGCCTCATCATTCGCCCCTATAAAAAAATAAAAACCGCTTCCCCCGCAGACCCCGCCTAACGCCTGGGATGATATTGATGAATAGCTTTCGCCAAATCGTCCCGGTTCAAATGCACATAAATTTCGGTAGTAGTAATACTCTCATGCCCCAACATTTGCTGTATAGCCCGCAAATCGGCCCCGTTTTGCAGCAAATGAGTGGCAAAAGAATGCCGAAAGGTATGCGGGCTAATAGTTTTTTTCAAACCCGTTTCAACCGCCAGCCGTTTAATAATGGTAAAAATCATAGCCCGTGTGAGCCTACTACCCCTCCGGTTTAAAAACAAAATATCCTCAAACCCCTTCTGTATAGCAATATGCCTGCGAACTGCTTCTATATATAATAAAATATATCGCTGCGTGCCCTCGCTCACCGGTACAAAACGCTGTTTACTCCCCTTTCCCGTAACCCGTATAAACCCCTCCTCAAAAAACAAATCAGAAAGCCTCAAATTCACCAATTCCGAAACCCGCAACCCACAACCATAGAGCGTTTCTAAAATAGTGCGATTTCGCTCCCCTTCCGGTTTGCTCAAATCTATGGCGCCAATAAGCGCATCTATCTCCCCCAGTGAAAGAGTTGCTGGCAGTGTAAGCCCCAATTTAGGAGCCTCAATAAGTTCCAGCGGATTATCAGCCCGGTACCCTTCAAAAATCAAATACATAAAAAAACTCCGCAAACCCGAGATAAGGCGCGCCTGCGAGCGCGTGCGTACTACCTTAGCAGTTTCATATATAAACTGTTGCACCGTTTCAGAAGAAATAATATCTGGCGACACCACTATTTCATGCGCCTCCAGGAAACAAATAAGTTTCCGCACATCAAAAACATAACCCTCAACCGAATTTTCAGAAAGCCCCCGTTCTATTCGCAAATAGTGTCCATAATCCTGTATAGCATGTTGCCACGTTAGCTGCATCTTATACCCTTTCAATAATTACCTTTGGCAAAATTCATAAAAAACTACACGCCAGCCCTATAGAAGCCCATTATTTTTTATAAAAGTTCCACCGCCACATCCCCCGTCTATATATTTACCAGAATAGCCTATATTTGCACACCAACAACACGCTATGCACTACCAACGAATTCTCTTAAAACTAAGCGGCGAAGCCCTGATGGGAAACCGTCAATATGGAATAGATTCAGAGCGGCTGGCAAACTATGCCCAGGAAATAAAACAGGTGAGCGAAAAGGGTGTGCAAATAGCCATTGTTATCGGAGGCGGAAACATTTTTAGAGGAGTAGCCGGCGCCAGCAATGGAATGGACCGAGTGCAGGCAGATTATATGGGCATGCTCGCCACCGTAATCAATGGATTGGCCCTTCAAAGCGCCTTAGAAGAAACCGGGCTGCAAACCCGGCTGCAAACCGCCATTAAGATAGAAGCCATAGCAGAACCCTACATTCGCCGCAGAGCCATACGCCACTTAGAAAAAAGAAGAGTGGTTATTTTCGGGGCCGGCACCGGAAACCCCTTTTTCACCACCGACTCTGCCGCCGTGCTGCGCGCCATAGAAATAAATGCCGATGTAATCTTAAAAGGAACCCGCGTAGATGGCATATACAACGCAGACCCCGAAAAAGACAAAACCGCCACCAAGTTTGACGTTATTTCTTTTGAAGACGTCATCAAAAAAGAACTAAAAGTAATGGATACTACCGCTTTCACTCTTAGCCGTGAAAACGAACTCCCCATCATTGTTTTCGATATGAACAAAGAAGGTAACCTGCTAAAGGTAGTATCTGGAGAAAATATAGGCACCAAGGTAAACATATAAATTTGTCTTCCTATAAAACCGTCATAAAAAATACATACCATGAACGAAGAAATCGAATTTATTTTAGAAAGCGCTAAAGACGACATGCAACACGCTGTAAAGCATTTTGAAAAAGCGCTCCTCAATATACGAGCGGGAAAAGCCAATCCTGCCATGCTCGGTAACATTTTTGTAGCCTATTACGGCGCTCAGACACCCCTGAGCCAGGTTGCCAATGTAGCCACCCCAGATGCCCGCACCATCACCATTCAACCCTGGGAAAAAAGCATGCTCTCTGAGATTGAACGAGCCATACTCATGGCAAATATAGGATTTAACCCCATGAGCAATGGCGAAATGATTATCATAAACGTGCCCCCCCTCACCGAAGAGCGCCGGAAAGACCTGGTGAAACAAAGCAAAACCGAAGCTGAAGAAGCCCGCATATCCATCCGAAACGCCCGCCAGGAAGCCAACAAATCCATCAAAAAAACAGACATCTCCCAGGATATTAAAGACAACACCGAAGCCGATATACAAGAATTAACCAACAACTTTATAAAGAAGATCGATGACATGCTGGCGATAAAAGAAAAGGAAATTATGACCGTTTAGCAATCCATGCATATTTTTTATACCAGGGAGGCAGGCACTTATGTGAGGTAATAACTCTGAATTCTGAATTTAGATTCTCTCCCCTATCCTATCTCTAACTCCTTTATAAAAAGAAAAAAGTTGGCCCACAAGGATTCGAACCTTGACAGACAGAACCAAAATCTGTAGTGCTACCGTTACACAATGGGCCAAAAGAACAAAAGGACTGCAAAGGTACAACAAACTTTTAGGCGTGCAAATTTTTCTCTCAATTTCTCCAAAAACACTCTTTTAAAAACCTGTGAGATTTCCCTACCTATACTTCCTCACACAATTTCATTCAAAAAAACAAAGCCAAAAATCGCCCCCTCACACCCGCCTTTTTCACCCTTACTCCACACATAAGCCTGTTAACATTTTTCAAAAAACCTCATTATTCTGTATTTATTGGTAAATTCGCCAGCGATAATTAGTTCTAAGCCCACATCATGGTAACACCCCAACAATTCAAACGAATAAACACCCTGCTCGGCTGGGCGGTTTTTGCGATAGCCCTCATCACCTATGCACTCACTGTAGAACCCACCGCCAGTTTTTGGGATTGCGGCGAATATATAGCCACCTCTGCCAAACTACAAGTAGGCCACCCGCCCGGCGCTCCCTTTTTCCAGATGATGGGTGCCTTTTTTTCCCTGTTCGCTCCCGAAGCAGAGCAGGTAGCACGCATGGTCAACTACATGTCTGTTTTTTCCAGCGCCTTCACCATTCTGTTCCTGTTCTGGACCATTACCCGCCTCACCCACAAACTAATCGCCACTGGGGAAGAAACCCTTAACACCCCACAGGCCATTGCCATACTGGGGAGCAGTCTTGTAGGCGCCTTAGCCTTCACGTTTTCCGATAGTTTCTGGTTCAATGCTGTAGAAGCCGAAGTGTATGCCATGGCCACCCTCTTCATGGCGCTGCTCTTTTGGCTCGGGCTCCGCTGGGCAGAAGACATAAAAAAGCCCCGGGGCGACCGCTGGCTCATTCTCATTGCACTCGTAATAGGGCTTTCCTTTGGCGTGCACTTTATGGCGCTGCTTGCCATACCCGCTGTAGGAATGATTTACTATTTTGCAAACTACACCAAAATCACCCTGAAATCCTTTCTCATAGCCAACGTCATTTCCATAGCCGTATTGCTGTTTATCTTTAAACTATTGCTCCCTTCCTCGCTCAAGTTCTTTGGCTATTCCGAAGTATTTTTCGTAAACCGTTTCGGGCTACCCTTCAATTCAGGAACCATTATTGCCGGCCTCCTCATTATCGCCGCCTTCTACTTCTTCCTGAGATATACCCGCAAAAAAGGATTCGTTCACCTCAACACCATTACGCTTTGCGTTTTGTTTGTATTCATAGGCTTTTCCACCTGGTTTATGATTCCCATACGAGCCAATGCCAACGTAGTCATCAACGAAAACCAGCCCTCAGACGCCCGGTTGCTCTTAGCTTATTACAACCTGGAGCAATACCCGGAAACACATCTTTTTTATGGACCCATGTATTCTGATGCCTTTGCCGGGCAAGACCCGGTAAACCCATACATAGATGATAAACCCAAATACGAGCGCAATTACCAGACCGGTAAATACGTGGTGGTGAACAACTGGAAAAACGCCCGCACCGCCCCCAACCGCTATCACGAAGGGTTTTTACCCCGCATGTGGAGCGCTGAGCACGCTGCCAATTACATGAAAATTACAGGCCTGCTAAACATACGCGTAAAACCAGAATACGCCTCCCAGAAAGAACTGCGCGAAGCCGTAACCAATTTTAAAGCTGATTTGCAAAGCGGTGCTATTTCCGAAGAAGAGTATGTGTCTTTTATACGCCAATTCAAAGACTATTTAGAGGTGGAAAAACCCTCTTTCTGGCAAAATATGCACTACCTCTTTGAATTCCAGGTGGGTTATATGTACTGGCGCTACTTTATGTGGAATTTTACGGGGCGGCAAGACGACATCCAGGGAAAGTATGACGACCATGGAAACTGGCTAAGCGGTATAAAATTTATAGATGAAGCCCGCTTAGGCTCGCAAAATAACCTCCCCTCAGATGTAAAAGACAACAAAGCCCGCAATACTTATTTCTTTCTGCCCTTTTTGCTGGGATTTGTGGGGTTGTTTTTTCAACTGAAAAGAGACAAAGCCTATTTTTGGATATTGCTCATGCTGTTCCTATTCACGGGAATTGCCTTGAAGATTTACCTAAATGAGCGCCCATTTGAACCTCGTGAACGAGATTATGCACTTATAGGCTCATTTTATGTTTTTGCAATATGGATAGGAATAGGGGTATATGCAATCTTTAACAACCTTAAAAAACTTCTAAAACCTGCTGTTGCAGCCCCTTTGGTAACCTTCTTTTGCCTGTTGGCAGTACCTTCTGTTATGGCCTACCAGAATTGGGACGATCACGATAGGTCTGGCAGATATACGGCGCAAGCTATGGCAAAAGCCTATCTCGACTCGGTGCAGGAAGATGTGGGCGCCATTCTTTTTACTATTGGCGATAATGATACGTTTGCGCTCTGGTATGCCCAGGAAATTGAAGGCTATCGCACCGATGTGCGCACCATCAATACCAGCCTGTTCGCTACAGACTGGTACATAGACCAGATGAAACGAAAAGCCTACGAAAGCGAACCTATTCCCTCTCAACTCACGCATGACAAGTATGCGTATGGGGTGCGCGATGCCATTTATTACCAGCCGCTTACCGAGCAGCGATGGAATAGTAAAGATTTTATGAATTGGGTGGGCAGCGACAACCCGAAAACAAAAGTTGAATTTGGAGAAGGGCAGGAGATAGTTTTTTACCCTACTCACAAAATACGCGTTCCGGTAAACAAAGAAAACGTATTGAAAAGCGGGCTGGTAAAAGAAAAAGACTCGGCGCTTATTGTGGATTTTATTGATATTGATTTGCCCCAAAGCGCGTTGGGCAAAAACCGGATTTTGATGTTGGATTTGTTGACGAACAACGATTGGAAACGCCCCATTTACTTCACCGGCGGTAGCTTTGATAATGAAGAATATCTATGGATGAAAGATTACCTGCAATTAGATGGATTGGTGTATAAGCTGGTGCCTATAAAAACCCCTATAAATAAAGAAAATCCTTATGAAATGGGGCGCATAGATAGCGATTTGATGTATGATATTGTAATGAAATGGGATTGGGGTAATGCAGAAAGCCCTAATATTTACCACGACCCGGAAACCCGCCGGAATAGCATTTCGTACCGGGGTAACTTAGCCCGTTTGACGGAAACTCTTTTTGCCGAGGGTAAAACCGAAAAAGCCCGCAAAATTATCCATTTAGCGATGGAAAAAATGCCTTTTGGGTATTTTGGTTATTACGTCTTTTTAGAGCCTTTTATAGAGGGCTATTATAAAGTAGGCGAACCGGAAAAAGCCCGGGAACTCTACAAACAAGTAGCCAAAAAATACCAGGAAAACCTTACTTATTATACCGGTTTGGATATTGATAGGCAATACCAGAAAGGGTCGGATATTGTAAGCGACCTGGAGCGCTACCGGGGATTGATAGAAATTCTTTCGGAACATGACCCGGCGCTGTATGCGAAAGAAAAAGAAACCTTTAACGAGTATATAAAGAAGTTTTCTCATTTTTATGAGAAGGGAGAAACCCAATAACTGAGTGCGAAAATGATACTTTAGTAGAGAAGAATTTAGTAAAGATGAAAAGTTAAGTCCATAATCAAAGGAAACAAAGAAAATTAAATGAGGCAAATATTTGACGAAACTATAAAAGAAACCCTAAACAAAAGGCTCCGCAGGGTCGAAAAATACTTTGAGGCCGATGTAGTTTTTTATTATGGAGAAATTCACCCTTCTTTGGAGAAGGCTTTCAGAGATTTTATAGAACAGTTAAAAAAAGATACTGAATTTGATAGAAGTAAATTGGTAATTTTTCTAAATACCCCAGGAGGAAGCGCTGAAACTGTTGAGAAAATGGTTTCGGTTATTCGTTTTCATTATAATGAAGTGTATTTTGTAGTGCCCGACTATGCCATGTCAGCGGGAACTATTTTATGTATGGCAGGAGACAGGATTTATATGGACTACTCATCTTCTTTAGGGCCAATTGACCCTCAAGTATATAATGGTAAAAACTGGGTTCCCGCATTAGGGTATCTTGACAAAGTAGAGGAATTAGTAGAAAAATCGGCGAAAAATACTTTAACTGAAGCCGAGTTTCTTATTTTACAAAAAATTGACCTTGCAGAGCTCAGAAGTTATGAAATGGCAAGAAATCTCACGGTTGCATTATTAAAAGAATGGTTAGTGAAATTCAAATTTAAAAATTGGAATACGCATAGTTCAACAGGACAGCCTGTAACTAAGACAGAAAAAGAAAAAAGAGCGGAGGATATTGCAAATAAATTGAGTAATAATAGCATTTGGCATTCCCACGGTCGCTCCATAGGAATTAACACACTTACCTCTTTTTTAAAATTAAAAATCGAAGATTACTCAGAAAACGAAGAATTACGCGAGTTAGTACGAGACTATAATGACCTGATTTGTGAATATATAATACGAAGTGGAAGTAAAGCATTTGTTCATTCAAGAGTATTTTTCTAAATTTGCATGGAAAATGAGCACCAAAACCACTACCATAAAATTAAAGGAAGCCTTATCAAAAGAAGCCGAAAAGTTTGCTTCGAATGAGAGCAAGCTAAGTAAATCTTTTGAAAAATTCTCTGCGATGGGAATTATTACAAAATCTACATATACCCTGCCGTTAAAAGATACCATTGGCAAAACCTTTAGAGAGCAAACTCAACACCACCCTTTATAAAACGTACTCATATTTTAGCGCTTCTTTTTTATAAAAGAACTATATAAAATAATCTGCTTCCCGCCAAAAATCTCCCAAACCATCACCCCGTACACCAGCGCGTATGCGACAGCGGTTAAAAACCCATTTTCCCTAAAGGGAAAAGCTGTATAAGCATGGTAGCTCATTATTAAAACGGCGCTCCACACCAGCGGAAATTTATACCTGGTAAAAACCCCCAATCCTACCAAAAAGGCGCTGTACCATGGATGCACCGTAGTAGCCAGCGCATAATAAAACGCAAGCGTCCACAGCATAGCCGTCAGCAGTTGGGTCGGACTTTTATTTTCCCGGAAAAAGGCGAGAATCCCCACGAAGCCGGCTACTACCCAGGGCATCATTTTTCCATACGACCGGATGCGGTTATGGCCTTCTAACCGAAAACCTGTTTCGCTGAAAAGATTATATATGCTTGCATTAAATTCAAAATTGGAGAACCACAACCCAAGCGTATCGGTGTAATGGGTTACAAATGATGGGGAAAGGAAGGGCAAAAACAACAGCAAAACCCCTGCCGCAACGCTTAATCCATATACCAGCATTTTTTTCCAGCCCAGGCGTTGCCATAACAGGGGTAAAAACAAGAGCGGAATTAACTTTACAGAAACAGCGGCGGCGAAAAGCAATGCAGAAAGATAGAATTGGTTGCGAAAAAGCGCATACAAGCTCCAGAGGAAAAAGAAAAGCATAACTCCTTCAAAATGAAGATTTCCTGTGAGTTCTATAATGATCAACGGGTTTAGAAAATACCAACCCAGTCGTTCCATAGGAAGTCCCAGGAGTTGCAGCAATTTTTTTCCAAAGTAAAATACCCCCACATCTGCCAGGATAAGGATGCCTCTCATAACCACTACCACCCCGATGACGCTGTCGGAAAAGGCAGAACTCAGGGCGAAAATAAGCTGGCTCAGCGGCGGATAATTACTGTAGTGCGAAGCGCTGAGCGCTCCCATACCTTCATAGAGCTGCTGAGCGTAGGCGGCCGAAAAAGGTGGGTTTTGAATGATTTCTTCGGGCAAATACAGGTAGGGGTTTATACCTTTCCACAGCAACTCCCCATCCCAGATAAAGCGATAAAAATCGGGCGAAAGATTGGGAACAGCCCCTAAAAAAATCAGTCGGAAAAAAATACCTGCTAACAATAGTAACCATGTATTTTTCCCCATTGTACGGATAAGGAGGTAAGATAGTAAGAACAAGACGGCATAGAGAATTGTTAACCACAAAAATTGACTTCGGAGTACTTGATAGCCTATCACATAATAGAGAAAAGCGCTCAGGAAAAGAGCAAATCCTGTTGTTTTTTTCAGAAAAAATATGGGTACAATTCTCATTATCGGTTGTTCTCAAAAATAAAAAATACGACTGATATTATTCTTTAGCATATTATTTTTTATCGGGTATGTTTTTTAATCTTCTTATATTAAATTTATTAGTAGTAGTATATAGAGTTATTTACTCATTTAAAACAAGAATGTGATTACTTTTATTAAAAAAAATAATAAGATATTCATTGTATAGTAAAAAATACTATATTTGCCGCCAATAAAATGAGCATCAATATTAAAATAATAAAATATAAATTTATTTAATTATAATAATGTTATAAAACAGCATTATTATACGAAAATAAAAAACAATACGGTTTTTTTAGTTATTTTTTTACAATTTAATAATTTTAGTTTTGCAATATCATATTTACTAACTTTTTAAAAAAACAGAAAAATGGTTAAGGATTTAATTATTGACGGTTTACTAACCCTCGGGTTTGGAGTCCAACATTCTATTATTGCCACGCTGGGAATCAAGAAATTAATATTAAAGCATTTGAAACTTGATTCTATGCAGTGGAGGAGTTTACAATCTTTTATAAATGTAAACTATATTTTATTGGCGTTTAGTCTATGGCGTCCTTCAGATTATGTGGTGTATGAATTAACCGGCGTTTGGGCGATTGTTATGGGCGTATGTTTGGTGATTGGCTGGTTATGGTATTTTGAATCGCATATTTTTGAGTACGATTGCGGGCAGGCGTTTGGCTGTTCTGCCATTATTGCAAAGGTTTTTAAATTAGAAAAACCCATACCTGAGTTATGGAAAGTGGGCGGCAGAAGGTGGATTCGTTTCCCCGTTCACACGGCGTTTTTCCCAATGTTTTTGTGTTTCCCTGTTATGACCGCCGATTTGTTGGTTTTTGGGATAGTTATTAATATTGGTAATATCATTGGTACTATTTTCTATGATAAGCGACTCATTAAGCTGGCAGGTCAGGTATATCTAAACTATATAGACCGAACCAATTTAATAAGCCCTTTTATGTTTGGCAAAAAGAAAAAAGGAGCTATTGATATGGATTTACCTAAACCTGTGATGTTTGAAAACCCGGGAATATATTTTGATGCTCTTGCGATTGGCATTTTGGCAGGTATAGGGCATTATTATGTACTGGGCTCCCATGTAGATAATAGCCTGGCTTCATTATACAGTATGGCATTATTTTCTCTGGCGGTAGCTCTTGTTTGCGGGGTTTTAATAGGTATTATTAACCGCAACTCGCTTGGAAATTACCTAAAGAGAGATAATTCTAAAAATATGTTAACGCTCATAGGTGCTAAATGCGCTATAGTGAGCGCTTTCAATATCATCTCATTGTATAGCATTTCATATTTTGTGCAGGGTGCTGTTCCTTCATTTGCTATCATTCTCCCCTTGTGGTTAATTGTGTTGTGGACGTCTAATTTTATTTCGGCGGCTATTATCATTCGCTACCAGAGAAGAGCAGCTGTGGTATCTAAAGACATGCAACTAATAGGAAGCTAAATGAGAACCAGCGGGGTTAGAACTGTTTCATTAATGAAACAGTTTGAGGGTATGGTATATTCCAGTAAATATCTCTCCAGGATGTCTGAAGAGGAAGAAAATGCTTTCTACAAAACCTTAATTGAAGTTTCCAGCGACTCATTTGGAGCAGACCAAACAGGTTTCTGGAAGTCAAAACGAGAGGAATTTGATTATCTAAAAACCCTAACCTATTTTGTTTTTGTTCACGATATAGAAGATAATAGAAAAGTGGTGGGTTGGACGGGTATCCGAATTTTTAAACTTTCCAATCAAACGGCTTGTTATTTAGACTCTTCAGGTGTAACTTCTAAATACCAGGGAAATTCTGTTATCCCCAGAGCGAATGCTTTTATAACAAGAGAGGCTTTCTATAAGCGCCCGTATTACGATTTTTTAATGTTTAGCCGAACTGAAAACCCCGTTATCTATAAAATCCTCATCAGCAACCTTGGTGAAAAGAATGTGTATCCCAGGATGGATGGGGTTATACATTCTAAAAAGCACGAGGCCTCTATTAATGCTGTCATCAGGTATTTAAAACAAGAAGATATGTTAGATATGAACGCTCATATCATAAAAAACGCATACGGATACTTAGATAAGTTATATGGAGCGCGGCCTAAATGTTCTAACAAGAAAATAAACGAGTTTTTTTACAGCAAGCTGGGACCAAATGACGCCTTCCTGCTCATGGGGGTGTTAAACCTGAAAAACATTATTAAAGCCATTATCTAAAAATATGAAGAATATAGTTATAACAGGCGGGTGTTCTGGCATTGGGGAGGCTTCGGTGAACCGGTTTTTAAGCACGAATGAATATACTGTTATTGTTTTAGACTTAAACAAAAAAGTTGGCGAAACACTTAACCAAAAGAACCCTAACGCCCATTTTTACCAGGCAGATGTGAGCAATCACGAACAGGTGGCTGAAGTAGCTAAAAGAGTAGCGGCAGATTTTGGTTCTATTAACATTTTACTCCACAACGCCGGGATAAGCATTCGGGATAAGTTTACCGCCATTCGTCATGAAGACTGGCATAAGGTAATGAATACCAACTTACATTCTTGTTATTATTTAGTGTCTGAGTTTTTCCCTTTTTTCGAAGAGGGAAAAGGCTCTATTCTTTTCACGGCTTCTACCAACGGCATAATGGGATACCCGTATTATGCCAGTTACAATGCCTCTAAAGCCGCCGTTATTTCACTGACAAAAAGTTTAGCGCTCGAATTTGCCCCTCATATCCGCGTAAATTGTGTATGCCCTGGGTATGTACTAACACCTATGCAACGGCAGGAATATTCTGATGCAATGCTGGAAGAGGTAAACGCCAAAATTCCTATGAAAAGACACGCAACACCAGAAGAAATAGCAGAAACTTTTTTCTTTTTAGCAAGCCCGGGAGCGGCTTTTATAACGGGCGCCGCTATAACCGTTGACGGGGGAGAAATTGCAGGAGGATTGGCCAGCAGATAATTTAAAAATTTATTTTTATGAACGAAATAACCACTACCATAAAGAAAACCATAGAAAAGATAAACCTCTATGAGGGTGAAACAGCCCAAATTAATACCATATCAAGCGAGGAGCAAAATTTACTCAACAATCTTGCACTCTTAGCAGGTGAAAAAGATTTTGCCCCTGTAAAAGATTTTATACATACCAGCACGGTGCTAATAGAGAGTGGCAGCACAAAAGGCTCTGAAGCATTACACAAACAAATTGTAGAAGATAAAAACAGTTCTGTATTCTTTTGCGCCCCTTTAAAAACATGGGGTTGCAAGACCAATAAATTCCTCTACAGCATGTTTTACTGTAAAAAAGACTACATTTTGAATTTCTTTATCCGCATGATGGAGTCTGATAAAAAATTCATGGAGTCCATAAAAAACAAGCACCAGTTACATGGGTTGTTTCTAAACCAGCAGTGCCCCAATCTTATAGCCGTAGAAATCATGGATGCATACGGAGAGATAAGTTGTCCGCCTCACCAATTCGCCCTATTCTTACCAGAATATGTAAACAGGTTCGCTTCTATTGAATCAAACTTCATTACGCTGTTTTTTCCGGATGTTTATTTAGAACGACACCTTACCTATAAAAACAAAAGAAGACCCTCCGCTTATCTAAGCAAAAAAAATATTCTTCTCTTTTTAACAACCTGGTTCAAGGGGCATGAGTACGGGCACTATATAAGACACAGCGCCTCTGAAAACTTTTGGAATGAAATAAATAAGAAGTACGAGCCCCGAGATGTAGGCGCTTTGGAAGAACTTCTTTCCGACCTTTTCGGAGTTCAGTTTAGCCTCCAGTTCGAGCATGTTCAAAACGACCTCAGTTCATTCATAGAAGTCTATCTGGTAGAATTAGAACTCTATATAGACCGGGTATTAGAATATGAAGGATATTGGTTTGAAGATTCTGATGCAGCTGTGATACAACTCACTTACATAAAAAACACATTAGGGCTCAGTGAAGATAACTATTATGAGACTCTTGTAAACAACCCTACCTTGTTTAAAAAAGTTTTCGATAAACTTTTTAAAGATGTATTTTCTGCTCTAACTTCAATTGAAAAAGAAGAATCAGAGAATTTTATAAACCAGATATTATTAACCAAAAATCAGCACCATGAACTCCAAAAAGTATAGTTCCGTAGATTTTACAGAAACAAAAAGCCAATTCCACGTTGAAATTCCCGAAAAACTCATCCATAAAAATGTAGAAAGTAAAAAATCTGTAAAAGAAGATACTTTTTCCAGGGAGCGCAAGCACGATGTTTTTGTGGTGGATTTACCCACTAAAACTATCAGCATGACCATAGGAGGTTTAGAACCCGGGCAATCTACCAATCAACACCGCCATACTTACGAAACAGTTATATATATTGTACAAGGCGCTGGCTATAGCCTCATAGAAGGCAGAAAAGTAGAATGGAACCAGGGAGATGCTATTTATATTCCTGTATGGGCGGCGCACTCCCACCACAGCACCTCCCAGGAATATTCAAAATATATCGCCTGCGAAAATGCGCCACTTCTTCAAAACTTAGGGCATTTAGCGATACGACAAGAAGAATAATTTAACAAACACATATTTACTAAAAACTAATTAATAACAATAAAAAATGGAACAGTTACAGAGAATTACAGAAGATGCAATAAAATCGAACGCTGTGAATCATGAGTTCTTACAACGATTTGGACATAATGACTATGAGAACATGGATTTTGTAATAAGCTCCTTAGCCTATAACTATTATGAATATAGTAAAAATTTCCAGCGATACTTGTGTGCGCTTATTGCAAAATTAGAATCGGGCAAGCACAGAAGTCTTCTCTTAGAAAATTTATTCGAGGAAACCGGAAATTTGCACGAGGAAGATATAGTGCTTTTAAAAGAAATTGGCATTGAAAGAGAATGGGTAGATGGTATAGACCACCCCACCCTCTTCCGAAACTTCTTAAAAAAAGTAACTCCTACCGATAAAGTAGAGTGGGGAAAGAAATGGTCTATGAGTTTCTTAGACGAAATACAAAAATCCTCGGAACTAAGAGCCTTGGGAATGCTATCTGTAGGAACCGAATCTATTGTAAAATACATATACAAATACCTGTTAGAAGGGCTTAGAAAATCTGGAAGATTCACCGAACAAGATTTGGTTTTCTTTACCCTGCACTCTGAAATAGACGATGAGCATGGCGAAATTATGCACGATATTTTACGAGAATTATTAGCAGAAACGCCCGAAAAAATTGATGACGTAATAGATGGGGTAAACAAAGCCCTGGAATTGAGAACTATATTTTGGAATGGGGTGGCGCAAAGTATTCCACAATTCGTTAATTTATAAAAACCCTACGCTATAAAATAAGAAATAACCGACTATTTATAGTCGGTTATTTTGTTTTCTGTCACCTTCTCTTCCAGCGCTTACTCAAAACTGCTGTCGCGTGAGAATGCCTTTTATACGGTTTTTCAAGTCCTCGCCCGCATCATAAATCATTTGCTCATTGCTGGGGAAGGGAACCGCTCGCTTATCTAACAATAATATTAAATCATTATCCAGCGCCATCTTATCGCCCTGGTAATTGGCATATACGTGCTGAAAAACAAACTCACTGGTAAGCGGGTATGTATTTATAAGCTGGCGGGAAACCAAATCGGTATAGGTTACCTGTCCTTGAACCTGCACCGATTTGTATTGGGTAAACTCATAGAAATTACAGGTTATTGTCTTAAATTTATCAACCTTAATAGGGTTCCCCAAACTATCTTTCACAACCTTTCCATTCCCATCCTCCAGGTATTTCCAGCCATCTTTAACCTGCTTTTCTTTAACCAGTTGCCGCTCGCGCACCTGCTCGGGAGAGATAAGAATATTTCTAAAAGCAATAGTCATATCATAATCATAGCGCACATTTTCCAGGACATTGCTATGATACACCGTCCATAAATTATTAATACCGTAAGCGGTAAAATTTAGCAAATCATCTTCCAACCGTTTTGGAAGAACCTTATCTGTCTCATTCAAAATAAGCACCTTCACAAAATCAGTCCCCTTATAGCGCGCCTCCTCCAACTTATCGGCAGTATCTCTGTAATTGGGAGAAAGGTTATTCAAATACAACAAATCATCATACGCCTTCCGGTAATCTCCCTTGTTCCTGCTGGAATTGAGTAAGCGGGAGGCATTTATATATAAATAATCAGACAATTTATTTTTAGCATCTATAATTTCATCAGTATAATCTTCAAATGAAAAACGCGCATTCCTGTTTTTGTCTAATACCGGCAATGGCAATAAGGGTTTTATACGTTCCTGCCTGCGGTCTAAACGGAGATAGGTTTCATAAATAACCTCCAGGTTGGCAGGATTTCCATCTTTCTCTAAAAACCGAATATCTTCTACATCTTTATTTACCGCCTTTGGAAAAGCCTCCTCCAGCATAAGCACGTAGGGTTGTTTATTTTTTTTGGTTTTATTACTCCTTAAATTTTCAACAGCCTCATTAATGGCGCTATCATAATCGCCTGAGTTTAAGGCTTTTTGAGTTTGTTTTACGCCTCCGCAGGCAAGGGCTAAGGCAGCAATAATGCCGATAGATAGTTTTTCAATCCTCATCTTATATTGTAATTTAGTTTATTATTCATTTCTTTTTCATTTCAAAAGGTGGCAACAACAGGTTAGAAACTTCTCCAAAACCAATACGCTTTCCTTTATCACTACAATAGCCGCGCATGGCAACAGTATCATAATCGTTGATAAAGGTTCGCCAACTGCCATCACTCATCTGGATAGGTTTTTCACCTTTCCAGGTAAGTTCCAGCATAGACCCGTAAGAAGTGGGGTGAGAGCCAGAAATAGTGCCACTCGCCATAAGGTCGCCGCTATTAACCTTACACCCATTTATGGTATGGTGCGCCAGTTGCTGCGCCATTGTCCAGTACAAATATTTATAATTACTACGACAAACCGTTACGGGCGCACCATTCTGAGGTGTAATTTGTACCTCTAACTGGATATCATACGTTATTCTGTTGTTATCTCGTAAATATGGCAAAGGTTGCGGGCTTTGTTCAACCGCCTTCACCTGAAAAGGCTCCAGGGCATCCATGGTAACAATCCAGGGAGACATTGAGGAGGCAAAATTTTTAGATAAAAATGGACCTAACGGCACATATTCCCATTTTTGAATATCGCGGGCGCTCCAATCATTAAACAGCACCATGCCAAAAATATAGTCTTCCGCCTCTTCCACAGAAATAGGCTCGCCCAGCAAATTCGCATCAGTAGTAATAAAAGCCATTTCCAGTTCAAAATCTACCATGTGCGAAGGTGCAAAAACAGGGGCATTAGCTCCCTCTGGCAACATTTGCCCCATCGGGCGATGAATGGGAATGCCAGAAGGCACAATAGAGGAACTTCTCCCATGATACGCAACCGGCAAATGCACCCAGTTAGGCAACAAAGCATTTTTAGGGTCACGAAACATGGCACCCACATTAGTAGCATGCTCCTTACTACTATAAAAATCGGTATAATCGCCTATTTGCACGGGAAGTTGCATTTCTATTTCATCCAAATCAAAAAGCACAATACTTCGGTGCGCCTCATTATCGCGAAGCGCTGGATGATTTCGTTCAAAAATATCCCCAATACGATTTCGCACCAGTCGCCAGGTCTTCTTTCCATCCGATATAAAATCATTTAACGTATCCTGTAAGAAAATATCATCTGTCAACGGAATACCTTCAAAATAGCCTAATTGGTGAAGGGCGCCCAGGTCAATAACCGTATCGCCTATGCGAGTTCCTATAGTAATAACATCATCCCGCGTCAAAAAAACCCCAAAGGGGATATTTTGGATAGGAAAATCGGAATCGGGTGGAACCGGTATCCATGAATATCTATCAAGAAGGTTTATTTTATAGGGCATAACAAGGTTTTTATTTTAATAACCATAGCCAAAGATAGTATTTTCCTCTAATCTACCAACTGGATTTGTTATTTTTGATGCGTTATTTTTTAAGTTAATTGTTATGCAGGCTGATAAGGAAATTTTTGAATTAATTGAAGCGGAAAAAAATCGCCAAATATATGGTGTTGAACTCATAGCTTCTGAAAATTTTGTGAGCGACCAAGTGTTGCGGGCTGCCGGCTCGGTACTAACCAATAAATATGCCGAAGGATACCCGGGTAAACGTTATTATGGCGGTTGCGAGGTGGTGGACGAGGTAGAAAATATGGCTATTGAGCGTGCTAAAAAGCTTTTTGGCGCTGTGTGGGCGAATGTGCAGCCGCATAGTGGCTCGCAGGCAAATGCAGCGGTGTATGCTGCTTGCCTGAAACCGGGAGATACTATTTTAGGGTTCGATTTGTCTCATGGAGGTCATCTTACCCATGGCTCACCTGTAAATTTTTCAGGGAAACTATACCGCCCGGTTTTTTATGGGGTGGATAGGGAAACCGGGATGATTGATTATAGCCAGGTGGAGGAGGTGGCGCAACGGGAAAAACCTAAGTTGATTATCGCGGGCGCCTCTGCCTACTCGCGCGATATGGATTTTAAACGTTTCCGAGAGGTTGCCAACTCGGTTGGGGCATTACTAATGGCAGATATTTCGCACCCGGCGGGTCTCATTGCAAAAGGGTTGCTAAACGACCCGTTGCCGCACTGCCATATTGTTACCACCACTACCCACAAAACACTTCGGGGGCCTCGGGGGGGGATGGTTTTGATGGGAAATGATTTTGATAATCCTTTTGGCATAATACTAAAAAACGGAACTGTAAGAAGTATGTCGTCTCTTATAGACAGCGCCGTTTTCCCGGGAATGCAGGGCGGTCCGTTAGAGCACATCATCGCTGCCAAGGCGGTGGCTTTTGGCGAAGCGCTCACAGATGAGTTTCTGCATTATACGGTGCAGGTGCGAAAAAATGCACAGGCTATGGCAAAGGCTTTTATAGAGCGAGGTTACCACGTGGTTAGCGGGGGAACGGATAATCATTTGCTGCTGATAGATTTGAGAAATAAGAATTGTAGCGGCAAACAGGCGGAAGAGGCATTGGGGAAAGCGGCTATTACGGTGAATAAAAACATGGTGCCGTTTGATGATAAATCGCCCTTCATTACATCGGGCATACGGGTAGGCACGCCGGCAGTTACTACGCGCGGACTGAAGGAAAGAGATATGGAGATGTTGGTAAATTTCATGGATGAGGCAATTACGCATCCTGACAATGAGATGATATTGAAAGGGGTTGCTAACCATGTTTATCGTTTAATGGGCAGCCAGCCTTTATTTGCGGGTTAAAAACCAGGGTAAATTTTAAGGCAGGAAAAATCAGAAACCATGCCTGAAGCCAAAGTGGTCTCGTGCTCTATAATATGCCCAATCTACCTTCCCTCCTATTTCCTGCAATATTTTCTTATATAAAAAGTTATATCTTTACTGATAAATGTAAATTGTGAAACTGTATTCCCTGTTTTATATCACAGTGCTAACCGGTGTCATTTTGTGTTGCTCGTGCCGAAATGATTTTAGTTTCACTATCATTTCCGGCGACCTGGAATTTTCAAAAGATACCGTTTATCTCGATACTGTTTTCACCAATATAGGCTCTGCCACTTATACCTTAAAGGTATATAACCGTAGTAAGGACAATATTCGCATTCCCTCTGTGCGCCTGGAACAAGGCGAAGCTTCTTATTATCGCCTGAGTATAGATGGTGTTGCCGGGAAAACATTTGAAAATATAGAAATTTTAGCACGGGATAGTATTTATATTTTTATTGAAACTACTGTTGATATACAGGAGGTGGCTGCTGGCGAAACCCAGTTTTTATATACAGATGCCATTCAATTTCAATCAAACACTACCCTCCAGGAAATTCCTTTGGTAACCCTTGTTCAAGATGCTGTGTTTCTCTACCCTCAGCAGTTTGGCGATGGCACTACTGAAACTCTTTTTCTTGGCTTAAATGAAGAAGGGGAAGAAATACGCATACAAGGTTTTTTCCTGGAAGATAGCGAGCTTACGTTTACTAATGCCAAACCTTATATTATTTATGGTTATGCCGCTGTGCCCGAAGGAAAAACCCTCACCGTGGAAGCCGGGGCGCGGGTACATTTTCATGATAACTCAGGGCTGCTGGTCTCGCAAAACGGTACCCTTGAGGTAAATGGTGCCCTCAGCGTTGATAGAGAACTATTGGAAAATGAAGTGATTTTTGAAGGAGACCGACTGGAACCGGCGTTTGCCGATATTCCCGGGCAGTGGGGCACCATTTGGCTCGCTCCCGGAAGTACCGCCCATAGTATTAATTATCTCACAATAAAAAACGCTACTGTGGGTATTCTCGCAGATGGTAATGACGGGCTTGTAGCGCCTACCCTTACCCTTAAAAATACCCAGATTTATAATTCTTCTAATATAGGGCTTTGGGCGAAAACCGCCCATATTGACGCCGAAAACCTTGTTATTGGCAATGCAGGGCAGGCAACACTCTATTGCAACATTGGCGGGGTTTATGATTTTAGGCATTGTACCTTCGCTAATTATTGGGGGAATAGTTTTCGCAGCTTGCCTGCAGTGTTGATTGATAATTATACAGGTTTGGGCGGGGGTGATATTTTTTCCCAGGATTTAACGCAAGCTAACTTTACCAACTGCATTATTTATGGAAATAACTTGCTTGAATTGCTTTTTAATAAAGTAGATGGGGCTGCTTTTAACTATCATTTTAAAAATTGCCTGCTACGGTTCAATGATTTCACTAACTCTTTCTCTGGCAATCTCTTATACAATTTTGCGGATGGGTCTCTTTTTGAAAATATTCTCCTGAATGAAAATCCCGATTTTTTCAACTCTTCTGCCAACGCTTTCTTCATAGGCGAAGCCTCCGCAGCTAACAACCAGGCAGATGGGGTTACCGCCATGAATGTTCCTCTCGACCTGCTGGGAACAGATAGAACGCTGAACCCCGATATAGGTGCTTATCAAAGCATACTTTTCCCGGAATAATAGTTATCAAAGATTTTACACTATAGAACTGCCTAATGTAAAATCCTGAATGACCAAGTTTCCAGTCCTTAGATACCATTTTTAATGCTAAAATTCCCGACTTGGTTCTTTATTCACCCCTCTTAGTTCCATAACCACATTATTTCTCCACAATCGCCACTTCAAATAATACATCCCAGTTTTTCCCGGTAACAAAAAAAGTATGGGTTTTAGGGTTATAGGCAATGCCATTGAATACATCTAAATCCGGGTGTTGGGTTACTTTCTGGCGAAGTCCCCGAAAATCAACAATTCCCTCTATAACGCCATTTTGAGGGTTAATAATCATAATACCTTCTTTTTGATAGCTGTTGGCGTATATTTTCCCATTCACATACTCCAATTCATTAGCTTTAGAAAAAATATCGGTATTGGTAACCGTCTGTATAAAATCTTCTTCAGCAAGCGTTTCAGGGTTAAGTATCCATATCTTCTCAGTGCCATCGCTTTTATAAAGTTTTTCACCATCGCTACATAGCCCCCAGCCTTCCTTACTTTTTCCATAAGGAAAAGATTTTATAAGTTGTAAAGTAGTAGGGTTATAAATAAATCCCTTCCCGGAACGCCAGGTAAGAAGGTAGAGTGTATCGCGTAAAAACGTAATGCCTTCTCCAAAATACATAGCATCCAGGGGAATGCTCGCCAAGATGGCGCCGGTTTTATAGTTTATTTTCCGCAAGGTAGAATAGCCTTCTCTCCCGGTGCTTTCATAGAGCGTATCTTTATAAAATTCCAGCCCTTGTGTATAAGCATTTCGGTCATGCGGATATTGGTTGAGAATTTTATAGGTGTAGCGGGTAGGTTGCGTAGCCGATAAAATGGTAAGGGTTTTAGTGAGCGTTTCATACTTTCCTTCGTAAAAAACAGTAGCCTGTAAAACCTGTTTTCCTGGTTTTATAGTACTCACTGAAATAGAATCTCTTATCGGGTAAACACGGTAGCCGCCAATGGAATAAGACACTGAGTCAATAGAAAAGTTGCTGGGGTTTTGCAGGTAAATGGCAATGGGCTTTTGCAGTTGTATTGTTTTTGCGGCGCTTTTTACCTCCAGCGAAAAATGCGTATCGCTTCTGTTCGTTTCATTACAGGTTAAAAACAGCAACGTCAAAGAAAGAAACAAAAACTTGATAAGCGGCATTTCTTCAAATTTTTTAAATGAAATTATCTACAAAGATGAGGAGAAAATTAAATAACAGGTATTAGAATTTTTCCAATTCCATGTTAGTTCTCCACTCCATTGAACTCCACAAATTCAGAATACATGCTACGTTACATTATTTTTCCGCCTTATCTTTCTGTTCTATTTTCTTTCATCTAACGCCAACGGTTAAAAACATTAGCCATTTAACTAAAAGTTAAAGTTTATATCTACCCTCTCTCACCCCTCCCATGCTATCATCTTCCTTCCAAAAGTTACTGGTCGCTTAGAGTAAGAAAACAAAAAGATAGCAGCATACCTGAAAAGGTTGTATATTTGGGGCGGGCAAGTCCCGCACGACCAGCTCCTGCACAATCCTCCAGGGTGGGAACGCAGCAAAGGTATGCGGTTGTAGCGGTGCGATGCGGGTAACTTGCCTTTTTTAAACGATTATAAATTTTAAGTTATTTCCTTATTATGGAAATGCGCCAGGTAGTTTTAGTAACAGGAGCTTCTTCGGGAATAGGACGAGCCATAGCGAGTTATTTGACTATGAAGGAGTTAACGGTTTACGGAACCAGCAGAAACCCACATACTGTGCATAACGATATTTTGTTTCACCTATTGCCAATGGATGTTACCGACGAGGCTTCCATAGAAAAGGCGATAGCTATTATTATAAAAGAGGAAGGCAAAATAGATGTTCTCATCAACAATGCGGGAGTTGGCATTACCGGGGCAATAGAAGAAACACCCTCCAATGAAATAGACAAAGTATTTAGCACCAATGTATATGGCCCTATAATGGTTATAAAAAAAGTGCTTCCCTACATGCGGGCGCAAAAAAGCGGTTTAATTATAAACCTGTCTTCCATTGCAGGTTATATGGGGCTTCCATACAGGGGCATATATTCTGCTACAAAAGCGGCTTTAATTATGCTCACCGAAGCGTTGCGAATAGAGCTAAAGGATTTTGGCATCCAGGTTACTCATGTAGCGCCGGGCGATTTTGCCACCAACATTTCTCTAAGACGTTACCATACCCCTATATATGAAAATTCGCCCTATGAAAAAGCATATAGTCATACACTCGATATGATTAACAAGAACGTAAGAGATGGGGAAGACCCTAAGAAGTTAGGACTTTTATTGTTTGAGATTATTGATACACCTTTTCCGGACGCTCAATATAATGTAGGTTCATTTGGACAAAAACTATCTGTTTTGTTAAAACGCATACTATCTGCAGAGTTTTTTGAAAAATTGCTGATACGCCATCACAAATTATAATATTGCCTGGTGTTAACTAAGAATGTAACGAATGAAATTTTTTATAGATACCGCTAATTTAGAGCAAATACGAGAGGCGCAAGCGCTGGGTATAGTAGATGGGGTAACCACCAATCCCTCGCTAATGGCAAAGGAAGGTATAACGGGAAAAAATAATATTCTTACCCATTATGTTCATATTTGCAACCTGGTTAGCGGTGATGTTTCTGCCGAGGTAATAGCTACCGATTTGAATGGCATTATTCGGGAAGGCGAAGAGCTTGCCGATTTGCACGAGCGCATTGTGGTGAAAGTGCCTATGATTAAAGAGGGTATAAAAGCCATTACATATTTTCGGAATAAGGGTATCCGCACTAACTGTACCTTGGTATTTTCTGCCGGGCAGGCGTTGCTTGCCGCCAAAGCCGGCGCCACGTATGTTTCTCCTTTTATTGGCAGGTTAGATGATGTTTCTACAGATGGCTTGCAACTCATTGAGGATATACGGCTCATATATGATAATTATAGTTTTGAAACAGAAATATTAGCGGCCTCTATAAGACATGCTATGCACATTGTGGAGTGCGCTAAATTGGGGGCAGATGTGGTAACAACTCCCCTATCTTCTATTATAAGTTTACTGCAACACCCGCTTACGGATACTGGCCTGGAAAAATTTTTGGCAGATTACCGAAAGGGCAATGGGTGAACTGAAAACTACAGGTGAAAGACACGTTTCCTGAAACTGCTTCTTATAGTAAAAGTTTTATTAAGAGAGTAATTTAACATCTCAAAGTTTGTATAGTTTTTTATGGTAATATATTGATTATCAGGATTTTATGTAATAAACTACACCCATACAGGCGCTTCGCCCACGTGTGAATATATACACCTGTATGCGCGAGTTTTTTCTTTATAAACCCCGCTCTTTCTTTGTGAACTTACTAATTAAATTGCAGTTATGTGTTTTGAGGAGCAAGCGCATGGGAATTGTTCTGAAGAATATCTTGCTTTTATTAGAAACTTTTATCTTTGTTTCCCTATAAAACTACCATCCGTTAAGGAGACGTTTATGATAATTGCCATTTTAGGATATTTATTTCTTGTGATTTTCGCCCTCACTGCTTTGCTCACGCTGCTAAGTTTGCCTAATTGGATAGTTATCCCCGATGATTACCGAAAAGCCTTGTTTCGCATGTTATTGTTAGAGGTTGCGGGCGCCGTTATAATATTGTTCACCAACAGTTATTTAAAAAAAGAAGCTCTTTATAATCCAAAAGACAGCCCGGAATGGGTGGCATTGAATTTAGAAGATGGTTCGCTTTTTCAACCTAAAATAGCTATGCGAAACCCCGATAGCATCCTGGTATTAGGTGCAGATACCCGAAAGGCGTTAGACCGCCTGCAATCTAAATTACTCTATGGCGAACTTATGGGAGGCGGTTTTACAGTGAAAAATTCTAAAAAACAAGCCTTGGGATATATTTCCAAATCAGAGCTGGAAAATTCTAAACTGTTTAATGCCATTCGTTCTGAGAAAGGCGAAATCTCGGCCTCAGATGATTACAGGCTGGTGAAATTTTTTAAAACCACTCACGGGAACTGGGAGCGACATGGAGAATTTTTATACCCCTCTCCTTACACTATTAAAATACTTGATGAGGATGGGAAAACCACTTATAGAATATACGACTCACGGGAAAACACGGTAGTTTTTAATTCCACTACTTCTTCAAAACAGTTATTTGATGTAGATAACCGCATTATTCATTTCTACCAGTACGAAAAGGAATTTTATTTATTCCGAATTACAGAAGCCAACCTTACCTCCCGCAATGGCAGCTATGTTCATGTGCTCCAAATTAAGCTAAAACCGGTTGTGCTGATACCCGATAATTGAATGGCTTTTTATACAGGCAGGTAAACTACTTTTTTAGTTTCAAAAAAACTTTCCTTAAAATAATTTTTAAGCGGGTAAATAATTGCCTTGGGTAAATTCTTTAACTCCTCTGTCAAATCGCCTCCTTTTAAATATAAAATGCCGTTTTTAAGTTCGTGTTGCGATTCTTTTTTAATTTTTCCACCCACCCAGCTTACAAACTGCGGCATGTGAGTTACCGCTCTGCTCACCACAAAATCAAATTTTTCAACTATATCTTCTACCCGAATGTGGGCGGTTTGTACATTTTTTATATCTAACATTGTAACAATAGCTGTAACGGCTTTTATTTTTTTCCCAATGGCATCTGCCAGGTAAAATGAGGTTTGCGGAAATAAAATGGCGAGCGGAACGCCCGGGAAACCGCCCCCGGTACCGGCATCGAGAATGCGGCTGCCAGCTACAAAGGGCTGCACTTTTGCAATGCCCAGGGAGTGGAGCACGTGGTGTATATATAATTGTTCTATATCTTTCCTGGAAATAAGGTTTATGCGCGCATTCCACTCCTTATATATGTGTTCTAACTGGCTGAACTGGTGTATTTGCTTTTTAGACAGGTCTGGAAAATAGGTGAGAAGCGTTTCCATAAACATACGTTACGATAGCTGATGAGCGGGTTTAAGCAAATCATTAACCGTTTTTACAGGGTTAAAGGTAAAAAGCGGAACTTCTACAAAAATAGTATTCCAGTGCGCCATACTCCCATTCCATAACCCGGGGCGTTCATATACCCTAATAGGTTTATCTCCATTAATTTTTTGACTAATGAACCCTTGTGTGGCATCTGTAAAATCAGATAAGCGGTATTTTTCGCCTTTGTAATTTTTAACCCCGCACACCACATCTACCGGGTTAAAATGAGTAGCGTTTTTGAATATTGTTTTTTGAGCAGGTTTTTCCATATCAACCTGGGCGCCTTCTATAATTTGCAGCGTTGTTTGCCCACTGGCATTTTTCACCCAAAAAGGGCCTCCCCCCGGCTCGCCCTCATTCACCACCATTCCACAAACCCGCAACGGGCAATTGAGTTGTTTCTTTGCATACAAAACTTGTTCTTCTTTAGAAAAATGTTCTAAACTCGCAGGAATGTCCAGGTATAGCTCATCTCGAAGAAATTGTATAGCATCTTGCAACTCTTGCGGCGTTGGCATCTTGCTATCTAAGAAGGCCGCATACTGAAAGATTTTTTCCTGCACCTCTAATAATTTGCCTGCCAGCACCTTTTTATAGAAGGCTACTTTTTCCTGGAAGCTATCTATTGGCACATTATCTATATTTTTTATAAATATAATATCGGCATCCTGCGCATCGAGATTTTCTAAAAGCGCTCCATGGCCAGAAGGGTACAGGCAAAGGCGATTATCGCTATCTTTAAAAGGAGTGTTTTGAGGGGTTACAGCCATAAAATGAGTATGCGGCTCCTGAAAGGAAAAAGATATATGGAAAAGTATGCCTGTTTTTTGCTCCATAAACGTTTTTATCCTTGTAACCTCTCTGTTGAAAAGATGTTCATGCTCGTGGGTTATGGTAAAATGTAGGTGCACCTTTCCGTCAGTTGCTGCATATAGCGCTGCTTCTGAGAGATGTTCTTCAAAAGTAGTGGCTATCCTGTTTTCATAGCGGTGAAAAGGTAATAAAGCTTTGGGATAAGCGCCATAATGAAGCCCTTGGGGGGAGAGCATTTCTTGCACAAAACAAAATTTCTGTTCCCCATCGGTCATTTGGTTAAAACCGGGATATTTTTTTAGCAGGTGTTGTTTCACTTCCTCATAAAAAGGAAATTTTTCTAACCCTGTAAAAAAGGTTAGCAACGCTTCTTCCTTTTGGCGAAGCAGGTAGGCGGTAAGTGTTTCTGTTGCAGGATTGTATTCATTTAAAAAAATAAAAAGAGGGGTAAACATCCGCGAAGCCGCTCCCGAAGCAGGAACAAATTTGAGCAGGTTAAGGCGGTCTTTTTCACGCTCGAACCTGAGAACAAGTTGCTGTTGCTCTTCCAGGGACATTTTTAGAATGCCTTTTCCCACAGAGGCTGCCGCTAAGAGAGAGCTAAAGGAGGTCCCTTTTTTAAAAATAGCGAGTTGCTCTGTGGCGTTTTCTAAACTTATCCCTTTTTCTGTTAACTGTTTTATATCGGCTTCATTAAAAAAACTCATCATTTTCCCAGCAATTTATCAATCTGGGCAATGGCTGTTTGCAAGCGTTCTTTCATGCCGCCTTTTAAGAGAACGTAGGGACGATTGTATTTTTCAAGAGTATTTTTAAAGTATGCAAAAAACTCCTCGCGCTCGTGCGGGCGGTCGCGTAAATCGTCTTTTTCCCAAGGCACATCAATATACGTTAAAAAATAGAGATTATACTTATTTTTCAAGGCATACTCTTCTAACAAAGGGTGGCACGAGCCGCCGTAGTAGGCTTCAGAATAAACTTTAGTTTCCAACAAATCGGTATCGCAAATAAGCACATCCGTGGCTTTGGGAGCAAGCTCATTCTCTAACCGCATTTGCCCCACCGCAATAGGGAGCAAATCGCTGGCTTCGCAGGTTTTTCGCTCGTTATTCCATTTATTTTGCAAGTATTCCCGGGCATATTCTGGCACCCACACAGTATTATACTGCCTTGCCAGCTGTTCTGCCAGGGTGGTTTTCCCGGTAGATTCGGGCCCAAACAACACCACTTTTATGAGGTTGCTGGGTTTTTGTTCAAGATTTTTTTCCATGCTCCATATCCGTAATAAGCTATTAGTAAAAACCCTACATACTCTATACTGGTAAAAGTGAGTCCTTTATAAAAATACAAGGGAATGGAAACGAGGTTACCCACCATCCAAAACAGCCAGTTCTCAATTTTTTTGCGGGCCATGAGCCACATCCCCACAAAAAAAACAGCCGTGGTAAACGCATCGGCATAACCCGTCCAGCTATTCCATTTATCAAAATAAAGGTACACTGCATATACAAACAGCAGGGTTGCTGCAAAGATAAGCATTCCCGCCCGCTTTTCGGTAACAGTAGCTCTGGCGATGGGGGTAACATGAGTGGCATCTACCTTACGCGTCCATATATACCAGCCATACACACTCATTATAAAATAGTAGCCATTTATCATCATATCCCCAAAAAGCTCCCATTTCCATAGCAAATACACAAAAATAGAGGTATTTACCATCCCGGTAGGATATACCCAGATATTGTTTTTCTTAGCATACCAAACACTTAAAAACCCAAAAATAACACCTACAATTTCCAAGACAATATCTACAGTTTTATACGTGACGTATTGGGAAAATAAAAAATCAAAAACAGTTTGCATAGTTCAGGGGTTCTTTTAGGGTGTATGCACAGCTATAATTCTCAAAAGAAAAAAAGGAAACATCATATTTTTGCACCTCACTTTTAAAGTGAATCCAGGCTTTGGTTTTTCCATTGCCCAACTCAAAAGGCAGCACCTGGCAGTGTTGTTTAAAACTCACGCCTCTCATTGCCATAGATTTGTAAAGGCTTTCTTTAATACACCAAATTACCGTAAGTTTTTCCTGTAAACAAGGTGGCGCCAGGTAGTTCCATTCATACCCAATAAACTTAGGTGCAATTTTTTCAATAGTGTCATGCTGTTTTTCAATATCCACGCCTACCTCTATAGCGCTTAAGATAATGGCGGAAAAATTAAAAGAATGCGTAATAGAAATATGGCTGCCATTTTTTAAATGCGGTTTCCCAAAATCGTCATAATACAAATCAGCAGCCTCATACCCTGCTATTGCGAGCAAGTGACGCACGCTTAGGAAACCGCGTCGGTGAATGCCCGATTTCATAGCTCTCACCCGCTTTTCATCAGTAAAAGTTAAGCCAGCAGCCCGATACAGGTCTTCAAAGGTTTCTTCAATCTTCCATATCAACAGGCGAGTATGTTCATTTATAGTTATGGTTTTATAAAGCGGCATCTGTTTTTAAAAGTTATTCCGTACCTTTGCATTCTGGAAAATTTCATTAAAAATAATAGAATTGGTTTTTAAACCCGTAAAAATAAGAAAGTAATATGAGTACCAAGACACTTCCACATGTGGCATATAAAGTAAAAGATATATCGCTTGCCGAATGGGGCAGGAAAGAGATAACTTTAGCCGAGGCAGAAATGCCCGGGCTTATGTCGCTCCGCAAAACTTATGCAGCGCAACAACCTTTGAAAGGGGCCCGCATTGCCGGTTGCCTTCACATGACCGTGCAAACAGCGGTGCTTATTGAAACGCTTACCGCTTTAGGAGCTGAGGTTACCTGGAGTTCCTGTAATATTTTTTCTACCCAGGACCATGCCGCTGCTGCCATTGCCGCTGCGGGAATTCCTGTGTATGCATGGAAAGGGATGACGGAAGAGGAGTTTAACTGGTGTATTGAGCAAACGCTTTTCTTCGGGGATGAGCGTAAACCGCTAAACATGATTTTAGATGATGGGGGAGATTTAACAAATATGGTGTTAGACCAATACCCTGAATTGGTGGCGGGCATACGAGGCATTTCAGAAGAAACTACTACCGGGGTGCATCGGCTTTATGAGCGGATGAAGAAAGGGGCGCTACCCATGCCGGCTATAAACGTGAATGATTCTGTAACTAAATCGAAATTTGATAATAAATATGGATGCCGCGAGAGCGCTGTAGATGCTATTCGCAGAGCTACAGATGTGATGCTTGCCGGGAAACGGGTAGTGGTTTGCGGCTATGGCGATGTAGGAAAAGGTACGGCAGCGTCTTTCAGGGGTGCCGGCTCTATTGTTACGGTTACAGAAATAGACCCTATTTGTGCATTGCAGGCGGCTATGGATGGGTATGAGGTGAAGCGTTTAGACTCGGTTATTGAGAAAGCCGATATTATAGTTACAGCCACTGGCAATAGGGATATAGTAACAGGGCGTCATTTTGAGCGGATGAAAGACAAGACTATTGTGTGCAACATAGGGCATTTTGATAATGAAATAGATGTGGCCTGGTTGAAAGAAAATTACGGGCACACGCACGTGAACGTGAAACCGCAGGTTGATTTGTATTCTGTGAGTGGAAAAGATGTTATTCTCCTGGCTGAGGGACGGTTAGTGAATTTAGGATGCGCTACCGGGCACCCCAGTTTTGTAATGAGTAATTCATTTACCAATCAAACGCTCGCTCAGATAGAGTTGTGGAATCATGCAGATACGTATGAAAATAAGGTGTATATGTTACCCAAGCATTTAGATGAGCGGGTAGCGCGGCTGCACTTAGACAAAATAGGGGTGGAACTGGAAACGCTTACCAATGACCAGGCAAATTATATTGATGTAGCGGTGGAAGGACCCTATAAACCAGAATATTATCGGTATTAAGCAGGGGCATAGAATAGAAAATTTGTATTTTTTTCATATCTTGCGCCCGGGTTGTGTAGCTTATTGGTAATAACTTCTTTTTTATTGTCTCCGCATGGTTACGATTATAGTAGGAGTTGTTTTTGGGTTCTTAAATAATAACAAAATAGGCATACATACTTATAAAATATAGCTGTAAAACAGGTTTTATGTTTATGAGAAAAATAGTGTGGGTATTATTGGGATTTTTGGGATTTTTTGCTAATGCCCAACACAGTGAGCCTAATGGCTTGGAAACCCTTCCTATAGAAACTCAAACTCTTGCTTCTATTGACAGTACTGCCATTTTTATAGATGGTAAAGTATATTTCCCTGAAAAAAATAGAGCCTACCAGCTACGGGATAACTCAGACGGCGCCCGCATAGATAGCCTTTGGTTGCAGAAAATATACCAATCAAACTGGTATGAGACTATGTACCATACCATTACCCAAACCCCGTCTCAGGAAACTGATACCATTTTTCGCGATTTGCCCACCGATACCTTAAAGGTACGGTTAGAGAGGCTAAACCAGAAAACTCCTTTCAATATAGCTTATAACCCAGAGTTGGAGCGAATGATAAAGAGTTTCTTATCCTGGAAAAAAGGATATTTGGAATCTCTTATGACGGCAGGAATGTTTTATTTCCCCACTTTTGAGCAAGCATTAGATGCCTGCAAAGTGCCCTTAGAAATGAAATACCTGCCTATTATAGAATCTGCCCTTAACCCGCGGGCAAAATCAAGGGTTGGAGCTACCGGTTTATGGCAATTTATGTATGGCACCGGGAAATTATACGATTTGGAGGTAAGTAGTTATGTAGATGAGCGCAGCGACCCTCTAAAATCTACCCGGGCAGCTTCAAAACACCTTGCAGATTTGTACGAACTCTTTAAAGACTGGGATTTAGCCCTGGCAGCCTACAACTCTGGCCCGGGAAATGTAGCTAAAGCTATACGGCGTTCCGGCGGCTACCAGAACTATTGGAATTTAAGGCCTTATCTTCCCGTAGAAACCGCCGGCTATGTGCCTGCCTTCTATGCTATGCTCTATATTTTTGAATATGGCAGTGCCCACGGGTTTAAACCCCAAAAACCAGATATTCCCCACTTTGAAACCGATACTATACACGTAAAGCAACTCCTCACCTTTGAGCAATTAGCTACTGTTTTAAATACAGACATCAACCTGCTTCGTTTCTTTAATCCTTCTTACCAGTTAGATATTATCCCCTATATAGAAGGAAAAAAACAAACCTTGCGCCTGCCAAAATCGCTCATAGGAAAATTCATAACCCATGAAGAAGCCATCTATGCGTATGCTAAGGCGGAGTTAGACAAAAAAGAAAAACCTTTACCCCAGCTTTTTGAAATAGATAACAAGATAACGTATCGGGTGCGAAGCGGCGACTATCTCGGGAGAATAGCCGGGAAATACGGGGTTACGGTAAACCAGCTTAAAAACTGGAACCGCCTCCGGAAAAATAATCTTTCTGTGGGGCAAAAACTCATAATCTACACTAAAAAACCACCAGCCCAAACCACCTCTCCATCGTCTTCGTCTTCGTCTTCCCCATCTCAGTCAGAAAACGAAACCGAAAAATATTATACTGTGCGGGAAGGAGACACTCTTTGGGGCATTGCACAAAAATTCCCCGGAATTTCTATTGAAAATATTAAAGAATGGAACGATATTAGCGGTACTCATTTAAAACCAGGAACCAAGCTAAAAGTATGTAGCTGTTAAGTACCGGAAAAATCGTTTCTCTATGAAAAAATATCTTCTCGCCCTTAGTGTTTGCGCCCTTTTCTATACGTGTACCTCTAAAAATAACCAGAAATTTTTACCCAGTTCGGTAGGCGCCATAAATTCTCTTTACTTAATTATAAATGATGACCTTTGGAACGGAACAGTGGGAGACGAAGTGAGAAAATACTTTGCCGCTCCCGTTGATGGGTTGCCCTGGGAAGAGCCTATCTTTTCCATTCACCAAATGCCGGCAGAAATCTTCACCGGCTCTGCCCGAAACAGCCGAAACATTTTAATAATAGAAAAAGGCGCCTCTTCTTTTGCCGTAAAAGACAATTCTTTTGCCAAACCTCAGAAAGTGGCTTATCTGGGAGGCGAAAATGAAGAAACCATCATTGCCCTGCTACATGAACACGCTCCTGATTTAATTAAACTCTACAAAAAACACGATATTGAAGAAAACCAGCGAAGATTGCAGGAAAAATCTCATAAAGAAGCTATTATAGAAGAAACACTGGGAATTTCTCTCTCTATTCCCTCCCTTTATAAAATAGTGAAACAAGAAACTAACTTTTTCTGGATAGAGCGCCAGATACCTAAAGGTACCATGAATATTATTTTATACGAAATACCTCTAAATACTTTACCAGAAGGCGAAGCCCGCGTAGAGGCGATTATAAAAATGCGCGATTCTATAGGTGAACGCTATATTCCGGGGAGAGAAGAAGGGATGCACATGATTACAGAAAAAGCCTATGCTCCCTATGTTTCTGATATTACCTTAACTGGCAGAAAAGCTATAGAAACCCGCGGTATGTGGGAAATGAAAAATTTTTTCATGGCGGGTCCCTTCATAAATTATATGATAGAAGACTTTCCCCGTAACCGGTTTGTGGTAATAGAGGGTTTTACCTTTGCACCCTCCGCGAACAAACGAGATTATATGTTTGAATTGGAAGCTATATTACAATCTATACGGTTAGAAAAGAAAAAACCTGCCTGAAAATCTCTGTAGCGTTTACTTTTATATAGTAAGGATACCTTATTGTGGGCGCAACAATAAATTGCAAAACAGTAAAAAATAGCTATATCAAAACACAATAATATTTTTATTATACGCCTTTATTTTTCTTTATATAAAGAAAATAGGCATAAAAATCTAAAAATGTTTCTACACTAATAAAAAAAATAAGAAAATACTACTTTTTATATGTGCCAAAAAAATTGTATCATTGAGCGCTGAAATGGAGGCGCGAAACCATTAAAAAAAACGAGGCGTAACCGAAAAGCCTAATGAGTAGGAACAATTTAACTAACCTAAAAAATGGATGCACAAAAAGTTGACATGTTTATCATGACAAATGGAAAATTCTTTCAGAGTCACCAAATTCACCAAATAAGAGAAAAACTCCTGCAGATGGATGATGCTAAGTGGAGTTTGGTGCAAACACTACAATTTAAAGACCCTACAACCAGTCTTATTATTTCACTACTCGGTGGTGGATTGGGAATAGACCGTTTTTTTATTGGGGATACAGGATTGGGTGTAGGGAAACTTATAACATGCGGGGGTTTAGGAATATGGCAAATTATTGACTGGTTCTTAATTATGGATGCCACCCGAGAAAAAAACATAATGAAACTTCAGCAAGTTTTGTAGCCATGTTTCTATCCAGAAATAAGCTATATGCTACGCTACTTATGGCTTGTATGGCAGGGTATGGCTGGCTCTATTATGTAATAACATCCATACACACCAAAAGCAATTCAATAGAAATTTGCCTCCTTAAACGCACTACCGCTATACCCTGCCCTTCTTGTGGTTCCACAAGAGCTATTATTTCCCTTATAAAGGGAAACATTGCCCAATCTCTGTATATAAATCCATTTGGAATTGGGATTGCTCTTATAATGCTGTTTATACCTCCCTGGATTATAGCAGATATTATCGCCAAAAAGAATACGCTCTTTAATTTTTATTCGACTGCTGAAACATATCTAAAAAAACCTATACTTGCCATACCGCTCATTGTATTGGTACTTATTAACTGGATTTGGAATATTAAAAAAGGGTTATGATACATACAAAAAAATTTGCCTACAAACCAGAAGAGCACGAAGCAGAAAAAGCTTCCAACAGTTACCTTATGTCATTAGTAGTATTCATTGTTGGGTTGCCCTTACCTATACTAAATCTAGTGGCTACCTTATTTTTTTATATAGCTAACCGAAAAGCAGCTTATTTTGTTCGCTGGCACTGCACCCAGGCGCTGCTATCCCAGTTTTCAATAGTCATTATCAATAGTGTAGGTTTCTGGTGGACTATTTATATACTAATGGGCTCTAAAAATCTTAGCATTATATATATTGCTTACCTGTTAACAGCCCTTATTTTTAACCTCACCGAATTTATAGCCACTATTTATACAGCCGTGCAAACAAGAAAAGGCATTCATATTGAATGGTGGTTTTACGGGCCTCTCACTCAAATAATATGTAAACCTAAACTATGAAAAAAATTTTGCTGCAAGGATTCACTATCCTGATTCTATTTTTCGCCTCATGGTTAATATTGAGGCAGGTTGACTGGATTACGGTTTTAAAAATTGAAAAAAACACTAAAAGAACAGAAGAAAAGCTCGGGGAACTTTTTTGGGAAATCTTCAGAAAAACAGGGGACGAAAATAAAAATCAATTCATCAATAAGTCGGTGGACAGTCTTGTAAATGTTATCTGCCTTAGCAATAAAATAAACAGGTCTCATATAAAAATTCATATCCTGAATAAAGATGAAATCAATGCTTTCGCCCTTCCAGATGGCCATTTACTATTATACACCGGGCTCATTTATGCCGCCGACAAGCCAGAAGAACTCAGCGGGGTAATTTGTCATGAGATAGCCCACATACACCATAACCACGTGATGAAAAAGCTGGTAAAAGAAGTAGGGCTATCTGTTTTACTTTCCATGACTACTGGCAATGGTGGTTCAGAAATTATGAAAGAGGTTACTAAAAAATTGTCTTCTTCTGCTTTTGACAGGAATTTGGAGAAAGAAGCCGATATAAAGGCTGTTGATTATCTCGCCAATGCCAATATAACTCCCGGGTCATTGGCAGATTTTTTATATAAAATTTCCGATACCGAAACTATAAACTACCCATCCTGGGTTAGTACACACCCCGATTCAAAAGAAAGAGCGGAGTATATAATTGACTATGCTAAAGATAAAACTGTTATAAACAAACCTGTTCTAAAACCTGGAACATGGGAGAAACTTAAAGAAAAATTAAAGGAATAAGAAGAAAACTCTTGCAAACCCACATAAAAATGAAAAGATTTCTCCCGCTTATCCTACTACTTAACCAAAAAATCGGCTATGCCAGCTATCAGCCGCCGGCACCTCCCAAGCTGTTTCGTACTCTTCTTTAGTAGCCGCCAAATTATTAAAAACCACCGTAGCAGGGGTTACTTCTTTTTGGCGGGCTAATTTTCTAAATTCTATCAAGGAGTAATACACAATCTCCTCTTCTTGCCTGAACGATACATTCATGCGGTCTAACAAAGTTAGAGCGTATTCCTTTTCCAACTCTTGTATAAAATGCACCGAAACATCAATAGAGCAGCCCGAAGCGGCATTTACCTCCTGGTTCAACCCAATAACAATAAACCGGCTATACCGAATTTCGTACCCCGCCTCTAAACCAGCCCCGTGAGCCGTCCAGTTTTCTAAGAAAGCGCTTAATTTTTCCTCTATCTCACCCTCTTCACGGGTTGTAAAATACCGGTTAGACGGGTATATCCAGATACGGGCAGTTTCCGGCAAGTTTTTAAACGATACTAACATACTTTTATAGGTTATTGCTTTACGGGAGGTTTTTTTACTCTCCATTTAGTAAGAAAACCGGTACACTTTTCAACACTTTCGCCCGATTTTATTTTTTCTTTTTTGGGGATTCCGGGCATTTAACTTACAAACCCTTTCCCTGCTTTTCCTACAAAATTACTAAAAGTAACACATATCTCTCAACCCCTGTAAAGTATACATCTCATTCGCCACTCTTATCAACCATCGCTTTAGCAACCAATTCGGCAATATCCATAACAACTATTTGAGCCTCTTTTTCCTTATTTTTCACCCCGTCTGTGAGCATGGTATTGCAAAACGGGCAGGCGGCGGCAATTATATCTGGTTGAGTTTCCAGCGCTTGTTCTGTGCGAGCGATGTTTACTTCTTTGTCTCCTTTCTCTGCCTCCTTAAACATTTGAGCGCCCCCGGCGCCGCAACAAAACCCTCTTTTACGGCAATTTTTCATCTCTACCAATTCCCCATCTAATTTTTCAATCAATTCCCGGGGCACCTCATAAACCCCGTTTGCCCTTCCCAGATAGCAAGGGTCGTGGTAAGTAATGCGCTTCCCCGCAAAAGCGCCGCCTGCGATAGCGAGCCTTCCTTCTGCCAGAAGCAATTTTAAAAACTGTGTATGGTGCATCACCTGGTAGGAACCGCCCAGCGAAGGATATTCATTTTTTAGTGTATTGAAACAATGCGGACAGGTAGTAACAATTTTCTGCACGCCATACCCGTTTAACACCTCAATATTTGTGATTGCCTGCATTTGAAAGAGAAACTCGTTGCCTGCACGCTTGGCGGGGTCGCCTGTGCAACTTTCTTCTGTTCCTAAAACCGCAAACGATACTCCCGCTTTTTGAAGCAAGCTGGCAAAGGCTTTCGTAATTCTTTTCGCCCTGTCGTCAAAACTACCTGCACACCCCACCCAAAACAGCACTTCAGGCTGTTTGCCCGCTGCCATCATTTCTGCCATAGTTGGTATATTCATACTCTAAATTTAAGTTTTGCTCGTAACCAGTGAAATACTAACCTCTGCCTATTACAACCCATCGTACTCTTTTTTGGGTTATCGCACCTTACTCATACCTCATGAGGCGTGGCGTAGTTGTGAATTTCAACAAGCTCCAGCCTTTTAGCGATAAGTTCTTCACCCTCACAACTATCGGGATGAAATGCCCGCCGCTACACTAACTAACGCATTGATGCGGAGAGTTATTATTGTTTTAAAAATTCAAATTCATATACTTTTGGTTCAATTTTTTCTGCCAGTATCTTTAATTTGTCTCGCAAGTTAGCTATCAAAAACATATATGTTTCATTTTCACTTTTGGTGTTCATTTTTCCCTTGTGGTTTCTACCTTGAAAATGTTCCCTAATATCATACAAAGAAGCGTTTACATTGCAGTTGGGTTGTTTGTGGTAATATTTCCAGAGCTCACGGCCTGCCATAAAGACTTCTTTTGCTTCTGTTGAAAATTCTAATTCTGTATTTTGGATAGGGTTTACTTTAACGCCAAACAAATCTTCCTCAACTATATCTGGTTTCAATTTTCCTCTCATAAAATCTGTCATAAAATTACTATCGAATTTTTCCCGGGAGCCCACCTGGTATTCTGTAAAAGGTATCCAATGGTTAGTGCCGTATTTTGAAGATATTTTGTTTTGACTATGAAACAGGGCAAAGGCTAAACAATTGTTCTGAAACCCGGCATCGTTTTGCCAGCTATCGTTTGGATATAGAAACTGGTCTCTATCGTTGAGCCATGTAGATTTAATAGCTTGACGAATGGATAAATAAATACATGATACTATTAGATTTTTTTGTGTAATTATGTTTGTATGATTATGACAATTATCTGTTGAAAAATGAATATAATTTTTGTTTTGAAAATCATTTCCCCTTGTATTCATTATCCCTATTTCATGCCCATTTCTATCGTAATATTTACTGTACCAATCATTTAAAAAACCTTTTATATTATCGTAAGTGTAAAAATCTTTGCTATAATTAGAATAGCTACCGTTCTCAAAAACATCTAAATTAACCTTATTGATTTTATTCTTTTTTGACAAATCCCAAATCATAAACCCAATGGGAAAATCTCCTTTTACATTATCAAAAGTATTGGCAGGGACAACAAAACCTTTTTTAAAATTTGCCAGGAAAAGTTTTCTAAATTTTAAAAAGTTTTTTCCTTGTATAATTTTCAACTTTGAAAATTCTGCAAGAGTAGAAAAAGGCAATTCATTGTTTATTCTTATAAAGAATTGTGCAAATAATTCATTAACAGAGTTTCCTATAATTGAGCCGTATTTTTGTTTTATTAAACTATCACTTATTCCAATTTTATTTCCAAGCCTATCAGCAGTTGCTGCCTCCGCATACGGCGGATTGATATAAATAACCAACTTTTTTTGCTTTTTGGGGTTGTTTATAATGTTTTGCAATGGCTTGGGCAGTTTTGAAAAATCGTCGTTCAAAAAATCAAACTGGAAAACATGCTCGTCCAACAGGTTAGCGCCATTTTTTATCCGGTCGTGCATTACCTCAACATCCTGTTTGTCTAACGTAGAAGCCCAAATATTATATTTATTGGTAAGCCCAGTCAATAAATTTCCTGTTCCGGCAGCGCAATCCCAAACGTAGTAATTGTCTTGCCAATCTTCTCCTAAAACATCTGATAGATATTTTTGTGAAAGCTCTACCCAAATTTGAGGCGTAAAAAAGCTGCCTTTCCGTTCTCTAACATCTTGCGGCACGAGCAAATCTCTCCGCTCTACAATATAATCCCAGTATTCTTCTTTAGGCGGCCGCTCATACTTATTCCAAAATTGGGTATGCGCCACTTGTTTGTCTAAGAAAAAAGCTCTTTTCAATTGAAACATCCCCATATCATCAAGGGTGCGTTCCAGTTCATAGTGGTCTTTTTTTAAGAAAACATATAGCTTGTCCTTTAGGCTTAAGTTGTCTATTGATAGTAAATCGGATAAGTAAAAATCGCCATCAATAATATCGGCAGATTTTTTTAAAGCGTCCCATTTTAGTCCAATAGTTGGTTTAACTGCCTGTACCCATTTATTATAAATGGCCACAAAGTTATTTTTATCAATTTTAGTTTTCGTTACGCCAAATTTGCCAACTACAAAATTATTTTTGATAAATTTCTTCAGCTCCTGCTCATCTTTTTCATAATTGAAAAGAAGCGCTTTGCTGTCAATACTATTTTTTACTTTTTCCTGGATGAGTTGAAATTCCCGGGTTTCATAATTGGAGGGTGTAACATTCCAGTTAAAGTCGTTTTGGTAAAATACCTCGTGAATTTCGTTGTATGGAATAAAGGCCATCTTTTCGCCATCAAACGCCCCTAACATGGCAGGAGGCAGGAATTTGTCAAAAGTTCGGGCCTTCCCGATAGTGAGTATAAGCTGAACAATAGATTTATAAACGTCAGATGAGTCTTTTTTGGCTTCTGCCCAGAGAAGCGATTCGGGTTCAGCTAATTCTTTTTGGCTTTGGTGCATAGCTACACAAAAGTCCACATTACCAATTATTTTGGTACAGTCATATAACCCGAAATAGTGGTGAGATACTTTGTTTTTAAGTTCTTCTTCCCTTATATTCTTATATTTCATTTTATCTTCCGCTATTTCTTACAACAAGGTTTCTATCTAATTTTAGTTCCACAACCTTTTCCATTCCATTCTCAATTACCCATCAAATAATTTTCAACTTGGCAAATCGCAATAAGAGTTTTTTCACATCCCCGTTTTCAAATTTCACCTCCACTTTCCGGTCATCGCCCGTCCCTTCCAGGTTAGTAATAACTCCCCTGCCAAACCGGTCGTGCTCAATGCGGTTGCCTACAGCCAGTTCCAAATGCAACGACCCATCAGATTGGCCGGCAGTTGCAGAAGCGGTATGCTGAAACACAGGTTTTAAGGAACCTGCTTTTTTCGGGAAGAAGGAAGGTCTTTGGGTTGTTTTACGGTTTTCAAAAATTTCCGGGTTCAAAACCGGGTTAAAAGTATAAGCAGCGGGCGGGTTAAGATACTCCAGGTAAAACGAGTCTATTTCTCCTATAAACCGGCTCGGCTCAGCGTCTGTTAGCCTGCCCCAGCGATAACGCGTTTCTGCATAGGAAAGAAATACCTGGTGTTGGGCGCGCGTGAGCGCCACATAAAACAACCGCCGTTCTTCCTCTAACGCCGCCCGCGTATCCATATTCATAGCCGAAGGAAACAGATTTTCTTCCATTCCCACAATATAAACATACGGAAATTCAAGCCCTTTTGCCAGGTGAATGGTCATAAGCGATATGCTATCCCGGGTATTTTTATCGTTATCTAAATCGGTAGCCAGCGATACATCTTCTAAAAACTCGGTGAGTGAACCGGTAGCCTCTGCCAATTCTCGTTGACCTTGTACAAAATCTTTTATCCCGTTTAGCAACTCCTCTATATTTTCTACTCTTGTAATATCTTCAGGGACGCCGCTTTGCTGGTATTCTTTTAAAATGCCGGTTTTTTTAACAATGTGTTCGGCAAGCGAAAAAGCATCTGCCTGTTCATTCATCACCTGGAAGCCTTTGATGAGAAACACAAAATCTTCTAACTTTTGTTTTGTAGGGGCGTTTATTTTCAAATCTAACCTATCTACCTGCTCCATTACTTCGAAAATAGGGAGGCGATATTCGTTAGCAGCCACTGTAAGGCGGTCTAAGGTAGCCTGGCCTATGCCCCGGGCAGGAACGTTGATAACCCGCACCAGCGCTTCCTCATCCTTTGGGTTAATGACCAACCGCAGGTATGCCAGTACATCTTTAATTTCTTTTCGCTGGTAAAAAGAAAGCCCGCCGTATATGCGGTATGGAATATCGCGTCTGCGCAAGGCGTCTTCTATGGCGCGCGACTGGGAGTTGGTGCGATACAACACGGCGAAGCTGCTGTGCGGCAGTTGGTGGCGCATTTCGCACTCAAAAATAGAAGAGGCCACAAAACGCCCTTCTTCTGCATCGTTCACAGAGCGATGAACCTGTATTTTTGCCCCTTCTCCATTTTCTGTCCAAATCACCTTTTCTAACCTATTTTTATTCTTCTCAATAACCGAGTTAGCTGCCTGTACAATATTTTTAGCAGAACGGTAATTCTGCTCCAGCCGGTACACCGCAACCCTATCATAATCGCGCTGAAAATTGAAAATATTGTCAATATTAGCGCCGCGAAAAGCATAAATACTCTGGGAGTCGTCTCCCACCACGCAAATATTCTGGAAGCGATCTGCCAACGCCCGCACAATAAGGTACTGGGAATGGTTAGTATCTTGGTACTCATCTACCAAAATATAGCGAAAACGGTCTTGGTATTTCATGAGGGCTTCGGGGAAACGGGTGAGCAATTCATTAGTTTTCAGCAACAAATCGTCAAAATCCATAGCGCCGGCCTTAAAACACCGTTCCACGTAGGCTTTATATATCTCACCTGTCCTGGGGCGTTTCGCCATCGCATCGGCCTCCATCAACTCCGGGTTATTAAAATACACGCGTACCGTAATGAGATTGTTTTTATAGGTGGAAATGCGATGTTGCAACTGTTTGGGTTTATAAATATCCTTATCTAACTCCATTTCCTTTACAATGGAAGTGATGAGCCGTTGGGAGTCTTGGGTATCATAAATAGTAAAATTGTTGGGGTAGCCCAGTTTACCGGCTTCGGCGCGGAGGATGCGGGCGAAAATAGAGTGAAAAGTTCCCATCCAGAGGTTTTTGGCTTCGCTTTCTCCCACAATCTGGGCAATGCGGTGTTTCATCTCGCGCGCCGCTTTATTGGTAAAGGTAAGCGCCAGGATGTGGAAGGGATCTACGCCCTGCTGCATGAGATGGGCAATACGGTAGGTGAGTACACGCGTTTTGCCGGAACCGGCGCCGGCAATGACCATTACCGGGCCGTCTTTGTGCAATACTGCTGCGCGCTGGGGTTCATTCAACTGTTCTAAATAAGGTGCCGACATGGTTTTTCTTTGGGCTATAAAAGTACAAAATAAGCGGGTTTTCCTGAAGGGGAAATGCAACTAAATGAATGACATTGTATATATGGATAGTATTCTTGGGTTACAAATCTGGTGCAGGTATATCTCGGGTGAAGTTCCTGATAACCTATACGGAAGTATTCTTGGGTTACAAATCTGGTACAGGTATATCTCTTTTTAAATATTATTTAAGGGATATAAAACATACCTGCAAAGCAAATGGCTGCGAGGCTAAAAAATATTCCATAAAACAATAATTCAGGAAAATGTAGTACTTTTAAAAAAAAATTAAAACTACCATGAAAACCATTACTACCTGTTTTGTGTTGGGTGTTTTTTCTGTCTGCACCGCCCAGTCATCGCTGGAAAAAGATATAGCGGGCATAGAGAATAAAGTATTAGAATGGCGGCGTTACTTTCATGAAAACCCGGAACTCTCTAACCGGGAAATAAAAACCGCTGAGAAAATTAAAGCCCACCTGAAAAAACTCGGCATGGAGGTGCAATGGGGGGTGGCAAAAACGGGGGTAGTTGGTATCCTGAAGGGAAAAAAGCCGGGGAAGGTTATTGCGCTGCGCGCTGATATGGATGCGTTGCCGGTTACAGAGCGCACTAATGTACCTTTTAAGTCTAAGGCTATAGGAGAATATGCGGGAGAAAAGGTGGGGGTTATGCACGCATGCGGGCACGACACGCACGTGGCTATTTTAATGGGGGTGGCAGAGGTTTTAGCCAGGAATAATAATTTTGCAGGCACTGTAAAATTTATTTTTCAACCTGCTGAAGAAGGCCCGCCTCCCGGGGAAGAAGGGGGCGCCGCTCTTATGATAAAAGAAGGGGTGCTGGACAAGCCAAAGGTGGATGCTATTTTTGGCCTTCACATTAGCGCTTCTCTGGATGTGGGAAAAATTGACTATAAGCCTGGCGGCACCATGGCTGCCTCGCAACCTTTTGTTATTCGTGTGAAGGGAAAACAAACGCATGGCTCTAAACCGTGGGCGGGGGTTGACCCTATTTTGGTTTCAGCTAAAATTATAGATGCTTTGCAAACCATTATCAGCCGCGAAGCGCCCCTTACTAATGAAGCCGCTGTAATAACCGTGGGAAAAATAACCAGCGGGGTGCGCCACAACATTATTCCTGAAACAGCCGAGATGATAGGCACCATACGCACGTTGGATTATGATATGCAGGCATTTATTAACCGCCGTATGAAAGAAATGGTGCCCGCCATAGCGCAAGCGCACAGGGCAGAGGCTACTATTGAAATTGAAAAGGGCTTGCCTATTACTTATAACGACCCGGTATTGACGGAGAAAACGCTTCCTTCTCTCTATAAAGCGGCGGGAAATGAGAACGTGGGTCTGTCAAAGGCTTCTACAGGGGCCGAAGATTTTGCCTTTTTCCAGGAAAAGATACCCGGTTTCTATTTTAATCTCGGGGGAAAGCCATTGAATATACCTGCCGAGGAGGCAGCGCCTCATCATACCCCCGATTTTTATATTGATGAGAGTGGCTTATTGCTCGGTGTAAAATCTTTTATACAAATTGTCCAGGATTTTCTGGGGGAATAATGGGTTGAGGTTGGTTGCAATGATGGAATTTTAAACGGGGGTTGAGGAGAATTATTCTCGTTCTCACCATGGCTGCAATTGCTTGTTAGGTGATGGTGTTATTTTTCAGTTTGATTTATAATCCAATTTGTCCAACCTATAATGGTTGACGCCCGCCTGAAATAGGTAGAATCTGAGCCAACATTATAGAGTGTAGAGCGTTTCATTATGTCAACAATTATTTCTTGGATTGGCATTTCCCCACTGTCAAGATAACGTTTTAGAGTTTGTTTAAATGCGGAATGAGAAGCAATTAGTTTCACAAATTCTGTCTGCCTTTCAATGAGGTTTAGGGTAAAAACTTGTTTTCCTTTTTTTGTGAGGAAACAGCCTGTTTGGCCTGTTAAAGGGTCTTTTCCTGTATCAATTAACCCTAAATACTTCCCTGCGTTAGAATAGTAATCTGTTTGCCGTGAATCAAAATCATAGTTTTGAGTTATTTCCTCTTTTGGTATAAACTCTTTTTGTTTAAGAAGCTCACAAAGGTTTATCAGACGTTCAAAACTGTCTGCCTGCGGAAAAGGAATTTCTGGCTCTGTAACGGTTTTTGTTGCATCTAAAATTTGCGATAATGCTTGGAGATTAAAACTTCCTTCCTGAACTGCGTATTTTTTATGTTTCACAAGCACAAGAGAATTGTAATAGTTCACGTTAGAGAACGCATATTCTCGTAAATGAAAAACACCATTTGAATAGGTCAGGAAAATTGGGCGAACCTGTTTCTGGATTTTACCACTCCAAAGTTTAAATGGGTAATAAAGTTGCCGAACAAGAAAATCATCGGAAATATAATTTTTAGCTTCAATGAGATTTAGAGAATTATCGCCCTCATAACCTCCGTCAATTTCTACTTGTGAGTTGTCAACATTAACTTTACATAAGCCTTTTGATGAATTGATGTCGAAAGTGAATGAAGATGAACTCATTCGTCCGCTTACAGTGGGCAGTAAATTATCTTCATTTGTGAAATGGTGAAGAATTTTTGAAACAAATGCACAGTTGATAGCAGTTGCTTCACTTGTTATATCGCGATAGTCAAGACTTTCTAAAAATGTAGGAAACTCAATCGGTGAAACATCTATATCATCCGTATTAAATTCACAAAACGTTTCAAACTTCCCGATAACATAACCTCCTCTGGAAATTGGCAAAATTGATAATTTGTTATCTGCAAAAAGTTTAGGAAGTTGTGATTTGTGATCGAACTTCGTCATTAACCTTGCTTCTCTGAACTCGTTGATTTTTGTAGCTGAAATTTCAATAGAACCTTCTCTCAAAATCCTGTCAAGAATTTTGTACTTTTCAAATATCTTTTCCCACGCAAGGTCATTTTTAGATTTAGTCATAATTTCTAACTAACACTTCATCTACTTCACCACGGTCTGCCCCGTTAGAATTGATAGCTCTGTTAGCTTTTACAATTGTAATTTTATAGTCTTTATACAATTCTTTGATAAATTTTGCCGACGAATTTGAGAGTAAAAATTTCACTCCCTTTTTATTCAATTCGTCACAAGCGGTTTTTAAATCTATTTGATTATACATATCCCAACCACCCTGAATATACCCTGTAAAATTTGAATTTTCAGAAATAGGGTGATAGGGTGGATCTAAATAGACAAAACATTTCTCGTCAGCCTGTTTAAGAACTTCAGAATAATTTACACTTTTAATTTCAATATTGTTTGTATTTAAGAATTTACTCACTGCTTTTAGCGTTGGTTCGTTTACAATATTCGGGTTTTTGTAGCGCCCAAAAGGTGAGTTGAATTCGCCTGCGTTATTTACCCTGTAAAGCCCGTTAAAGCAAGTTTTGTTCAGATAAATAACTCTTGAAGCCCGTTGGACGGCTGACAAATTTTTAAAATCTTTGGTTCTATCTAAGCCTCGTATTTGATAAAAGTATTCTGGGGTATTTTCGTGTTTTTTTAAGTCGGTTACCAACTCATTTAGGTTATTTTTAACAACGTTATATACGTTAACCAACTCTTCATTAAAGTCGTTGATAATTGCATTTTTGGGTAGCAGATGGAAAAGAACAGCTCCCCCGCCAATAAATGGCTCTATGTATTTGTAATCCTTGATATTTTTAGGCAAGCGCTCAACAATCAGAGGCATAAGCTGCCTTTTACCTCCTACCCATTTTAAAAATGGCGATATTAAATTGTTGTTTTTTGCCATTTATCAATCTATTTTATGCCAAAAAATTTAGTCTGCAAAATAGCTATTTTTGCCCTATTCGTCAAAATTTTAGGTCTGTTTGTTTTGTGCAAGATATGGGTTTATCCTATAACCTACCATACTTCGCACGTATGCAGCCACGGGAACGGTCACGCATGAGACGCGCGAAAAACTCAATACTTCGGGCTATTCTTTTTTATTTATAAAAAAGCGCCTGCCTCGTTAAGACGCTCCGTGTTTTCTGCCAGGCGCAACTCCCCTGTCATTTTTTCTATATCTCCATTCATAATATTGGCAAGGTCATAGAGGGTGAGGCCTATCCGGTGGTCTGTAACCCGGCTTTGGGGATAGTTGTAGGTGCGAATTTTGGCGCTGCGGTCGCCGCTGCTTACCATGCTTTTTCGCTTAGCGGCTTCTTCTTGCTGGCGTTTTTCCAGTTCCATTTCATATAACCGGGTGCGCAACACCTTCATGGCTTTCTCAAAATTCTTGTGCTGCGATTTTTCGTCCTGGCATTGCGCCACCACTCCCGTAGGCAGGTGTGTAAGGCGCACCGCAGAATACGTGGTGTTTACAGATTGCCCGCCGGGACCAGAAGAGCAAAACAAATCTTTACGCACATCTTTCATATCAATTTCCACATCAAACTCCTCCGCCTCTGGCATCACAATCACAGTCGCCGCCGAGGTATGCACCCTTCCCTGAGTTTCTGTCTGCGGCACCCGTTGCACGCGGTGCACCCCTGCCTCAAACTTGAGCGTTCCATACACGTTTTCTCCTACAATTTCGAAAATAATCTCTTTAAACCCGCCGGCCGTGCCCTCGTTAAAATCAATGACATTCGTTTTCCAGCCCTTGCTCTCGCAATATTTGGCATACATGCGAAACAAATCGCCGGCAAAGATGCTCGCCTCATCGCCCCCGGTGCCTGCACGAATTTCCATAACCACATTTTTGGCGTCTTCCGGGTCTTTAGGAATAAGCGCCATTTTTATTTTCTCTTCCATTTCGGGCAATGCCGCCTCCGATTCCTTTAACTGAATGTGGGCCATTTCTATCATTTCTGCATCGTCGCTCGTTTTAAGCAAATCTTCCGCCTCTGCAATATTTGCCAGCAATCGTTGGTATTCCTCTCGCATGGCCACCAATTCTTTAAGCTCCTTATATTCCTTATTGAGTTGTATATACCGCTTCTGGTCTGCAATAACAGTAGGTTGAATAATGAGGTCGGAAATCTCATCAAACCGTTGTTTCACCACATTTAATTTATCTAACATACTTCTGTTCCACTTAAAGATGCAAAGGTAGGATTTTTGAAGGAAAAGAAGTATCATCTGCCGCAAAACACATGGTAAAAGAGTTCACCCCAGGGAAGCCCTGTTGGAGAACCGAAGGCGTTGTGGTATCTTTGCAGCCATTTAAGCAGCGATAATGAAAATATCATATAACTGGTTACAAGAATTTATAAAGATAGGCTGGGAACCTGAAAAAGTGGCAGAATTGCTCACTGATTTAGGATTGGAGGTAGAAGGACTACACTATTATGAATCGGTAAAAGGAGGACTAAAAGGCGTGGTAGTGGGGCATGTGGTAGCCTGTGAAAAACACCCTAACGCTGATAAGCTAAAACGCACACGGGTAGATTTAGGGAATGGTAGGGAGGTGCCAATTGTGTGCGGCGCCCCTAATGTGGCGAAAGGGCAAAAAGTATCTGTAGCTACTGTGGGAACGGTGTTGTATGACGCTAAGGGAGAGGCCTGGGAGTTGAAAAAAGCGATGATACGGGGCGAGGAAAGCCAGGGAATGATATGCTCTGCCGCCGAATTAGGGCTTGGCAATGAGAGCGATGGTATCCTGGTTTTGCCAGATACTGCCCAACCGGGAACTCCCTGTGCTACTCTTTTTAATGTAGCGAGCGATATAGTTTTTGAAATAGGGCTTACCCCTAACCGGGCAGATGCTATGAGTCATTGGGGAGTAGCGCGCGATATTAGGGCTGGTTTGCTGCAACAGGGTATCAATTCCCCGCTCACCCTACGTTCGGTAGATGATTTTTATACAACCCATCGCGGTCTTGCAATAAAGGTAGATATACAGGATACAGAGCGTTGTTTGCGCTATTGCGGGGTTACGCTCTCTGGTGTACGCATCGCTGAATCTCCCGAGTGGTTGAAGCACCGGCTAAAAGCTATCGGGATTACTCCTAAAAACAATGTAGTAGATGTAACTAACTATGTGTTGCACGAACTGGGACAACCATTGCATGCCTTTGATGCTTCTAAAATAGCCGGGGATACAATTATTGTAAAAACACTGGCTCAAGGCGTTTCTTTTGTTACGCTGGATGGGGTTACCCGCTCTATAGAAGGGGAAGACCTTATGATTTGCGATTCTGAAAAACCACTTTGTATAGGGGGTGTTTTCGGGGGGTTGCATTCTGGAATTACAGAGAAAACTACAAGTATTTTCCTGGAAAGCGCCTATTTTCACCCGTTGAGCATTCGCAAAACGGCCAAACGGCTGGGGTTGAGTACCGATGCTTCGTTCCGGTTTGAAAGAGGGGTGGCTATAGAAGCACTCCCGTATGCGCTTATGCGGGCGGCCATGCTTATAAAAGAACTGGCGGGTGGCGAAATTACCAGTGATATAGTAGATGTGTATCCTAAAAAGATAGACGATTTCCCGGTTTTTCTTTCTTTTGAAAAATTAACTACCCTGGCTGGAAAAGAAATCCCTAAAGAAACCATTACCCGAATACTGAACGCATTGGAGATAGCTATTCTGCAAAGCAATGAAACTGGTATGGCGCTTATGGTTCCATCTTACCGGGTGGATGTGCAACGCGAGGTGGATGTGATAGAGGAAATCTTGCGAATTTATGGGTATAATACTATAGAGGCTTCTAAAAAAATAACTGCCTCGCCTTCTATAAACCCCAAGGGAGAAGATTACCAGTTCCAGAACGCCATAGCTACCCAGTTGGTAAGCCAGGGGTTTTCTGAAATTATGACGAATTCTCTGACAAAAGACTATTCTGGTCTTTTAGATGGGGAGGAGGGTGCGGGTATCTCTATGTTGAATCCCCTGAGTGGCGACCTTTCTGAGCTAAGACAATCGCTTTTATGTAGCGGGTTAGAGGTTATCGCCTATAATTTGAACCATAAACAGGAAAACCTGAAACTATTTGAGTTTGGCAAAACATATCACTACCGAAATTCTTCTTATGTAGAACTGAAGGCTGCCAGTCTGCTGGTTACAGGTGACAAAACTTCTGAAAACTGGAATGCTCCTAAACAACCGGCCGATTTTTTCTACCTGAAGGGAATCGTTACGGCACTGTTTCAACGTATGGGTATCGGTTCTTTGAAACCAGCTCCTCTTACTTCTAAAACGTTGGCTGAAGGGATTGCCCTCCAGGTCAATGAAACTGTAGTGGCAGAAATTGGGGTGGTAGCCACTCATTTGCTACATTATTTCAATATAAAGCAAGAAGTTCTTTACGCCCATATTCACTGGGGTGCTGTTTTGGAAATCGTTGCCCGCAATGCTATTGTTTTCCGGGATATACCCAAATTCCCCTCTGTACGGAGAGACCTTTCCTTACTGATAGATGAGGGGGTTACTTTTGCCTCTATTTATGAAACTATTATGGAGCGGCACGATAAACGATTGCAATCGGTTCAGTTGTTCGATGTATATGAGGGGGCGCAACTTCCCAAAGGGAAAAAAAGTTACGCTTTGAGTTGTACAATACAAGACGAAACAAAAACGCTTACCGACGCGGAGATAGAGAGGTTAATGGAATCTATTAGAATAAAGCTGGAAAAGAAAATAGGCGCGGTTGTGCGCTCTTAAGTATGTAGCTACAGAAAGGTTAACTCTCTCTTCCTGTATTTTTTTGGAATAACAATCTGCGTATCTTTGGAAAAAAAATCCATGAAACCTATAACTCTCTTATTCCTCCTGCTGGGAAGCCTGGCTTTTTCTAATATGTTTGCCTGGGGGCCAACGGGGCATCGCACAGTAGGAGAAGTAGCGGAGCGCTACCTATCAGCTAAAACCAAACGGGTTCTTAAAGAACTTCTCCGCGGGGAAAGTTTGGCTTCGGCAGCTACTTTTGCCGATGATATAAAATCAGACAAGCGCTATAAATCGTTCAGTCCCTGGCACTATGTGAATATGTCGTTAGATAAGAAATATGGGGAGGAGCCACTGAGCGAGGAGGGAGATGTGGTAGTGGGGATAGAAAAATGTATGGCTATATTGGGCGATGAGAAGGCTACCCGAGAAGATAAGGTATTCTATTTAAAACTTCTTATCCATTTTATAGGAGATGTGCACCAGCCCTTGCATGTGGGCAGGGCAGACGATAAAGGTGGTAACGACATCCAGGTGCAGTGGTTTGGTAAAGGTACCAACCTGCACCGGGTTTGGGACAGTGAAATGATAGAGAGTTACGGGATGAGTTATACAGAGTTGGCAATCAATCTTCCTGTTCTTTCTAAAAAGGAAGTGAAAATGCTGCAACAGGGTTCTTATATAGATTGGATACACGAATCGCAGGGCAAAGCGAAAAAAGTATATGCTTCTGCCAGTACCGGCGAAAAGTTGGGCTATGAGTATATGTACGAGCATTTTGAAATGGTAAAAAGTCAGTTATTAGCAGGCGGAGTGAGGTTGGCGAAGTTGCTAAACGATGTGTTATAAAAAGAAACTGAGGTAGTAATAGTTTATTTTAAGTTCTCATCTATGTTAACAAGCATATAAATTCTACTTAGTATTATTTATTGTTTCTGTTATCTTCTAAAACTATTTTCGGCGCATAGGCTTCTGTTTCTTCTAAAAGTTGCAGTTGGTTAGTAGCAATTGTAGCCTCGTCAAAAATTTTGTAACTAATCTTGTGTCGTCCTGTATATTCTCCATTCTCTTTTCGTTGCTTAAATGTTTTTTGAACTATATGTTTTTGTAGTTCATCTTCTACTGATTTCTTCTCATTAAGGGCGTTTTTTAATCGTTGTTGAGAATACCTGACATATTCTTCTGAAATATCGACGCCAATAAATTTTTTATTCAAGAGCTTCGCAGCCACCAAAGTCGTTCCACTGCCACAGTAAGGATCTAAAATAATCGCTTCATCATCATTGAGCAATGATGCAATAATTCGGGTTGGCAATGTAATTGGAAAAGGTGCCGGATGGGGATTATCTCTTTCGGGCGGAAAACGCCAAATTGAGGTAAGCAAGGCATGTTTTGATTCTAATTCTTTGCCAATTTTGTTATTTTTTACCGGTTTGTAAAGCCAGTAAATTCGCTCATCTACCTGCCAGAAGCGCCAGCCCCGAATATTTGCTGCAATCATTCTGTCCCAAATTATTTCTTGCCGTATAGTCCATTTTGTTTTACATAACCATTCCATTGGGTGAAGCATTTGTCCTTTTTCCCACCTGGTTTTATGGTTATAAAAAAATGAACCTCCTTCTTTCGTTATTCTGAAAATTTCATTGAGAACCTCAATTTGATTTTCCTGGTACTGTTCTTCAGTTTCAATGTCTTTGTAAACGTCATATTTTACATTTTTCACCAGCCAGCCTTTATGTTTCTCTTGTTTATTATATGGTGGAGATGTAACCCCAACATCAATAAAATTAGATTCAAAGGTTTTCAGTACTTTTAAAGTATCTCCTTGAACAATATTGTTTACATATTTTTTCATTGTTTATGTCTGATTAAAAAACGGTAAAAAATTTTGTTGAAATACTTTTCATTATTTTTAATTGTATTCTTGTTCAGATAAACAATTTTGATATTGGGATAGCTGGAATAATGACTAAAATTGAACGAGGCCATTCTGGTATATGTCCCCTTAGTTCGTTTCTCCGGAAGTTGTTTCTTCAATCGCTCATAAACTGCCTTGAAAGGAAACTCGATAATGTATTGTAGTTCACCATCAATAAACCCGCTGGAAAGAAGATTTAAATTCTCTTTTATGTCTTTACTTAGTCGTTCAGGTGTATAATCATTAAATCCGCCTTCGCCATTGAGTTTTGGCTTAGTTTTCTTTTGGTCATACCCATCTGTCTGAATATTTTTCGGCTTTGCTTCACAAGCTATCGGCTTTCCACCTATTGCAGAATTTTGTTTATAGCCATTATATCCTAGTTTGTTTTGGCTATGTTCATACCCTGCAATAGAAACCGTTACAAATTCTCTCAGACTGGAAGAGTTTTTATCGTTCATATAGGCAGTTAATAAATCAGCAAGAATGGAAATTAAGTTGTCTTTTGATTTGCCTAATAAAAGTCCATTCAATTCAGCATGTGGTTTTGTGGCATAGTAAATTACTATTTGAGATAAATCCTGGTTCACCTTACAAAGATACTTTTTTTAAAAATCGTATTCTTATTTAGCCTTGTAAAGTTTTTCACCATCCTATTCTTCCCCTTTCCATAACCATTCATCCTAAAAAAAATACCCTTCAGTCTTTTATTTTTTTGGCAAATGAGTTTATGCAACATCTTTGCATCAAATATAAAATATGCCATTCTTATGATACACATACTTTTTTATATCATTGTCTTTTTGTTAGAAACACTTAGCCGTATATTACTCTAAGTAAAAAGTATCTTTGCGATAAGACAATATCCATAAAACCATGAAAAATATATCTATTATCCTTAAAATATCTCTTATAATTTCCATAGCCCTGGAACTCGTTAACCTTGCATTGCACCAGGGTGATTTTCGCATAGAAGCCGAGTTGAGAAATATATCTACTACCTTCCTGTATTCTTTTGTTTTAACCGCCGTTAACTCGCTTTTTTTCGATGCCCTGAAGAGTAAAATAGGCTGGGGAAAAGAAGGTAGAAAGCGTCTTTTATATGGGGCGGTAGGTTCTGTTTCACTCACTATGGTAGCCCTCACTTTTTGCAGGTACATTCACTTAGTTTATATAGAAAAAACCGCTACCACTGCCAATTTCTTCTACCAGGTGAAGCCCCAGTTCTATGCATGGGGGTTGCTCATTACCATAACGGTTTCACTCTTTTACCACGCATTCTACTTTTATAAAGCCCTGCAGGAAAAAAAAGTTACCGAGCAAAAACTCATTGCAGGCACTGCATCTGCCCAGTTTGATGCGTTGAAGAGCCAATTAGACCCCCATTTTTTGTTCAACAGTTTAAATGTATTAGTTGCTTTAATTGGCGAAAATCCCGAAAAAGCGCAGAAATTCACCACCCTACTTTCCCGTATCTATCGCTATGTGTTAGAACAAAAAGATAAAGAATTAGTAGCGGTGAGCGAAGAGCTACAATTCGCCCAAACCTACATCGGGTTGCTGAAAATGCGCTTTGAAGAAGGAATTCATTGCACCATGCCGCCTGAGCCTCTGCCTCCTGATGCAAAAGTGGTGCCTCTTTCTCTACAATTACTATTAGAAAATGCCGTGAAACACAATGTTATTACTTCCGAGAAACCCCTCCACATTCATATTTATGAAAAAAATGGAGACCTTATTGTGTCTAATACGTTACAATCTAAGCAGGTTATACCCCAAACGCACAAACCCGAAAGCGCCCGGGTGGGGTTAGCCAACATCAGGCAACGATATTACTTGTTAACAGACCGGCAGGTACATATAAAACAAACAGAAACAGAATTTTCCGTATCCATACCTATTTTAACCAAAAAAATACAAACTATGAACAAACAAGAAGAGTATTTAGCCTCTATGCGCTACCAACGCGCCAAAGAACGTGTGGAAAGCCTAAAAGGTTTTTATACCAACGCACTCTCCTATATTATTGTTATTCCTATATTAGTGTGGGTAAACCACAAAACCACCGATTTTCCCTGGGTAATTTTTCCAATAGTGGGCTGGGGAGGTGGACTCATTGCCCACGGTTTAGAAGCTTACGGGCGCAATCCTTTCCTGGGGAAAAAATGGGAAGAGCGGAAAATACGAGAGTTTATGAACAAATAACACTTATTAATAATTAAAAATCAAGAAAAATGGAACCTCAAAATCAAGAAAACAAGTACGTTCGCGCCAAAGAACGCGTAGAAGAACTCAAAAAATTCTACAACAACCTCATTTCATACATAATTGTTACTACCGGGTTAGCCGCCCTCAATTTCTGGCAAAATCAGTGGAAATATCCCTGGTTCTTGTGGGTAGTGTTTGGTTGGGGAATAGGGTTGGCCTTTCACGCAGCAAAAGCATTCCGGTGGAATCCTTTCTTTAATAAAGACTGGGAAGAGAAAAAGATAAAAGAATTTATGGATAAAGACTCCAAAGAGTCTTCCCGTGAGCGATGGGAATAATGCCTGATTTATAATATTTCTATGAAAGCCATCATTATTGAAGATGAAAAACCATCTGCAAGACGATTAGCCCGTATGTTGCAACTGCTACACGTCCCGGTACATCATACATTGCACTCGGTAGAAGAAGCCATCAACTGGTTTCAAACTAACCCGCATCCCGATTTGATTTTCCTGGACATTCAGCTCTCCGACGGGCTTTCGTTTGATATTTTTAAAAAAATACCCATCAAAAGCGCTGTTATTTTCACTACCGCCTACGACGAGTATGCTCTCCAGGCTTTTAAACTCAACAGTATAGATTACTTGCTGAAACCTATAGATGATGATGAATTGGCTGCCGCTGTAGAAAAATATCGGTATCTAACCCCTCCTAAACAGCCTATAACTATTGATTTTGAGGATATACGGAAAATGCTTATCCATCCTGCCGAAAGAGTGCACAAAAAACGCTTCACTGTAAAAATAGGGCAACACCTTAAAATAGTAACTACCGATGAAGTAGAATGTTTCTACAGCGATAATAAAGCTACCTATGCCCATACCAGCGAAGGAAGAAACTATCTTTTAGATAGCACTCTGGACGCTCTGGAAGATGAATTACCGCCCAGGCTCTTTTTTAGGGTAAACCGCCGTTTTTTTATAAACATACAAGCCATACAAGATATTATAGCATATAGCAATGCCCGCCTCCAGGTGAAACTCCATCATTTTAAAGAACAAGAAATTATTGTGAGCCGAGATAGGGTAAAAGATTTTAAAGACTGGCTGGGATAGAAACAACTGCAACGCTGGTTTAGAATTTAATATAATTTAAGGCCTTGTCTTGCCTCCATCTCTTTAAAAATTTTATTTCTCGTAGTTGAAATAGATTTTTACCCCTTTCTTCACCCATTCCTTTTTACTATTCTTTTCCCCAGTTCAGCCTATCTAACTGGTTATACGGCCAGGGAGCGCCGTTGTTTTCTATATTCGTCATCATCACATTTAGTTCAGTAGGCGCCGCCGACTGTTCCATCACCAAGTAACGGCGCATTTCTATAATAATAGAAAGCGGGTCTATACCCACCGGACAGGCTTCTACACAAGCGCCACAAGTGGTGCAAGCCCATAGTTCTTCACGGGTGATGTAATGGTCTAAGAGTCGTTTTCCATCAACTGCTAACTCGCCTTTATGCGCTTTCCGGTTTTGGCTCAACTCTTCTAAACGGTCGCGCGTATCCATCATAACTTTGCGGGGAGAAAGTTTTTTCCCAGTCTGGTTTGCCGGGCATTCATCAGTACATCGGCCGCATTCCGTGCAAGTATAAGCATTCATAAGTTGTACCCGCGTGAGTTCTGTAACGTCTGAAGCTCCAAAAGTAGAAGGCTCTCCCGTAGCCTCCGTTTCATACGGATTAGCGGCAGGGTTTACCATGAGTTTTACCTCTCGGGTAACAGAATCGAGGTTGCTAAATTGCCCCTTGGGCGTAAGCGCCGCATACCACGTATTGGGAAACGCCAGCAAAATATGCAAGTGCTTGGAATAATAAAGGTAATTTAGAAAAACCAGGATACCAATGATATGCAGCCACCAGGCAGAACGCTCAACTAACACCAACGTTCCTTCTGAGAAGTTTTGAAATAGCGGGCTTAGCCACTGGCTCACGGGAAAAGCGCCCGCCGAAAGGTAATGAGGCGCCCCTATTTGTTGAAGCTGGTAATCGGCGCCATTCATCACAAGAAACAAGAGCATCAGCAGCGTTTCAATATAGAGAATAAAATTAGCATCTCGCCGGGGCCATCCTTTCAGTTCAGGTTTCACAAAACGTCCCAAGCGAAGTAAATTCCGCCTCAGCCAAAAAACCACCACCGAAATAATAACCAATAACGCCAGTATTTCAAAAGAACCTATTAAAAAATCATAGGTTTTTCCCAGGAATGAAAAAATACGGTGCGTGCCGAAAACACCATCTATTACAATTTCCAGCACTTCTATATTTATGATAATGAAACCGAGATACACAAAAATATGCAATATACCCGATACTGGGCGAACCACCATTTTGCGCTGCCCCAGCGCCATCAATGCCATGTTTTTCCAGCGCTGTAACTTGTTATCTGGCGGTTTAGCGGGTTTGCCAAGCTGAATATTTTTAATAAGACTGCGAATATTACGAGCAAAAAAAACTATTGCTGCCGCCAGAATAAACAAAAAAACAATATTGGGAAAGAAAGACATACGTTATTGGTTTTCTTGTTTTTCGGGCTCTGTAGGAGATTCGTATGGTTTTGCACGCTTGCCAAAGAGAGAAAAATGCACATATCGCTTAGGGTTTAGCCGCATATCTTCCAACAATAAATCTAACTGTTGCAATGCCCCGGCCAGGTCATCATACACTTTCTTATCTTCTACCAGTTTACCCAACGTGCCTTCTCCGTTTTTAATTTTAGCCAGTAATTGATTGAAATTATCAGCTACCGATTGTAAATTTTTCAAGGTTTTTTCATAATCAGCTTGCGCCAGTTGGTCAGTTACCTTAGCCAGGTTTTCAGTAATGCGATTAGTGTTAGTGATAGCACCATCTAACTGCTGTTTATTTTTGGTCAACAACGTATTGAGTGTTTCCGAGCTACTTTTAAAATTAGCAAGGGTAACGCTTAAATCGTGAATGCTACTGCGAAGGTCTTTTCGGGCAGGTTCATCCAGCACCTCGTTTACGCCACCTAAAAGCGTATCGGTACTTACCAGGGCGCGCTCAATTTTTTCCTGTAATGGAGTTAACTTTTGGGTAACCAACTCAGTAAGCCCCGGGCGTACCGATGAAGGGAGCGTATCGCCCGACATGGCAGATGGAGCGCCATCTAACGCCGGGATAATTTGCAACCCTTTTCCGCCAATAATGCCCGTATCATACAACTCTGCTTTACTATTTTTAGAGAATTGAAAATCGCCCTCAACAGAAAAAGAAACTAATAACTTACCTTTTTCATTTAAAAACCGAATGCTCAGCACCTTGCCTACCGGGAAACCATTGACGTGCACCGGCGTAGCGGAAGCTAAGCCGCCCACGTGGTCATAAATGGCATAATAGGTTCGGTGCGACCGGAAAATAGGATTCGATTTCAGGTAGCTATATCCCATAATAAATAAGAGAATGCCACCTAAAACAATCACAGCGGTTTTAAGTTCTCTGGATATTTTCAAGTGTTCAGGTTTTATAATCTGAGCAAAAATAAAAAATTATAACGGCTCTGAACCAAGGTATTCTCATTTTTGTTTAAATAAGCTCTGAATGTATCTGCTTTTTACCCCTCAGTAAAGATAAAATTCACTCACTATCCTAATCCTAACAGCTATCCCATAAATATCTTATCTTCCCTATTTATAGGGGATAAAAAAATTAATACGTGAAAGTTATTGTTTTACACTAAATTATTAATTCAAAGTAAGATATTTGCCACCTGGAAGCAATGTATCAATTATATATAATAGGGTTATGACAGAAGGAAATTTTGTAGATTATACCAAAATACACGTAACGTCTGGAAACGGAGGGAAAGGTTCGACGCACCTGCGAAGGGAAAAATTTGTAGAAAAAGGTGGACCAGATGGTGGCGATGGCGGCAGGGGCGGGCATATTTTGATACGGGGAAATAAGAATTTGTGGACGTTGTATCACTTTAAGTTCAAAAAACATTTTACAGCGCCTCACGGAGAACATGGCGGTAAGAATAGGAGTAGCGGGGCCAACGGGGGCGATGTGGTAATAGAAGTGCCCCTGGGCACCATGGTGCGGGAAACAGAAACGAATGAGTTGCTTTTTGAAATTACAGCGCACGGAGAGGAAAAAGTGATAGCGCAAGGCGGAAAAGGAGGGTTGGGTAACTGGCACTTTCGAGGACCGGTGCGCCAAACGCCGCGCTATGCGCAGCCGGGGCTTCCCGGTGAAGAAAAAAATCTTACATTGGAGTTAAAAGTCTTGGCCGATGTAGGTTTAGTGGGATTTCCCAATGCCGGGAAATCTACCCTCCTGTCTGTGGTTACTTCTGCAAAACCTAAAATAGCCAATTACCCGTTCACTACCTTGAAGCCTAACCTGGGTATCGCGGTGCATAGGGATTTGCAAACGTTTGTAATAGCAGATATACCGGGAATTATAGAAGGGGCTTCGGAAGGGAAAGGGCTGGGGCATCGTTTTTTACGGCATATTGAGCGAAATGCGGTGTTATTGTTTGTTATTGCGGCAGATAGTAAAGATGTGTCCGCAGAATACCGTACCCTGATTGCTGAATTGCGCAACTATAACCCAGAATTGTTAGATAAAAAAAGGCTCATTGCAATTTCTAAATGCGATTTGCTGGATGCAACTATGCAAGAAGAGTTAAAAAAAGAGTTAGACGCTCATATAAAAGATGTGCCGTATCTTTTCTTATCGGCCATTACCGGGCAAGGCATATTAGAATTGAAAGACCGGTTATGGGCTTTATTGCAGCAACTATAGTTTTTTATAGTGATTTACTGAGGCAGATGATAATTATTTTTCGGGGTTCTAACTATTCTTTATGTCTGCCTGCAAGCGGACTAGTTCTTGCAAGAGGTCTTGTATTTCACGGAAGGAATGGTTGCTCTGCAAACAGAAACGGAGACGCTCTTTTCCTATAGGAACAGTAGGCGCCAGGATAGGTTTTACTGCCCAGGCTTTTTGGGTAAGTTCATGAGCAATGCGCTTTACAGAATTGTTACCGGGTACCAGGCAACTTTGTATCGCTGACCAACTTTCTATAAAAAGGGGCGCCAAGCCTAATTGTATGAGGGTGTTCCTAAAAAAATGAATGTTTTCAAGCAGTTTATGGCGTAGCTGGGGTTCTTTCTCTAATTGTTGGTATGCCGCAATAATGGTGGCTACCGCATGAGGGCTCAGGCCTGTAGTATAAATGAAACTTCTCGCAAAGTTAATGAGGTAGGTTTTCAGGATTTCGCTTCCCAAAATGGCAGCGCCATGGCAGCCGAGAGCTTTTCCAAAAGTTACAATGCGGGCGAATGCCTCGTTTTCCAGCCCTGCTTCTTGCACCAACCCCTCCCCTTTCTGTCCAAAAACGCCTACTGCATGGGCTTCGTCTATCACCAAAAAAGCGCCGTAGCGTGAAGCAAGGCTGGCGAGTTTCTCTATATCGGGCGAATCGCCATCCATAGAAAAGACCGACTCGGTTACTATATACACAATGAGGCCGGGAGCCTGGTGATGCGTGAGTTTCTCTTCCAGGCTTTCCATAGAGTTATGAGCAAATTTATAGGCATGAGCATGGCTAAGGCGTATGCCTTCTCGTATGCTGGCATGCACATATTCGTCATATAAAATTATATCGCCTCGTTGGGGTATAGACGATAGAAAACCTATATTAGCATCGTACCCGGAATTAAAAATAAGAGCGGCTTGGGCTTTGTGAAAAGAGGCAATAAACGTTTCTGCTTCTGCATAGAGGGGGTGATTGCCCGAAAGGAGACGGGAGCCGGTAGCGCCGTTGTATTCCAGGTTCCGCTCTGCCAGTAACCGCTGAGTTTGTTGAAAAATAGTAGCCGATGTAGAAAAGCCCAAATAATCGTTAGAGAAGAAAGTTAGCTCGTGGGTATATTGAGGGAGGGAACGGAGGGCATTTTCCTGCGTGCGTTGGTGAATTTTTTGAAGGAGTTTTTGGGGGGTGTTTTTCATAAACGCATTGCTAAACTCCTTCCTCAACCAAAACAATCCTATTTATAAGGAGAAAAATAAACTAATCTGCCAATACTACAATTTTATTGCGCTTTAGCTCAATGGTTCCGCTATTAATAGGTAGGAAGGTTTCATTACCATTGCCTTTAGTGAATTTATGAGCATATTCTTTTGTAAGAGCTATATCGCCTTGTATTTTCAGGTTTCCTTTCCCGAGTATAGATATAATGGGGGCGTGGTTGTGAAGCATTTGGAATTCTCCGTTTACTCCTGGCACAGTTAAGGCGGTAATTTCGCCGCTAAATAGGGTAGCTTCAGGAGTTACAATTTCTAAGTACATGTGTTACCGGGTTTTTATTTTCATACTGAGCCATCCAGCAAAATAATGCAAGCTATGCTTCAGCGAGCATTTTTTCGCCGGCTTCTATAGCTTGTTCAATAGTTCCCTTAAGGTTAAAAGCAGCTTCAGGCAGGTGGTCTAATTCTCCATCCATAATCATAGTAAAGCCTTTGATAGTGTCTTTTATGTCCACAAAAACCCCGGGTATGCCGGTAAATTGCTCGGCAACATGGAAGGGCTGAGACAGGAAGCGTTGTACGCGTCTTGCACGAGCTACCGCCAGTTTATCTTCCTCCGATAGTTCTTCCATTCCCAGGATAGCAATGATGTCTTGCAATTCTTTGTAGCGCTGAAGCAAAGCTTTCACCCGTTGGGCGCAGTTGTAATGCTCTTTACCTAAAATTTCGGGGGTTAAAATGCGCGAAGTAGAATCTAATGGGTCCACAGCAGGATAAATACCCAGCTCAGCGATTTTACGGGAGAGTACCGTAGTGGCATCTAAGTGTGCAAAAGTGGTAGCTGGCGCCGGGTCTGTCAAGTCATCTGCCGGCACATACACCGCCTGAACCGAGGTGATAGAGCCTCTTTTAGTAGAGGTAATACGTTCTTGCATGGCGCCCATTTCGGTAGCTAGTGTGGGTTGATACCCTACAGCAGAGGGCATACGTCCTAACAAGGCAGATACTTCAGAGCCTGCCTGGGTGAAGCGAAAAATATTATCTATAAAAAATAGCACATCTTTTCCTTGTCCGTCCCCTGCTCCATCCCGAAAATACTCAGCTATGGTGAGTCCAGAGAGGGCTACGCGGGCGCGGGCGCCGGGTGGCTCGTTCATTTGCCCGAACACAAAAGTGGCTTTGGAGTCTTTTAACGTATTAGTATCTACCTTAGACAAATCCCAACTGCCTTTTTCCATAGAATGGATAAATTCATCGCCATACTTAATAATTCCCGATTCTATCATTTCCCGTAACAAATCGTTTCCCTCGCGGGTACGCTCGCCTACGCCGGCAAATACAGAAAGACCTCCATGTCCTTTTGCAATATTGTTGATGAGCTCTTGAATTAATACTGTTTTCCCCACACCGGCTCCCCCGAATAATCCAATTTTACCGCCTTTTGCATACGGCTCAATTAAATCTATAACTTTAATACCGGTAAAGAGTACTTCGGTGGCAGGCACTAAATCTTCAAACTTGGGAGATTCTCTGTGAATGGGCAACCCGCTGGTGCCTTCTTTGGGGAGATTTCCCAAACCGTCAATGGCATCACCAACTACATTAAAGAGACGTCCATATATATTGGCTCCTATAGGCATTTGAATAGGCGCTTCGGTAGCAATAACTTCGGTGGCGCGGCTTAAGCCATCGGTAGAATCCATAGCAATAGCGCGCACCATGTCTTCACCAATATGAGATTGAACTTCTAATACTAAGACAGAGCCATCTGGGCGGGTAATTTCCAATGAATCGTAAATTTTGGGAAGCTGGGTTCCAGATTGAAACACTACATCTACTACGGGTCCGATAATTTGGGCGACTTTTCCTGTAACTTTAGTCATTTTTTATATTTTGATAGGTATTTATAGTTGTAACCTCTATAAAGAGGCATTTTTTTCAAGGGGCAAAGATAGAATTTTCCCGTGATATAGGAAATTGATTTTTCTTTTGAAGTTAATTTCTTTCTAAATCTTTTTTATGGTGAAGTATTTAAAAGAAGGTTAGCTATGTAAATCTGAATTTTACATATACTAACATTCTTTATTTTACTGGTACTCATAGGCTCCTAAATCGGGGGTGGCATCGCGCGCAACGCCACGCTGATCTACAGGAGTAGAGGTAGCTGGGTCTCCTTTGTTAATGGCCGGGCTTCCTGCTTGTAAAGCCATTGTGAATGGAAAACTTCCGTTGGCAGCGGGAGGCAACAGTAAAGGGTCTTCATTGAGGGAACCGATAAGGATAAGCTGATCTGGACTTCCGTTAGGAATGGTTGTGGGGTAATATAAATTTACAGTTCCTGTGCCAGAATAAGAGCCGGGGTCTCCGTTTAGCTGGTGCCCTTGCCCGGGATAATCTGTGGCGCCCCGGTTGTTATAAAAAATATTATGGTGAAAGGCAACGAAATTAGGAGAAGATACATAGGCTACTCCAGAAAACAGCTCGGTGGTGTTTTCTGCAAAAGTGCAGTTGGCAACAATATAATCGCCACCGTAACCGGCATTGGCTATTGCCATGGCCCCTCCTAAAGAAGAATCGGTGTTAAGAGCGGCGTTTTTATAAAAAGTACAGTTGGCAATAGCCCCCAGACCATTTATAATAATCCACAATCCGCCCCCCTGTAATTCCGCGGTATTTTCTATAAAAGTAGAATTGGTGAGGTTGAAATTCGGCTCCCCATGACCGGCAGCCCCGGCATACTCATCTTCTACGTGATAGATGGCTCCACCAACAAAATTTCCCCCTGTAGAGCCTGCTATATTTTGCGAAAAAGAACAACGGTCAAAAGACACCACTACATCTTTATTATCTGATGTTACCGAAGAGGAGGCTCCACCAGAACGTTTGGCTTGATTATATATAAACTGGGTGCCACAAACGGAATATACATTGTTTGTTCCGCCAGATTCTACTCCATCTATATAAATAGCACCCCCGAAGCCAGCGATAGCATCGTTTCCGAGCGCTCGATTATTGGTAAAAACGCTATTATATATAAGAAGATCGCTACCCAGGTTTCCAATAGCGCCTCCGTTACTGGCTTCATTATTGTCAAAGGTACACTGAGAGAAGATAGCTTGCGCTACCCCAAACACATATACAGCGCCGCCTGCAACATCATTTGCAGAGAGCGAATTGGTTCGGCTGTCTTCAAACGTTACATTTATACAAACTAAATCTCCTCCCTGCGCCATGTCGCTATCATAGCTACGAGCAAGTAGTAACCCGCCGGAAAGATATAAAATGTGACCGCCAGATGCAGCTGAACGCCCATTTCGCAGCGTAGCGTTTTGCAGGGTAAAATCTACTCCTGGTAAAGGCAATTTGTGAAAAATACGGGTACTGCCGCCTCCATCAAAAATAGCCCCTCCCCCATCTATTATCATATCCTTATCTATTACAATTTCAGAATTGATGTTTATGGTAGCTCCTGCACAATCGCAGCGAATTTTATCTACTCCTGCCTGGGCTATGGCATTTCGTAAGCCTGTTTCTGAACAGTTTGCGCCAGACAGCACTACATCTGCATCGGCCATATTCACGGGGTCTATGCCTGTACAAGCTATTTGTACATCGGGAACCTCTACAATCTTTCGTTTGCCTCCATCATTATCATCTCCGCAGGAAAAAATAACAATGCTGGTTATAAGCATAAAAAGAAAAGCCTTGTTTTTCATAAGAATTACCTTTTGTGTTGTTTAAATTCGTTCAAAAATACAAAAATAAATTTTATCTGTGTTATTAAAAGGTTAGGTGTGTTCAAGAAGGTTGTAAGAAAGGAGTTTAGTTTATTTTTGGAGGAGAGGTGAAATGGTAGTATTTTTGAAAACGGTATGAAAAAATGGGGCTATTTAATCTTGTGTACGTTCCTGGCAGCAGGGTGTTATAAAAAAAATAAATTGCCAGAAAAAAGTGAACCGCATGTAGCTGCTATTGAACATGCAAGGAGGTTTACAGTGAGCTATGGTAAAGGGTATAAAATAATAACCGTTACGGCGCCATGGATTGGGGAAGGAATATTTTACCGGTATGCATTAGTAGATAGAGGCGCTATACTTCCTGCCGGTGAAGTTTTTGATGCTGTGGTGCCGGTGCCGGTGAAAAAAATAGTGGTTACCTCTACTACGCATATCCCAGCTTTAGAAGAACTGGAGGTAGAAGATAGGTTGGTTGGTTTTCCTAATACCAGGTATATCTCTTCGTTAAAAACAAGAAATAATATAGCGCAGGATAAGGTAAAAGAACTTGGCAATAGTGAGGCTATGAATGTTGAGGCTGCACTGGAACTAAACCCGGATGTGGTGGTTGGGTTCGCTATAAATAACCCGCCTGCGTTTTATGAAACGTTGCAGAAAGGAGGTATCCCGGTGGTTTATAATGCAGACTGGACGGAGGAAACTCCATTGGGGAGGGCGGAATGGATAAAGTTTTTCGCTCTTTTTTTTAATGCCGAAGCTAAGGGAGATAGCATTTTTTCCATGATAGAAAAGGAGTATGGGCGAATAAAAAAATTTACGGAGAAAATTTCTGTGAAGCCCACTGTTTTAAGTGGCGCTCTCTATAAAGATGTATGGTATTTGCCAGCAGGAAAAAGCTGGGCGGCTCAATTTTTAAACGATGCAGGGGCCAATTATCTATGGAAGGATACTGAAGGAGCGGGGAGTTTATCGCTAAGTTTTGAAAGCGTCTTAGAAAAAGCACAGGAGGCTGATTTTTGGATTGCCCCCGCACAGTTCGTATCTTATGAAGAAATGCAACAGGCAAGCGCTCATTATGGGCAATTTCGTTCTTTTAAGAAAAAACAAGTTTATACCTTTAACCGTACTCGGGGCGAAACCGGCGGAACGCTTTACTATGAGTTAGCGCCTCAACGCCCAGATATAGTGCTAAAAGATATTATTAATATTATTCATCCAGAATTGTTGCCTGATTATACACCATTTTTTTTCAAGCCCTTAGAATAAGTTGATGGCTCTGAAAACATATCGCAACACATTTCTCTTATTGTCATTCCTCCTTGTTGTTTGTTTTTTACTCAATATAAGTATGGGTTCTGTGCGCATTCCCTTAAACGCTATTCTGGAGGCTATTTCAGGAGGGGAATTAGAAAAAGAAGCATGGAAATATATTGTTATTCAGTATCGGTTACCAAAAGCTATTACGGCTATTTTAACGGGTAGCGGGCTGGCAGTGAGTGGTTTGTTAATGCAAACACTTTTCAGAAACCCGCTGGCAGGACCATTTGTATTGGGCATAAGTTCGGGGGCAAGCCTGGGAGTGGCATTGCTAATTATGGGGGGAAGCATTTGGGGAATTGCTTTAACAGGAGCATCTTTATTAGTTATAGCTGCCAGCATGGGAAGTTTTACAGTATTATTGCTTGTAATGGTAGTAGCTTCAAAAATACGGGATACGATGGCGCTCCTAATCATTGGACTGATGTTTGGAAGCATCACAGGCTCCATAGTAAGCATCTTATCTTACCTTAGTCCATCAGAAGCCCTACAGCGTTATGTGTTTTGGTCGTTAGGCAGTCTCGGAAATATAAGTTGGTATCAATTAGTGGTACTTGGAGTGGTTTTTCTCATAGGTATGGGGTTTAGCATTGCTTCTTTGAAAGGGCTTAACTCCCTGCTTTTAGGTGAATATTATGCAAAAAGTTTGGGGCTACGTCTTACAAAATCTAAGTATCTCATTATGCTGGCTACCAGCCTGTTAGCCGGTAGCATCACTTCTTTTGTAGGCCCTATTGCGTTTGTAGGGTTAGCAGTGCCTCATCTCACCCGGCAAGTATTGCCTACATCCAATCATATAATATTGCTCCCTGCTGTTTGCCTGTACGGGGCTATCTTAATGCTGCTTTGCGATACCCTGGCGCAGTTGCCATTCAGCCAATATACCTTGCCCATCAATGCTGTTACGTCTATCGTGGGCGCTCCGGTAGTTATTTGGCTGTTAGTGCGTAAACGAAAAATGATTTTTTAACTCTTTTTAACTAAAAATAATATTCATACAAAAGAAAAAAATACAATTCTGAGGGTAGAAAACCTGAGTATTGGCTACACTCACCGGAAGAAAACGGTAATGGTAGCTCATGCTATCAATTTTTCGGTTGATGCGGGAATGTGCACCGGGATTGTGGGCGCCAATGGCTCTGGAAAATCTACGCTTATACGGACGCTTGCTAATTTACAGCGTTTGCTTTCAGGCGAAATATATGTGAATAATAAACCGCTCTACGCTCATACTTCATTGGAATTAGCTACAAGGTTAAGTTTAGTTCTCACAGGGGCCATACCTATTAAAAATATAACTGTTATGGAGATGCTGGCTCTGGGGAGGCATCCTTATACTAACTGGATGGGAAGGTTAACAGTTAATGATTGGAACGTTGTTAACTATGTTGTAGAAACATTACAGATACAAGATATTGTTAGTAAAAAATGTTATGAGTTAAGCGACGGGCAACTGCAAAAGGTAATGATTGCAAGGGCTTTGGTGCAAGATACAGATTTAATTATATTAGATGAGCCTACTACGCATTTAGACCTACATCATAAGGCATATATATTACAGTTGTTGAAAACTATTGCACATGAGAAAGGAAAGGCAGTGCTTTTTTCATCTCATGAAATGGATATAGCTATTCAACTATGCGATAATATGCTTGTTATGACAGAAAATACTGCTTATTTTGGCGCTCCCGGCCAGCTTGTTAAAGAAGAGGTGTTTGGTACTTTATTTCCCAAAGACTTAATTTATTTCGATGCTTTATCAGGGGGGTTTAAAATTCGTTCCAGAGATTAGTTTCTCCATTGTTGTGTTATCTTTACGCAACAAAATAAAAGATTAATTATGCCTGAAATTATTTCATTGTTTATAGTACTCATTATTGCTTTAGCTGCTGGGCTGTTTGGAGGTATATATTTTCAGAAATTGAAAACCAAATCTTCTGAAAATTCGCTTCAGGAAAGGGAGCAGCAATTGAAAAGCGCTCTTTATGACTTAAAAAAAGCTCTTGAAACTGAAATGTCTGCAAAGGAAGCTATCCGACAGGAAAGAGAAGCGCTTACCATTCAACTCACTAAAAAAGAAACGGATTTACTGTATTTACAACAGAAAATATCAGAGCAAAAAGAAGAAGTAGAGGCCATCCAGAAGCGGTTTACACTTGAATTTGAAAACCTTGCGCATAAGATTTTTAATGAGAAATCGGAAAAGTTTACCCTTCAAAATAAAGAAAATATCCAGGCTATCTTAACTCCCTTGCAGGATAAAATTCAGCAGTTCGAGAGGAAGGTAGAAGACAGCCAAAAAGAAAACATCGGTATTCACGCTGCTTTAAAAGAACAATTATTCCACCTTCAACAGCAAAATTTAAAAATTACACAGGAGGCGGAAAACCTCGCCAAAGCGTTGAAAGGGGATAGCAAAACGCAGGGTAATTGGGGCGAGCTGGTGCTGGAGCGGGTGTTGGAAAAGAGCGGGCTGGAAAAGGGGAGGGAATACGAGGTGCAGCAAAGTTTTATTAGGGAGGATGGCGCCCGCATGGCGCCGGATGTGGTGATTTATTTACCGGACAGTAAAAAGATGATTATTGACGCCAAAGTTTCTCTTACGGCCTACGAGCGTTATGTGAATGCGGAAGAGGCTGAACGGGAGGGCTTTTTAAAAGAGCACCTTCATTCTATAAAACGGCATATAGAACAGCTTTCTGAAAAAAGATACCAGGATTTGTATGAGATGGAAGCCCCGGATTTTGTGTTGATGTTTATTCCTGTTGAGCCTGCTTTTGCGGTGGCTATAAACTATGACAACACGCTTTATATAAAAGCCTTCGAAAAAAACATTGTTATTGTAACGCCTGCTACGCTCCTGGCCACCTTGCGCACGGTGGATGCCATGTGGATTAACGAAAAACAACAGCGCAACGCTCTTGAAATCGCCAAGCAGGCGGGGGCTTTGTATGATAAGTTTGAAGGGTTTATAACAGACCTCACCAAGGTGGGGCGCAAGATGGACGAAGCGAAAGAGGAGTATAAAAACGCCATGGGCAAACTTCACACGGGCGGCGGGAATATTATTGTGAGCATTGAGAAGTTGAGAAAAATGGGCGCGAAAGCTAAAAAATCAATACCGGAAGCTGTTCTGAAACGGGCTGAAAATGAAGGAAATGAGGGGTAGTATCGTGTTTTAGGGTGATGCCCTGTAGTCATTTAATTCTTTGTCAGTAAAGCTCCTAATATATGTTGCTTTTCCAAATATCACTAACTAATAAGAAAGGGACCGATATTTTTTAATTTTAGCCTCATATCCATAAATTGACTCTCTGCATGGACATTAAAAGCCGTATCGTCATCAATTCTATCCTGCGCTTGCTTCCGGTGTTGCTCTGCTGCCAAAACCTATACACCCAATCCTACACCGCTGATATCCAAAAAATATCTGTGGAAGACGGGCTGTCAAATCGTTTTGTTTTTTGGATTCATAAAGACAGCCAGGGCTTTATATGGATAACTACCCAATATGGTCTCAACCGTTATGACGGTTATACTTTTAAGCTTTATACAAAAGAGAATAGTAGTTTAACCGATAATGAAATTTACCAAATTTCTGAACATAAAAATAAAAAATTATGGCTTTTTTCCTCCAAAATTGATATTTTGGATTTGCAAACCGACAGTATTCAATCTTTTGAGCAGGCTTTTGAAGGCATTGCTCCTTTTACTACCGGAGACATCAACGCTGTTTACTCCGATGCTCAAAAAAATATATGGCTCCTTACGTCAAAAAAAGAGCTTTATCGCTATAGTAACACGCAATTTGAGCATGTATTCTCTTGCCCGGAGGCACTATCGGAAATTTTATATGCAGACGATAAACATGTATGGCTCCGCGAGGAGAAATCTATCGTGTTGGACATGCAGGGTAATATGCTGAAAACATTTCCACTTTGGGGGAGTCAGGATATTGTAAATATTGACGAAAACGGTAACTTCTGGCTTCTTCAAACACAACAAAGAAAACTTTTACAAGGAAGCAATAACAAAGTCTCAATCCGGCAAATTGATATGGATGCTATAGAACTACCTGAAGATTTCTATGTACCGAACCTGAGTCGGAGAGTTTATATAAATAGTGCCGATAACCTAATGTGGTGGTATCAGCAAAAACAGGATAGTCCGCCTTATTTTCTGGTGATCCATCCCCAAAAGGGCATTGTCTTTAACCTGTACGAGAAAATAAAACCCTTTATAGCCTATGGAAATCTTCAGCTTTTAGGTGCATTTTATGTTACTGAAAACCAGGCCTGGATAGCGACAAGCGACGGCGTTTTCATTATTACCCTGAAAGAAAATAAATTTACTACCCTGCTTTCCGAAATCTACAGTATGCGGGGGATTGTAGAAGACAACAAGGGAAGGGTTCACATAAATACCGCCAGTGGTAAGATGCTGCTTGATCCGGAAAAAGGAGTGCAGATAAGGAGAGGCATTAATGAGCTATGGTTAGGAGCGGCCAAAGACAGCCAGGGCAACCTCTGGTTTGGCAGCCAGTATGCTATCATAGAAAAGTACGAGCCCCTAAGCGGGAAAAGCCATTATTATGAGTGCCCGGGTGATCTCACCAATTCCTTACCCTCTGAACGGTGGACTATTATCCGTGATAAAACAGGGAAAGTATGGACAGGTGCAAGCCGGGGGCTGTATTCCCTGGAACCGGAAACAGGTCGGTATCAACGGTTTACCCAATACAATGCTTTTCCCGGTCTTGGGGAAAGTATCGTTTACCATCTGCACGAAGATAAAAAAGGGATCTGGATTGCCTCTTCTTCCGGGCTGTATCTCTTAGAGCCGGGTAAAGGCATCACTGCCCGTTATGCCCCCGGAGCAGCTATTCCGTATCGCATTCCTTATGAGCATATCCTGCATTTTCACCGGGATATAGCAGGTGTTTTCTGGCTCGCCACCAGTGGCGGAGGGCTTATTCGTTTTAACCCGGAAGACGGGAGCTACCGGCAGTTTACCACCGCAGATGGGCTCTCCAACAATATTATCAATGCTGTTTACGAAGATGAGTATGGTAAATTGTGGTTGCCGAGCAACTATGGGCTGATGCAGTTTGATAAGAAAACCTACCGGGTAAAGACTTATTTAAAAGGTGATGGTATCGCCCATAACGAGTTTAATATTACCTCCCATTATAAGGCTACCGACGGACGGCTGTATTTCGGGGGAGTGGCAGGGGTAACGGTCTTTCATCCCAAAGATTTTATTGCGGAAGATGCCATAGCACCCCCACTCCGCATTACTCACTGTGAGATTCTGAACAGCAAAACCGGGGAACTCACAAACCATACCCAAACAGTTATTAACTCCAATAAGCTTACACTCTCACCTTCCGACAAATCTTTTACCGTGGAATTTGCCCTGTTAAATTATGAAAACACCCGAAAAAACAGTTACTCCTATATTATAGGAGGCCTGGATAAGGATTGGACTACGATTGAAGAAAACCGTCTGCGGATCAATGCGCTGCCCTATGGCAGCTATACCCTGCGTATCAGGGGGCAGGGCATCAAAGGTGAAAGCGCTGCCAACGAGTTGTCCATTCCCATCTTTGTCAATGCTCCTTTTTATCTGAAAACCGGGTTTATTGTCTCTGCTGTACTTGCCCTGGTATTGCTCGTCTATGGCATTTTTCAATGGCGTTTGCAAAACTTAAAGCAGGCTAAGACCCGGCTCCAGGAAACCGTAAAAGAACGTACCGAAGAAATCCGGCAACAGGCGGCAAAGCTACAGGAACTGGACAAGGTAAAATCCCGTTTTTTTGCCAATATCTCCCACGAGTTGCGTACCCCGCTCACCCTTATCCTGGGGCCTTTGGGCAGCATAGCCTCCGCTTTAAAAGGTAAAGAAAAAGTAGCCGTAAAAACCATCAGCAAGCCCATAGAGGTAATACAACGCAATGGCAAACAATTGCTGCGGCTCATCGAAGAGATCCTCGATCTCTCCAAGCTCGATGCCCACAAGCTGGAATTGCATGAAAGCCCCATTGCTTTTTACAGGTATATCAAACGGCTCTTTTCCACATTTGAATCCCATGCTGCCGGTCGCAACATCCGTTACCGGCTGTATTATGAGCTTCCCGAAGACCTTCAGCTGTTGCTCGATACCAATAAGGTGGAAAAGATCATTCTCAACTATCTGTCCAATGCCTTTAAATACAGCCCTGACGGCGCTGACATAAGCCTCAGGCTAAGCGCAATAGACAAAACTATTCGCCTATCGGTACAAGATAACGGGCAGGGTATTCACCCGGATGATCTGCCGTATGTTTTCGACCGTTTCTATCAGTCCGGCCAATCGGGAGTAAAAGCAGAGGGCGGCACGGGGATCGGGCTGGCCCTTTGCAAAGAGTTAGCGGAACTCATGGGCGGATTGGTTGATGTGGAAAGTCAATGGGGGAAGGGCAGTACCTTTAGTTGTACGTTACCGAAAAAAGAAATCATAGCGCCGCCGCTTTCCCCGGAGCAGGCGGAGGATACCGGCAGTTGGGAAGAAACCGGGGCTCAAGCCGAAGAAACAACAGCAATTCCCTCACAAAAAGAGCATACCATCCTGGTGGTGGAGGACAATGACGATATGCGCGATTTTATCGTGAGCATCCTCCGGGACCATTACCATATCCGTACCGCAGGAGACGGCGAAAAAGCCCTGGAACGGTTACAGGAAGAAAAAGCATTGCCGGATCTTATCCTCTCCGATGTGATGATGCCGCGTATGGACGGTTTCACCCTGCTGGAAAAAGTAAAATCAGACCGGCAGTGGCGTACGCTCCCCATGATAATGCTTACCGCAAGGGCTGCCCAGCAGGACAAATTACAGGCCCTCACTACCGGGGTGGACGACTACCTCACCAAACCCTTTGACCGGGAAGAGCTCCTGGTGCGCATCCGCAACCTGCTGGTTAATTACAGCGAACGAAAACAATGGCAGCAAAAAGAAAGCGCAAAAGCTGCACTGGACACTCACTTTGAAACCGAAGAAAGCTGGGACACCGGGTGGCTGCGGCAGGCTGAGGAGATCGTAAAACACGAAATGGTCAACTTCAAATACAAAGTGTCCGACCTGGCGGCGGAAATGCTCATCAGTGAAAGGCATCTGCTGCACAAAATGAAGCAAATAACCGGCTTAACCCCCCAGGAGTTTATCCGGGAGCTCAAACTGCAAAAAGCCCGAGCGCTGCTTGAGAACCACGTTAAAAACACCATTGCCGAGATTTCCTATGCCGTGAGCTTCGACACCCCCGGATACTTCTCCAAAGTGTATAAAAACCGCTTCGGGAAAAGCCCGGCGGAGTATCTTGGCTGATACCGGTTTTCAATGCTGATACCTGGTCTAAATGACCCTGTTATTGGTTAGTAGGTTATTGGGTTACTGGTTATTCGTTATCAAGTTTAATTTGCTGAATATAAACAATTTACAAATCCGCAAATACCTAATAATATCATTTTATAAAATGAAGTCGTATATTTTTATTATCTGTGTATATCTGTGGCATCTGTGAGCCATTCCTATAAAACATACATACGCCATTATAAAGTAAAAATGGGATAATAACCCAATAACTTAATAACCAGTAACCCACTAACCAACTGGTTTTTACAGAAGTTTACCGGTGCTGCCCCAAAAGGAATATCGTTTCCAAAATCCATGCTGATCGCTACATTTTCAGGAAAATGGTACTAACTCCATCTTCATAACTCTCTGAAAAACAGCGCATTTCCGATTTTTACAAGTTTTTTGCGGATTTTTCAATTTCCCCTGACCACAATTTTGTTCCACGCTTTGCAAAGCCTATCTAAAAAATGAATCAGTAACCAAAACTTTAAAAAAATGAAAACTTCAGTCAAAACCAAAAAGCTCACATTGAACAAAATGACCCTTACGATTTTAAACAACCCGGAGTCTGTTAAAGGGGGAAGCCAGGATGCGGGATATAGCACCCAGACATCAACTGCTAACTTTTTTTCAACGCAAACCTCCACAAATTATGGGGAAAATACCGGCTGGTGATCGCATCGCCCCGGAATACGGCTTGAATTATTGTACGTTTTGTATTGTTGAGAAGATCATCCGAGATTATTTTTTCGGGTGGTCTTTTCATGTAAGTGAAATAATTTAACCTGGTTTCGGGCTCAGAAAATAATAAAAAACCTCCGTGTTCTTTGTGTAAATTCTTTGTGGACTTGGTGGTTTTCTATTTTCTAACCACAAAGTGCACTAAGAAAGCACGAAGTGCACAAAGTTGTTATAACTATGAAAAGGGTATCTTACAAACACCCATATAACCGGGAGCATGGCAATCAGGGTCGTATCAAATCCTTCGTCATTGCTCAGGATGAATTTTTGAAAAAATTTAAATGGCTTCATTCATTAGGTAGTATCAGGAGGCGCGTTTTTTCTTTTAAACGCTTCTTTTTCAAGTTGCCTTATAAAATATGAAGGATAGAGCCCGGTCTTTTTATAAAAAGCCTTGGAAAAAGACTGGGCATTGTTAAACCCGATTTCTTCCGCAAGTCCCGTTATGGCATATCGCCTGAGGGCGGGATTGGTTTTTAAGGCTTCTATCACATACGCTATCCGCAGGTCTGTAATATAGGCCGTAAAGGTTTTTTGCTCGTGGTGGTTGATGTAGCGGGATAGATACTTGGAATTGCTGTCCATGGCCGTTGCCCAGTTGCTCACGGAAACATCGTGTTGTAAAAACCGCTTCTCCCCGATAAATTCTTTTAGTTTTGCGGCAATGTTATTGAATGCCGCTTCAGAAATATGCAGGTCTTCTACAGTCGCTTCCCCGGTTTTAGCCGGGGGCGGTTTTTTATCCGGCGCTTTCCCGTCCAACAAAGTGTTGAACCGGCTGCGGTACAGTTGTTGCCTCCTGTAATAATAATAGGTAAAAGCACCGGTGAGGAGAATCAGCAGGGTTAAGGAACCGATCCAGTTTTTGAGGTCGTTCTCAAGCCGTTTGATAGTATTTTCCAGTTTTGTTTTTTCCAGGTTCAGTTGCCGGGTCGTGTATTTTTTATTCATATTTTTTTCCAGGTACTTATAATCGCTGTACAGCAGGCTGTCCACGGCTAATAAACGATTTATGTAGTATAACTGGTTTGTAAGATCCTTCGTTTCCCGGTAATGGTCAATCAACGATTCGTAGCCATTCCTTATTTCGGGAGCTATGTATGCTGTTTTTGCCACCATGGAATCGGTTTTTTTAAAATAACGCACCGCCTCGTCTGCATGGCCCTGGTCGCGGTAAACTTTGCCCATATACAAATAGCACATCAGTAAATTGCCGCGGTCGGCGCCGGTTTTAAAAACCGCCAGCGCTTTGCGGAGACTGTCCAGGCTGCTGCCGTAGCGTTTTTCAAGATAGGCGGTAACCCCCATGGAAAAGGTAAAATAGACAGGTTTCAAGCTGTTCTTTTCCTGTAGAGCAAGTTCCAGCCCTTTTCTGTTGATGAGGGTCGCCGAATCGTATTTGCCGTTCCGGTTATAGGCATCGCCCAGGGCAAACAAGCCCCTGATGTAGGTATCCGCAACGCTTTTACCTGCTTTGTACCGCTCCCCTTCTATATGCGAATAGGTGCGGAAGATGTCCAGGGCCTCCCCGTACTCTTCCAGGCTGTTTTTTACCAGCCCCAGGTGGTATTGTATCTCCAGCATTTGCAGGGTGTTGCCAGTAGCCGTTGCGTGGTCATACGCCGTCAGCAAGGCGTTAAGCGCCTCTTTTTTCCTGCCCATACGCTCCAGCACCAGCGCTTTGCGTACATAGGCCCGGGCGGGATAGGTCTCGTGATCCAGGGTTTTGGTAAGCAGGAGGATGCTGTCCGTATAGCGTTCTGCAAGGGCATGGCTATGGATAAACGATAAAAAATAATACGCATCGGCCTGCCGTATGATGTCCTTATCCGCAATTCCTTTTTTTAAATAAGCTTCCGCATAGGGACGGGCTTGGGCAGGCTCATTTTTAAAGGTAGTAAAACCACGTTCCAGCGCCTCGTAGGTTTGTTGAAGCAGGGAGTCCGGCGGGGCGGTTTTAGCGCCCGGCTGCTGCCCATAGAGCGGGAGCAGGGAAACACTGCATAAAAGACCAAGGTATTTTTTCTTCATAAGGATGCTGTTATACCAACTCGCGGTCTAAAGTACGATTTTGATTTGTATCAAGAAGTATTCTATAATCTGAAAGCTTTTTTACACGTAAACTGTTCCCGATATACTCCTCCTTTCAGTCGGCGCACTACCATTGAGGTATTTTTCTGACACATTGGTTTTTAGTGCCTTTTTATATTGAGGTCTCGATACATTCCGCCTTGGGGCGGAACACTCGACCTGACCATCTACATACGTCAATACCACCAGTCGCATAAAAATTTTTATGTAAGGTCTCGAACTGACACAACGTTCTTATGTCAAACTCACCTTAAAAATACACCTCTACACTACTTTTTGCTACAGATTCCGGAATTTAGGGCGCCTTTTCCCGAATCAGGAGCAGCTATTCTTGCGCAGCCTTTTTTTAACTTGAATCTTTGTCTTCGGATACAAAGCACTGCCGTTGGTAGTAATGGGTCATACACATGTTTTTTGACATATTCTTTAAAAAAACAAACTGCACTATACAAATTTTACTGTACGGCGGTCCTGTTACCAACCAAACGCCTGTGTTTTTTATCCGTGTTGCAACAATAAAACACGCTTACTACACCCAGGCTGACGAGCCTATGTGTGTAAGCACAATTAAAAATTTATTAATAACCATTAAAATTTTACAACCATGAAAACAAAAATTTTAACGTTAAGTCTATTATTACTTACGTATGGGGCTGTGTTAGCCCAATGGCAATCCAATGGAAGTGCAGTTTATTATAATAATGGCAATGTAGGCATTGGCACTACCGATCCTCAACAACTTTTACATGTTGCAGGCGGGAATTTTAATAACGGAATTAAAATTGAAGGGGATAATACAGGGCTTTTTATTGAGGATACGGGAGCGAACCCCTCTGAATTCAAGATTTATAACAATGAAGGACTTGGTATTTGGCAGGAAAATGGTACTGCCGGTGCTGGCAACCGGTTTTTTATTAGCCAAGCTAACGGCAATATAGGTATTGGCACAACGAATCCACAATGGGGTAAACTGCAAATTAATACTCCTACCGAAGATGACGCCGCCCTGAGGTTAGAAAGCGGGAGGTTTTCAATGGGTGGTAACGCGAGATTCGAAATAGATGCTAATGGGGTAGTCGGTGGTAGATTTAAAGTTGCTGAAAATGGCAATGTAGGCATTGGCACTGCTAATCCTAATGCAAATTTGGATGTGTCGGGTATAGCTCATTTCAGTGGTTCCGCCTCCCCGTCAACTCCAATTGAGGGCGCCTACATAGGATGGAATGGATTCCCAGGCACTGCGGGAGAAATGGATTTTATCAACCATAAAGGCACAGGAACAGGCGGTTTCGCTTTTTACAACACAGACGGAAATGGAAGTGTAAAGACACTACAAATGCGTATCGACGGAAGCGGTAAAGTAGGCATTGGTACTGCTAATCCTAATGCAAATTTGGATGTGTCGGGTATAGCTCATTTCAGTGGTTCTGCCTCTCCGTCAACTCCAATTCAGGGCGCCTACATAGGATGGAACGCATTTAACGGTGGTACGGGAGAAACGGATTTTATCAATCATAAAGGCTTGGGAACAGGCGGCTTTGCTTTTTACAACACGGAGGGAGATGGAAGTGTAAAGACGTTACAAATGCGTATTGACGGAGACGGTAAGGTAGAGATCTTCGGTACGGCAAAAGCCACCTCGTTTGTAAGCTCCGCAGCCAGCTTTCCAGACTATGTATTTGCAAAAGATTACAAGATCACTCCGTTGTCCGAACTGGAAGCCTATGTAACGCAGCACAGCCGCCTGCCCGGTATGCCTTCCGAAAAAGAAGTAGTGGAAAAAGGGCTTAACATCCCCGAAGTGCTAACCGAGTCCGTTGAAAATATTGAGACCATTTACCTGCACCTTATCCATATAGAAAAGGAACTGAAAGCCTTACAGCAGGAAAACGCCAGGCTGAAACAAAAATTGGATCAGGGTCGTTAAGCGTTGTTTTTTAACAAATCACAATGCTATATGCAATAAAAATAGTTTAACTTTTTAATCATACGATCATGACATTACAAAATATAAAACAAGGATTGCTATTGCTCTTTGTCGGACTGTGGTTTCCACTTCTTGTTCCGGCCCAGCAGATTGGCAGCCTGTCGCCCTCAGCTCTGCCCTTTGGGGCCTATGTGACGGGGTTGTACCAGATCGAGGCAGATAACGGCAGCGGGTTCTACCTGAAGGAGCAGCCGGACGGAAGCCTGTCCACAACTGCGTTGGAACCCTCTGATTCCGGCTTCTATTTTTGGCTGGTGGAAAATGTCTATTACGACTATTTCCAACTCTACAGCGCCTCCCAGGACATGAAGCTCATGCAGATCAATTCCAACGGCAGCATTCAATGGACCACCAATGCCACGGTGGAGAGCTCAAAGTTGTTCTTCAGGATGTACACTACGGGAACAGCACGTACCAATGCCGATGCCGCAGCGGGAATCGCAGCTATCGGATATATCACCACCCATGCGCTATCGGCCGGTTACGGCAATGCCGATTGCAAGTGTAACTTTCTCACTGTTGGCGCCAATGCCCGTTTCCGGATCCACAATTCCGGTATCCAGGGCCAGAACTACCGGCCCATAGCCTTTGAAAAAACAGACAACGCTAACGTTCTGGGTACGATACAGACTGATACGCAAAATAACCTGACCCGGATAACACAGGAAATCACCAACCCCGTTCTGCCGCAAAACTTTGTCTCCTCCAACTTTTTTGTAAAAGGCTTCGGAAAAGATGATTTTCAGATCACCATAGCGCCGGACACCGAGGGTTATATCGGGTTTATAGATTATACTCATCACCATTATACCAAAGAAGTATATCGAAAAGCCCGGCCGGAGATCGGAATTAAAGTACAAAATAACGTCATTTCCCTGGTCTATCTCTCCGGAGAGCAGCCCCTTCCTTACAGCCCGGGTTTGCTGGGCAGGGAGGTGGCCACCGGTTTTGTTACGGGAACGCCATTTACCTTGGGTTTTCAGGGACAGAATGCCTTGGTGGTTACCCAAAACGGAGTTACGCATGTACTGGAACGAGCGGCCCCTGCAGAGTTGTTCTTTAACCGATCGGTTACCCAGAGTGCTCGCATGCTGGTACAACTTGTTCAGGGCGAGGTGGAGCTGGCTTATACCACCAAAAACTACCTGATCAACTCTGAAAATGATACCGGTACGGATACCGGTAGTACGCTTGTTTCCACCCATGCTTTGTTTCCTTATAATGAAGGAGGTACCTTTATCAATACCTTTGACTGGCAGCAAACCCAATGGCCGGTGCGTTATGTAGGAGAGGGAGGAACCGTAACGGCTAACGTTTTCAGTCCTTTTTATAACAACAGTACGGAGTTCTCAGGAATCGCCGCCGGTTTTGACCTGCAAGGAAACTATGTAGGCGGTGAAGATTTTGCCGGCACCGAAGGCTGGGAACTCATTAAGGCCAATCTGGGCTACAATGCCAATGGCACTATTCGCCCCCAGGCACCTTCCCATCCCTATATTATTTTTTACAACAGGGTGAGCGGGACCCTCAGGGTGTTTGTCTATACCAATAATGAGGGCGAAGCCAACCAGCTTACGGTGAGTCTTTCAGCTATGGGTGGAACACCAACCAATCAGCAGGGCTATGTACCCAAACTTTGGGGCAGCCTGCAGCAGTTTGCTTCACTGGACCAGGTAGAGAAGAGCCAGTATAGCAGACCCCTGCCTTTCTACAGTGCTTCGGGGCGGAGCTGGTATGTTGCCGATTTTGTGATGGAGTACGATCCCTGTATTGCCTTTTTTGAATCAACACTCAACCTACAGGTTTATAAGACTACTCAAGGTACGCTGACCATGATAGGTCGTCTGGAAGGCGGTAGTATCCCCGCCGGTACCCCGGAATATGCCAACTGGCAAAACCAGCGGGAAAACTTTCTTATGGGGGTTATGGACAACAACTTCGGGAATTTGGCCAATACCCTGGGCGATATTACCATGAACCAGTACAATAGCTTTGATTTATTAGACTTCCAGACCGAGGTGTCCGGCACCCTCACAGGGGCCACCATTGAAGACTGGGAAAAGGAAAAGGCCAAGATAGAGTGGGAAGCTTCTGAGACCATAGCAGAACAGACTATTTACCAAGGAATGTTTGGAATTTTGCAAGGTCTTGCCCAAGTAGCTGGGGGCGGAGGTATCTTTTCAGAAGGTGCTTCTAATGTTGGACAGGGTATAGCTACCATAGCAATAGGAGTATCACAAATAAACCAGGGAGGAGCCGAACTTCGCCTGGCGCATGCTAATAAATTATATTACGACAATATTAAAGACAAAATAAAACAAGATGACCAGAAGATTGTAATGCAAGTACCTCCACCCCGACCGCAAGTTGTTTTTGGGGAGTTGGCTTTAAAAGGCACACTTACTATTCAAACCTCTCTTATTCCTGAAGATTTTATCGCCATCCCGGGAGGATTGAATTCCAATACTGCTCCCGAGTGGTATGTAAATGGCTCGCGGGGTTCCAAACCACTTTACAACAGACCTATGGGTAACTTTACGCTGCTAAAACAGCCGGAGTTCGGCGTAGGTATTGTAAAAGGTATAGCGGGGCAGGGCAAGGCGTATCTTAAGATAAAGGAAAAGCCCTATTTTGCCTATAATAATACAGCCATGGGAAAAATAGAGGATGTTCTTGCCCTGAGTATCCAGGTGCAAACGCTGGACGTCACCGGCAAAGTAAAGCATAATGCTACCGGGCAGAGCTATACCAACCTGTTTAATGCAGCAAACAGCAAGGCACTTCCCGGGGGAATGGAAATCAGTAATCTTGTGGACTGGGATCAAATAAATGCTAACATTGCTGCTTTGGTCAACCCTACCGATCTGCTTATCGAGGATTATCTTGATAGTTGGATAAAAGTATCTTATGAAGTATGGTCATTAACCCTTACCAATCTGAAAGCCAGAAACCTAAGTCGTGTATTTGCTAACGGTGATCAGTATTTTGAAGGGAATACCGGTTTTAAATACAATACCAGTACTACAGGTTCTCCGAGCCAGCTTATACAGGAAGCTGAAAACCAGGCAAACACCGGGTTTCCCGGGTATAATTTTTCGGATAATGCCGGTTTTGGAACGAACTACCACCTGTATCATACCCAATACGACCAGCCCGGGGATCCGTTCTATACAGCGATGAATACATACTGTAATGCGCTGAGCGCCGCGCAGAATACCGGCGCCAAGAATAGTGAAGAAACCCAGAATACCAAAGGAGCCGAAGTTGCGGAGGAAGATCCAATAGTTGAAGAATTAACTGTGCCGGAACCCGGCTTAACGGTCTATCCCAACCCGACACAGTATGAGGTGAACTTCAGGCTGGTGAGCGGTGAAGCAGGCAAGGCCAGGATAACGCTCTACGATCTGCAGGGTAAGAGGCTCATCAGCACTACGGATACCCTGGATGGCAGCAGTGTATTGCAGGGTCGTGTGAATATTGCATCGCTACCGGCAGGAATTTATATTCTTGAAGTAGAACTTCCAGGTGGCAGAACCATCAATAAAAAAATAATGAAGCAGTAACAAAACCATTCACCAGCCTTTTATACAGCCTCCTGAACCATTCAGGGGGCTTTTTTAACTAGTTGGTAGTCACTTTTGTCCATTCTCTGTGTGCTCCGTGCCTTCTTGGTGAACGTTGTGGTTAACAAAGAGCGCTATGCTTTTATACGTTGTGAACCTTGCGCCTCCTTAGCGTGCTTAGCGGCTATAATTTTACCGCAAGGTTCGCAATGTTCCGACAGCTGTCGGAATTACGCAAAGGACACACTATTTTTTATTTTCTAAGTCCGAATTCAGTTCCTTTTAAGGTAAAATTGCGATTTTTCATTCCTTATATGCTTCATACTTAAAATGGCAGCCTCGTTCTGGATAGCTTCTTCCGGGGTGGAACGGGAGCAGGTTTGTTGAAAATGGCAGATTATTAACGGTCAGCGTTTTGGAGTAGGTATTCTTGTCGGAATTACCTATTCCAGCATTCCATAATCATTGATAGAGAACGTTATTTACTCAAATACATCTTTCGGCGGGCGTACAGGTTGTAAAAGGCATCGTCCCGCAAGCTTTTTATAAAGAGAATAGCCTCCCCGGTGCTTTTCATTTCGGGGCCTAATTTTTTATTTACATCCGGGAACTTATCAAATGAAAAAACGGGTTGTTTAATGGCATACCCTTCCAACTGGGGGTTAAATTGGAAATCCTTCAGTTTCTTTTCTCCTAACATAATTTGGGTGGCGTAGTTTACATACGGCTCTTTATAAGCTTTTGAAATGAAGGGAACCGTTCGGGAAGCCCTGGGATTGGCTTCAATAACATATACCACATCATCTTTTATGGCAAATTGAATGTTGATGAGCCCTACGGTGTGCAACGCCAGGGCGATTTTACGGGTATGGTCTTTTAGCTGCTGCATCACAAATTCCCCCAGGTTAAAAGGTGGCAGCGTGGCGTTGGAATCTCCCGAATGGATGCCGCAGGGTTCTATGTGTTCCATAATGCCAATGATGTGGACCTCTTCCCCATCGCAAATAGCATCAGCTTCGGCTTCTATGGCCCCGTCGAGGTAATGGTCTAAAAGCAATTTATTATTGGGGATTTTTCGGAGTAAGTCCACCACATGTTCTTCCAACTCCTGTTTGTTGATGACAATTTTCATTCCCTGCCCGCCCAGCACATAAGAAGGTCTTACTAACAAGGGAAAATCTAACACATCTGCTACCTGCAAGGCTTCTTCGGCAGTCTCTGCCACCCCAAATGGGGGATACGGAATGTGGTTTTCTTTTAATAAGGTAGAAAAACTGCCCCTGTCTTCCGCCAAGTCCAGCGATTGAAAGGGCGTTCCGATGATGCGAATGTTATATTTGTGAAGTTTCTCTGCCAGTTTCAGAGCAGTTTGCCCGCCTAACTGCACAATAACACCTTCTGGCTTTTCATGTTGTATAATATCATAAATATATTCCCAAAAAACCGGTTCAAAATACAATTTATCAGCAATATCAAAATCGGTAGATACCGTTTCAGGGTTGCAATTAATCATAATAGTTTCATACCCGCACTCTTTTGCCGCCAATACACCGTGAACGCAACAATAATCAAACTCAATGCCCTGTCCTATTCGGTTAGGGCCTGACCCCAGCACTACAATTTTCTTTCTATCACTTGCCACGCTCTCATTCGCTATATAACGCCCTTTGCCTGGGGTTTCCATTTCTTCCTCAAACGTAGAATAGTAATAGGGAGTCTGCGCCTTGAACTCGGCAGCGCAGGTATCTACTAATTTGTAAACGCGTTTTATACCCAACTCGCTGCGTTTTTTATACACTTCGCTTTCCCAACAACCCAGCATGTGCGCTAACTGGCGGTCGGCAAATCCTTTTTGTTTCGCTTCTAACAAAATTTCTTTAGGAAGTGTGTGAATGGTATAGGTTGTTATCTCTTTCTCCAGGTGATATAATTCTTCATATTGCCTTAAAAACCAATCATCTATCCTGGTAATTTGGCGAATGGTGCTGAGGGGAATACCCATCTGTATGGCATCGTATATTACAAATACCCTATCCCAGCTGGGGTTGGTAAGTTTTTCTATAATTAGGTCATAATCTTTGTAGCCTTTACCGTCGGCTCCCAATCCATTTCGTTTTATTTCCAGCGACTGGGTGGCTTTGTGCAGGGCTTCCTGGAAAGAGCGACCAATGCCCATTACCTCCCCTACCGATTTCATCTGCAAGCCCAGCGTCCTGTCTGCTCCTTCAAACTTATCGAAATTCCATCGGGGTATTTTTACAATTACATAATCTAATGCAGGCTCAAAAAATGCCGAGGTAGAGCCTGTTATTTGGTTAGTCAGCTCATCTAAGGTATAGCCAATAGCTAATTTAGCAGCTATTTTGGCAATGGGATAGCCAGTGGCTTTAGAGGCCAGGGCGGAGGAACGAGATACGCGTGGATTTATTTCAATAGCGATAATGTTTTCTTCCTCGTCAGGGCTCACGGCAAATTGTACATTACAACCTCCTACAAAATCGCCTATGTTTCGTATCATGGTACTGGCCATGTTGCGCATTTTTTGGAAAGTAGTATCTGCCAGCGTCATTGCCGGCGCCACGGTAATAGAATCGCCGGTATGAATACCCATTGGGTCCATATTCTCTACCGTGCAGATAATGACCACATTGTTATTTCTGTCGCGAATGAGCTCTAACTCATATTCTTTCCAGCCCAGGAGCGCTTTGTCTATGGTTACCTCGTGTATGGGTGAGGCTTCTAAACCCCGCGTAAGAAGCCCTTCAAACTGGTCTTTGGTATGCACAAAAGAAGCCCCCGTTCCTCCCAATGTAAAAGAGGGGCGAATAACTACCGGGAAGCCAAATTTTTGCACAATTTCTTTTCCTTCTAAAAGCGAGCCGGCTCGCTGAGCAGGGGCAGCAGGGATACCTATTCGATGTAAAAACTGCCTGAATTTTTCGCGGTCTTCGGTAATTTTAATTGCCTCAATATCAACCCCTATAATTTCAACCTCAAAATCTTTCCAAATCCCTTTCTCATGGGCTTCTATACACAAGTTCAATGCTGTTTGCCCGCCCATGGTAGGCAGCACGGCATCTATCTCGGGGTGTTTTTCCAGGATTTCTACGATAGATTGGGTGGTGAGCGGTTTCAGGTACACGTGGTCTGCCATAGAAGGGTCAGTCATAATGGTAGCCGGGTTACTGTTTATCAACACTGTTTTTATCCCGTCTTCCCGCAAGGAGCGCAACGCCTGGGAACCTGAATAGTCGAATTCGCAGGCTTGTCCAATAATTATAGGGCCAGAGCCAATGAGCAACACCGCGTGTATATCTTTTCGCTTAGGCATGGGTTTATTTTTTTTGGAACGATGGATGGGTTATTTGTATATAAAAAAAGGGCTGCTTGTTTAAGCAGCGCCTCCTTATATAAAAACAGATATAAAATCATTTTTATTTCTTATGCCTTGGCTCTGAAGAAACTGTTAGCTTTTTTCTCCCTTTGGCGCGTCTGCGGGCGAGTACCTTTTTGCCGTTGGTTGTTGCCATACGCTCTCTGAAACCATGAGCGTTTCTTCTTTTTCGTTTGGAGGGTTGATATGTTCTTTTCATGGTAAACCTGCTTTACAAAGGCCTTCTCAAAAAAAGGCGGGGCAAATATACAACTCTTTTTCAAGATTGCAAGTTATGGTAAAAAAATAATTGTGTTGGTTTTTAGTATCTTTGACGCCAATTTTATAGCAGTTTCACCCATGTTTCATAAAAATATCAAGTTGGTTATCGCAGTTCTCGTTATGGGATACGGTGTATATCAATTTATAGAAGGCGGTATAGGAAATGGCATTTTCCTGTTTTTGTTAGCGCTGGTTTTTGTTTTTCTTTATTTCCGAAATGAGCTTATTTTACTCGCTTTTTTACGAATGCGCAAGCAAGATATGGAAGGGACTAAAAAGTGGCTTAACCGTATTAAAAAACCCGAGGCGGCGCTTATTAAAAAACAACAGGGATATTATAATTATTTGAATGGGATTATAACTTCGCAGACCAATTTGACGGAAGCTGAGAAGTTTTTTAAAAAAGCACTCAAGTTAGGGTTGAGTATGGGTTATGACAGGGCGATGGCAAAATTGAGCCTGGCAGGAATAGCTATGCAAAAACGGCGAAAACGAGAGGCTACGGAACTTCTGGCCGAAGCAAAAAAATTAGACAAGCATAACCTGCTCACTGCCCAGATAAAAATGTTGCAACAACAAATGAAGAAGATATAAAGGGGGTAGTTATTTCCCAAGAATCATTTTCACAGCTACGGCTATTATTATGAACCCGAAAATTTTCTTGAGTAGCTGCTGGTCTATGGCAATAGCTATTTTAGAGCCCAGATACCCTCCTATAATAAAGGTAGCAGAAATGATGAGGGCGTATTTCCAATGAATATAGCCTGCTTTATAATAATTTAAAACCGCCAGTATGGTAACAGGAGGTAGCAGGGCGGCTAAACTGGTTCCCTGCGCCTGGTGTTGTGAAAAGCCAAGCAGAAGTACCAAGAGTGGCACCATTATAACGCCTCCTCCAACGCCCAGCACGCCGCTCAATACACCGGCGGAGAAACCTATTAGAACCAGAAAAAGTATGATATAAAAATTCATATTCACAGTTATTTATTTATAATAAAGGTGCCCACAAACGGCAAAACGATTCTTTTAATTTTTGAGATAGCTTGCGGCTTACCCATTGGTTCGGGAAAATTTCTTCGCTTCCCTGAATATCTTCTTCAAACAATCGCCGAGCTTCTTTAGCGGTCTCAGTATCATATATAAGAGCGTTTATTTCAAAATTGAGGTGAAAACTGCGGTTATCCATATTAGAAGTGCCTAAGATAGTAAGATTATCATCTATAGCTATCATTTTAGCGTGTATAAATCCTTTTTTATAGAGATAAATGCGGATGCCGGCCTGCAGCAAAACTTCTATATATGAAAAGGTAGCATATTTAGTGAGCCATGAATCGGAATTGTGAGGTATAATAAGTTTCACTTCTATACCTCCTTTTATTGCGGTAGTAAGGGCGGTAATAATCTCATCATTGGGAATAAAATAAGGGGTGGTAATATAAATACAACGTTCTGCTGTGTTAATAGCAGTGAAAATGGCTTCCATAATGTTCGCCCATTCGGTATCGGGGCCGCTGGATACAATTTGAACGGGTAAGACAGGGGTTTGCACGATTTTCGGGAAAAAATGGTCTTCTACCAAAACATCAAAAGGGGTAACAAAATCCCAATTGAGCATAAATTGTAACTGCAAGGAACCTACTGCCTCCCCTTCTATCCGCAGGTGCGTGTCTCTCCAGGATGGAGCGAGGTAACGATCTGCAATATTGATGCCTCCCAAATATCCTATTTTACCATCTATCACCACAATTTTCCTGTGATTACGGTAATTGATTTTATTAGTAAATTTGGGGAAATAGACGGGCATAAACGGGTAAAAAGCTACGCCGCTTTGTTTTAGCTTCCGCCGGGATGCCGCCGATATACGGCTACCTACATAATCATAGCTCAAACACACCTTTACTCCTTGTTGCGCTTTCCTGCAAAGGGCTTGTATAATTGTTTTACCTATTTCATCATCTATTAAAATATAATATTCCAGGTGAATGCTATGCATCGCTTCTTCAATATCGCATAATAATCTCTTGAATTTAGCCTGGGCGTTTACCAAAAGTTCTACCTGGTTATACAGGGTAAGGGGCGATTCCTGGTTTTTTTGCAACAGCCGCACGAGTTTCATCTTTTTTTTTAGGGTGTTGCCGCCTATTTGTTCCAGCTCCGCTTCGCTATGCCCGCCTGCCTGTTGCCATTGTTTGATGTTGGTTTGATTGAGGATATTTTTCTTTTTGAAGATTTTGTTTTTCCGGTATTGCTGTCCTAAGAAATAATATAGTATTAGGCCAATGAAAGGGAGAACTATGAGTACTACAATATAGGAGAGGGCTTTTATTGGGTTGATAGTATTGAGAAGAATATTGAAAATGGTTATAAATACCAGTATATAATTAACGAGGAGTACCAATTCCCAACTATATGTCCTCAAAAAAACTTCCATTATTCGGTACCCGGGTAGTAGCCCTCCTGTGGAAGGGTTAGCTGGTATTTTTTACGGTTTTTGTTCTCTAAAAATGTATCTCTAAGCCAGGGGTTATAGGTTTTTACAATTCGGTATGTGAGTTTTCTCTTTTGAGCAAAGGCGGCTATATCTGTAATAGAAGAATCTACCTCTACCATGTAGGTGGGCGCAGGCTTATACAAATCTTCTTTCTCTATATTGAAGCCATATTTTTGGGGATTGGAGAGAATTTCCTTAGCGGCAAGTATTCTAAAAATATACCGGTCTGTTTCTTCTGTGAAAAGCAGGTTATAATAATTATTTTCTTTTTGTCTATCTACTTGTTTTTGTATGCCCGCTTTCCCGGCATTATATGCGGCGGCGGCCAATGTCCAACTTCCAAAACGCTGCTTTGCATCTTTTAAATACCCGCAAGCAGCCTGGGTGGCTTTTTCTATATGGTAGCGCTCATCTATATTTTCAGTTACCTCTAAGCCCTGTTCCTTAGCGGTAGCGCCCAGGAGTTGCCAAAAGCCCACTGCTTTGGCAGGAGAAACTACCTGTTGCAACCCGCTTTCTATCACCGCCAGGTACTTAAAATCGTCTGGCACCCCATTCTTTTTAAGAATGGGTTCTATAAGGGGAAAATATTTATTGGCTCTTTTAATAAGCAAAAATCCATTAGACTGCCAATAGGTGTTCACTAATAGTTCTCTATCCATCCGCTCCCGCACATCTGGGTTGGCAAGCGGCACTTTTTCTTCTGCAAACCAGAGTTCCTGTGGCAGGGTAACGGCATATACATTATAATCTTTCACGGCTTTATCGGTGTCTCCCGCAGGATTATCATTTTTTCCATCGTTATAGGCATTGGCGGTTACCGCATTGATACATATTCCTAAGAGAAAGAAAGCGCCTACTGCCAGGAGAATTTTTGTGAGATAGTTCATAGCTGTTATTTTTATGTTAAAGATACTACAAATAATGAGATGACCAAACTGTATGCCAGTATAAGCCGTGGTAAGTTTTCATTGAACCATTTATATTTATTGATAATCATAATATGGGTGCCATTGGCAATAGGGATGTAGTTTTTAATATAGTGAGCGGGGAAAATGGCGTCTTTTTCGCCATGAATATGGATAATCCCGGGCATGGGCTTTTCTTGCTCCCAGTTCACCACCTGGTCAATTGCCCAGTCTAAATAATCTTTGTCTCGCACAGAAAGGTATTTTTCATAAAGTTGCAGCCGTTTGCTAAACGACTCGCCAAAAGCGTATTTGGCAAGCAGTTCCACGTTATAAACTAATCCGGTAGGGAGTAGTTTATGCACCTTAGTATAGCGGGCGAATATCATTTTTTTAGGTAGTTCTGAGGTAGCTTTTACACTAGAAATGATGATGAGTTTGCGTACCGGCATTTGTTTGGCTATTTCCTGTGCCATGATACCTCCAAACGAAACGCCTATCAGCACCGGGCGCTCGTGCGTAATACGGGCTCGCATACGCGCTGCATACGCAAAAAGGGGTTCATCTTTTTCGGGTAGCAGCCATTCTAAGAAAAAAGAGGCAAAGAGGTCTCCCGGAAGGGCTATGTTTTCAAAAATAGACGCCCCGGCTGCCATACCGGGAATAAAATATACAGGAATTTTTTCACCATTCATAGGTTAGGGAACAACTAAGAGAGGTGGCTTATTTTTTCTATATTGCCCGTTCAAAGATATGTATTTTCTTTGGGAAAATTATAATGAAAAGAAAGGCTTTTTTATGAAAAAAATACTGCATTTGGAGCACACGCGGGGGAAGGGAGAGTATGGTTGGCTAAGGGCAAATTACTCATTTAGTTTTGCTCATTACGTTGATGCAACCCGCATGCAGTTTGGTGCGCTGCGGGTGCTTAATGATGATTTTATAGCTCCGAGCGCGGGCTTTGGCATGCATGGGCATGAAAACATGGAAATCATTACGATTCCTCTCCAGGGGGTTTTAAAACACAAAGACAGCCTGGGGCACGAAGGGGTTCTTGGGCCCGGGGAAGTGCAGGTGATGAGCGCTGGTATGGGTTTGCAACATTCTGAGGTGAATGGCAGTGCGCATGAAATTACTAATATTTTACAACTTTGGGTTCTACCGGAGCGACGCCAGGTGGTGCCTCGGTATGAACAACGATATTTTGAAGCGAAGGAGTATGAAAACCGTTTTTTAACAGTGGTAACGCCATGGGATGCGAATGATGGGAGGGCTCTCTGGGTGTATCAACAGGCTTATTGTAATATAGGGAAATTCCCGACCGGCGAGGCAGTTTCTTATACTTTCAGGGACGCAGCGCACGGGGTTTATTTATTTGTGATATCGGGAATGGTGGAAGTTGATGGTGAGCGCATGGCTAAAAGAGATGCGATGGGTATCTGGGATACAACAGGTATTTTATTTAATGTGATAGCCGATGCAGAATTGTTAGTTATTGAAGTTCCCATGAATTGGTGATACCATAAAAGTAGGTAAACTACCAAGTGAATTACAGGAGGTACTGTGTTACGTATTCTTATGGGAAATGTCAAAAGGCATAAATAAAAAACTTGTAGCGTTTTTGGGAGAAAAACTATTAAAATGAAGAGGTTATTATACTAAGAAAAACCGCTCTTTCGAACGGTTTTTTCTTATAGTAAATCTAAGTTATAAGTTAGGTTACAAACAAGCGCTAAGAGGTTTAATTGGCTATAAACTCCTCATAGGGCTGTAGAGTAAGGGGTTTTTCTAAATAACGCTCCACTTTAGTCCACCGGGTGGTTTTTATCTTATCAAAACTTGTTTTGGCGGTTGCAAAACGTTCCTCTATCAACTGGAGGTTTTCCAGTTCGGCAGAGGTTGGCAGGGTATAGCTGGAGGCTACTTTGCTGTATAGGTCGGCTAATTTTTCGCGCAGTTGGGGTTCAGCGCTGCCCACGTAGTTATCGCCGGTGGTTATTACCAGGGTTTCTTTTAGGCTGTTGGCAGCTTTTATAAATTCTGTAGCGCTTTTTTTAGCCTTGGTATCTTCTTTCATGCGTTTTTCGGCAGCGGCTACCATCTCGTCCAGCTGATATACTAAATAGGCCAGTTCCTGGGTCATGGTATATAATTTCATAATGGTTTGATGCTGGCTGGTGCGTTCTTGTGAGCTGAGGAGGGAAGAAGGGTCGGTTTGGAGAACGAGCGGGTGCCGATAGGTTTCTTTTCCCTTGGTGAGGACTAATGTATAGGTTGCCGGGAGAACGCGCGGGGCGGTGAGGGCGCCATAGGTAACGGTTTTGCCGATAGCTACTTTAGGCATTTTAAGGCTATAGTTCCAATTTACAATATTGATGCCTCTTAATTTGCCGGGGGCAAGGTCTGCCAATTTTTCGCCTGCCTGGTTAAAAACTTCCAAAGTCATTTTGCCAAAGGTGTGGCGGTTTTTCAGGTAATACACTATTCGGGCGGCGTTGGGCGGGTTGGGGCCTACGAATTGCAGTTCGGTGCTGGCGCCTCCAAAACCGCTTTCTTCTTTCATAATCGTAGGTTTTACATCGAAAAAATGAACGTTTTTTTGCAAAAGGGAGGGGGTAATTTGGCGCAGGGGCGAAATATCATCAATAATAATAATACCTCTTCCATGTGTTGCCAGAACCAGGTCGTTGGTTTTCTTGTGCAATTCAATATAATGAACGGCTGCGGCGGGCATATTATTGGTGAATTTATTCCAGTTTTTGCCGCCATCTATGGTAATATATAGCCCTCCTTCGGTGCCTAAAAACAAGAGGTTTTCATTTACATAATCTTCTTGTATGTTACGGGCGAACTCTTGTACCTGGTCTGTTACCAAAGATGTCCAGGTAGCGCCATAATCGGTGGTTTTATAGATGTATGGTTTTTTATCGTTACGAGTATGGCCATCGAACACGGCATAGGCAGTTGCTTTGTTATGCACACTGGCTTCTATGTGATAGCACCAGGTATTGGCAGGCAACCCGGGAATAGCGGCCACGGTATTCGCCCAGGTTTTACCGCCATCGCGGGTAACTTGTACATTGCCATCATCTGTACCTACCCAAATTACTGTTTCATCTAAAGGAGACTCGGCGATAGTGAAAATGGTACAATGGTTTTCGGCGCCAGAATTGTCGCGGGAAAGTCCGCCAGAATTAACCTGGTTGAGTTTAGCGGGGTTATTGGTGGTTAGGTCTGGCGATATTTTTCTCCAGGTATCGCCCATATCGTCCGATACATGAAGAAACTGGCTTCCCATATAGAATCGGTCGGGTTTATTTTCACTAATAGCCATTGGTGTATTCCAGTTGAAACGGAGTTTAGGGTCTCCTTTTACCGGGAGGGGTTGTATAGTTTTAGCCTGGTTTTTTTCTATATCATACCGCCATACGTTTTCGGCGCCTTGCATTTCAGAGTAAATTATTTTTTTGCCGGGATGTCGCAATACTCTAAAGCCATCTCCATAGCCTACGGGATTCCAGTCGCGGGCTTCTACGCCGCCGGGAGAGGAGGAAGGCCCCCACCAGGAACCGTTGTCTTGCAACCCGCCATAGACGTTGTAGGGTTCTTCATTGTCCACAGAAACCTGGTAGAACTGGGATACAGGAAGGTTTGCAACTATTTCCATCGTGGTGCCTCCGTTCCAGGAACGATACACGCCGCCGTCTGTACCGCAATAAAGGCGGTCTGATTGGTGAATATCAAATAGAATATCGTGAATATCGGAGTGCATATTCCCAAGGTTTTTAAAGGTTTTGCCACCGTCTCGGGAGATGGAACCGGTTAACCCGCCTTTTACTACCACATCTGGGTTTTTTGGGTCTATTACGATACGCGAAAAATAGAAGGGTCGCACTACCAAGCCAAAATCGCCATTGAGGTGTTTCCATGAGTTACCGCCATCATCTGAGCGATACAGTCCTTTATCCTTGTCTTGTTCGGTTTCCAGTACGGCATAGACAACCTGGGAATTAGACGGGGCGATGGCTACGGCAATTCTCCCTAATTTTCCGGCGGGGAAGCCGTTGTGAATTTTAGCCCAGGTTTTTCCGCCATCGGTAGATTTGTATAGGGCAGAATAAATACCCCCGGAATTGAAACTCCAGGCGGTTCTGCGAAACTCCCAAAAGGCTGCGTAAAGCGTGTTAGGGTCAGAAGGGTCCATAACAAGGTCTGAACAGCCTGTTTTTTCATTTATATAGAAAATTTTATTCCATGTTTTTCCGCCATCGGTGGTTTTGTACACACCTCTTTCTTGAGAGTCTCCCCATAAAGCGCCGAGTACACCCACGTAGAGTTCGTTGCTGTTGTTGGGGTTTATTTCTATGGAGGCGATGCGTTCAGTATTGTCAAACCCCATTTTTTTCCAGGTGGTGCCACCATCTTCCGATTTGTATAATCCATCTCCCGCCGAGGTGCTATTACGAGTCCAGGTTTCGCCGGTGCCTACCCAGATAACGTTGTCCGGGTTAGTGGGATCTACCGCCACCACTCCAATAGATTGGGTATAGCCATCAAAAATAGAGCTAAAGGTAGCGCCGCCATCATTGCTTTTCCACACGCCGCCACCGGCGGTTCCCGTATAAATAATACGGTTATTAGACGGGTGGGCTTCCAGGTCGGTTATGCGGCCACTCATTAAGGCGGGGCCTATTTGACGGGCGGTAATGGCGCCGAAAAGTTCTTTTCCTGTGAGGGAGGTTTGTTCCTGTGCATTTAGCTGAAAGGCAACAACGACAATTAAAAATAATGGGGTTAGTTTTTTCATATTTTATAAAATAAAATGTATGATAATTAGGAATGATGAGTGAATTAAACTTTAAATATTTATCAAATTATAGAATCTGTAAGGAGTGTTATGGTTTTCTTTTTTAGTTACTCCTGGGTATATAAATAACCCCTGAGAAGGCACTCAGGGGTGGTGAGTCTTATTTTTTATCGGTATTGGTTTCTGCCGGCATTTTAAAGATAGATTCGCTAACGGCAGGGTTTAGCTCTACCGATTGAATGTTAATAGCCTGCGACTCAGCTTGTCCTTTAATGGTTATTTTGGTAGAAAAAGGGAAATACAAACCGCCTACTTCCTGGTAATCGCTAAGGGCTATTCGCTGTATGGCTCCTTTGGCAGGCCCTGATTTTACTTCGGACTCTACTACAATAGGGACAAAATTTTCCGCATCAAAATAATAATAGGAGATATCTTCTTCTTTTTTACCATCTACTGTAAGGGGTTCTTTTATCAGTTTAATTTTAAAGGTCTCGGCTCCTTCGGTGGTTTCTTTTCCCAATAGTTCCAAGGTATATCCTTTTTGTTTATAGTTTATAAAATCGCTGGGGAAATCGTTAAGGGTGAGTTTAAAATTTTCGGTGGTTTCGGTATCGCTGGCCTCGGGTTTCATGGTCATGAAGTTGATGCTCCAAAGGGTTTTCCCGTCATATACATTTTGTTTTATCTCTTTGCCCTGGAAAATGGCGCAGCTCATTTGTCGTCCATCTTTTAACTGTACAAACTCAAAGGGAAGTTCCATACCCTGAACGCTTAACTTTGCTTTCCATTTAAACCCGTTCAGCTTGCTCCAATTTTGCGCTCCGCCTGTGTTTTCTAGAAATTTAGCAACAATTTCATCTGCTGTCTGGGCACTCGCAGGGAAGGAAAGGCTCATAAAAACTGTTATAACAAGAATAGCTATTGTTTTCATTTTTTTATAGTTTCATTATTTTTTTGCCGAAAGTACAAATTCAGTAGAAAGTCATCCAGCACTTTAGGTATTTTTTAACACATCTATCATGTTTTGAAAGGGTTAATTGCATATACACAAAATAACTCATAAACTACTTTGGTATATTATATAGGTTATTTTATCATATATTTTATGTATTCCCACTAAATAGTAAATACTGTTATTGTATTGTAAAAGAATAGTAGTATATTCGTAAAAAATTTAGAAACATGAAATTCATCTTAAAAACCTTGTTAAGCGCTGTAGCGGTGGTTATTTTAGCCAATATACTACCCGGTGTGCAGGTAAGCAGCTTCCTCACGGCTATATGGGTAGCGCTTATTATTAGTGTATTAAATGTTGTGGTAAAACCTATCTTAGTTATACTTACGTTTCCTATTACCGTTATAACGCTAGGATTATTTTTGTTAATCATAAACGCTTGCATCATTTTACTCACAGACTGGCTTCTCAACGGGTTTAGTGTAGCTACAATATGGTATGCCCTGCTTTTTAGCCTGTTATTATCTATCATACAATCTATATTATATAAACTTATAGACGAAAAGAAGCAGGTTTAACGTTTATTTATAAGAGCCGCTCTTTTAAAAATTGGCAAAGTTCTCTTAATAGTGTAATTTTGCAGGCTTGTTTTATTTATAAAAGCAGTTATACTTATGAATATTACCCGAGAACACTTAGACGAGTTAAATGCTGTTATCACTATTTCTATTACGAAAGATGATTATACTCCCAAGGTAGATGCAGTGTTGAATGATTACAGGAAAAAAGCCAGTGTTCCTGGTTTTAGAAAAGGGCATGTGCCAATAGGGTTGGTTAAAAAACAATATGGGAAAGCCGTTCTGGTAGATGAGGTAAACCGCCTCCTGCAAGATTCGCTCTATAAATACCTTACCGAAGAAAAATTAGATGTATTAGGAACTCCCATCCCTAAACCACAAAACCAATTGGATTGGGAAGCGCAGAATTTTTCTTTTGAATTTGAACTGGGATTGTCTCCTGATTTTAAGGTGGATTTGCAGTTTGAGAAACCTCTTACTCATTATCAAATTACCGTAGATGATGCGATGATTGAAACTGAGATAGAACGTTTACAGAAAGAATATGGAGAGTTAGTTTCTCAGCCACAAGTGGAGCGGGAAAGCGAAATTAGGGGTGTTTTTAGTAATGAAGAAAGAAATATACACCGTAAAGCTACTCTTACCTTAGACAAAATTAAAAATGACGAAAACAGGGAAAAATGTATAGGCGCTCAAGTGGGCGATACGCTTGTTTTTTCTACGGAAGAGCTTTTTAAAGATGAGCACGATTTAATTCAATTTTTAGGGGTCTCTCACGAGGAAGCCCATAATCTGAAAATAGAGGTGCTTTTTACTATTGAAGAAATTCATCTACGAAAATCCGCCGAACTGAACCAGGAATTTTTTGACCGTCTTTTCGGAAAAGATGTCGTTACTTCTGAAGATGATTTCAGGGCTAAAATAAAAGAAAATTACGAAAAACAGTACCATTCTCATACAGACCGAAAACTGCTGGATGATGTAAATGAATACCTGGTAGAACATACTCACTTTAACCTTCCTGCAAACTTTCTAAAAAAATGGATTCAAACCACTGGTGAGCAAAATGTAAGCGAGGAGCAGGCGGCAGAAGAATACAAAAAATCGGAGAGGTCGTTACGGTATCAACTCATAGAAAATAAACTAATTAAAGAATACCAGTTAGAAATAACCACGGAAGAATTAAAAACAGCGGCTATAAATTTTGTTATCACTCAAATGATACGCTTCGGAAATTACAATATCAGCCAGGGTGAAGTGGAAACCGCAGCCTCGAAAATTCTCGCTAACCAGGATTATGCCAAGCGATTATCTGAGCAAATTATGAGTGAAAAAATTATAAATTTGTATAAGGAAAAAGCTACTCTGGCAATCAAGAAACTGAGTTATGAGGAGTTTACCAAAGCTGTTTATGCCTGATAGCCTTGAAAATACATATAAAAAATAACCAAATTATACCATGAATTATAAAGAAGAATTTAAAAAATATGCCATTAAGCATCATAGGGTGAATAGCTTATACTATGATAAAGTAGTAGGCAGCCTCACCCCTTATATTATAGAAGAACGCCAGTTGAATGTAGCCCAGATGGATGTTTTTTCCCGTTTGATGATGGATCGTATTATTTTTCTCGGAACTGCTATTAACGACCAGGTGGCAAACGTTATTCAAGCTCAGCTGCTGTTCCTGGAAAGCGCCGATTCTTCAAAAGATATACAACTTTACATAAACTCTCCCGGCGGCGGCGTATATGCCGGGTTGGGAATTTATGATACTATGCAGGTGGTGAAACCCCAGGTGGCTACCATTTGTACCGGTATGGCAGCCTCTATGGCATCTGTGCTGCTATGCGCCGGTGAAAAAGGTAAACGCTCCTGTCTAACCCATTCCCGAATTATGATACACCAGCCCAGTAGCGGAACACGAGGGCAGGTAAGCGATATGGAAATAGCTTTGAAGGAAACCCAGCGCGTGCGCGATGAATTGTATAATATCCTGGCGCAACACTCCGGGAAAACATTTGAAGAGATTTCAACCGATAGCGATCGTGATTACTGGATGCGAGCAGAGGAGGCTAAAGAATATGGCATGGTAGATGAAATTTTAGTGAAAAAATAATGAGATTACTATCCTGATTATGGCTAAAGAAGAATTAGAATGCTCGTTCTGTGGCAGAAAGAAAACTGAAACCAACCTCTTAATTGCAGGTTTAGATGCCCATATTTGCGACCGATGTATTGAGCAGGCGCATAGCATTGTTCTTGAAGAGTACAAGGTGAAGGGAGGCGACATTTCAACAGAATCTGTTCTTAAAAAACCGCAGGAAATTAAAGCCTTTTTAGATGAGTTTGTCATTGGGCAAGAAACCACCAAAAAAGTAATAGCTGTTGCCGTATATAACCACTACAAGCGAATCTTACAGAAAAGCATCAAAGATGATATAGAAATACAAAAAAGCAATATCATTATTGTAGGAGAAACTGGTACCGGCAAAACTCTCATTGCCAAGACTGTCGCTAAAATGCTCAATGTTCCTTTAGCCATTGTAGATGCTACTGTTTTAACTGAAGCAGGCTATGTAGGAGAGGATGTAGAAAGCATTCTTACCCGGTTGCTGCAAGCTGCCGATTATAACTTAGAGCGGGCTGAAAAAGGTATTGTATTTATAGATGAAATTGACAAAATAGCCCGCAAAAGTGATAATCCTTCCATTACCCGCGATGTTTCCGGTGAAGGCGTTCAGCAAGCCCTTTTAAAACTGCTGGAAGGAACTTTAGTAAACGTTCCCCCAAAAGGAGGCAGAAAACATCCCGACCAAAAATTTATAGAGGTAAATACAGAAAATATTTTGTTTATTGCAGGCGGCGCCTTTGAGGGGATAAACCGCATCATTAGCAAGCGCCTCAATCTCCAGGCAGTAGGATATAGCACTTCTAAAATTAATGAAACCGTAGATAATGAAAACCTTTTGCAATATATTACCCCAAAAGACCTTAGGCAATATGGTTTAATCCCGGAAATAATTGGCAGGCTTCCCGTATTAAGCTATATGAATCCGCTCGATGAAACCACTCTCCGCGCCATCCTCACAGAGCCCAGAAATGCCATAATAAAACAATATACCAAGCTATTTGCTATGGATGGCATAGATTTCTCCATTACAGAGGGAGCTTTAGACTATATTGTAGAAGAAGCGATGAAATACAAACTTGGAGCTCGCGGGCTTCGTTCCCTGTGCGAAGCTATTTTAACAGACGCCATGTTTTCACTTCCCGGAACAGAAGAAAAAGAAATCCGCATTACCAAAGATTATGCTAAAAATAAACTCTCCAAAACCACCCTCGCCGCTCTAAAAGCAGCCTCCTGAGGCAACTTCTTCCCTACCCTGCAAAAATTTCCCAGGTTTTATTGCCCTTTTCCCTGTTTGCAAAAAAATACTTCTTAAAACTCTGCATTCTGAGGCGTCCTTGGGAACGGAATTACATCTCGTATATTGGTCATTCCCGTTACAAACTGCACTAACCGTTCAAAACCCAGCCCAAAACCACTGTGCACTGCTGTACCAAATTTCCGCAATTCCAAATACCACCATAACTCCTCCTCATCTATTCCCAGTCCCCGTATTTTATCGAGCAACACCTCATAGCGCTCTTCCCGTTGAGACCCCCCTATTATTTCTCCAATACCAGGAAAAAGAATATCCATAGCCCGCACCGTTTTACCATCATCGTTCAACCGCATATAAAACGCTTTTATCTGCGCCGGGTAATCAAACAAAATTACAGGGCTTTTAAAATGCTTTTCCACCAAAAAACGCTCATGCTCACTCTGCAAATCAGCCCCCCAGCCATCTATACTATATTGAAACTGTTTTTTTACATTCGGCTTAGAATTTTTGAGAATTTCAATCGCCTCTGTATAACTTACCCGTTTAAACCGATTTTCTATCACAAAACGAAGTTTCTCCAACAGCTTCAACTCGCTCCGTTCCAGCTGAGGCTTACTTTTCTCCTCCTCTGCAAGCCGTTCCTCCAGGAACTTCAAATCCTCCTCACAATGAGCCATCGCATACTGTATAACATACCTCACAAAATCTTCCGCCAAATCCATCGTTCCATCCAGGTCTAAAAAAGCCACCTCCGGTTCAATCATCCAAAACTCGGCCAGGTGGCGCGAAGTATTAGAATTTTCAGCCCTAAATGTAGGTCCAAACGTATATACTTTACCCAGGCCCATAGCATAACTTTCTGCCTCTAACTGCCCGGAAACCGTGAGATGCGTTCCCTTCCCGAAAAAATCTTGCGAGAAATCTACTCCCCCGTCTTCTGTAAGCGGGGGATTTTTAGGCGGCAAAGCAGAAACCCGGAACAACTCGCCCGCCCCTTCAGCATCAGCGCCCGTGATAATGGGTGTATGAATATAGTAAAACCCATTTTTACGAAAATACTCGTGAATGGCGAAAGCAAGCGCCGAGCGCACTCGCATAACTGCGCCAAAAGTATTAGTGCGAACCCGCAAATGGGCTTTTTCGCGCAAAAACTCCAACGAATGCTTTTTGGGTTGAATAGGATACATTGCCGGGTCAGAAGCCCCCAACAACACTATGTTAGAAACCTGCACCTCTACCCGTTGCGCCTGCCCCACACTTTCCACCAAAACCCCCTCTATATGCAGCGCTGCACCTGTAGTAATAGCCTTTAAAACAATCTCCGATGTATTTTCAAAATCCAACACACACTGCAAATTTTGCAGCGTAGAACCATCATTCAATGCAATAAAACGATTGCTCCGAAATGTTCGTACCCAACCTTTTACTATTACCTCCCGCGGCAGTTGTTGCTCTGCAAGAAATTCTTTTATAGTACCCGTTTTCATACCTTTACCAGTTGAATTACAAAGAACGCAAAGATAGCGGTTTCCCCTAAAAAGAAACCCTTTAATCACATATAAGCAGTAGATTTTACAATACTATTTTAAAAAAGCAAGCATAAAGACGCAACCATAAGATACCCCACTTCCCATTCTATATTCATTATTAGCCAACACTACTATTTAGCGATAGGCATAGTAATATCTGTTTTCTTAGGAAACGCCTTTTTACTGAAGACAAGAAGCAGCCCAACGCCTGTACTTATAGCAGCATCTGAGACATTAAAAACCGGCTCAAAAAAGCGGAAAGGTTTACCGCCTAAGAAAGGAACCCAATTGGGGAAAGAAGTATCTATCATAGGGAAATAAAGCATATCTACCACCTTACCATGAAACAAAGAACCATACGGTTCAGTAGCAAAAAGAGTAGCCGTTTGGTGATAACTATCATTAAAAATAAGCCCGTAAAAAACAGAATCAATAATATTCCCGAGAGCCCCTGCAAAAATGAGAGAAACAGAAACGAGTAAAATACCAGGGCGACCCTTTTTCAGGCAATCATACAGCCAATAACCAATACCCACAATAGCCAGTAACCGAAATAAGGTTAAGGCGAGTTTTGCCGATTCTTCCGAAAGAAAGGGTAGGATATCGCTAATTTTAGTGCCCCAGGCGGCTCCTTCATTTTCTACAAACAAAATTTTAAACCATGAAAAAACCTCCACAGACTCTCCCAATACAAAATGAGTTTTTATATAGAGTTTACTAAGTTGGTCTATGAACAGTATTAACCCAATAATAAGGAATGCTTTCTTATAATTCATCAGGCATATATAAATTAAATGTAACCTATTACCCGCGACAAAAATACAATCTATATAGTTCAAATAACAAATTATCCTCTACAAATTACACATATACTATAACCCCACCCCCATTACTAACATTGGTTGTGTAAAAATGAATGCTCTTCACTTGGTAAAACACTATTGAATGCTGTACTTTTGAGCCTAATTTTAGTACTATATGGCAACATTACAAGAATTAGAAGCAATAGTAACCCAAACCCGGCGCGATATTGTGCGTATGGTTCATGCCGTACAATCGGGGCATCCCGGAGGCTCGTTGGGTTGTACCGAGTTTTTTACCGTTTTGTTTTATGAGATTATGAACCTAAAACCAGGTTTTGACAAAGACGGTAGAGAAGAAGACATTTTTTTCCTCTCCAATGGGCATATTTCCCCCGTTTACTACAGTATCTTAGCGCGCAAAGGATATTTTCCGGTATCCGAGCTATCCACCTTTCGCAAACTCAACTCTCGTTTGCAAGGACATCCCGCTACGCACGATGGGTTGCCTGGCATTCGCATCGCTTCCGGATCACTTGGCCAAGGCATGTCTGTTGCTATTGGAGCCGCCCTTGCCAAGAAACTAAATGGTGATACCCGCCTGGTATATAGCCTTCACGGAGACGGAGAGCTACAGGAAGGGCAAATATGGGAAGCCGCTATGTTCGCTGCCGCCAAGGGGGTAGATAACTACATTGCTACGGTTGACTACAACGGGAAACAGATAGACGGAACTACCGATGAGGTCTTACCCTTGGGCAATGTGCAGGCAAAATTTGAAGCCTTTGGTTGGCATGTACACTCTATCTCAGAAGGAAACAACCTCCTTGCCATCCGCGCAGGCATGCAACAGGCGCTCACGCACACAGGCAAGGGCAAGCCCGTATGTGTATTGCTGCATACCGAGATGGGCAATGGTGTAGATTTTATGATGCACACCCATGCCTGGCATGGCAAAGCGCCCAATGATGAGCAGTTGGCTAATGCGCTGGCGCAAAACCCTGAAACCCTCGGCGATTATTAGCTCTCATTTGTAAGCCTATATTTCCATATGTAATTCAATAACCCACATGAACAGATATACCAACACAGGCAATAAAGATACCCGTAGTGGCTTTGGCGATGGATTAACCGAATTGGGAAGAACCAACCCCCGCGTAGTGGCGCTTTGCGCCGATTTAACCGGCTCGCTGAAAATGGAAACTTTTCGCAAAGAAAATCCAAACCGCTTTTTCCAAACCGGCGTGGCAGAAGCCAACATGATAGGGCTTGCTGCGGGTTTAACTATTGGTGGATATATTCCCTATACCGGCACCTTCGCCAATTTCTCTACCGGCAGGGTTTATGACCAAATTCGTCAATCCGTGGCCTATTCCGAAAAAAATGTAAAAATTTGCGCCTCTCACGCTGGTTTAACCCTGGGTGAAGATGGCGCTACCCATCAAATGATAGAAGATATTGGTTTAATGAAGATGTTACCCGGCATGGTAGTTATAAACCCTTGCGATTACAACCAAACCAGGGCAGCTACCATAGCCATAGCCGACCACCACGGACCCGTTTACCTGCGTTTCGGGCGACCCGCCGTACCAAATTTTACCCCCGCCAACCAATCTTTCCAGGTAGGGAAAGCCATCCTGCTATCCGAAGGAACAGATGTAACCCTTATCGCCACGGGGCATTTGGTTTGGCAAGCCCTCGAAGCCGCTACAACGCTGGGAATCAACGGAATATCGGCGGAGGTGCTTGACCTCCATACTATAAAACCTATGGATGAAGAGGCGGTTTTGCGGTCGGTGCGTAAAACCGGCTGCGTAGTTACAGCAGAAGAGCATAATTTCCATGGCGGTATGGGCGAAAGCATAGCGCGGGTGCTGGCGCAGCACCACCCCGCCCCCCAGGAGTGGGTAGCTGTAAACGATAGTTTCGGAGAAAGCGGCACACCTGAAGAACTAATGGAAAAATACGGGTTAAACGCCGCCGCCATTATACGAGCCGTAGAAAAGGTTATGAGAAGAAAAGAGAAATAATAGGTTGGTTTTACCCGTTATTTAGGATCCAAATAATCGGGGGTACCATCCCCGTCAGAATCATCCGGGATACCATCCCCATTCTCATCATACTCATTTTTGGTAAGCGTTCCGTCATTATCATCATCCACATCATAACAATTCGGAAGAGTATCTTTATCCGTGTTATCATTTAACGGGTTACCATCTCCATCCACATCCTCAAAAATAGATAAAATACCATCCCTATCATGGTCAGCATCATTATACAACAATAAATCTATCCGAAACAACAAAGGAGAATACGCCGGGATAGATAGCTGGATACTAGAAAAATATCCCAAACCAGAAGGCATAATTACCAACCCTATACCATACTCGTCAAAAAGCGGAACCCCATTATCATCTCCCACATAATTCCCCGTTCTTAGTTCCGGCATAAATTCCCGAAAACCCCTCACCACAGATAACAGATCGAACCATACAGGAATATTAGTCGTGTCAAATGAGCTGCCATCTAACAAATTTCCTTTATACCGAACAAAAGTAGAATCTGCCACTGTGGGGTTTTGTCCATCCCCCTGCCGCACCACCAGGTAATAGAGCGTATGCTCCACCAGGTTATCGTCTGCATCTTTCAGGGTAATTACTTTAGAGCTAACCTGGTTTATAAGAGGCGTTTTACCTGCATTAGGGCCAGCGAGCGTATCTATTAAAATTTCATAATCAAATCCGGCAGGAGGCGCCTCAAAATCTTCATAATTATAAAAATGAGTTTGTAGATAGCTCACTATTTCAGTGTCATTTTCCGCAGCCACCTCCGCCATATCCCGGGGAGGCACCACCTCTACATTATTATCATCTTTTTTACAAGAAATTGCCATGCACAACAAAATGCAAAGCAAAAACAGTTGAACAATTTTTTTCATAGGTTTTAATAAGCGTTGCAAGATACAACTTTCTGTTTAAAAACCATGCAACAACCTTTTAGGTTGATGGGTTATAGCCATTAATTTTTTTATCTTTGGAAAAAAATAAGACAATGGATGATCCACACCCCATTTTAACCCATGTCCAGATTCATTATAAAATAAGGCGCATTGCCTACCAGCTCTATGAAACCTACCGTAATGAACAAACCCTTGTAGTAGCGGGCATATCTCAAAATGGGTTCATTTTCGCCCAACGATTGCAAGATATTTTGGAAACCATAAGCCCCCTGAAAATTGAGTTGTGCCAGGTGTGGATAGATAAAAAACAACCGCTATCGCCGGTGCGCACTTCCCTTTCCAAAGAAAGGTATGCCGGGAAAGCCCTGGTGTTGGTGGACGATGTGCTCAACTCAGGAGCTATCCTGATGTATGGGGTGAAACATTTTTTAGAAACTCCTCTCAAAGATTTTAAAACCGCTGTGTTGGTAGACCGCAGCCATAAAAAATACCCCGTGAAAGCCGACTTTAAAGGTATTTCGCTCTCCACCTCGCTGCAAGAGCACATAACCGTAGTTTTAGGAGAGCAGGGAGATGGCGCTTATGTGAACTAAAAATATTTTTTTACACGACGCACCATTCCTAAAAAGTAAAAACTGTGCCCGATTTTTACACAAAAAGCGAAAGCGAGTTTTCTCTCAAAAACCTTACTAAGGTTTTCTTTCCGGGTTTTGCCCTCATTCGGTGTTCTTAGAAGTTACCCACTGTTTTAAAGAATCGTTCAGTGCACGGGTAAACGTTTCTGCCGCCGCAAACCCATATTCCTTTCTACGGAACATTGTTACCGGGCGTATTCCGCCAATAACATTAGTGAGAAAAACTTCATCTGCCTGTTGCACTTCAAAAGGCTCTACCGGCTTTTCTTCCAGCGTATAGCCATGTATAGCCGAAGGCATTTTTAACAACTGTTTCCGCAATATGCCATTTACGCAGCCCTCTTGCAGGGAAGGCGTTTTTACAGATTTTCCCTTCACCACAAACACATTTCCCGTGAGCCCCTCCACCACTCTTTTTTCATGGTTCAGCAATAGGCAGGTATCATAGCCATTTTCGCGCGCATACACACTCCCGAGCACGTGAGGCAGTTTAGAAATTGTTTTTAAGTTCGCCAGCATGCCCACAGGCGTATAGTGCTCCTTAAACAACTCTATATGAAAATGAACTGCTGGCAGGCTGTAGAAAACATTCTCCAAAGGAGTTGTTTCTATACAATATGAAATCTCGTTGGTTTCCGGCAAATAATACCCCTCACCCGCCCGCCACACGCTCAGGCGCACACGCGCAGGCGAATTTTGCAAGGCATTGGCAGCCAGGTTTTTTAAAATCTCATTTTCTATAAACTCCATCGTAAAAAAAGAAGGAATTTCCATCCGCAAAAGCCGCATAGAAGCCATGAGCCTAAAATAATGGTCTTCCCAGAACAACAAGCCGGGAGATGCCGCTTTAATAGTTTCAAACAAGGCATCGCCGTAGCGGAAACCCCTGTTATAAAACAAACGGACAGAAGACTCCCAGGGAATAAGTTCGCCATTTACCGTTATCATATAATTTACCCTCGCTTTAGGATTGCAAAAATAGCCATCTTGCAGCGAATGCACCGTCAATTAACCGAAAATTCCTATTTTCGCACACCCTAACGGATATGAAAAACCGAAACAATTTATTGTTGAGTATGAAATTTGCCGAATACAAAGAACTCCACCTCACCCAGGTAGCCCAAACTACCCTGAGTTACTGGAAAGAACAGGGTATTTTTGAAAAAAGCATCGCCATACGAAAGGGAAACCCTTCGTTTGTTTTTTATGAGGGCCCGCCTTCTGCAAATGGGCTTCCTGGCATTCACCATGTTATGTCTCGTACCATAAAAGACCTTTTTTGCCGCTACAAAACCCAGAAAGGCTATTGCGTGCAGCGCAAAGCCGGCTGGGATACGCATGGGTTACCCATAGAGTTGAGCGTAGAAAAAGAATTGGGCATTACCAAAGAAGACATCGGCGTTAAAATAACAGTCTCAGAATATAACCAGGCCTGCAAACGGGCAGTAATGCGCTATACAGATGTGTGGAACGACCTCACCGAGAAAATAGGTTATTGGGTGAACATGGAACATCCCTACATAACCTACCAGCCTAAATATATGGAAAGTGTGTGGTGGTTGCTCAAAGAAATTTATAACAAAGGATTGCTCTACAAAGGCTACACCATTCAACCCTATTCGCCCAAAGCCGGTACGGGTCTGAGTTCTCACGAGCTCAACCAACCCGGTTGCTACCGGGATGTGACGGATACTACTGTAGTGGCGCAGTTTAAGATAAGCGCTATACAAACCCTTCCCAAAGGGAAGGATTTTTTGCAAACCCTCTCCCCTGGCAAAAACTGGGGCGATTTATATTTCCTGGCATGGACTACTACGCCGTGGACGCTTCCCTCTAATACAGCGCTTACGGTGGGGCCAAAAATATCATATACGCTCATTCGAACCTTCAATCAATACACGTTTGAGCCCATGCGGGTGATTTTGGCGGAAAATCTCGTGGAAAAACTGTTTTCGGGAAAATACGTTTCATCTGGCAACGAGGAAGATTTTGACAATTTCACCAAAGAGGCTAAAAAAATACCCTATACAATCCTGTCCACTTTTAAAGGAAGCGATTTGGTAGGCATACGTTACGAACAACTCCTCTCCTATGCCGTTCCCTACCAAAACCCCGAAAACGCCTTTAGGGTTATTGCCGGGGATTTTGTAACAACCGATGAAGGTACGGGCATTGTGCACACAGCGCCCACTTTTGGGGCAGACGACGCCCGGGCGGCTAAAGAAGCCACACCCGAGGTACCGCCCATGTTGGTCTTAGATGAAAACGGCAACCCTGTTCCGTTGGTCGATTTGCAGGGGCGTTTTCGCTCTGAACTGCCCGAAATAGGAGGAAAATATGTAAAAAATGAATATTATGAAGAAGGCAACGCTCCCGAAAAGTCGGTAGATGTAGAAATCGCCATAAAACTAAAAGAAGAAAACAAAGCCTTTAAGGTAGAAAAATACACCCACAGCTATCCCCACTGCTGGCGAACCGATAAGCCGGTACTCTACTATCCGTTGGATTCGTGGTTCATCAAAATTACGGAAGTGCGGGCGCGCATGTATGAACTGAACAAAACCATCAACTGGAAACCGAAAGCTACCGGTGAAGGGCGTTTTGGCAACTGGTTGCAAAATGCCAACGATTGGAATCTGTCCCGTTCTCGTTTTTGGGGCATCCCGCTCCCGGTATGGCGTACCGAAGATGGTAAAGAAGAAATCATCATCGGTTCGGTAGATGAGCTAAAAGCGGAGATGGAGAAAGCGGTGGCTGCTGGTTTTATGGAAAAGGATATTTTCCCCGATTTTGTGGTGAACGATATGAGCGAGGAAAACTACCGCACTATAGACCTGCACAAAGACGTGGTGGATGCTATTGTTCTTGTTTCGCCTTCTGGTAAGCCCATGAAACGGGAAAGTGATTTGATTGATGTGTGGTTTGATAGCGGCGCTATGCCTTATGCCCAATGGCACTACCCGTTTGAAGCCCCTGCTCCCTCCAACCTCTCCCGAGAGGGAAAGAGTATTCCGGGGTATCACACAGCCCGAAAATCTTCCTATTCTTTATTGAAAAAATTGAAAGAGGAGAAGAAAAAACAATCTACCGAAGCTGAAAAAATACTATGGAATGCTTTACGAGGAAAAAAATTAGAAGATTATAAATTCCGGCGAGAACACATCATTGATGAATTTAAAGTTGATTTTGTTTGCCTCTCAAAAAAACTCATTGTTGAAGTTGATGGAGGTTATCACAACAAACCCGAAATCCAGGAGGCCGAGAGATTACGAACAAAACTATTAGAAGAAGATTTAGGGTATAAAGTAATTCGTTTTACTAATGAAGAAGTTATAGGAGATTTGGAATCTGTTCTTCGCAAAATTAAAGCCGAGCTGAGTCTCCCTCTCCAAAGGGGAGGGAACGGGCGGGGCTTAGAGGGTTTCTTTCCCGCCGATTTTATCGCCGAAGGGGTTGACCAGACCCGGGGCTGGTTCTATACGCTTCATGCCATCGCTACGCTGGTGTTTGATTCGGTGGCTTATAAAAATGTAGTTTCCAATGGGTTGGTACTTGATAAGAATGGGCAGAAAATGTCTAAGCGGTTGGGCAATGTGGTGAACCCGTTTGAAATGCTTAACTTATATGGACCCGATGCTACCCGATGGTACCTGATGAGCAATTCAGACCCCTGGGACAACCTGAAATTTGATGCGGAAGGCATCGCCGAAGTGCGGCGTAAATTTTTTGGCACGCTCTACAATACATATTCTTTTTTTAGTCTCTATGCTAATATTGATGGGTTTAGATATGCTGAGGCAGAGCTTCCTTTGGAAGAACGCCCGGAATTAGACCGGTGGATTTTGTCTGAATTACATACTCTCATCCAAAAAACAGATGAGGCCTACTCTGATTATGAGCCTACGAAGGCGGCGCGAGCCATTGCTACTTTTGTGCAAGACCACCTGAGCAACTGGTATGTTCGGTTGAGCCGCAGGCGTTTCTGGAAGGGCGATTATGGGGCCGATAAGGTTTCTGCTTACCAAACGCTTTATACGTGCTTAGTTACAGTGGCTAAACTGAGCGCTCCGATAGCGCCTTTTTATGCTGATGCGTTGTATAGAGATTTAACGAGTGTTACCGGGAAAGATATGGTAGAAAGTGTCCATCTCGCCAATTTCCCGGAATATGTGGAAAATTTTGTGGATAAAAAGCTGGAGCGGAAAATGGAAAAAGCGCAACTAATTTCTTCCTTAGCATTGTCGCTCCGTAAAAAAGAAATGATAAAAGTGCGCCAGCCATTGCAAAAAATTCTCATTCCCGCGCTCGATGCGCGCGCGAAAACCGAAATATTGGCGGTTTCTGATTTGATAAAGTCAGAGGTGAATGTTAAGGAAATTGTGTTGTTAGACGACGCTTCAGATTTGGTGGTAAAGCGGGCGAAGCCTAATTATAAGGTGTTGGGGCCTCGTTTTGGGAAGGAGATGAAGGGAGTTTCTGATGCTATAGTTCAGCTAAACCGGCACGACATTGCCCGGCTGGAGCGGGAACGGGTGTTTTCGCTGGAAGTAAATGGGGCTATTTTTTCGCTGGGTATAGATGAGGTAGAAATTTCATCGCAAGATATAGAGGGCTGGGTGGTGGCTTCCTCAGAAGGGGTAACGGTAGCGTTAGATACCACTATTACTCCTGAGTTGCGAAGAGAAGGCATTGCCAGGGAGTTGGTAAACCGCATTCAGAACCTGCGAAAAGAATTGGGCATGGAAGTAACCGATAAAATAACCATTACACTTCAAAAAAATAATTTGCTGGAAGATGCGGCGTTACAAAATGAAGGTTATATTAAAAACGAAACACTCGCTATAGCCATAACGTTTGAAGATAGAGTGGAGGAAGGAGTTGAATTGGCTTTTGACGGTGTATATACTAAGGCATTGATTAAAAAACACTATTAATTATGGAAACAGGGGATAAAATACGGTATTCTGACAAGGAGCTGGAAGAGTTCCGGGTATTGATTGAGCAAAAAATTGAAAAAGCGAAAAAGGAGTTAGAGCTTTTGAAAAGCGCTTATATGAACGATGGGGATAATGGCACGGATGATACATCGCCCACGTTTAAAGCTTTTGAAGAAGGTTCTGAGACTATGAGTAAGGAGGCTAATGCCGCTTTGGCTACGCGGCAGGAAAAATTTATACGAGACCTAAAAAACGCTCTTATCCGCATAGAGAACAAAACCTATGGAATATGTAAGGTTACAGGGAATCTCATCAGCAAAGAGCGGCTGCGATTGGTGCCACATGCTACTATGAGTATTGAGGCGAAGAATAAGCAAGCATAGAAGCGGTTTATATTTGGAAAACTCTAAAGCTGACGATTGAAACCGTTGTCTATTGAAAAATTATAGACTCTAAAGCCGACGGTTAAAACCGCCGGCTATTGAAAAATTAAATCTGTCTTGGCTCTTGGTTCTTATCTCTTGGTTCTATCATTTACCAGCCAACGGTTGAAATCCCCGGCTATTGAAAAATTAAATCTGTCTTGGCTCTTGGTTCTTATCTCTTGGTTCTTGGCTCTATCTTCCTTTTACCACAAAAAACTCTCACTACTCATATCTCACTATTCAATACTAAAAACCAGACTGGTTGATAGTTTTTACAAAATTTCTTTTTTGTAAAGCCGCCATCGTTTAATAAGAGTTGGCTGGTAATTTTTCCAAAGCGACTGTACAACTATGTTGTCTTCCATCTCCGGGTTTGTTTCTACATAACGGATGCCTCTTTTTAGAAGTCCTTGTATAATTTTTTCAAAAATAACAGCGGTTAATCCTTTATTCTGATAGGCCGGGTCAACCCCTATCAAATACATATTCGCCATATCATTTATTCGTTGCGCTCTTAACAGGTGAATGAACCCAAAGGGGAATAACCGCCCCCGTGCTTTTTGCAATGCTTTGGAAAAAGAAGGCATGGTAATGGCAAAACCTACCATTTTTCCATCCTCATCGGCGATAAAACTCAAAAAATCGGGGTGTAAAAACTTCAGGTATTTTTCTTTGTATTGTTTCACCTGGTAATCGGGTATCGGCACAAAAGAAGGAAGGTTGCCAAATGAGCGGTTCATGAGTTGAAACAGGTTATCTGCCTGGTTCACTATTTCGCGTGCAGAAGTAAAATGTAATACGCTAAGGCGGTATTTCTCCAGTACCATGGTGGCAAAAGCCTGGACCCTGGTAGGTATTTCCGCTGGCACTTTTATGCGGTAACCCACCCAATCTATACTTTTTATAAATCCCAGGTGTTCTAAATGTTCCCGATAATAGGGGGCATTGTAGTAAGTGGTCATATTGCTCATTTCCTCGAAACCATCTACCAGCATACCCGCCCTGTCCATGTTAGAAAAACCGCAAGGGCCTTCTGCATACTCCAGCCCATGCGCCTTGCCATAGTCCATTACCCGCTCCATGAGCGCTTTAGTAACCAAAACATCATCTACCATATCCAACCAGCCAAACCGAACTTTTTTCTTTCCCTGTTGCAAAACCTCCACTTGATTGATAATAGCCGCTACCCGCCCTGCTATGCGGCCATTTTGATACGCCAAAAACAAAGCAGCCTCTGCATTCCTGAAAGCCATGTTTTTAGCCCTATTAAACACATACATTTCCTCGCTGAAAAGCGGGGGCACCCAACAAGGATGATTTTTGTAGAGTTGAAAAGGAAAGCGTATGAACGCCTTTAATTCTTTTTTAGAAGAAATTTCTTTTACAACAATCATTCACCTTGTTTTACTAATGGGTTAGTCTTTGTGATTGTCTAACCGGTATGATACGCCTATCGCTCCAAATAAGCGGGAAGGGGTGTCTTTTATATTAATGCCCAGCGCAGCGTCTAACTGCAAATCTTTTTGCACCAGGTAAGCGGCGCCTCCTCTAAAAATTCCATCGGCATACGCATGGCTCTTAATACCCTGATGTTCTGCAAAAATACTCCATGCATCGCCTTTCAAAGCATGAGTAAGCGTTAGCACATAGCCAAAAACAGGGTCGTCTGTAGTAAAACGGTCATACATAATATTGGTAACAAACACCCAGCGTTCCATAAAATGATGTTGGGTTGCCACCATTACTTTAGGGCTCACAACCGGGTCGTTTATCCAGAAAGGATTATCGCCAAAAACCAAATTAGCGCCTGCATAGAGTGAAACCGCCGGGATTAAATCGTTCCATTTAAAAGAATGATTCGCTTTCCAGCTATACACATTCATTTTTTCGGGTTTTAGATACGGGTCGTAGAGTAAATATTTAAGCCCTACCGTATTGGCAAGAAAATCGCTTCTTACAAAACTCACCGGCGGGGCTGTAGAATTGTCTGTAAGTTTCTCGCGCTGGAAGGTGCCTTCCCACATAATCTCTAAACGTTCAAGCAGGAAACCATAACGTATTGAAAAATCGGCACCCACAAAATTAGATTTTGTGAGAAGGCCTGTATGCTCCTGTTGCTCAAGAAAAGCGCCCATTTCTCCCTGCAATACATTTTTTCCGACCGAAAAAGCGCTTACGGAGGCGCCGGGTCTATTGGAATTGATGAGCTCGGTATATTGAGCGGAAGCCCACGCTGTTAAAAAACAAAGGGAGGCTGCTATATGCCATTTTGATTTCATATCTACATAATATTGCCTCCAAAGATAAAAGATTTTAGTATTTTTTATGAAGGAGAAATTACTTTTGTCCCGAAAGCATTGTATTTTTGAACTCGCAAAAGAAGTATGCCTTATGGGATTACTGAGAACTATATTGATTATTATTTTGGTGTATTATGTTCTAAAGTTACTGGGAAGAGCATTATCGCCTGTTGCTACCCGATATGCTTCTAAAAAAGCATACAGTTCGCCTCGCAAAGACCATTCCCATGCAAAAGAAGGGGAAACGGTTATAGACAGCTACCCACCTCAAAAACGAGGTTCTACTAAAAAAGCAGGCGAGTATATTGATTTTGAAGAAATTGATTAATGCCACACCCATGATTAAAAAATGGATTCCTCACTTTTTTGCCGCGTTGCTTTTTATAGCCATTGCGCTTTTGTTTTTTTATCCCGTATTGCAGGGGAAGAAAATTTACCAGGGCGATATTGTTCAATATATAGGAATGAGTAAAGAGCAGAACGATTTCCGAAAGGCGCATAAAACAGAAACATATTGGACAAACAGCGCTTTTGGCGGCATGCCTACTTACCAAACGGGCGCTAACTATCCTCATACTTATATAAAAAAGATAGATGCTGCTATACGGTTTCTGCCTAGGCCTGCTGATTATTTGTTTCTGTACTTTTTAGGGGGTTATGTATTGTTGCTAACTTTAAAATTGAATTGGAGAATTGCATCTTTAGGCGCCCTTGCATTTGGTTTTTCTACCTATCTCATTATTATTCTCACTGTTGGGCACAATTCCAAAGCCCATGCCATAGGGTATTTTCCGTTTGTGTTAGCTGGTGTATTGCTCATCTTTCAACGGCGTTACCTGTGGGGATTTATACTCAGCGCTTTCGCCATAGCATTAGAAATTCAAGCCAATCATTTCCAGATGACCTATTATTTGATTTTTTTGCTCCTGATAGTGGGAATGGTTTATTTGGCAGATGCCTGGAAAAGGAAAGAATTACCCCATTTTTTCAAATCGGCGGGTTTAGCAGTTGTTGCAGCGTTTCTCGCCCTATCTCTCAACGCTTCGGCTTTCCTGGCTACGCGTGAATATACACAATGGAGCACCCGCAGCAAGAGTGAGCTTACCCTAAACCCCGATGGGACGCCTAAAGAAAAAACGGCTGGTTTGAGCAGGGAATACATTACAGAATACAGCTATGGAATAGCAGAATCTCTAAATCTTTTTGTTCCCCGGTTATTTGGGGGTTCTAATAATGAGCGCTTAGGGGAAAATTCTCATACCTATCAATTCTTGCTCAATCAGGGGGTGCCTACCGCCCAAGCCAAAAGTTTTACGCAGGGAGCGCCCACGTATTGGGGAAAGCAACCTATTGTAGCCGCACCGGCATACATTGGCGCCGTGGTAGTATTTCTATTTATAGTGGCTCTTTTTGTGGTGAAAGGGCGTATAAAATGGTGGCTGGTTGGTGGCACCGTTGTTTCTCTTATCCTGTCTTGGGGTGAACATGCGGGGTTTCTTACTAATATGATGATTGATTATATGCCGTTGTATAATAAATTTCGGGCGGTATCTTCTATCCAGGTAATACTGGAATTGTGTGTGCCTGTATTGGCAGTGATAGGTTTAGCCAACCTTATTTCACCCGATAAAAAAGACAAAACTCCTTTCCTGAAAGCCCTCAAATGGTCAACATTGATAGTATTAGGAATAGTTGCAACACTTTTTTTAGCGAAAGGCTCTTTCCATTTCCAGGGAGTAAACGACTCTTATTACCGGCAACTTTTCTCCCAGATGGGGTTGCCGCAACTCATGGACATGATAGTATTAGACCGAAAGGCAATCTACAATCAAGATGTATTGCGAAGTCTTGTTTTTGTCCTTCTTACCGCCAGTGTTTTATGGTTTTTCCTAAAAGGAAAAATAAAACCGGGCTACTTTCTTATGGCTATCGCTGCACTACTCCTCGCCGATTTAGTAGGAGTTGACCGCAGGTATGTAAGCGAAGCTAATTTTGTGAATAGTCGTACCATGGAAAAACCTTTCGAGCCTTCGGCAGCCGATACCCAGATAGTAAAGGATACTACCCATTACCGCGTTTTTGAACCGGCGCTGGCATTATCGGGAGCACGAACTTCATATTTTCATAAAGCTATTGGCGGATACCATGCTGCTAAATCGAGGCGTTTTCAAGAGTTGTACGATTTTCAAATTGCCAAAAACAATACAGAAGTGTTGAATATGTTAAACGTAAAATACGTTATTCAGGCAGATGAAACAGGAGTTCCCCGCGTGTATGAAAATCCAGCTGCTAACGGGAATGCCTGGTTTGTGCATTCTGTATTAACAACTCCTAACGCCGATGCAGAACTGAAAGCCTTAGATAGCGTGCCCACCAAAGAAAAAGCGGTTATACGCAGAAACGCCCTTGCCGGGATTTCGCTTCCTGAAAGATTTGAACGAGACAGCGCTGCCTTTGTGAAACTGATAACTTACCAGCCTAACTATCTAAAATATGTTTCGTCTAACCAATTTAATGGGTTTGCCGTTTTTTCAGAAATGTATTACCCTCACGGGTGGCGAATCACTATAGATGGCAAGCCTGTATCGCATATACGGGCCAATTATGTGCTCAGGGCGTTGCCAATTCCAGCAGGCAAGCATACCATTGAGTTTAGTTTTCAACCCAGCGTGGTGAAAAAAGGAGGGGCTATTTCCCTGGCAGGTTCTATCTTAATGGGTATATTGGTTATAGGCGCCCTTGGGTATGAGTTTAGGAAGAAAAAATCAATTTCCTGAAAAAAATACCTCTTCGGCAGCCCATGAAAAAAGCGCTCATCATCACCTATTATTGGCCTCCCGCCGGCGGCCCCGGCGTGCAGCGTTGGTTGAAATTTGCAAAATACCTCTCTCAATTTGGTATAGAACCCGTTTTATATACCCCTCTAAACCCACATTATCCCATCACAGACCCCTCTCTTGAAGAAGATATTCCTCACGGAATAACCGTTATAAAACGGTCAATTATAGAACCCTACAAAGTAGCTTCCCTATTTTCCGGGAAAAAAGCAAACCAAATAAGCAAGGGTATTCTCCCAGAAGGGAGGCAATCGTTTGCAGAAAAAGTATTGCTTTGGATACGCGGTAATTTATTTATTCCAGATGCCCGTAAATACTGGGTAAAACCTTCTGTGAAGTATTTGGCAACATATCTCGCAAAAGAAAGAATAGATACCGTCATTACCACTGGTCCGCCTCATAGCCTGCACCTCATTGGGTTTCATCTTAAAAAAAAGATAGGTATAAGATGGATAGCCGATTTCCGAGATCCATGGACAAGCATTGGCTACCATAAGGAGCTAAAACTCCTGCCTTTTTCAGTGCGAAAGCACAAAAAACTGGAAAAAAAAGTACTCACCCATGCTGATAGTATTATTGTAACGAGCTATACCATCCGGCAGGAATTTGAACAACTTACGCCTGTTCCTATTACCGTTATTACAAATGGTTATGATGATTTAGCTCATACGGAGGCGCCCTTAACTGAAAAATTTACCCTATCACACATCGGGTCATTACTCACCGGGCGCAACCCGAGTGCTCTTTGGGAAGCATTATCTGGGCTAATAAGCGAAAACTCCTCTTTCAAAACTAATTTTCAGTTGCAACTCATAGGAACTGTAAGCCATGCTGTTCTAAACGATATTCGTTTGCACGGGCTGCTGCCCTATTGTAACATACTGGGGTACGTGAATCATGCCAGAGCTACAGAGCTGCAACACACCTCCCAGGTATTGTTGCTTTTAGAAGCGAATAATAAAGAAGCAGGCGCTATTATCCCGGGAAAGGTATTTGAATACATGGTTTCGGGCCGACCTATTATCGCTGTGGGTCCAGCAGGTTGGGAAGTTGAGTCGCTACTGGAGAAAACCCGCACAGGATATTATTTTGCTCACCAGGATAAAGAGGCGCTAAAAAATCAAATCAGCAGGTTATATGAAACCTATAAAACGGGGAACCTGCAAACACAGCCAATAGGGATAGATGCCTATCACCGCAAAAACCTCACCGAAAAGTTAGCCAATCTCATCTTTACCACAAATAAGATTCCCCCGTCTGCGCCCAAATGAATTTTCTTTGCATTTTTAACCCCTCTATCGTAGTATATATGCCCATCTATTTGTACTTTTGAAGCGGAAAATAAACCTCTGCATTTATATTCACATGAGCGTTACTAAATATATTTTTGTTACCGGCGGCGTTACTTCCTCATTAGGCAAAGGCATTGTAGCCGCTTCCCTGGCAAAATTGCTACAGGCGCGCGGGTATAGAGTTACCATCCAGAAATTAGACCCCTACATTAATGTAGATCCCGGAACCCTTAACCCCTACGAGCACGGAGAATGTTATGTAACCGAAGACGGGGCGGAAACTGATTTAGATTTAGGGCATTACGAGCGGTTTTTGAATATTGAAACCTCCCAGGCAAATAATGTAACTACGGGGAGGATATACCAAAGTGTTATAGAGAAAGAGCGAAAAGGTGAATTTCTCGGAAAAACAGTCCAGGTAGTGCCACATATTACCAATGAAATTAAGGAACGCATACAGGTTTTAGGAAAAAAAGGGGAGTATGACATTATTATTACTGAAATAGGCGGAACGGTGGGCGATATAGAGTCGTTGCCCTACATAGAAGCGGTTAGACAATTGCTTTGGGAATTAGGCGATTATAACGGAATTGTGGTTCATTTAACCTTAATTCCCTATCTCTCTGCCGCCAAAGAACTGAAAACCAAGCCTACCCAGCATTCCGTAAAAACCCTTATGGAAAGTGGTATTAAAGCCGATATTTTGGTGTGCCGCACCGAGCGCGAGCTGTCTGATGAGTTGCGCCACAAATTAGCCCTATTCTGTAATGTGCGTCGTGAAGCAGTTATACAATCCATAGATGTAGAAACTATATACGATGTTCCCAATAAAATGCAGGAAGAAGGGTTAGACGTGGTGGCTCTTAAAAAATTAGGACTGCCTGATACCGGGGCGCCAAACCTAACTCAATGGAAAGAATTTTTAAGCCGTTATAAAAATCCCAAACACACTGTTACTATAGGTTTAATAGGAAAATATGTGGAATTGCAAGACTCTTATAAATCTATCCTGGAATCCTTCATACACGGGGGGGCAGCCAACGAGGTGCGGGTAGATGTGCAAGCAATTCATTCAGAACGGCTGGATGAGGAAACCATACAAAAAAAGATAGCCTTGTTAGACGGCGTGTTGGTGGCACCCGGATTTGGCGCACGGGGGGCGGAAGGAAAAATAGCCGCCATACGCTACGTGCGAGAACATTCCATTCCCTTTTTAGGAATATGCCTGGGTATGCAGATGGCGGCAATAGAATTCGCCCGAAATGTGCTAAACCTTGCCGAAGCCCATTCTACCGAGATGAACCCAGGTACTCTTCATCCTGTAATAGACCTCATGGAAACCCAAAAAAACATTACCCGCAAAGGAGGCACCATGAGGCTTGGTTCGTGGGAATGCCAATTGAAACCGGGCAGCAAGGCAAGCGCTATTTATGGCAAAGAAGTAGTGTATGAACGTCACCGGCATCGCTACGAATTTAATAACCGATACCTGGAAACGGCAGAAGCTGCCGGCTTGCTGGCTACCGGTATAAATCCCGAAACCGGGCTGGTAGAAATTATAGAACTTCCGGCACATCCCTGGTTTATAGGCGTTCAATACCACCCTGAATATAAAAGTACGGTAGCAAACCCTCACCCTCTTTTTACAGCGTTTGTGAAAGCTGCGCTTCAATATAAAAAAAATAAAGCCCATGCCGCACTGGCATAGCATACAATTACTAATATGGCATCGTATATATATAAATATATATAATCATTCCTCTAAAAATCCCCGTCTCTCAATTACATAAAAAACATGGAAGAGAAGAAAATAGATAGTAACACCATTATCGGTTTTATACTCATTGGTCTCATCTTAGTATGGGTTATTTATAAAAACCAGCCTACTCCTGAAGAAATAAAGCAACGAAAAGAAAACCGGGAGCAGCGGGCAGAAAACCCATCTACCCCACCTGCCAAACCTCTTTATGAAAATCCTCAAAATACACAAGACTCAAGTGCTATTAATGGCGCCAGGGAACGTTTCGGGTTGCTCGCCCCCGCCGCATATCCTACACCTTCCTCAACCGATACATTATTGCTGGAAAATAACCTCGTTCAATTAAAAATAAGCGCCCGCGGAGGGCAGCTCGTTGAGGTGAAAATGAAAAACTTCACCTCCTATAACCATACACCGGTTTACCTCATAAAAGACAATAACGCCCAGTTTAACCTGCATTTTAAAACAGCCGACGGAAAACCTATCAACACCGGCGAGCTATACTTCTACCCCGAATATTTTAAAGAAGGAGAAAACCAGGTGCTTTCCATGAAGCTGAAAGCCTCTGATGGCGGTTTTTTAGAATATAGATATACCCTGAAACCTAATGAATATCTTATAGACTTCAGCATTCGCTCTCAAGGGTGGAAAACCATAGCCGATGTTTCCCGGGAAATAGCAGTAGATTGGCAACTAAAAGGCATGCGCCAGGCTAAAAGTATTACCTACGAAAATCGCTACACGCGCCTTACTTACCAGCACAACAACGAAAAAATAAGTAAATTAAGCCCTGCAAGCGATGATGAAGAAACGGGGAGCAACATACGCTGGGTGTCTTACCGGCAACACTTTTTTAGCTCTATTTTAGCTGCCGATGCACCTTTTAAAAGTGCCATTCTGCATTCTAAAAATCTTGTGAAAGAAGAAGATGAAAATGCCCGCTTTACAAAAATCTACAAAGCTTCTATACCTCTTGAAGTAAAGAGCGGAGAATTGAACACCAACCTTTACTGGTACTATGGGCCTACTCATTTTGCCGTTCTCAAACGCTATAAAGACCTTAACCTGGCAGCTTCTATTCCTTTTGGCTGGGGTATTTTTGGCTGGATAAATAAATATATCTTCACCCCGCTCTATGAAAGCCTCAGTGCTGTTATGCCCTACGGAATAGCTATTATTGTAATGACTATTCTGGTGCGGCTGGTGCTTTCGCCCTTCACTTACAAATCATATCTCTCCCAGGTGAAAATGAAAGTATTGCGCCCCGAGGTGATGGAAATAAACGAAAAATATAAAGACGAGCCCATGAAGCGCCAGCAAGAAACCATGAAAATATATAGCCGCGCCGGCGCCAGCCCTATGAGCGGTTGTATCCCCGCCTTGCTGCAACTTCCCGTTTTCTATGCCCTGTTTATGTTTTTCCCCACCGCCTTCGCCCTGCGCCAAAAACGCTTCCTCTGGGCAGAAGACCTCTCATCGTATGACGTTATTGCAACTTTGCCGTTTAAAATTCCCTTCTACGGAGACCACGTGAGCCTGTTTCCTATTTTAGCTTCTGCCGCCATTTTTATTTATATGATGATGACAGCCGCCCAAACTACCCCCGCACCTCAGCCCGGCATGCCCAACATGAAATTTCTCATTTACCTCTCCCCCATCCTCATGCTTTTCTTCTTTAACAACTATGCCAGCGGTTTAAGTTTATATTATTTTATATCGAACCTCATTACTATCTTTATTATGCTCGCCATTAAATCTTTTATTATTGACGAGGCTAAAATTCACGCCCAGATTGAAGAAAACAAAAAGAAACCCCGGAAAGAAAGTCGCCTTCAGCGAAAAATGCGCGAAATGATGGAACAAGCCGAAGCCCAAAAGAAAATAAAGAAGAAAAAAGGATAAAGCAAAGCCCTGAAAATCAGGGATGTAAAATAAAAGTTTTTCTTGCCGTCAATTCTGCCTATCAGCATTTTTAGCAGTTATAGTAAGGCAGCGAAAATATTTTATTTTATATAATATAAAAAAATCAACCAAATGTATAATAGAATAAAGTAATTTTAGTAGTTTTGCGTTTGTAGTAACTACTATTTCAATATAAAACCAAAACTACCATGAAAATAGTATATTCAATCGTTTTTTGTATCGTTCTATTCTGTTCCGGGTGTAAAGATGAAAAGTTTTACCTCATTACCCTCCAGAATAAATCGGAAGAAAAAATAGCCTATTATATAGCCCATGGAGATTCACTCCTAACCTTTCCTGAACTTGAATCTCCATCTACAGTAAGCGAATTTTTACCTTTATTACCATCAAAAAATATTTATATAGGAAATACCAAATCGTGGGAAGAAAAATTTAAAACCATGCCAGATAGCACGCTATCTATCTATTTTTATAAAAAAGGTATGTTAATGGCTACCAACGATTCATTTGAAGATATGCTGAAAGATAGCCTATTGAATCGATATGATTTATATATAAAAGATCTCCAAACCTTAGAATTTGTAGTTCCTTACCCGCCTACCTCTCAAATGAAAGATAGTATGAGAATCTACCCGGAAGAATAAGAACATACAACGTTTTTTTATTATACCCCCGTTCATATATTCATATTTGTTTGTAGAGGTGAAATAAAATAGTTTCGCCTGCAAAAAACAGCTTTTTCTTTTCAGCCCTTCCCCCTAATTTCTGTATCTTTACACCCCAACCATCAATACCTATATAGTTGTGAAACTAACCATTCGCGCTTTATTTTTGGTAATACTATTCAGCCAATGTAAAAAGAAGCCCGTGGAACCTGTAATCTCACAAACAGCCCCTGTTTTTGCCATTGCCATTCACGGAGGCGCCGGTACCATTCTCAAAGAAAATATGAGCCCTGGATTGGAAGCCCAGTACAAAGCCACCTTAGAAAAAGCCATCCGCACCGGGTATGCCGTGCTCCAGGCCGGAGGTTCCAGCTTAGATGCCGTAGAACAAACCATTATAGTCTTGGAAGATTCCCCTCTTTTCAATGCCGGGAAAGGCGCTGTTTTTACACATGACGGCAAAAACGAATTAGACGCCTCCATTATGGAGGGCAATACCTGCAAAGCCGGCGCTGTAGCAGGCGTTACTACCGTTAAAAACCCCATCCGTTTAGCCCGGGCGGTCATGGAAAAATCTCCGCATGTGATGCTCGCCCGCGAAGGCGCTGAACAATTCGCTTTAGAAAATGGCATAGAACTCGTGGAACCTTCTTATTTTTATACTCAAAGCCGCTACGATGCGCTTAAAAAAGCGCAGGAAGAAGAAATAATAGAATTAGACCACAGCAGAAAATCGGCCTTTTATAACCCTCTTGCAAAAGACGGGAAGTTTGGCACCGTAGGTTGTGTAGCGCTCGACAAAAACGGGAACCTGGCGGCAGGAACCTCCACCGGCGGCATGACCAACAAACGTTGGGGACGGGTAGGCGATTCGCCCATTATCGGGGCAGGAACTTATGCCAACAATGCCACCTGCGCTGTTTCTACAACCGGCTGGGGCGAATTTTTCATCCGTTCCGTAGCTGCTTATGATGTATCGGCCCTCATGGCTTATGGCGGGCGCACCGTGGAAGAGGCTGCAAAAGAAGTCATTCACAAAAAAATACCGGCGCTGGGCGGCGATGGCGGGCTCATAGCCATAGATGCAAAAGGCGTTATAACCATGCCATTTAATACAGCTGGCATGTATCGCGCCGCTATAGACACAGGCGGGGCGTTAACGATTGGCATTTATAAAGAATAAAAAAATATGGTTTCCTTTATGAATAAAATGGTATGAGAACTACCGGTTTATCTACTGTAATGAATGATATGGATATTGAAAAATTGCCGGATACATTTTCCCCATCTCTTATACAAGGTTATGTTGAAAAAAAGTATGAACTCAGGATTTTCTATTTAAACGGTGAGTGTTTTGCCTCAGCCATATTTTCTCAATTAGACGAACAGACCAAAATAGATTTTAGAAATTACAACTGACAAAAACCTAATAGGACGCCTCCTTATAAACTCCCAACTAAAGTAAACACAGCTATAAAAAATTTATGACAAAAGTAGAGATGAATAGCGGGTCTATAGACATGATTGTAACACTCAACAATAATTATGTGTTTTTAGAAGTAAGTCCCGTAGGGCAGTTTTGGCAGGTAAGTTATCCCTGTAATTATTATTTGGAAAAAAAGATTGCCCACTATTTACGTTCAAAGTAATCATGAAAGAAATGATAGACAACTTTTTTGTAAATTCGTAGGGTGAAAAAACGAAAGGAAACCGTTCTGGATTTTGAGGTTGACAAATTGACCAACTCTATAGAAAATATAAAATCGGGGGATAGTTTTCCGACCGAAATATCTTTACTGACAAAGACTGAGGTAAAAGGCTTAACCAAGAAAAATTGTTGGAAATTCAATTGGGCAAGTGAACTTAAAATTCCAACGAGGGAAGTATATAAATTGACCATTTCAAACAATCCCGCCATTATTCAGGGCGTTATAAGTTTGGAAGTAAAGGCTGGCTATGTGTATATACATTTAATTGAAAGCGCACCATTCAACTTTGGAAAGGACAAAACATATTTAGGCGTGCCTGGAAATCTTGTAGCTTTTGCTTGCAAACTTTCATTTCAACGAGGTGGAGAAGGATATGTTTCATTTCTCTCCAAGACCAAGTTAATTGAACACTATGAAAATATATTAGGTGCTGTGCATTTGAGTGGGCATAATATGGTTATTACAACAGAAGAGGCGCTAAAATTAACAAATAAATATTTTAAATGATATAATTATGAGACTAATAAAAGAACCTCTTGACGTTGATTTTGTAGTTGACCCAAGACCGTTGACAAAAGCGGAAGAAAAAGCAATTAGCGACTTCATTCATGCTGACAAAGAAAAGCGTAAGCTTAAGGAGCATAGAAGAAAAGCGGGTGGAAAACAAAAAGAAAAGCAATTTACCTGACACTTCTATTCTTTAATTAAATCACAACTGAAGATGATTAACTAATAACAAAAAATACAAGAGTAAATTTAAAAATTTACCCTTGTATTAAACCATTTTAAAAACCAAAATTCATGCGAACGCTCATCCTCTCTCTCATTGTTGTAGCAACGCTTTGTAGCGCCTGCAAAAACAGGAAATTAGATGCACAGGAACAATTAGATAACCTGTACCGTTTCCGGGAATACATAACCGATGCTACCCAGGGAGTTATCTCTAATCGTTCCGACATCAAAATAGTCTTGCGCAAACCGGTAGAAGGCTGGGCAGCCAACCAGGGGTTAAGTAGCCAGTTACTCACCCTCTCTCCTTCCGTAAAAGGCAAGGTAGTAGCGCTCAACAACCAAACCATCGCCTTTATCCCCGAAAAACCGCTGGAGCAGGACACAGAATATAAAATATCGTTGAAACTTGGTTCTATTCTTAACAATTTACCCAGGGATTTTAGAAAATTCGAACTTAGTGTAAAAACTAGTAAACAACAATTCAGCGTATTGGCAGACAAGCTACAATCTTACTCCAAAGAATGGCAATATGTAAACGGAACACTTCACACCGCCGATGTATTAGAACAGCAAATCGCCTCCAAGCTCATTACTGCCACTCAAAATGGAAAAAAACTAAGCGTTGCCTTTGAAAGTAGCCTTTCAGAGGGAACTCAATTTCCCTTCCGTATAGATAGCATACAACGATATGCGGAAGACTCTTATGTAGAGGTATCCTGGGATGGAGCGCCCTATAAAATAGATAGTAAAGGAAGTGAAAAAATCTTCATCCCCGGCAAAAACAACTTCACGATAATAGATATTACGGTAAGCGAAGGACCGCAACCCTTCCTGGAAATAAGCTTTTCTGACCCATTGATGAAAAATCAACAGTTTGATGGGCTGGTAGCCATACAAGGCGCCCAGGAGCTCACTTTCCTGGCAGAAGGCAACGTACTAAAAGCCTATCCCCGCAACGAGGTAAAAGGCAGTGCCGTGGCAGAAGTTTTCCAGGGCATACAAAGCGCTGAAGGCAATAAACTTAAAAAGAACTTTTCTGAAACCGTGGTTTTTGAGCAGTTGAAACCCGAGGTACGCCTACTCTCCAATGGTACGCTACTCCCCTCTTCTACCAACCTGAAAGTAAATTTTGAAGCCGTAAACCTTCGCAACATAGATGTTACTGTAACCAAAATATACCAGGACAACATTCTCCAATTCCTCCAGTTCAATGAACTGAATGGCAACCAGTACCTGCGCAACGTAGCCCGTCCCATTGCCCGTAAAACCATTTCGCTGCAAAATTCCCTTCAACCCGACAACTCGAGGAATTTCAGAGCCTACTCGGTTGATTTGAGAAAACTCATTACCCCCGAGCCAGGCGCCATTTACCGCGTAACTTTTGATTTTAAACCTTCCTACAGTACATACCCTTGTGAAAGCACTAATTTTAAGGAAGAAGAAGCGACAGAAGAAAATTTTGACAATGATAAAGAAGCTAGTATGTGGGATGCCGCTGAAAATTACTATTATGATGAGTATGATTATGACTATGATTGGTATGAGCGAGATAACCCCTGCAACTCTTCTTATTATAGGAGCCGGCAGGTTGCTGTGAATATTCTTGCTACCGACCTGGGTGTAACTGTGAAAAAAAATGCAACCGGGAACTACTTCGTCAGTGTAAATAGCCTGGTAACCACCCAGCCCGTCGCTGGCGCAAAAGTTACGTTTTATAACTTTCAGCAACAACCACTGGGAAGCCTCTCTACCGATGGAGATGGTTTCGCCCGGTTTCACAGCGATAAAATTGCCTATTTTGCCATTGCAGAAAAAGATAACCAGCGAACCTACCTAAAAATAAATGATGGTAACGCTCTTTCTGTAAGCAAATTTGATGTTTCCGGCGTGCAGTTGCAAAAAGGAATTAAAGGCTACCTGTATGGCGAGCGCGGTGTATGGCGTCCCGGCGACACGCTGTTTTTAAGTTTTATGTTGAATGATAAAGTCAATGATTTACCCGCCAGCCACCCTGTAAAACTGGAACTTTCTGACCCGTATGGAAAAATAACCCATCGCGAGGTGCAAACAACCAGCCTCAACAACCTGTATAGATTCACTGTTGTAACAGATGAAAACGCCCCTACCGGCAACTGGAACGCTAAGGTTTCCGTAGGCGGCGCCTCTTTCACCGAACGCATTCGCATAGAAACCATTAAACCCAACCGCCTTAAAATTAAAACCTCGTTTAACAGCGAAATACTCTCAGGCGAGCAAGATGCACAAGGTAAAATAGAAGTTTCCTGGTTGCATGGCGCCATTGCTAAGGGGTTGAAAGCCGGTATTACCGCCCGGTTTAGCCCCAAGACCACTACCTTTGCAAAATATCCCGGTTATGTGTTTGATGACCCTTCCCGCCTTATTAGCTCGGAAGACCAGGTGGTTTTTGATGGAACGATTGACGAGGCGGGGCAGGCTATTTTCAATGTAAAACCCCAGTTTTCTGAAAAAGCACCTGGAATGCTCCAGGCAGCTATTATGACAAAAGTATATGAAAACGGGGGCGATTTTAGCTCCGATGTACTTCTAAAAACCTATTCGCCCTACCAAACTTACCTGGGGTTGAATGTTCCCAAGGGCGACAATACCCGCGGTATGTTGCTCACCGATACGAAGCACCGTTTTGAAGTAGTTTCATTAAATGAAAAGGGAAACCCCAAACCTGCCGACAATCTACAAGTTACCATCCACAAAATAGGGTGGCGTTGGTGGTGGGAAACCTCAGCCGAAAATCTATCCTCATACGCCTCTGGTTCTTACTACGAAAAAGTATTCGAACAAACCCTGAGCACAGACGACAATGGAAAAGCTTCCTTCGAGTTTGAGTTGAAATATCCTGAATGGGGGCGCTACTTAGTGCGGGTAGAAGACTCGCAAAGCGGGCATGCTACCGGGAAGGTTGTTTATATAGATTGGCCGGGCTGGGCTGGAAAATCTATGAAAAATGACCCATCTGCGGCTACCATGCTATTATTTTCTACAGACAAACCCGCTTATAAAGTGGGAGATAAAGCCATTGTTACGTTTCCCAGCGGAGAAGCCGGCAGGGCTTTGGTAACCATAGAAAACGGCAGCGAAATTCTCGATGCCTTGTGGATAACGCCCAAGAAAGGAGAAACAAAATTTGAAATCCCCATTACCCAACGCTACACGCCCAATGTGTATATTCACATATCGTTGCTGCAACCCCACGCCTATACCGCCAATGATTTACCCATACGTCTTTATGGAGTAATGCCCATTTCGGTAGAAAACCCGGCGACCAAGCTGGAGCCAAAACTAACCCTACCGGAAGTATTGAAACCCGAAGAAACTGTTACCCTGAAGGTAAGCGAAAAGAGCGGTAAACCCATGACCTATACTCTTGCTATGGTAGATGAGGGATTATTAGATTTAACGCGCTTTGAAACCCCTAATCCATGGAACAGTTTCTATGCCCGAGAGGCGCTTGGTATAAAAACCTGGGATGTGTATGATAATGTAATTGGCGCTTACGGAGGGCGCATAGACCAGGTGTTTTCTATTGGAGGTGCAGAAGCCGCTGCCGGGGCGAAAAATAAGAAAGCTAACCGCTTTAAACCAATGGTCATATACGCTGGCCCTTTCAGCCTCAAAAAAGGAGAAACAAAAGCCCATCAAATTAAAATTCCAAAATATGTAGGGTCTGTACGCACCATGGTAGTAGCTGAAAATCCTGATACTGAAGCCTACGGCAGCGCTGAAAAAACTACTCCTGTACGCAAACCCCTCATGGTACTGGCTTCTTTACCCCGAAAAATAAGCCCCGGAGAAAAAGTAATCCTTCCGGTTACCGTATTTGCGATGGAAAATAAAATAAAAGATGTAACCATAAACCTAAAAGGTAACGCTGCCTACAAAATAATAGGCGCCAATTCCCAATCGCTCGAGTTCTCGCAACCCGATGAAAAAATGGTTTATTTTGAGCTGGAAGTTACAGATAGAGAAGGCATCGCCAACCTGGCAATAGAGGCCTCCGGCAATGGGGAAAAAGCTTCTTACCAGGTGGAAATGCAGGTGATGAACCCCAACCCAATAGCCACTACCGTTCAGAAGATAGCGTTAGAAGCTGGTAGTAGTAAAACCATTGAAGTAGAAACGTTTGGCGTTTCGGGAAGTAATAAAGCGCAAATAGAATTTTCTTCTTTGCCTCCTGTAAACTTTAGCGGGCGCATGAGCTATCTCATTCAATATCCCCATGGCTGTGTAGAACAGGTAACATCTGGCGCCTTCCCTCAATTATATATGGGAGATGTGTTTGACCTTACCACAGATAAAGCAAAAGAAAGTAAGATGTATGTGGAAACTGCGATTAAAAAACTAGCCGCTTTCCAGATGCCAAACGGAGGTTTTTCATATTGGCAAGGGCAAAATTATGCTAATGATTGGGGTAGCAGCTATGCCGGTCATTTCCTCCTGGAGGCAGAAAAAAAAGGTTACGTATTGCCTATTGGTTTCAAGAACAGTTGGGTAGTGTATCAAAAACAAGCCGCACGCCAATGGCGAAAAAACCCTACTAATTCAGACTTTGCGCAAGCATATCGCCTATACACGCTGGCGCTCGCGGGACAACCCGACGTGTCTTCTATGAACCGACTGCGGGAAACTGCAAACATAAGCACTGAAACCAAGCATCGTTTAGCGGCCGCATACGCCCTCATAGGGCAAAAGAAAGCTGCCTGGGAACTATATAAATCGGCTGCTAAAGCCATTCAGCCACTGCAATATGATTATTATACGTATGGTTCTACTGAGCGAAACCAAGCCATGTCCCTGGAAACACTGGTGATATTAGGCGATAAAAACCGTGCGCAGGAAGCTGCAAAAACGCTTGCCAACATGCTGAACGAAAACCGGTGGATGAGTACCCAAACAACAGCGTATGGTTTGATGGCGATGGCTAAATTTGCCCAGCTTATAGGAGGAAAATCCATATCGGTTTCTTTTAGCGCCAATGGTAAACAAGAGGCGTTGAATAGTGAAAAGTCGCTGGCTGTTCGCCCGCTTTCCATCCAGAAGGGAGCCAACCGGGTACTATTGAAAAATAATGGTAATAATACGGTTTTTGTGCAGGTAGCAGTATCGGGTCTTTTACCGGTAGGCGATGAGAAACCAGAACAGAGCGGCTTCTCGGCAACTGTTTCTTATAAGGGAAGAGATGGAAAAACTTTATCTGTAAATTCACTCCCGCAAGGAACTGATTTTGTAGCGGAGGTAACCCTTACCAATCAAACAAACGAAACGGTAAAAAATGTGGCGCTCACCCAAATTTTACCAAGTGGATGGGAAATTGTGAATACGCGGTTTACAGATTTTGGCGAGTTTGCCGCCAATACTGTAACGCATACTGATTTGCGAGATGACCGGGCGTATTTTTATTTTGATATAAACCCGAAAGAGAGCAAAACACTGCGTATATTGCTGAGTGCCTCATACGCCGGCACCTATTATATGCCGGGTGTTTATGGCGAAGCTATGTATAATAACAATTTCCGGGTGCACACGAAAGGGCAGTGGATAGCAGTTGTGAGGTAAAGAGATAGGGTATCCAAGATAATAACATTTTTGCTTACGCCTAATGGTTGTAGGTATATGAGGCTGATTTTTAAAGGTGTTCTAAATAAATTTTAAAAATAAAAAGGGAAAAATGGTGTACGTGATTTAAAAAATGTATTTTTGTAACTTGAATAACACCGTGCAAATACGGTATAATTAATTTATTTTAGTATCTATGAACATTTTTGTAACAAAATTGAATTATGAAACTCAAGAATCTACCTTGAGGGAACTTTTTGAAGAATATGGAGACGTAAGCTCTGTAAAAATTATTATGGACAAGCTCACCGGTCGGTCCAAGGGATATGGGTTTGTTGAAATGCCAAATGACAGCCAAGCACTTTCTGCCATTGAAAATTTGAATGAAACTGAGGTGAATGGAAGGGTAATTGTTGTAAAAAAGGCGAATCCAAAAGAAGAAAATGCTCGTTCTAACCGAGGAGAATCGCGTCAGTGGCGAAATAGACAATAGGTTTTTGTTTTTTAAACAGGCGTATTAAAAGCATTTTACGAGACAAGATTTACGGGAAAGGTTAATTTCTTATCCCGTAAATTTCTTTATTTACTATTTGTTAAATTATCTTAGCATCTTATAAGTAAGATAGCGAAGGAAATTATTCCACCGTAACAGATTTTGCCAGATTCCTGGGTTGATCTACATTGCATCCCCGCATCACAGCTATATGGTAAGAGAGGAGTTGAAGCGGAATGGTAGTGAGTATGGGAGTAAGCGGCTCTGCTGTTTCGGGAACTTCTATAACGTAGTCTGCAATGTTTTTCACTACCGTATCGCCTTGGGTAATGATAGCAATGATTTTGCCTTTCCTGGATTTTATTTCTTGTATATTGCTCACTACTTTTTCATAGTGTCCTTTTTTAGGAGCTATAACCACTACTGGCATTTGCTCATCTATAAGAGCTATGGGTCCGTGCTTCATTTCGGCAGCAGGGTAGCCTTCAGCATGAATATAGGAAATTTCTTTTAGTTTTAAGGCTCCTTCTAAAGCCACCGGGAAATTGTATCCTCTGCCCAGGTACAAAAAGTTAGCAGCATGTTGGTATATAGCGGCTATTTTTTTTACATCCACATCTGTTTGAAGAGTTTTTAGCACCTTATCGGGAATAGCTTCTAAATCGGCAAGGTAATTTTGGTATTCTGATTGGGAAAGAGAGCCCTTAGCTTTGGCTAATTTTAAGGCTATAAGAGCCAGTACGGTAACCTGGGTGGTGAAGGCTTTGGTAGAGGCTACTCCTATTTCGGGTCCTGCATGTGTGTAGGCGCCTGCGTGGGTGGCTCTTGCAATGGAAGAGCCTACCACATTACATACGCCAAAAACAAAGGCGCCTTTTTCACGGGCCAGTTTAATGGCTGCAAGAGTATCGGCGGTTTCTCCAGACTGGGAAATGGCGATAACCACATCTTTTTCTGTGATGATTGGGTTACGGTAGCGAAACTCAGAGGCGTATTCTACCTCTACGGGTATGCGCGCCAGGTCTTCAAAAAGATACTCGGCTACTAAACCGGCATGCCAGGAGGTGCCGCAACCTACAATAATAATGCGATGGGCGTGAAGAAATTTGCCAAGATGGTCTTCTACTCCCGCCATCTTTATAATGCCTTTTTTTGCTACCAGCCGACCGCGATAGGTGTCTTTTATCGCCCTGGGTTGTTCATAGATTTCTTTGAGCATAAAATGCTCATAACCATCTTTTTCTATTTGTTCTAAATTTAATTGCAATTCCTGGATGTAGGGATCTACCAATGAATCGTCTTTAATTTTACGCACCCGCACCTCCCGTCCCTTTCGTATAATGGCCATTTCCTCGTCTTCCAGGTATATGGCATTATTAGTATATTCAATAAAAGGAGAAGCATCAGAGGCTATGAAAAATTCATCTTCTCCAATACCTATAGTTAGCGGGCTGCCAAGACGGGCTACAACAATTTCATCGGGTTTAGTGCGGTCAAAAACTACAATGGCATAAGCGCCTACCACCTGGTTAAGGGCTATTTGAAGGGCTTTCCCGAGTTTCACGTTCTCTTTTAGTTTCACATCTTCAATAAGGTTTACCAACACTTCTGTATCGGTATCAGAAGTAAAGGTATAGCCTCTTTTGAGGAGTTCTTTTTTAATAGAGTCGTAATTCTCTATAATGCCGTTATGAATAATCACCAGGTCGCCAGAATTAGAATAGTGGGGATGGGCATTCACATCATTCGGCTCGCCATGAGTAGCCCATCGGGTGTGAGCTATTCCCAATTTGCCAGAGGTAGAAATTTCTCTTTCTGTTTTTTCGCGTAATAAGGCTACTTTTCCTTTTGTTTTACTGAGTTGAATGTGTGAGCCATCGTACAAGGCTATACCAGAGCTATCATAGCCACGGTATTCTAATCGTTCTAATCCTTTTATGAGAATAGGATAGGCTTCGCGGTTTCCTATATAACCAACAATTCCACACATAGCAGGTTTATTTAGAGGTTAGTTGTAGGGTTGTGTATAAAAAATCTCAAGTCGCAGGCGTTTATCTTCCTCCACATCTGGGTGAGAGCCATACAGAACAGTGCTCAATGGATTTATAACCGATGTGGTTACGGTGCTCACTTCTTCGCCGGTGTTAAGATGGGCAGTCGCAGCGTTTACACTATTTATGTCTGAGATGATGACTAACCCAAGTCGTACATTTTCTGCGTCTTTTCTGAGAATATTATTGATATGGTCGGTGAGGCGTATTTTATAGCGTATGCCTTTTCCATCATCATCTTTTTCTATGACCCCTCCATAAATAGTCCTGGAAAGCAGGGAATTGGATAGTATATTTGCAGTTCCATCCAGGTAATAATCTATAATAGGAATGTTAGTGTCTAAATCATATACGTAAATACGCTGTGGTTCGGGTGCATTACCAGCATTGTCTAAGGTTTCTCTATCTATATAAAACGTTAAGTTGGCTTCATTTATCAACCAATTATTAGCTTTAATTTCATTTAACCGGTCATCAGAATCATCTTCATCAAATAATTTTATTTCAACCAGCGTGCCTTGCCCGCCTTGGAGGTAAAGACGTGAGGCATTGTCATTATTATTCAACTGTTCATCTATTTCCGGGGGATAGGGACTATTTACCATACTATTTATTATATTGCCGGCAAGGCTCAATCCAACAGTAGCGGTTTCTTGTATAATTTCGTCATCATCGGTAGTATCTGTATTCTTTGTATCTACCTTGTCATACTCATATTCAATAGTTACCTGGGCTTGAGAAAGGTCAAGCAACATGAGCAAATCATCTGAAAAAGAGGAGGTAGAGATATACAAACCTCTAAAATATTCATGAAAATTAACGTTATTTAATAGCGATGTGGAGCCCTCAGCGTCTATTATTTTCTGTTGAAAAAAGGTACTGTTGAGCGGGATTCGAATCCTTGGGGTGAGTCGTTCCTTAACCTCTTCAGCTTCATTTTTCTCTGTTTCAGGGTCGTCTTCTTTATAAATCACTATTTCGGCTGGGTCTATCGTAAATAACTGGTTGTATAGCAAAGCACCTGTATAAGCAGAAAAATCCTGGTCAGAAAAATATTTTTGAGGTTGCTGAAATTGAGAAACAGGGTCTAAATCTCTCAGATAATAAGTGAGTTCTTCTACCCGTAATTGAAAAGAGGCAGCGGCATTTCCATAAGTAGAATCTATCGTAAACGTGCGATTCCCATCCTCGTCTGTCTCCTCCAGGGTGCTAAAAAAGGGAATATCTAAATAGACCTGGGTAATTGTTTCATTCTCAGGGATGGTAAGGTGATTATCATCTGTATCGGCATTGTCTTCCTCTGCCTGGTCATAGGCGCCAAAGGTAGGGTTGGGGGTTTGCAGGGAAAGTTGGGTAACAATATAGGCTTGTTTTTCTCCATAAACAGGGTCGGTATATCTTCCTAACTGGTAGATGGGAAGCGCGTTGGTTTGTACACTGGTTATATTCCTATTATAAGAAAATACATCTATATATGCCCGGTTCAAATCAAAATGCCCTCCAGAGACAACATTGGTTCCAATGCGATTAAAATCATCTTCGCAAGACAAAAATGTTACCGATATGCAGAGGAGTAAAGCATATACAATTTTTTTTATTGGGTTCATAGGGTTTAAGGTAGTATAGTTTTGTAAAACTGTAAATACGGTTCTTCAAACTGGTCTTTTTCTATATACGATAAAACGGGTTTTTTCAAGGTGATAATGTATTCCTGGAGGTCATTAGGTATTTCTTTAGAAGCTATAATAACCCCATCAGAATTATCAATAGCCACCTTAAGCAAATTACTGTAGGTAGCTTTTTTTAAAGCTCCGAGAGCTTTTTCGCCAATACCGTCAAATCGTATTTTATCTATCATCTTATCATCTAACGTTCCCTCAAATTCTTTCTTATATACAGAGGTTATTATTTTACTTTGAGAAAACAGCGGCTCATCTGCATAATAATTTTGTAAATACAATGGCACCAAAGAACTCATCCAGCCATGAACATGTATTATATCTGGCGACCAGTTGAGTTTTTTAACTGTTTCAACAACTCCCTTAGCGAAAAAAATAGCACGCTCATCATTATCAGAGAAAAAATTACCTTCCTCATCAGAAAAAGTAGCCTTTCGCTTAAAGTACTCTTCATTATCTATAAAATATACTTGGATACGGTCTTTAGGAATAGAAGATACTTTAATAATTAACGGCATGTCCACATCATTCACTACTAAATTTAAACCTGATAATCGTATTACTTCGTGAAGCTGATGTCGCCGTTCATTGATATTTCCAAACCGGGGCATAAAAATGCGTATTTGTCCTCCATGGCTATTCACCATTCTTGGGGCTTCATACGAGATAAATGAAATTTCATTTTCGGGCAGGTAGGGAATAACTTCAGAAGATACAAACAATATCTTGATGCCGGTCATACGTCTCTATTTCTTGGGTTGCATTGAACTTGGGGATACAAAGTTACAAAAATTATCGCAATCACTCTAAAAATGTATATGTTTGTGGTTTATACACAAGGAACGTGATTGTTTTTAACCATATAAAAGACCTCCGTGATGAGCTATGTAAAAGAAGGGAGAAAGGCAACTCTATTGGGCTGGTTCCTACTATGGGAGCGCTTCATGAAGGGCATCTTTCGCTGGTGAAACGGGCGCTTACAGAAAATGAGGTGGTAGTAGTGAGTATTTTTGTAAACCCCACCCAGTTTACGAATACAGAAGACCTGCAAAAATATCCCCGAATGCTGGAAGAAGACCTGGCAAAACTGCAACAGCTAACTGGTGTACTGTTTATTTTTTGCCCAACCGTAGAAGAATTGTATGGGAGCAACGTGAACGCTTCTGCTTTTCACTTTGGTGGTTTAGCTGCTGGTATGGAAGGCGCTCACCGAAAAGGGCATTTTAATGGGGTAGCTACCGTGGTACTAAAAATTTTTGAGGCAGTGGAGCCCCACCGCGCTTATTTTGGAGAAAAAGATTACCAGCAGTTGCGCATTGTACAAGAATTAGTGAAACAACGCCGCCTGCCCATTCATATTATATGCTGCCCTATCCTGCGAGAGGCGAGCGGGTTGGCGATGAGCTCGCGCAATGAGCGGTTGTCTTCTGAAATGCGTCAAAAAGCCGGTTTTATTTATAAAACCCTGCTGCAAGGCGCCGGGAAATTCAAAACCCAAAGCGCCCAAAACGTTAAAGATTGGATTATCACCCAGTTTTCCCTTCACCCTGATTTTTCACTGGAATACGTGGAAATAGCCCATGCTATAACGTTGCAACCGGTGCTGAGAAAAACCCCTGGTGCTACTTACCGGTTATTTATAGCCGTCTATGCGGAAGGGGTGAGACTTATAGATACTATTCCTTTGGAATAACAGGTGTGTTATTTTTAAAAACAACCAGCTTAAAATTTCATTCAACCTCAATTCTCTTATCCTTTACTATTCTTTTATTCCCCATACACATCAGCGCGGTAGTTAGCTCCATCGTCCTGTAGCAATTGCAGGTAACTTTTGTAGCGGCTCTGTGCCACTTCTCCTTTATCCAGGGCATCTTTCACAGCGCATTGAGGCTCATCGGCATGCAAACAATTATAAAACTTACATTGGCTCTTCAAGGCAAAAAATTCAGGAAAATAATTACCTATCTCCTCCTTTTCCATATCCACCAGCCCAAAGCCTTTTATCCCCGGGGTATCTATAATGGCGGCCTCAAAACTCAAGTCCAGCATTTCTGCAAACGTAGTAGTGTGCTGTCCCTGCCCGTGTTGACGGGAAATAGCTGCAGTGGGCAACAGTAATCCCGGCTCCAGCGCATTTATCAAGGTAGATTTTCCTGCGCCCGAATGCCCGGAAAATAAACTTACCTTCCCCTTCATTCGCTCCTTCAGTTTCTCTACCCCTTCGCCCGTAAGCGCAGAAACAGCTATACACTCATAACCTATCTTTTGGTAGATACCCAGTAACCTCTCTACCTCTGCCCATTCCCCGTCAGTATATATATCTATCTTATTAAAGAGGATTTCTGCCGGTATGCCATACGCTTGAGCGGTAACCAGGAACCTATCTATAAAAGCAGGAAATGTAGGAGGCTGGCGAAGCGTTACCAGCAAAAAAACCTGGTCTATATTGGCAGCAAGAATATGGGTGCGCTTGGAAAGTTTCACCGATTTGCGAACAATATAATTTCGCCGCTCGTGAACCTCGGTTATCCTACCTATACACTCATCTCCTGAAACAGCTATCTCAAAAGACACCACATCGCCCACCACTACCGGGTGAGTGCTTTGAATGTCCTGTATGCGAAAAGCACCTTTTATGCGACACTCAAATAGTCTTCCATCGGCAATTTTCACCGTGCACCAGCTACCTGTAGCCTTATAGACCGTTCCTGTCATCTGCCTTATTTAGAAACGCAAAATAAGAATTTTATAGCTGGCTAAAACACACTCAACGTCAAACAGGGAAAACATATAAGTAAAACGCTGCTACCTCTGCATTTATTAGTACTTTTGCAAACCCAAAAAACAGCCATGAATTTGCAACAGGAAATAGAGAAACGAAGAACTTTCGGGATTATTTCACATCCCGATGCCGGGAAAACTACCCTCACAGAAAAACTACTCCTTTTCGGCGGTGCCATCCAGGAGGCCGGTGCTGTGAAAAGCAATAAAATAAAAAAAGGCGCTACCAGCGATTTTATGGAGATAGAACGACAGCGGGGCATCTCGGTAGCCACCTCGGTGTTAGCATTTCATTATAAGGATAAAAAGATAAATATTTTAGATACGCCCGGGCATAAAGATTTTGCAGAAGATACTTACCGCACGCTTACGGCCGTTGACAGTGTGATTGTAGTGATAGATGCCGCCAAAGGCGTGGAAGAACAAACCGAAAAATTAGTGCAGGTATGCCGCATGAGGAGCATTCCTATTATTGTTTTCATCAACAAATTAGACCGCGAAGGCAAAGATGCTTTTGATTTGCTGGACGAGGTGGAAAAAAAACTTAGCTTTACGGTAACTCCCCTGAGTTTTCCTATTGGCATGGGATATGATTTTAAAGGCATATACAACATCTGGGAAAAAAATATTCATCTCTTTAGCGGGGACGCCAAAAAAAATATACGGGAAACCCTGGCCTTTCACGATTTGCAGAGCCGGGAACTCGAGGCGCTTATAGGGGAAAAGGCAGCGCAACAACTGCGCGAGCATTTAGAACTGGTAGCCGAAGTATATCCTCCTTTTAACCGAAATGAGTACCTCGAAGGCAGTTTACAACCCGTGTTCTTTGGTTCAGCCTTAAATAATTTTGGTGTACGGGAACTGTTAGATTGCTTTGTAGAAATAGCCCCTACACCCCAACCAAAGAAAGCAGAAGAACGTTGGGTAAAACCCGATGAAGAATCTTTTTCTGGTTTTGTCTTTAAAATTCACGCCAACATGGACCCTAAACACCGCGACCGTCTGGCGTTTGTGAAAATTGTTTCAGGAATATTCCGCCGAAATACTCCTTATTTACATGTACGGCAGGGAAAAATGCTAAAATTTGCCAGCCCTAATGCTTTTTTTGCAGAGCGAAAAGAAGTGATAGATACCTCTTTTCCGGGCGACATAGTGGGCTTACACGATACCGGCACTTTTAGAATAGGTGATACTTTAACAGAGGGAGAACCTCTCCACTTTACTGGCATTCCCAGTTTTTCGCCCGAGCATTTTCGCTATATCAACAATGCCGACCCTATGAAGGCTAAGCAGCTGGCAAAAGGAATTGACCAATTAATGGATGAAGGAGTAGCGCAAGTATTTACTCTGGAACTCAATGGAAGAAAAATCATCGGCACTGTTGGTGCTCTCCAATATGAGGTTATTCAATACCGGCTGGAACATGAATACGGCGCCAAATGCACCTATGAGAATTTCCCAGCCCATAAAGCCTGTTGGGTAATCCCCACTGACCCCAAAGGTGATGAATTCGCCGAGTTTAAAAGGGTGAAACAAAAATTTTTAGCCCATGACAAACACGGGGCACTCGTATTTCTTGCAGACTCTGCTTTCTCCATTGATATGGTAAAGCAAAAATATCCTACTGTAGAATTGGTATATCGCTCATCTTCGTGAGAGAAACGAAATAATATCTCTCCTATGTTCATAACAGGTAAAAGAGCGTTTTCCCTTGACTACATCAAAAAAAAATTTATAGCTGGCTAAAAATCCCCAAATAGGATACCTAATCTTAAAAAATCTTTTCCTCTCAAAAAACCAATCCCCAAAAAATCCAAACCCATATATCGTAGCCGGCACATAGAGCCATTTCCATTCCCAGTATTCTAAAATACCTGTCAGCATCACGAAAAAAGATACCAGCACCCCCAGGAAATGAACCACTCTATTGGAATATGTTCTTCGTCTCAGCAAAAAAAGCAGGTAAAACAACTCAAATTTAGTGATGCGAGGACCGTCATCCTGGTAATTTTTAAAAGGCGGTTCATACATTTTTATTTTTTTTATAAAGTCACCGTATCAACAACTTTGCTTTTTCCTGGATAATAGCCGCTACAGGTCGGTTCTCAATCTTGCTCTCTAACCATGAGATAATATCTAAATACAAAAAGGAGCGCCGCTCATAGGGATGGTTCTCGTATGCCTGCAGGCGCGCGTGCAATTTTTTGAACGCATCTTTCAACTCATGCGGATAGATATTCCCCAAATTACGCAAAAATTTAATCATCTCCCGCTGCACCTCATGCAAATCATTCATCTTTATCAAAAATTTATAAGTACTCTTCAGCTGCACTTCCAAATGATAATCCATACCCGCCTCATAATGAGCAACTAAACTGAGAACTCTTGCAAAGCACATCAAATCCTCGCGCATGGTTAAATTTTTATTTTCTATAATCTTCTTCAAATATTGAATACACATTCGGTTATCGCCCGCCCCAAAATAGAGACACGCTATTTTATAATAAAAAACCATCACGTGGTGCTCGTCTATCCGTTCCTCGTGCTCTTTCAGCTTGTCCAGCGTTTCCTTCACCAAATACAACCCTTCTGCAAAAGCGCCCTCTAAGAAATGCAGGTTGAATTTATTGTTATAAAGACACAAAAAAGCAACCGACCGCACATTATCATTCTTAGGAAACTCCTTCAGTGCAAGCGTGCGTTCCAGCCGTTGCAGCACCTCTTTAAAATTGGTTTTATATTTAATTAAATATAAGCACTCCAATAAATACTGGTTTCCCTTTAAAAACCAAACCGGGTTCAGGTACATCATCCGCTTATTTTCATAGAACAAATCCACCCATTTGGTAGCGTATTTATAGCAAGCCAAAAAATCCTGTACCAAAAAGCTATGCCATACATACGTTTTATAGAGCCACAGCTTTTCCCGGAAACCCATTTCATCCAAATCATAAGCAGGCATTTGAGCGGTAATATAAGCCGTTATAGCGCTCACCTCCTCATCGCTCTTAGCATAGCCGCTTTTCAACATCATTCCATACAATTGAAGCGAAAGATTAGACAATTTACTCACAATCCGGTTTTGTCGGCTCAACAACTCCGCCTGCGCCATTAGCTCCTCTACCTTGCCGCCTAAGCTGCGGGTAATATATTGCGATTCTATGAGTTTCTCCATCTCCACAATTTCATACGCGCTGTCTTTCTCCTCCGATGCCAAGGCGAAAGCCTTAGCCTTTTCCAAAATCTTTAAACTTTGTTTATACAAGCCCTTACTATATAAAATGGTAGCAAAATCTAACTGTTCCCTTAACTGAATGCGAGTGTTCTGGTTTACCGGATTTAAACGCAAACTCACCAAAATTTGCCGATACAAGTGCGCTTTCAGGTTAGAAAGCTGTTGTTTTTTTACAATACGACTCTTTAAAACAACCTCCTCATCATACTCACTCATTTTATCCAGCAAATTAAAAAGTGCTAAAAACTTAGCATCTGCATTTACCCCCAACCGGTTTACATAAAGTTTAAACTGTCGCTTTTCCGATTTAGAAAGCGATTTTATCAACACAAACAAGTTGTCTTTTACCCCATTTGTCATCGTAACAATTATAATTATAAAAATTTAATTATCAATATTTTACATTTTATTTTAAGCTATTTAACGCTGTAATGCAGTTGGTATATAAAAGCCCATTTTAATAGTCTATTTTTATATTTGGCTTGAAAAAAAATTTAAAAATACAGCCATTTTACTGATTATGAATAAGGAATATATACAGATTTTCGATACCACCCTGCGAGACGGCGAACAAGTGCCTGGCTGCAAACTCGATACCGCCCAAAAACTTTTTATCGCCCAGCGATTAGAAGAACTGGGAGTGGATGTAATAGAAGCCGGTTTTCCCATCTCCAGCCCAGGCGATTTTATTTCCGTTTCTGAAATTGCAAAGGTAGTAAAAAAGGCTACTGTTTGCGGACTGACGCGCGCCGTTAAGAAAGATATTGAAACCGCCGCCCGTGCACTCGAGCGCGCCCAAAAGCCACGCATCCACACCGGTATTGGCACTTCCGATTCCCATATTCAACATAAATTTAAAGCCACCCGCGAGGAAATTTTGGAACGCGCCGCCGAAGCCGTAGCGTATGCCAAAAGTTTTGTGGACGATGTGGAGTTTTATGCCGAAGATGCCGGCAGAACTGATAACGATTTTTTAGCGAAGGTTTGCGCCGAAGTTATTAAAGCAGGCGCCACCGTTTTGAATATACCAGACACTACCGGCTACTGCCTGCCCGAAGAGTATGGGGCAAAAATGAAATACCTCAAACAAAATACCCCGGGGATTGAAAAAGCCATTTTGTCTTGCCACTGCCACAACGATTTGGGCTTGGCAACAGCCAATTCTATCAACGGCGTTATAAACGGCGCCCGGCAAATAGAATGCACCATTAACGGTATTGGCGAGCGGGCCGGCAACACCTCCTTAGAAGAAGTAGTGATGATTTTGCGCCAGCACCCCTACCTTAAATTAGATACCCGCATCAACTCCAAAATGCTCTATTCCGTAAGCCGGTTGGTTTCTGAAAGTATGGGTATGCCTGTGCAGCCCAACAAAGCTATTGTGGGCTCTAACGCCTTTGCCCACAGCTCGGGCATTCACCAGGATGGGGTGATTAAAAACCGCGAAACCTACGAAATTATAGACCCTGCTGATGTGGGCGTTACCGAATCGGCTATTATCCTTACCGCCCGGAGCGGGCGGGCAGCTTTGGCGTACCGCGCCAAAAGAATAGGCTATGAGCTCACCAAGCTGCAATTAGACATTGTATATGAGGAGTTTTTGAAACAGGCCGATAGAAAAAAAGAAATCTTAGACCCGGACATTCACCAAATTATAGAAATAAGCAATTTATCAAGCGTTATCGCTTAATACGCTATGAAAAAAACGTTATTTGATAAGGTATGGGATAGCCACGTGGTAGAAACCCTGCCTAACGGAACAGACCTTCTGTACATAGACCAACATTTAATACACGAGGTTACCAGCCCACAGGCATTCGCTGAGTTAGAAAAGCGAAACATTCCCATCTTTCGGCCCCGGCGCATTGTGGCTACGGCAGACCACAACGTTCCTACCGAAAACCAACATTTACCCATACGCGATGTACTTTCCCGCAACCAGGTAGAGCAGCTAACCCAAAACTGCCAGAAACACGGCATCACCCTCTACGGCCTGGGTCATCCGTACCAGGGCATTGTGCACGTTATTGCACCCGAGCTGGGCATTACCCAACCGGGTATGACGTTGGTGTGCGGCGACAGCCATACGGCCACCCACGGCGCTTTTGGCGCCATAGCCTTTGGCATTGGTACCAGCCAGGTAGCCCAGGTATTCGCCAGCCAGTGCCTGCTCCTGAACAAGCCCAGGCGCATGCGCATATCTGTGAGCGGGAAACTCGCCAAAAATGTATTGCCCAAAGACGTCATCCTTTACATCATAGCCCAATTAGGCACCGATGCCGGAACCGGCTACTTTGTAGAATACGCCGGTAATGTGTTCCAGGAAATGTCTATGGAGGGGCGCATGACAGTTTGCAACATGAGTATTGAAATGGGCTCGCGCGGCGGCATGATAGCGCCCGACGAAGTTACCTTTACCTACATGCAAGGCAGACTGTTCGCCCCGAAAGATGCTGCGTTTGAGGAAAAAGTAGCGTATTGGAAAACCCTCCAAACCGATGAGGGGGCTACGTTTGACAAAGAATATCACTTTCGGGCAGAAGATATAGCTCCCATGCTTACCTACGGAACCAACCCGGGCATGGGCATGAAAATACACGAAACCATTCCACAAAGCGATGACACTTCTTTTGAAAAATCGCTCCAGTATATGGGGCTTCAAAAAGGCGAAACGTTGCTGAACAAGCCCGTGAATTACATATTCATAGGCAGCTGCACCAACTCGCGCATAGAAGATTTTAGAGTAGTGGCAACGTATATTAAAGGAAAACAGAAAGCCTCCCATGTACAGGCGCTTATTGTTCCCGGCTCCCAGCAGGTGGCAAAGCAAATAGCCTCGGAAGGACTGAACGAAATTTTTGAAGCCGCTGGTTTCAGCATCCGTCAGCCCGGCTGCTCCGCCTGCCTTGGAATGAACGAAGATAAAATACCGGCAGGCGAATATTGCGTTTCCACCTCGAACCGCAATTTTGAAGGCCGACAGGGGCAGGGAGCACGCACCATCCTGGCAAGTCCCTTAGTTGCCGCTGCTGCTGCCATTTCCGGAAAAATTACCAACGTTATGGAATTGAACTGATTATGGAAAAATTTACCCGATTGCAAAGTACCGCTATTCCGCTACCGGTAGAAAATATAGATACCGACCAGATTATCCCCGCCCGGTTCTTAAAAGCCATTAACAAAGAAGGTTTTGGCGCCAACCTGTTCCGGGACTGGCGTTTTGATGCCCGCAACAATCCTATCCGCAGTTTTGTGCTCAACGACCCCGCATATAGCGGGAGTATTTTGGTAGCTGGCAATAATTTTGGCTGTGGCAGCAGCCGCGAGCATGCCGCCTGGGCGCTTACCGACTACGGGTTTAAGGCAGTGGTTTCCAGCTACTTCGCCGATATTTTTAAAGGAAATGCACTGAACAACGGACTGTTGCCCGTGCAGGTATCACCTTCCTTTTTAAAGGAAATGTTAGCGCTCACTCATGCAAAACCCGAAACCTTGATTACCATAGACCTGGAATCTCAAACCATTGAGATGGAGAGGAAAAAAGAAACCTTTGAGATGGACGCTTATAAAAAGATGTGTTTACTAAATGGCTATGACGATATAGATTTTCTATTGAGCAGGTTAGACAAAATCACTGCTTTTGAAACGGGACGTTAAAAACGCCTCAAAATCCTGCTATAATAAAAAACCTCTGGCGTAAGTTAGGGGTTTATTTTTAGTCGCCCTAACCCTCTTATGATAGTTTCGCACAAGATTTTAAGCCCTGTACAGAATTTACAAAATCACAATATCATTACATAAAAGTGGAACTAAACCGATAAGGACTATTCCAAAGACAAAACCATTCACCAGTTATTGCCGGAGCTGGCAGAAAAAACACCCATAGCAGGTAACACCGTAGTGTAATTCAATAATTGTAGATTTGCCCAAATTATTTACCAACTACCAAATTATGTCAAAACTATACAATACCCCTACGTTTTCAGGAATTATTGCCCTTGTAAAAAGTTCTCTTCGTGGCGATGAGCAGGATTATACGAAAGTGAGTATCCGAAGGGCTGTGTTTTTCCTTGCCGTTCCTATGATTCTTGAAATGATGATGGAATCTGTATTTGCGGTAGTGGACATATTTTTTGTAGGTAAGCTGGGAAAAGAAGCTGTTTCTACAGTTGTTCTCACAGAGTCTGTACTTACACTTTTGTATTCTGCCGCCATTGCATTTTCTATTGGGGCTACTGCCATGGTAGCAAGAAGGGTTGGAGAAAAAAATTATGAAGAAGCTGCAAAAACTGCGGCTCAGGCTATCAACTTAGGTATTATGGCTGCCTCGGTTATTACCATCACAGGAATGTTGTTTGCCAAAGAAATACTGGAAATAATGGGAGCATCTGAACAGGTCTTAGCCGTTGGCGTTCCTTATACCCGCATTGTATTTGGCAGCAGCGTAGCTATTTTACTACTGTTTCTCATCAATGGAGCATTTCGCGGAGCTGGCAATGCTTCTATGGCCATGAGGTCTCTTTGGATTGCCAATAGCTGTAATATTATTCTCTGCCCCATTATGATTCATTTTTTTGGTCTTGCAGGCGCCGCCATGGCCACTGCCACTGGCCGCGGGGTGGGAGTATGCTTTCAGCTCTACTTTCTGCTGCAGGGCAACAGGGTGCTAAAAGTTTTTATGCACCATTTCAGGATTCATTGGGAAATTATCCGCGGGCTTTTCAATATTTCATGGGTTGGGTTTTTACAATTCGCCATCGCATCATCCAGCTGGATTTTCCTGGTACGAATTATGTCTAGCTTTAACAACGATGCAGCTCTTGCCGGTTATGGAGTAGCTATTCGGGTAGTAATGTTTTTCCTTTTGCCCGCATGGGGCATGAGCAATGCAGCTGCAACGCTTGTGGGGCAAAACCTAGGTGCAGGAGAACCCAAGCGAGCAGAGGAATCTGTGAAGAAAACCGCTAAGTACAATGCTGTTTTCATGTTCATTGTTTCGGTTATCTTCCTGGTTTTTGCAAAATTCATCATACAATTCATGAACAAAGATATTGCCGTTGAACTCTATGCTGTTCAGGCATTACGGGTTATCAGCCTGGGGTATGTTTTTTATGGTATAGGAATGGTAATGGTCAATGCATTTAACGGCGCCGGAGACACTACTACCCCTACCATCATAAACCTCTTTGGATTTTGGTTTTTCCAGATTCCGCTTGCCTATGTGCTGGCAAAAACAGCAAATATGGGCCCACTTGGTGTCTTCATTGCAATTCCTGTTGCCGAAACAGCCATTGCTATTGCAGCTTACCTGTTATTTAAAAAAGGAAAATGGCAGCTTAAAAAGGTATAAGAACATACTCCTATTCATTTCTTCTGCTTATGCGGTTCCTGGCAGGTATTAAAAATACCTGTAAAGTACTGTTTTTCTTTCTACCCTATGCTATTTTGTAATTTGCTTCCCTTAATTTTCTGTGGCTTTTTTTCAAGTAATCAAGCGTTTCATCAAGTGAAGTATTCTTGGATATTTTAACTTTTTTGCTCTAATTCCTTCATTATCAACTAATTTACCACAAAAAGAAGCGGACTTAACAGGAAAACTCCCGATAAGTCCGCTTTGGTAGCGGGGACTGGACTCGTACAGTGTCCGCCTTCGGCGGATATGAGCCCGAAAACTTCTTTTTCTTAGTAGCGGGGACTGGACTCG
>CAYLNL010000004.1:160650-216626 GCA_964385175.1 uncultured Flavobacteriaceae bacterium | reverse complement strand
CTCACACTCACCGAGGTACCGAAGCGGTCGCCGGCGGTGGAGCCGTTGAAATTGTTTCCTGTTTGAGTCCACTGCCCGAAAGTGAGCGAGCCCCACAGGAGCATAGTTAAGCTGAGAAAAAAAGTAGTAGTTTTCATGTTTTTACACTATTGGTTATACAAAATATTCTTTATTCCTTGCGCAGGAAATTGCGGATTCTCTTTTTAAAGAGAACCGGGTTAGAGAAATGGCAGGGAAAAACACCTGGTCTTACAACAACGCTTTAAAAAGTTACCAGGAATCTATTTTTAACCCCTTTTTTATGAAATAATGAACACAAACATACTTATTAGATAGGAATTTTCCAATTTTTTTTAATAATTATTTTTTATATTTCTCACAGGCTCCCGCCAACGGGTTTTATTTTTTGCCTCCGTTTTCGCCAGGAAGCGTATTTTTGCAGCATTCAACGTGTATGTAACTACCTATTTATGGCGTACCCATTCCAACACATAGAAGCCAAGTGGCAGGCATATTGGGCAGAAAACCAAACCTTTAAAGCCGAAAATCAATCCCAAAAACCCAAGCACTATGTCTTGGATATGTTCCCGTATCCTTCTGGCGCCGGCCTGCACGTGGGGCACCCGCTTGGCTATATTGCCAGCGACATTTACGCCCGTTACAAACGCCATTTGGGCTACAACGTGCTGCACCCCATGGGCTATGACAGCTTTGGGTTACCCGCCGAACAATACGCCATCCAAACCGGGCAACACCCCGCTCTTACTACCGAAACGAACATAAACCGTTACCGGCAACAGTTAGATAAAATGGGCTTTTCTTTCGACTGGAGCCGTGAGCTGCGCACCTCTGACCCGGCTTATTACCGCTGGACTCAATGGATTTTCCTACAACTCTTCCATTCGTGGTACAATAAAGAGACCGACAGGGCCGAAGACATCGCCACCCTCGTCGCCCGTTTTGAGGCGGGAGGAAACACCTCCGTACACGCCGCCTGTGACGATGATACGCCGCTTTTTACCGCCGCCGACTGGAAAAAATTCACCCTTGAAGAACAACAACGCATCCTCTTAAAATACCGCCTCACCTATTTGGCAGAAGCCGAAGTAAACTGGTGTCCCGCACTCGGCACCGTCCTCGCCAACGACGAGGTGGTGAACGGCGTCTCCGAACGCGGCGGGCACCCCGTTATCCGCAAAAAAATGACCCAATGGAGCATGCGCATCTCCGCCTACGCCGAGCGGCTTCTCCACGGCTTGGAAGCCATAGACTGGCCCGAACCCCTCAAAGACATGCAACGCCACTGGATAGGAAAATCGGTGGGAGCGGAAATTCAATTCAGAATTCATAATTCAGAATTCAGAATTCAAGACGACAAAAACAAAAATTCTGAATATACCATTAAAGACAAAGCAGGTAAAGCTGAAAATTCTGAATTCATAATTCATAATTCTGAATTAATAAAAGTATTTACCACCCGTCCCGACACCATTTTCGGCGCCTCCTGCATCGTGCTGGCGCCCGAGCATGAACTCGTGCCGCACCTCACCACCCCGGCACAGCGCAGCGAAGTAGAAGCCTATATAACCGCCACGGCAAAACGCAGCGAGCGCGACCGGATGGCCGATGTGAAAACCGTTTCGGGCGCCTTCACGGGCGCGTACGCCCTGCACCCCTTCACGGGCGAAAAACTCCCCGTCTGGATTGCCGATTACGTGCTGGCAGGCTACGGCACCGGCGCCATCATGGCCGTTCCCTGCGGCGACGAGCGCGATTACGCCTTTGCCCATCATTTCAAACTACCCATTCCCGCTATTTTTGAAGGAATAGACTACAACCAACTACCCTTTACCGGCAAAGAAGGCGTTATTTTTAAAAATTCTGGCTTCTTAAACGGCCTCAATCACCGGGAAGCCACCGAAAAAGTCAGTATTGAACTGGAAACCCTACACCAGGGAAAACGAAAAGTAAATTACCGTATGCGCGACGCCGTATTCAGCCGCCAGCGCTACTGGGGCGAACCCATACCCATTTATTACAAAAACAACATTCCCTTTCCTATCCCGGAAGAATGCCTGCCCCTGACCTTACCCGAAATAGAAGCCTACCTACCCACCGAAACTGGCGAACCCCCGCTGGGCAGAGCCACCGTATGGTCGTGGGATGAAAAAAATAAAAAAGTAGCGCCAAACGGCTTCCCGCTGGAACTCAACACCATGCCCGGCTGGGCAGGCAGTTCCTGGTACTTTAACCGCTATATGGATGCCCAAAACAAAACCGAATTTGCCTCCCGGGAAGCCCTAAACTATTGGAGGGATGTGGATTTATACATAGGTGGCAGCGAGCACGCCACCGGGCATTTGCTCTATGCCCGTTTCTGGCAGCATTTTTTGTACGATAAAGGGTTGGTTCCCGTAAAAGAATTTGCCAAAAAACTCATCAACCAGGGAATGATTTTAGGGGAGAGTGCGTTTATAAATGTTTTGAGAAAAAAATTAGCAGTTACACTAAAGCATAAAGACTTAGCGGGAAATTATATTGGTAAAGAAGACTTTGAAGCAGATGAATTATTTTTCATCTCGGCTGATATAGTAGAAGACGATGAGTTGATAAAGAAAAAGACAGAAGAATTGCTTGTTGAGAAAATTGTAAAGAACAGAGATTTAAAACTCGTTGATTTTGAAATTGAGGAAAAATCTTCTTCAAGATATAAGATACATTGCGATGTAAACTTAGTCAATTCATCCAATGAGCTTGATGAAAAAGGAATTAAAAAATGGGGACATGATTTGGCAGGTGGCATTTTTATAAAAAATGACAAAGATTCATTTATTCTTGAACGGCAAATCGAAAAAATGTCCAAATCCAAGTACAACGTGGTAAACCCAGACGATATATGCGAACAGTACGGAGCCGATACGTTGCGCATGTACGAGATGTTCCTGGGCCCCTTAGAACAAGCCAAACCCTGGAACACGGCAGGCATTACGGGCGTACACGGGTTTTTAAACAAACTCTGGCGGCTCTGCCATTCCGGGGAAGGCAGCTCGTTTTATGTTTCCGATGCCCCTCCTTCAGCAGAAGCCCTTAAAACACTGCACAAAACCATCAAAAAAGTACGCGAAGATATGGAGCAGTTCTCATTCAACACCTCCGTCTCCACCTTTATGATTTGTGTAAACGAACTCACCGCCCAATCCTGCAACAGCCGGGCTGTTTTAGAACCCCTGGCAATCCTCCTTTCACCCTACGCCCCGCACATAGCCGAAGAGTTGTGGCAGCGCATGGGGCATACCGACAGTATTGCGTATGCGCCCTTCCCGGAAGTGGAGGAAAAATACCTCGCAGAAAGCCATAAAGAATACCCCGTATCGTTCAACGGCAGAGTGCGGTTTAAACTTATGCTCCCCTTAGACTTTTCGGCGGAGGCTATTGAAAAAATGGTGCTGGAGCACGAAAAAACCCGCCAGCAGCTGATGGGGGAGGTGCCTAAAAAAATAATTATTATCCCAGGAAAGATTATCAATATTGTAGCGTGATAGTTTCCCTTCCTGCCAAGCTAATATCAACTATTACTCCCGGATTATTGTGTACTTTTTACGTCTTTGGGCGATTTATTTTTCATTAATGCGTAAAAATGGATTTCTTAGGGCTTTTTGCTTTCTCCTGAAGATATGCAGTGTCTTTACAGGGCTTTTTAGGGGGTGGAAAAATAATAATGGGCGCAGGGCGTTTTCATTTTATATTTGTTTATTTTGCAGGCATGTTCCGAAAGGCATTTTTATACCTCCTCTTTTTTTATCCCATGATAGGCTTCTCCCAAATAGGGGGTAAGTATGTGTATCAGTTTCTCAACCTGGTTTCTTCACCCAGGGAGGCGGCGTTAGGAGGCAGGGTGCTTACTACGTATGATTATGATGTTATGCAGCCGTTAATTAACCCGGCTTCGCTGAATGCGGAAATGACTGGGCAATTAGCGCTGAGTTATGTGAATTACCTGGGCGATGTAAATTATGGTTCGGCGGCTTACGCATTTCGCTGGAATGAACGGGTGGGAGTGTTGCACGGAGGGGTTACCTATATTGGGTATGGCGAGTTTGAGGGAAGGGATGAGATGGGGGAGCCTACCGGTACATTTACGGGCGGCGAGGTAGCAGTTTCTTCCGGATATGCCTACCGTATCGCCCAATCTGGTTTTTATACGGGTGTTAACCTTAAATTTATTTCTTCTACCTTAGAGCAGTATCATTCGCTGGGAGGCGCTTTCGATGCGGGAGTTTTCTACCGTAACGATTCGCTTCGGCTGCACGCAGCGCTGGTGTTGCGCAATGCAGGGGTGCAATTTTCCACGTATGCGGGGCAACGGGAGCCGCTTCCGCTGGAGGTGGCTTTGGGAGTGTCGCAACAGTTGGCAAATGTGCCGTTACGCTGGCATCTTACTTTTGAAAACTTGCAGGAATGGGGCATTGCCTTTTCTAACCCGGTGCATACAGAGGAGTCTATTGACGGCTCGGAAACGCCTGAAAAGGTGAATTTTATTAAAGAATTTATCCGCCACACTATCCTGGGGGTAGAGTTGTTTCCTGACAAGGCGTTCCAGGTGCGACTGGGATATAATTTTAGAAGGGGAGAGGAGCTTCGGGTACTGGAACAGCGAAATTTTTCGGGTCTGGCAGTGGGCTTCGGGGTTAAAATGAATACGATACGGGTGCATTATACGTATGCTCGTTATAGCGCTGCGGCGAATACCAGTTTTTTTGGGCTTATGATAGATCTTAATTGAGAATGCAACAGATTATTATAGCGATAGACGGGCATTCGTCCACCGGTAAAAGTACACTCGCCCGGCAATTGGCCAATAAACTGGGGTATCTTTATATAGATTCGGGAGCTATGTACCGGGCGGTAACGCTTTTTGCACTGGAAAATGGCTTGGTAAAGGAGGGAGTGTTAGATGCCCGGGCGCTTATACGCTCTCTTTCAGATTTGCAACTGCACCTGGGCGAGGAAGGAGGCATTCCCACTCTTTATATGAATGGCAGGAACGTGGAACGCGAAATTCGCTCTATGGAGGTTTCTGAGCAGGTGAGCGTGGTGGCGGCCATTCCGCAGGTGCGCCAAAAACTGGTGACACTGCAACGATTGGCAGGCGCCGGCAGGGGAGTGGTAATGGATGGAAGGGATATTGGTACAGTGGTTTTTCCCCATGCAGAACTAAAATTGTTTTTAACCGCCCCTTTAGAGATACGGGCGCAACGGCGCTATAAGGAATTGGTAGCTAAGGGAATAGCTATACAATATGAGGAGGTGCTCAAGAATATTGAAGAACGGGATTATATAGATTCTCACCGGGAGCGTTCTCCCCTGGTACAGGCGCCAGATGCGGTGGTTCTTGATAATGGAAACCTGGGGGTAGAAGAGCAGTTGGTGTGGGCCTATTCGTTGGCGTTACAGGCTATAAAGAAGAGTGGAAATATATAGTGGGGTGGGAAAAATGAGTTAAGGTAACGGCGACATGTGGTGTAAGAAATCCAGGAGTAATTTTTTTATTTAACGTACTTATAACAACTATTGGCTTAGTATATTGTATCTTTGGTTTTTTGTATTAAATTTATTATTAATAAATAACGCTATTTTCATGAAGTTACCTAACACAATTAAATTCTCCAAGACAGACGCTTCTCTCTTTCTAAAAACACTCCAGCAACGGGTGAATATATATTTTAAAGAAAATCATCTCAAGAAAACGGGAAATTGGAAGTTGTACCTAAAAACAGCTATTATGTTTTCTATTTTCCTGCTTCCCTACTTTTTTATTCTCACCTTACCCATGAGTCAATGGGTACAGTTGGGGTTGACGGTTTGTATTGGAATTGGCATGGCGGGTGTGGGTATGAACGTGATGCACGATGGTAATCATGGCTCGTATTCTTCAAAAAAATGGCTCAATAATCTCATGGGAGGCAGTATTTATATTCTTTCGGGAAATGTATATAACTGGAAGGTGCAGCACAATGTTCTGCATCATACATATACTAATATTCATGGACATGATGAGGATTTGGATGCGGGGAGGATGATTCGTTTTTCTGCTAATGCGAAGTGGAGGCGGTTTCATACGTTTCAACATTACTATTCTTTTTTGTTGTATGGGCTTCTGACGCTTAACTGGGCTATTACTTCTGATTTTAACCAGATGCACCGGTATTTAAAACGAAAACTTTCGTATGGAAAATCGCCTCATCCGGCTACAGAGTGGAGTGTGTTGGTGATTACTAAAATTTTGTATATAGGGATATGGATTGTGATTCCGATGCTGTTTTTACCTATTCCCTGGTGGAAGGTGTTGATAGGGTTTTTTGTAATGCACTATACGGCGGGGTTGATTTTGAGTATGGTTTTTCAGCTGGCTCATGTGGTGGAAAAGGCAGCGACTCCGCTACCCGATGAAACCGGGACAATGAAAAATACATGGGTTGTACATCAGTTATATACTACGGCTAATTTTTCTATTAAAAATAAGGTAGTTAACTGGTTTACAGGTGGTTTAAACCACCAGGTAGAACATCATATTTTCCCGAACATAAGTCATATTCACTATTCAAAAATAGCGGGTATTGTTAAGGTAACTGCGCATGAGTTTAACTTGCCGTATCATGAATATAGAAGCACGCGCCAGGCGGTTAGGTGTCATTTTCGGCATTTAAGAGAATTGGGTAAAAAACCAATCTATACATAAAAGCAGTATTGTTTTATGGAATATCATTTATCTAAGCGCATTCAAAACATGTCTGTTTCTGCTACGCTAGCAATGGCAGCCCGCGCGCGGGCCTTGCAAGCTGAAGGGAAAGATATTATTAACCTGAGCTTGGGCGAACCCGACTTTAACCCTCCTTCCTTTATTAAGGAAGCGGCTATACAGGCTATTCAGCAAAACTATCACAGCTATCCGCCGGTTGATGGGTATATTGAGCTGAAGGAGGCGATTATACATAAATTTAAACGAGATAACGGGCTTACTTATAAGCCAGGGCAAATTGTGGTTTCTACCGGCGCCAAGCAATCTATAGCTAATGTGGCGCTGGTGCTGTTGAACCCGGGCGATGAGGTGTTGCTGCCGGCTCCTTACTGGGTGAGCTATGCAGATATTGTGGGCTTAGCAGAAGCGAGACCGGTGGAATTACCGGCTTCTATTGAACAGGGGTTTAAAATAACGCCTGCCCAGTTAGAGGCTGCTATTACGCCCAAGACTAAGCTGTTTATTTATAGTTCGCCTTGTAATCCAACCGGTTCGGTATATAGTAAGGAAGAGTTGGCTGCCTTGGCGGCGGTACTTAGAAAATACCCTGGCGTGTATGTGGTTTCCGATGAAATTTATGAGTATATTAATTTTACCGGCAATCATGCGAGCATGGCGTCTATGGAAGGCATGTATGAGCGAACAGTTACTGTAAATGGGGTTTCCAAAGCGTTTGCTATGACGGGCTGGCGCATTGGGTATATAGGTGCGCCGGAATGGATAGCGCGGGCGTGTACTAAAATTCAGGGGCAACTTACCAGTGGTGCTAACAGCATTGCGCAACGGGCTACGATGGCAGCTTTGGAGGCCCCGCCAAGCAGCATTGCCTATATGATTGAGGAGTTTCGGCGACGGCGCGACAAAATGCTCCAATGGTTAGGAGATGTAAAAGGTTTTCGGCTATCGGTTCCCGACGGGGCTTTTTACTTATTTCCGGATATATCTTATTTTCTTGGAAAAACTATCCTGGGTCGAAAGATTGCGAGCGCTTTTGATTTTTCTATGTTGCTATTAGAGGAGGCGCACGTGGCTACGGTTACAGGAGAGGCTTTTGGAGATGCTAAGTGTATAAGGCTTTCATATGCAGCTTCGGAAAGTGAATTGGAGGAGGCGGTAAATCGGATTAAAAAAGTAGTGGGATAATCTGTTACGCAGGCTGATTTTCTTTTTCGCCCGTAGGTTCCGCTTCAAAAGATATTTTTTTATCCCACAGTAGGTTATACCATTGTATTATTTTCCGTATGTGGTTGGGAAATACCTTATCGGGGTCATAGTTAGGCAATACTTCTGTAAAATAGGCCTGTAACACACCAGCATCGTCTTTATGGGTTACAGGGGTTTTTTCACCATTTTCTTTAGTTTTTATTTGCTGAAAAACGGTTCGCAGAGGTAATTCTTCTTGCAGGGTATATACAGCAATATCTGAGAGCATGGTTACTTCGTTTCTCCCGGTAACTACATTTGTAATTTTACCATCTATGAGGGAAAGGGCAACAAAACCATTACGGGTCTGAGTTTTTAAGTGGTATAAACCGGGTTTACCGGCGATGGCTAAGATAGTATTGAATGTCATAGGTTGGTTTTAAGGGGCTAAAAATAGTAAAATTTTGGCTGAATGGGGCTCAGGTTTGAAAAAATGCGCTTTATGCGAGGATTTAATTTGTAACCTTTGTTTTTAATAGGATAATTAAATTGATATATTTGCTACTATTTTTCTAATTTTACTTGCATGCATAAATATTTTTTATCGTTTATTAAACCTTATATAACAAAAAAGATATTTCTTTTTGCATTAATGATATTGTCTAGCGTAAGTGCTTTGGCAACTCCATACGTTTTGAAAATAATAATAGATGATATTTTTCCTCATAAAATGTATAAGGATTTAGTGAATCTTTTGTTGATATTGATTGGTATATATATATATAGAATTATTTCGTCCATTATTACTGATATTATCTATACCAAAGTTAGTAAAGGAATAATAGCCGATTTAAGGGTAGATATTTTTAGAAGAATTTTACGCAAGAAGAGTGATTTTTTCAGGGAGCAAAAACCCGGGGAAATAGTTTTTTTATTAACCAACGATGTGGGAAATATTCAAAACACGCTTTCGGCTTTAGTATTAAATGTTATTAATAATTTGTTTACGGTGATAAGTATATTGGTTATGTTGTTGGCTTTGGATGTTAAGTTAACTTTCATCAGCCTATTAATAGTACCTTTTATAATTATAAATACTAAAAAATTTATCCCACCTATAAAAAGAAATTTTGAAAAAGTTCAAAATATCGATAGTAAGATATATAATTTTTTTATTACAGTTATACGGAATATACGAGTTATAGTAACGTATGGAACATTACATTTTGAGGTTGAAAACGCCAAGGGGTTGCACAAGCAGTTGGTTACCGCCAGCACTAAGAGTACGCTCTATGAGGCTTTTAGTAGAAATATAACTACTTTTTTAATGGCGTTGGGTCCTGTAATTGTGTTGCTTTTTGGCGGAAAAATGGTATTTGAAGGGGTGTTAACCATAGGTTCTCTTATTGCATTTATCCAGTATTTGAATAGGTTATATACTCCTGCTGTAAGCCTGGCAACGAGTTTTAATGACTATGAGAGGGCTAAAATATCTATGCAACGAATTTATAAACATATAGAAGGTGGGGATGAAACAGCGGCTTCTTTGTTCAATTATACGCAACGAATTAATAAAATTTCATTCAGAAATGTAGGGTTTTCCTATAATAAAGGAAAAAGTGTTTTAACGAATGTGAGTTTAGAGTTTGAGAAGGGTAAAATTTATGGAATAATAGGAGAAAGCGGTAGCGGAAAGAGTTCGTTGGTAAATGTATTGTGTAAATTGGAAAAACCGAGTGAGGGTGGAATTTATGCAGATGGAATGGATATACAGGAAATTTCTAATTGGCACGACCATATAGCCCTTATTGAAAAGGAAAATCAATTGTTTAATGATACTATTTTATATAATATAAAATACGGAAGCCCTGAAGCGGCACATGAGCTTATTCAAAAGATACTGCAAGACGCTCAATTAGAATCGGTTATTAGTACCGCCAGCGATGGAATAGAAACTATTGTGAGCGATTCTGCCACCGTTATTTCAGATGGTCAGAAACAAAGAATATCCATAGCGAGAGCCTTATTAAAATACCCGTCTGTTATTGTATTTGATGAAGCTACTTCGCCTTTAGACATTAACCTGGAGAAAACAATAATTAATAATATCAGGGAGAAATACCAAGATTCTATAATTATTATAATAACACATAGATTGAATATTCTAAAAGAACTGGATTCTGTTTATAAGGTTGAGGATGGTACTATAGTTGAAGCGACTCATATAAAAGCATCTACATCTAATTTAAAGATACATGTTGAGTAATAAATCTGTATTGATTTTATATGACTTTTCTCATTTTGTAACAAACGGAAGCATTAGTTTTGAACGCATCAGTAAACTTTTCTCCATTGTTTTTTTCTTTAAAGAAAATGTTTTAACGCTTAATGATAGGGACGGAGAAGATATAAAAGGTTTATTGAAAGATAATATTGGATTAGAAACGGTTTGCAAGTTGACTCATAACCCGTTGGAGAAGATAGATTATATGGCATATAATATAATTATATGCACTCCTTATATGGAAAATGAATTGATGGCTGTTTTTCGAAAAAAGTACACAACAGGCGATTGTGAAGGACTACCCGTATATTGTTTCGACTCGTCTTTTGATTATAAACCTTCTTTGTTTAACTGGTTAAGTGAGTTGCTTCCTACTGGGGCTTTAAAACCTCACTCAATTTCTAATATCTTCGTTGGAACTAAAAATTTGCGGCAGGAAGATTTTTTTAAACCGGAAGTGGAAGAAATCACCATGCAGAATGAGCGCAACATTGAAAACTCATTAAAAAATATTCTTATCCTGGACGATTATTATCGGAATTTCTTTATCGGCGATGCCTATTTATGGCTCTGCGGGATAAAAGAATTTATCCAGAGACTTCCCCACTACCGGGTGGTGATAAATTGTTTTAATAAAGAACGCTACGAAAGAATAAACGAAATCTTTCAACATTCGTTTGGCGATGATATATCTTTTGAAAATAATTCTTGGAATTCCATAGATTTCTCGGCATTCAATCTTATTCTCTGCCATGGCAACGTTATTTATAAATTCCTGCATTTTTTCAAAGAGAAACGGATTGTAGAACCTACTTTTCTTCATAACACAATAATCTACAGATTTTCTCCCAATGCACTACCTCACGAAATTGATGACAGGTATAACTGGGATAGTAATCTATTAATAAGTCGGGTTAAAAGCAAAAATAAATCTTTTGAAACCCTAAGAGCCATTCGAAATCAGAAACATAAAGAATTACCTATTTCTGACGGTGAACGAGCCTGGGGAGATACGTGGCTTATGCAAAATGGCTATACTTTTGGCAGCGCCCTTTTTATATTGATAGATGAAGCATCTGTGAAGGAGAAGGTTTTAGATTTTGAGGCGACAATACATTTAATGAAAGGAATTTTAACATTACCCTGCACCCAGATACTTCTGTTTGATTACCAGCAAAAGGATAAAAAACGGAAACTAAAGGAATATTTTAATGAGGCGGAACAGGAAAGAATACTTGTTGCCAATAAAATGGGAATAAGAAAAGAAATGTGCATTTTGAGTAGTTCTTATATTAAAGGAATAGTAGGCCCCTGCACAGGCTTTATGCACTTAGCTAATGGGGTTTATACTTATTTGAAAAACAACCATAAAATTGCAAAAGACAACCTCCCGTTATTGCTGGTATATACAGGCACCGGCTTTGATGTGCACAATTACCATCCTATTTACTGGTGGCATACCTCCTTGGTGAAATGTATAATACCTGTAAAGCATCAAAACATTGTAAAGACCATAGAGCTACCTAAAGCTCCCTTGGGCGTTTCCATATTTCAGGAAACATGTTTGCCGGTTAAGTATATATCTCCCAATATGGTATTACCCTACATACAACAAAAAGTGCAATTACAAAAATTATGAAGATAGTACAAAGTTTTTGGTCTAAACCCTACTATTCAAGAGAGTATTTTTTTAATAATGCCGGCGGTTGGAGCCATAGAACCTTTAATTATATGAGCTGGGCGTTGAGCTGTTTACGTTTTAAGAAGTTTTACGGGCGAGTGGAACTGGTAACAGATGAGTTGGGAAAAAAGCTACTGGTAGATATTATGGAGCTTCCGTATGATAATGTTTCTTTGAAATTAAATGAACTGAATGCTAAATATAGCCGGTTTGAAAATATATGGGCGCTGGGAAAAATATACGCCTACAGTATTCAGGAAGAGCCCTTTATTCATGCTGATGGGGATGTATATATATGGGGCCGGTTACCTGAACGGATAGAAAAAAGCGCTTTATTAGCTCAAGAAATGGAATATGATTTTGACCTTTTTCATAAAAACAACCTCCAGGATATATTTAATAAAATTAAATATGTCCCGGCAGCCATTAAAAACTACTATAACAAAACCGGGGATGCATCTCAATATAATGCAGGAATAATAGGAGGTAATGACGTGGATTTTTTTAAGGAATATACCCGTGAAGCTATTAAAATAGTTGATAACAACCTCAATACTATAAAAGGACAATTTATAAGCACTACTTCATTTCCATGTTTTTTTGAACAGTACTTATATTTATGTATGGCCCACGAAAAAAAACATTCAGTAGAAACGCTGTTTCCCGTAAACAAAACTATGCGATTTCACGGGTTAGCAGATTTTCACAATGCACATGCTTCAAAATATATTCATTTAATGGGTTCTAATAAGCTCGATTTTAGTAATGGAGAATTTGTCGCCCAATTTCTATGGCGAGAATTTCCTGAGTATTATCATAAAATAATTGAACTCGTTGCAAAAAAAGAAATATAAAAATGGAAAAAATATCAACCCTTAAAATGGAGCTATTCGCTGAAGGAATAGGCTTAAAGACACTTAACAATAAAATTGACCTGCATGTGTTGAGGAAATCTCTACGGGATATGAAAAACGAGTTTTTAAAAAATACCCCATTAGCCAACTATGAGGAAATTGAAAAATTTAAAGCCTTTGAAGAAAGAAATGTAACCATTGCCATACAAAAAGTTCAATTAACCGATGATGAGCTGCTATATGTAGAATTGAGTATAAATCCATATCTCGTTTTTACTCAAACTACCATGCCCGAAAACGGAAGAATAGAAGAGCCCGCAAGGCAGTATGATATTGTACTACAACCTAAGTTTCTGGCATTGGGAAGGCCGGTTTTTATTCCTATTTACCTCATGGGAGATAAAATTAACCTACTAAAAATGAGGGAATTTGAAAGAGTTATCTCAGGTACAAAACTCTTGCATAAAGCCTTGGAAAGAGAAACATCGTTAAACCCAGAAGTCATTAAAACCAGGATAGTCTCTATGCTCAGGAGGTTTCTCTTATACCAATTTTTAATCCCTATCTATGACTGATAATTTACATGAAGACGAAAAACTTCCCTTTATACGTCAAATCCAAGAATATTACAAATATACCGCATCAGGTAACATATATCTTTCTTTCAGGTTCACGATAAAAAACTGTAACGAAACAAAACTTAGAGCTGCCTGCCATAAACTCTTAAAAGACCATGAACTTCTTAGAACCATCTTTATCCGTAAAGAAAATGGGCTCGTGGTGCGCAAGATTTTTTCTGGAGAAGAAGATTTTTTTCGCCCGCTAACTATAGAGGCAGATACTGTGGAAATGGTAGATGGGTATGTAGAAAGGTTTTATGAAAAAAAGCGATTTTCTTCCCTGTCCAGTCCCCCACTTTGCGAAATTCTTATATTTAAAAACTCGCAACAAAACATGGTAGTATTTTTTATTCACCATATCCTGTGCGATAACCATTCTCTACATCTTCTCAAATATGAGCTAATAAACAATTACCGCCAGGGCCTCCAACCTAATAACCCATTTTCTTTTGATGATTATTGTGCGTATAAAAACGAAAAAATAAGACTAAGTTATTTTAAAGACTCTGAATATTTTCAAAATATTTTTAAAAACAAACCCATTAGTAAACCAATCAATACAAACGATAACTATCTCTTTTTAAAAGATATATCAAACCTCACTTATACCTATAATATATCTACCGGTAAAATACCAATGGCATATACCACTATGCTTACTACAAACCTTGCCATAAAACAACAAATCAGTATCAGTTGGAAGAGTATATGTATAGCTGCATTGCTAAAGGCTGCAAAAGAGTTTTACAATTGTGAAAAAAGTGTAGGTTTTATGTTTCGGGACGATTTTTCCCGTTATTCAAAGAATACTGTAGGAGATTATATAGCAGAAAATTATATCTCATTTTCTATTGAAAACCCTTATAAAGAAACTCTTATTTCCATCAATCAACTACTCTTAAAATTATATAGAAAAGGAATATATAACTATCCAATGTATAATTTAAATGAAAAAAATATAACTGAAAACATCGCCCCTGTTTTTCTCAATTTTACACTTTCTGATGAGCCATACCCAACTTCGGGCACCATAAAACTAAACACTTTTACCAATGTACATATTGTTAAATGCCATATAGACCCCATCATAGTCTTATATAAAGATGGGAGGCTGCTCGTAGGGTGGATTTTTGATAACAACAAAATATCAAAAAAAGAAATCATAGCCTTTACCAATATCTTTGAAAAGGCCATTTCTAATGTTCTTAAAATATTTTGATAAAATTACAATATTTATATTCAGTAAAAAATAAATAAAGTTTAATAAATTACTACTATTTTAATAAAAAGTAAAACAATACTAAATTATATCAGTATTATTAAATGAATTTTAATATATTTTTTAACTATAAATAATTCATTTTCAAATGCTTATAATTTAAATACATTAAAAAAATAAAATAATATATACAACATTCATTAAAAATATTATATTTGCTGCAATCTTATAAAATAAATGATAAACTGTTATCTATTAGAAGAACACAATGAAGCTTTCTTTACCTGGGTGAACGCCTATAAAGAAGGACTTATTAGAAAAAATAGTTTACTGTTGCATTTTGATGACCATTCTGATTTTAGAGTTCCTACTTTTATAGATTCTGTATCAGACATTTTTAAATGGGATAAAACCGCAATCTATAATTTCACCTATAATCAAGTAAATATAGATACATTCATAGCACCTTGCATATATCTGAACATTATTAAAGATTTTATTTGGATTAGGCATGAAATGCCTCTTCAAAACAAGAAAGAAATGCGAATGCGTTCTTTTAACGGGCTGGGCAAAAAGTTGATAATGGAAGACGCGGCTTCACATAACGAAACCGGCGATAGCCAATTATTTTCTTACACCAGGATACCAGCGGATAGATTTTATGAAACAGCTATGGACTCAGGGCAAGAGACCATTATTTTAGACATAGACTTAGATTATTTCTCGTGCTGCGAAAATCCTTTTATAGAAAATGAGATACTTATTGAAATAACTGAACAGGAATATAATGAATTTATCCAAAACAAAAAATACCACTACCTTAATTACATTACCGCTAATGTTACAGCCAAAAAACATAATGATAGCTTTTTCTACATCCTCAATCATATACCTGAAATATATCCCAGCAGGCGAAAAGTGTCTGAAAAAATTATTTTAGAACGGATAGACCAGTTAGTATTTAATCTAAAAAATAAAAAAATAAACCCTTCTATAATTACCTTATGCAGATCCAGAAACAGTGGGTTTACACCTGCAGACCAGTGGAAATTTATAGAAGATAATCTCTTATTCAAATTATCATCTCTATACCCAATAGCCGTTAAATACATTGAAAATCAAGCCATTGCAAAATCTTATGAAACGGCATAACCTGTTCTTTATAATAGCATTTCTAAGCGTATTGGTTGCCTATTCACAACTAAAAGCCTACTATATGCTGGAAAGCATAGACACTACCTATAAAGTGGCCGACAAAACTCCCAAAATTACATTTTTCTTCCCCACATATGAGCGATTTAAATCGGTTGCCAAAGCCTATGAAATTAAAGAAAAAACTACATTACCTTTGGTAAAAATAAAAAATGAAACCAATACATACGAACGATTCGAGTCCTTATTATTTATTAGGTTTTATGCTTCTAATATAAAAAATATTTACCTACAATCAAATGATGCATGCAGTGAAAAAATAATCATCCCCGTTAAAGAAAAAGGATACAATGAAGCGATACGAAAAAAATTTTGCTTTTCGGAAGATGGAAATGAAAAAAATCTGCAAATAACGTATGATTTGGTAGATGCTGAGAAACCTTATAAACTCATTTTTGCCGACTTATGGGTAGGAAATAGCCTGGTAGAGAAAAAAATATCGCCCTCCAAATTATTTCAAAAATCCCCATTCAATAACGCTGCATACAAAAATGAGTTTAGTAATACCCCTTTTGATTCGTATGGAGAGTTAAAATACTTTCCTAAAAATGAAAAAGAAGAAGATTTTAAAGGAATTGTCCATGTTGAAGGGGGGAGCGATGACAATATAAATAAAACCCTTACAGGTATTATTTTCCTATTACTACAACACTACCCTTTTTATGAAAATAAGAACATACAAAAAGATACCTTCATTAGCTCAGGCAAAGCTTTTCTGCAAAGTATAGAAACGTTAGCTACCTGTAAGTTAATAGACACTATAAATAATTTTTTATCTCAAAACTTAAACGACCCCCATTTTTATATTAAATCTAAGTGCCACGATGCTCGGAAAATAACTCCTGTGTATAGCTATCAGTTAAACGGTAAACATATAGTAGCAGCCGTTATAGATGAAACCTTAAAAGAAAACATTCTACTTGGCAGCGAAATCCTGGAAATAAACCATAAAAAAATAGCCTCTGTTTCAAGCAGGGTAGTGAATGAAGATATGTTGAAACAGGTAAGTGGCACAAACCTACAGCTTACCTACGTTACCCCCCAGGGAGAAATAAAAACAACCTCGTATCAAATAGAAAAAAACTATAAAATTCCGCCTGGGTATAAGCCACAAAACTTCCTTGCAAAAAAAATAAATGACTCTGTTTCTTATTTTAAAATAAACAATATAACATACGCGTTACCCCTGGCATTTCTCAATAATTTTCAACAAATAAACGCTTCCAAAAAACTAGTACTAGACTTTAGAGGCTGCACAGGAGGCGATTTTTTATCGGGTGCCCAGTTTTTATCTTATTTCATAAATGGTGATTTTACATACTTTGATTATGAAAATATGGAGCGTACTAAAAAAGAAGCAGTCATTGTTCGCCGAAACAAATCTCCTTACAAATACAGGAAAGATGGCAAAATAATACTCCTGGTTGACGAGTCCACTGCTTGTATGGGAGAGCTATTAGTACACACCCTGCGGGATAATAGAAAAAATACCCTCATAGTGGGTAAAGGCAACACTAAAGGAGCGCTTGCATTTGTGTATGAAATTGTTTTGTTTGATGGTATTTCTGTATTAAACAATAGCCTGGATACAGGCCGATTTATGTTGAGTGGAAAATCAATTGAAGGAACCGGGTTAACCCCTGACGTACAGGTTGTTATTGACAATGTGTATGACCTTCAGCCTTATAACGATAAGGCATTAGTAGCGGCTATTTCGAAATAGTGTATATAATTAATGTTTAACCTTTAAAAATTTTTTCAAACATGAAAAAAGAGCAATTAAAAGAGGCTTTACTAAAAAAAGAACTGGTAAAGCCAAACAACACCGAAGAAAGATTGTCTAAAGAAGTAGAATCTCTCTGCGACGGATTTACCTGCAACACGTATGGTCTTTCTAGACCGGCAGGAGATACCCAAGAAGAGAATGATATTCTATTCTAAGTCTTTCCTAATAAATCTCAATGGAGGAATGCCTCCATTGAGATTTCTAAGTGGTAATACCAGGAACATAATAAAATTAAAAATCATTTATAAGACCTGATAGAAGTGAAATAACAAGACTAATCATTAAAAAATATACCATGAAACTCCTAAAAAATAATACCTATAACGTTCTAATTCCAGTACCCGAGCGAAAAGAGTTCTTGCTTTTCAATACACTCACCGGAGGAATAGAAATATTAAACGAAGAAGAAGGAGCGCTCATGGGCGAAATCATGTCGTTGAAAAATTTTAACCATGACCAGGTAGATAACGATATAATTGAATATCTATATGAAAAAGAATATCTTATAGAAGATGGGGAAGATATGATTGAACTATTAGAAAATCATACCCGGGAAAATCAATTCAAAAATGCAGGCACCATCAATTTAACTATTGGCACTACCATTACCTGCAACATGGGCTGCTCTTATTGCTTTGAGTTTGTGAAACCCAATCACACCCTTAAAGACCAAAACGTTAAAACCAAAATTGTAGAATATATAGAACAAATTATACAAAATTCAGGGAAAAAAATTCACACCCTGTCTGTAACCTGGTATGGTGGCGAACCCTTGATAAATGTAAAAGCTATTGAAGATTTATCAGCAGGGTTAGTGCAATTAGCAGAAACCTACCAGCTAAAATATGCAGCAAACGTTATAACCAACGGCATTTATTTAACCAAAGAAAATGTTGATTTACTGGTTAGATGTAAGGTAAATTCTGCCCAAATTACTATTGACGGTGCCAGAGAGGTACACGACCGTAAACGCCCGTTGAAACAGAAAAAAGGAGAAAATTATTTTAAAATACTCCGCAATATCTCAGAAATAGACACTCCTAATCTTAGTATAAACCTACGCCTCAATGTAGATAAAGAAGTAGCTTCATGCGTAGATACCCTGTTAGACGATTTTTATGAATATGGGATATGGCCCCACAAAAACAGCCAGATAAATTTTGACCCTGCATGGCTACGCTCTTACGAAGAGCTGGAACTCAGCCAAGAAGAGAGCGATAAAAGAATGCACGTAGATGAGTTCTTTGAGTTTAAACAAAATTTCAGGCTTAATCTCATCAGTCGCTACAATAAATGGGCTGCTGAAAACAATAGGAAAACCGCCAAACTTAAATGGGATTTGCCCGTATATCAATCTACCTGCGCCACCTGGGCCTCTCCTATTAGCTTAGTGATAGACCCGAATGGATATGTGCACAAATGCTGGGAAACCATACACGATGAAACGGAGGCACCAACCAGTGTTTTTGAACCCTATTCCCCTGAAAAGTTTTCCAGTTATAGTGCTTTTAATAGATATACACATCATGAAGTTTGCAGAAACTGCTCGTATCTCCCTATATGCGACAAAATTTCTTGTTCTCATGAAGCCCTTAGAAACACCGTTCCCCAATGCACGGAGTGGAAGTATAAAACTAAAGACTATCTGAAAGTCCAATATCTAAGAATGACGAATGAGCCAGAGAGTATTACAAAACCTATGACTGCCGATTTTATAAATTCAGGGCATTCTAATAAATAATGGCGTTTTATAAATGATTATAGGGATTATAGACACAGGGATAGATAAAAATCATAAAAGATTTCTAAACTCTACTATTGAAGGAATTACCCTTTTCAAGAACAAGGATGAGGAAATTATTACTATTTCAGACGATTTCAGGGACTTTAAAGGGCATGGAACAGGAATCGCTTCTATTATTCTTAACCACGCCCCAGAGGTAAAAGTAATAGTTATAAAAATATGTTCAGCTACCGATAAAATTTCTGAAGACCTTTTGGAAGAGGCCATCTACTACCTTATAAAAAACACCCAGTCTAAAATTATAAACATTAGCATGGGGGTTAATACCAATAACCCCTCCCGCCGATTAAAAGAAGTATGCGAATTGGCAGAAAAAAAAGACATCATCATCTCTGCCGCTGCCTACTATAAACATGATGAACTTTGTTTTCCTGCCCATTTTAGTTCTGTATTAGGTGTAGGTACTGGAATTGTACAAAATAAAAGCGAATTCCGGTATATAGAAAATGCACACACCAATATTCTCTGCAAAGGAGGTTTCCAGCGAGTAGCTGTGCCCGGGGACCAGTTTAGTTTTAGTACCGGCACCAGTCTTGCAACCGCCCATTTTACCGGGATTATAGCCAATGCCTTTTTAGCGGGAAAATGGGATACTAAACCGTCTCTTACATCCTGGTTGCGCGCTAACTCTAATAATGAAATCATAAGCTTCACAAAGCACGATCAAATTACTGTTACAGAAAAGGTATCGGGGAGAGGTTGGAGGAACCTTTCAGATTTTACAATGGAAATTGCCCTGCCCGAAAGTATTCATAGAATAGCTTTATTTCCTTTTGAAGAAAAAGAAATGAAGTCTGTAGTAGAATTCAAAGACCATTCTCCCTATAAAATTGCCCTCGCTATAGGGTACCCCAGAACCTTGAAGCTCGATGATGCTGTGACGCTTCTTAAAAAAGCGAACATTCCGCTTACCACTAAGCTGCCTACCAATGAACAGTATGAGAATTTTGATACTCTTGTTATTGGTTATTTCCTCGATAAACTATCTGACCATAACACCTATTTCGGATATACCCTCATAAAAGAATGCGTCCGGAGAAATAAAAACTTTATTCTCTGGGATAAAATTATTAAAGACCTCGTTGAGCATATTATTAAAGAACAGTCGTATGATTATAAAGGCAGTATTTACCTCACTTCTTTCGATGAAAAAAAGATGGAAGCGCTTTTTTCTGCAATGGACTATTCTGAGTTAAAAAAACCTTCTATATGCGTTATAGGAACCAACAGCAGGCAGGGTAAATTCACTACTCAACTCACTATTAAAAAACTATTGGAAACCAGCGGCTACAAAGTAGCCCACCTGGCAACAGAGCCACAAGGTGTGCTGGTAGGTTCTATCGCCACCTTTCCCATAGGGCATAATGGCACTGTTTCCATAGATGTGAGAAACTGGAACAAAACCCTGCGTTTTTTGCTTCAATATATTGAATATACCCAAACCCCGGATGTAATTATAACCGGAAGCCAGGGCGGCATTATACCCCTTTACCCCATGAATGATTCTCTTCCGCCCGAAAAATTAATATATGTAAAATCTTTTTACCCAGACGCCCTCATTTGCACCATAAGCCCTAACGATACCATTGAATTCATAAAAAAAACTACAGCTACTGTAACTTCTTATGTAAAAACACAAGTGTTATTTTACGTCATGACACCCTGGAAATACAAATTTTATCACGGGCAAAAATCTATTGTTTCATTCGAGAAAATTGATGCTGATGCCTATGCAGAACGTATTGTCTATTATGAAAGTCAGTTACACGCTCCTGTAGTAAATATAAAAGATGAAAAATATCATCCATTAATATTAGATACTATTACCAACTTCTTCGCTAAAGAATCATACCATGAAGTACCAGCCGTTATTTGATAGGTTGAGAACTATTACTCATGATTATAGTTTGAGTATTGATAAAAAATATTTCAACGAAAATTATGGGTACAAAAAAATACCCGCTATTTTTAAAGAGGCTTTTCAGCATATAGAAGTCAAAAATAAATGGACAAAAGAGTATCTGGTCAGGAATATTACAAAACAGGAAATAGTTGAAAAACTCACCGATGCTGATAGTAAAATTCTTATGACTCTTGAAGACTATCTTAATTTAAATTCCGCAGAATATTATTTTAGAACCAGCCAGCACACCCTTGAAAAACTGGCTCATGATTATAAAACCCCTTCCGTTTTCAACTGCTGGTATGCAACCACTAAAGTAAGCCCCCCTAAAAATAAATTATCCTGGCTCTATATGGGTGTAGAAGACACCTATAGTGATATTCACAGGGATGTATGGAATACCAGTGCTTGGAATTTTTTAATAAAGGGTAAGAAATTATGGCTGGTGTATCCAGAAATGTACAATTCTGAAATAAAAACCTACAAAGAAACCTTTCCTATAAAAGCTATTATCTCAGACCCTGAAATACTTCTGAACCAGAAATGTAAACCTATGATTTGCCTGCAAGAAGAAGGAGACCTCATATATATGCCCGGAAATAATTACCATGCCGTTATAAATATTACAGAAACAATTTCCCTCACCGAAAATTTTATCAATGAAACCAATTACGACGATGTTAGAAACTATTTTAGAAGAGGAAAAAATAAAAACAATATAGCCGCCATTGAAGCTATCGTTAGAGAAGGGTTTGAGCAATTAACACCTAAAATGTAAAAAAATTGAAAACGAGAACGGAAGAAATTGATGATAAAAAAATATACATTATAGACGATGTATTTTCTGGTGATGAGATAGAGGCCTTTTATGAATATGTTACAGGTTTATCCTTTACAAGAAGTGAAAAAAGTGCATCATACGATGAATTTCCTATTTTTAGCGTGGATTTTAATGTAAAAACATTTGAAAATGATACTTTTGTAGGCCAGAAAGCTCGGGAACTCTTGAATCAATTCATTAGAAATGCAGTAATTTATAAACTATTCAGAGCCTATATAAACCTATCTAATTATGGTGATGTAGAATATCCTCACTACGATTGTGCTAAAGACAGAGAAGATATTACGGTATTATATTACGTGAATAATGAATGGCATTATAAATATGGAGGAGAAACCATTTTTTATTCCGATAAAGACTCTAGGATTGCCATATTGCCTAAACCCGGCCGGTTTGTTATATTTCCTGGTAATGTAGAACATATTGGCTCCATAGCCACGCGGATATGTAAAAAATCGAGACTTAGTTTAGCGCTAAAATACACCTATTAAAAAATATCTATGAAAAATATACAAGTAAATATCAGAGCAAAACTATTAGAACTATTAGCTGATGTTACCGAGAATGAATACCGCGATATTTTTTCTCAATGCGAAACGGATGATGAAAAATTACGGCTACTCACTTCAGAATCTATGTTAGCGTTGGTATTTATATCTTCTGTGGAAGATGAGTTTTCTATAGAATTTGACGATGATGAGATAGACATAGACTTTTTTTCATCTGTTGATTTGTTAGAGGAAAAAGTAAAAAAATATTTATACTAATTTACTCCATGAAAGAAATACTGCTTTTTGCTCTATTAACACTAATTTATGCGCTCCCGGCACAATCGCAAAATTTTAGCATAGCTGGAAGTGTTGAGACTGAAACACAAGAACTTATCTATATGGGTGAGGTTATGGTACGAACAAAAGGCGACTCATTGTTAATAAGAGGTGTTATAACTGATGAGCGGGGCGAATTCCTCATTAAAAATATCCCTAATGGGGTTTACATTTTACAAGTTCACTTTCTAGGTTACACCACATACACCACCGAGGTTATTATTGAGAATAAAGACGTTGAAATAGGAAAAATTGCCCTTTCTGAAAATAGCCAACAATTGAGCGAGGTAATTCTTGAAGGCAGAAAACCGCTACTTGAAAAAAAAATAAATAAAACCGTCCTGAATATTGAAAATAGTATATATCAAAAAGGAGAAGATGGCTACCGATTGTTTAATGTTATTCCTGAAGTACAGGCAGACAATGTAGGAAACCTAACCTTTCGTGGACAGGAACGGGTAACTGTTTATATAGACAACCGGAAAATTGAAATGGGGGGGAGTCAACTGATGAATTACTTAAAGTCCATCCCTTCTGAGTCTATTAAAAACATAGAAATTAACGCCGTCCCATCATCTGAATTTGACGCCGCCAATACCGGTGCCATTATCAACATTGTCCTCAAAAAAGAATATACATACGGGCTAAATGGTACGCTGTTTACTAACTTTGAACAGCATCGTTATTTCCAGGGTAGCGGAGGCGCTTTTTTAAGTTATAGAAAAGGCAACATTAAAATACAAGGAAATTATACGTACTCTAAAGGACGTGGTTTTTTTGATAATGAAGAAACTCAAACTTTCAAGACTATGCCTTTAGCTTTTCATCAAGATGAAGATTATAAAGAAAATATAAATGCCCACAATGCAAAAATAGGTTTTGACTATGAGTTAACCGAAAATCAAATTATAGGTTCTAATTATGAAATTAATTTCTGGGATGCCCAAACCAACGGGCTATCTGAAAATACAACGCGGAACTCTACCACCTTCCAAATAGATTCCCTTGTTATTACCAGCAATAAAAAGCCTCTTACACTCAAAAACCAACTCTTCAATCTTTTTTATAGAAATCGGTTAGATTCTATCGGCAGCCAGCTCGACGCCGGTTATAACTATGTTAGCTATGACAACCGGGTAAAATCCTTCATTCGAAGTAATTTTTTAGACGAAAATGGCACCCAGATAAGCCCGGAACAGCCCATCAACATCAATAACCCTCTCAAAATACACATCAACACTCTTAATGTAGATATTTTTAAAGTCCTCAAAAACAAATACTCCCTCAAAGTCGGCTCTAAATTTTCCAATTCAAAAACAGACAATGATATTCAGTATTTCGATGGAGAAAACTTAGAGCTCAATCCCCAACGTTCTAACAATTTTTTGTACGATGAGAATATTCTCGCATTTTATTTTAGCGCCACCAAAGAATGGGAAAAATGGGGTATCAACCTGGGAATGCGAACCGAATATACAGATTATAAAGGAGAATCGGTAACCACCTCCCAACTCATTTCCCAAAACCGGTGGGATATATTTCCATCCCTATTTATACAATACCAGGTAGCTCCCTCAGATGTCATTAATTTTTCTTATGGCAGACGTATTACAAGACCCTCCTTTCAGGTGTTAAACCCCTTCCAGGATGTGGAAGACCCTTATTTTATAAACCAGGGAAATCCCGCACTGGTACCCTATTTTTCTAACTCTTATGAAGTAACCTACTCATTGAGATACAAATACAATTTCACAGTCGCCTATAAAAAAACAACCGACATTATAAATAATGTCTATCTTATAAATGATGACCTTGAAACTATTTCTACTTACGATAATATTAATGACGAAGATGATTATCTGGTATCTTTCAACACCCAATTCAACCTCGCCAAATGGTGGGTAATTAACCTATATGCAAATACCCGCTACAGAAAAATATCGGTAAATAATGAAACTAAATCTACCTATGAAAAAGTTACCCCCTATTTCTGGATAAATAATCGATTTACCTTTAAAGAAAATTTCTCCCTAGAGGTAAGCGGAAATTATTTAGGTAATGCTTTTTATAGCATATATGACCTCAAACCACAGGGAGTAGTTAGCCTTTCATTCAGAAAATCCTTTTTCAAAGATAAACTAACCGCCAATTTGAATATCAATGACCCATTTAACTTTAAAATCATCAGGATTCGGGTTGATGAAACTGATTTTGACAGGAGTGTAAAAAATATTTTACCCAACAGAAGCCTCTTCCTTGGGCTTTCCTATAGTTTCTCAGGCGGTAAAGAAAATACCAATAGAGAATATATAGAATCTCCCAACCAGGACGAAATAAACCGGATACAAAAACAATAAAGTGGCGTTTAAAGTATCTAAATACAGTAGTCTTTTGTATGACGATGTTCAACGAATATTCTATATATATTCACATGTTTCCAAAAGGTACCTAACGCTTCCGCCCAGTGAAGTTATGTTAATAAACGAGGGCAATTTCCTGAGACTCAATATAAAAACTATCGAAGATTTAATGGATGCCAATCTAATTGTCCCTGAAATTGTAGAGGAAACCGAAATCTATGTCGGCGAGTTGCTAATCTGGGATAAGATTACAGTGGTTTTACACCCTTTCATAGAGGCTTCCCACCTTGAAAACCTGTGGAATTCTATAAAAAACCTTCCCCAAACCAGTATATGTTTTCTCTTGGTACAGAGAGCGCCTGAGGAGTTTCCCAAACTAAAAACACTTTTCACCCAACTAAACAGCCTGCAAAAAGAAAAACACCTCGCCAAAGAAATAACCATCTTATTACTGGAATATTCAAGCCCCATTGAACAAAATACTTCCATCTACATTAAAAAACCATCTATAAAAGAAGGCGATACGGGGTTTGAGCCTGTTTATACCCATTATATCCTTAAAAACCCAAACATTACCATTTCCCCTGAAATCTTAAATACCAAGTCAGGAGTTTCTAACTTCACCACCCTACACAATTTCAAATTGTCAGGCTTTGACTCGTATAGTATGGTAAAGCCCAAAAGCCTTACCAACACTTCTGTAGTAATGTCTAACGAAAAGTATTTTAAAGAACTCCCCATTTCCGGGTTTATAATAGATGCTGAAAATATAACCACCTTTAGCACAGCCCCTTTACATTCCACTTGTTATAAATGCCCCTTCCTGGTAAATTGCGGAGGTTATTTAGACGCCATAACGCCGGTTTGCCCTTCCTATGCCATTCGTAAAGAACCTACACTACATACCATTAAAAACAGAACTGAAAAAGATGCAGAGCCCATTACCTCAATCGTTGGGGTGAGCAATAGCCTTATCCTAAAACAAGAAGTAATAGATGCTTTCGAAAAAATGATTCTCCTCAATGCCAGTCCCTCAGATATTTTAAAAATAAAATACCTCAGCAAAGAATATAATAAAGGCTTCCATTTAGCCAAGCAAAAACAACTCAATAAAGCAAAAAACAGTTTCCATATAACCGATGAATTGGCTGGTACCCTGTTAGACCCAAACAATTTTTCCTACTATTACACCCAAACCTTCGCCACCTCCACCAAGTCATACCTGAAATTTAAACAACGAATCCCTGAAGAAGCTATAACCATCACCCAGGCAGGCATTAAGTATGCTACCCTATTGCAGCCTTTCAAAATATCCGAAATCATGGCATTGTTTGTTTCCCAGATGCTCATGAACATGGCGAAAGTATATCGATTAAGCAAAAAAACAACCCAATGGTATCTCACAACTCTTTCCAACATACACTTCCTGCTAAATTTCACACCCCCAGATAGTTGTCCTGATTTTGATACTTCTCATTTAAAAAAAGTACCGCAACATCTCAGGTATTTTATGCTCCTGGAGGTAATAGACGAAGTTTTGATAGATATAATTAAAAACCAAAACCACGAAGGAAAAAAACTAATTACAGCCATCCAGATTCATAACCTGTCTGAACAGATAAACCAACAAATTGATAGTTGGATATACCTAAACGCCCTGTTAGATAAAAACCAGGCTGATATGCCATCTTTCCAGGGAACATACGCTACTTTTATGAACTCGGAGAATGATGTATATAGTTTAGCTACCTTGAAACTCTTCATCAGGAACCGGGTACGAAAAGAGAAAAAACAATTACATCAAAATATCCTTCAAAAATAAATCCTGATTATGAAATTTCACATCCTGTTCATACTTATTGCGCTCACCTCCTGCGTCACCGGCAAAGGATGGGAAAGCACCGACCTACCCAACTCCTCTATGGCCAGCTATAGAGAATTTTCAGGCAAAAAAACCCTTAAAACATTCCTGTATGCGGGAGAGTCTTTAAACTTGAAATATATACTAGAAAATACCCACGGCAACCTTTCTATAAAGGTTACATCTCATGTAAAAGGAATATTGTTAGACAAAACCATTGAGGGAAAAGTAGAAGACTCTCTCAATATCCGCTCTACCGGAAAAAAAGATAACATCACCATACTGTTAACAGGCAAAAAAGCCGCCGGGAGATATCATCTCCATTATCAAAAAAATTAACCCTTCCTATACAACAAATTATATCCAGGCATGCTCCTTAATTTCTTTTACCACCTCAGGATCGAGGAGCGTGGAAATATCTCCTAAATCTTCTACATCCTTAGCAGCGATTTTTCGCAAAATACGGCGCATGATTTTGCCGCTTCGGGTTTTGGGCAACCCGGGAACAAACTGGATGGCATCTAACTTGGCGATGGCGCCAATATGGTCTGTAATATGCTGGTTAATTTCTTTCCGCAATTCATTGGCGCCCGTTTTTGTTTCCACTTCTTTCAAAACAATAAATCCATAGAGCGCATTTCCTTTTATGGGATGCGGAAAGCCCACAATTGCCGACTCTGCTACCTGCGGATGCTCATTAATGGCATCTTCTATAGGCGCAGTTCCTAAATTATGGCCCGAAACAATAATAATATCATCAATTCTGCCCGTAATCCGGTAATACCCCACCTCATCGCGCAGCGCCCCATCGCCCGTGGTGTACATTCCAGGAAATTGACTAAAATATGTTTCCTTGTAGCGGTCATGGTCGCCCCAGATACTTCTTGCCATAGCGGGCCACGGAAAACGTATGCAGAGCTTTCCCTCTGCCTGGTTACCCTCTATCTCATTTCCATTTTCGTCCACCAACACCGGCTGCACCCCAGGCAGCGGCAAGGTAGTATAGGTAGGTTTCGTAGGCGTTATAAAAGGTATAGGCGCAATCATAATGCCTCCCGTTTCCGTTTGCCACCAAGTATCTGTAATAGGACATCTCTTTTTACCAATGTGGTTGTTATACCAATGCCAGGCTTCCTCATTAATAGGTTCGCCCACCGAGCCAATAATTTTTAAAGAAGAAAGATTATACCGCTCTACAAAAGAAATATCCTCTTTCGCTAACGAGCGAATGGCAGTAGGCGCTGTGTAAAATTGATTTACCTGGTGTTTTTCTATAACTTCCCAAAACCGCCCATAATCGGGATAGGAGGGAACCCCCTCGAACAACAAAGTGGTAGCGCCATTGGCTAAAGGTCCATACAAGACATACGAATGGCCGGTAATCCAGCCAATGTCGGCCGTACACCAATATACATCCCCCATGCCGCATTGAAAAATGGTGTGAAAAGTATAGGCGGTATAAACCATGTAGCCGGCAGTACTGTGCAACATTCCCTTTGGTTTGCCGGTAGAGCCAGAGGTATATAAGATAAAGAGCGGGTCTTCCGCATCCACTATTTCAGGAGCGCATTCGGCAACAGCTTTAGCCATCATGGGTTGTAGCCAGTAGTCCCTTCCTGCTTTCATGGGCACCTCTGTATGCGTGCGAGCAGCTACCAGCACAGTTTGCACTAATGGACAGTTCTTTAAAGCCTCATCTGCAATTTCTTTTAGGTAGATAATTTTCTCGCCCCGGTAAGCCCCGTCAGAGGTAATTAACAGCTTACAGCCCGAATCATTAATGCGGGTGGCCAATGCAGTAGCCGAAAAACCCCCAAAAACTACCGAGTGCACAGCGCCTATGCGCGCGCACGCCAGCACAGCGTAGGCCAGCTCAGGAATCATGGGCAGGTACAGGCATACTCTATCGCCTTTTTTGATGCCGCTATCTTTCAAAACATTTGCAAAACGGCACACGTTTTCATACAGTATTTTATAGGAAATATGCAAAGCCGGTTCCTTAGGGTCATTTGGCTCCCAAATAATAGCTGTTTTATGAGGTTGGTTTTTCAGGTGGCGGTCTATACAATTTTCGGTGATGTTCAACCGCGCGTTTTCAAACCATTTTACTTCGGGCTTGGCAGGTTCCCAGCGCAACACAGTATCCCATTTTTTGCGCCATACAAAATTTTCCGCTGCTATAGCTTCCCAAAATGCTTCGGGCTGTTCCACCGATTCGCGATAGGCTGCAAAATAGTGTTCTAAATTGGTAAGGGTATAATGGCTCATTAAGAAGAGTTTTGGAAAAGCTAAGATAGGAAGAATATTCATTATCTTTCTATTTTTAGAAAGATGTTAGCAATGATTCCTAATAAAATCTCTCTCCGAAGATATGATAGGGTAGAGGTATAGTATTTCCTTCATCCAACTCCTTAGCATTAAACAAGTATGGCGTCCTGTCCGTATTGCTGTGTTCCTCTAAAAAGGTTTCCCCAAATGGGAAGTACTCGATGTGTTGGCTTACCTCACCTTCTACATCCGTAATATAAGCAGAACTGCCCAGGTGGTCGGGATGGTAATAGTATTGAAAGGCCTCCTGGTTGTTACCATTTCAAAAACACAAGACTTCAAAGAACTTTTTTTTCAAATATAGGGTATTTTTTGTTCCAAAAAACGCCATCACTAACTCCGATACATGAGGTGCTTGTTTCCATGATTTTTTGAGTGTACAGCTTCCAAAATAACGAAGATGGGTAGTTGCCCATCTTCTTTACACTTCTTGATATAATTTTTTAAGCCTTGTCTTTCAATACGTTACATCTGTATTTTCAGCCCATCACTAATTCTGATACATTACCAAAAAAACACCATCACTAATTCTGATACACGAGGTGTCTGATTCTATCATTTTTTGACGTTTAAACCCTTAAAAATACATAAGACGGGTTGATACCCGTCTTATAAAAATTAGTTCTTGAAATTATAACTCTTGAAAATCAGCTAATTACACCCCCACCCAACCACCATCCACACATCTGATACATTACCTCCTTACCCAACCACCACCCACACATCTGATACATTACCCATTGTCTAACAAATATTTTTTCAACCTAATGTATTCGGGTAAATAAAAGCCATTTGAAAAATTTTCATAGAAAGTTTGATATGTCTTTTCAAGGTTCAATAAATCATTCCTATTTAACAGTTTAGCTATTATTAATGACTTTGTACCTTTAAAAATGTCTCCTGTCATTGAAGTGTCTGCAATATTTCCATTAAGAAGGTTATCAACTTCTTGTAGATTACTATATTTAGCAAAGAACGGCAATGCCACAGATTTAAACAACTCAACCAAGTTATTTACTATACCCTCTATCTGATTTTTATCAGACAAATCAAACCTTGTTTCAAGTCCATAAATACCTAAATCTTCTATGGAAGAGCCTATAGTTGGTGTACCCTTTTGATACTTTTTTTCAAAATCTGAAATCTGGTGGAATAAATCTTCTACAATATCAAAACGCATCAATAGACTTGGTTTAATTTCCCAACCATTGTCACGTATTAAAAAAACAATTTGATATTTATTCCAACCAAAATCTGTCTTTTTAGTAAAATCACAAGCTGACTTTGACAATTTATAACCAAAAGGAACAAGATTTCCGTTCAAAAGTCTTAAAACTTCCGTTTTAAAAAATTCTCTATCTGTCATTGCTTAATATCTTTAGGTCTAATTATATCAACTTTAGTAGGCGGTATTTTAGTACCCGCAGGATAACCTTGAGCTGCTCCTTTGTTGCCTACTACTGTTCCACCACTTTTTTCTATTGCGGGATAACCTGTTTTTTGATTTTTTGTAAGTGGTGCAGTAGCTGAAGATTTTGCATCAGTAAGTTTTATCTGACCATCCTTTGTGCTTACATTATCTAATCGAACATTCTTGCCACCTCCATTGGGTTTTACTGTAACTTGTTCTGCTACATTATTATGACCTGTTTGTTTAAGGTCTTTTGTAATAACTCCCTCAAAATTTTTTCCCTTTTTGGCATTTTCAACCACGTTTGAAGTAGTCTTTACTGCATCCATGGCACCATCACCATGTTTAATAGCCATTTCAACTCCATCATCTATAGCAGAGTATCCTCCTCCAGGAGCTACGGCTCCTAATACAAACAATCCACCTGCTACAGTTTTTTCCCATGCACTATTATTTGGATCTGAGAGTGTTTTAACAGTATCGTATGCATCATAAACCGCTAACCCAATTTCTACAACTGCCCAGGCAGCAGCTAATATTGGTAAAAAAACTATTTTACCATCAGGATCAGTGTATTTTACAGGATTATTCCATGTATAAGAATAAGCCGCTAGATTATTGGGGTTATAAATACCAAGGTTTAAATCTCCATCCAAGTATCTTCCGTCTAACAATGGTGGGTCAACACTCTGCCAAACACTCGTCCGGGCATCGTAATACCGGGCACCATAATAATACAACCCTGTCTCCTCATCCAGTTCCTTCCCATTAAAGAGATAGGGTGTTCTATCGGTATTAGAGTGTTCCTCTAAAAAGGTTTCTCCAAACGGGAAGTACTCGATGTGTTGCGTAACCTCCCCGTCTATGTCTGTTATATATGAAGAACTACCTAAATGGTCCGGATGGTAGTAGTACTGGAATGCTTCTAAATCATTCCCGTTCCCGTTGCCATTTAGGTCCAATCCATCGCTTCCTTCCCCCAATTTGGTAACCACCCGTTGGCTCTCGATGTAAAAATGTTTCGTAAACTGCCCGCTGCGCACCACCACGTAGGGGTTTACATAAATGGTATAGTTGCCTATTTTGCCACCGTTGCCGGTTTGGCTGCCATCGATACTGATGGTTTGCCCCTGTCCGTTGTTTTTCATTACCCGCTCGCCGGAGGCATCGTAAATATAGCTGTACAGCGCCCCGTTATCGGCTATGGAGGCAATGCGGTTTTCCTCGTCCCAAATTAGTTCCCGCTGCTGGCCGCTCACATCGTGTGTCCAGCCCGTCTGGTTGCCGTTGGCGTCGTACGTATAGGCGCGCTCGCCTATGTGCACGGGCGCATGCGGCTGGGTTTGCCCGTACTCGTACGCGTAGGTGTAGGTGGTCTCGTTTCGCGGGCTCCAGTTTTGCGCCCCCGTATTTTTAAACTCGTGCAACTGGTTTTTGCTGAGAATGCTGTGAACGCTGTTGTAGGTCATCGCCAGGGTATAGCGGTTCTCGTGGTTGCTGCCAATATGGCTGCCCGTAGCTTCCGTAAGGCGGTAGAGGTCGTCGTAGGTGTACTGGTAGTCAAACCCGCCGCCCATGAGGTTGCTGTCCGGGGTCGGCGCCAGGTTCTGCACCTGCAAAATGTTGTTCACGTTGTCGTAGCTATAGACATTATCGAGCATGGCGCGGTTGGCAGCCGTTTCGGCGACTAAGTGCTGCAACCGGCGGCGCAGCGGCTCGTAGCTGTAAAAGGTCTCCGTACCGTTGCCGTAGCCCAGATACACCCGCTGCTCAAACTTGTCGTAACCCAACTGGGTAAGGTAGTTGTAGTCCGTGCCGTCTTTGGCGCCGGCAAAACTGTGCAGCAGCCCGCCCGTGTTGTAGGTATAGCTGAGCGTTTCGCTGTCCGGATACACCATGCCCGTTACCCGGTTCCAGGTATCGTAGGTCCACTCGGTCGTATAGACCACCGGCTCGCTCTCCGGCACCGTAACCGTGCGGGTGTTGCGCACCAGGGCGCCTAAGGGGTTGTAGAAAAACTCCTGCGAGCCGCTGGCATCCTGATGCAGCGCAATACGCCCGGCGCGGTGGTGTGGCGCCCCCGGCGCCCCGTAGGTATAGGTAACGTTGTTGTAGCTATGTTGTGGGTAGTGAATTTCGGTGAGCCGCTCGTGGTCATATACATAGTCAATACCCATACCCGTGCCCTGCAGGTTGGCGGTTACTTTTTGGGTCAGGTTGTCCGCCAGGTCGTACTGGTACGTGGTAAGGCCCGCATCCGGGTGCGTTACCTGGGTGCGGCGCCCTAAGTAATCATAGCCCGAGCTAATCACGTTGTTTTGGTCGTCCGTAACCGCTACCAGCTCGTTTATGGGGTTGTACGCATAGCTCGTCCAGATGTCGCTGCCCTGGCTGTACTGCTCGCGTACCGCCGTGGTGAGGCCCCGCACATTGGTAAAGCTCTGTTTCCAGATGCCGTTGGCGTCCGTAACCCGGGTGCGGAACTGCAAGGCCCCGTCCCGGTCCGTATCGAAGCCGTAGTCGGTAGCCATAACCGCCCCGTCCGGCAGCGTAACCGCCAGCGCCCGGTCCAATACATCGTAAGCGGTAGTGGTAGGCGCCACCCCGTCGTACACGGGATTAAAATCACTTTCCGTTCCCTTAGGCTCCGTAATAGGGTAGTAGCTCTCGGTGGTGCGCCCAAACGCATCGAACGTAACCCGCCCGGAGACAATCATGGACTCCTCGTCGGCGCCCTGGGGCGCCGTGTAGAGCGCGGCGTCTTTTTTCACCTGCAGGGGGCGTTTCAACCCGTCTGCAAACGTAAACGTTTCTAAGTCGTTGCCCGGGTGCGCGGGGTCGTAGTGGCGCGTGCGCGCCCAGGGGACGCCCGCTTCGGGATGATACTCAAAAGCGATGGTATAGGGAACGCCCACTGCCAGTTCTAAGGGGCCCGTAATGCTGCTCACCCGCCCCGCGTGGTCCAGCGTATATTGTAATTGCTGCCCGTTCAGGTCTGTTGTGGAAAGCAGTTGCCCGAAGCGGTAGTCGTAGGCCGCCGAAGAGCTGTAGCCGTAGCTGTCCGTAATGCCGGTGGTGTAGGTATGCACCGCCGGGTCGTAGCTATAGCTGAACGCCAGGCGCTGCCCCGTCGCATTTTCCGGCCGGGTAAGGGAGGCGATGTTGCCGTAGCCGTCGTAGGTAATATCGTACTGTGCGGCGCTGCCATCCGCTAAGTACCTGCGGATCTGGGTAACATCGCCCGTTGCCGGGTCTACGATCGTTTCGCGGTGGCGGTAGGTTTGCCCGTCCCCGTTTACAAAGATAGACTGGGGTGCGTTCATAATATAGAGCGCGGGCAGCGCATGGTAGGTAATTTGCGCTGTAATGTCGTCCCCGGCGCCGGCATCCCCGAAATCGGTATAGCCGATTACATTGCCCAGCGCATCGTAGCTATACGTCATTTGCGTGCTTTTCTGGGGGGCGCCCTGGCCTTCGTAAAACTGTTTCAGCGTTTCCGCTAAGGCGGGGAAGGCCGCCCCGGCATCGTTGGTGGCATAGTCCGCCGGCAAAATGCTGCCGCTGGCGATGTCTTTCAGCTGGTAGGTGTTCAGCGTTTCCGTGTAGCGGTTCCCGGCGCCGTCCTGCAAAAATTCGCGCGCCAATAACCCTTTTTCGTAGTAATGCTGGTTGTGGAACTCCTGCACTACGGAGCGATAGACGGCATTGCCGTTCTGAGTATCCAACTGGCGGCTGGTTACCCGCGCAAAGCCGTAAAATTCCCGTTCGTGCCGGTCGTAATAGCCGTCTTCGTACTCAAAGGCGTTCGCCATGGTATCGGCGCCGTCTCCGTTAAAGCCGTCGTGTACCACCACTTCGCTCAATACCCATTTGCTGTTTTGCAGGTTGTAGGTATTGCCCGTGCGGGCGTAGGCCACCGTAAACTCGGCGCCTAAGGGCCGGCGCACGCTGCGCAGCAGGTTGGTGCGCCCGATGGTAGAGCGTTTCACGGTAAGCTCGTCGTCTTTTCGAGAACTCAGTACGTCCGGGTAGCTGTCTCCGTCTATATCGGCAATACGCGTCCATTCGCGGCTGGCGCCCTGGCCTATCGTAACGCTGGGGTTAATGCACAATTTGAATGCCGGAACTGGAAATACCAAGGGAATGCAATAGGTAAAAGCGACATTTACCGATTCGCCGGTAGAAGCGCCATCACTGATAGTATTGGCGCCCGTCCACGGAATGAACGGTCCAAAACCGTTGCCGGTATTGAAACGCACTCGTATGGGTTCCCCTTTCATAACGATATCCACCAACCCATCTCCGTTGATGTCCTGTAGCGTTGCGTTGGCTTCGTTTTGGTTTCGCGAAAGCGAAGCCCCTAAAGCATAGCTCCAGTTACCAAAGGTAATTCCTAATCCTACACCAAAATCTTGGGATACTCCATCTTTTATTTCCGAATAACCCCAGGGTTCCGGCACAGTAAAACTATCCCCTAAGTTAAGAGCCACGTCACCACCGCGGTACACCTTGTCGGGCAACCCGTCTCCGTTTACATCCAACCAACTGTGTCCGGTTTTGTCTTCATTTTCAGAATAACTTCCGCTTCCACTAAATCCCAGCGGTGAGCTTGATGTTACGGCAGCATTATTCGATTGTATGGGATCTCTCTTGGCATTTGTTATAGGAGAATTTTGTTTTCCGGCGGGTAGTGATTGATTGCTTTTAGAATGTGCATAGGTGCCGCCTATATTAGCTCCATGGGCATGATTGGAAGAATTATGATTGAAAGAATTATGAGGGTCTGGAAGGTCTGGGTCTAATACATGCAGGATTCCGGTTTCCTCCAGTCTTCCGGTAGGTAAGGTATATTGGATATGACTCCTGGTAACAATATCCGGGTATTGATCGCCGTTCATGTCCATAAAATCTGTTTGTGTATCGGTTGATCCGTCTCCCGTACTCACGCCGGCATTTATACCAAAAGCGCCCGCTCCGCCCGCGACACTAAAATTTGAGCTTTGAGTTACCCGGTTAATGGCTTGTATATTTTCTCCTCCCGGGATCGGATCGATGACTGAAATATCGTCCATTCCCAGACGAGAAGAACTGATTTCGCTTTCCGTAACATACGTCAGGTCATCGTAACCGCGCCAGAGTTGATCTTTCGCGACCGGTATCATCATCACAAAATTGCTTTCTAAGGGATTATATACCCCGTTGAAATCTTGTTCCGGATTTTCGATAGCATCAAGACTGGCAGGATTATACGATTCAATTTCGGGATCCAATACCAAATCAGCTTCGTTGATGGGCTGGTTGGCGCGTTCCCGGTTGCCGTTGTAGGCGAATTGCCCCCAGTGGCGGTACAAGGGTCCAAAGATAAAGGAGTCTTCTACCGTATGGAGGGCTACATTGCGCCGGATCGGGTTCATCCAGGCAGGGTTGTTCACCAGCGCTCGGGCAGTAATAACCGCCTCGGCAAGCGTCCGGTTGGTGGTGTGGTATTCTATAAAAAATACATCTCCCACAGCTACGGCTATATTAAGAGGAGGTATCGCTGCTACAACCCCTCCCGCAATGGTAAGGGTTTGCTTGGCTACCAGTTGATTCGCTCGTTTAACGGATAGGGTAAGTTCTCCATTAGGAGCGCCGTTGAAGGCTAGTTCGGGAGCGATGGTAACATTGCCATTGAGGGTTGACACCCAGCGGCTTTCGGCGCCTTCTACCCAATGTTCAGGAAAGAGGCTGTAATGAATGGTAGGGTGAAATTCTAAAAGCGGTTCCCCTTCAGCATCGGTAACGTTGGGATAGGCGGGGTCGTTAGAGGCGGTATAATACATCCGCGGGCTAAAAGAGAGGGCCTTCCAGTCGATATTGGTGTCTGCCGTTACCTGGAACTGAAAAATATCGCCTTGGCTTACATTGACGTCGATATCAATGACAGCATCCGCCAACTGATTCCAGGTATAGGCTTGCTGCCATAGCGGCGCTCCGTTGTGGGTGATGGTAGCGGTAAGGTTATCGGAGGTTACGGGTTTGTGGAAAAGTCCTTCTACTTTAAGGACGCCATCAATGGGCGCTTCTATGGTTTGGTTGGCGGTGAGGATGAATCCTTCCTCGGCGGCATAGCGATAGACGACTTGCTGGTTGGCGTTGGTAAGCCCCACCGGTCGGTCGGTGTACTGTACTACGGGGGTCCAGGTAACCTGGTCGTTGGCGCCGTTTTCTACCGATTGCACCCGGAAATACAACCGGTCTCCCCGGGTTACTGCTATGTTGGCAACGCCCGTAGGAGTTATCAGGCTATGGTCGCCGGAACCGATGAAGGTGCTCCATAACTCGGTGCTGCTGTGCTGAATGGTCACACGCACGCCGTCATGCGCCTTGAGGGCTGCTCCCGGCTTTAATTGTACCCGCCCGGTGATGCGTACAATGCCGTTGAAAGGGGCTTCCCATACTTTTACGACATCGTGCAGCGGATATTGGTCTATCAACGCTTCCTGCTCGGCGGGGTCTATTTCCACTATACCGGCATCTATTGTACTATTCTCATCAATGGGATTGGGAGTATCGGCGCTGGATTGGGTAAATACCGGGTTGCCGTTGTCGTCAATATGGTTGTAATAGGCTTTTCCATTGGAAACAATATCGATGAGACCATCCCCATTAACATCAGAAAAATAGGTGTTTTCCACGGTTTTAGATATCATAGTGTCTTCCCCGATGAAACCTTCACTGAAGGGAGTTCCAAAACCGAGGTGTGCTTCAAAGCCGAAATTTCCCGTTATTGTGTTAGATCTGCTAAATTCAGTTACTCCTGTGATGGGGGTGGGTGGAAGATTATCGTCAAAAACCGGATTTCCTCCAGGTCCTGATAAATTAGCCCGATAAAATAATCCATTGCTATTTGCAATTACTTTATCTGGTAGCCCATCTCCGTTAATATCCACAAGCGTCAGCATACCCTCGGAGTCTGAAATAGAAAAACCAAGTTTACCTCCCAAGGTAAGACTTTTATTGATTAACTTACCGTCATTAATCCCAACGGTTACTGCTACTCCAAGGGTTTTACTATCGGATCCAGAACCACTGAGCATCGAGGCATCTCCATTAAAACTCTCTAAGGGATTTTTAAATCCTTTGCTTACAGTGTCAAGACGAGATGTCCAGTTTTCCTGGGCGGTAAAGGGTTCATACACGCCGTCCTGGTTGCGCACTTCGTCATAATACTCCAATTCGTGCCGGGTGAATTCATTGCCGTTGGCATCGTACTCAATGAGGTGGCGAAGAAGGGTTTTGTAAAAGGCGCCCTGGGTGTACTGGAGTTCGTAGCTGCGGACGCTCTGCCCGCTAAATTGCACGTCTATACGGCGCAGGAGGTCTGCGGTTACCTGTTTAAAGCCGTAGCGGGCGTTTATGCCCACGTCTGCGCGCCTGCTCTCGCCCAGGTCGCGGTCGCGTGTGAAGATTACCTCGTAGGGTCCTTCGGCATCCTGGTGGCCCGTGTAGGAAATACGGGCGATGTAGAGTTGATAGCCGGGGACCGTGCCTCCTTGTACCCCGGCGTCTTCTACCTGGGTGTACTGGTAGCGTACAAAATTATCGTTGGTGTCGCGCACTTCTGTGAGCGCCCAGTGGGCGATGTTACCCCAAGCGTCTGTGAGGATGGCCCTCGTGTCCACGCCCGAGGCGGGGGTGCCTCCGTAAAAATAACGGGTGCCCGATTTATCGGTTACCTCCCACCAGTAGTTGGTTGGGCTGTCTCCGTGGCGGATGATGCGGTTGAACCCGCCTTCCACACGGGGATAAAACTGTTTTTCGGCGCTTCGGTTTTGGAGGGCGCCGCGGTGGGCTACCGGGCTCAGTTGCTCGCCTCCGAAGCTGTAGGTTTCGGTTTCCTGCGCGGGCCAATACCGGGGAACGCCCCAACGGGTGTCTATGGTGATGGCGGGTAGCTGGAGGTTCCAGCCCATGCCAAGCCAGCTGTTATCGCCTTCGCTGTTGTACTGGATAGCGAGCTGAGGCTGCATGCCCTGGCGGCCCGCGGGCAGCGTAATGGGGTAGCTCATGTTGGCGGTTCCCATATTGTTGGCGGAAGGCGGTTCCACGGTATTGATACCGGCTGAAGGGTCGGCGGCTTTTATGTCTTTGATGGAGGTAGGGGTAAAGCCGGCCGTTTCGGGAGATTCGGGCACTTTTATGATGGCGTTGATCATATCGGTGAAATGCCCGGTTTTAGACAGGATGGTGTGGGAGCCCGCTGCAATGCTGTCTCGTTTCAGGGCTACCCAGTGGCGGGTAGTTTCGTCGAAGTAATAGGTTCGGATGTCTTTTTCGGTGTAGCCCTGGGGTATTTTTGAAGGGTCGTACGTCAGGGCAACGCCGGCGTCTTTTGCAAATTGGGTGCCATGGGGCAAAAACCGGAAGCCGCCATGTTCTTTGGTTACATTTACCATGCCCATGTCCATAGCGGGTATGTCTATGGGGCGTAGAGCGGTTATGGAGAGGTTTCTTTTACCGGTAAGGGCGTCCGGGCTCACGGTTAGCGAAGCGCCTGTTAGGGTAAGTTGCAGGCTTTTACCGGGAATAAAAGTATTTTCCGCTACCAGGGCTGCATTAGGGGCAATGGTGTTTTTGCGGGTAAGCGCCTGGGGAGTGGTATAGGATACGCGTTTTTCCAGGATTTCTCCATCGGGGAACACTGCTTTTATGGTGCTGTACCAGGAGATGGATTCGCCTTTGCGCTGTGAGAGGCCTTCAAATTCCGATGCTACCGAGAGTACCGCTTTGCCGTCTATATAAATACGGGCTTTTTCACAGTCTTTCCCGGTAACAAATCCTTTCACATAACCGGTTTCGCCATAATACGAATGGGTTTCGGGCTGGTTGATGAGGATGTTCCGGGAGGATTTTGCAGCGCCTTTTTTCACGAGAAACCCTAAGTTTTTAATGGCATAGTGGTAGTCCACTCCTTCGGGAAGGGTAAAGCGGACGAGATTGCTTCCTTTTTTGAGCCAATGCACGGCGATTTGTTCTTTCTGAGCGCTCCAATCGGTATGTTTCTGTATTAAATAACCGCCTACCGATACCTGGTTGTTGATGCTGCGCGATACGGCCGTGTGGTCTTGCAGACCGTACAACTGGTAGGTAAGCCATACCTCATCTCCCGGGGCGGGAGCATCTGCCAATACTACCTCAAAAACGTTGTCGGCTGGGCTGTCGAACTTCTTTTCAGGGGAAATGCCAATGAACCCTTCTTTCTGGGCGGAAGGGTAAAATAGGGTGGTTTCTGTAGTGGTTTTGTCCTTTTTTACAGGGTCAATAGCCCGGGTGTATCCTGAAGAAGGAATGCTGAGCAGGCTTATAACGAAGGGTACTATTCGGTTCATGGGATTGATATTTTATGTGTTCTTTCTGGTGTTTTTTTGGATATTTGAAATTATTCTACAATAAGTTTGCGGGAAATTTTCTCCTCGGGGGTTTCTAACACAATAGTGTAAATACCCGCTCCTGCCGAAATGTGTCCCGAAAAATTATACGTGCGATTGTTTTTTCCTTCCATGGAAGTCAGCAGACGGCTGGTTATATCATATACTTTTACAGATATGTCCCTGTCGGCTTTGAGAAGAATTTCTATTTGATAGTTCCCGTCTTTGGATTGATTGGGGTATAGGGAAAAAGATTGAATGAGGCTCTCTAAGATGGTAATGGAATCTTGAGCAGTACATCCCAGCGGAGTGGTTGCCGTAACCTGGTAGGTGCCGGGTTGGGTGATGGAGACGGATGGAGCGCTGCTGCTAAACCCGTTATCAGATGTCCACTGGTAGGTGGTTCCTGCCGGATGGGAGGCGGAAGCGTCTAAGTACAAAGGTTCTTCCGTGGGGAGTATCCTGTCGGTGCCCAGGTTAATGGCGATGGAAACGGGATTTTCCAATACATAACTGACCGAGTTTTGTTGTCCCATGGAATCGGTGGCGGTAAGGGTGTATTCGTCTCCGGCTAAATTTTGTATCAGGGAGTTTGTTTCTTTTGCGTCATCGCTTCGCCATTGGCGGTTGTATCCTGTTTTTGAAGCGAGTTGATAGGTATAAGGCGGTAAGCCTCCGCTTACGGTATATTGGAGTACTCCGTTGTAAAGGTTTTCACAACTAATGGGTGTTTTGGCAGTTAAAAGGGCTTGCAGCGGTGTTTTGGCAGCGAATGTAAACAGATCCGTTCCGGAACCATCGGTATCCCAGGCTATGTTTCTAAAAGAAAGCATTCCATCGGGTGTCACGGCATCGGCGGGAATGTAACGGGTATGCTGGGGGAGGAAATCACCGGTTCCGCTTGGGTCAATTACCAACCAATAATCTTCGGCCCGGGCGGCTTGGGAAACTATCCCGGAAATGGTAAATAGAACCTGTGTGGAAACGTTTGCCACAGTCTTTCCCGTGAGTTGTATCAGCCAGTGTCGTTGCAAAAGCGCCGGCCTGTTTTTTGCAGGCTGTGCTTCCTCTGTTTGTAAGGGAGCGTTGTTGTCGCCCCATACTATAAAATTCCGATCGTCAAGGGTAACGGTATTCTGGGCGTTGGAGGGAGCCAATTCCCCTGCCGCCAGGGTGAGAATACCGGGTTCGGCGGTGCTGCCGGATTGTTTTTGGTATAGCCCCATCGCATCGTCTCTGCCAATTCCCGCAACCCGATGGGTGAAAACAAGGTTCTTTTCTGTGTTCCAGCTGATGGTTTTATCGGAGGCTAAGTAATTTTTTCCATTGGTAAGGGTAATACCATATTTCAGCGCTAGACTGCTTTCTATTTTCTGGCGCTCCTCGCTTTTCAATACAGCGCCGTACACCAAAATTTCGGCGATGCTGCCTTTAAAGGCAGCATCTGTTTCGCGGGTGGCGCCACCCACTATGAGCTGCTGGGCTACGGTGGTTTCGTTTCTGTTTTTTGGGGTATAAAACTGTGTATAGGTGCTCAAGACAGGTGCCTGGGTGGCGCCACCTTCGTATGATAGATTTCTGTCTGAGTTGTACACGTTTCGGGTAGTGAGGCTCGCCTGAGAGTCTTTGCCCATTAATTGCCATATTCTTTGTTCTGAGGCGGTATTTTCTGCCTGGTAAACAGTGAAAATGGTAGCGTATGCAAGGTTTCCCAAAGAATAGGGTATTTCCCAGTAGGCTTTTTCGCCTGTTAAGTAGAGAGCCGGGTTAAAATTGATAAAATGCTCTTTTGGACTCTCCGAAACCGCTTCCTGCGTAGTGATTTCCCGCTGGTAAGTGCCTCCCAATTCCGTTACATTTTGTTGGGTGAGCCGCACAACCGGCTGTATTTTGGATTGGGCTATACCGAACTGTACACCCAGTAATAGCCAAATATAAAACTGTTTCATACTTATGATTTTTTAATAGAAATCTTTCTTTTTTTAAATATTATGATAGTATATTGTTATTTTATTACGAGACAAAGCTATAAAATTTATTTTTCAGAACAAAATTTAATAATTGGAATTTTATACACAATCAGTTTTTGTTTGTGAATGGTTTATTATTTTACCATTATTTTATTGAGAGTGAGTTAATAGTAATTGAATATACGGGTAGTACCTGAACAAATAATTTTTAACCTAAAGTTTCTTTTAATAATGGTTTGAGTTTTTTCTTTATATCAAAAAATTCAAAATCTATACGATAACAAATCACCGAAAACTACCTATCTTAAATTTGAAATATCTGATTCTAACCAAATATACTATCTTTAGAAAAAAATCGTTGGATAAACTATGAAAAACACCCTACGCATACTTATATACCTCAGTTGTTTATACCTCTCTGCCCAACAAAGACAAATCGTTTTAGAATGGGAAGCCTCGAAACGTGTAGGCACCGCTACCAAAACATACAACATTCCTTATTTTAAAGGGAAACAATTCAGCTACGCAGATGGCAAATTAGAATTTTTCATGCAATGGCAGGAAAATCAACCGATAGACAAAACTACCTTTTCTCTAAAAAACATACAATCTCAGCCTATACTGCCCACTGAACTATACGACCTCCCGGAATCTGAAATTCCCACGGGAATACAACCCAGATTCAGTTATACTGCTGCACGAGGCACCCTTTATGCAGCTGTATCGCTCAATCCTATTTATAAAGAGGGTGGAGTTCTCAAAAAACTGGTTTCGTTTGATATACATTATCAATACCAAGACCTTTCTGTGATTAAAACCCCGCCTAAAAAAATTTCGGCTATAGCCGCCATTGAAAATTCCGTATTAGCCACTGGCGCCTGGTATAAATTTTATGTAGAAAAATCGGGTGTTTATAAAATTGATAAATCCTTTTTAAGCGCTCTTGGGATGAACCCCTCTGCCATAGACCCGAGAAAAATAAAAATATATGGGCAGGGGGGGAGGATGCTTCCCCTTATAAACCAAGACGATTATGTTACGGATATTCGTGAAAATGCTATACAAGTTGTGGGAGAATCTGATGGGGTATTTAGTAATGACGATTTTATTCTTTTTTATGCCATAGGAACAGATGAGTGGAATGAAGAGAGCCAAACCCACCGGAATCTGTTTACCGATAAAGCCTCTTACTTTATAACCGTTGAAGGCGCTAACGGGAAACGTATTCAAAATTCTGTAGAACCAGCCGCCCCTCCCAATATAATACGCACTACTTATACTGCCTATCAATTTCACGAAGAAGACCAGCAAAACATAGCGAAAATAGGAAGGCGTTGGTTTGGAGATATTTTTGATATTGAAACCGAAAAAAATATTTCCTTCACCTTTCCCACTATAAACCTTGCCGCCAATGTAACCATAGGCGTAAAACCCGCTTCTGTATCAAGCACACCTACCACTATGCAAGCCTACATAAACGGGCAGCAGGTGATTAACTTTGGTTTTCCCGCCATTCCGGCCGGTACCACCTTTCAAGCTACACAAGACGCTTTTAGCATAGATGGCTCTGGTTTTAAGAGAGGATTGCGATTTGGGAGCGCTGCGGTAACGTCTCAGGATGTTACCATTAGACTCACCTATCAAAAAAACGGAAACCCTTCTGCTATTGCCTATTTAGACTACCTTACTGTAGAGGCCGATTGTTTTTTAACCGGCTACGGCAAACAATTTCCATTTACCTACCCTGGCGCAGCGGCAGCTATAGGAGTGGTGGCGTATAATTTTTCTAATGCCTCTTCCATAGAGCAGGTATGGGATGTTACTGATAGTTATAACGTTAGCGCTTACCCTAATACCTCTCAACTCCCCGATTTCAGCTTTAAAGCTGCTTTAGGAGAACAACGAAACTATATAGCCATAGATGAAAATGATTTTTATACTCCCTCCATTATACAGAACGATAAAACTGTGCCCAACCAGAATCTTACCGGGAGTATTTTCACTACTAACGGCATTTCTGCTGATGTGGATTACCTCATTATTACTCCCGATTTTTTGCAACAAGAAGCGCAACGACTGGCGAATTTTCATCAAACTCATTCCAATCTTACCACTAAAGTAGTTACTCTAAGCGCTATATACAATGAATTGAATGCCAGCAACCCGGATATTGCTGCCATTCGGAATTTTATACGGTATGTGTATGAAAACGCTATAGACCCAACCCGGCGGGTAAAATATGTTTGCCTTTTTGGCGATGCTTCGGTTGACTATAAAAACCGACTGCCCAACAACACCAACGTAACGCCTGTTTTTCATGCCTACGAAAGCTTCAATTTAACCAATGGAATAGCGTCGGATGATTTTTATGCCATGATGGATACAGATGAAGGCACTCTTTTAGACAACGACCTGATGGATGTTGCTGTAGGCAGAATATTGGCGAATACAGTATTGCAAGCCCGCGATATGGTTGACAAAATAATAGCCTATCAAAGCGAAGAAAACCAGGGTAGCTGGCGCAATAGTTTCACCCTTATCTCAGACGATGTAGATGCTTCCTGGGAAGGAATTATACAAGCTGAATTAGACCAGCTCGCCACTGACTTGCAAACTAATAAACCCTTCATTAACATTACTAAAATTCATGCTGACTCATATAGCCAAGAGGTTTCCCCGGGAGGAGAGCGATACCCCGAGGTAAATAACCAACTCCTTAACTCTGTTGCCTTGGGTTCTCTTGTTATAAATTATTTTGGGCACGGTAATGAAGAAGGCCTCGCAGGAGAACGGCTTTTTAGCAAAGCAGAAGCGCAAAATCTCACCAATAAAGGCAAATACCCTCTTTTTATTACTGTTACCTGCGAGTTTACCAGGTTTGATAATCCCTTGCGTGAAACCATCGGCGAGCTTACCTATTGGAACAAAGAAGGAGGCGCTATTGGACTCATTACCACCACCCGCCAGATATTTGTGGGAAATGGCATCACCTACAATAATATTATATCTCAATATCTTTTCTCTTTTGGTTCTAATGAATACACTTCCATAGCCGAAGCGTTGCGGTTAGCCAAAATAGACCCCGCTTTTATAGGCACCAGCCAGAAACGGGTTATTTTTTATATAGGAGACCCCGCTTTAAAACTCGCTATACCCAGGCCTAAAATAAACCTCACAGAAGTAAATGATGTTCCCGTGGCGGCAGGAATAGAAACCCTCCAGGCGTTGAGCCTTGTAAAAATGGAAGGAACCATAACAGATGAATTTGATAATCCCTTACCCGCCTATAACGGTTTGCTGTCAGTAAGTGTTTATGACAAAGAAATACAACGCCAAACTCTGGCAAATGATGGAACCGTAGATGGAGCAGGAAGCCTTATAAAACTCAATTTCAATACCTTAGGAGAAACTGTTTTTAAAGGAAAAGCCTCTATAAACCAAGGCGCTTTTTCCTTTCAGTTCGTAGTTCCAAAAGATATAGCTATCCCGGTAGGAACCGGGAGAGTAAGTTTTTACGCCCAAAGAGAAAATTCAGAAGAAGACCAAACCGGTTACAGCACTGATATTATGGTAGGAGGCATCAATGTTGGCGCTCCTGCTGATACTACCAGCCCGGTTATTAAACTATACCTCAATAACGAAAATTTTGTTTCGGGCGGAATTACCAACTCCTCACCACTACTCCTGGCTCTTCTTAACGACCAAAATGGCATAAACACCGCCAGTGGAATAGGGCATGATATGGTTGCCTTTTTAGATGGAAATGAAGTTACCCCTATTATCCTGAATGATTATTATGAAGCAGAAACAGATGATTATACCAACGGAAAAGTCCGTTACCAGCTTCGGGATTTAGAGCCCGGCCTCCACACCCTCACTTTTAGAGCCTGGGATGTATATAACAATGCCTCAACAGCAGAAATTCAATTCCTTGTCTTAGACGATGCCGACATAAAATTAGAACGTGTTCTCAATTACCCCAATCCCTTCACCAGCTATACCGAATTTTGGTTCCATCACAATAAACCTTTTGAACCCCTGCAAGTGCAGATACAAGTATTCACCGTATCGGGCAAAATTGTATGGACTACTAACCAAACTATTGTAACCGATGGATTTTCGAGGGAAATTACATGGGATGGGAAAGACAATTTTGGCGATTCCATAGGAAAAGGAGTCTATGTATATAAGATAACTGTTAAATCTACGTTAACCAATAAACAAACCTCCCGGTTTGAAAAACTTGTAATATTGTGATTTTTTAAGATTAAATTTGCCTTCTTAAAATTGAAAAAATTAATGAAAAAAGCTATTTTCTTAGCATCCCTGCTCACCACATACACATACGTGCAAGCGCAGGAAGAATCCCGTGTTATTACTACCGGTGTTCCGTTCCTGCTCATAACCTCCGATGCACGAGCAGGTGGAATGGGAGAATTAGGTGTAGCCACTGCCCCCGATTCGTATTCCCAGCAGTGGAACCCTTCCAAATATGCTTTTGCAGATAAACAAATGGGCATTGGTATAAGCTATACGCCCTATCTCAGCCAGTTGGTAAACGACATTGCCCTTTTGAATGCCACCTTTTACAATAAAATAAATGAACGCGGCGCCTGGGCAGCCAGCATTAAATACTTTAGCCTGGGCGATATTGAACTCACTGAACTTGTGGGTACCGATGTGGTTTCTCAAGGTATAGAACGCCCCAATGAATTAGCCATAGACGCCACCTATTCTCTTAAACTAAGCGAACAATTCGCCATGGCGGTAACCGGCCGGTTTTTACGCTCCGATCTGAAAATTCCCGATGAAAGTGTAAATGCCTCTGCCGCCAGTTCTTTTGGTGTAGATATTTCAGGATACTACCAATCAGACAGACTTTTTTATAATGATTTTGATGGGCGCTGGCGAGCCGGGTTCAATCTCTCTAACATTGGTCCCAAAATAAAATACGATGAGGGCGGGCAGGAAAACTTTATTCCAACCAACTTAAAAATAGGCGCCGGGTTCGATTTTATCTTAGATGAATTTAATAAAGTAACCGCCTCTACAGAGTTTAACAAGCTCCTTGTACCCACTCCCAGCGACTCTAATAATGATGGAGATATTAACAGCGAAGACGATTTTTATAACAAAGGCTTCTTCAGCGGCATGTTTTCCTCTTTCGGCGATGCCCCTGGCGGCTTTAGCGAAGAACTTAAAGAAATAACCTGGGCGCTCGGCGCAGAATATTCCTATCAAGACTCATTTGCTTTTCGCAGCGGGTATTTTAATGAGAGCAATGAAAAAGGAGCCCGCAAGTTTTTTACCCTTGGTGCTGGTTTCCGTTTCAAAGCCACCTCCATAGATATATCTTACCTTTTTTCTACCTCAAAAGTGAGAAACCCATTAGAAAATACCCTTCGCTTTTCCCTTAGCTTCTATTTAGGGAAAGACTATTCTGAAACCCAACCATGAAACCGCTAACCCTTACCACTAACTTCATTATTTTTAATTCTGTTGATGAACTCCCGAGTAGCATACAAGAATTGCTACAACATGCTAAGAAAGCAAGTGAAAAAGCCTACGCTCCCTATTCTCATTTAAAAGTAGGTGCAGCCCTCCTCCTCGAAAATGGCGAGATAGTTACCGGCAATAACCAGGAAAACGCCTCCTACCCATCTGGTTTATGCGCTGAGCGGGTAGCTGTTTACCAGGCCGGCGCCCAATTTCCCGATATACCCATAAAAGCTTTAGCGATTACCGCCTCGTCTTCCCATAAAAATACCCTCAACGCTTCCATTCCCCCCTGTGGCGCCTGTAGGCAAGCGCTTGCTGAATATGAAATGAAACAAAACAGCCCTATTGAAATTTATTTTATGGGAGAAGAAGCAACCATTATAAAAGCCCATTCCCTGAGCGATTTACTTCCATTTCTATTTAAAAAATCGTCATTTTTATAAAAGTACATCAAAAAAGACCCGCAACCATCTTTTTTTATTTTTTCACTTCCATCAAATATACTACTTTTGTACCCTGTAAAAAAATAAGCCTATTGTAACGAAGTAGTTTTAATCTACCTAATTCATGAAAAAAATAACCCAGAAAACGTATCTCCAATGGTATGAAGAAATGTCGTTTTGGAGAAAGTTTGAAGATAAACTCGCCGCCGCCTATATCCAGCAAAAAGTAAGAGGCTTTCTTCACCTATATAACGGCCAGGAAGCCGTGTTAGCCGGCTCGCTCCACGCCATGGACCTTACCAAAGACAAAATGATAACCGCCTACCGCAATCATGTGCAACCCATTGGCATGGGTGTAGATCCCCGGCGTGTAATGGCAGAACTCTATGGCAAAGCCACCGGAACCTCTCATGGATTGGGGGGCTCCATGCACATTTTTTCCAAAGAACACCGTTTTTATGGCGGGCATGGCATTGTGGGCGGGCAAATTCCCCTGGGCGCCGGTCTTGCCTTTGCCGATAAGTACTTTAAGCGAGACGCTGTTACCCTCTGTTTTATGGGAGATGGCGCCGTGCGGCAAGGCTCTCTACACGAAAGCCTTAACCTTGCTACTTTGTGGAAACTGCCCGTGGTATATCTCTGCGAAAACAATGGCTATGCTATGGGTACTTCTGTAGAACGCACTGCCAGTCATCCCGATATATGGAAATTGGGATTAGGATTTGAAATACCCTGTAGAGCGATAGATGGTATGAACCCTGTAAAAGTAGCCGAAGGAGTGAGCGAAGCAGTTGAATATGCCCGAAAAGGGAAGGGTCCCAGCTTTTTAGAGTTAAAAACCTATCGCTATCGCGGCCACTCCATGTCAGACGCCCAGCATTACCGCACCAAAGAAGAAGTAGAAGAATATCGTAAAATAGACCCTATTACCCAGGTGCTGGATATTATTAAAGAAAAAAAATATGCTACCGAGCAGCAACTTGCAGCTATAGATGAGCGGGTGAAAAAACTGTTAGCCGAATGCGAAAAATTTGCTGAAGAATCGCCCTACCCTGATAAGAATGTTATGTATGATGCTGTTTACGAACAAAAAGATTATCCATTTATACCTCATAAATTATAACCCGCATGGCAGAAGTTATTAAAATGCCCCGCCTGAGTGATACCATGGAAGAAGGCGTAGTAGCCAAATGGCTTAAAAAAGTAGGCGATACGGTTTCTGAAGGCGATATATTAGCTGATATTGAAACCGATAAGGCCACTATGGAATTTGAGTCATTCTATTCCGGGACGCTTTTATATATAGGCATTAAAGAAGGACAGGGAGCGCCGGTAGATTCATTGCTCGCTATTATTGGGGAAAAAGGAGAAGATATTTCAATGCTGGTGGGCGATGGCGCAGCTAAAGAAGAGAAGACCTCAGGTGCAGCAACAGTTATAGAAAAAAAACCAGAAACTCATACAAAACCAGAAACTCCTGTAACTAATTTGTCGGAGGGTAGGGTTTTTGCCTCGCCTTTGGCGAAAAAAATAGCTGCTGAAAAAGGAGTTAACCTCGCTACTATTGCCGGCTCGGGAGAAAATGGGCGAATTGTGAAACGAGATGTGGAACAGGTTACCGTTTTTGCGTCCGTTGCTCAGAAGATGGAGGCGATGCCATTTGCTCCTGCGGGGGAAGAGCATTTTGAGGAGGTTAAAAATTCCCAGATGCGCAAAACCATTGCTAAACGACTGGGGGAATCTAAATTTTCGGCGCCTCACTATTATTTAACTATTGAGGTAACTATGGATGATGCCATGGCAGCCCGTAAAGCCATTAATGAATTGCCTGATACTAAAGTATCGTTTAACGATTTGGTAATTAAGGCATGTGCTTTGGCGTTAAAAAAGCATCCGCAAGTAAACACTACCTGGCAGGGCGACACTACGCGCTATAACCACCATGTTCATGTAGGTGTGGCCGTTGCTGTGGAAGATGGGTTGGTAGTTCCCGTACTTCGGTTTACAGACCAAATGAGCCTTATGCAAATTGGGGCGCAGGTGAAAGAGCTGGCTAACAAAGCCCGCATTAAAAAACTAACTCCCCCGGAAATGGAAGGCAGCACTTTTACAGTTTCTAATCTGGGGATGTTTGGTATCCAGGAATTTACTTCCATTATTAACCAACCTAATTCTGCTATTCTTTCGGTAGGAGCTATCGTAGAAAAACCGGTAGTGAAAAACGGGCAAATTGTGGTAGGGAATACCATGAGGCTTACACTGGCTTGCGACCACCGCACGGTTGACGGCGCCACTGGGGCGCAGTTTTTGCAAACGCTGAAGACGTATTTGGAACAACCGGTTACTATGCTTGCATAATTCCCGGGAAAAAACGTTAGCCTTTTTAAGAAAAAAAAGTAGCGTTCAGGCAGGTGGCAAAAGTTTGCTGGGCTTCTTTGTAATAAGGGTGAAAAAGTTCCGGATCGAACTGTCCTTCTTTAAAACGAGAAAGCATGTACGTTACAGGTTGTTGATTAGTGAGCATTTCTTCAAAAAAAGCCTGTCTTAGTCGTATCCCCAGGGCGTGAATCCCTAAAAATATCCCGGTTTCTTTGTGGTATGAAATGCGAATGCACTTTTTTCCATCTGTCGCTTCCCAGTATAACTGGGCTTCATATTCCTTCGGTTTTGCCCACACCCAACCGTAGGTTTGATACTCTATATCAAAAAATTTCGCAGAATTGAACCAGTGCCCGGGGTTATAGGCAACCCTATTTCCGCAAATTACCTGCGCTACCGTTTCGCCCATTATTCGCCCGGTGTACCATATTGCTTCTACCGCTTTTCGTAGCCCTATCGGTTCTCGTTGTTCAGCGCAGTCGCCAATAGCATACACATTAGAGATATTGGTTTCTAAGTAGCGGTTTACCAAGATTCCCTTTCTCGTTTCTATGCCTGACCCGTCTAAAAAACCGATGTTGGGCGATACACCTGCCGTAAGTCCCACAAACTGGCATGGTATTTCCTCACCCGTATCAGTAACTACCCGCCGCACCTCATTCAATTCACCGGGGAGAATTTCCCGCAGGCTCACACCCAGTTTCAAATCTACTCCATGTTCTATAATATGCCGATTTATAAGAGCAGATTCTGCATCGGGCAATACAGAGTTCCAAAACCCTTTTTCCCGCACTAAAAAAGTAACCGAAATACCACGGCTTCGCAACATTTCTGCCAACTCAATCCCAATTAGCCCTCCGCCTACTATCACTGCTTGTTTAATATGGGGCGTGCGTCTTTCCAGCATATCTAAATCTTGTTTAGAATACATACCCTGTACTCCTTCCAGGTTTTCACCCTTCCAACCAAACCGGTTTGGCTTTGAGCCAGAAGCGATAATTAATTGGTCATAAAAAAGCCATTCGCCTTCCTGGGGAGGGGTATATATATTTTTAGCAGGAGATTTAGCTGTGTTTGCGGTTATATACACTTTTTTTTCTAAGGGGTCTATTTTTTCTGCATACCCGCAAGCTAAGTTAATTTTATTTTTCTCCCAAAATTCTCTTTCATAAGGCTGGGTATGTTGAAACTTGAGATGCCCCATATAAACGTACATTAAGGCAGTGCGGGAAAAAAAATAATCGGTTTCGGCAGAAATAACGGTTATGCTCTTGCCAGATAATTTACGAATGTGCAGAGCAGCTGTAATTCCCGATATGCCGTTTCCAATAATTATTACCTGTTCCATTAGTGTCAAGGATGGGGGTAGATTATGGCGGGAAAGATAGGAAAATTAGCGGTAATTTTTGCAGCTAACCGACTTCTAATTATAGAAAATACTGTAGCGCATAAATAGCTATTTCAATAACCAATAGTTTCAACCTTTATAAATAAGAATGAAGAAGGTGTTATGCGTCTATTTTGGCATAGATGGCATTTTTTTCAATAAATTCTCTCCTGGGAGGTACATCATCTCCCATGAGCATGGAAAAAATGCGATCGGCTTCTGAGCCGCTTTCTATGGTAACCTGCCTCAAGGTTCTAAATTCGGGGTTAAGGGTAGTTTCCCAAAGTTGCTCGGCATTCATTTCGCCCAAGCCCTTGTAGCGTTGTACCGTGCTTCCGCTACCATATTCTTCTGTTATTTTTTCACGCTCCTTATCATTCCACGCATATTGTTTTTTGGCGCCTTTTTTTACGAGATAGAGTGGGGGAGTGGCAATATACACATGCCCATTTTCTATGAGTTCTCGCATATACCGGAAAAGGAAGGTGAGGATTAGAGTGGCAATGTGGGAGCCATCTATATCGGCATCGCACATGATGATGATTTTGTAATAGCGCAGTTTTTCCAGGTTAAGGGCTTTGCTGTCTTCGTCTGTTCCAATGCTTACACCAAGGGCGGTGAAAATATTGCGGATTTCTTCATTTTCGAATACTTTGTGCTGCATAGCTTTTTCTACGTTGAGAATTTTACCTCTCAAGGGGAGTATCGCCTGGAAATTTCTGTCGCGCCCTTGTTTGGCGGTACCGCCTGCGGAATCTCCCTCTACAAGAAAAATTTCGCATTTTTGAGGGTCTTGCTCAGAACAGTCAGATAATTTTCCGGGTAATCCGCCGCCGCTCATAGCGCTTTTGCGTTGCACCATTTCGCGGGCTTTGCGGGCGGCGTGGCGAGCCTGGGCGGCTAAGATTATTTTTTGAACGATAATTCGGGCATCGTTAGGGTGCTCTTCCAGGTAATTTTCCAGCATTTCGGAAACTGCCTGAGAAACGGCCGCTGTTACATCCCGGTTCCCCAATTTGGTTTTTGTTTGCCCTTCAAACTGGGGTTCAGCTACCTTTACGGAGATAATAGCGGTTAATCCTTCCCGGAAATCATCGCCCGAAATTTCAAATTTCAACTTGTCTAATAACCCCGAAGCATCAGCATATTTTTTTAGGGTAGTAGTTAACCCCCTACGGAAGCCAGACAGGTGAGTTCCTCCTTCATGGGTATTAATGTTGTTTACGTAAGAGTGCAGGTTTTCATTAAAAGAGGTATTGTAGGTCATGGCCACCTCTACAGGAATGTCGTTTTTTTCTCCTTCTATAGTGATGATGTTTGATATAAGAGGCTCGCGGGTACCTTCGAGGTATTGTATAAATTCTTTCAATCCTTCTTTAGAGTGAAAAGTTTCGCCCTCGTATTCACCGTCTTTAGTAACTCTTCTTTTATCGGTAAGAGTAATGGTTATTCCTTTATTTAGGAAAGAGAGCTCGCGCATGCGCGAGGCAAGGGTATCGTAGTTATACTCGGTGGTTTGTTCAAATATACTGTCATCCGGGGTAAAGGTAACTATGGTGCCTCTTTTTTGGGTGTTGCCGGTAGTTCTTGCCGGATAGAGGGATTTGCCGCGCTCATATTCCTGTTCCCATACGGTGCCATCCCGGTGCACAATTGCTATAAGATGTTTAGAGAGGGCGTTTACTACCGAAACGCCTACTCCATGAAGACCGCCGGAAACCTTGTATGAGTCTTTATCAAACTTTCCGCCAGCGCCTATTTTAGTCATTACCACCTCTAAGGCAGAAACGCCTTCTTTTTTGTGAATATCTACGGGGATGCCGCGCCCGTTATCTTCTACAGTTATAGAGTTATTGGCTTCTATAATTACATGAATGGTATCGCAGAAACCAGCGAGCGCCTCGTCAATAGAATTATCTACTACTTCATATACTAAATGATGGAGCCCGCGGGGGCCCACATCGCCTATATACATGGAGGGGCGCATGCGCACGTGCTCCATGCCTTCTAACGCCTGGATACTGTCTGCTGAATAATTTTTCGGGTCATTTTTCGGGTTCATGAGTAGGTTTTTTTGGACTTGCAAAGGTATTAAAAAGCTATTGGAAAGGGCTTGCAGAATGGTGTATGAATAGTATAAGTTATTAACAGTTGACGTTGAAAACCTTGTACGAAGAAAGGGATGCAGATGGTTTTTTTCGCTGTAAAATACCTTCCCGGCTTGTATGGGTTAGTTTTTCTTTACATCGGCTACTTCCTTATGGGTTACTATTTTGGCAGGCGGGTTATTCCATGAGTGGAGGATATAATTCATCACATCGGCTACTTCTTCATCGGTGAGCCCTAAGGAGGGCATAACACTGGTATAGGTTTTTCCGTTTACGATGATGCTCCCGCTTTGCCCATATTTTACGGCTTTTATACTATTTGTGCGGTTTTTTAAGAGGTAGTCTGATTGGGCGAGGGGAGGGAAGGCGCCGGGGATGCCTTTTCCATTGGGGAGATGGCAGGTTACGCAAAAATCGGTATACACTTCGGCTCCTTTGCGAATGCTTTTTTGCAAGGGACTTTCCTGGCTAAAAAAGCCAAAGGAAATTGCAATTCCGAGGATATATAAGAGTACTATTTTTTTCATGGCAGAGGGATTATTTTAAAAATGCCTTTTCCTTCTACGGCTATATAAATATAGCCGTCTGGCGCCTGGCATACGTTTCGCACGCGCCCCACATCGGGAAATAGTTTTTCGCGGTGAGTTACTCGATTAGCCTCCAGGGTAAGGCGTTCTACATATTGAAAAACCAGGGAGCCTACCAGTAAATTGCCTTTCCATTGGTGATATTTGTCAGAGGTAACGAAGGCCATGCCACTGGGCGCAATAGATGGAATCCAATAATAAAAGGGTTGCTCCATACCGGGAAGAGCGGTTTTTTCACTTATACTGGTTCCATCATAATCAATGCCGTAGGTAATAAGGGGCCAGCCATAGTTTTTTCCTTTTTGTATGATGTTTATTTCATCGCCTCCCTGGGGGCCATGCTCATGCACCCAGATTAAACCAGTCTGCGGGTGTTTTGTCATTCCCTGGGGGTTGCGGTGCCCATAGCTGTAGATGGCTTTTTTAGCATTGGCTTTTTCTACAAAAGGGTTATCTTTTGGAATTTGCCCGTCATCGTGCAGGCGGTATATTTTTCCACCATCGCGGGTAATATCCTGGGGGTTAATATCTTTTTCGCCGCGTTCGCCTATAGAAAAATAAAGATAGCCTTCTTTGTCAAATTCTATGCGCGAGCCAAAATGCTGTCCCTTGGAGGTATTGGGAGTAGCTTTGTACAAGAGTTGGTTTTGGGTTAGGGCATCTCCTTGTAGTTTGGCTCTCATAATGGCAGTGTTCCCGCCGTTTCCGCCTCCTTCAGAAGATGAATAGGAAAAATAAATCCAGCCGTTTTTTTCATAATCAGGATGGAGTTTTATGTCTAACAGGCCTCCCTGACCTCTCACATATACCGGGGGTACATTTTTTATAAAGGTTTTTATTCCTTTTTTAAAATGGATGATTTCGCCAGATTTTTCAGTGATGAGCATACTGCCATCGGGTAAAAAAACCATTCCCCACGGTATAGATAACCCGCTTACTACAGGTTCTAAGGTATAGGCTGCTTTTTTGGGGAGTTCTATAGGCGGGCTATTGGTTTTTCGCTGGGAATATGAAAGGTGAAGGCTCAAAAGTATGAATAGTATGGTGGTGAATGGTCTCATAGGGAAATATGAGGCAAGATACGAATTTTTGAGAATAACAGGGGTGTGATACGGGTATAAAAAAGACGATTTTTTTAAAAAAATCGTCTTTTGAGGAAAGGATAGTCGGGATGACTGGACTCGAACCAGCGACCACACGCACCCCATGCGTGTACGCTACCAACTGCGCCACATCCCGATTATTATTTTTTAGCTATCA
>CAYLNL010000004.1:0-160550 GCA_964385175.1 uncultured Flavobacteriaceae bacterium | reverse complement strand
GAACTTTTTCTCAAAACTCAACAGCGACCATCCCGTTCTCCTGCGGGATACGCTACCAACTGCGCCACATCCCGATTATTATTTTTTAGCTATACAGAACTTTTTCTCAAAACTCAACAGCGACCATCCCGTTCTCCTGCGGGATACGCTATCAACTGCGCCACATCCCGTTGCGGGTGCAAAAATATAAAACTATTGGTTACTTTCCAATTAAAGGAAATAAAATCATTTTTTATATGGGTGAGGGAGGAAAGAGAAATACGAGGGTGGGGATATTTTTTTGCGAAATTAAACCCAGAATGAAAAAAATCGGTATTTTTGGGGGCTGATATAATTTACTATAGACTTGTGAATAGTTTCATTTTCAAACAATTACATCATTTAACTTCTTCTTTTCATTTATATTGTTTTCCCTTTTTACCCTGTTAAGCTATGAAAACCAGCATATATAAGGTGTCGCCGTTACATTTATTAGTTACTTTGGGAATTGTTTTCGGCGATATTGGCACTTCCCCCTTGTATGTATTTTCTGCTATTAGCGGGGGAAAAAATTTTGATGAGTTATTGATAATGGGTAGTTTATCGTGTATTTTCTGGACGTTAATACTCATTACCACGGTGAAGTATGTTTATCTTGCCCTGAATGCAGATAACCATGGGGAGGGAGGTATTTTTGCCTTGTATGCCTTGCTTAGAAGAACTAAAAGTAAGTGGATTATTTACCCGGCTTTGCTGGGATGCGCTACGTTGATAAGTGATGGGTTTATTACGCCGGCGATTTCTATTTCTTCGGCAGTTGAAGGGCTATCTAATATATCTGCCAGTATCCCGGCTTTTCCTATAGTATGCACAATTATTATAATTTTATTTTTTATACAGCAATTTGGCACCAGGCGCATTGGGGGATTGTTTGGACCGGTAATGTTAATTTGGTTTTTAACTATCGGCTCGTTGGGGGTGTATTGGATTTTAAAAAACCCTGCGGTACTGCGAGCGGTAAACCCTATGTATGCTATTAGTTTTTTACAGTCATATCCGGAGGCGCTGCTGGTTTTAGGGGCTGTATTCCTCTGTACCACAGGCGCAGAGGCGCTATATTCAGATTTAGGGCATTGCGGTAAAAAAAATATACGGATAACCTGGATTTTTGTGTTATCTATGTTGTTATTCAGCTATTTTGGGCAGGCAGCCTATTGTTTGTCATTAGAAGATGGGGTAACCGTAAATTCTGTATTTTACAGTTCCGTTCCAAAATCTATTATCCCGCTTATCATTATCATTGCCACGAGTGCTACTATTATAGCCAGCCAGGCATTGATAACCGGGGTGTTTTCGCTCGTTAACGAAGCTATGAAACTTAAACTCTGGCCCAGCTTGCGGGTAAAGTACCCTTCTACTCATAAAGGACAGGTGTATATACCGGGAATGAACTATTTTTTAATGGCTGGCTGTTTGCTGGTAATGTTTATTTTCCGTAAGGCAGCAAATATGGAAGCTGCTTATGGGCTTACTATTACTATTGATATGTTGATGACATCTTTACTGCTGGGGTATTTGTTTTTCCTCCATGTAAAGAAAAGAAGGGCAGGGGTTGTATTGATATTTTTAATTTTTATTTCTGTAGAAATCATCTTCTTGCTTTCAAATTTAAATAAGATTGTTCACGGGGGCTTGTTTACCCTGATTTTAGCCAGCCTTTTATTTTTCTTATTACTATTTTATTATAAAGCGAGGAAAATTCGCAACCGGGTGGTAGAATACCGTAAGCTGGAAGATATTAAACCTATGCTGGAAGAGGTGCAAAAAGATGCCTCATTGCCGCATATAAGCACTAATTTGGTATTTCCCGTGAGGTCTTCGCGCTTTGATTTGATAGATTCTACTATTGTATATTCCTTATTTTATATGCAGCCCAAACGGGCAGCGATATATTGGTTTTTGCATGTTGAAATTACCGATAATCCATACGGTGCAGAATATAGCGTTCATACCATTATTCCTCAAAAAAGTTTCTTTATAAAAGTATATCTGGGTTTTAAGGAGCCGCATGTAATTGATTATATTATGAAAACCATTCATAAAGAGATGATACAGTCGGGAGAAATATCGGTGGAAAATATATTTGAGAGTGTTTCCCGCTTTAATATCCCAACAGATTTTAAATATATTTTCATAAACTCTCGTGTAGCTTCAGATAACCAACTCACTGTAACAGAAATGATTGCGGTGAGGGTATATCGGTTACTAAAATCTATAGGTTTTAGTGTAAAAGAAGATTTTGGGTTAGAATTGTCTAATACTATTGAAGAAAAAATACCTATTGATGTGGCTAAAACCGATAGGTTGAAAATAGAGAGGACTACAAGACACCGGCAATCATAGCATGGGCAGCTTTTCTTTATAAAAAATAAGGCATGCAATACCTCACATGCCTTATTTGAGTTGCTTAACTTACTGCTGGTTCCAATTACCATTAGCATCGCATAATGCGTCACAATCGTCCATTAGGAACGTATTGCCATTGTTGAAAGCAGTTTGCATGCATTTGTTTTCATAGTACTGGCATGGCTGTAGGGCACCACCAGTTAATTGTTTCAAAAATGCTTTTTGAATTTCGAATGATTTGAATTTTTTTAATGTGCTCATAGTTAAAATAATTTAGTTGGGGGCAAATATAATATAAAAGCAAGCAAGTCATCACTATATTTGTTTTTCATTAGTTGTTTTGTACTATAATCCTGCATTGTATTAAATAGCGTAGCTAAAAATTTGCCTCTTTTTGAAGGGTAGGAGAGGGGAGTTTTAGGGAAGGTAGAAACTCTTTTACAATTTCTGGATTTAGTGCTGGCTTATGCGAATTGCAAATATACCTATACTTGTGGGCGGGTAATTTCTCTTTATAGATTATCTGTTACAAACTGTTGAGAATAGTTTTTTATTTGTTCTCTTGTTTGTCTAAGCTGTTCTTTAATTTCTTCATCTGTTCCTGTTGCTTTTGCCGGGTCGGAAAAGTTTTGATGAAACTTTTTTGCTTCTGTAGAAAAGAAAGGGCAATGCTCTTTTGCATTATCGCAAACTGTAATTACCAAATCGAAGTCAATATTACGATACTCATCAATATTGTTTGAAGTATGATTTGATATGTCAATATTATCTTCTTTCATTATCGCAATAGCTTTTGGGTTCACCCCGTGAGTTTCCATGCCAGCACTGTAAATATCTGCTTTGCCGTTTGCAAAGTGTCGCAAATAACCCTCTGCTATCTGGCTTCTGAAGCTGTTGCCAGTGCAAAGCACTAAAATTTTCTTTTTGTCCATATTAAATAAATAGCCAAATAATGTTGTTATGATAATGGGTTTACGGTATTTTTTCCAATACGTTTTAACCGCAACACCCTGTTTCACAACCACAGGTTTTAGGTTTTTCCGCATAAACCGTAATACTAAAAATTCCTGTGTTGCCCGATTTAAAACCTTGCAATTCTTCTTTGTTGAGGTAGTTTTTTAAAATATCATCTGGAATACTGATGGGCTTCTCTTTTTGAATGGCGGTATTTGAAAAGCCGTTGGCTTTTATAAGTTCTAAATAAGCTTCTTTTTGTATTGCACCTGAAACGCAGCCTGCATACATTTCTGCTGCATTGCGCAGCGCTTGGGGAAGGTTGCCAACTAACACAATGCCTGAAATGCTGAAATGCCCGCCTTGTTTTAACACGCGGAAGATTTCTTTAAAAACTTTGTCTTTGTCGGGAACAAGATTTAAAACACAGTTGCTCACAATTACGTCTGCAACGTTTGCAGAAACAGGAATGTTTTCAATGTCGCCTTTCCTGAACTCCACATTGGTGAACCCTAACTTTTGAGCATTAGCCTTTGCCTTTTCAATCATTGCAGGAGTAAAGTCAATGCCAATTACCCTGCCATCTTCACCTGCTTCGTTCCTTGCAATAAAACAATCATTACCTGCACCGCTGCCCAAATCAATTACGGTATCGCCTTTATTTATTTTGGCAAATTGTGTAGGCAAACCGCAACCCAAACCCAAATCGGCATCAGGATTATACCCGTCTAAGTTACTGTAATCGTCGCTCATAATAGTGTATACCTCTGTTGAGCAACCGCCTGCACCGCAGCAAGATGATTGATTAGTTTCTTTGTCCTGCAAAGCAATCTCACTGTATTTTTGCCTTACAACTTCTTTTATTTTTTCTGAATTTTCCATTTTCAATTTATTTTACTTGATATAATAAATAGTGTTTTACGTAAAATCTGTCAGCAGCATTTTTAACTGGTTACGGTAGAGATAATTTTTGAAAAATATTCTTTGAGTATATAGAACGTCTTTTCGTCAATACAATAACAAATTGAATTGCCTTCAATGTTGCCTTTTATGAGCCCTGCATTTTTGAGTTCTTTTAAGTGTTGTGAAATGGTGGGTTGCGCCAATGGTAACTCATTTACGATGTCGCCACAAATACAAGTGTTTACCTTTATTAAATACTCAATAATGGCAACTCTTGCAGGATGCCCCAATGCCTTTGCAATGGTAGCTATTTGATTTTGTTTATTGGTAAAATGGTCTGTTTTAGTTACGCCCATTATTTTTAATTTAATATTGCAATATTACGATGAATTATTTAATCTACCAAATTCTTTTTAAGAATTTGGCTCTTTTGCATATCCTGGTTTACTGGTGATTTTTCACCCTGTTTTTTAAAGACATTTGTGGTTTGTAAATGTGCCAATGCAGGCAGGGAAATTATTTTTTTGTGAAGCAATTAGCGTAAAGTAGTTTTTTATTTAGACAGCCCGCAGCAAACATGAGCATTAGAAATTGTGGAGTTATTTTTGTATTATAATTTATATTATGTAAAATAAAATATATCATATTTCACTATTCACCCTTGTTTTTTGTTTCCCCTATCCTCCCTTTACTGCTAAAAAATACTATCTTTGCAGCTCGTTTTTTAGAGCCAGGAAAATAAACGTAACCTATTTTAAACTTTGAAAGTAACCCTGTCAATTTATAAATCTGCTCTCATCCTTGGGTTTTGTTTTCTCAATAATCCCTTACTACTAACTGCTAAAATCTGACATCCATGAGCGTTTTAGTCAATAAAAATTCAAAAGTAATTGTACAAGGCTTCACGGGCAGCGAAGGAACCTTTCACGCAGAACAAATGATAGCCTACGGAACCCAGGTAGTTGGCGGCGTTACGCCAGGAAAAGGCGGTCAATATCATTTAGAGCGACCTATTTTTAATACGGTGAGCGAAGCGGTTGAAAAAACCGGGGCCGATACTTCTATTATTTTTGTACCCCCCGCCTTTGCAGCAGACGCCATTATGGAGGCGGCCGATGCAGGTATAGCTGTAATTATTGCCATAACCGAAGGTATCCCGGTAGCCGATATGGTAATTGCGTATGAGTATCTTCAATCTAAAAATTGCCGCCTCATTGGTCCCAACTGCCCCGGGGTTATTACTCCTGGAGAGGCCAAAGTAGGCATTATGCCTGGTTTTGTATTTAAAAAAGGAAATATAGGCCTCGTATCTAAATCGGGAACGCTCACCTATGAAGCTGCCGACCAGGTTGTGAAAGAAGGTTTGGGAATAAGCACCGCTATTGGTATCGGAGGTGACCCTATTATAGGCACCACTACAAAAGAAGCCGTTGCCTTGTTGATGAACGACCCTGAAACCCATGCCATTATTATGATTGGCGAAATTGGCGGGCAACTGGAAATAGAAGCGGCGCAATGGATAGCCACTCAACCCAACCCCAAGCCTGTTATTGGCTTTATTGCTGGCGAAACCGCTCCCAAAGGGAGAACTATGGGGCATGCCGGCGCCATTGTGGGCGGCGCAGCTGATACAGCCCAGGCTAAAAAAGCGGCGATGAAAGCCTGCGGCATTCACGTGGTTAACTCTCCTGCCGAAATTGGCAAAAAGGTAGCCCAGGTGAGTCTCACAACCATACGATAATCTCCGTGAAACTGCTTGTAACCGGCGCTACAGGGTTAATAGGCGCCGAACTCCTTCGCCAATGCAGTGAAAAAAACTATACCATACACTACCTTACTACTTCTCCTAAGAAAATTAAAAAAACACCCCAACTTTCTGGCTTTTACTGGAACCCTTCTAAAAATGAGATAGATATTTCTTGTTTTGAAGGCGTAAACGCCATTGTTAACTTAGCCGGCGCCTCTATTGCAAAAAGATGGACGCCTGCCTATAAAACAAAAATTATTCAAAGTCGTGTTCAATCCCTGCAGCTCCTGCAAACCTCTCTCTCCTCTTTAAAAAATCATGATGTTAAAACTATTGCAACCGCCTCTGCTATAGGCATATATCCCCATTCCTACACAGCGTTCTATAAAGAAGATTACTCGGAGGCTGCCACTTCCTTTTTAGGAAACGTTGTTACCGAGTGGGAAAAAGCCGCCGATACCTTCCAAAAAAATTCCCTGCCGGTAGCCAAAATACGGGTAGGCATCGTATTAGCTCGAAAAAATGGCGCCCTCCCTCCCCTCGTCCGCGCTATACGCGGGTATGCGGGCGCCCCCCTATGTAGCGGCGCTCAATGGCAGTCATGGATTCACGTGGCAGATATTGCCCGTATATTTCTCTATGCTGTAGAAAACCAATTAATTGGAGTGTATAATGGCGTAGCCCCGCAGCCCGTGACCCAAAAAGAACTCACTAAAAAAATAGCGTCTATTTTAAAAAAACCCTTACTCCTTCCCGCTATTCCTCAATGGTTACTGAAATTTTTTATGGGAGAAGTCGCCTCCATAGCTTGCTCCAGCCAGCAGGTAAGTTGCCATAAAATAGTTGAACAAGGGTTTTCCTATCAATTCCCAACCCTTCAAGCTGCCCTGAACGACTTACTATAATGACATTTTGGCATTTTTACAGGAATGGCAGTACTTTTGCCAACCTTTTTACCGCTATGTTTTAACATGAAAAAAATGAGTAAACCTAAGAAAGAACCCAACACAGAAAAAATTCCTACGCCAGAGACACCCCTGCATGCAGATTTCCCAATTGAAGAAGCCCTCCAGCCGCTTTCGGCCGAGGAGCAGTTAAAAGAAGAAATAGCCATTGAAAAAGATAAATTTCTACGCCTGTTTGCTGAGTTTGAAAACTATAAGAAACGGATTCTTAAAGAACGAATAGACCTCATTAAAACAGCAGGGCAGGAAATAATTCAGTCTTTATTACCAGTTTTAGACGATTTTGACAGAGCTTTGGCATCGCTCTCCCATTTTGAAGAAGAAGAAATTAAAGGGGTAAGCCTCATTCATCATAAATTTACTGAAACCCTTAAATCAAAAGGGCTCACAGAAATACATGTAAATCAAGGAGATATGTTTAATGCTGAACTTCATGAAGCCATCACTCAAATACCCGCGCCGGAAGAATCGCTCAAAGGAAAAATTATAGATATTGCCGAAAAAGGATATAAATTAGGCGACAAAATAATCCGCTATCCTAAAGTAATTATAGGGCAATAAATCCACCTCATTAAGAAAATGAAACAAGATTATTACGAAATATTAGAAGTCGGCAAAAAGGCAAGCGCTGATGAGATAAAAAAAGCATACCGAAAAAAAGCCCTTGCCTATCATCCCGATAAAAACCCGGGAGATAAACAGGCAGAAGAAATGTTTAAAAAAGCTGCCGAAGCCTATGAGGTACTGAGCGACCCCGAAAAACGTGCGCGATATGACCAGTTTGGCCATACCGCCTTTGAAAGCGGCGGCGGAGGCAGCAGGTATGGAGAAGGCATGAGCATGGAAGATATTTTCAGCCAGTTTGGCGATATTTTTGGCAGTGCTTTTGGCGGAAATTTTGGTGGCTTCACAGGTTTTGGGCGTTCTCAAGCCCGTGTTAAAGGAGGTAATCTCCGCATCCGCGTAAAGGTAAGTTTAGAAGAAATCATTAACGGCGTTGAAAAGAAAATAAAAGTAAAGAGAAAAGTACACGCCCCAGGTGTAAAATATAAAACCTGCCCTACCTGTAAAGGAAGCGGGCAGGAAACCCGTATTACTCAAACCATTCTGGGCAGAATGCAAACCAGCGGCCCCTGTAGCTCTTGTGGCGGAAGCGGGCAGGTAATTAGCCAACGCCCCCCTGATGCCGATGCTGATGGTTTGAAATGGACAGAAGAAACCGTTTCTGTTAAAATACCTCCCGGGGTAGTAGATGGTATGCAACTAAAGGTAACCAATAAAGGAAATGATGCCCCCGGGAATGGAATCCCTGGCGATTTGCTGGTTCTCATTGAAGAAATAGAACACCCTGTTTTGAAAAGAGAAGGTGAAAACCTCCACTATGACCTCTATATAAGTTTACCTGAAGCCGTATTGGGCGGAACTAAAGAAATAGATACTCTTACTGGGAAAGTACGCATAAAAATTGAAGAAGGCATGCAATCTGGTAAAATACTCAGGCTACGCGGAAAAGGAATTCCCCGCATCAATGAATATGGTAGCGGCGATTTACTGGTGCATGTTAATGTATGGACGCCTAAAAACCTCACCAAAGCACAGCGGGAGTTTTTTGAAAGCGCTCTTAATGATGAGAATTTTAAACCTAAACCCGATAAGAGCGATAAATCATTTTTTGAGAAAGTACGCGATATGTTTTCTTAGAAAGTGCACCTCCACAAAGCATAATACCTTTTTTATACAGTTTTGCAGGAATAAAAAGCAAAACCAACAGAACACTAAGAAAAAGTGGTTCTATAATTAATCTAAAAATAGTATGCTCTTTTTTCTATTTTCCGGCACTCCCCTCCTCTATTACAGTGCCTTTAATTTTCAAGGCTACGTTAGGCGTTTCGGCATTAGACATTACAGTAATAGTTTTTCGGATGGGGCCGGGTTTATTAGTATCATACTTCACCTCTATTTGCCCCGATTTGCCCGGAGCTACCGCCTCTTTTGTCCATGAAGGAACGGTACAGCCACAACTGGAGGTAACCTGCGAAATAACAAGCGGAGCATTACCTGTATTGGTAAATTCAAAAAAACGCACCCCGTTGCTGCCCTTAGCTATCTCCCCATAATCTATCACATCGGTTTTAAACTCAATTTTAGCTACTTTGGCATCCTGGGCGTGTAGCATAACTCCCATAAATAATACCAAAGTAAGAGAAATAAGATGTTTCATGATTTTTAATTTTAATTCAAGTTGTAAAAATACTTATTTTTTTAGTAACACCCATAAATAGGTTTTTATAATCATACAGATATGCCTACTTTTGCAAAACAATCACAAAAACTGAGCCAAACCTATGAATATACCCTCTAAATATAGCCCAGCCCTGGTAGAAAACAAATGGTACAGCTATTGGATGGAATATGGTTATTTTCATTCTGAGCCCGATAATAGAACACCTTATACCATTGTAATTCCGCCACCCAACGTAACCGGGGTATTGCACATGGGGCATGTGCTCAACAACACCATTCAAGACGTGCTCATTCGCCGGGCGCGCCTTAGAGGATATAACGCCTGCTGGGTGCCGGGTACCGACCATGCCTCTATAGCCACTGAAGCCAAAGTAGTGGCGAAACTAAAAAAAGAAGGCATCCAAAAATCACAACTCCGTCGGGACGAGTTCATACAACATGTCTGGGAATGGACCTACCAGCACGGTGGTATTATTTTAGAACAGCTTAAAAAACTCGGTTGCTCCTGCGACTGGCAACGCACTAAGTTTACTATGGACAAAGAGCTATCTGCCTCTGTCATAAAAGTTTTCATTGACCTTTACCACAAAGGACTCATCTATAGAGGCTACCGGATGGTGCATTGGGATCCGGAAGCTAAAACAACCCTTTCAGATGAAGAAGTTATATACCACGAAGAAGAAGGCACCCTTTATTATATTGCCTATCCTATAGTAAACAGCCATGAAACTATAACCATTGCCACCACCCGCCCTGAAACTATTTTAGGCGATACTGCCATTTGCATCCACCCAGACGATGCTCGCTACCGTCACCTGAAAGGAAAGCAAGCTCTTATTCCTATCTGCAACCGGCAAATTCCTATTATAGAAGATGAATACGTGGATAGGGAATTTGGCACCGGCTGTCTAAAAGTTACACCTGCTCACGATTTGAATGATAAAGAATTAGGAGATAAGCACCAGCTTGAATATATAGATATTTTTAATGAAGATGCCACCTTAAACCACTACGGGCTGCATTACCAGGGCAAAGACCGTTTTGTGGTAAGAGAAGAAATTGCCAAAGAACTGAGCGAAAAAAAATACCTGGTAAAAACCGAAAAATATCTTCACAAAATAGGAACTTCTGAGCGCACACGCGCAGTGGTAGAGCCAAGACTCTCTTACCAGTGGTTTTTAAAGATGAAGCAACTTTCTGAACCTGCCATTCAGGCAGTAAAGAAAGGCGACATTCACCTTATCCCTGAAAAATTTGTAAATACCTATACGTATTGGATGGAAAATGTGCGAGATTGGAATATTTCGCGCCAGCTTTGGTGGGGGCATCGCATTCCCGTTTACTATTATGGGGAAGCGCCCGATGCCTTTGTAGTAGCCGAAAACGAAGAAGAAGCGTTGAAATTGGTGAAAGAAAAATTGAATAACCCCTCCCTAACCATAACCCATTTGCGGCAAGATGAGGATGTACTGGATACCTGGTTTTCGTCCTGGTTATGGCCTATAAGCGTTTTCAACGGCATTTTAGAGCCCGACAATAAAGAAATACGCTACTACTACCCTACTAACGATTTAGTTACCGCCCCCGAAATCTTGTTTTTCTGGGTGGCAAGAATGATTATCGCCGGCTACGAGTACCGCAACGATAAACCCTTTACAAACGTATATCTCACCGGTATTGTGAGAGACAAACAACGCCGTAAAATGTCTAAATCCCTCGGCAACTCTCCAGAACCATTAGATTTAATCGAAAAATATGGCGCCGATGGCGTGCGAGTAGGCATGTTGCTCGCCTCACCCGCCGGTAACGATTTAATATTTGATGAAGAGTTGTGCAAGCAAGGAAGCGCATTTGCCAATAAAATATGGAATGCCTTTCGGCTCATTGCCAATTGGGAAACGGCGCCCGCACCTCAGCCGGAAGCAGCTGTTGCAGGTCTGAAATGGTATGAAGCCCGGTTAGCGCAAACAATAACCCAGTTAGAAGAGTATTTTGATAAATACCGCATTTCTGATGCACTTATGGCTATTTATAAATTAGTTTGGGACGATTTCTGTTCATGGTTGCTCGAAATTGTTAAACCTGCCTACGGTGCCCCCATAGATGCTAAAACCCATTCTGCAATAGTTTTTTTCTTAGAACAAAACCTAAAACTGCTACACCCTTTTATGCCCTTTTTAACTGAAGAAATCTGGCAGCTTCTAAAACCCCGTACCCCACAGGAGGCTTTGATAATTGCATCATGGCCCCAAGCTGCGGGAGCCGATGAAACCTTGACGGCGCAATTCATTACCACCACAGAAATAATTTCGGCTGTGCGAAACATTCGCAAGGAACACTCCATTCCTGCCAAAACCACGCTATCTCTGCTGGTTTCTGGCGAAGAAAAAGCCCTGACGATATTTGGAGAAGTCATTAAAAAAATGGCAATTCTGAGTAATATAGAGCAAGCAGAGAAAAAAGTAGAAAAAGCCATTTCATTTCGGGTAGGAATTTGCGAATATTTTATCCCAGCCCAGGAAGCTGTTAAAACAGAAGATGAAATTAAAAAATTGCAAGAAGAGCTGGCTTATACCCAAGGTTTTTTGAAAACCGTACAACAAAAATTGCAAAATAAACGTTTTGTAGAGCACGCTCCAGAGAACGTAGTGAATATGGAACGAAAAAAAGAAGCCGATGCCTTGGCGAAAATAAAAACGCTACGTGAAAGCCTTAACGGCTTATATGGATAGGATAAGTTGGCGCCCTTTTCTTAGAGTATATACAAAATCTAAAACAGTACATCTGGTTTCTGGCATTTTAGCCCTTTTTCAAACTAATTCATACTCCGCCTTGAGCGTTTAGCGCTCCTACAAGTTGAATACACTCCATCGCTTCCCTGACATCGTGCACCCGCAGTATGTGTGCTCCTTTTAAAAGTGCAACTGTGTGTAGGCAGGTAGTGCCGTTAAGAGCATTTTGCGGGGAGGTATTCAGCAGTTTATAAATCATAGATTTACGGCTTATTCCTGCCAAAACCGGAAGCTCCAGTGATTGAAACACCTCTAATTTATTCAAAATTTCATAATTGTGTGCAGTCGTTTTAGAGAAACCAAAACCCGGGTCAATAACCAAGTCATTTATCCCTGCCTTTCTTGCCTCCGCTATTTTAACAGAAAAGTAATAGAGTATCTCTTTCACCACATCTTCATACCGGGCCTGCTGGCGCATGGTTTGAGGCGTTCCTTTCAGGTGCATCATTACATAAGGCGCACGGTGACGGGCTACTACCTCCATCATTGCACTATCCATGCTTCCCGCCGAAATATCATTGATAAGTGCTACCCCCATTTGCAAACACAAATCGGCAACCCGACTTCTAAAAGTATCTATAGAAAGTAATGTATCTGGGAACCATCTCCGTATAGAAGTTACCACCGGAAGCAGGCGCTTTAGCTCTTCTTCCTCGCTTATATCAACCGCATTAGGGCGAGAGCTATAAGCGCCTACATCTATAAAAGCAGCCCCCTCTCCTATCATTTTTTCCACCTGCACTAACCATTCCTTTTCTGTGACATATACATTTCCATCATAAAAAGAATCGGGCGTACAATTTAAAATCCCCATCACCAACGGTTGCGATACATCTACCAGTTTCCCCTTACAGTTAATAGTCATCATGCAAACTTACATAACAGTTAAAACACCCGGTCAATTTCTTCATTTAAAAACCTTTTGTTTATCCTTATTTATAATCCCTTTCCATTTTCTATTCTCTATTCTCTATTCTCTATTCTCTCCATTCTTTACCCTATGTTTCATTAGACCTCAAATCATCAATAGAGAGATGAAGGGTCTCCCAATCTAATAGCAATTCTTTAAGCCGTTCCTTTTTAGAGCGATAGGTTTCAAAAAATGCAACATCAGGCTTAGTAACGGCGGTTACCGCCATGCTCTGCTCTGCTTCTGCCAATTCCTTTTCTAATTTAGAAATATCTAATTCTACTTTATTTACCCTGTTTTGCAAAACTTTCATTTTTTTCTGCCTTTCATACACAGAAATCCTATCTCCCCTCTCTGCTTTCAAGGTAGATTTTTCTGCTTTTTCTATATCCCGAAGCGATTGCAATTTGCGCTCCTCCAGGTAAAACGTAATATCTCCCAGGAACTCCTTTACGTGGCAATTTCTAAACTCATATACTTTTTGTACAAGGTCTTGCAAAAAATCGCGGTCATGCGAAACCAAAATCAATGTACCCTGGAAATTCTGAAGCGCTTTTTTAAGCACATTTTTAGATGAAATGTCTAAATGATTAGTAGGCTCATCCATCACCAACACATTAAAAGGTTGCAAGAGCATGCGCGCAAGCGCCAGCCGGTTTCGCTCCCCGCCAGAAAGTACCTTCACTTTTTTCTCCACCTCATCGCCCCGGAACAAAAAAGCTCCTAATACACCCCGAACATTTGGCCGACTCTCATCGGTAGCCGCATTCAACAAGGTTTCCTGTACAGAAAGCTCCCCGTCTAAATAATCGGCTTGATTTTGGGCAAAATACCCTAATTGCACCTTATGCCCCAACTTCACCACCCCTTCATGCGCCAGTTCGCCCACTATAATTTTTGCCAAAGTGGTTTTTCCCTGCCCGTTCTGCCCCACAAAAGCTATTTTACTCCCCCGTTCCACCAATAGCTGAATATTTTCCAACACTTGTTTTTCCCCGTAATTTTTAGAAACATTCCGCACCTCCAAAACCACTTTCCCGGGCTGAACAGATACAGGAAAGCCAATATTCATACTCCCGCTATCTTCCTCATCTACCTCAATCAACTCCATCTTATCTAATTTTTTAATAAGCGATTGCGCCATAGCAGCTTTAGAAGCCTTGGCCCTGAATTTCTCTATGAGTTGCTGCGTGTGTTGAATGTGTTTTTGCTGATTTTTCTGCGCTGCTAACTGCTGCACCCTCATCTCTTGCCGCAATGCCAGGTGACGCGAGTAGGGTTTATTAGAATCATACATCCTGCCCAAAGACAACTCTATAGTTCGGTTTGTAACCGTATCCAGGAACATTTTATCGTGCGAAACAATTACCACAGCGCCGCTATAACTCTTGAGAAACTGCTCTAACCATATAATAGCATCCATATCTAAGTGATTGGTAGGCTCATCGAGCAACATCAAATCATTTCGCTGTAGCAACAATTTCGCCAACTCTATCCGCATTCGCCACCCGCCCGAAAAAGTATCGGTATGCCTGCCAAAATCTTCCCGTTTAAAACCCAACCCCTGCAATACCTTCTCCGTCTCCCCCGGATAATCATAGCCGCCCAATACCTGGTACTGGTGGCGTATATCGTCTATAGCCACCAACAATTCGTGGTAGGCATCACTCTCATAATCTGTTCGGCTGACAACCTGTTCCTGCATGCCCTCCATCTTTTTTTCAAGCCCTCTTAAAAGAGGAAATGCTTTGTAGGTTTCCTCCAGCAAGGTTTCTCCCCTATCCATTTCAATATCTTGCCTTAGCAAGCCGGCATTTACTGCCTTATCCCATGCCACCGTACCCTCATCAGGTTGCAATTCTCCGGCAAGCACTTTTAGCAAGGTAGATTTTCCCGCCCCGTTTTTGCCAATAAGCCCTACCCTATCGCCCGCATGAAGACGAAAAGTAACCTCCGAAAAGAGTGGAACCCCTCCAAAACTAACAGATATATTGTGTACACTCAACATTTTTTATAGCTTAAATAGATTGGTAAAACACCTCTTATGTAGTACCTTTACCAAAAACTTTTGCAAATGTTAAAAAAAGGAACGAAACTATACAGCATTTTAACAGGAAGATGTCCTAAATGCCAGGAAGAATCCATGTACGCCTATAAAAATCCCTATAACCCCTCTAAAACCCTTACCATGCACAAAGCCTGCTCCCATTGCGGGTTTAAGTACCAACTGGAACCTTCTTTCTTTTTTGGGGCCATGTATGTAAGCTATGCCGTGGGAGTAGCTATAGCAGTAGCAGTTTTTATAATCTCCTTCCTATTTATAGGAACCAGCCTTAAAACTGCCTTCATAAGCATTGTAATTATACTCCTCCTCTGCATGCCCGTTATTATGCGCCTTTCCCGTAATATCTGGATAAATTTTTTCACTACCTACGATGCCCATGCAGCCAGGCAGAAATCAGAGTAATTACCTAAAAATACATACCCGTCTTTGGTACCTAAAATCTATACAAAACAACAGCATACCCAACTTATAAAAACAGAAGCCAAACGACTGGGGTTTTTAGCCTGCGGAATTGCCAAAGCCGAATTTTTAGAAGCCGAAGCGTCCCGCCTGGAAACATGGCTAAACCAAAACCGGCAAGGTGCCATGCACTACATGGAAAACCATTTCGACAAGCGCCTTGACCCGCGCTTGCTGGTAGAAGGCGCTCAATCGGTAATTTCCCTTCTCTATAACTACTACCCTTCCCAAACCCAAACAGGCCCCGAAGCCCCAAAAATCTCCAAGTACGCCTATGGCGAAGATTATCATTTGGTAGTAAAAGACAAACTTCGGGAGCTATTAGAAGCCATGCGCGAAAAAATAGGCGCCATTAACGGGCGCGCCTTTGTGGACTCAGCCCCGGTTTTAGAAAAAGCCTGGGCGGTAAAAAGCGGGTTGGGATGGATGGGAAAGCACACCAACGTACTCACCAAGCAGGTAGGCTCTTTTTACTTTCTTGCCGAACTCATCATAGACATTCCATTGATATATGACCCTCCTGTTACAAACCACTGCGGAGATTGCACTGCCTGTATAGACGCCTGTCCCACCCAGGCCATTGTAGCCCCGTACCAGGTAGATGGCAGCAAGTGCATTTCCTATTTTACCATAGAGCTAAAAGAAGAAATACCCACCGAATTTAAAGGGAAATTTGACGATTGGGTTTTCGGTTGCGATATATGCCAGGACGTATGCCCCTGGAACCGGTTTTCTAAGCCCCACAACGAGCCGCGTTTTAACCCTAACCCCGAAATGATGACCTTTACCAAAAAAGAGTGGGAAGAAATAACCGAAGAGGTATTCCAGGGAATTTTTAAGAAAAGCGCCGTAAAACGCACCCGCTTTAAAGGCTTACAACGAAACCTTGCCTTTATAAAATCGCCATCTGCCGATTAGCTTTTGCAAAAAAATCACATAAAGACACCACCCAAGTCGCCATAATACACACAACCTAAAAAAAGAAAACAAAAATTTATAATTCATAATTTATAATTGATAATTCACACCCACACACTACCATAATTAATTAGTTACCATTACATTTGCAATTCTAAATCAATAGCCATGAGCAGAGAAAGCAGGCGGCGCGAAGCCCTCATTTACCACGCAAAACCCCAGCCCGGGAAAATCAAAATTGTGCCTACCAAACGATACGCCACCCAACGCGACCTATCGCTTGCCTACTCCCCCGGCGTGGCAGAGCCTTGCCTCGAGATAGAAAAAGACAAAAAAAACGCCTACCGCTACACCATCAAAGGCAATTTAGTAGCCGTTATAACCAACGGCACTGCCGTGTTAGGGTTAGGCGATATAGGCCCTGAAGCTGCTAAACCGGTGATGGAAGGAAAAAGCCTTCTCTTTAAAATATTTGCCGATATAGATAGCATTGATATTGAACTCGATACAAAAGACATAGACAAATTTGTAGAAACCGTAAAAATTATCTCCCCTACTTTTGGCGGTATTAACTTAGAAGACGTAAAGGCCCCCGAAGCTTTCGAGATAGAGCGCCGCCTCAAAGAAGAATTAGACATTCCCGTAATGCACGACGACCAGCACGGCACCGCCATCATCTCCTCTGCCGCCCTGCTAAACGCCCTGGAAATAGCCCGTAAAAAAATAGAAGATGTTACCATTGTCATCAGCGGCGCCGGGGCTGCCGCCGTGTCCTGTTCCCGCCTCTACAAAGCATTAGGCGCGCGGGCAGAAAACATGGTTATGATAGACAGCAAAGGCGTTATCCGCCGCGACCGTGAAAACCTGTCGCCCGAAAAATTAGAATTCGCCACCCACCGGAAAATAGATACTTTAGAAGAAGCCATGCAAGGCGCCGATGTATTCATAGGACTTTCCGTAGCCGATATTGTGTCGCCCTCCATGCTCCTCGGCATGGCAGAAAACCCCATTGTCTTCGCCATGGCCAACCCCGACCCCGAAATAGCCTACAACCTCGCTGTCGCCACCCGTAAAGACCTCATTATGGCAACCGGGCGTTCCGACCATCCCAACCAGGTAAACAACGTACTCGGTTTTCCCTTCATTTTCAGGGGCGCGCTGGATGTGAGGGCTACCAAAATAAACGAAGAAATGAAAATGGCGGCCGTGAAAGCCCTGGCGCAATTAGCTAAAGAACCCGTACCCGAACAGGTAAATATAGCCTACGGGGAAAAGCGCCTTACCTTTGGTAAAGACTACATCATTCCCAAGCCCTTCGACCCACGGCTGATAGCCGAAGTGCCTCCCGCAGTAGCCAAAGCCGCTATGGAAAGCGGGGTAGCCACCGAACCCATAGAAGACTGGGAACGCTACCGCGAAGAGCTCATGCAACGGCTGGGAAATGACAACAAGATAGTTCGCCTGCTCCACAACCGCGCCCGCACCCGACCCAAACGCATTGTTTTTGCCGAAGCCGACCACTTAGACGTGCTCAAAGCCGCCCAGATTATACATGACGAAGGCATCGGCCTCCCCATTTTGCTTGGAGAAAAAGAAACCATCCTCGCCCTGAAGCAGGAAATTGATTTCGATGCCGATGTGCTGATTATAGATCCAAAAGCCGACGAACAAAACGACTCGCGCGAGCGCTACGCCAAAATTTACTGGGAAACCCGATGCCGGAAAGGCGTAACTCTGTACGACGCCCGGAGCAAAATGCGCGAGCGCAACTATTTTGCAGCCATGATGGTAAACGAAGGCGATGCAGACGGGCTCATCACCGGCTATTCCCGCAGCTACCCTACCGTAGTGCGCCCCATGCTGGAACTCATTGGCAAAGCCAGCGGCGTTGCCACCGTAGCCACTACCAATTTAATGATTACCGAGCGGGGCCCCATGTTCCTGTCTGATACCGCCATCAACATAGACCCCACCGCCCAGGAACTCGCCAAAATAACCCAGATGACCGCCTACGTGGTGCGCATGTTTGGTTTTGAACCTGTAATAGCCATGCTCTCCTACACCAATTTTGGCTCCTCGGGCAGCCCGCGCGCCTCCAAAGTAAAAGAAGCCGTAGCCTTCCTGCACCAGCACCATCCCGAAATAGTGGTGGACGGCGAAATACAATCCGATTTCGCCCTCAACCGCACCATGCTCCAGGAACGTTTTCCCTTCGCCAAAATTGCCGGGAAAAAAGTAAACACCCTCATCTTCCCCAATTTAGACGCCGCCAACATTACCTACAAACTCATGAAAGAACTCAACAAAGCCGATTCCATTGGCCCCATCATGCTCGGCATGAAAAAACCCGTTCACATTTTGCAATTAGGCGCCAGCGTAGAAGAAATTGTAAACATGGCAGCCATTGCCGTAGTAGATGCCCAGGAAAAAGAAATGCGGGCTAAAAACCAGGAACAGAAAGTATAAGTTAAACCCTTAAACAACCCATCACCAAAGGATAAACCTCTTATATGATATCTTATGGAGATAGTGCAACTTCGAAAATAGCTGCCAAAATCAACGACATTTTTACCTACATTTGACCTATGAATTACTGGACAGAATTAAGCATAGAATATGCAAACCAACGAAGTTACCTGGACGACTTGTTTCAAGTTTATCCGACCATTCCTGAAGGTATCAGGGATATTAACACTGACAGATGGAGCAACATTGAAAAGGCGTTCAAGAAAAAAAATAATGAAGCACTAATCAGAGAATTACTCAAACTTGATTTGTTCCCAATTAAGGATAGTTATATTGCTTATCTCAAAAGAGACCCTTCATCAATTGAAAAAAATCCCAAAACAATTAACAGAGTCTGCGGACGACTTTATGAAATGGGTTTGGATAAAATTTTTGAACGATGCAGTGAGCCAAAAGAAACTAACCGACAAATCGGGCCATTTTTCAGACGGTGGACAAACAGCAAAGCATTAGGCATTCAACCCGTTTCACTTGACGGCTTTACCAAAAATAAAAAGGATGCCATCCTTAACGGCGGCGACAAGCAGTTGATGGACTTTGCTTCGGGTGAATTAAATTACCAACATCCAAAAGGACTTGATTTCATTGGAAGATTTAACGGCAAGTATGTAATCGGTGAAGCAAAATTTCTCACTGACTTTGGCGGACATCAAAATGCACAATTCAACGATGCTATCAGCACAGTTGAAGCTAAAAATGTAAAGGCAATAAAAATTGCAATTCTCGACGGGGTGCTTTACATCAAAGGCAACAACAAGATGTATAAGGACATAACAACTCGTTACAAGGACTTACACATTATGAGTAGTTTGGTTCTTCGTGAATTTTTATATCAAATTTAAACTCCGATGAAGTTACACTACACAAATAAAAAATCAGAAAAAGAAATACTTGACAACATTTCTAATATTGATTTACACCAACAAAATAATTCATCAAGTAAGAATATTTTAATCAAAGCAAACAATTTAGTTGCACTCAAACAGCTTGTAATAACTCACAAACTGAAAGGGAAAATTGATTTGGTTTATATTGACCCGCCATTTGCAACTAACAATACTTTCACAATTTCAAACGGCAGGGCAAACACCATCAGCAATAGCAGCAACGGAACGGTTGCTTACAAAGACACTTTGAAAGGTACTGATTTTATTGAGTTTCTTCGTGAGAGATTGGTGTTGTTAAATATGTTACTTTCCGACAAAGGTTCCATTTACTTACACATTGATTACAAGATTGGGCATTATGTAAAAGTGATGATGGACGAAATTTTTGGAATTGAAAATTTCCGAAACGACATTACAAGAATTAAATGCAATCCAAAGAACTTTGAACGCAAAGGGTACGGAAATATCAAGGACATGATTTTGTTTTACTCCAAGTCGGACAACATGATTTGGAACGAGCCAAAAACAACTTACACCCAAGAGGATAAACTAAAACTATTTCCGAAAAAAGATAAAGACGGCAGACATTACACAACCATTCCGCTTCATGCACCTGGCGAAACAAAAAATGGAAAGTCATCACAACTTTTCAAAGGTATTGCACCACCAACAGGCAGGCATTGGAGAACTGATGTAAAGACACTTGAAAAATGGGATGCAGATGGGCTAATAGAATGGAGTGAGAATGGCAACCCAAGAAAAATAATCTACTTTGACGGGCAAGAAGGAAAACGAATGCAAGATATTTGGGAGTTCAAAGACCCTCAATATCCTGTTTATCCAACAGAAAAAAATTCTAACCTGCTTGACATCATTGTAAGAACATCATCAAACGAAGGCAGCATTGTGCTTGACTGTTTTTGCGGTAGTGGAACAACCTTGAAAGCAGCCCAGATAAATGGCAGATATTGGATTGGCATTGACCAATCAGAAGAAGCAATCAAAGCCACAACAACAAAACTGAATGAAATTGAAGGTAACCTGTTTATATCTCAAACCGACTTCCAACTTTGGACAGAAGAAAAAGCATTGCTTACAAAACAAAAATTAGTGCCCATTTGACAATACAGAACTATGAAGGAACAGAAAGCATAGCATAACATGGGTTTAATGAAATTTTTTTATTGTTGTCGACAGTGCTTAAACAATGTTAGTTATGCTGAATTTACCCAACATGGAACAACTCATATAAATAGCAAATTTTCAAACAACAATCCTTCCACACCAAATTCATAATTCATAATTCATAATTCTGAATTACCCATGATAACCTACCTCACCGGGAAACTAACCGAAAAAACCCCCACCCATGCCGTAGTAGAATGTAACGGCATCGGCTATTTTTTACATATTTCTCTATACACCTATTCCCAACTGCCCGAAGCGGGGGAAGTGAAGTTGCACACGCACCTGCTCATACGCGAAGACGCCCACACGCTATTTGGCTTTTGCGATGCCGCCGAGCGCGAAATCTTCCGGCTGCTCATCTCCGTTTCCGGCATTGGCGCCGGCACCGCCCGCACCCTCCTCTCTGCCATGACGCCCCCCCAGGTGCGGGACGCCATTGCCGCCGGCAACGCCGCCGCCATGCAAACCATAAAAGGAATAGGCGCCAAAACCGCTCAGCGGCTGGTAGTGGACTTAAAAGACAAAATCCTGAAAATACATGGTATAGACCAAATTTTGCCCGTTTCAAACAATACAACTAAGGAACAAGCGTTATCTGCTTTGGAAGTATTAGGATTTTCCAGGAAAGCCTCAGAGGGAGTTATCGATAAAATCCTGAAAAATACAACCGATTTAAGTGTGGAAGGACTCATAAAAGAAGCGCTTAAAAATATGTAGCCTATTTTGAAAAAAAATAACCAACCAACATTCTTCCCTCACCTCGTTTGCGTTTCCCTGGTTTGTTTCTGTGCAATCTTCAGCGAGCAGTTATATGCACAGGAAAGCAGCTCCCAGCCACAGGACAGCGCCCAAAACCCTTTTGCATTGGGCAAAATAGCCCTGAAAAACCCGGAGAGCATCCTTTCCAGGTACGCTTACGACCCTATTTTAAATCAATATATTTATACCGAAACCATTGGAGGCTATCCTATAAATTATCCCCTCATCCTTACCCCCAGGCAATACTACGACCTGGCGCTTAGAGAAAGCATGAAAGACTATTTCAAAGAAAAGGCAGACGCCCTTTCCGGCGAAAAAAAGAAAGCCGAAGAAAAACGCAAAAACCTGCTCCCCAACCTGTATGTAAACTCCGGCCTGTTCGAAACCATTTTCGGGGGCAACACCATAGAACTCATTCCCCAGGGCTCCGTAGCCGTTGATTTAGGCGCCCGTTACCAGAAAAACGACAATCCCTCTCTCTCTCCCCGCAATCGCAGCAACTTGGGGTTCGATTTTAACCAGCGCATCAACCTGAGCCTGTTAGGAAAGGTAGGCACCCGCCTGTCTATAAACGCCAATTACGATACCCAGGCCATTTTCGACTTTCAAAACCTCCTAAAATTAGAATATGCACCCACCGAAGACGATATTGTCCGCAAGATAGAAGTAGGCAACGTGAGCATGCCCCTCAGCAGTTCCCTCATCACCGGCGCCCAGAGCCTGTTTGGCGTAAAAACCGAGCTCCAGTTTGGGCGAACCAAAATAACCGGCGTATTTTCCGAGCAGCGCTCCCAAACCCGCACCGTAGTAGCCCAGGGCGGCGGCACCCTAAACGAATTTGAAATCTTCGCTTTAGATTACGACGAAGACCGCCATTTTTTCCTCTCCCAGTATTTCCGCGACCAGTATGATATTGCTTTGCAAAACTACCCCTTCATCAACAGCCTGGTACAAATAACCCGTGTAGAAGTATGGGTAACCAACCGCAACGCCCTCACCGGCAACACCCGCAACATCGTGGCGCTGCAAGACCTGGGCGAAGCGGAGCCCGGTAACACCCGGATTAACACCTTAGGCGCGCCCGCAGGATTTTTTAACCCCGGACCCGCAGGCCTGTTGCCCCGCAACGATGCTAACGACTATGACCCCTTCGCAATAGGGGGTACCTCTGTCCTCACCGAACAAATTCGGGATATAGCTACCGTGCAAGCCGGCTTTGGCGTGGTGAGCCCCCTCGTGAACCAGGGTTTTGACTACGCTTACATAGAAAACGCCCGGAAATTAGACCCGGGCAAGGATTATAACCTCCAGCCCCAGTTAGGCTACCTTTCCCTAAACCAAAAACTCAGCAATGACGAAGTGCTCGCTGTAGCCTTTCAATACACCTACCAGGGCGAGGTGTACCAGGTAGGCGAGTTTGCCAACGACGGGGTAAATGCCACGGATTTTGATTCGGTAACCGGCGTGGTAAACAACAACAGCCTGGTGTTAAAACTCCTCAAGAGCAACCTCACCAATGTAGGCGACCCGGTTTGGGATTTGATGATGAAAAACATATACAGCACCGGTGCCTTTCAACTGAGCCCGGATGGTTTCCGGTTAAATTTGCTCTATACCGACCCTTCACCCGTTAATTATATTTCCCCGGTGGACGATGCTACCTGGCCCGCAGGGTTGGAAGAGCGCATTTTGCTGGATGTGTTTCACTTAGACCGCCTGAATATTTACAACGACCCGCAAAACGGCGGAGACGGTTTTTTTGATTTTATACCTGGGCTCACGGTAGATGTGCAAAACGGGAACATCATCTTTACCAAAGCAGAGCCTTTTGGCGAGTACTTATTTAATGTATTGGGAGGTGGGAGCGATTATGACGATGATATGGCATACGCCCCGAACCCAAACCAGGAAAAGTATGTGTTCCGCAGCCTGTATAAAAGCACTAAAGCCGCCGCTTTGGAAGATGCCGGTAAAAACAAATTCCAGCTAAAAGGCCGTTACAAATCCGAGAACAGTGGCGGTATTCCTATTGGCGCCTTCAACGTTCCCCAGGGCTCGGTAAAAGTTACCGCCGGTGGCAGGATATTGCAGGAAGGCATAGACTACACCGTAAATTACCAGGGTGGCACCGTCCAGATTTTAGACGAAGGCTTAAAAGCCTCTAACACCCCCATTGAAGTATCGGTAGAAAACAACGCCCTTTTCGGGCAGCAAACCCGCCGCTTTACCGGCATCAATGTAGAACACCGGGTAAGCGATAAATTCCTGGTGGGCGGCACCCTCCTGAACCTGAGCGAGCGCCCGCTCACGCAAAAGGCGAATTTTGGTTCAGAACCGGTAAACAATACCATTTTTGGGTTCAATACCAATTTTTCTACCGAACTGCCCTTTTTAACCCGCCTCCTCAACAAAATTCCCACTATTAAAACCGATGTGCCTTCCAATCTTTCCGTGCGCGGCGAACTTGCCTACCTGCTGCCCGGTTCGCCCAAAAATGCCGATTTCCGGGGCGAAACAACTGCTTACTTAGACGATTTTGAAGGCGCCCAGGCGCTTTTAGATATGAAATCTCCTCAGGCGTGGATGCTCGCAAGCACGCCCTTAGAATTTGTGCCCGGCGGACAACTCTACGGCAGTTCACCCGACGATACCAATAACCTGCTCAACGGTTATGGGCGCGCCAAAATAGCCTGGTACACCATAGACCCCATTTTTTATACCACCCAGCGCCCTGCCGAAATCAGCGATGCCGATGTTTCTACTAACGAAACCCGCCGCATATTTATAGATGAGTTGTTCCCGAGGATAGATGTAGCCCAGGGGCAAACCACCGTGCAGAATACCTTAGACCTCGCCTATTACCCCCAAGAGAAAGGACCTTACAATAACAACCCCACCTATAATACGTTGATGCCCAACGAGCGCTGGGGCGGACTCATGCGCTCCATTAACAGCACCAATTTTGAACAAGCCAATGTAGAGTACATCCAGTTTTGGGTATTAGACCCTTATACCGATGGACTGGGCGGAACAGGGGGCGAGTTGGTCTTTAACCTCGGGAACATTTCGGAAGATATTTTAAAAGATGGCAGAAAACAGTACGAAAACGGGCTTCCCGGAACGGTAAGCAATGACCTGGTTGCCGCTACCTCCTGGGGTAAAGTGCCTTCTGCCCAATCGTTGATTTATGCATTTGATGAAAGCGAAGCTAACCGCAATCTCCAGGATGTGGGGTTTGACGGGTTGAGCGACAACGAAGAAATCTCTCTTTACGACAATAACCCGGGTACAGACCCCGCCCTGGATAATTACGAATACTACCTGAATACCAGTGGAAGCATTTTGGAGCGATACCGCCACTATAACAACCCCGATGGCAATGCGCCGGTAACTGTATCGAACACCAACCGCGGCGCTACCACCTTACCGGACGTGGAAGACATAAACCGCGACCAGACCATGAATACCATCAACAGTTATTATGAATACCGCATCCCCATCACCCCCAATATTCAACTCACAGACCCGTATGTAACCGACATCCGGGAAACTACCATTACGGCGCCCGATAATAGTTTAGTAACCGCCCGCTGGATACAGTTCAAAATTCCCCTCAACAACCCCAACGCCGCCATAGGAGGCATTAGCGATTTTCGTTCCATCAGCCTGATGCGGATGTACCTCACCGGCTTCCAGGAAAACATGGTCTTGCGTTTCGGCACCTTAGACTTGGTGCGGGGCGACTGGAGGGCTTACCGGGAAGGCATCCCCGCTCCCGACCCTACTTACGTGGACGTAAACGCCGTGAACATCCAGGAAAATGAAAACCGAAGCCCCATCCCCTACGTGCTGCCCCCGGGCGTAGCGCGCGAGCAACTCAACAACAACAACACCATCATTCGCCAAAACGAACAATCGCTGTCATTCACCGTATGCGATTTACAGCCTCAAGATTCCCGGGGGGTATTCAAAAACATCAACATAGACCTGCGCCAGTACAAACGGCTTAAAATGTTCCTGCACGCCGAGGAGTTTGACAACACTCCTGTTGGAAACAATGACTTAGTCGCCTTCATTCGCATCGGTACCGATTTCACCAATAATTATTACCAGGTAGAAATTCCTTTATCCATAACCCCTCCCTTTTCCACCACCGCAGAGGCAATTTGGCCCGCTCTCAACGAAATGAATGTGCCGCTGGAGTTGCTTGCCCGCATAAAATCGCAGGGAATAGCTGACCAAACGCTGGGAACGCTTACTTTTTACGACGAAAATGCCAACGTGGTGCCAGAATTTGCGCCCCGAACCGCTGGAGCGCTCCGCATCGGGCTTATTGGAAATCCCTCGCTGGGCGCTATCCGCTCCCTGATGGTAGGCATTAAAAACGCTACCGGCGCCGATGTTTGCGGCGAAGTGTGGTTTAATGAGTTGCGGCTGGAAGGCTTAGACAACAAAGGCGGCTGGGCAGCCATTGCAGCGGTGGATGGCAACATAGCCGATTTTGCCAACCTGTCGGCAACCGGGCGCATCAGCACCTCCGGCTTTGGAGCGCTGGAACAAACCCCCAATGAGCGCAGCCGGGAAACCCTAAAACAGTATGATTTGGTTACCAACATAAACCTGGGGCAGTTGCTCCCCCAAAAATGGGGCATCCAGATTCCTTTTAATTATGCTCATGCCGAAGAACTGATTACTCCTGAATTTGATGCTTATTACGAAGACCTGAAGCTAAAAAACCGCATAGATGCCGCCGCCAACGAGGAAGAACGCGACCAGGTTCGGAAACAATCAGAGAGCTATACCCGCCGGCAGAGCATCAACTTTATTGGCCTGCGCCGAAACCGGGGCGCCGAGGAGAAACCCAATTTTTTCGACATCGAAAACTTTACCTTTAATTATGCCTACAACGAAACCCATCACCGCGATTTTGAGGTAGAAAACCTGCAAGAACAGAATATACGCACGGGTTTTCTCTACAATTACACCTTGAAACCGCTGGCGGTGGAGCCTTTTAAAAAGGCCGATTCGCTTTTTACCGGCAAATACTGGCAGTGGCTCAAAGAATTAAATATCAACCTATTGCCTGCCAGTATCTCGCTCAATTCCAACATCACCCGCTCCTTCAACCAGCAAAAATTCCGGGAGGTATTTATAGAAGGCGGCGTTCCGCAGTTGGGGTTGCCCACATTGCAACAACGCAATTTTTTGTTTGACTGGCAATACGCCATCAACTACAATCTCACCAAGTCGCTGCGGCTCAATTTCACAGCGTCTAATTACCACATCGTGAAAAATTATTTTGAAGACGACGGTTCAGTACGGCAAGATTTGGGTATCTGGGACGGTTTTTGGGATACAGGCGATGCCAACCGGCACAGTACAAAACTGCAACTCAATTATGAAATCCCTATCAACAAAATTCCGGCGTTTAGTTTTATAAACGCTTCGTACAGCTATACGGGCGATTTTGACTGGCAGCGAGGTTCAGATGTATTGCTGGAATTGGCAGGCGAGGAAATAAATACCATCCAGAATGCAAACACGCACAACTTTACTACTTCGCTAACCCTCACCAAACTGTATGAATATATGGGCTTGAAGCGTAAAAATAATAATGGTAAGTCTCTTACCACGCCCTCTAAACAACCTGATGCAAAGAGCAAAACACCTAATCTCCCTCAAAAAAAGGAAAATAAGGCATTAAATACGCTTTTAGATATGGTAACGATGGTAAAACGTTTCAACCTCACCTATACCGAAAATAATGGAAAGGCGCTTCCCGGCTATACTGAATCGGTAGGGTTTATCGGTACATTACGCCCTACCTGGGGTTTTATTTTTGGCAGCCAGGCTGATGTGCGCTATGAAATCGCCCGCAAGGGATGGCTCACCACCTTTCCCCAGTTCAACCAGCAGTACATGCAACAGCATACGGCCAACCTAACTATAACAGCCGGGGTAGAGCCGCTTCGCGATTTTACCATAGATGTTACGGGGGAGCGGACATATAATAAGAGCTATGCCGAAAACTTCCGGGTAAATAACTTAGGTGGCGGGCAGTTTGAATATGAAAACCTGCTGGGCAATCAATTCGGCAACTTTAGTATTTCTGCAATGTTGATAGGTACCGCTTTTCAAAAGACCGCGGAAGATTTCTCGGAGACATTCGAAATATTTAAAGCCAACCGGCTTGGGGTAGCCAACCGGCTGGCATTGCAACGGGGTATAGATATTACCAACCCCGCTAACTTAGACGATGAAGGCTATCCGTTGGGGTATGGCAAAAATAACCAGGCAGTATTGTTGCCGGCTTTTGTGGCCGCTTATACCGGGCGGGCGGCAAACGAGGTAGCATTAGGCGCTTTCAGAAATATTCCTATCCCCAACTGGAATGTGAAATATACAGGTTTAATGCGCCTCAAGTGGTTCCAGGAGCAGTTCAAGCGTTTTTCGCTCGCGCACGCCTACCGCGCCAGTTACAGCCTCAATTCTTTTAGAACCAACTTAGAATACGATTCACAAAACCCTGATGAAGTAGATATTGCCGGAAACTTTAAAAATCCTACGCTATACACAAACGCTACCTTGGTAGAGCAGTTTAACCCCCTGGCGCGGGTAGATTTTGAAACGAAAAGCAATGTCAACGTACTCCTTGAAGTGAAACGAGACCGGGCATTATCATTGAGTTTTGATAATAATTTTCTTACCGAAATCACCGGGAAAGAATATACAATAGGATTAGGATACCGATTAAAAGACCTTCGGTTCAACACTCGGTTCGATGGTAAGAAATTGACGCTAAGAGGCGATTTGAACCTAAAAGCCGATGTATCGCTTCGGAATAATATTACCATTATTCGCAACCTCGAAATAGACAACAACCAGGTTACCTCGGGACAAACCTTAGTAGCCATAAAATTTACCGCTGATTATGCGTTGAGTAAAAACCTTACTACCTTGTTTTTCTATGACCATGCCTTTTCAAAATTCGCCATTTCCACTGTATTTCCGCAAACTACCATCCGTTCTGGTATCACGTTGCGCTATAATTTTGGAAACTGAGATGCTATTTTTTTTTTGAGAAAACAGGTTTTCCTATTACATTTGCCCCGTAATTATAAGTTTGAAAAAATGACTATTCCAGCCGATTTAAAATATACAAAAGACCATGAGTGGGTGCGAAAAGAAGGCGACACCGCCGTGATAGGCATTACCGATTATGCCCAGAAAGAATTGGGCGATATTGTGTATGTGGAAGTGGAAACTGTGGGAGAAAACCTGGCGAAAGAAGAAGTATTCGGCACCGTGGAAGCTGTAAAAACAGTCTCTGACTTGTTTTTACCGCTGAGTGGGAAGATAGTGGAATCTAATGAGAGCTTAGAAGCCTACCCAGAAAAGGTAAACAACGACCCATACGGGGAGGGCTGGATGATTAAGATGGCCATTAGCGACCCTACTGAATGGGAAACCTTGCTAAGTGCCACAGATTACAAAAATCTCATTGGCGCCTGAAAAATCTACCCGCTATGCCCTTTGGGCTATTCTGTGGACGGTAACTATAACGGTTCTCAGCCTCACCCCTGCATCGAAGATTTCTTCTATAGAAACCCCTCTCCTTTCAGACAAAGTAGTTCATTTTTTCTTTTATGCCGGCTTTACCCTCCTCTGGCAAGCGCATTTTAAAGAGAGAAAAATACGTTACAGCACTCTCAAAATTTTTCTCCTTTCGGTATTTTATGGTATAATTATTGAAGTATTACAAAACAGAATGCAGATGGGAAGGCATGCCGATGTAACCGATGTTCTGGCAAATACCGCAGGTACGCTTACGATGCTCCTATTAACAGAGGTTTATCGGCGGCTGCAAATCAAAAATTCTAAAAATTAGTTGTTTTCTAAATAAATATGTATTTTAGCACACCAAAAAACGAGCACTATGGAACCTAAAAAAAACCCGAAGGCTGATTTAACGAGAAATAGTAGCCTCTATTTTCTCATAGGTTTGGTAGCCATTCTATTTATCTCCTGGCGAGCCATAGAATGGAAAAAATATGATACCAGTTCTTCCCTTCAATACACCATGAATATAGAACAGGAAGCCGAAGAAGAAATTCCTATTACTGAACAAGTGAAAACCCCACCTCCGCCTCCGCCCGCTCCAGAAGTTATTGAAGTAGTGGAAGATGAAGCCGAGGTTGAAGAAACGGTTATAGAATCTACTGAAACCACCCAGGAAGAAAAAATTGTAGAGGTGAAAGAAGTAGAAGTAGCCGAAGAAGATGTAGATGTAGATGTTCCATTCGCTATTATTGAAGACTCTCCCGTATTTCCCGGCTGTGAAAATGTAGCCAAAGACAAGAAAAAAGATTGTTTCCAGGAAAAAATGCAGCAACACATTAGTAAAAATTTCCGTTACCCGGAAGTAGCCCAGGAAATGGGTATTCAGGGCAGGGTAAATGTAGTTTTCACAATTGATAAAGACGGCAGTATTACCAATATTCGAACCCGGGGTCCCGATAAAAATTTAGAAGCAGAAGCTAAGCGAATTATTGAAAAACTCCCCAAAATGAATCCGGGTAAACAACGAGGCAAGCCCGTGCGCGTACCTTTCAGCATCCCGATTACTTTTAAATTAAATTAAAATATCCTCAATCAATTATAACACATCCCGGATAATCTCCGGGATTTTTTTATTAAAAATCCATCATCTTATTTTGCAAACCATAATTGAAGATAATTTTTACTAAATTTGGTTTTTAATAGTATTTGTATCGCTAATTTAGTATTTTTGACCACTTATAATAGTTACCAACATACTACCAAAACTTATATAATAGCATAAAACTATGTCCCATGATAAAAAATAACAAAATGTATTTCCGCTGGCTTCTTGGCATTATATGTATCTTCAGTACAACCATAACTGCCCAAACTACCATAAAAGGAACCGTAAAATCTTCCGACAATGGTGATTTTTTACCCGGAGCGAATGTGTTGGTTAAAGGAACTGCCAAAGGAACCACTACCGATTTTGATGGAGCTTATGAAATCAGCGCATCGAGTTCAGATGTATTGATATTCACCTACATTGGTTATGTAGCTCAGGAAGTTCCTGTAGGCGCTAAAACAACTATAGATGTAGTTTTAGATCCAGACCAACAAAAATTAGACGAAGTAGTGGTGGTAGGTTATGGCACCCAGAAAAAAAGCCAAATTACCGGCGCCATTTCCTCCATTAAAAACAAAGACTTCAAAGACAAGCCCAATGCTAACCTTTCCAGCAGCATCCAGGGACGCGTTTCCGGCCTTAATGTAACCACCCCTTCCGGAACTCCCGGCGCAGGCCTCTTAGTGAGCGTGCGCGGGAACAACAACCCCCTGTATGTAGTAGATGGCATTCCCTTAGTAAGCGAAAGTAACTCCTCGTTAGCCACTTCTTTTGACACAGAACGAAATGTAGTGGGCAATGGGCAAAACCTATCATCCGTTTCCGACATTAACCCCAATGACATTGAAAGCATAGAAATTCTAAAAGACGCCTCCGCAGCCTCTATTTATGGTGCCAGAGCTGCCAACGGCGTTATTTTAATTACCACCAAACGTGGGAAAGAAGGAAAAACAAGCCTCACCTTCAATTCCTATGCCGGCATTCAAACAGCAGCCCGTAAAATAGATTTCCTGAATGCCCGGCAATTTGTAGAACTGGTAGAAGAAGCCAGAGCTAATGATTTAGCGCTTTATGAACAGGATAATACCATCTTCGGAGATGAATTTGACCCCTCGGTGCTTACCGAACCGTTAGAAAACTTTGAATTAGACGGCACCAATACAGTTTGGCTAAACGAAGTTTTAAGAACTGCCCTTATTCGCAACTTTGAAGTAAGCGTAGCCGGCGGAAACGAAAAAACCAGGTTCTACACCAGCGGAAACTACTTTGACCAGGACGGTATTGTAATTGAAAACTTTTACAAACGCTTAAACTATCGCTTAAATTTAGACCATGCCATAACCGACCAGTTTAAAATAGGCTCCAGCGTATCTGCCACCTTTTCTAATAATCGCCGAAGTTTTAACGACAACACCTACACCGGCGTTATCACCAACGCCTTAGGCGCCTCCCCGCTCATGCCCGTGTATGAAGAAGACGGCAGCTATTCCTCCTTCGAAGACTACCAGGCAAGCTGGCTTTCAGACAACCCCGTAAAATCTGCCAAAGAAATACGAGCCTACACAAAATCATACCGGCTTTTGGGTAACATTTTCGGCGAATACAAAATAACCCCCCAACTCTCGGTAAAATCTACCCTCTCTGCCGATTACACCCAACTGAGAGACAATCAATTCCTGTCCCCGTTAACAGCCGATGCAGAAGCCGTAAACGGCGAGGCCTTCGAAGCCAACTTCACCGGCATTACCTGGTTAACAGAAAATACCCTCAACTATACAAAAACATTCGGAAAAAACGACCTCAACCTCTTAGCCGGAACCTCCCTTCAAAAAACCTCCTCCACTCAATCTTCCATCGTCGGGCAAGGATTCCCTTCCGGCAGTATCCAAAACATATCAGGCGCTGCCAACATTATAGGAGCCACCTCCACCGGAACCGGTTTTACCCTACTCTCCTTCTTCGGAAGAGCTAATTACGGTTTCGACAGCCGCTACCTGCTCACCGCCACCCTGAGAGCCGATGGTTCTTCCCGTTTTTCTAAAGACAACCGTTTCGGGTATTTCCCCTCCTTTTCCGCAGCCTGGCGAATTAGCAACGAAAAATTCTTTCCCCAGGAAGGCGCCTTCAACGACCTTAAACTGAGAATAAGTTATGGGCTCACCGGAGACCAGGAAATAGGCGATTTTCAAAATATAAACTTCTATGGCCCTGCTAATTACAATGGGCAACCCGGTATTATAATCCGCAACATTGCAGACCCCAGCCTCACCTGGCAAAGCAATGTAGTCTTAAATGCCGGTATAGACTTCGGTATCCTGAAAAACAAAATCAACGGCTCCGTGGAAGTATTCAAATCTAATAAAACAGACATTCTTAGCGAAGACATTATACCCGGCACCACCGGCTTCGCCACGGTAACCCGCAACAGCGGAGAAATAGAAAACAAAGGATTTGAGGGCAATGTTTCCTTTGATATTATTAAAAAAGAAAATTTTACGTGGAATGTAAACCTCAACTACACCTACGTGAAAAACACAATTAAAAAACTGAGCTCAGACGGTGTTCTATTGAGCTCTTACAGCGATTTAGCTCCTACCCACATCCTAAAAATAGGAAGCCCTGTGGGCAGTTTATGGGGTGTAAAATACTTAGGCGTAGATCCGCAAACAGGAGATGCACTCTATGAAGATTTAGACGGAAATGGTGAAATAGACAATGACGATGCCCAAATTATAGGAAACGCCCTTCCCACCGGGTTTGGCGGACTTACCAATACAGTAAGCTGGAAAAACTTCGACCTCACTGTATTTCTCCGCTTTTCCTACGGAAATGAAATTTATAACCTCATTCGCCCCACCTATGAAAACTTAGGCTATAGCAACGATGGCGGGCTCTTTTCTGTATATGCCAACAACTCTACCAATGTCTTAGACCGTTGGCGACAACCCGGCGACAGAGCCGAATACCCGCGCGCCTCCTTTGTAAATCCTAATTATTTTGAAGGCTCTTCCCAGTTTTTAGAAAACGGCAGCTTCATCCGCCTGCAAAACCTAACACTGGGTTATACCTTTAAAGACGTACCCGGTTTCAACAATTTGCGAGTCTATTTTGAAGGACAAAACGTATTCCTACTCTCTAAATACAAAGGCTTTGACCCCGAGGTGAGCTCTACCGGGGGAATAGATGAACGAACCGCAGGAGTAGATTATGGCGCTTATCCCCAAGCCCGTACCTTTCTGCTCGGAATAAACATAGGACTTTAAAAGCATAACATGCCACTAACATATAACATCATGAAAAATACCATAACATACCTCATAAGCATCTTCTGCATAGCAGCGCTTTTTTCGTGCACCGCTATATTAGATGAAACTTCTCCCAATGATATTGATGCAGAAGCAGCCATTACAAATGCCGATGGCGCCGAAAATGCCCTAATAGGGCTCTACAGCTCCATGCGAAATACCAGCTATTACGGAGGCGACTACCTCCTCATTGCCGATGCCTTGGGCAGAAACGCCACCACAGGCGGGTTCGATAACCCTGTGTTAGACGAAGTAGGCGCCCAAAGCGTAACTCCTTCCAATACCATGATAGAGGAACTTTGGATTGCTATTTACAACGTAATTGCCAATGCAAACCATCTTATAGAAGCCCTCCCGTCTATTGACGATTTAGACTCTGAACGGAGAAATGACATAGATGCCCAGGCGCGTGCTATACGAGCGTTAGCTCATTTTGACTTATTGAGATATTTTGGCGAACATTGGGACACCGCTTCCACCTATGGCATCCCCATTATTCAAACCCCCCAATCCATTACAGATATCCCTTCAAGAGCTACTGTTGCACAAACCTATTCTTTTATTGAAAACGAACTCAACAATGCCCTCGCCAATATAAACCCCGAAAGCAGGGAAATTCCATATATAAATGAAGCCACCATTCACGCACTTCTCTCCAGGGTATATTTGTATGAAGGAGACTATACCTCTGCGGCCCTTCATGCCACCGTCGTTATTGATGATGCCACCTATACCCTCTTACCCCCCTCAGAATATACAACTATTTTCACCGCCCGCCAAACCAGCGAAAGCATTTTTGAACTCGTATTCGACTCTCAGAACAGGAGCGCCTATAATTCCCTAACCTACTCCCGTGAAGATGCCCTCCGCACCGAAGTATCCTATCTATGCGGCCCCGAATTAAACGAAATCTTTATGACCCGGCCGGGAGATGTGCGCGCAACCCTTTTAAATTATGACTTAGATGCCAATGATGAGAGCATTACCTCAGATGGCAGCGGACGCTCCCAAAAATACAGGGGAGAAACCACCAAAGACAACCCCGCCTTTATCATTAGGCTCGCCGAGGTATATCTCATCCGCGCAGAAGCCACCGGTTTAGCCGGTGGAGGTTTAGACGACCTAAACAAATTAAGAGTTAGCAGAGGATTACCCGAAATCGCCCCGGCAGATGAAGATGAACTTCTTGATGCCATTCTGGAAGAACGGCGTGCCGAGTTGAATTTTGAAGGACATATCTTTTTTGACCTCGCCAGGACAAAAAGAATCACCGAAGTCTTGGGTATTGATGCCTATAGAGCCATCCTTCCCATCCCCCTGCGCGAAATTACTGCCAGCAAAGGCTCTCTTGACCAAAACCCCGGTTACTAACCCCAATAAAAATAGAAACATGGCAACCCGAACGTTCGCATTGCAAGCCCTAAAAAACGCTTTCGCAAAGTCCCTTCAAAAAAATAACCCTCTCGAAAACACAACACTTTCCCTGGCAGAAAACCCTAATCCCCGCAGAGAGTTCCTCAAAAAATCCCTCCAGGCAGGCTCCCTGGTAGCCCTTTCCGCCTCAACAGCCTGCGTCAATACAGCTAAAGTTCCAAGCCCGCCTAAAATTGCCATTATTGGCGGCGGCATTGCCGGTATGAGCGCCGCCATTACCCTTAAAAACGCCGGCATCACAGCCACCATTTACGAAGGCTCCAAGAGAATAGGAGGACGCATGTACACCGCTAACGACCTTATGGGAAAAGGCTTGACCACTGACCTGGGTGGTGAGTTTATAGACACTGGCCACTACGAAATGTTAGCCCTGTGCCGCGACCTGGAAATAGAACTGTTAGACGCCATGAGCAAAGAAGAAAGTAAACTTATTGGCAGAGTAGCTCATGTAAATGGCAAATTCATATCCGAAAAAGACCTCATAAACGCCTTCGCTCCCATAAGCAACCAAATAAGCCGCGATATAGCCAGCCTCTCCAAAAACATCCATTACAGCACCGCCACCGATATTGAAAAAACCTTAGACCGCCAATCCATTGCAGAATACGTTCAAAAACTGGGAGTAAACGGCTGGTTCTATAAACTCATAGACGCCGCCTATACCAGCGAAATGAGCGTGGACCTGGACAAACAATCCAGCCTCAACATGCTCACTTTTTTAATGGATGCAGAACTCCACTTCCAGGGAAGCAACGAGCGTTACAAAGTAAAAGGAGGCATGGAAACCATCGCCCGGAAATTGGCGAAACTCTTAGAAAACCAAATCAACCCCGAACACTATTTAGAAAAAGTATCTGCCCACGGCGAGCAATACAAACTCCATTTCGCCAACGGCAAAGAAATAACCGCCGATGCCGTTATCATGGCAGTCCCCTTTACCAAACTCAAAGAAGTAACCTTAGACGTACCCCTCTCTGCCGCCAAGAAAGAAGCCATCGCTAACCTTCGGCTGGGCGCTGGCTCTAAAGTATTTATGGGCGTAAACCGCCGCGTATGGCGCGAGCAAGGCTATTCCGGCTACGTGATGCACGATGTTTTCCAAACCGGCTGGGACAACTCCCAATGCCAGGGAGACCCTACCAGCTATGGAGGTTATACCTTTTTACTGGGCGGCGAAAAAGGAAAAAAAGCCACCGCCGCTGATGCCGATGCCTTCACAGACCCCCTCAATGGGGTTTTTAAAGGTATTAAAGAGGCACAAACAGATGTAAAAAGCTGCTTCAACTGGGCTACCTTTCCCCATTCCTATGGCAGCTATACCACTTACGAAGTAGGCCAATGGACCGCTTTTGGCGGTGTAGAACCCACCCCGGAAGGAAACATTTATTTCGCCGGCGAACACTGCTCCCGCGATTACCAGGGTTTTATGAATGGCGCCGTAAAAACCGCCCGGGTAGCTGCCGAAAGCATCCTCAAAAAACTAAACGCCCAAAAATACGCCTCCGCAGCCGCTTAACCCATGAACTCGCTGAAAAACCCCGACCTCTTCCTTCAAAAAGCCTATATAAACGGCGAATGGGTAACCGCTCTAAACCAAAAAACCCATCCCGTTTACAATCCTTTTGACCAGAGCCTGGTAGGAACCGTCCCCGATATGGGCGCCGAAGAAACCCGTCACGCCATCGAAGCCGCCTCACGAGCCTTCCCGGGCTGGAAAGCGCAAACGGCTTCCGAGCGCGCTCAACTCCTTTACAAATGGTATCGCCTCATCCTTGAAAATGCAGACGACTTAGCCCGTATTCTCACCACCGAACAGGGTAAACCCCTTGCCGAAGCCAAAGGCGAAGTAGTTTACGGCGCCTCCTTTGTAGAGTGGTTTGCCGAAGAAGCCCGCCGCATCTATGGCGATGTTATCCCCGGTCACGGCAAAGACAAGCGCATTCTCGTTACCAAAGAACCCGTAGGCGTGGTGGCAGCCATAACCCCCTGGAACTTCCCCATCGCCATGATAACCCGCAAGGTAGCCCCTGCCTTAGCCGCCGGCTGCACCGTAGTGATAAAACCCGCCGAAGATACGCCCCTCAGCGCCTTAGCCCTTGCCCGCTTAGCCCAACAAGCCGGCATTCCCCAAGGCGTGCTCAACGTCATCACCACCTCAACGCCCGCGCCCGTGGGCGCCGAGCTATGCGCCAACCCCCTCGTGCGCAAGCTCTCCTTCACCGGCTCCACCCCCGTAGGAAAAATACTCATGCGCCAGTGCGCCGATACCGTTAAAAAACTTTCCTTAGAATTAGGCGGCAATGCCCCCTTTATTGTGCTGGACGACGCAGATATAGACGAAGCGGTCTCCGGCGCTATCGCCTCCAAGTACCGGAACGCCGGGCAGACCTGCGTGTGCGCCAACCGCCTGTACGTGCAGGAGCGCGTGTACGAAGAATTTTGCCAAAAATTAGCCCAGGCCGTCCGCCAGCTCAAAATGGGAGACGGGTTGCAGCCCCAGGTAGAAATAGGCCCCCTCATAAACCCCCAGGCGCTCACCAAAGTAGAACGCCTCGTAAACGAAGCTGTAGCCCAGGGAGCCACGGTGCTGACGGGCGGCGGCAAGCCCGAAACAGGCGGAAATTTTTACGAACCCACCGTTTTAACAGGAGTAACCAATGCCATGAATATAGCCCGCGAAGAAATTTTCGGGCCGGTGGCGCCTATTTTCAAATTTAAGGACGATGCAGAAGTCATTGCCCTTGCCAACGACACCCCCTTCGGTTTAGCCTCTTACTTTTACGGGCGCGATGTAAACCGCATTTTTGCCCTTGCCGAAGGATTGGAATACGGCATGGTGGGCATCAATACCGGGATGATTTCCACGGCGGTAGCCCCTTTTGGCGGCATGAAACAAAGCGGCATCGGGCGCGAAGGCTCCAAATATGGCATAGAAGAATTTTTAGAGATAAAATATTGGTGTTTGGGAGGCATTAACACACCCCTTAAAAATTGACCATTGAAGTAATATGATTTACCGCCAAAACAGAGCCCCTTTAGTTGTTAGATTGCTTATTGCCATCTTGGTTGTTTTGGTTTTTTCGTGCAGGAAAAAACCCAGCTTTGAAAACGCCAACACCGTAGAGAGAATGGCTCAAACTGGCAAAGAGATAAGCCATCCCGTTATGTTTATGGATTTTTTCGAGCGTTTCATCCAGGATAAAGATTACCAGCTTGCGCACGTCAATTTCCCCGTACAAGTAAATAATGAGGAAATAACAACCGCCGCCAACTGGAAGTACCTTTCGGTTCCTTACCCCGACGGGTATATGCCCATACTGCAATGCGACACCCTCACGTACTACGAAAAAGACATCGCAAAATCTGAACTCGTTGTGAGCATCCTTAGTTTTGCCTCAAAAAAAGCAACCGCCTGTCATTTCACTAAAAGTGGGGAAGCTTGGAAATGTACCCGCCTAACTACCAACTCCATTGACCAGGCGCCCGATATTGAATTTATCCGTTTTTTACAGGAATTTTCATCCGACCCGGCTTTTCAGGTAAACCATATTTATTTCCCCCTTCCCAATTATTATTTAGATACCCGAAACGATTATCAAACCGTTTTCGACTCCCTAAAGCGCCGCGATTGGAAACATAGTAACCTAATTCAAGACTTAGAAAACCTAATTGTCCTTGATGTAGATACCTTTAACACAAATTACCGCCTTATTTTCTACAGGGGTATCGGGACTGGAATTTACCTGAAATTTACCTTTAAGAGAGATAATGATACCTGGCAATTGATTAAAAAAGAAGACTATTCAACCTAAAAATATGATGACAAAAACCCTATCCTCACCATCCAGGCCCCCCGCTCACCGAAATCTCCCGGCTTCAGAAGAAAAACCCGTGGAGATTTCTTCATGGGCTGGTTGTTTTTTTGTAGTATTGCTTGATAATCGTGGATTGGACTGAGTAAATATAACTCAGGAACCGGCTTCACTATTGCTCATTGAAACAGAAGAAAAATTTTGTAAATTTGAAAGCAACAAGTGAACAAAAGTGAAGCAAAGAATTTACATAGACACATCAGTTGTAGGAGGATATTTCGACGAAGAGTTTTCGGCAGACACAGTCCCGTTTTTTAACAGAGTAAAAAACGGAGAAATAAAAATAATTGTGTCAGATTTGTTGGAAGCCGAACTTTTGAGAGCACCTGAATTTGTAAAACAATTACTAAAAGATATTGATGAAAGCAATAAGGAGTTGGTAAAACTCACACGCGAAGCTACCGAACTTGCCGACAAATATATTGAAGCAAAAGTAGTTGGGAAGACAAGTAAAGCTGATTGCCAACATATTGCTATGGCGACTTTAAACAAAGCAGACGTTTTAGTAAGTTGGAACTATAAACATATTGTTAACCTTGACAGGATAAGAGGATATAACGGAATTAACTATCAAATGGGACACAATATGATAGAAATTAGAACCCCAAAAGAAATTATGAAATATGGTAACGAAGAATAAAAAAAAGGAAAAAAAATTTGACGCAATCAAAGTAATGCGCGAAATCCGCGACAAAATAAGCGAAGAAATCAAGAATATGACGTATGAACAAGAGAGAGCATATTTGGATAAACTTTTAGCTGAAGGAAAAAATAAATAAGAAGCACTCTCGCTAACATGGATAACTGTTGCACAAGCCTTCCCCGCTCACCGAACTCTCCCGACTTCGGTGGAAGATTTGCGTAAAGTTGAGACGTTGTGCAGTAAACCCTCATTTGAACCGGTAATGCCTATTTTTTAAGAGTAAAACATATATGACAACAAAAACAATTTCCCCAACCCCAAAAACCTTCCAAAAAGCCCAGGAACTCCTTGCCCGTCGCAAAAAAGTAGTTCCCAATGCGCTTGGCATCTTCAACCCGTCCACGGCAGTGCGCGCCCGCGGCGCCACGATATGGGATGCAGACGGACGCGAGCTCATAGATTTTGCCGGCGGCATTGGCGTACTCAACGCCGGTCATTGCCCCGAGCCCGTGGTAAAAGCCATCCAGGAGCAGGCGGCGACACTTATCCACAGTTGTTTCAACGTGTCCATGTACGAAACCTACCTTACGCTTGCCGAGAAATTGGTTGAACTCTTCCCCCACGGGAAAGAAACCAAGGTAATGCTCACCAATTCCGGTGCCGAAGCGGTGGAAAATGCCATCAAAATAGCCCGCATGGCTACCAAGCGCCCCGGCATCCTCTGCTTCACCGGCGCTTTTCATGGCAGGAGCCTCATGGCCATGTCCCTTACCGCCAAATCTAAAAACAAGACCGACTGCGGGCCCTTCGCCCCGGAAGTCTATCGGTTGGAATACCCCTACCATTTCCGCTACGGCAAAGGACTCTCCGAAGAGGCGTACATCGATTTACAAATTCAAAAACTGCACGATTTTTTCTACCAGTACGTGCCACCCACCCATATTGCAGCCGTAATCGTGGAATTAGTGCAGGGCGAAGGCGGCTTTACCGTGATGCCCCCGCGCTATCTCCACGCCCTTAAAGAGGTGTGCGACCAGCATGGTATTCTCTTAATTATAGACGAAGTGCAAAGCGGCTTCGGGCGCACGGGCGCCTGGGCAGCCTACGAACACTATGGCATTACTCCCGATATTTCCACCTGGGCTAAGTCCATGGGCTCGGGCATGCCCATCGGTTGCGTTATCGGCAGGGCAGGCATTATGGACGCCGCCCAGCCCGGCACCATCGGCGGTACTTATCTTGGAAACCCGGTATGCGCTGCCGCTGCCATCGCTACGCTCGATTACATGAAAACCATCAACATCAATGCGTTGGGCAGGAAAGTAGGCGAGGTAATCCGAAGCCGTTTTGAGCGCATGAAAGCTAATTACCCCGTTATCGGCAACGTGCGGGGGCTCGGCGCCATGCTCGCCATGGAATTAGTACACGGGGGCGATGCCTGGAAACCCAACCCGGAACTCACCAACGCCATTGTGAACCGTTGCGAAGAAAAAGGACTTATCCTTATCAGCGCCGGGAGCTACGGAAACTGCATCCGCGTATTGTGCCCGTTAGTGATTCCCGACGAGCAACTTCAAAAAGGATTGGATATTCTCGAAGAAACCATAGCCGAACTTTCAAAATAAAAGAGCTCATGCACTACCTTTTGTACAGCGGCGGGGAATGGAAACCGGCACATAACGGCGGTACCCTGCCGGTGGTAAACCCCGCCACCGAAGAAGAAATCGGCGTTATCGCTTACGGGAATGAGAACGATGCAGCGCAAGCCGTGGAAGCCGCTCACCACGCCTTTGCCGGTTGGCGCAAGACCAACCCGTTTGAACGTTCTAAACTGTTGAAAAACGCGGCTGCCCTCATGCGCGCACAGGCAGACGAGTGCGCCCGCGCCACCACGCAGGAGAGCGGGAAGCCCCTGGTGGAAGCCAAAGGCGAATGGCTGGTAGCCGCCGATTTGTTTGAATGGTTCGCCGAAGAAGCCAAACGTACCTACGGGCAGGTGATTCCTGCTTCCCGCAACGACAAGCGCATGTCCGTCATCTGGCAACCCATAGGCGTGGTAGGCATTATTACCGCCTGGAACTTCCCTGTATGGAATTTAGGCAGGGCATGGGCGGCAGCCCTGGCGGCGGGCTGTACCATAATTGCAAAACCTTCGGAGTTTACGCCTATTTCCGCCGTGCTGTTGACCCAATTCCTCGAAAAAGCAGGCTTCCCTAAAGGCGCTGTAAATTTGATAAATGGCGATGCGGCTTCCATAGCCGATTGTTTTTTGAAAGACGAGCGGGTTCGAAAAATCCATTTCGTGGGCAGTACGCGCGTGGGAAAACTGCTCATGGACAAAGCCTCGCTTACAAATACCAAATTGTCGCTGGAATTGGGCGGGAACGCCCCTTTGATTGTATTTCCCGATGCAGACCCGGTGAAAATAGCGGCGGAAGCCGCCCGCGCCAAATTCCGGAACTGCGGGCAGGTGTGTGTTTCGCCCCAGCGATTCATCATCCACGAAGCCATTTACGACCGCTTTGTGAGTGAATTTTCCGGTCACGTGGAAAAACTCAGCGTGGGAAACGGCTTAGACCCTGCTACCCAGGTGGGGCCTCTCATCAACCGGAAGCAGCGCGATTACGTGGCGGAATTGGTTACCCACGATCTAGCCCACGGAGCAGAATTGGTAACCGGCGGAAGTATTCCTTCTCAAAAAGGCTTTTTTTATACACCTACCGTGCTGAAAAAGATAAACTCTTCTCACGTTACCTTTACGAATGAAATTTTTGGCCCCGTAGTTCCCATGCTTTCTTTTTCCACAACAGAAGAAGCTCTTGCGTTAGCAAATCAAACCGAGTATGGCCTGGTGGCATACCTGTTTACCAACCACCTGAAAACCGCTACCCTGGTGGCGGAAGCGCTGGAGTTTGGTATTGTGGGTATTAACGAATGGGCAGCGCACGCCACCGAAGCGCCTTTTGGCGGCTGGAAGCAAAGCGGCATTGGCAGCGAATTGGGCCCCGCCGGTATTTTTGAATATATGGAGAAAAAATTAATCAGCATCGGCGGGTTATGACAGAAACGGTAGCTCATTTTGGCGCCTGGTCCTTAGTGCCTCCCTTCGTGGTAGTGGTTATGGCTATTCTTACCAAGCGTTCTGTGGAGCCCCTTATCATAGGTTCTGTAGTAGGTTACCTGATGCTGGGTTTTAAAGATTTTCCCGGTAATTTTATTGATTCGCTCACCAAAACCCTGCAAGACGAAAGCGTGGTATGGGTTATTATGGTTTGCTGTTTATACGGCGCCATTATTCACCTACTTATCCAGTCAGGGGGCGCCTTTGCCTTTGGCAGGTATATGCCTAAGCACATTAAAAACGAAAAAACCGCATTGCTCAGCACCTGGCTCATGGGCGTTATCATCTTTATAGATGATTACCTGAATGCACTGGTGGTAGGTTCCAGTATGCGGAAGATTACAGACCAATTTAACGTATCGCGTGAAAAATTAGCCTATATCGTCAACTCCACCTCTGCGCCGATATGCGTTCTCATTCCCATTTCCACCTGGTCTATTTACATCGGCAAATTGATTGAAGAAGAGGGAGTGGTAGCGAAAGGAAAAGGCTTTATAGGTTTTGTGCAGACCATTCCCTTCAATTTTTATTCGTGGTTTGCCGTGTTGTTGGTGTTGGGGGTTATTATAGGGTGGATTCCAAATATAGGCAGAATGAAAACCGCCGAAAGAAGAGCCAAAGAAACCGGTGTTGTTATCCCGCCGGGTTCAGAATCCCTACAACAATCGGCTACCATAGAGGCAGATGTAGAGAAGGCAAAACCCGCCTACTTTTTTATTCCCCTGGCGGTGCTCATCGCCGGCACCATCGCTTTTGGAATAGACGCCCTAAAGGGCGTGGGGTTTGCCGTGCTGTTCACCATGGGCTATTATTGGTATATAAAAATACTTCCCTACAGCAAACTTTTCGATGGGGTGATGGAGGGTTTTAAAAGTATGATTTTTCCTCTTTTTATTTTAGTGATGTCGTATGTTTTAAAAAACCTGGGCGATGAAATGGGCATGACGCAATACGTGATTGAAAGTGTGCAGGGAACCGTTCCGAAAGAATACCTGGCGGCGATTATTTTCCTCACCCTGGGGGTTATTGCTTTTGCTACAGGTTCTTCCTGGGGTATTTATGCCATTGCTATTCCGCTGGTAGTACCGTTGGCTACCGCTTTGGACGCTAATATATGGCTGGTTCTCGGTGCGGTAATAAGCGCCGGTACATTAGGAGCCCATGCCTGTTTTTACTCAGATGCCACTGTTCTTACCGCCATAGGCACAGAGTGCAATAATGTACAACACGCCCTTAGCCAGCTTCCCTATGCTATTATCTCCAGCATATTGGCTTTTCTGTTATTTTTGTTTTTCGGGATGATGTTGTAGGTATATCTCTATGGATGAGGTTATAAGTGGGTTGGTTATTATTCATACTCATAATTTTCAAACCACTATACTATCCCGGTTTCGGCTAAAGCCTGTTGAAAATTTATATGTATCTATAGACTAAAGCGCGTTTTAATTGATTTTAAATACCGCTCTGTGCTTATTCTGTCACTAATTATATCAATTAAACCGCCGTTTAAAAAGCCGCCCATTATTCTCTTGTTTGCGTTATATTTGTTCGCCCGATAAATCGCTTTCTACTATGATTGTTTTCTTTGGAAATCCCGAAAAAAAAATTTTTGCAGTTCAGTTATCCCACTCCCTTTCTAAGGATGATACGGCTAAACTTCAGTGGTTGTTTGGAAATGCGCCGCCGCTTGCAGAAACCTCTCTTCCTGGTTATTTTATCGGCCCCCGGGCGTCTATGATAAGTCCCTGGAGTACCAATGCAGTAGAAATTGCTCAAAATATGGGGGTTGTGGGAGTTCTGAGGATAGAAGAGCTGCAGGCAGTCTCGGCAGCTTTTACAGATTTTGACGGGATGCTTTTTCAAAAATATAAGGATATTGATGCCGCCATGTTTGTAAGTGATATGGAACCGCAACCTGTGATGCAGGTAACAGCTATAGCAGCCTATAACTTGCAGGAAGGGTTGGCGCTTAGCGAAGAAGAGATACACTACTTGGAAGAAGTGGCGAAAAAAATGGGTAGGAATTTAACGGATACAGAGGTTTTTGGTTTTTCGCAGGTAAACTCAGAACACTGCCGTCATAAAATTTTTAACGGAACGTTTACTATTGATGGGGAAAAAATGCCCCATTCGCTTTTTGAACTCATCAAAAAAACCTCACGGGTTCACCCGAAAGCGATTATTTCTGCCTACCAAGATAATGTGGCTTTTATACAGGGACCCATTATAACCCAGTTGGCTCCTGAATGGCCAGATATGCCCAGTTGGTACAAGGCTACAGAAATGGAGTCAGTGATTTCCCTGAAGGCGGAAACGCATAATTTTCCCACTACGGTAGAGCCTTTTAATGGGGCGGCTACAGGTAGCGGGGGGGGAAATACGCGATAGGTTAGCGGGTGGAAAAGGTGCTATACCCCTGGCGGGTACAGCGGTGTATATGACATGCTACCCTCGCCTGGCGGGCGGGCGCCTGTGGGAGAAGGGGTTGGTGGAACGTTCATGGCGCTATCAAACCCCGCTGGATGTTCTCATAAAGGCGTCTAACGGGGCTTCTGATTTTGGCAATAAGTTTGGGCAACCGCTCATTACGGGCTCGGTATTTACATTTGAACATGTAGAAGGAGTGCAAAAATGGGGGTATGACAAGGTGGTGATGCTTGCCGGGGGAGTTGGCTATACCAAAAAAAGCGAGGCTCTGAAAGGAATACCTAAGCCCGGCGACCGGCTGGTTATTATGGGAGGCGATAATTATCGTATTGGAATGGGCGGAGCGGCGGTTTCTTCTACAGATACAGGGGCGTATGAAGCAGGGATTGAGTTAAATGCCATTCAACGTTCTAACCCGGAGATGCAAAAACGGGTTACAAATGTTATTCGCAGCCTGGTGGAAGCCGATGAAAACCCGGTTATTTCTATTCACGATCACGGGGCTGGCGGGCACTTAAACTGTATTTCGGAGTTAGTGGCTGGCGTGGGTGCGGTGGTGAATATGGATGCGCTCCCGGTGGGAGACCCTACGCTATCAGCTAAAGAACTTTTAGGGAATGAGTCGCAGGAACGGATGGGGTTGGTTATTTCTCAAGCACACGTTTCTATGATACAGCGCATTGCAGAACGGGAGCGAGCGCCTTTGTATGAAGTAGGAGAAATAACGGGCGACTGCCAACTTACCTGTACTTCTGTTAAAAAAGGAGAAACGCCTTTAGATCTTCCTTTGGAAGCGCTTTTTGGCAAAGCGCCTAAAACGGCTATTGCCGATAGAACTGTAGAGCATACTTTTGAACCTCTCTCCTATCAACCCGGAGAGGTGGAGCGTTATTTGGAACAGGTGCTACAGTTAGAGGCGGTGGCTTGTAAAGACTGGCTTACTAATAAGGTAGATAGATGTGTGGGCGGACGTGTAGTGAAACAGCCTTGCGCAGGGGCTTTGCAACTGCCTTTAAATAATGTAGGGGTTATAGCATTAGATTATGAAGGAAAAGAAGGCATTGCTACTTCTATAGGGCATTCGCCGGTGAGTGGTCTCATAGACCCGGTGGCAGGGAGCAGGAACAGCATTGCGGAGGCTTTAACGAATTTGGTGTGGGCGCCATTGAAAGATGGGTTAGAAAATGTTTCGCTTTCGGCTAACTGGATGTGGGCTTGTAAAACCAAGGGGGAAGATGCCCGGCTTTACCGCGCGGTTAAGGCGTGTTCTGATTTTGCTATAGAACTGGGCATTAATATTCCCACCGGCAAGGATTCTCTTTCCATGAAGCAGAAATATGCAGATGAAGAGGTGCCGGCGCCGGGAACGGTTATTATTTCGGCAGTGGGTAACTGCATTGATATTACACGAGTGGTAGAACCTGTTTTTCAAAAGAAGGGAGGGGCTATTTATTACATTAATCTTTCGCAGGATTCTTATAAACTAGGAGGCTCTTCCTTCGGGCAGGTTCTTAATGCTATTGGTACGGAGGCTCCTACGATTGTTGATGCCGGGTTTTTTAAAAGGGTATTTCAAGTAATGCAAGAGCTTATCCGAGAAGATAAAATCTTGGCGGGGCACGATGTTTCTAACGGGGGGTTGGTTACTACTTTATTGGAGATGTGTTTTGCAGACAGGGATTTGGGGGCAGATGTGGATATAAGTGGTTTGGGAGAGGCAGATACATGTAAGGTTTTGTTCGCCGAAAATGCCGGTATTGTCTTCCAGGCTATAGACGAGTCGGTGGAGGAGATGCTCCGGGAGCGTTCAATCGCCTTTCAGCGCATTGGAAAGGTTTTACTGGAGGGTGTTTTGCATATTCGGAATGGGAAAGATGTTTTAGAATTGGGTATTCCACACTGGAGGGCTGCCTGGTACCGGACTTCTTTTTTGTTAGACGCGCAGCAAACTGGGTTAGAGAAGGCAAGCGAGCGGTTGGTTGCCTATGAAAACCAGCCACTTGAATATAGTTTCCCTGCCATGTTTACAGGGTTTCGCCCTGTGCGCAAGGGTTCGGTATCTAAACCCAAAGCGGCGGTTCTGCGGGAGAAGGGAAGTAACTCGGAACGGGAGATGGCGAATGCACTTTATATGGCGGGCTTTGAGGTGAAGGATGTGCATACTACCGATTTGGTGAGCGGGCGGGAAACATTAGAGGATATACGATTTATCGGAGCTGTGGGCGGGTTTTCTAACAGTGATGTGTTGGGGTCTGCAAAAGGCTGGGCAGGAGTTTTCCGGTATAATGAGAAGGCCCGGCTTGCGTTGGAAGGCTTTTTTAAGCGCCCCGATACGCTTTCAGTAGGTATTTGTAATGGATGCCAGTTGTTTATGGAATTAGGGTTACTTTATCCTGAACATTTTTCGGGCGCCTATTCAAGGGAAAAACCTACGGTAGGGCACAATGCTTCGGGGAAATTTGAGTGTGTTTTTACCAGTGTAACTATTCAACCTAACCGGTCTGTGATGTTAGGTTCGCTCGCAGGCGCGCGTTTGGGAATATGGGCGGCTCACGGGGAAGGAAAGTTTATTTTGCCGTTGGCGGCTTCTCGTTATCATATCGTGGCTACGTATGGGTATGAGGGGTACCCGGCTAACCCTAACGGGTCTGATTATAATGCGGCGATGCTGGTTTCTGCGGATGGAAGGCACCTGGTGAGTATGCCTCATTTTGAGCGTTCTTTATTTCCCTGGAACTGGGCGTATTATCCTGCTAACCGAAGGGATGAGGTTTCGCCCTGGCTGGAGGCTTTTGTGAATGCACGGAAATGGTTAGAGGGGGTTTAATTTTTCAGGGAGCGGTGCGTACAAAGCGTATTCCATCGCGCCAGGAGCAGATAGACCAAAACTCGGTAGCTAAAATCCGGCTGGAAATACGGGCGTTATGCTGTGCATTTTCGGGCGGATAACTAACACCTCCTCCTCTCCTTCCCATTCCATAATTGGTATCTATATACCCTCCTCCAAAATTCCCGGGCCAGTTGGGCACATTAGCATAGCCTGCCGGGTTTAGGGTTCCGTCTCCGTGAAGTCCTGTAAACAATCTTCCTTGCAGATGTCCCACCGTAACGCATTGTTCCCAGGCGTTACCTCCCAAATCCATAATCCCCCAATAAGAAGCGCCGGCAGTTATCCTGCCCGTATTAGATGGATGGGCTGCCAATATGCCTACCCTGGCCACATAATCTGCTGTTTGATTGCCGGTAAGCATCCAGATGTTCCCGGCGGAAGGGCTAACATTGTAGCCCGAAGCAATTCCTTCATTGGCGAGCCCCTGGTTATATAAGAGTAAATTATCGCTAATGTCTATTTCATCAGTTCCCCACACGTACTGGCCCGCAAGCGGGAAATCTACGCCGCGGGCTGCTTTCTCAAATTCCAGCTCTGTCATAGGCCGCAAGCCTGCCCAATCGGCGTATGCAGCGCCTCTCACCCAATCTATATAAATAATAGGAAGGTATGGCTGGCTGGTAGTATAGTTAGGGTAATTCCCGGCGACACCGTACCGGTAATTTTCATAGGGAGCGCCATAAAAATTATACGGGTTGGCATGAGTTTGAGATTGGGCATTTCCAATCATATTCAGAAAAACAACCCATTGTTCCTGGGATATTTCATATTTCATGCAATAAAAGGCGTTATATCCTTTTGGGAATTGCGCCGGAAGGGTTTGAGATGCGGTATCGTCAAAATCATCGGCAGCGCCATTGAGATATCCCCCTCCACAACACCACATGCCCTGGCGGTTGTTATTTCCCAAGCTACCCGGGGCGCTTCCTCCTATGGTAATGGTATTTTCGTTGTTAACTAAAAAGGGGGCGCCGGAGTCGGCTGCTTCAAAATTGCCATATATATCTGTGGTTTCGCCATCGCCCAGCCAAAAACTGCCTTGGGGAACATATACCATTTCTATCCCAAGAACTCTTATATCTATATTTATGCCGGGAGTTATTCCTTCTATCCCATAATTCCAGTTGAGAACAATATTGGAAAAGGAAGCAACCCCTTCTCCGTTGACGGCTCTGTATAGAAAAACACCTGTTCCGTCTGCCGGAACAGAAAGAGCGGCTCCTGCGGGAGCCTGGTGGCCAGCGGGGCTAAGCGTGGCATGTTCCCAGGGTTCATTGGAGCCCGAGGGCCTGTATTTAATAAAAATCCAAACAGCATCATAATTTATGGCATCTCTCCATGAATTTTCCCATGAAATATTAAACGAAATTAAGGAGGTTTGAGTTTCAGGGTCAACACTTACTATGCTTACATTGCCAATAGTTAAGTTATTAGGAAAGGCGATGTAGGAGCCGAAAAAAAAGAGGATGAATACTTGTTTCTTCATTAGGTTTTTGAACCTGCTGATATTGTGTCGGATGTTTTTCAATGGTGTCATACGGTGTGTATTAAATTGAAAAAGTTATCACTGAACGATTACTTTTTGGAAAAAGACATTTTTGGTAGTTTCTTCTATTATGAGCATATATACTCCCGATGAGAGGGCGGGGCGTTTTATGACTGCTACCGGGTTATTTTTTGTTACTTCCTGAATGTATAATAAAGCGCCGTTAATGGCATACCATTTGGCGGTAACATCCCCCTTAAAGGGGCTTTCTATATACAGGAAGGGAGTATGTTTGTATATAGGATTGGGATAAATAGCTATTTTTTGAGAAATAGCGGGCTTAAGGGGCGAATATAATACACCTCCAAGACTTTCTGCAAAGGCAAAACCGTCTCCTGAGCCGCCACCATATTTCCCGGTGGGTTGAGAGGGGTTTATGGTTGCGGGAAGTATATTGTTCAGGCTTTCTGAGAAGGAAAAACCACCACCCGCTCCCCCGCCATATCTCCCTGTTGGCTGGGCGATGATGGGTATGACGATGATATGAAAGAGTAGAAAAATATAGATTTTCTTCATGGAGCGGTTAGTAGTATTGTTAGTTACTTGTCTTACTTTTTCTGTGAATGGCGAAATGAGCTTATCAACAGTAAAGTTTTGGTTTTAAATAGTTATATGTGGCTATCTCTATTTACAGTTCAAATATACTTAAAAAAATTATTTTTTATTCACACTATTTACAATTATATTATAATTGTTTTTGTTCAAAGAATTTTAATGAATTTTCTTCCATCGCTTAAAATCGTATTATGAACCTTAGCATTTCCTTTCGTATATGTATGTACGTGCGCTTACGCTCACACACGCGGGCGGGTAGGCGCGCCCGTGCGAAAACGATTATTAAAACATACACTAAAAGTTTATGGTATTATATTTTACTAATTGTTAATCAATAAATTACATCCTCTTACATCTGCCTGGTCGTAGCGCCCCAACACTTCAAAAGAACCATTTTCATATACTTTCCCGAGGTCTTCGGTGGCTATGAAAGCGCATGAGTTTCTATTGGCTAAATCTATAACATTAATCCCTCCTGTTTTCCCGGTGGGTAACAGTTGTAAAGGGTCGCTTGTTTCGCGTATAAAAATTTTCATCCAGGGCGGGCATTGAAAGTTCCCGTTTTTTTGGGAATAGGCTTGCGACAATAGTTCTGTCATTCCATACTCAGAATGAATGGTTTCTACCCCAAAGCCCTCCCGGAGGAGCTGGTGCAATTCTGCCCGTGTCAGTTCTTTGCGGCGGCCTTTCATACCACCGGTTTCCATAATAATGGTATGGTGTAACCGGAAAGTGTATTTTTCTATAAGGTTAAGTAGGGCAAAGGAAACGCCAATGAGTAAAACGGGCTCTCCCCGCTTATCTATCTCTCTGAGCCGGTGAGCAAGCTCATCTAAATTGTGGAGAAAGAACCCGCTTTCTGGATGGTTTGATTGGCGAATGAGGTGGTTTACCATATATACCAGCGAAGAATTGTTTCGCTCTAAATAAGAAGGGAGTAGCGCTAAAATGGTATAATTGGCCACGGAGCCATAGAAGTGTTGAAAAGCTGCCAGGGAACTATTTTTATAAAGTGCTGCATCTGTTATATAATGTTTTGAGAGAAGACTGCCAGTAGTGCCGCTGCTGGTAAAAATGAGCTGCGGGGAATGGGAACCGGAAAGCACGGTATGGGTTTTAAAAAATTGAATGGGCAAAAAAGGAATCTCCTCCAGGCTACTTACTTTTCCGGGAGGCCGGTGCAAGAGGTTGCAAAAAGTATGATACAGGGGGTTATGGGTGTATTGATATTCAAAAAGCTGCCAGGCGGCGATTTCAAATTCTCGGGGAGTGTCTATATGAAAAATAGAAGCGGGGTTCATAGGCATTTATAGAGGTTACAAAAGTAGGGAAAAGGTCTTTTTAGAGAGATTACTGGTTTTTGTAGGTGTGTATTTTATCCGTACTTATACTGATATTACATATTACCGTACTTCTGCGGTTGTTTGTCAAAACGTTGCATCGCATCTTTACTAACTTGTTTGAAGACTGTATAGAAAGGTGATATCGAGCGTACTTACAAATATAACTCAATCGTTGAATGGGCATCTCAACCGAAAGTTTCAAAACCGCACCAATAAGGTTTTACTTTCTGGTTTGGTGGGGCCTGACGGGAATGCCATTATTAAAGAAGAGAGTGCCTTGGTATTGAGTATTGTAAATATAGAACACGAGACAAACCGGGAAAGTATGGCGGGCTATGTGCATCTTAATGGAGGTGGTATCGGGCGCAAATTGCCCCCGGTAAACATAAATTTATACCTGTTGCTTTCTATGTTGTTTAATGATAAGCAATACCCGGAAGGGTTGAAATGGCTTTCGGCGGCTATTGGTTTTTTCCAGAGCAACCCGGTATTCAACCATGCGAATATGAGTGGGTTACCGGCTTCGGTAGAAAAAATTACTTGTGAAATTGTGAACTTGAATATTCAAGATATGAGCCATTTCTGGGGGGCGCTGGGTGCAAAGTACCAGCCTTCTATTATATATAAGTTACGAATGTTGAGTATCCATGAAGGGGTTATACCTGCTGAATTGCCTCAAATACAGGAAGCGCCGCAGGCGGCTGTTTAACTAAGGAGTATGACAAAGACTACGCAAATATTTCATCTTGATTGTTCTCACACCTATTTTTCAGGAGCGATAGGGGGTATTGAGTTACAGCCTACCCAAGCTACCGAGCGATGGATGAAAACGCACAGGATTTTGATGCGGGCTCTTCCTGCTGATATAACGCTCTATCGCACGGCTGAAACACCGGAAGATTATGGTTCGCTGCTTACTTTTTGGATGCGGATAACTGATATTGAATTTTATAACTATACTATATTGCCCTTTTTCTCTCAAAACGATTCTTTGTGTTACCTGAGTGACGTAAATGGACGGCTACAGGCAAATACGGAAATTGAAGAACAGGATATTTTAGAGAAGATATACGGTCTATCTATTTCAGCCAGCAAAGGGGAAGAAAAATCGTTGCGTATTGTGAATCAAACTGGAGAGATTGTTTTAGAAATGCCATGGAATGGATTAACCTCTCTTTCTGGTTTATGGAAAGATTGGGAGCCAGGAAAATATAACTGGACGTTTGGCGATGAGCAGGGTTTTTTCTTTGGCGACCCGGAAAAAACGAATACGGTATTTGGGTTGATTGAAATAGATTTGAAAACTACTGAAAACCCTTCCTATACCATTACCTTCCAAGTGCGTTCATCTGTTTGGGAATATTATATTATTGAGAAACAGCCTAATGGAAACAACTATGAAGTGCTGGATGAAAAACAGCAATATGTTTTTAAAACGGGGGAACCGGCAACCGTTTTAGGAGGAAGGGCTGCGCTGAAAATAGCTTCTCAAGGGTTAATTCCCTTTAAGCAACGCCCCGATTATGAGTTTAAATTGATTACTAAGCCACACCCGGAAACAATGGCGCAACCCTGGAATATGTTTTTGAAGTTGCCTGCCGCCCAAAGCGAAAATGTACGCCCTTCTGGCGAAGAACCTACTTTGTACACAACCCCTATATACATATATATTTAATACTAAAAACCAATTATTATGGCACTAACACTAAAAACCCCCGGCGTTTATATCGATGAGAAAAGCGCCTTCCCCAATTCGGTGGTGGCTGTAGCTACAGCTATTCCGGCCTTTATAGGCTACACCGAAAAAGCGAGTTTTGGCGGCAAATCGTTGCTGAATAAACCCGTAAAAGTAGATTCTTTCCTAGAATTTGAAAATTTCTATGGAAAAGGTGCTCAAACCACCTATGCACTTGCCAAATTAGCGGCTGATGCTCCTACTCCTTCTGATGTTACTATCGGAGCGGACTCGTACACGCTTACGCCCGACGCAAACACTTTGTTTTACATGTATGAGTCGCTAAAACTATTTTACCAAAATGGAGGAGGCACCTGTTACATTGTATCTGTAGGAACTTACGGAAGCGGCAAGGTAGCCCCTGATCTATCATTAGATCCTTTCTTGGGCGCTCTGAAATCGCTCGAAAAAGAAACAGAGCCTACCATGCTAGTTATACCCGATGCGTTGTTATTGGAAGCTAATGTTTGCTATTCATTGCAACAGCAAATGCTTAACCATGCTGGTACGCAGAAAAACCGGGTGGCAATTTTAGATGTGTATGAAGGGTTTAAAGGATTAGATGACCCTAATTTTAATCCTATAGACCAGTTCAGAAACCAGGTAGCTTCTGACTTTTTAAGTTTCGGAGCGGCTTACTATCCGTGGTTAAAAACTACTATTGTACAATCTACCGAAATAAGCTTCCAGAATTTTAATGCAGATTCTTTAAAGATAGTACAGGAAATTTGCACAGCTGCTATAGCTTCTCTTAGCAAAGCCCAGCAAGATGCCTTGAAACCTTTTATAGATGCACTTGCAGCGCCTCCTGCTGCAGATGGGAATGGACCTGACCCGGCTACTGTTCAAAGTGTACTCTCTATTGCGGTACCTGACTTTAAAACGCTGATGGATACGGTTTTAGATAAGAAAAACTTGTTGCCTCCTTCTGGTGCTATGGCTGGTATTTATACGCGTGTAGATAATGAGCGTGGGGTATGGAAGGCACCTGCTAACGTAGCAGTAAATAGTACAGTGGCTCCTGCTGTGCATATAGACCATAACCAGCAAGAAGACTTGAATGCGCCTATCTTAGGAAAAGCCATCTGCGCCATTCGTCCTTTTATAGGATTGGGAACGATAGTCTGGGGGGCTCGTACATTAAATGCAAACAGCTTAGACTGGCGGTATATAAACGTGCGACGTACCATGATTATGTTAGAGCAATCTATAAAGTTTGCAGCCAAAGCGTATGTATTTGAACCTAACGTGAAAAATACATGGATAAATGTAGAGAGCATGATTAGCAACTTCCTTACCAATATGTGGAAACAAGGCGCCTTAGCAGGAGCTGTACCCGCCGATGCTTTTTCAGTAAGCGTAGGGTTAGGAACTACTATGACCGCGTTAGACATCTTAGAAGGAATTATGAGAGTAGAGGTAAAAGTAGCTATTTCACGTCCCGCAGAGTTCATCGTAATTACGTTCGAACAACAAATGCAAAAATCGTAATCTAAATAAAAATTAATTATTAACCTTTAAAAACACAATATCATGGCAGATGATGGATCAGCACAAAGTCAGACCGTGTGGCCTATATCGAAATTTTACTTCAGCGTAGAAGTAACAGATAACGTTATAGGCACCGCTTTCCAGGAAATTTCAGGCCTGGATGTAGAAGCTCAAATTATTGAGTATAGAAATGGAAACAATCCTGTGTTTTCCACTATTAAAATGCCCGGAATTAAAAAATTCGGAAACGTAACCCTCAAAAAAGGCGTTTTTGTTAAAGACAACAAATTCTGGGATTGGTTTAATCAAATAAAAATGAACATTATCAAGAGACAAACAGTAACCATTAAATTGCTTGACGAAGGCGGTAATGGTACCATGACTTGGACGCTTACCAATGCGTGGCCTACCAAAATTACAAGCACCGACATGAAATCTGATGGTAATGAAGTAGCTGTAGAAACTCTTGAGATAGCTCATGAAGGAGTAACTATTGCTAATAAATAATGCCTAATGATTATAGTGAATACCCTCCGGTTTCGTTTTATTTCTCTGTAAAATTTCAGGGATCGGAGGGTATAAGCGATTATAAATTTCAGGAGGTAGATGGTATAAGCGGGGAAATTTCAACGGAAGAAATTAAACAAGGAGGCGAAAACCGTTTTGCTTATCAAGTTCCGGCAAGGGCTAAGTTCAATACAATAGAGCTTAAAAGAGGTCTTATACCTTCTGGCTCATCTTTAGCAAAATGGTGTATAGCTACACTTACCGGAGGTTTTAGTGCAAAAATAGTTCCGCAAACATTGTTAGTTTCTTTGTTAGATGAGAATGGAAGTGCTATTATAACCTGGCAGATAAATGGCGCCTGGCCTATAGCATGGAATGTATCTAAGTTAGGTGCACAGGACAATAATCTTGCCATAGAATCTATAAAATTGTCTTGTACTTATTTTACTACCCTTCCTGCTTAACTCTTATATTTTTTTACATTGCTATGAGTATTATTATAAAAGAATTAGTTATAAAATCTGTTGTTTACGAAGGCAATAAGAACAATCATACCCCTACATCTCTTACTAAAGTAGCATTAAAGAGAGAAATTACAAAAGTGTGCTCTAAGATGGTAAACGATGCGCTTAAAAAAATTAAAGAACGATAGTATATGGCGCCACCTGCAGGAACTTTAGAAAAACTACTCATAAAAGCCTTCTCAGACCCTGAATTTTCGGCAAGCGCGGGAGAGTATGAAGCAGATATTAACCCGGAGAAATTCACTCACAATCATTCTATTAGTTATACAGACCCTACCAACGCCGCCAGTGAAGGAAATACTCCCAAATTTAAAAGTATTGGACCAGAAAGCGTTTCTTTTACATTACAATTTGATGCTACCGGAATTATAACAATGACTCAAGGCCGCGATGTTGTGGCGGCTATTGATGCACTCAAAACTGTAACCTATACCTATGTAGGCAACATACACCGTTCTAATTACCTGCTCATCTCGTGGGGAACTTTTGTTTTTCCCTGCACCTTAGACTCTCTCAATGTTAATTATACCATGTTTAAGTCTGATGGTACTCCGCTTAGAGCAACCGTTGACGTATCTTTTAAAGCCTTTCTGAATGAAACCACCCGGAAACTAATAGCCCGGAAAGCTTCGCCAGACCTCACTCACCAACGCTTGCTAACAGAGGGTTTTTCATTGCCTTTGCTGGCTAAAGAAGTATATAATGATCCTGGCTACTATTTTAAACTCGCTGTAATTAATGATTTAGATACCTTCCGAAGAATAAAATCGGGAACAAAAATAGTACTGCCTCCCTTATTAAAATAATGTTCTCATGGCAACCCCTACCCCATTAGACAGCCCTACCGATTTGTTGAGCCTTGCCGTAATAGTGGCGGGCACTGCACTACCCGATACGGTAGAAGTGTTGGGGGTAGAAATAGTGAAAACCGTAAATAAAATCCCTATCGCCCGTGTATCTGTATTAGACGGAAGCGTTTCTATGGAAGATTTTTCCATAAGCGAATCAGCAGATTTTGTTCCCGGGAGCACTATAGAGATAAAAGCTGGTTACCACAGCCAGGAAACCACTATTTTTAAAGGAATTATAATAAGCCAAACCATTAAAACACACCCCGAAGAAGCGCCTTTATTAGTAATTGAATGCCGGGATGAAACCATAAAAATGACCCTGGGAAGGAAAAATGCCTATTACAATGATGTAAAAGACAGCGATGTAATAACCAAAATAACTGGCGCCTATGGGTTTAGCGCCACCGTAGAAGCCACCACTGTACAGTATAAAGAATTGGTACAATACTATGCCAATGACTGGGATTTTATTGTAGCCCGTTCTGAAATAAACGGACAGCTAATTATTATTGACGATGGCACTATAAACATAAAAAAACCCGATACGTCTGCCTCCCCGGTATTAGAAGTAGGTTACGGAGAATCAATAGTAGAAAGTGAAATCACGTTGAGTAGCAAAGAGCAATTACTTTCTGCCGAGGCTTCTTCCTGGGATTTGTCCACCCAAGCCCTTGTGCAATCTACCTCCTCAGAACCCTCTGTAAACAGCCAGGGCAATATAGATGGAAAAACACTCGCAGGTGTAATGAATATAAGCGCTTTCTCGCTTCAATCTACCGTGCCGCTGGTAAAAGATAGTTTAAAACAATGGGCAGACGCCCAACTTCTCAAATCGAGAATTGGTCGCTTCCAGGGAACTGTTAGTTTTCAAGGAAATGCACTTGTAAAACCCGATACCATTATTAGTATAACGGGTTTAGGCGACCGCATGAACGGGAATGCTTATATTACTTCTGTGCGGCATGAAATTGATTCGGGTAATTGGATTACTGAAGTAGGTTTTGGGCTCTCAGAAAAATGGTATGCAGAAGAAATGAACATTACCCCGCCTAAAGCCGCCGGTACCTTACCGGGGGTAAACGGCTTACAAATTGGAGTAGTGAAGCAAATTGACCAGGATCCTGAAAATGAATACCGTGTGTTGGTTACCTTACCCCTCATTGCCAGTAGCGATACAGGTATATGGGCGCGCCTGGGTGGTTTTTACGCCTCTAAAGAATTTGGCTCTTTCTTCTACCCGGAAATTGGAGATGAAGTAGTATTAGGCTTCCTGGACGATAACCCCACCAACCCTGTAATTTTAGGGAGTTTATATAGCAAAGTACGCACCCCGGCGCTTACACCAGACGATAAAAATTCTAAAAAAGCCATTGTTACCAGTAGTAAATTAGAGCTCACTTTCGATGATGAAAATAAAATCATTACCATACTTACCCCTGGCGGCAATAGCATAACCTTGAGCGATAAAGATAAATCTATTGTTATAAAAGATATAAAAGGCAACACTGCTGAGTTTAACGATAGTGGAATTACCATAGAAAGTAAAGGCTCTATGACCCTAAAAGCTGCCCAAGGAGTAGAAATCCAGGGGAGTACCGTGAGCATAAAAGCCTCCTCGGGCAGTTTAGAAGCCCAGGGCAATGGCGTTACCGTTAAATCTAACACCACCCTGTCATTACAGGGACAGGCCAGTAGTGAGCTAAAAGCATCGGGAACAGTTACTGTAAAAGGCGCCTTGGTATCTTTAAACTAAGCAAAAGATAAGGATGAAAACAAACGAAGCATCGTTCTTAGGCACTGGCTGGGCATTTCCCCCTGCCTTTAATTTGCAAACCCATTCCGTAGAAATGGTATCTGATGAAGAAGACATAAAACAAAGCCTCTTTATTCTTTTTGATACCATGAAAGGAGAACGTATTATGAACACTGAATATGGCAGCTCTCTCCAAACTATGGTTTATGAAGTTATAAGTAATACCCTCCTCCACTTTATAATATATAGAATTGAACGCGCCATCTTATTTTTTGAACCCCGGATAATAGTTTCTAATATTGACATAGATACCAGTCATGAAATAGAAGGAATATTATATATTTCTGTATTCTATACTATTATACAAACCAACACCCGTAATAACATTGTATATCCCTTTTACCTGAGAGAAGGAACCTTACTGAAAAAATAACATCCCTCATTGAAACCAAAAAGAGCCTATAATATAATTCCCTACAGCACCTCTAAGGAAAGTCGCATAAATAAAGTCCTTTTCCCGGAGTCTATAGTTATTGATGGAAAAAAATTAGAAGACCACCTCTTTTTTGTCTCCCAATACGCAAAATATATTCAATACTACAACCTTGATAATAAAAAAACCCAAAACTGGCAGCCTTTCTTCTCTAAAAACGATGTTATTTTCCTCTCTAACCTCCTGCAAACAGATGTATCGGCGTTGACCGAAAAGAAAAATCGCATCTATAATCAATCTCATCAAAAACTCTCAGTCCAGAATAAAGAGCGCACCATCCAGGAATTCCAGTTATTTTTTATAGAATTAATAAAAATTCTAACGGGGTGGTATATACATGCCAAAGAAGTAGAAGGAACATTTATTGCCTACGAGCTTAAAAACGCCATAAAAAACAGGCTATCTCAAGAAGCTAATAATGTTATTAGCACAGATAAAACTATTTTCAATCCTCCTGAAATACAAGAAAAATTTTTCGAAATATATAAAGAATGGCAACCGGAAGCCACTGACAGCAATGTTTCCTTAGAAATTACCAAAGGCACCTATAAACTTATAAATGACCCTGAGAAGATACATGAAGCCTGCAATGCCTTTCTCGTGAGCATTCAATACATCCTTCAGCAAGTTCCCCAATGGTTATCCCGAGCCCTTGAAAAAGAACAAACCCACACCGCCCATATAGGTTTACTGCTTTCTTTTTTAAAATTACAAACATACATTAAAGAACAACTAAACGGGCTCAGCCAAAAACACTTAGACTACTATTATCGTACCCTTCTTCAACAAAATCAACAAGCAGCCAAACCCGACAGGTGTATCGTATTTTTTCAATTAGCCAAAGAAGCCCTGTCGTGCCACCTGCAAGAAGGTATGCGTCTTTCTGCCGGGCAAACCAAAGAGGGAATAGAACGTATCTACAGAACCATAGATGAAGAAGAGCTCTTCAGAACCAAGCTCACCCAAATACGCACCCTTCTTATAAGTACTAACCCTATTATAGCCCCTCTAAATAAGGTTAACTTAGTTACCGGTATCTATACCTTTCAAAAAACCATAACAGACAAAGAACTTCTAAACCAAGCCCCTTACAAATTTCACCTCTTTGGCGCAGATTCCTTTGGAAATACTGATGTTGACCAGGAATCTATCTTCCAGCCACAGGTAGGATGCGCTATTGCAGCCCCTGTATTTTTTATGAAAGAAGGGGAACGGTCTGTTTCAATAGCCATGAGTTTTGGTAAAAAAAGCATGGGCACCCTATGGGGCTCCATAAAAAGCATGGCCGCCGGTAGTGAATTCACCGAGATGGAGATGCTCTATTATTTTTTCTCCGACTCCTTTCAACTCAGTATAACAGGAAAAGAAGGGTGGATTACTATTGAGAACTACGCTATCGATTTCAAGAAAAAAGATACCTCTTTAGAATACCCAAATGAAATTGTTTTTTTATTCACCTTTGGAAAAGACATCCCCGAAATCATAGCTATTGACCCTACCATACACAAAGCATCTTACCAAACCAGCTTCCCGGTACTGCAAATGGTCTTAAAAAGCAATACCACCTATTATCCATATAGTTTACTAAGAGATGTAACCATAGATGAAATAGTTATCCAGGTCGATTGCAGTGGTATAAAAGATTTACAATTGCATGACGCCTTTGGAAAATTAGAAAACAATAAACCTTTTGAACCTTTTGGGCCAGCCCCTTTAAAAGGAGAAAATTTCTATGTGGGTTATGAAGAACTTATACAAAAGAAACTTACCGCTCTTTCTTTTTATGTAGATTGGTATAAACTCCCCCAGGAAGGTTTTGAGGCATACTATAGTGCCTATCCCGGCAATATTACTAACAGCAGTTTCACCTTTAACCTGTATGCCCTGTCGCAGGGAGAATGGATACCACCAAAACGCGAACACAGCCAAAATATCCCTCTTTTCCAGGAAGAAAATGGCGCACTCATAGAAAACAGTATGTATCAGGCCGATGTTGGCAAACTATATTATGTTCCGGAATTTACCAAAAGAGACCTTCCTTTTTCTTTTGATAATGCAGTTACCGGTTTTTTTAAGTTAGAATTAGACAGCCCACCCATTGGTTTTGGGCAAGACGCCTACCTGAAAATTATGGCCAACAATGTAGTTATTAATCTAAACGCTCCCAACAGGCGTCGCAGGCCCAACCTGGTAATACCCGAAACTCCCTTTGTTCCTAAAATGAATACCCTTCGCATGCAATACAGCGCCGAACAAGTTATCCATTTCAACTCCTCAAAAGAAGACCGCAAAGCCAAGCTATTTCCCTTTGAATTTTTTCATATACAACCCTTTGGCACTCTAAAGGTAGCCGATTTGAAGCGAATTAAAAAATCTACCCCTGTACCCAAATTCAATAACCGAGGATATCTCTACCTCGGCTTTAAAGAAGCTACCCCCAATGAAACCCTATCCCTCTATTTTCATATCAATACCTTTTCATACAATGTCCAGCAAGCAGAAGACGATATGGTATGGGAGTATTTACAAGGTGCATCGTGGAAAACCCTTCCTAAAGAAAACATTTTAGAAGACCAAACAACTGGCTTCACCGAATCGGGCATTGTGAAACTGCACATCCCCGAACGCATTAACCACCATCACCCTCTCTTTTCAGAAGCCCCCTTTTGGCTGCGCCTCTCTTCCTCTCAAGCGCTAGAGCTAATACGGGAGTGCAGCTACATAAACACGCAGGCGGTAGTGGTAGAACAAGATACGAGCCTCATAACTCCCTCTCAAGACCCTTTACCAGAGCTTTCTATAACGGCGGTATATGACAAAAATAAAGATGTAAAATCTATTTTCCAGCCTTTCCCCTCCTATGCCGGTGAAGCTCCTGAAAGTGCATCTGTCTTTTATACCCGTTTGAGCGAGCGGCTTTTCCATAAAAACAGAGCTGTAACTACGACCGACTACGAACAACTTATATTAGAGCAATTTTCTGAAGTATTCCAGGTGAGCTGCCTCACCTCTACCCTATTTCCAGAAGAGATACAACCTAATGAAGTAATTATCATGCTACTGAGGAATATGGATATGAGCAATCCCGTCTCTCGCCGGAAATTCAGCGTTACCACGTTAGAAAAAGTGAAAAATTACATTAGCCAGTTAGCACCCCCTTATGTAAAGATTACCGTGCGAAACCCAATATATGAAGTGATACGGGTATCCTGCGATGTTACCTTAAAAGATAACCGCCTTAGCGGGGAAAAGTTAAAAAATATTCAACAAACCATTAACGCACATATAGCTCCGTGGTTGTTTCACCGCGACCCCTCCACCTATAAAAAACACATCATACATGCAAAAGGCATTGAAAATGTTATAGCCAGGCAACCGTATGTAGATTTTGTTACCAATTTTTCATTAGTGCAGTTTCACCACGAAGATGGCATATACAACTATAAAGATACGGCTGCCAGAAGTGGTATCTCCCCATCTCAACCCTGGTCGGTTTTTGTTCCTGCAACTTCCCATGACATACGATTGGTGAATGGGCATATAACCAAACCACCCACACCATTACAAATAAGCGTTATGAAAATTGAAGAAGATTTTATTCTTCAACCCGACGAAAAACCCATTGAGTCCGCTCCGCCGCCAACCGTTGAAAAACCTGGTAACCGCCGGCGCATTGTATTAAAAGTAAGATTCTAATTCACTATTATTATGGAAAATACAACCACAGAAACTCGTAAATTGCTTAACCGGGAAACTCTTTACGAGCTTTTTAAAAACGGGAAGCGACCCACCGAAGAAGATTTTAAAGACCTCATCTTTTCTATGATTAATAAATTAGACGATGGGCTTTCGAAAGATTTTGACCATGGGTTAGAGTTAGCGCCCCAGGGAACATCTGCTGAAAAGTTGTTGAGTTTCTTTCACCGTATAGATGACCCTAACCCGGCATGGACGATAGGAATTTTAGACAAAGAAGATGGGGGCGGAATAAATATAGAAAATGGCGATACCCAGCAGAGCGCTCTGTATATTGATAAGGACGGGAAAATAGGCATTGGCACCAAACAACCTAAAACACTGGCAGATATACAGGGGATGCTCTCAGTAAAAAGCCTGCAAGGGAACTATGCAGAAGGGGTTATTGCCGCCGATGCCCAATGGCATACGGTGCTGAATAATTTAGAGGGCTGCACCGCTTTCCAGGTACTTGCCTGCGCCAACGGAAAGCCCGGTGAGGGCAAATATGCCATGTTGCATGCTATTGCTGTGAATGCGTATGCCGGGAAAGGAGGTGCTGTAAAAAAAGTGCAAAACTGGTATGGCTGGCAATGGTGGCGAAAAGTGGAAATACGGTGGATTGGCACGCCTTTTAATTACCAGTTGCAACTACGCTCCCGCTCTAATTATGGAGATGGCGCTGCTATAAACTACCAGATTATGGAGTTGTGGAAAAACCGGTTGCCGAGGCGGGGGACAATGGAAATTTGAAATATCTGATATTGACTTTATGAGAAGAAATCTTTAGCCTTTTAGAATAATTATTACAAGACTATTTTGGAAACGCCTGGCTAATAATTAATTTTCTACATACTTTTTAATGATAGAATCGCCTCGTAACTCAGCTACGTTTTTCCCGGATTGACCTCCTGTTTTTACGGTTTTTATATGGGTATCTTTTCTTACACCAAGACCGCTGCCAAATTTTTCACCCTGATTGAACCCTGTTTTGGGAGATGGTAAATAATCTTTACTTTTCTTGAGAACCTTAATGGTTCCATCTATCTCCTTTTCTATTTCACCTACAAATAAATCTACTAATTTTTCATGCAATCGGAATATAGTAACGTCTTTTAACACTAATTTGAGTTCTTCTATATCTTCGCCCGGTTTATCCCAGGAAGCTCCTGTCAGGTAATAATATCCTTCACTTTCATAATGTTCCTCCTTATCGGTTTCATCTTTTCTATATTTCGCAAAATTACTCTTAAGTTTAGCAATGGTTAATTTGTATGTTTTAAACTCTGTAAAAAATCCCGCCTTATCCGATTCTATAAAAATAGTTAACTTACTGAGTACGTCTTGCATATCTTTAGGCAATTTTGCATGACTTTCCCAATCCTCGTTTTGAAACCAGGTATCTGCGTTACCTATAGCTATTTCGAGCGCACCGGTAACATCTTTTGTTTTAGCAAAATAGATTTCTGCTGCTTCTTTTAAATTCTGCTCTCTGAATGATGTTTCTAACTGTTTCCTGACCTGTTGTATAATATATTTAATGAGTTGGTCTTTAGCTTTCTGGAGAAGTACAGTGGCGCTTTTTAGTTTAGCGCCTCCCATCGTTCTCAATATATTAGGCAGTGAATCTTTAACCCAGATGCCATGAAGTTCTTTTACGGTAGAATGCAAATCGAACATCCCTTCTGAATGCACTAATTCTTTTAATATGGGGTTATCGGCTATTAGAATGCTCGGAATTGCCATCATACTTGTTACCGATTTGGTGAGGTGGGTAAATACTCCATCGGTCATATTTTCAATAAGTTCTTTATCCTTTTCAATAGTTAGTATCTCATGTACTCCTTTATAAATAGGAATAATCAATTCTTTTTCTGCCGATGTAGCAAGGCCCTCTTCTTGGGATATAGCTTCTATATATTGGGCGCTCTCCTCTCCCGTTAACGAGATATTTAACTGGGAATACACGTTGTCTGTGGTAGTGGTGTGTTTGGTTCGTTCATTAGCAACCGTAAGGTTTTTATAGGCATCTCCCTTATAAGCCCATCCTTTACCAAGACCGGCTGAAGAAATTTCATTCAATAAAAAGGGAATTCCTTCTCCTTTTGATTTTTCCCGAATTTCTCCCATCAACTTCCTCATGGTTTTCCAGATATTGGCAATACGGGTTTTTGTCTTACCGTCTTGCACAATGAGGAAAGGGGGAAACCCAATTTCTAATTCTTTTCCAGAGTCAGTTTCCAATACAAATGGCAAGTTAAATAAAGGAGAGAGTGGTTGCGATACCGCTAATTCTAAGTGAGAATCGAACTCTTTAACACTGGTATAATTGGCAAACTCAAACTCTAACCCAATGCTTTGATGGGTTCGCATAATTTCACTTTCGTCATAGGCATTGACTAACAATTTTTGATAGGCTGCCTGAGCTTTGATAAACTCAGGAATATTTTCAATAACATCAGGATTGGCGGCTTTCTTGAGCAGGGGAAAATTCAGGGTTACATTTTTTCTTACCTCTATAGACTTTAATTGCGCATAGCTAAACAGAATTTTATCTGATTCGGTAGGCTTAGTTTCTTCACCCAACTGAATTAATAAACTTTGCAAGGCTTTATAATTCAATTCTTCTGCCTGATGGTCTATCCATCCTTTTATATGAGAGGCATATTCATTACTATCAACTTCCCATTCGCTACCATTATTGGGCAATTTTAACAGAACTCTTTGAACCACTCCTGGGCTGTTTTCCGATTTAGGTGGAGTAGTAGCTACACTATCCCCATGTTTTTCAGAAAAATTTGCCTTCTCCCCCATCACATCCGCCTCCTTTTCCAACCCGGCATCATCGTTCACGTTGATTTTGTCCTTCAGTTGCAGGGTAGGTTGTACCCGTCCCTGTTTTTGCTGCACCACATGCCAGGCTTCATGCGGCAGGTGTTGTTCCTGCCCGGGCGCTACGTGTATATCTGTGCCTTGCGCATACGCGTGCGCCTGCAACTGCGCGGGTGCGGGGGAGTTGTAATGCACCTGCACATCGTCCATGGAGTAGCCAGAGAGGTTTTCAATCCCGCTTTTCAGGTTGTCTGGCAAGCCGGTGTTGTTTTCGGTAACAGGCTTCTGCTGAAGCGTAGGGCGATTTTCTGGCTGCATCTTCTTTTGCAGTTGCAACAGGGTTGCTGTTTCGGGGCGGTTATCTGCCATGAAAGAGCCTCCTTTGGTTACAGAGGGTTGTTTGGAGGCTTTTGGCGGAAGATGTTGTTTTGGTTTCACAATGAGCCAGTTATACTTTTTATATATAGGGTTATCTATGGTTTACATATTTTTTACTTATTTTTCATAGTCATTGCTACAAAACTCATTTGAGAGGGAGGCGTATTGTCGGGAATTTTTACATCGCCCAGTTGAGCCAAAATACGAGCCCCTGTGGTTTCTTTTTGTATAGCCTCATCATAGTTGGGATAAATGGTTCGCAAAGGAACTAAAGGACCCGGCTTCAGCTCTTTTTTCTTCTTAGATTTAGGGTCATACGTTATACCTTCAGAAGGATTGGTAAACACCTCTGTTCTCACATCGGTATATTTTTTTGTTTTAGCATTGTACCACGCTCTTTTAACAGGGTCATAATAAACCTCTTTTTCTTCATTTATATACATTCCTTTTGTCTCCGAATTTTCTTTATCATCCAGTGTTATGGTTACGTCATCATTATAATAGGCTTTATTCTTTCCATTATAATACATCTGTAATCCCTGGTCGTAGTAGGCTTTCTTCTGAGCATCGTAGTACATAGCCATTTCAGAGTCATAGTACATTTTTATCTTAGGATTGTAGTGCATTCGCTCAGTGCGCTCAATAGGTGTTTCGAGGTCTTTGGCAGAGTAGAGATTGCCTCCAATTTCTTCAAATGTATTAAATACAGGGTCATGGAAGCCCGATTTGCCGGTAGGAGAATCTGTTTGATTATAGAAATGACCATGTCTTAACACATTATAATTTTTATCGTTTGCCTCATCTTTTACTATTTGATTTTTTTCAGGGTTGTCGTTAGCCAATGCAACAAGCGCCTGCAACCCTCTGCCCCTGGTTTCTACTACATGCAATCGCTTATTATCCCATACGCCGGGCATCTGGGCTTTTCCTGGAGAAATATAGGTGTCCTGGCGGGCGCCGAGCAATTTTGGATTGTGTTCTAAAAATTCAGTACCTTTATTAGGAGTATAAATAGTTTTCGGAGTTGTCATCTCTTCTCCTATTTGTTCTATCAACTCCTCTAAAGCAGCCACCATATTGGTCTTGGCAAGATTAAAATAGCGTTCGGTTTCCTCATTTGCATTATCAATTGTCATTTTCTCTGCTGTTTCTTTGGCATTATACAAATCCGGGGTAAGTTGTTCCCAATCTTTTTCGGTCATAATACCGGCGCCAATGCTCATCAGGGAATCTTTTATCCAAACCCGGTTCTTATCTTTTATGGTGCTCGATAATCCTGCTCCTTTTCTAAAACTATCGCGGTGTTCACTATCTCGTATTTTGGTGCCTCCTTCGTACTCTTCCTGCTGCATCTTTCGCACTTGCTCCATGAAGGGAATGGCCATTTGTTCTGATAGAACTCTGTGTAAAAAGGTAACAAACATTCCTTGCGCTTCGCTCTCTACCTGGATGCTCTGGGTTATGTGGGTGGCCATATCTTCTGCAATAGACAGGAGGCCTGGCTCAGGCTTGGTTTCATTAAACTCCTGCATTTTAAAATAGGTCTGGGCATCGGTAGCAAAATTTATCTGGGTAGCTATTTTGCTGTGTTTTTCGGAAGGTCGCAGGCGTATCTGCCCCACATCGTGCGGAGCTATTTGGTTTTTACCTTCCGTAAAATTGCCCTGGGTATTGTGAGAGAGATGTTTGGGTTCTATCTGAATTCTTGGAATATGGAAATGGATGCCGGGGTCAGATCCTAACATGGCTGCTAATTCATAAACTGTGGGGAATTGATTAACTATGTCGTAGAGCCTGCCCTCAATTATACGGGCGGCTATATCCACATCAACCGGGTGTGGAATAGGTTTTCCTTCGGCAACAGTTTCTATAAGCAATGGAGGATCTACCATTTCCAATTCATTGCCTGCATCTGTTTCAAGAAAAAACGGGAGGTTGTTGTAGGGTAGTTTTTCTTCAGACTGGGCTATTTGCAGGTGCGATACTCCGTGGAAGAGTTCATCTTCCATACCTGCAAATTCATGTTCAAAACCTACGGTTACATACTTCCCTGCATAATTGCCGGGATTTTTCTTAACATCTTTTTGAAGGGATTCTTGCTCGTTTAACAGCCCGCTAAAGTTATTGGCGGTTACTCTTAACTGCATTATAGTACTGGTTGCTCCCAGAGAAGTTGCAAGTTGATGAGGATGAGAATTAGAAGATAACGGGGTGATACCTGGGTTAGGGGCCGAGGTATTTTGGGCCCTCTCCCCCATCACATCCGCCTCCTTTTCCAACCCGGCATCATCGTTCACGTTGATTTTGTCCTTCAGTTGCAGGGTAGGTTGTACCCGTCCCTGTTTTTGCTGCACCACATGCCAGGCTTCATGCGGCAGGTGTTGTTCCTGCCCGGGCGCTACGTGTATATCTGTGCCTTGCGCATACGCGTGCGCCTGCAACTGCGCGGGTGCGGGGGAGTTGTAATGCACCTGCACATCGTCCATGGAGTAGCCAGAGAGGTTTTCAATCCCGCTTTTCAGGTTGTCTGGCAAGCCGGTGTTGTTTTCGGTAACAGGCTTCTGCTGAAGCGTAGGGCGATTTTCTGGCTGCATCTTCTTTTGCAGTTGCAACAGGGTTGCTGTTTCGGGGCGGTTATCTGCCATGAAAGAGCCTCCTTTGGTTACAGAGGGTTGTTTGGGGGCGTTTCGGGGGGAATGCTCCTTTGCCTTCATTGCAGTAAAGGTAAGAGTTTGCAGGGGATTTTTTATCCGTTTTACTACGGATTTTTAGGGGTTATTTTTTATAAAAAAAGTGGAGCCAGTATTGGGAAAAGTTTGTTTTAGGAGGGGAAAAAATCAGGTTTTTACCCTCTATTGTCTTAGTTTTTAATCAAGTGGTTGAAGCTATTAGGTATTAAATTTTGGTTTTCAATTTCACTGCTCTATACTGTCTTAGTCAGAAAGCGTAAGTTCTAATAGCTTGCTATCTACATCTACCAATTGGTTCATTAAAGCAAAAAGAACCAACCCGGCTGTATTGCGGGCGCCGGTTTTTCTCAGGAGCGATTCGCGGTGGCTTTCGGCAGTGCGAAGGCTCATAAACAGGGTATCGGCGATTTCTTTATTGGAATACTCTTTACATATAAGGGTAAGCACTTCTTTCTCTCGTTTGGTGAGGTTTTCTACAGTATCATAGACGGGCTGTTTACGGCGTTTTAGCATGGCTTGCCGCCGAATGCTGTTGGCAAGGGCCTCATCTAAGAAAATATCTTTTTCGGCTACTTTCTGGATGGCGGAAAGCAACTGGGAGGGTTCGCAATTTTTAGGCAAGAAGGCGTTAATTCCTTGTTTAATCATATACCCAATAAAAGATTCTGCATAATAAGAAGATAAGATGATAACCTTGATATCTGGATAGCGCTCTTTTATATGCTGGGTAGCGGTGATGCCGTCCATAGGTTTCATTTTAAGGTCTAACAACACCATGTCTGGCAAGGTGGGGGTGGTTTCTAACCATTGAAGTAGCTCGGTGCCATCAATTGCCTCAAAAAGAACTTTATGCCGGGTTTCTTGTTGAATAATGGTTTTAATTCCGCTTGTAAAGAGCCGTTCATCATCGGCGAGAGCCAGGGATAAAGCCGTATTCATTAGTATATAGTGATTGGTTGGTTAAGATAGTATTTTTTTCCATGTCTTCCGTTGACGGGAATATATCTGTTGGCAAAAATGCGTTTGAATTGTTGGAAATAGCTGATATGGGTATGGCAACTACCAGGGTGGTGCCTTTATCTGGGCATGAGCGCAGCCGGTAATTTCCCTTTAAAAAGGCTACCCGCATGTGTATATTTTTTAATCCTGTTCCGCGAAGCTGTGTTTCTGCATTAAAGCCTATGCCATTATCACTGATACGGAGGGCTGCCTGTTGGCGGGAGAAATGAATATCTATGTGTACGGTGTTGGCATGAGCGTGCCTCAAAATATTGGCAATGGTTTCCTGCACAATGCGAAATAAATTTAGCTCTACCTGGGTTGCCAGTTTTTGTGAGAAAATGTGCAATACCCGTATTTCTATCTTCAACGTTCCATAGAGAGGTCGTATATATTCGCGTATGGCTTCTAGCAATCCCATATTTTCCAGGACGGGCGAGTCTAACTCATGAGAAAGGGAGCGGGCAGCATGGTAAGCCTCATCTAATTTAGCAAATATTTCTTCTGGCAATTTTGCGGTGGGTATGCTTCGCAACATTAATTTGATAATGCTCAGGCGGGCGCAAAAATTGTCGTGCAATGAAGAGGCAATGCGTTTTCGTTCTTCTTCCTGTAAAAAAATGGAGTAGGCTACCCAGTTATTATACAGTTTCTTTTTCCGCGTAGAAGCTATCTGCATTTTCCTGGCTATAACCCATCTGCCCAAAATAGCTATGCCTATGAGTATCGCAATAATTATACTATATTTAAATATAGTAAAAACAGTAAGATAAGGCATAAAAGAACCCCAAGTTAGTGTGTGTGTAATCATTGGGTATGCTATGTTATTTATATATAGATTTCTTTAGCCTCTAAAAAATAAACACCTTATAAAATAGAGTGATATGATATGTTCATCTCTTAAAAAAAAATAGTCATCTTTATATTCTGGTCAAATATAGTTATTTTTAATCTTTCAACAAGTATTCAACAACTAAAAAAATAAAAATAATTCTTGAGGGGTTACTTATTAGTAAAAAAAGAGCGCTCAGATGGGATGGATGTATAATTTGTAAATTCCGTATTACTACGGTTGCTCATGGAAAGGTTCTCCTGTACTTTTACGGGTTGCTGGAAGTTAGTAGCATAACTTTTATATGCATTGAAAAATTTCTTTATATATAGCGCACTTATTCTTGTAATAGCTTCCCTGGTTTCGGCGGGGACCTTTAGTTCTTATACCTTCCAGGAACAAAAAACTTCGGAGCAAACAACTACCCAGCCTAAAGACACCGCAAAGTCGGCAAAAGAAAAAGATGAGGCGAAAGGATTGTTTACCAAGGTTTGGGATGGGGTTAAAAAATTATTCCAGAAAAAGAAAGAAAAGCCTGTTAAGCCAAATGAGAATATTGAAAAGATAAGCGTTCATTATAATGATTTACTGCGGTATGAGAAGTATGGTGCCCAGTCGGAAGCGTTCTGGGATTCGCTCTGGAGTTTATCCCGTACCTTCAGGTATTCAGAGGTGAGTCGCAACGCCGCCGTGGAGGTTTTTGGGTGGCATCCTTACTGGATGGGAAGCGCCTATCAATCGTATAATTTTAAACTTTTATCTTCTATATCGTACTTTTCTTATGAGTTGAACCCGGAAACCGGTAGTTACCTGACTGTGAATGATTGGAAAACCACGCGGTTGGTAGATAGGGCAAAGGCTGCTCAATGCAAGGTATTTCTCACTGTTACCAATTTTGGGGAAGAGGCGAACCGGAGGTTTTTTAAAAATCATATCGCCCAGAAAAAATCTATAGAGGGCATCATAGAAATGGTGCAGTATCGGAAAGCTGACGGTGTTACGTTAGATTTTGAATTGATTCCTAAAGATGTTAAGGAGGCTTATAATAGTTATGTAATTGAATTGTCTAATCAGCTGAAAACCAAAAAGCTACAGTTGAATGTTGTTATTCCGCCGGTAGATGTAAATTTAGTTTATGATTTTTCTATATTAGCCAATTATGCAGACCGTTTTGTAATGCTGGGGTATGGCTACTACGGAAAAGGAAGTAAAACTGCCGGCCCTAACGCCCCTTTGCAAAAAGGAAAAATATGGGGCAACTCTACTCTCCAGCAATCTGTAGAAACGTATTTAAAAGATGGCATCCCTGCCCAGAAACTCATTGTATCTCTGCCCTATGTGGGAACTTCCTGGAAAACAAAAACGGCCACGGTGCCTTCTGCCAGTATAAAGTACCTTGAGCAACTGCCTTATCGCACTATAAAAACCAACTACCCTATTCCACCGGTATTAGAAACACAAAGCGCCAGTTTCTATTACCTGTTTCCCGATTTTTCAGATGGCACGGTAAACCAGGTTTGGTTTGATGATGTGGAGAGTCTTTCTCAAAAATACAAGTTTGTGCTCTCTAAAAAACTCAAAGGGGCAGGTATCTGGGCGCTGGGCTATGACAATGGGTATGGGGATTTATGGAATTTGCTGGAAACTACTTTCGGTATGCCTGTTTCTTCTCCCTCCGACAGCATACCTTCTCAAGATTCTGGTAATGGCAATACGCCTGGCACGCAGAAAGATTCGCTGCAACAACTGCAACAAAAGTGGAAAGACAGCATTCTTGCCCAGGTAGATTCCCTGGTGAGGCGTTCTCCATCAGGGGTAACTGTTTTGCCAGATACGAGCAAGCAGAAAACCACTTTAAAGAAGAAAGTATTTGGCTGGCACCCGTATTGGAATGATGCTGCCGCTACCTATCAACGTTATCAGTTTAATTTACTTTCTGCCGTTTCCTATTTTTCATACGAGATAAACCCGGCCGATGGCTCTGCCAAATCTATGCACGACTGGGCAACTACCCCACTGGTAGATATAGCCAAACAAAATAATTGCAAGGTATATTTAACGGTAAGTAACCTCACCAGGGAAGGCAATACCCTGTTTCTCTCTAATCTTAAAACGCAGCAACAATCTATACCTCCTATTATTGAAGCCGTGAAATTGCGGAAAGCGAATGGGGTGACGTTGAATTTTGAAAATGTTCCTGGCGGGTTAAGTCACTATTTGTCTTTATATGTTTTGGGGCTTTCTAATGCTTTAAAAGCTGAAGGGTTAGAGTTGAATGTAACTATTCCTGCCATAGACTCTGAAGATGCCTATCCTGTAGAGGCGCTCATTCATCATGTGGATCAATTTATTATGATGGGCTATAATTACTATGCCCAGGGCAGCACTGTGGCAGGACCTGAAGCTCCCCTGAAAAGTGGCTCTCTCTGGACGGTGGGGAATTTGGAAGAATCGGTAGCCACGTACCTTAAAAAAGGAATTCCTAAAAACCAGCTTATTTTAGCGCTTCCTTATTATGGAAGTGTTTGGGATACTCCCATCAGCATTATTCCTTCCGAAGGCAGTTCTTTTGTAAAACATATTACCTACGCAGATGTGCGCAGGAGCTATGTGCAATCTCCCATGTATGATACCATAGGCTACACAGCTTACTACCTGAAACCAAACACTGCTGCTAAGGGATATACGCAGACCTGGTTCGACAATGAACAAACGCTGTCTAAAAAATATGACATGGCTTTAACACAGGACCTGGCAGGTGTTGGAATATGGGCGTTGGGGTATGACGATGGGTTTAATGATCTGTGGAATGTATTAGAAAAGAAATTTGTGGTAACTGAACAGGATAAAACCGATACGCCGCAAGATGTTGCCGCCGAGGAAAGTTTTTTAGATAAATTAAAAAAACTAATAAGCCTTGTACGGGTATCTCAAAATATTATTTTTCTTCTCTTAGTAGTTATTCTGTTCGTATTTGCAATAGGGTTGCTGTTAGCTATGACCAACTCAAAAGTTATAGAAACTTTTATGAGTAACAAAGCATTCCAAGTAGCTTTTATTTCCATATTCCTGGCGAGCTTTATCGCTATTTTCAGGATGAATTCTTATATAAAAGATAGCGAATTATTATTTATAGTAGGGGGAATTATAGGGGCCATTTCTATATACCTGCTTCAAAAAATTATTATTAAAAGAATGAACCAAAAACCGTAACCCACACCAGATGGAAAATTTATTGAAAATAGTTGGCGCTATTAAAAAATTTCTGGCAAAAGAATTTCTTTGGGGGTTAACCATATTATTACTATCTTTTATAATGACGCTCATAACAAAATGGACGTTCATTGCTATGTATAATGAATATAGAACAAGGGATGGGGATAATACCTTGGATTTTTCTATAGATGGGGTTGAAAATACACTTTTCGTAAATAAAGTTGGCGATATTTCTATCAATAATGATATTTATTTAACTGAGACCGAGTACTTTTTAATTCTATTCGCTTTTTATGTACTATTTATATACTCCATACGCCTTGTTGTAAACGCCATTAAAACTGTAAAAAAGAAATAGCTATGCCCAATCAAGTATGTATGGGAGCAACCCTTATGTGTTCTTTTGGAACAGCTCCTTCCTCGCTCATGGTATTACCTGTAAACAGGGTAACCTCTTCTAACGTGCCCGATGCTAATATTAACGATAACAAACCACTGGTAAACATTCTTCCCTTCGCCATGTGCATGTCGCTCGCCAATCCCCAGGTAGCCAGCGCCACTGCAGCCGCACTTGGTGTATTAACTCCTATGCCCTGCATACCTGTTATCCCAGCGCCCTGGACACCTGGCAACCCCCAGGTGCAAATAGCCAATATGCCCATCATAAACAACACTTCTATTTGTAACTGCACCTGGGGGGGGATTATTTCTATAACTAACCCCGGGCAATTTACCGTACAAGATTAAGCCGGGTATAGATAATTTTTGCCAGTATATATCCAGAATGTATTTTACTCCTTGGTTGTTGGTAAGATTATTATTTTGAAATATACCCTTACATTTTTCTATTCTCAATCTTTCCGACCGATTTTCTGCCCCATTCATTCCTTCTCGTTTGGCTCTAAAATTATTTCCATATACCAGTTACTTATATAAAATGTTGATTATAAATGTATTGCAATTTATGGCATGTTGTTTGGTAGTTTAAGAAAGAGAAATCATATACCTATACGTTTCACTTAAAAAACCAAATTGTATGAAAACAACAGCCATCTTCTTCGCCAGCCTGTTAGCCGGAGCACTCATAGTAACCGCAGATCCCCAAACAACAAACCATACCCCCTCTCATACATTCAATAATGGCAACTCCTTTATTTTCGTAGAAAACGGCATCACGTTTTGTATATTTCCCAATGGTGAGTTTGATTTTTATATGGAAAATTATCCCTACGCTTCCCCGTCGGTTAGTACCTGGGTAAGTTTCAACGGCGGGTATAACTATAACCCCTGTTTGCAGTATGATGATTATGGGGCTGTTATTCAAATTCTGCACACTCCCGTTTTTTATGATTTTTACGGGCGCGTAGCGCGCATAGGCAACATTGATATTCAGTATGCAGGAAGAAACGTGGTGCAGATAGGCGGGTTACACATTTTCTACAACCCCTATGGAGCATACAGCCATTGCAACGGCTATGTTACAACCTATGCCACTACCTACTATCATAAACCATTTTATACCTGTTTTGTAAAACCCGCTCCCCAATTTTGCATGGTAGCCTACCAGCCTTACCGCAGGTATTATGAACCGGTGAGATATACTTACTACAAACCCTATAATAACAACATCCGCACCTGTTATGCCAAGATAGGAACAGAATATCAACATAAAAAAATCCATCCGCAGAAAAAAATATATTACAACGATTACCGGGTAGCAGTGAGAGGCGGCAATTTACATGCTACTCAAACAAAAACAAGTTCTTATAGTGGTTATGAGCCCCTCAAACAACGTCCTCACGAAAAAGAATATGCGCGCACAGAGAAAGAAATTTCCCAACCACAAATGCAACAGGTAAGGCATAGCAGAGAACGCCAATATTCTTCCTATGAGCAGGTACGCAATGCACCGATAAAAAAGGCTGAAGAACACAAAACCGAACAAAAAGAATACAGAAGCCAGCGAAACGAAGGTAAAAACAGAACATCTCGTTATAACAGGTGAAAGGAAGGGAAGGGAAAAACTCGTGTAAAAAAACCTGGTGCCGGTGGCATGCAGGTTTTTTTTAAGACCTATGAAAAATGCTACACTCGCCGATTCATCAATAAATCGCCTACAAGCCTAAAAATGTCCTTTGCCTCCTCTCTTATTTCTAAACTCTTAAGAATGGTATAAGCGTGTTTAGTGTATGCCTCCACCTCCGCCAGAACATACCGGTCAATTCCAATTCCTGTAAAAAGCTGTTTCACAACCTCTATTTTTTCGCGGGTAGCTTCCAGCGGTTCTGTATAGATTTGGCGCAAAAGCGAAACCTCCTCCGGAGAGGCCATTTCCAGGGCTTTCACATATAAAATGGTTTTTTTATGCGCTGCAATATCACCTCCTGCCTGTTTTCCAAATTTTTCTGAATCGCCAAAAACATCTAAATAATCATCCATCAACTGGAAACCCATTCCTAAATTGAAACCTACCTGGTAGCATTTTTCCGCCTCCGCTTCGGGAGCCAGTGCCACGGTAGCACCTATCTGCATAGCAGCGCCTATTAAAACCGCTGTTTTATACCCAATCATAGTAGCGTATTCCTGTGCGCTAACCTCACTTTGCGTTTCAAAATCCATATCGTACTGTTGCCCTTCGCACACCTCCTGGGCAGTTTTTAGCAGCAATGCCGATAATTTTTTAAACAATTCCGGCGGATAGGCTTCCAGGCATCGGTGCGCCATAACCAACAATACATCGCCCGAAAGGATACCGGTATTTACATTCCATTTTTCATGCACCGTTTTTTGACCTCGCCGCAACGGCGCCCTATCCATAATATCGTCGTGAATAAGAGTAAAGTTGTGAAACCACTCCACCGCCAGCGCCGCAGGAAATACCTTGTCTGGGATAGCGCCAAACGCCCCGGCGGTCATAAGCGTTAGTACCGGGCGCAACCGCTTCCCCCCCATTTTAGAGATGTAGTGTACCGGCTCATACAAGCCTTTTGGTTCTTTCAACCGAAGTGTTTCCAACAAACGTTCCTCAAACCAGGTGCGGTACTCTTCTAAAGCAAGCATACGGCAGTATTTTTGGCTAAAGTACTACAATTTAATAATATAAAACTGTCATACCCAGTATAGCTTATCTCTCAACATAACACACTCACCCTTATTGATTCAAAAACCTTTGCGGGTTATAATTTTCCTCTTTTTCCTTTTATGTTTGCATATCTAAGATTCAATATCTATATTTGCATACTATAATTAGCGTATCAAAATGGAACTAACAGATTTGTTTGGTAACTCTCTATATAAAAATGGTCATGGAAAAGTTATCTCTGGGTATAGGATATACGATGCGGAGCAGAAGAGAAGAACGGTACGAAATGACTTGCCATGCCTTTACCCTGACCTTCCTGAAAAGAAGTATGATATAATCTATGCTGACCCGCCTTGGGACTATGGGGGAAAGATGCAATTTGATAAAAGCGGGAAAAAAGATGTCAACCTTAACTGGCAAAACAATATTTTCATAAGCGCTGCCAATTTTAAGTATCCAACACTTAAAACTAAGGAAATGATGAAAATCCCAATCAGCGAGATAGCAAAAGATGATTGTCTATTATTTATGTGGGTTACAAACCCTCATTTGGAGCAGGGTGTTGAATTGGGAAAGGCATGGGGATTTGAGTATAGAACGGTAGCTTTTGTTTGGGATAAGATGAACCATAACCCAGGACAATACACCTTGTCTTATTGCGAATTATGTTTAGTTTTTAAACGTGGCAGAATACCTTCGCCCAGAGGGGCAAGAAACATAAAACAACTTGTTCGTGTGCCAAGAGGAGAACATAGTGAAAAACCTACTGAGGTTTTAAAATCAATAGAGCTAATGTTTCCTACGCAAGATAGAATTGAATTGTTTGCGCGGCACAAACCCAAAGGCTGGGATGTCTGGGGTCTTGATGTTAGGGAGGAATATGAAACTAACTCAGAAGCGGCTCTATCTTTTTAATAAAATGTTCAATAAGCGAGTCTGCATTAGTTGAATCGCGCCAAAAGAAGTAATGGTCTGTGTAGTTACCATACCACAATGTTATTTCCCGTACCCTGCATGGATCTCGAGTAATATCTCCTTGAAAAACAATCCAAAAAGGGAGAACATTATCGCCTAAATGGCCTTTTTCACGAAGGATTTTTTGTAGTCCCGGCGTAAAGAATTTGCACGACCTTTCGTGTGCGTTGCCTCTTCCCGCTGAACGTGGTTTCCCTTCTACCCATCCATCTTGCCTTTTTACTTCAATATAAATGGTCTTTTCCGTTTTTGTGTTGTCTATAGCGTAGTCGGGAAATACACCATGCCGAGTGATTGGTTCGTTTGGAGTATAAATTTCTGCGAGTGTTTGGTTGCTCAATTCTACATCTACATACACATTATTAAACTCCTTCGGGTGTCGCCTAATTCTATATTCAGTATTTTTAAACAAAGCGCTGAAACTGTTAAAAAAGTCCTTTTCAGCTGCGCCGGCATTTTGCCCGCTATAGCGTTGCCATTTTTTACGAAGCCTATTAGCGCTACTTCCCATTATCAAAATCCATTAAATCATTGACACGGACATTTAAAGCGTTAGCAATTTTTTCGATGTTGGCGAGCGTAATGTTTTTCTCCGCCCGCTCTATCATACCAATGTAAGTTCTGTGCAGGTCGGCTTTAAATGAGAGTTGTTCTTGCGAAAGACCCTTTTCTTTTCGCAGTTCCCGAACTCTATCGCCAAATTTTACAAGTATATCTCGTTTAAAACTCATTGCTACTTTAAGTATGCAAAGCTATCTGTAGTGTACAGGAGTTACAACATACTATAATTAGCATTTATCGATTAGCAGTCCATATAATTTAAGATGCGAAGCTATCCTAGTCATTGAACCCCAACGAAAAAAAGATTTGCAGTTAACCTGTTTTGTATATACTTTTGTGGTGTAAACAGTGCATTATGAAAACGCTCTCTTTAAAATTAGACGACCAGATTTTTAACGAAGCTGAAAAAGTGATTTCTAAAGTTAAAAAGACGAGAAACCGGTATATAAATGAAGCGGTTGACTATTACAATCAATTTAATAGCAGAAAACTAATCGCTGAAAAACTGTCCAAAGAATCAAAATTAGTACAAGAAAATTCTATGACAGTATTGGCTGAATTTGAGAGAATATGTTATGGAAATTAACCGTTTCGAAATCTGGGCTGCAGATCTTAACCCCCGAATAGGTACAGAGTCTGGTAAAATAAGACCTGTCCTTATACTACAAACCAACTTATTAAATACCATACATCTATCAACAATTATTTGTCCTATAACTACCAATGTTATAAAAAACAGCGATATATTAAGAGTTCACATTAAGAAAGGTATGGCTGGGCTGATTAAAGATTCTGATATAATGATTGACCAAATACGAGCAATTGATAACAGACGATTGGTAAATAAAATCGGGGAGTTGCCGCCTAACCTTTGGAAACTTGTTACCACAAACATCAAAATTGTTTTAGACATTGAATAGATAGTTAGATAGCACGCCAAATAATTATACTTTTTATCGGCTAACCCTTACACTTTCAAAGCATTACCTCCCAAAAATAATCTTCCATTCTTCCCGCTTGTTAAAAAAACAATAAAACTTTGGAAACTTTTTTTGTTTTTAAAGTTTCCTCTTTCTATATTTGCAGCCCGTTTATATGAAAGAAAAAATTATAGAAAAGGCTACGGATATGTTCTTAAACTATGGTTTTAAGAGTATCACCATGGATGATATTTCCACTGAAATGGGCATTTCTAAAAAAACCATTTATCAGCATTTCAGCGATAAAACCAGCCTGGTACAAGGTTGCGCCTTCCACGTTTTCGATACCATTTCCGGCGGAATAGAGGCAATACGCATGCAGCAAATAAACCCCATAGAAGAATTGTACGCCATTAAATCGTTTGCCATGAAACACCTGAAAGATGAAAAATCTTCTCCCCAATACCAACTCCAGAAATACTATCCTAAAATATACGCCAACCTGAAACGCAAAAAGTATGAGGTAATGGTAAATTGTGTTACAGACAACCTGCAAAGAGGCATCGCAGGCGGTTATTTTAGAAATGATATGAACACGTCTCTCATTTCTAAAATCTATTTCAACAACATAACAGCACTCACCGACGCCGAGATTTTTCCGCCCCAGCAATACAGCATGCCCCAACTCATGGAAACCTATTTAGAATATCACATACGCGCCATTGCCACCCCAAAAGGGTTAGAAGCGCTGCACGCCATCATTAACAACCCAGCATGAAAAAGTTAATTACTCTCTTCGCCGTTTTTACCACCCTTTTAGCTACCAGCCAGGAAAAATACCAGTTTTCGTTGCGCGAAGCCATCAGTTTTGCTCTCCAAAACAACCGGAGCGCTCTTAACGCCGCCCGCAGCATAGACGCCGCCGAAAAGCAAAAGTGGGAAACCATTGCCACCGGCCTGCCACAGCTGAGCGCCGACGCCGGCTTTCAGCACTACCTAAAACAACCTGTGCAACTCATTCCTGCCGAGTTTTTTGGAGGGCCTCCCGGAACATTTGAAGAAATTGTTTTCGGCACCAAGCAAAACGTTAATGCCACTGCCACATTGCGACAGCTCATTTTTGACGGGTCGTATCTCGTAGGGCTGCAATCTGCCAAAGTATTTTTAGAAATTTCTAAAAACGCCCGTGAAAAAACCGATTTAGAAGTGCGTAAAGCCGTTATAAACGCCTATGGGAATGTACTCCTTGCTGAAGAATCGGTAAAAATCTTAGAAAAAAACAAAGCCACCTTAGAAAAAAATTATACCGAAACCAAACAGGTGTATGAAAATGGATTAACAGAAGAGGAAAACGTAGAGCAGTTGCAAATTACCCTTAGCCATATAACTAACAGCTATAACCATGCGTTGCGATTGCGCGAAATAACTTATAAAATGCTTAGCTTTATAGTGGGCATACCCACCGACACCCACATAACAGTAACAGAAAACTTAGAAGCACTTACGTTGGAAAGTACCCGTTTAGAGTTGCTCACCACCCCTTTCTCGGTAGAAAACAATACAGACTACAAAATAGCCCTTAACAGCCAAAAATCGCAGGAATTATTGCTCAAATTAGAAAAAAGCAGGGCACTACCGTCGCTAAACGCTTCTCTCAGCGGGGGATATACAGGCTTTAGCAATGATTTTACCTTTTTTCAGCGAGAGCAGCGCTGGTTTGGCACCTCCCTTTTAGGGGCAGAGCTTAGAATTCCTATTTTTAGCTCCTTAGCGCGCAGCGCACGCACGCAACGCGCACGCATTGAGCTGGAAAAAGCCAAAACCCAACTCACCGAAACTGAGCAAAAATTACAACTAGAGTTAGAAACCGCCCGCAGCGACTACCAATTGGCTATTGAGCAATACCAGACCTCTAAAAAAAACCTGGAACTGGCAGAGCGTATTGAATACAAAAACCAGGTTAAATACGCAGAAGGGTTAGCTTCCGGGTTCGATTTACGGCAAGCACAAACCCAGCTCTATGCCACCCAGCAAGAATATTTGCAGGCAATGCTCAGCATTATTACCCATAAAGCCGAACTGGAAGCAATGCTAAATCAATAAAGGTCAACAACTGTGAATTTAAACAGCCATATCGTTATTTAAACCTAAATTGAAAACCATGAACCAGGAAGAGTTATTTCAAGCCCTTATGTCGTCAAACCTTGAAGCGTTGGCCACCGCTCTGAAAAACGGCGCCGATATAAATGCCCAGGACAAAGACGGGAAAACTCTTATCTATAAAGCCATTGAAACCAACAACGCAAAAGCAATCGAACTTCTCCTAACGTACAATGCCGATTATGAGATTAAAGATTACAAGGGATATCTTCCAACCGATAGTATGTATGAAGAAGAATGGCAGTATGGGTATGTAACGTTTATACTGAAGAAACGGTGGAAACCCATCGAATCCCTATTAAAAGCTCACTTAAACGGTATAGCGTTCCTCAACAAGAAAAGCCTTTTTTCGGCTGCGTTAGACGGCTCAGTGGCACGATTAAAAGACGCTATCCGAAACGGCGGGGTTTGGGACGTGAATATCCGGTTACAAGATGGCACTACCCCTCTGCATTTGGCTGCTAAAAAAGGCCACACTAAACTGGTAAATGCCCTGTTAGAAGAGGAAAAAAAAATCACCGGAAAAAATGGAAAAAGTACAACCATTCCCTTTGTAGATTCGCAAGATTCCATGGGAAAAACAGCACTGCACTATGCCGTAGAAAACAATTTCCCAAAAATCGCTGAACTACTACTGGCATTCAACGCTTCTACCCAGGTAACAGACAAAGAGGGAAATCTTCCTGCAAACCTGGCAGCCGATATGAAAATAAAAGACCTGTTAACTCAAAAATATGAACATCCCAAAGAAAAGAAAAAAACAAACCCCAACAATCTATCACCCATAGAAATGCTGGAGAAAAAAATAACAGAAAACATTATTCGCGCCATAAAAAACGAATACCAATATGGTAATGCTCTTGGTAAAAAGCTCGAAAACATGATGCTGTATACAGAAGAAGGTGCATGCGTATCTATCTATGTAAACGATAAAGCGCTTATAAAGCTTTCTGAAGAAGAAATTGAAAAAAAGTTCAGGTACAATACCTCCGCTCTATTTTCAAACCCCGCCGTTCAACGTATAGAAGAAGTTATTTTTACGTTGGATGATACCGAAGAGGTGAACAAGCTAACAAGAGGCAGCTTTAAACCCTCCATGGAATTTCAGTCCGAGGCAATGACGGGTTTCATGCACAGAATTTGCGCCCAATTAGAAGAAAACAAATCTCTTTTTTCCGACGTACCAGTGGGCAATAACCTTATAGTACTTTTTAATGACAAAGGAGCCATTCATTTTAATTTCAGGAAAAAAGCAAAACAATTAGTACATACTCCCATCTCCGATTATTTAAAAATTTTATCTCAATAACACCAATCATTATGAAAAAAATATTCTTTCCCATACTTCTACTACTCCTTATAAGCTCGTGTAAAAATGAGAATGAAAAAACCATAGAAGAACTCATCTCAGAAAAAAATGTAAGTGCTATCCGGGCTAAAAGAGCTGAATTAACAACCCAATACGATGCTCTCATGGCAAAAATAACCCAGTTAGATAATGCCATTCGCGAGTTAGATACCCTAAAAAAATTAGAGCGCGTCACCATTCGCTCCGTAAAAGATACCCTTTTTGCACATTATGTGGAAATCCAGGGAAATGTAGCCACTAAACAAAACATTGAAATTAAAGCCGAGTTTTCTGGTGCCTTAGTGAGTGTTTTTGTAAAAACCGGGCAAAAAGTAAGTAAAGGACAATTATTGGCTAAAATTGATGATGGTGGCCTGGCACAACAAGTAGCCCAGGTAAAAGCCCAGGCAGAGTTGGCAAAAACCACCTACGAACGCCAAAAACGGCTTTGGGAGCAAAAAATAGGCTCCGAAATTCAATACCTGCAAGCCAAAACCTCCTATGAAGCCCAGCAAAACATGGTGCAACAACTTAGCACCCAACTCGCCAAAACTACGGTTACAGCCCCCTTTCCGGGTGTTATCGATGATATTTTTAGCGAGCAAGGGACTGTGGTAAACCCTGGTGCACGCCTCATGCGCATTGTGAATTTAAACAATATGTATATTGAAGCTGAAGTTCCTGAAAAATACCTCACCAGCGTAAAAAAAGGAAGCAACGTATGGGTAGAATTTCCCATGTTAGGTGAAAAACTGGAAACAACCGTAGCGCAAACCAGCGACTTTATTAACCCCAATAACCGCTCCTTTAAAGTAGAAATAAATGTACCCAACGCCTCGGGGACTATTAAGCCCAACCTCACAGCACGCTTAAAAATAAAGGATTATACCAACCCCCAGGCCATCATCATTCCCCAAAGCATCATTTCAGAAAATGCTGAAGGAGACCAGTACGTGTATCTTGCCAAACCAAAAGATAGCTCAGAAACCTATATCGCCCAAAAAGCTATCATTCAAACAGGGCAAACCCAGGAAGGCTGGGTAGAAGTTACACAAGGGCTTCAAAAAGGAGATAGGCTTATTGAAGAGGGTGCCAGAAACGTGAAAGAAGGACAAGAAATTGCTATTACCAACCAACCTCAAAAACCATAAACATGGCTCAGAATACCGATAAAGAATTTGGCCCCTCCTCCTGGGCTATTCACCACAAAACCATTATGTATGTGGGGATGGCGCTTTTTTTATACCTGGGACTATCTGCCTACTATACCATGCCGAGAGAGGACTTTCCGGAGGTAAAAGAAACCAAAATATATATCAGTTCCGTTTATCCAGGTAATACTGCTGAAGATATAGAACGCCTCATTACCGACCCGCTGGAAGAAAACCTCAAAAACCTGAGCAATGTGGTAGATGTGCTTTCTACCTCCCAGGAAGATTATTCTATTATTACCGTAGAATTTGATGAAGATATTGAGGTAGAAGCCGCCAAACAGCTGGTTAAAGATGAGGTAGATGCCATAAAATCGGGCGAAGATTGGCCTACCTTCAACGACGCCAAGGTGGAGCCTAATGTTTTTGACCTCAATATATCAGAAGAAGTACCCATTTTAAATATCAATATAAAGGGAGATTACCCGGTTGAAAAATTAAAAGAATACGGTGAGTATCTCGAAGATAAAATTGAAATCCTGCCCGAAATAAAAGAAGTAGATATTCGCGGAGCGCAAGATAAAGAAGTGGAAGTGGCTGTTGATATTTATAAAATGACGGCGACAAAAGTTAGCTTTGATGATATTATAAACGCTATAAAACGAGGTAATACCACCATATCTGCCGGGAATTTAGTGAGAAATAATCAACGGCGAACAATACGGGTTATTGGCGAAATAAGCGACCCCCAACAACTGGAGAACTTCGTGGTAAAATCAGATGGCGGTGCCATTTATTTAAAAGATATAGCCCAGGTGCGGTTTAAAGAAGAGGAAAAAACCACCTACGCACGTGAGTTTGGCGAAAGTGTAGTGATGCTGGATGTAAAAAAAAGAGCCGGGAAAAACCTTATTGAAGCTACCGAGAAAATTTACTCTATTATCACCAAGGCGCAACAAGATTATTTTCCGAAAGACCTGGAAGTAAGCATCGCTAATGACCAATCTACCCGAACTCTCAACCAAGTAAGCGATTTGGTAAATAACATCATCTTTGGAATTATCCTCGTAGTAGGTGTGCTGATGTTTTTCTTAGGCTTTCGCAATGCCCTTTTCGTAGGCTTTGCCATTCCCATGTCCATGTTTATGTCTTTTATGATATTGCAAATGCTGGGATATACCATGAACACCATGGTGCTTTTCGCTTTGGTAATGGGCTTGGGAATGTTGGTGGATAATGGTATTGTGCTGGTAGAAAATGTGTATCGGCTTATGGACGAAGAAGGCATGAGCCGCAGGGAAGCCGCCAAAAAAGGCATTGGTGAAATAGCCGTTCCCATTATTATTTCAACCGCTACCACCGTAGCGGCGTTTATTCCCCTGGGCATGTGGCCGGGAATAATGGGCGAGTTTATGATTTATTTTCCCATAACCCTTTCCATTGTATTAGGTTCTTCCCTATTTGTAGCGGTATTTATGAATTCTGTTATGGTAGCCGAATTTATGGAAGTAAAAGACCGCGAAATTCCCCGGAAACCGCTCCTTCGAATAACGTTCATTTTAGGTGGATTGGGTTTGTTACTCGTCTTTGCCGGCGGCGCTATACGAGGGTTAGGAACGCTCATGATTTTCTTTGCCATTATGTTTTGGGTATATAAATACGTTCTCAAAAAAATAGCCACCCGCTTTCAAAACGGTTTTTTGGTCTGGTTAGAAAATTCATACAAGAAATTCTTGCTCTATGCGCTACGGGGACGCAATCCCTATCTTTTTGTAGGTGGTACCATTTTGCTATTATTCCTTTCCTTTGTCCTGGTAGGAATCGCTGCCCCTAAAGTAGAGTTCTTCCCGGATAACAAACCTAACCAGATTATAGTATATATAGAATATCCCCAGGGCACCGATATAGCCAAAACCAACGGCATTACCAAAGATATTGAAAAACGGGTATATGAGGTTTTACAACAATCTAAATACAGGGATAAGGAATATAATTTCATGGTAGAGTCTGCTGTTTCCCAGGTAGGCGAAGGCGCCAGCAACCCGCTTACCGATGGGGGTTCTAAAGCTGAAATGCCACATAAAGGAAAAATTACCGTGAGTTTACGCGAGTTTAAATACCGCCGCGGGTTTGATAGTGAAAACCTGCGCAGCGAAGTGCAGGAAGCTTTGAAAGACCGTTATTCTGGGGTAACAGTGTCCGTGGAGAAAGACCCGGTAGGGCCCCCGGCAGGTTATCCGGTGAATATAGAAATTAAAGGCGATGATTATTCTGAATTGATTTATACGGGTGAACAGATGCGCAATTTCATAAATAGCAAAGGAATAGCTGGTATGGAAGAATTGAAGTTAGATGTGAACCGCAGCAAGCCGGTAATGCAGATTACCGTGGATAGGGAAAAAGCAGGGGAATTAGGTGTATCTGCCGGGCAGGTGGGAATGCAACTCCGAAGATCTTTGTTTGGCGAAAAAGCAGGTGTTTATAAAGAAAGAGGCGAAGATTACAATATCAACATCCGGTTCAACGAAGAAAACAGGTATAATATAAGTGCCCTCTTTAACCAGCGAATTACTTTTCGCGATGCCGCCAGCGGACAGTTAAAGGAAATTCCTGTCGCCGCTGTGGTAGAGCGTAAAAATACCGCCTCATACAGCGCCATCAAGCACCGTAAGGCCCAGCGGGTAGTAACGCTCTATTCCGCCGTATTGCCCGGTTATAACGCCAACGAGATTGTAGCCAGTCTAAAGTCAGATCTCGAAAACTTTGAAAAACCTCATACCGTAGAGTTTTCATTTACCGGGGAAATGGAAGAACAGGAAGAAAATATGAAATTTCTACTGGGAGCGCTTGCCTCCGGGTTGGGGCTTATCTTATTGTTAGTGCTGTTCCAGTTTAATTCTATTTCTAAGCCGCTTATTATCATGTTAGCTATTTTCCTGAGTTTTATAGGCGTTTTATTCGGCTTGGTCATTTTCAACATGACGTTTGTGATTATTATGACCATGATGGGAATTATCTCACTGGGTGGCATTGTGGTGAATAACGGGGTGGTACTGTTAGATTACACGCAGCTTTTAATAGACCGTAAAAAAGAAACCTTACAGATGGATGAAATGGCATTTTTACCAATAGAAGACGTGAAAACTGCCATTGTAGAAGGTGGGAAGGCGCGTCTTCGGCCCGTACTCCTCACTGCCATTACAACGGTATTGGGATTGGTGCCATTGGCAGTGGGGTTGAACATTGATTTCTTCTCGCTCTTTACAGAACTTGACCCAAAAATATACTTTGGCGGCGATAATGTTATTTTCTGGGGGCCACTGGCATGGACAGTTATTTTTGGACTTACCTTCGCAACGTTTTTAACGCTTGTTATTGTTCCCGTAACCTTTTTATTGGTATATAAACTAAAGCTAAGGTTAAAGAGACCAAAAATATTACCCGCTCAGGTGTAGGGCGTTATGCTTTTTTGCGATAGAAAACTCGTGCGAAGATGCTAAAAACGCAAAATAATTGTGTATTATAGCTCTAATTCTTTAACCGTCGCCATAGCTTTGGTTTTTGCTTTGGGTCCTTCAGTTATTTTATAGTCAAAATTAACGAGTGTTATTTTCCAGTAAACATTTTTTATAAAACAATATATCCTGTTTTCATTATTACCCCTTTTCCATCTTAATTTGAGGATATCCTTTAAACCCAACAACCAGAAATAAAACAGAAACTATTTTTTAGAAGCCTCTGTTCCATACTTATCTAGTAAATATACCAATGCCGTCATGGTAGCCGCTCCCAATTCTAACTCCCGTTTGTTCACATATTCAAAAGTATCATTAGCAGCGTGGTGATGGTCAAAATAACGCTGTGAGTCTGGCAGCAAGCCCGCCAACACAATCATTTCATTTTTCAAATGCTCGATATCAGCTCCAGCACCGCCTCTTTTAAAATAATGAATAAGATACGGCTCAAAGAGCGGTTTCCAGCGCTCTATACGAGAAAAATCGGCATCAGAACACTCAAACGAAAAACCACGGGGGCTAAACCCGCCGGCATCGCTCTCTAAAGCAAAGAGATGTCGCTCTTTCTTTTTAGCAGCTTCCTCGGCATATTTTTGACCGCCGCGCGAACCATTTTCCTCATTCATAAACAACACTGCCCGTATTGTCCTTTTCGGTTTATATCCTGTAAGTTTCAGCAAGCGCAGCACTTCCATGCTCTGTACACAGCCAGCGCCATCATCATGCGCTCCATCTCCCAAATCCCATGAATCTAAATGCCCGCCCACCAGCAAAATTTCGTCAGGGCGCTCAGTTCCTTTTAGCTCCCCAATCACATTATAAGAAAGAACATCGTCAAACTGCTTACAATTTTGTTTAAAATAAAATTTTAAACCCGGGGTCAGCGCCAACATGGCGCTCAACAGCTCAGCGCCGTTAGTGCTAATGGCGGCAGCAGGAATATGTTGTTTGGCAGGTAAATCTTCATAGCCCATTACCCCCGTATGCGGCAAATCGTCTAAGCGCAGGTTCATGGAACGAACAATAACGCCCACTGCACCGTATTTGGCAGCTTCTTTGGCGCCAGCGTAACGCTGGTCCACACAGCCGCCATAAGCCTGAAAGGTATTGATGAGAGTGGGCTGCATGGGGCGATTATAAAAAACAATATTCCCTTTTATTTTTTCACTTCCCAGTTTTTCCAACTCGCTGAAATTGTGAACTTCTATCACCTGGGCTTTAAGGCCTCCGGCAGGTGTGGCTACAGAACCCCCGAGGGCGCATATAGGCACGCTTGTGGTGATGCCGGGCGCTGTTTCTATATAGGCAAACTCGGGGGCGCCGCGCACCCACTTAGGCACTTTTACTGGTTGCAGCCACACATTGTCCAACCCGAGCGAATCTAACTGCTCTTTGGTATATTGCACCGCTTTTTCTGCCTGGAATGAGCCAGAGAGCCTCCCTCCCACCTGGTTAGAAAGGTAGCGAAGCCAATCATAGCTTTTGCCCTGGGTTAAAGCGGCATCGTATATTTTTTTTAGTTGTTGCTCATCCTGGTTCTGGGAAAACAGCAGCGATGAAAGTAATATCAACAGGAAAGGTAGTTTTTTCATAAATTATAGTGTTAACACATTCAGAATTCCGAACTCTTTACTTTATTTCCCTGCAAACAGTTTTACATCTTCTTCAGTAATTTCCTTTCCACCAAGTATAACAAGGCGTTCCACCACGTTGCGGAGCTCGCGGATGTTCCCCGTCCAGTCATATTCCCGCAGTAGTTTAACCGCTTTGGGAGATATTTTTTTGGGTGGCGTTCCCTGTTCTTCAGCTATTTGATTTATAAAATACGCTATCAGCAGGGGAATATCTTCACTCCGTTCATTTAAAGCAGGTACATGAATGAGAATGACGGCAAGCCGATGATAGAGGTCTTCTCTAAATTTTCCCTGGCTTATTTCTTGTTTCAGGTCTTTATTGGTGGCGGCAATAACACGTACATTTACTTTAATGTCTCTATCGCTGCCCACGCGGGTTATCTTGTTTTCCTGCAAGGCTCGCAACACCTTTGCCTGGGCAGAAAGGCTCATATCTCCTATTTCATCTAAAAAAATAGTGCCTCCATCTGCCATTTCAAACTTGCCGGCACGGTCTTTCACGGCAGAGGTGAAAGCGCCTTTTACATGCCCAAAAAGTTCACTTTCTATTAGTTCTGAGGGAATAGCGGCGCAGTTTACCTCTATCATAGATTTTTCAGAGCGTTCGCTTTTCAGGTGCAGCCAATGGGCTATGAGCTCTTTACCGGTTCCGTTGGGGCCCGTAATGAGCACCCGGGCATCAGTAGGCGCCACTTTCTCTATCATTTCTTTAATTTTCATCATGGCATCGCTTTCGCCAATCATTTCGTAGTGCTTGCTTATCTTTTTCCGAAGCAACTTGTTTTCTGTCACGAGTTCTTTTTTATCTAAAGCATTCCGCACCGTATTCAATAGCCGGTTCAGGTCGGGCGGTTTAGAGATATAATCAAAAGCGCCCATTCGCATGGTCTGCACAGCGGTTTCAATATCACCATGCCCGGAAATCATCACTACCGGGATTTCGGGTTTTAGTTTCTTAACCACCTCCAATACTTCTATCCCATCCATCTTAGGCATTTTAATATCGCACAGCAAAAGGTCATAATCGTCTTTTTTTATTTTCTCCAATCCATCCGGCCCATTTTCAGCCTCTTCCACTTCATATAATTCGTTTTCTTCTGTGAGAATTTTTATAAGCACTCTCCGTATGGCGGGCTCATCTTCTATAACGAGTATGCGGTACATTTTCAGGTTGATTTATGTTGATATAGGTGCACATCTGTTTGAGGAAAGGGGATAACAATAGTATGTTTCCTGAATTTTTCATCAATATTAAAACGTATGTCACTTTTAATACGAGGTTCTAAGAAAGCATTATCCGTGAAAAAATATAAGCTAAAAAGGAGCGATGAATCGGCGAAGTTTTCAAATAAAACAAAGGGCTGGGGATTTTTTAATACATCGCTTACTCCTTCCAGGCTTTCAAGAAGGAGTTTTTTCACCAGCGCTACATTGCTTCCGTAAGCTACCCCTACTTGTACAAATTCGCGGGTTATTTTTGAGTTTTGGGTGTAATTGAAAATACTTTCGGTGAGGAATTTGTGATTGGGTATTACAATTACTTTATCGTTGCGGGTTACTACAATGGTGGTTCGGAGTTTAATTTCTGAGACGCGGGCTACTTTTCCCTCTACCTCAATAATATCGCCAACATGAAGCGATTGGTCTATAATTATGATGATGCCTGAAATAAGATCTTGAAAGAGGAATTGAAGGGCGAACCCCAAGCCCACGAACAAGGCGGCTGAAGCGGTGAAAAGCACGGTGAGGTTTACGCCGGAGGAGCTCAGTACAATAATAACCACTAATAGATAAACTAAATAGTTTACAAATCTGAAAATACTTATAAATTTATTCCTGTCGGGGGGAGGTAAATGGGCGGTTAGTATTTTACGAACTACTACAAGTATATAATAGGCGACAAAGCAGCTAACGAGGATGGTTAAAAATGTGCCAATGGTAATAGAAATGTCATTTCCTTTATAGATAATTATAGAAAGAAATTTTTTAATTTCACTTAACATATCGGTCAAAATCTTCATAGGCCTAATATCGTAGCCATTTGTAGAGTTCTTTGTAGGTGGGTTTTTTGCCGTACATTAAAATACCTATCCTGTATATTTTGGCGGCAAGCCAAACGATGAGGAAAAAGGTGCCCGCCAGCAAGGCAATGGAAAGGAGTAGTTGCCAAACGGGTACTCCGCCAGCTCCTATGCCAGAAGGCAGCCGCATGAGCATAACAATAGGAGAGGTTAGTGGAAATAGGGAAAAAGCAACGGCTATGGGACCATGTGGGTTTTCAAAAACAGAAAAGAAGCCTACATAAATGGCCAGCATGAGCGGTAAAATAACGGGAAACATAAATTGCTGGGTATCGGTTTCATTATCTACCGAGGAACCAATGGCAGCGTAAATGGAACTATAAATAAGGTATCCGAGGATGAAATAGATAATAAAGGAAATGATGAGGGTAGCCCACGGGATTTTTAAAAATTCAACAAAATAAAGTTGCAATTTATCGGCTGTGGCCGAGGCGTTGCGAATGGTATCCATGGTATCGGGGGGTAAATTGGCGGTAGAGCTAAAAGCAGCCATATCTACGCCCATTAGAGGAAGTACCGCCAGGGATAACAACGTGGCGGAAATCATCCAAATGATAAATTGGGTGATGCCGGCTAAGGAGGTGCCTATAATTTTGCCAAGCATGAGCTGAAAGGGTTTCACAGAGGAGATAATGACTTCTATGATGCGGCTGGTTTTTTCTTCGATAACGCTTCGCATCACAAAGGCGCCATAAATAATAATAAACATCATAATGAGGTAGCCAAACCCGCCGCCTATAGCGGCTTTTAACTCATTGAGCCCTTTGAGGTTTTCTTCGCCGGAAAAGTTTACGATGTTTATTTCGTAGGTTACAGTAAGGTCGTTTAGGTTTTCGGGCATGATACCGTATTGCCGAAAACGTTCATTGCGAAGGCGGTTTTCTATGGTTTTTTCAAGGCTGCTGAGTACGCCTATAGAGGGTGCGCTTTTGGTAAAAAACTGTATGGAAGCGCTCGTTTCGTCTATGGTTTTACCCTGGGGAATATACAACAAGCCATAATAGCCCATATTCATGGTAGAATCTTTGGCTTTTTGCAGGGATAGTTGTTGCAAGGAGAAAAACGAAAGGGATTTGGCAGGTTTATCAAAATCGTCTGAAAAAAAGGCGCTTTCATTGAGAACGGTAATTATTTTTTTCTCATCGCTGTTTACACGAGATAAAAACACCACCAGGGCAATCATTCCTACAATGAGCACAGGGCTTAGAACGGTCATAACAATAAAAGAACGGTTTCGCACTTTGGCGAGGTATTCTCGTTTTATAATGAGGAGCAGTTTATTCATGGTGTTCGCTGCTTTTAACAGTTTGTATAAAAATATCGTTAGCGGTGGGAATAATTTCCATAAAATGGGTTATTTTTCCATTTTTACCTACTTGACGCCACACCTCGTCAGAGGTATCCTGCCGGGGAAGTTGAATTTTCACTTTTAGTTCATCGCCTAACGTTTTAAAATGGGCAGGGGTTACCACCCATCTTTGGGATAACTCTTTAAAAAGAGTTTCTTTATCATTAGTTTCAATTCCTACCTCGTAGCTGTTTTCCTTATAGCGTTTTTTAATGTCTATTAACTGACCGTCTAACAGTTTTTTAGATTTATGAATAAGGGCTATTTCATCGCAAAGCTCTTCTACCGTTTCCATGCGGTGGGTAGAAAAAATAATGGTAGCGCCCTGGTTTTTCAGGCGGAGGATTTCTTCTTTAATAAGGTTGGCGTTAATGGGGTCAAAGCCGCTAAAAGGCTCATCAAATATAAGGAGTTTAGGCTGGTGCAGCACAGTTACAATAAATTGTATTTTTTGCGCCATTCCTTTAGAAAGTTCCTGGATTTTTTTGTTCCACCAGCCGCTTATCTCCAATCGCTCAAACCATTGCTGAAGCCGTTGTTTAGCATCGGCTTTAGACAGTCCCTTTAGCTGGGCCAAATACAGCGCCTGCTCCCCTACCCTCATGCTCTTGTATAGACCGCGTTCTTCGGGCAAATAACCTACCAGCGAGGTGTGTTTGGGTTGCAGCGGCTCGCCATGGAAGAGAATGGCACCGGTTTCGGGCTGTATAATCTGGTTAATAATGCGGATGAGGGTAGTTTTCCCGGCGCCGTTGGGGCCCAGGAGCCCAAAAATACTCCCTTCCGGCACTTGTATAGAAACGTCTGTGAGCGCCGTATAGTTGCCATATTTTTTGGTCAGGTGCTCCGCTACGAGGAGGTAATTCATGCTGGCGTATTTTTTTCAAAGATATTGAAATAGAGAATATGCCCCAATATTTTTTTAGGCTTTTGCAGGTTGCTCTTGTTTGTGTTTTTGCGAACCGCCCTGTAGGCTTAAAAATACCTTTATTTTTACGGAAAAACCCTACTTCTCTTAAGCAGCCACTGCCTATTTTCGCACCCATCATATTCTCCTGGTATCATGAAAATCTTTTTGAAACGCTTTTTTTCTCTGCTGGCAGCTATTCTTTTGGTAATAGGTTGTGAACCTGACGCCTCTGTTGAAAAAGTATCACCCGCTTCTCAACCTCGCTTACAAGTACTTAGCCCCCCTCAGCTCCCCCCTGCCATCCGCCAACAGGCTCTTTCGGTAAGCAGGGAGTTGCAAAAACAAGCCCTTTTCTCTAAAAACGAGCGCTCTTTTGGCCCTGTAGCCAACGGGCGCATCCACCGGGTACACTACCCAGACGGACGGGTGTCGTACACCCTACCCCTGCGCAAGCTCGGTACGGGATTGTATTACGACAATTTAGTCATTCAACAATTAGCCAATGGAACCACCACCGAAACCCTTATCCGGTATGAACCCGAACAAGCGTGGTGGAAAAACAGCAAAGGCATCTATAACTACGCCACCTACAGCGGGCGAGTGAGTTTCTATACAGTAGCGGGAGAGCCCCTTGCCAGTGTTGTGTTACAAGAGGGTAAGATAGCCCCTTCCCCGGCAGACAAAACAGGAACAGCCCAACGCATAGAAGTGAGTTGTTATATTACCGATATACAATATGCCGGGTTAGAACAAGACGGTACCTTTTACATTACCGATATTATGTATTGGTTTGAGTGCGAGGTGTATGTAGATGGCAACATGAGCCCCGATGGCGGAGGTTATGGTACGGGAGGCACGGGCGGGGGCGTGGGTAGCGCGCCTACGGGCGAGCCTGAGTATGCGGAAGATGGAGGGGCTGCGGGTAGCGGGGATACCCCGGCTACGGGGGAGGAGGAAAAACTGGTTATAGACCCCTCTGTACCGCCTTGTGTGCAGGCTATTATTGGAGAGTTGATGGAAAAAGCGAATCTTTCGCTGATACCCGATATTACCGGCGACCCGGGGGTAAGCCACCTTTCGGAGATTATCTTAAACCTATTTAGCGCTTCCCAGCAGTACCACCTTAACATCCAGGTTGCGCCGCTTGGAATTGGTCAAAATGCTGGTACTATTCCAACAAATATCAACCCAATTACCGGCGAGATTACTCTTACTATGACGTTAGGATCTGAGTATGTAGCCAATGCCACCACCTTGGCGATTGCCCGAACCATTATTCACGAATCACTACACGCCTATTTAAGTTATTCGTACCAGGAATACCCGGATGCTCCTTTTTCCACCCTTCTCACTTCCTACTTCACTAATAATGGCGCCAATACTAATGAAGCACAACATCTCCTAAAGACCCAGTTTGTGGAAGCTATGGGTCATTCGCTGGCGGTGTGGGACAATTATAGCCTGCCCCAATCGTATTACAACAGCTTAGCGTGGTCGGGCGATATGCAAAACACCCAAGCCTTTCAGTCCTTACCCTTAGAGCAGCAACAAGCCGCCATCAATGCTGTTATTGCAGAAGGACAAGCTAACGCCCCAGCTACCCAAGACGCCCAGGGAACGCCTTGTAATCCCGAATAATGTTATGAAAAAAACAATCTGTATCTATCTTATTATAGCAGTTTCTGTAGCTGGGTGCAAGACCGCTAAGAACTACGTGGTTTCTAAAGAAAGCTATGAGGTTATAAACGTTCTTGGGAAGAACCTCGGTAAACGAAAAGAAGACCAACTCTTTTATAAAACGTATGGAGGAAAAATTCCAACGGCGTATGGCGGGGAAGATTGGGGTACTTTTGTTAGCTTTGAAAGGTTTAATGGTCCTTTCTCTTTTAGAGTAAGAGAATATGAAAAAACCGATTTTCAAGATTATGTAACAGAAAACGACATACAACACATGCGGGAGCAGATTAAAACTCAAATCCCAATAAAATGGATAAAAAACCGACTGGCATCCAATATAAAGTTGTATAAAGACCCTACGAAAGTAACTGAGCGAGCGCGTGTATTACCATCTATATTAAATATTTATTCAGAGCCTGTTTTTTCAAAAAACCAAGATGTTGCGGTGGTTTATGTACTTACTGTCCATGGCACGCACATAGCGGTTCTTATCAAAAGAGATGGGGAATGGAAGTTGTTTAGTACGGTTACCGTATCTATGTTCTAATAACAAATTCCCAAAGATGACAGGAAATATGCAAAACACCCAAGCCTTTTTAGCATTGCCAGCAGCAGAGCGACAAGCTGCTATCGACGCAGTTACGGCAGAAGGACAAGCCAACGCCTCCGCTACCGCAAATGCCCAAGGAACGCCTTGTAATCCCGAATAATGTTATGAAAAAAACAATCTGTATCTATCTTATTATAGCAGTTTCTGTAGCTGGGTGCAAGACCGCTAAGAACTACGTGGTTTCTAAAGAAAGCTATGAGGTTATAAACGTTCTTGGGAAGAACCTCGGTAAACGAAAAGAAGACCAACTCTTTTATAAAACGTATGGAGGAAAAATTCCAACGGCGTATGGCGGGGAAGATTGGGGTACTTTTGTTAGCTTTGAAAGGTTTAATGGTCCTTTCTCTTTTAGAGTAAGAGAATATGAAAAAACCGATTTTCAGGATTATGTAACAGAAAACGACATACAACACATGCGGGAACAGATTACCAATCAAACTTCGGTAAAATGGTAAATGACCTCACAGAATTACCTACGAATGGCGGGTACAACCCGGCGAATAGTGTGAATGGTTTGCAAGAGTCTCTCTAAAAATTAGCCTGGGGAGGGTTGGAAGATACTGCCACCTTCCAAATGCGCTATCTCAATTTTGTAACCAGGGGAACTTATACCCATTCCCTGGGGCTTTTCAATACGTGTATCAATTTTTCTTCTTCGCTTCCCGCCCGGGGAACATAGTTATACGCCCATTGCACCCGCGGAGGCAGGCTCATGAGAATACTCTCTACCCTGCCGTTGGTTTTTAACCCAAAAAGAGTACCCTTGTCATGGATGAGGTTGAACTCTACGTAACGACCGCGCCGAATTTCCTGCCACGTGCGCTGTTGCTCATTATACGGCAAATCTTTCCTGCGGAGAATAATAGGGCGGTATGAATCTAAAAAGCGATTACCGGAAAGGATAACAAACTGAAGCCATTTTTCTATACTCATGCCGGGAGCGGGTTTGCAATAATCGAAAAAAATACCGCCAATGCCACGCGCTTCATTCCGATGATGATTCCAAAAATAGGCATCGCATTTCTTTTTAAAATCGGGGTAGCAAGACGGGGCAACCGTGTCGCAAACTTCTTTGCAAATGATATGAAAATGAATAGCGTCTTCCTCAAAAAGATAACAGGGGGTTAAGTCTTGCCCACCTCCAAACCATGAGTCGGTGAGCGTTCCGTTTGGCTCATACAACTCGAAGTAGCGCCAGTTGGCATGAACAGTGGGCGCCAGGGGATTTTCCGGGTGAAGTACCAGGCTAAGCCCGCAGGCAAAAAAATCTACTTCTTGCACCTGGAAAAGGTGCTGCATACTTTCGGGGAGTTTTCCATGAACGGCCGAGGTATTAACACCTGCTTTTTCAAATACTCCTCCGTTTTCGAGGATACAGGTTTTTCCCCCGCCGCCTTCCGGCCGGCTCCATTTATCCTCAGAAAAAACAGCTTTTCCATCAATAGAAGTCAATGCAGCAATAATACTGTCTTGCAGGTGTTGAATGTGTTTATAAAACTGTTCTTTTATTGCCATTGTTTTCCTCCCTGGTTTATGTTTTGGACTCTGAGCTGAGGATTTAACGCATTGCTTTTTTTAGTTATTAGGGCTATCTAATTTCAACAGGCGCTATGAAAATATCAAAATCGTGTTTTTGTATAAATAATTGAATTATAAGGGTTTGAAAAAATAAGAAAGAAGATGATGGCGAAAGCGAGTTCATACACTTCCCATTTACGGTCTGCCGGGATTATGAGTACTACCAGGGTGGCGATTATAAACGCCAGGGTATGGTGCCACCTAACAACCGGTATGGCGCATGTGTGAATAAAGTTTTTGAATTTTCTTATATTTTTATATAAAATGGGAACGACGAACAAATAAATGAGCATAACGGCAAATAATAATTGAGTGAAAATTAATTTATTAATTTTAGTATTTCCTATTTTCAAGTTATGCAGGTTAGTTTCTAACTGCGCATTATTTCTAGTAAAAAAATATCCCGGCTCCCAGTTAAAAATATGTTGCCCCCAGGAAATTTCTTCTCCTGCGGCAAAGAAAAATAATAAGCCGAAGCCAACGGTACCTACCTTCCACAAGATTGGTTTTTTAAATGATACTTGTCCATACTTGGAGAAGCACAGGGCACCAACCAGGAAAAGGGAAATAGCAGTGGCTGTTTCTATAATGCCGTTTTCGCGGGTATAAACCAAATCGAAATACACCGGGTCAATAATCCCAATGAGCAAAGAAGAACAAAATATAACCATTAGGATTGCGTATCCTATTTTTTCAATACGTTTCATATTTTTCGTTTTATAAAATAAAAATTTCCCATCAGCCTATTTTTAGGGGTTCGCTGGTAGTTAGCATCTACCCTCCCCTGCAATGATACGGTATAATTTTGTACAGCCCATTGTTGAAATTCTTTTTCTTCATTGGGTACAACAAGGATGGCAAATTCAGCTTGGGAGGGAGTTTGCACCTTGTTTTGCCGTTTAATGGGAGGTATAGGCTCCCCGCATTGCCATATTATTTCGGGTGCAATTTCGGCAAAACTATATAATTTGAGGTGATTTTTTTCAACATATCGCTTCATCCGTTCCACTCCTTCCGAAGAGGCGGGAGGTCGGAATGTTTTTGCAAGGGGAAATCCGAGGGTTATAAAACTTATAATAACTAAAACATTGAGAATGAATGCCTTTTGTATATCCTTTTTCTTTAGTTGAATAACTATTGCTATCCCGAGAATACCCAACATTGCAGAAGCCGTTATAAAATAACTCCAAAGCCCTTCCATACGCTCTTTAAAAAACCAGTATCCTGCGAAGGGAAACGCAAGCCCTATAAGGGCTATTAAACCAAAATGAATGTAAACAGGAATTATTTCTTGTTTAGATTTCAGCTCCTTGCACCTCACTATAAGGTATTCTATATAAAACGCTGTAGTAAGCGCCATTGGAATTAGTACCGGCAACAAATACCTGGATTTTTTTTCGGGGATAAGAGAAAGTAGAACCACCGAAAAAATTGTCCATAAAAAACTAAAGCGATAGGCTTTTTTATTAGTTACCCGCTTGCTTAGGTAGGGATAGAGTAACCCCATGAGTGCCGGGATAGTCCATACCCCGCTTTGCACAACAAAACTCCAGTAATAATAAACCGGGCGAATGTTATATTGCGTCCAGTTAGCGGTTTCTTCGCGCGCGATTCCCAGAAAAGAAGCCGGGTCTGCCCAGCGTACATATATATACCAGGAAAAGCCCAGTGCAAGCGCAAGAATTATGAAAAATATAAGGGGAATGAGACGTGTTGCAAGGCTTTTAAATTTATATACCATTCCATACGCTATAAGAAATGGCAAGAACAAAGCATAGAACGAAACGGGTCCCTTGCTTAAAAAAGAAAATCCTGTAAAAACAGCTGCTAAAAAAGCATTTTTCCATAGTTCTTTCTCATTTTCTAAAAAGCGAAAGAAAAAATAAATGCCTGCCAGCATAAAAGTGTGGGTAAAAATATCCCATTGCCCATCTCTGCCAGAAACAATAATATAAAAAGAGGTAGCCGCTATAAGGGCGGTAAGAAAAGAAAAACGGAGGTTGTGATGCAGGCGGGCGCTAAACTTATGCAACACCCATACAAGTGCAGTAGCGGCAAATGCGGCAGGTAGCCGTAACGCAATTACATTATTTATACCAAAGAGCCAGCCAGAAAAGGCGGTTAACCAGGTAGGAAGCGGGGGTTTTTCATATCGGGGCAACCCATTCATAGTGGTGAGGAGCCAATTACCATCTGTAAGCATTTCCCGCGCCGTTATAAAATTACGGGCTTCCATAATATTTACTGGCAACACTTCTAAATAAGGGAAAAAAATAGCAATACAAACCAATGCTGTGAGAAAGCCATATTTTTTAAAATCATTCATAATAAACAGTCCATTTTTTAAAAATCTTTTTATGACGTAATTGGGTTAACATAAAAGAAAGATTTGAAGGGATTTTATCTTTGTTTCTAATCACAAGGACATTCTTGCCCATATAGTTAAAGGCTTCCCATAAACGTTTTATCTCTGTGGTGTCTTCCAGGTTATAAAAATATTCCCTGTAATTATAGCTATACTGAAACTGAGTTTCTCTATGTGTGGTATTATGCCCATTGTGCAGGGTAACTATTGGTTTGTTTTGATAGAAGGAGAGTGAGGGTAATAGGTAATTATACACATAGATATTTTTAGAAGGGATGGTATTGATAAAAGCAGCTATAGGTTTTATTGAATTTATTTTTTCCTCGTTATCGCGAAGCAAGTAAGGCGAACAGAGTAGTAATGATACCGTAATAGAGAAGATAATGCAGATGCCTTTATAATAACCAGCTACATAATTTTTGTGCAGGTAAATAAGGGTTACCAGCAGGATGATGCTACTGACAGCTAACAGGTATGGGTTAATACTAAATTCGTTGTTATATATATTTATATATATCCCCATTCCTACCAGCAAGATAGCATAGCCAATGCAACTATAATAAAAGAGTTTAAGTTGTTTTTCCGAGGCTTCATATATAAGGTTGCCGCCAAGAAGGCTCATAAAAAAATAAACTGGCAACACATATAAAATAAGTTTAGTTGAAAAAAGGGAAAATAACCCCAGTATCACTATAACGGTAATGGCAAGCACCCTATCAATAGGTCTTGAAAATATAATTTTTTTTGCATTCTTGAAAAGCAGCGCCGTAACAAACGGAAGCCAGGGTAACCCAGCAAGCGGAACAACGAGAAGATAAAACCAAAAAGGCTGGCCACGGTGAAAAGCGTTTTTGGCGGTTATTCGGTTGGCTATCTGATTATCTATAAAATACGATAATAAGGAAGTGTCTTCTACGAGAATGGCTATAAACCATGAAAATGAAATAATACCAAATAAAAACAGCCCTGCAACATCTATAAAAGAGAACTTCCTGTTGGGTTTGTTCAGGATTTTCCAGATACTTATAAATGCCCATACGGGAATAAACACTAAGGGGCCTTTTGTTAAAAAACCCAATGCCAGGAAAGTATAATACAAAAGAATAAAAACCTTGTTACGCTGCCTGGCTAATAGCCAGAAATAAATGGCAGCCATAATAAATGTAAGTAAATAAGCATCGGTAGTAAGGTTTCTAACAGCTATTAAAACAGCTGTTGTAGAGAAAAACAGCAGGGAGCTAAGCCATGCTTTTTTTTCATCTTTATACAAAAGTTTTGAAACAGCAAAAACCAACATGAGCTGAAACAGGAATGCCACTTGCAGAAAAAAACGGGCGCCAACCTCATTTACCCCAAAAAAACTATATCCAAGACAGGTTATATAATAGGTAACGGGCGGTTTATGGTAGTGTTTTATTCCCAGCAGATGCGGATGGAGATAATCGTTGCGTTCATACATTTCTTTTGAAATCTGGGCATAGCGCGCCTCGCTGGTTTCTGTAAGCCCCCATTTTCCAATACCCGCCATAAGAAGTAGGGCGCATCCAAAAAGGAGAAAAAGATACTTAGCCTTCATTTTTCAAAATAATTGCGTTTCTGAGGTATATAAAACTTCCCAATAAATGGCCTACCAATAAAACCGGGTCTCTCCTTAAAATAGCATAGGTTACAATTAACAAAGAACCTACCAGGCTCAGTAACCAGAAACCAAATGGAAGGTGCGATTGTTTTTTCTTCTCAGAAAGAAGCCATTGATAAACAAAACGAAGTGTAAAAATAAGCTGGGCCACACTACCTAATATTAACAGCCACAAAGGAATATTTTCATTCCTGAAAAAATCGTTCAGGTCATAATCATTATTATTATAGCCGTAGAGAATAATGAGCAATGGAAAAATGAAAAGAAACCAGCGAAACCATCTTGCCATTTTTTTCCACTCACCCTGGAGTTGCAGGTTACGAATATATATAAAGTAGGTGAGTATTTGCCCTAACATAATGGCAAAATCGTCCCGAAGCCAGCCATAAACAAACAATAAAAAAGAAGCCAATAAGCTCAGTTTCCAGAAATTGGAAGGAGCAAGTACTTTTTTGCTTTTTTCAGAAGCCAGCCATTGCAACAATAATCTTCCTGAGAACAAAAGTTGAGCGGAAAATCCTATAGAATAGACAAGCCAGTCTGCCATTATCTTTTTTTAACGATGGTGTAATGGATATATTTTTTCTTCATCCATAAATACGCAAAACAATCGGCAAGCGGACCTAAGAGCCTGTTCCATAAACCAAACTTGGCTTTCCCGGCTATCCTGGGAAAATGCCGCACAGGAACCTGTTTAATGGCGCCCTTCTGCAATAGAATCATAGCCGGTAGAAAGCGATGCAGCCCTTTAAACATGGGGATTTTTTTAGCATACTCAGTTTTTATAACCTTGAGCGGGCAACCGGTATCATCCATACCATCGTGCGTAAACGCCCTGCGAATGCTATTGGCAATGCGAGAGGAAATATTTTTTACAAATGAATCTTTTCTTCCCGTGCGAACTCCCGTAACCAGCGCATATTCATTAGAGTATTCTAAAAGCAGGTTAAAATCTTCGGGCGCTGTTTGCAAATCGGCATCTATATACCCTATCCATTCCGTATCAGCCTCATCAAAGCCCGCTTTTAAAGCAGCGCTCAAGCCCCTATTTTGGGCGAACTGTATAAAATGAAAGCTCTCCCTTTCTGTACATATTTTTTCAATAAGCTCCTGGCTGGCATCGGCAGAACCATCGTTCACAAAAAGAATCTTTGGTTTTTTAGAAGCCACCGGGATATAACTTGCAAGTGTTTCCGCTACACGAGGCAGGTTTTCAGCTTCATTATACACCGGGATAATGATGGTAATTTCATACATGGAGTATGAGTTGCATTGAAGGTGCAAAGATATTTTTTTTAGCTGTATTTTCCATGTTTCTTTATAAAAGAAACGACCCTAATTCAATATCCCGTTACACTAAATTTTGGTGAACAGTTGCCTTTACAACCTATCTTACTCTCGTTGTTTACTATCTATAAAAATAGTAATAGGTCCATCATTCAGCAACACAACCTTCATATAAGCCCCAAACACACCCGTGCCTACCTTTTTTCCCAAATCACTCTCCAGCCGTTTTACAAATTGTTCATAAAGAGGGTGTGCATATTCTGGCTTGGCAGCCTTGCTGTATGACGGACGATTTCCTTTTTTAGTGGATGCATGCAAAGTAAATTGGCTCACCACTAAAGCATCTCCTCCTGTTTCTTGCAATGATGTATTAAGCAAACCGTTTTCATCATCAAAAATTCGCAGGCGAACAATTTTGCCCGAAAGCCAGGCTATGTCTTCCTCGTTATCTAGTTCTTCAATACCTATGAATAGGAGCAGCCCGGCTTTTATGGCAGATACTTGTTTGCCTTCTACCGTTACACTTGCCTCGCTAACTCTTTGTATAAGCGCTCTCATAATCATTCAATTGAATAGATTTACAAAAATACTTGTTCTCTACAATAAACAGGAAAAAAAATAATAGCTACTGTGCCTGGCAAAAAAGATAGTTTTGTAGCTTATAGATAATAAAAAAAGCAGGTCTGTAAGCCGGATTCTGTATTCGCTTTAGGCGAATCCTTATCATTTATCTTGGATAGCTGTTACCAGCTACCTCTATGCCGCCTACCCCCCGGCTCGGGCGCGCTACCCTCGGGCGCCGGTATATGTGGCGTTGCACCGTGCAGAGTTTACCCGATTTCACTACAGCATTACCTGTACATACTTTCTGTTGCACTAGTCCTGCCTGGAAGTTATTACCTCCAAGCGGCGGGCGTTACCCGCTACACTGCGCTGCGGTGTCCGGACTTTCCTCCCCATTTTAAAAAACGGAGCGATAAGGCGACCTGCTTTTTAACAAAGATAGTAAATTTGGATATATCAAGAGCCGGGAAACAAGAAGCGAGACAGGTTCACAATAAATTAAGGCAAAAAAAGGAAGGGGAAATAGAAAAACGAAAGACTGGCTTTACCCACCTTTAATAGGCAAAGGTAGTGCCGGCGGTTATACAAATCTACCAACTTTGTTTTTATAGCTATTGATAATCCACAATCCTGCTATCTTCTTATTTGCTGCTTGTTGAGCCATTGTACATATTTTTCCTTATTTTTTGTGTGCTGCTCCAGCGTCCTTGCAAATGTATGATAGCCCCAGGCATCTACATTGGCTACAAAATAATAATATTCGTGCTTTTCTGGCTGCAACACTGCATCTATAGAAGAAATATCAGGCATACTAATAGGCCCCGGCGGTAGCCCGCCGTAGCGATAGGTATTATACGGTGAATCGAGCGCCAGGTCTTTATACAACACTCGTTTAATAATAGTATCAAAATTCCCGGTATGTTTCTTAATCGCATAAATAACGGTAGGGTCTGCCTGGAGCAACATTCCCTCTCTCAGCCGGTTAAGGTACACCCCTGCCACACGGGGGCGCTCTGTTACTTTTGTTGTTTCTTTTTGAACAATAGCAGCCAGGGTGGTTACCTGCTGGGGGGTAAGCTGTAGCGCCTCGGCTTGGGCCAGCCGGCGTGCATTCCAAAATAGATGATATTCCCGCAACATCCGTTGCCTAAATTCTTCTGCCGAAGTATTCCAGAAAAACTGGTATGTGTTGGGCACATAAAGCGCCAGGGCGGTAGGCTCATTAAAACCATTTTCGCGCAAGAACAAACCATCTGTAAACGCATTATAGAGCGAGCTACTATCGGCTTCTATTTGGCGGGCTATTTTGCCAGCCAGCGCCGCTAAAGTTTCCTGGTTGTTAAAAGAAACATTTACCGGTGCATTGCCATTTCGCAACCTATTTATAAGCTGGTTATTGTTCATGCCCTTTACAATAGCATACTTCCCGGGTTTCACCCGTTTATGGTAACCTTTTTTACGGGCTAAAATGTCAAAAGAATGCGGATTTTTTAGTAAAGGAGAGAGTTCTTTTTTCAACTTTTCAAAACCAGTGCCGGTTGGAATATATACCCACACCTGTGGCTCACTAAAATGGGTATTGGGAGAAAATACAATAGCATACACCCGATACACCCACACAAAACCTACTACCACACCTATAAGCGCTATAACAAGCAATATTCGTTTTATATAGAAACTCATATCTTTTAATTAAAAAATTAAGAATTATTACCTACTCCATTCACCTTTAAAAACCTGTTCGGCGGGTCCTTCCAAATAAATATCTGTATAACCGGTTTCCTGCCTTGCAAAAGATACTTGCAGGTTTCCGCCCAGCGTTTGGAGGGTTAGACTATCCCGGGAAGTCTCATTGGTAAAATTCATTGCCAGCGCCACTGCCACCACGCCTGTGCCACAAGAAAGCGTTTCATCTTCTACCCCTCGCTCATAGGTGCGTACTGAAAAAATGGCATCGGTGCGCTTTTCAACAAAATTAATATTACTTCCCTCCCTGCCATATTTTCCATATCGTAGCCGTCTTCCTGACATTTTAACATCTATTTTATCTATTTTTTTCACCAGCTGAACGTGGTGCGGAGACCCTGTGTGTAGAAAAACATGGCGAGAAAATACTTCTACCTTAGCTACATTACACATCTGCACCCTCACGGAATGGTTCTTAATAAACGCATGATGTTGCCCATCAACCGCCAAAAATACCGCCTCATTTTCTATCATCCCCAAAGAAGAAGCGAATGCTACCAGGCAACGCGCCCCATTACCGCACATAGAACTTTCACGCCCATCAGCATTAAAATAAACCATTTTAAAATCTACCCCGGGCGCCTCTTCCAATAGCAGCAAACCATCTGCTCCTATGCCAAATTTTCGGTTACACAAACGTTCTATGAAGCTGGTATTATTTTTGGGGAAGAAAAGCGAACGGTTATCTATGATAACAAAATCATTTCCTGTTCCTTGGTATTTATAAAAAGTAAAATTCACCCTGCTTATAATTAGTAGCGCAAATATAAGAGTTATGAAGATTTTTAATCTTGTTAAACTGTCGTTAAAGTTATAATGAAGATACAACAATACCGTAATTTTAACTGTTTAATTATTAAAAAAACAACCATGAAAAAGTATGTAAGTTTGCTTTTAGTATCTATTCTCGGCGGAGCGCTTACTCTTGGCGCTTATTTTGCCTTTTTTCAACAAACGCACTATACCTCACAGTTAGAAGCCCCTTCGCGCTATTTAATTCCAGCGGGCTACACAACTGGTTCTTCCAATGGTGGAGAATTAGCAGATTTCACGGTGGCAGCCGAAAAAACGGTTCATGCGGTAGTGCATGTAAAAAACAGGACGGTGAGCCGAGAGCCTTCTAATTTATTCGATTTTTTCTACGGTTATGGAGGTAGAGAACGGGAACAAATAGGAACTGGCTCGGGTGTAATTATCTCACCAGATGGGTATATTGTTACCAACAACCACGTAATAGAAAACGCCACTGAGTTGCAGGTGGTACTAAATGATAATAAAACCTACGAAGCGGAATTAATAGGCTCTGACAATGCTACCGATATAGCTCTTTTAAAAATTAAATCTGGTGAGTCTCTTCCTTACCTCATTTTTGGAGATTCAGACGCTACTAAAATAGGAGAATGGGCGTTGGCAGTGGGCAACCCGTTTAACCTCACCTCTACCGTAACCGCCGGGATTATAAGCGCCAAATCGCGCGATTTGAATGAACGTGATGGGAGAAATCAATCTTTCATTCAAACAGATGCAGCTGTAAATCCGGGCAACAGCGGGGGTGCCCTGGTGAACACGCGAGGAGAACTCATTGGCATAAACACTGCCATTACCTCCCAAACGGGTTCGTATATAGGGTATTCATTCGCTGTACCCAGCAACATCGCCCGAAAAGTAGTAGAAGATATTATGGAATATGGAAATGTGCAGCGCGGCATGTTGGGGGTAAGCGGGTTGAGCTTAGACTCATATTCTGCCGAACAGCTGGGGGTAAAAGATACCGAAGGTTTTTATGTGGACACGGTGGAAGAAGAATCGGGGGCGGAGAAAGCCGGCATTAAAAAAGGAGATATTGTAAAGAAGATAGATAATGTTAAAATATCTAAGTTTTCAGACCTCACCGGGTATATTACCTCAAAAAGACCTAATGATGTGGTAAATGTAACCATTGTTAGAGAAGGAAAAACCAGAGATATTCCGGTGAAACTCGTTAAAATGCAAACCTACGAAATAAGCCGCTTAGGTATTGAAGTAAAAAATCTTTCTAAGGGCGATTTGAAAACCTACCAGGTTAAAAACGGGGTAAAAATAACCCGCATCACTCAATATATGGCTCGTTATAATATATTAGGAAAGGTTGTAGTAGCTATTAACGATGAATCTGTAGGAAACATTGAAGATGTGAAACGCATTGTGAATAATTTAGAACCCGGCGATAGAACTGTTTTATTGATGGTGAATGAACGAGGAGAAAAAGAACGGCTTATTCTTTAGCAATCTGTTTCACTGGTTTTTCAAGCGATTGAAAGAAGGTTGCCAATGATATAACAAACAAATTGCCAATGCCATACTTATTTTGCCAGTAAAGATGTACGGAACCAGGAAACAACAAACCCATGGAACTATTCAGAATTGCGCTTCGCACTATACCGCGCCCCCTGTTAATACGTTTAAGCTATATTGTCCGTCCTTTACTGGCATTGGCATTTAGAGGTTCTACCTACACCGATCCGATTGATGGTAAATGCTCCCGAAAATTCTTACCCTATGGGTATGCAAGCCAGCGAAAAAATGCCCTTTCTCCCACCTCTCTTTCTCTGGAACGCCACAGGCTTTTGTGGCTTTATCTAAAACGAGAGACTAATTTTTTTACCGCTCCTTTAAAAGTTCTCCATATTGCCCCGGAGCAACCTTTTTACAAACGATTTAAAAAATTAAAAAATTTAGACTACGTTACGGCCGACCTAACATCGCCCCTGGCAGATGTAAAAGCCGACCTCACTCAACTTCCCTTTGCATCTAATGAATTTGATGTTATTTTTTGCAACCATGTACTGGAGCATATCACAGACGATATAAAAGCCATGCAAGAATTATACAGGGTTATGAAGCCCAATGGCTGGGGCATTTTCCAGGTTCCTATAGAACTTCACAGAGCCCATACGTTTGAAGACCCTTCTGTAACCAGCCCGCGGGAGCGTTCAAAACAATTCGGGCAGTATGACCATGTGCGGATATATGGGACAGATTTTTTTCAGCGCCTGAGAAGTGTGGGTTTTGAAGTGGAGGCTCTTTTATATGCCCAATTATTACCCCCAAGTATGGTTACAAAATACTGCCTTTTAGAAGATAAAGTTCTTCCCATTTGTTACAAAAACGCCCCTTCATAGCGCCCCTTATGTCGGCATTCATAATACAAAAGTTAAAAAGAGAACTCTCGTGCATACACACAGGCACACCCTCGCATGTGCATGCGACCTTTCCTGCCTTCCTGAGCCTTCATTCTTGCCCATAATGCCACGAAGAGAAAAATTCCCGCTTTTTAGCTAAAAATAAATAGTATCTTTACGTTATGAATACCCCACTGGCAGAACGCATCCGCCCTAAAAAATTAGAAGATTATATTGGTCAAAAACACCTCGTAGGCGCTGCCGGGTCTCTCACCCAGCAAATAAAAAAAGGACTTCTCCCCTCGCTCATTCTATATGGCGCCCCGGGAACCGGCAAAACCACCCTCGCCTATCTTATCGCCAGCGAATCGGGGAGGCGTCTTTATACCCTGAGCGCCATTAACAGCGGGGTAAAAGACGTGCGCGCCATTATAGACCGGGCTAAAGAGCAACAAGAAGGGCTTTTCGCCACTGCCACCCCTCTCCTTTTTATAGATGAAATTCACCGTTTTAGCAAATCCCAGCAAGATTCTCTCCTTGGCGCCGTAGAAAAAGGTTGGATTACCCTAATTGGCGCCACTACCGAAAACCCCAGTTTCGAAATCATTCCCGCCCTGCTTTCCCGCTGCCAGGTATATGCCCTAAACCCTCTTAGCAAGGAAGAACTAAAACAACTACTCCAAAGAGCCTTAGAAAAAGATACCTGGCTTGCCCAAAAAACCATTCAGCTACAAGACACTGAGGCTCTGCTGAGACTTTCTGGCGGCGATGGAAGGAAACTGCTCAATATGTTTGAACTCTTAGTAGCTTCAGAAGAAGATACAAATGCTGTAGTTATCACAGACGATTTTGTGATGCAAAAAGTGCAAAAAAACACCGTTTTGTATGATAAAACAGGAGAACAACATTATACTATTATCTCTGCTTTTATAAAAGCCATTCGCGGAAGCGACCCTAATGCGGCTGTTTACTGGCTGGCGAGAATGATAGCCGGCGGAGAAGATATAGCTTTTATTGCCCGCAGAATGCTTATCCTTGCCTCCGAAGACATAGGAAATGCTAATCCTATGGCACTCATAGTAGCTAACAATGCTTTTCAGGCTGCCACCAACATTGGCTATCCTGAAGCCAGTCTCATCTTAAGTCAATGCGCTATATACCTTGCTACTTCGCCCAAGAGCAACGCTTCTTATAAGGCGATACAAGAAGCCCAAAAAATTGTAAGCGCTACCGGCGACCTGCCTGTTCCATTACACTTGCGAAATGCACCCACTTCTCTTATGAAAGAATGGGGATATGGAGAAGGATATGAATATGCCCATCTTTACGAAAATAATTTTGTACTCCACCAATTTTTACCCGAAGAGTTGAGAAACACTGTTTTCTATCAGCCCGGGAACAACCCTAATGAGCAAGCGCTCCGCGAATTTTTAAAATCTCGTTGGGGAGATACCTATGCCTATTAAATACCCTCTTATCCATATATCTCAAAATATTCTTACTTTTGTAAGTAACATATATAATGGGCATTGAAAGGTAGAAAAAACAAGAGCCGGGTAACCGATGCAAGGTAGAAAAGGAACGTATTTCTTGCCTGTTTATAAACCTACGCCCAATGTTTTAAGTTTACTATTTTCACCTTTTAATACTCAAGCGAACTGTTTATTACTAACCCAATAAATTCAACATACCATGGGAAAAGGAGATATAAAAACCAGGCGAGGCAAAATAGCTAATGGAAGTTATGGAAAAAGAAGAAAGAAAAAAGCCACCCTCACGGCTCCTGCTTCTAAAAAATAAGGGGCTTAACATTAACAGTGGCCAAAAATAAGATGGGCAAAAAATAAAAACTATAAAATAGTTTTTTCCCATCCAGGTATTTTATGGACATTACCTTAGTAGATACACAATGGCAAAACCTTCCGGAAAACCCCGGAGTGTATCAGTATTATGATGCCTCGGGCAAGCTGCTCTATGTGGGAAAAGCCAAAAATCTCAAAAAACGGGTATCTTCTTACTTTCAAAAAAACCATGAGAACGGTAAGTTAAAAATATTAGTAAGCAAAATAGCCGACATTAAACACATTGTAGTTCCCACGGAAGCCGATGCTCTGCTGTTGGAAAACAACCTTATTAAAAAATACCAGCCACGCTATAACGTTCAACTCAAAGACGATAAAACCTATCCCTGGATTTGCCTTAAAAAAGAACGCTTTCCCCGTCTCTTCCCTACCCGAAAACTCATTAAAGACGGCTCTGAGTACTTTGGTCCCTACGCCCACGTTAAAACCATACGAACCCTGTTAGACCTCATTAAAGAACTATACCCGCTCAGAACCTGTTCCTACGACTTATCTGAAGAAAAAATCCGGGCAAAAAAATATAAAGTGTGCCTGGAATATCATATTGGGAATTGCAAAGGTGCCTGTGAAGGATTTCAGCCGGTTGAAGAATATGACGCCCAGGTAAAAGCCATTCGGGAAATTATAAAAGGTAATTTTAAAGACGCCCTTCACCAGTTTAAAGAACAAATGGCAAAGTATGCTATAGCCACGCAGTTTGAAGCAGCGCAACGAATGAAAGAAAAGATAGAGACGCTGGAAAATTACCAGGCGAAATCTACCGTAGTAAACCCTAAAATAAACAATGTAGATGTATTTTCTATTATTTCTGATGAAAGCTATGCCTATGTAAACTTTTTGCAAATATCTCATGGCGCTATCATCCGTTCCGATACTTTAGAAATGAAAAAGAAATTAGCGGAAACTAATGAGGAGTTGCTGGAATTAGCTATTACCGAGATTCGGAATCGCTATCAATCACAATCGCACGAAATTTATGCCTCTTTTGAAGTACAGGCGGGCGAAAACGTAAAGGTAACCGTTCCGCAGGCAGGCGATAAGAAAAAACTTTTGGAACTATCGGAACGCAATGCCTTTTTTTACAGGCAAGAGCGATTTAAACAACTAAAAATGGTTGATCCTGAACGACATGTGAACCGGCTGATGGCGCAAATGAAAAAAGATTTACGGCTGCCCGAAGAGCCCCTCCATATTGAATGTTTTGATAATTCTAATATCCAGGGAACAAGTGCAGTAGCCGCCTGTGTGGTTTTTAGAGAAGGAAAACCCAGCAAAAAAGAGTATCGGCGGTTTACCATAAAAACCGTAAAAGGTGCTAATGATTTTGCTTCTATGGAAGAAATTGTTTACAGGCGCTATAAAAGATTACTGGAAGAACAACAAGACCTGCCCCAACTCATTGTGATAGATGGCGGCAAGGGGCAGCTCTCTGCCGCCCTGAAAAGTTTAGAAAAACTGCAACTGCGGGGCAAAATAGCCGTTATTGGCATAGCCAAGCGATTGGAGGAAATTTATTACCCGGGCGACTCAACGCCGCTTTATTTAGATAAAAAATCAGAAACGCTCAAAACCATCCAACAGTTGCGAAACGAAGCCCATCGGTTTGGCATCAGTTTTCATCGTATGAAACGAAGCGCCGGCGCCCTTCAATCTGAATTAGAGTTTATAGAAGGAATTGGGGAGAAAACCGCCGAAACCCTTCTCCGCACCTTTAAATCGGTAAAACGAATCCAGGAAGCCGATATGGAAAGCCTCGTTAATGCTGTAGGAGCATCAAAAGCAAAAAAAATACACGCACATTTTCACGAATTTGTATCTTTGAACAAACAAACAAACTTGACGTGAAAAAAGCATTTCTTCTCACATTTTTTAGTATTATTTTAGTATGTAGCTATAGTCAAACCCCTTCAGAAGATGTGAAGGTAGGGTTGGTGTTGAGCGGCGGCGGCGCTAAAGGATTAGCCCACATAGGTGCTCTCAAAGTGTTAGAAGATGCGGGGGTGCGGGTAGATTATATTGGCGGTACCAGCATGGGCGCCATCATAGGCGCTCTATATGCATCTGGTTACAGTGCACGGGAGTTAGATTCTATTTTCCGAACCATTAACTTCAATGAGCTTATCCAGGACCAGTTACCCCGTTCTGCTAAAGATTTTCATGAAAAAGAAAAAGAAGCTCGCTATGCTTTGACGTTACCTTTCGATGATTTTAAAATTTCTTTCCCCTCGGCTATCTCAAAAGGGCAAAATGTATATAACCTTTTGGTTAAACTGCTCTACCACGTAAATCATATAACTGATTTTAGCCAGCTTCCTATTCCTTTTTTCTGTATGGCTACCGATGTAGAGACGGGTGAACCTGTGATACTTAATCAAGGATATTTGCCAGAGGCGATAGCTGCCAGCGGGGCTTTTCCTTCGCTGTTTGAGCCATTGGAAATAAATGGCAGGGTTTTGATTGATGGGGGCGTGGTAAACAATTATCCTGTTAACGAGGTGCGCACTATGGGTGCCGATTTTATAATTGGTATAGATGTACAGGATGGTTTGGAGAGTAGAGACGACCTAAAATCGGCGCTGAGTATTCTGCTCCAGATAAATAACTACCGTACTGTGAACGATATGAAAAAGAAGGAAAGCGAAACAGATTTGTATATAAAACCGGCGATTGGCGATTTCACGGTAATTTCATTTAACGACGGTAAACAAATTGTGGAAAACGGAGAGAAAGCGGCATTAGAAAAACTCACTGAGTTAAAAGAGCTGGCAGCCCACCAGCAAGCTGTTCGTTCTCTAAAAGAGAAAGTACCCGCACAAGATAGTTTGGTTATAAACCGATTGGATATAGAAGGTAATGAAAATTACTCACGGGCATATTTGCGGGGGAAACTCCGGTTTAAAACTCCCAACAAAATATCGTTTGAAACCTTGCAACAAGGGATAGGCAATTTGGCGGCGACCAACAATTTTGAAGGAATCCGGTATAAAATTCTCCACTACCAGGGCGGGGAAAGAATGCAGCTTAGTCTCAGGGAACGAGAGAATACCATGTTTTTTAAAATGGCAGTGCACTATGATAATTTATATAAAAGCGCTGCCCTGCTAAACCTCACCAAAAAAAGATTTCTCACAGATGACGATGAACTTTCTGTAGATGTGGCGCTGGGAGATAATGTTCGCTATCTCCTGGAATATAGTATTGATAAGGGTTTTTATTGGAGTTTTGGGCTTAACTCCCGGTATAATGCTTTTACGCAAGATGTGAGCGCCCGTTTTATTGAAACCTTGAGCGATATGGTAATTCCAGTGAACAAGATAGATATAGAAACCTCAGATTTTACTACCCAGGTGCATCTGCAAACATTGTTTAGGGAAGAGTTTTTGTTAGGTATGGGAATAGAACACAAACGCCTCAAAATAGAGTCGGAAACTATAGCCAAAGATGGTTTTGAAAAAACTACTTTTGAAAAAAGTGATTATCTGAGCGTTTTTGGGAAATTGGTATTAGACACGTATGACCATGCTTATTTTCCTACAAGCGGGTTTTATTTTAACGGCGCTTTTAACTTTTATTTTTATTCGTCTGATTATACCAATCAATTCAGTGAATTTTCCATTGCCAGAGCTCATTTTGGGTTTTCCTCTACCTTACTTAAACACCTCACCTTCCGCTTCAATGGCGAAGGTGGCTTTAAAATAGGAAGTACAGAGGTAGGTTCTTTAGATTTTTTTCTCGGCGGATATGGCAACCATCTCATCAATAATTTAATTCCCTTTTTGGGATATGATTTTTTGAGTTTTGGAGGGGATAGTTTCGTAAAAGCTACTTTTCAAATAGATTATGAACTTTTCAAGAAAAATCACCTTAGCTTCACTGCCAATTTTGCGAATGCCGCCGATGATATTTTTACAAACACAGAATGGATAACAACTCCCGATTTTTCTGGTTATGGTATAGGGTATGGGGTAGATACTTTTATAGGCCCGGTAGAGGCAACCTATACCTGGTCTCCGGAAACTAAGAAAGGACAGTGGTTTGTGAACCTGGGGTTTTGGTTTTAAAGACTCGTTACGAATCCCAATTAGTATTGCATCGTAATAAGGCATCTTTATATCGCTCAATTAAAAAGTGTTGCATCTTATTATAGCCTTTACGCGCATAGGCATGCCCACGCATGCGAGCGAGGTGGGTCACCTTTCTTGTGTATTTTTAAAAGAGGATATTATCCATGCACGGTTTCTTTTTTCCCCAAGTTTTTCATAATTTCTGCTTCATACGTCAATAAAGAACGCCATTTCTCAGCTACCTCCTGGCGGAGCGCAAACCGGCGGGCAAGCCGCAGGAAAAGAGTATAATGGCGGGCTTCACTCTTCATTAAGCTGCGATAAAAAGCAGCTAATTCAGCATCTGCCAGTTTCTCCGATAGCAACCGAAAACGCTCACAACTACGGGCTTCAATAAGAGCAGCGTAGAGCAGTCTATGCACTAAATGGGTTTCCCGGCTACCGCCTTTAGGAAAAAACTTCATTAACTCTACCACGTATTCATCTTTCCGCTCCCGTCCAAGCAACCAACCCCTGGAAAGAAGGAGAGAATGAACCATTTTGCAATGATTCATCTCCTCACGGGCAAGAGCCACCATAGCCTCTACCAGTTCTGTTTTTTCAGGAAAAGATACTATGAGCGACATAGCCACGCTCGCTGCTTTATGCTCACAATAGAAGTGGTCTGTTAATATCTCTTCTTCGTTTTCTTCTGCCAGTTTTGCCCAGCGCGGGTCAGTAGGCAATTTTAGTCCTAACATGATATATTTTTTAAGGATAGGTTCACAACCGTTCTGTTTGCATAGAAATCTCCAGCAGCTTCTGAGTAGTATTCCAGTTACGGGCGGTAGCTCTCACCTGTAGGGCTTTCTCAAAAAAAGCGTTAGAAAGTTTAGCGCGGTTTGAAGGGATTTCATAATACACATAAATTACCGTACCTACCAATACAAAGTCTTCATTTTCAAATGAAATGCCGGTTATTTTCTGAACGTGTTCTTCCCGGGGTTGTTCCTGCAAGTAGTGCACATAGAGATTTTTGGGTTGAAAACCAGGCCGCTCTGCAAAAGGGTTTTGGCAAATGATGAGGTTTATTTCTTCCGGGGTTTTAAGAATTGCAGCTACCTGTCTGGTGTGAAAACGCTCCCAGATGGCATTTTCTATATAAGCCACTGTTGGAGGTTCTTCTGCCTCAAAGAGTATATTGCCGCTTTGAATATAGGTAGTTACTTCCCGAAAGCCTAAATGATGAAACAAATCTTTTAGCTCCGTCATTTTAATGAGGTTAACGCCTGCAACATTAACACTTCGCAGGAGGCATATATAGCGGCTCATAACTGAATTTCCAAATCAAATTCTGTTCTCAATAAATCAATAAGAGGATTTTTTTGCCTTAATTTTTCATATTTTTCCTGGGGCGTAAAGGCATATTTTTCTGCGGTGGTTTCATTTACATACAATTCAAATGAAATATGATAATTCTGAAGCTTCTCCTTCAGGTAATCTAACAAGGGGGTTTGCTCTTTTTCTAATTCTTTCTTCATGGTTTCATTGGGAAATTCTAAGCGAATAACGGTTTCTTTATGTAAGGTACGTTCTGCGGAAGAGAGAATAGATGCCATGATTTTTTTCCCGCCAGCGTCTAAGAGTTTTCCATAAGACGCCCATACCTCTTGTAGCTCAGATTCTGTGAAGGGCTCTGCCGGCAGGTCTTCAGTTTCAACTGGCATATTTTGGCGGGCTTCTTCGTGTTTTTTCTTCAGTTGTATGCTGGAGAGGGAAAATCCTGAAACAGCAGGGGTAGGAGGTTTTTTTTCTAAGCTACCTGTTAGCGGTGGCGGGGCAAGCATAACTTCCTCTGTTTCTGCATAAGAAGGCGAGGGTTCTGAAACGGAGTTATCGGGAACAGGAGCAGGTGGGGTAACCATTTGCACCTTTGTTTCTGGTTTTTCATAGGGCGAAGGAGGGATTATAAAGGGGCTATCCTTTTTTTTTTCGTCCCCTGCATCTATAGAGGCAAGTTGCACGAGGCACAACTCTACTAATAAGCGTTGGTTTTTACTATTTTTATAATTCAAATCGCATTCATTAGCCAAATCAAGGGCTTTCAATAGGAACGGCAAAGTTGTTTGCCGGCTTTGTTCCAGGTAGCGCTGTTTCGTGTCTTCGCCTACCTCCAGCAGGGCTATCGTGGTTTGGTTAGTGCACACCATTAAATCTCTAAAATGAGAAGCTAAACCGGTAATGAAATGATGCCCATCAAAACCTTGCGCCAATACCTGGTTCAAGGTTAGCAACAAATGCGGAATATCGTGTTTTAAAATAGCGTTTGTAATAGAAAAATATACCTCATAATCTAAAACATTCAAATTTTCGGCTACTGCCTGGCGGGTGAGGTTTTTGCCAGAGAAACTCACCATTCTATCAAAGATAGAAAGGGCATCGCGCAGCGCCCCATCAGCTTTTAACGAAATGATATGAAGGGCATCATCTTCAGCTATTACTCCCTGGTTTTGAGCTATCTGTTTTAAGTAGGTTTTTATGTCGGATACGGTGATACGCTTAAAATCAAAAATTTGGCAACGGGAAAGAATAGTAGGGATAATTTTATGCTTTTCGGTAGTAGCCAAAATAAAAACAGCATGGCGGGGCGGTTCTTCAAGGGTTTTCAAAAAAGCATTAAAAGCGGCTTGGGAAAGCATGTGCACCTCATCTATAATATACACTTTATAATTGCCTACCTGGGGGGGTATGCGAACCTGGTCGGTAAGTGCTCGGATATCATCTACCGAGTTATTAGAGGCGGCATCTAATTCAAAAATATTAAACGAAAAATCTTCATCTGGTAATTGGGTTCCTGTGGCGCGGTTTATTTCCCTGGCTACAATGCGGGCGCAGGTAGTTTTTCCTACACCTCTTGGGCCACAAAATAAAAGCGCCTGTGCCAGGTGGTTTTGCTGAATGGCATTTTGAAGTGTGCTGGTAATAGCCTCCTGCCCCACCACATCTTGAAACGTTTGGGGGCGGTATTTGCGCGCCGATACGAGAAAATCTTCCATTAAAAAGAGTTGTGAGGCAAAGATAGGGATTGATTTTGGGATTTTATATCTCGTATCTGGTAAAAACAATATCAGGAATGAACAATTTATAAGAAGAAGAGTATGGATATAGAAAATAAAACTATTGCGCCTGTTTGTAAGGGCTATTCTGGCAGATAAAAAAACCCGCAGGTTATGCGGGTTTTTTCGATTGTGTGTGTTTAAAAAAGCTATGGTAATAGGTTTGCTACCTAACAAGACAAAAGTAACCGCTCCTTTTCAGACAGGGGTATGGTTTTCCCATAAATTTTCAATAATTTTTAGAGCGGCAACTCTTTTCCTTTATTTTAAAATAAAGGAGCTTTCAAGGGGCTTGTTTTTTCCTTAAAGGAGATGGTTGAGGAGAACGGTAAATAGCTAATTCTATACGTTATGTATAGTTATACGCCGCGAGGTATTGCCTGTTTGTTTTATATAAATGGCGGTGTGGTTTTGGGGAAGCAGTGTTTCTATTTTCTCGGGCCATTCAATACAAACCCAGGCATTAGCTGCAAGATACTCTTCAAAGCCCATATCGTAGGCTTCTTGTTGGTTTTTCACCCGGTAAAAATCAAAATGATACACCTTGTTTTCATTTCCATATTCGTTTACCAGCCCAAATGTGGGGCTGGCAACATTGTCTTTTAGCCCTAACTGTTTTACAATGGCTTTGATGAGGGTAGTTTTTCCCGCTCCCATTTCTCCGTAAAACAGGAGAATTTTGCTGTGGCTGTTTTCTATTATTTTCTGGGCTGCCTGCTTAATATTAGGAAGTTCATAGGCTAACTCCATAGTTATTTAGGGTCTAAAATTGCAAAAGGAATTATTATTTCTTGCAGCGATATACCTCCATGTTGGTAGCTGTTTTTGTAATAACTGGCATAATAACTATAGTTATTAGGGTAAACGAAGAATAAATCTTCTTTGGCAAAGATAAACGAGCTACTCATGTTTATCGACGGTAATCGTATAGATTTAGGGTCTTTAACAGCAAGTACATCGCCTTCAATATAGCTAAGGCTCCTGCCGGTTTTGTACCGAAGGTTAATGCTGGTTTCTTTATCGCCTACCACGCGGGAGGGGTTTTTTACATTAATAGTTCCGTGATCGGTGGTTACAATGAGTTTACACCCTAATAGCTGGGCTTGTTGAATGATTTCCAGCAAGGGCGAATTTTTAAACCAACTCTGGGTAATGGAGCGATATGCTCGGTCATCGGATGCGAGTTCTTTTATTACCTCCATTTCGGTTTTGGCGTGGGAAAGCATATCTACAAAATTATACACTACCACTGTGAGGTCTATATTTTTTTGTCTTTTAAAATTGAGCGCCAACTGCTTCCCCGCCTTCAGGGTAGATATTTTGTGGTATTGCCAGGTTATAGAAAGTCCCAGGCGGCGTATTTGTTCTTTTAGAAAATCTTCCTCGTGAAGATTTTTGCCGCCCTCATCGGTATCATTTTTCCACCAGTTAGGGTGTAGTTTTTCCATATCATAGGGCATTAACCCAGAAAAGATGGCATTGCGGGCATATTGGGTAGCGGTGGGTAGAATACTGTAATAAGAGCGTTCTTTTTGGGTTTTATAGTAATTACTTATTGTATTTTCTATAATTTTCCATTGGTCGTACCGCAAATTATCAATTACCACTAATAATACAGGTTGTTCATTATGTATTTCGGGCAACACCCATTCTTTAAACAGGGTATGAGACATTACAGGAGCGTCTCCCTGGGGAGCGAACCAGCGGGGATATTGCTTTTCTATATATTTTGCAAATTGAACATTGGCTTCTGCCTTTTGAGATTCTAAAATTTCAATGAGGCCGGCATCTTCTATATTTTCCAGTTCTAATTCCCAATAAATAAGTTTTTTATATAACATCGCCCAATCTTCATAAGAGTTTATAGAAGATAGTTCCATGGCAATGTTTCTAAATTCTTGCTGGTAATTGGCAGAGGTACGTTCAGAAACGAGTCGGGAATGTTCCAACGTTTTCTTTAAACTCAGTAAAATCTGGTTAGGATTTACAGGTTTAATGAGGTAATCGGCTATTTTAGAGCCAATGGCCTCTTCCATAATATATTCTTCTTCGCTTTTAGTAATCATAACTATAGGAAGATATGGCAGTTTCGCCTTTATGGCGCCCAGGGTTTCCAAACCAGAAAGCCCGGGCATGTTCTCATCTAAAAAAACAATATCATAGACCATCTTATCCACCTCATCAATAGCCTCTGTGCCGCTATGACAGGTGGTAACGTTATATTTTTTATTTTCCAGGAATAGTATATGTGGTTTTAACAACTCCACCTCATCATCTACCCAAAGTATGTTTATATTCGTATTCATCTTATATTTGTAGTTAGGTTGTAAATAAATTCATCTTTTGAAAGAAAAAAAATTTCCTGTATTCTTTAACGACCCAATTTACGGATTTATTACTATTTCTAATCCTCTTATTTTAGCTTTGATTGAACACCCGTATTTTCAACGGTTACGGAGAATTTCGCAAATGGGGTTATCATACTTAGTATATCCGGGCGCCCATCATACCCGATTTCAACATGCCATTGGGTGCACGCATGTTATGAGCAGGGCTATTGAAACGCTTCGCTCTAAAAAAGTTGCCATTTCAACCGCAGAGGAAGAAGCTCTTTTAATAGCTATTTTGTTGCACGACATTGGGCATGGCCCCTTTTCACATGCTATGGAATGCAGCATTGCTGAGGGCATAACGCATGAAGAGCTCTCGCTCCTCTATATGGAAGAACTAAATAGGGAATTTGAGAGTAGATTGAGTTTGGCTATTGATATTTTTAAAGGAACATATCCCCGTATCTTCATGAACCAATTAGTAACTGGCCAGTTAGATATGGATAGGGTTGATTATTTGAAGAGGGATAGCTTTTATACTGGTGCAGCTGAAGGAAATATTAACGCTGAGCGTTTGATTATGATGTTAAATGTTGCTCATGATGAGTTAGTGGTAGAAGAAAAAGGAATATACCCGGTGGAAAAATTTCTCATTGCCCGCCGGTTAATGTACTGGCAAGTATATCTCCACAAAACCAGCTTAGCTGCCGAATATTTGCTCATACAGCTCTTTAGGCGCGCCAAGGAACTTTTAGAACATGGGAAAAAAGTAGAGACAACTGCCCGCTTTTCTTTCTTTCTACAGAATAAACTAACAGCCACAGCCGTAACGAAAGAAATTCTCGATATTTTTTCAGGGTTAGATGATTATGATGTTATATCTGCCACAAAAGAATGGCAGTTTCATGAAGATTATGTGCTTTCCCAGCTCTCTCAAATGATTTTATACCGAAAACTCTTACATGTAAAACTCAAAAAGAAACCTTTTTCAAAATCTCGAATAGAAAAACAGCGAAAAGCAGTAGCGCAACAGCGCAACATCTCTCTCCAGGAAGCCTCGTATTTTGTTTTTACCGGTAAGGTAGAAAATATTGCCTATGACCTTACTCAACGGCGTATTAAAATGCTCACCAAATCGGGTAAGATTGTAGATTTGGCGAAGGCCTCAGACGTATTAGGCCTTAGTGGTTTTACGAAGCCAGTGGTAAAATACTACCTCTGTTATCCAAAAGATGTTATTTAGAGTTTTTTTATACTTTTGCCACGATGAAGTTTACTGCCGCTCAAATAGCAGATATTTTAGAAGGGAATATTATAGGAAATCCCCATGTGGAAGTTTCAAAACTTGCTAAGATAGAAGAAGGTACTAAAGGTTCGCTTACGTTTTTAGCTAACCCTAAATATACCCCGCATTTATATTCTACCCGTGCATCTATAGTATTAATAGGAAAACACCTGAAGATTGAGAATAACCTTAACCCCACCTTAATATTGGTGGACGACCCTTATAAAGCATTCTCTAAGCTACTGGAATATTATAACCAGGTAAGAGCAAACAAAACAGGTATAGAAACTCCTGTTTTTATAGCCTCTTCTGCAAAATGCGGAGATAACCTATATATAGGCGCTTTCAGCTATATAGGCGAAAACGTTATCGTAGGAAATCACGTAAAAATATACCCCAATAGCTATATAGGAGACAACGTTACTATAGGTGATAATACTGTTATTTTCGCCGGGGCGAAAATCTATTCTGAAAGCTGCATAGGTGCTCATTGCGTTGTTCACAGTGGGGCAGTGATAGGTGCAGATGGGTTTGGGTTTGTAGCAGATGAAAAGGGTGAATACAAAAAAATACCACAAACTGGTAACGTTATCCTGGAAGATTATGTAGATGTAGGCGCCGGCACCACTATAGACCGCGCCACCCTGGGAGCTACCATCATTCGCAAAGGAGTTAAATTAGATAACCTTATACAAATAGCTCACAATGTAGAAATTGGCGAAAATACCGTAATTGCAGCTCAAACCGGCATCGCCGGTTCTACCAAAATAGGAAAAAATTGTATGATAGGCGGACAGACTGGTATTGTAGGACACATAACTATTGGCAATAATGTAAAAATACAAGCCCAATCTGGTGTCATTCGCAATGTAGAAGATGGGGAAGTAATGCAGGGAAGCCCAGCTTTCAATTATGCCAGCTTCAATAAATCATACGTATATTTTAAACGATTACCCGAATTAGTAACCAACCTATTCCAATCGGAAAAAAAGAATAAAAAACGATGAGTCATAAACCGATATCCCAATTCACCATCGCCAACGAAATAACCCTCACAGGTGTGGGGCTTCATACTGGAAAAGAAGTAACCATGACACTTAAACCTGCACCGGTGAACCATGGCTACGCTTTTGCACGGGTTGACCTTGAAAATAACCCTATTGTAGAAGCAGATGTAACCTATGTAGTGAGCACCAAAAGGGGTACTAACTTAGAAAAAAAAGGAGTTACTATACAAACCTGTGAGCATATTCTAGCCGCTTTAGTGGGAATGAATATTGATAATGCTCTTATTGAGCTAAACGCGCCAGAGCCTCCTATTATGGATGGTTCTTCTAAATATTTTGTAGAAGCCATAGAAAAAGCCGGTATTATAGAACAGGATGCGCCGCGGAATGAATTTGTAGTAACGGAAGTTATATCATATCGAGATGAAAAAACCGGGAGCGAAATTACCGTTATTCCCGCCGAAGAATACCAGGTAACTACCATGGTGAACTTTGGCACCCAGGTTCTTGATACTCAGAATGCTACTCTTGAGCGTTTAACCGATTTTAAAACAGAAATCGCTAACGCCCGTACTTTTAGTTTTTTGCATGAACTGGAAATGTTGTTGGAAAATAACCTCATTAAGGGAGGCGACCTTAACAATGCTATTGTGTATGTGGACAAAGAATTGTCTCCTCAAACCATGAAACGGCTGCAAACCGCTTTTAAAAAAGAAAATATTTCTGTAACTCCCAATGGTATTTTAGATAACCTTATGTTGCATTACCCTAATGAGGCAGCGCGGCATAAACTATTAGATGTTATAGGCGACCTGGCGTTGGTGGGAACCCGCATAAAAGGAAAAGTAATTGCCACTAAACCAGGGCATTATGTAAACACAGAATTTGCCAAGAAACTTTCCAAAATCATTAAAACTGAAAAACGCAGCAACGTACCTAAATTTGATTTAAACCAGGCGCCGCTTATGGATGTGGTTCAGATTATGAAAATGCTGCCTCACCGCCCCCCGTTTCTATTGGTAGATAAAATATTAGAGCTAACAGATAGCCATGTGGTGGGACTAAAAAATGTAACCATGAACGAGCCCTTTTTTGTAGGTCATTTCCCCGGCGCTCCTGTAATGCCCGGCGTGCTCCAGATAGAGGCGATGGCGCAAACAGGAGGCATTCTGGTATTAAGCACCGTACCCGACCCGGAAAACTACCTCACTTTTTTCATGAAAATAGACAATGTCCGTTTCAAAAACCCCGTGGTTCCCGGAGATACCCTCATCTTCAAGTTAGAACTCCTTTCTCCCATACGCCGGGGCATCTGTCACATGCAAGCCTATGCGTATGCCAACGGGAAACTGGTTACGGAAGCAGAACTGATGGCTCAAATTGTAAAAAATAAACCTTAACCCTATGAATCAACCTCTTGCGTATGTTCATCCCGGCGCAAAAATTGCAAAAAATGTAGTAATAGAGCCATTTACCACCATAGACAACAATGTAGTAATTGGCGAAGGGAGCTGGATAGGCTCTAACGTAACCATTATGGAAGGGGCCCGCATTGGCAAAAACTGCAATATTTTTCCCGGCGCCGTTATTTCTGCACCCCCACAAGATTTAAAATACAGGGGAGAAGAAACCACTGCCATAATAGGAGATAATACTACTATACGAGAATGTGTTACTATAAATAAAGGGACCGTTCACAGGATGAAAACAATTATTGGTAACAACTGTTTAATCATGGCCTATTCTCATATAGCGCATGATTGTGTAGTGGGCAATAATTGTATCTTTTCTAATAACAGCACTTTAGCCGGCCATATTGAAGTAGGCGATTATGCCGTATTGGCTGGTATGACGGCTGTTCACCAATTCTGTAAAATAGGGCAACATGCCTTTGTAACTGGTGGCTCATTAGTTCGTAAAGATGTTCCTCCCTATGTAAAAGCCGCCCGAGAGCCTATCTCATACGTGGGAATAAACTCCGTAGGACTTAGAAGGCGAGGCTACTCTACAGAAAAAATTACAGAGATACAAAATATATATCGCATGCTCTTCCAGAGAAACTATAACATTTCGCAAGCTGTAGCCATAATTGAAGCCGAAATGGAAGCTACCTCTGAAAGAGATGAGATTCTTCAATTTATAAAAGATTCTCAGCGCGGCATTATGAAAGGATATTTTAGCACTTCAACTTAATTATAACACATGGCAACTACCGCAGATATACGAAAAGGATTGTGCATTCGCCACAACAACGATATTTATAAAATTGTGGAATTTCTCCACGTAAAGCCCGGAAAAGGGCCCGCCTTTGTGCGAACCAAGATAAAAAGTGTAACTACCGGGAAGGTTATTGAACATACTTTCTCTGCCGGGCATAAGGTGGATGATGTTCGCGTGGAAACCCGCACTTACCAGTTTCTCTATGCCGAAGGCGATACTTTTCATTTTATGAATACGGACGATTATAACCAGATTACCATACCACAGGACGCCTTGGATGCTCCCGAATTTTTAAAAGAAGGTGAATTGGTTATGATTCTCTTCAATTCAGAAGACAATACCCCCCTTTCGGTAGATATGCCTACTCATGTGATATTGGAAGTTACCCATACTGAGCCGGGCGTGCGGGGCAATACCGCTACCAATGCCACTAAAGTGGCAACTGTAGAAACAGGCGCCTCTGTAAATGTTCCTTTATTCATTAACGAGGGCGACAAAATAAAAATTGAAACGGAGCGAGGAACGTATGTAGAGCGGGCAAAAGAATAAGCCTGCTTTTTTAAAAATAACGAATAGCTATGAAATTTCCGATTCCCTATACCTTAGAACAGGTAGCAGCCCTTATACAGTGCAAGAAATATATAGGAGATGCCAGTTTTCCGGTTTATGGAATGAATGAGATACATGTGGTTACGCCCGGCGATATTGTTTTTGTAGATCACCCCAAATACTATGACAAAGCGCTTGCCTCTGCGGCTACCATAATTCTCATCAACAAAGAAGTACCTTGCCCGCAAGGAAAAGTGTTGTTGATTTCTGACGACCCTTTTAAAGATTTTAACAGGCTTACAGAGCATTTTAATCCATTTCAGAAAGCAATGGCGCCTATAGCTCCTTCGGCTAAAATCGGCGAAAATACCATCATCCAGCCAGGGGCTTTTGTAGGAAATAACGTCTTTATAGGCAATCATTGTCTCATACACCCCAATGTGGTTATCTACGATGGTTGTATTATTGGAGATTATGTTACTATACATGCCGGAACAGTCTTGGGAGCAGATGCTTTTTATTATAAAAAGAGGCCAGATGGGTTTGATAAACTCCTTTCTGGTGGCAACGTGGTAATAGAAAACGGGGTAGACATAGGCGCTCTCTGCACCATTGACAGGGGTGTAACCGGTAGCACTACTATTAAAGAGGGTGCCAAATTAGATAACCAGGTGCATGTGGGGCATGATACTATAATTGGAAAAAAATGCCTCATAGCCTCTCAAACCGGGATTGCGGGCTGCGTAGTTATAGAAGATGAGGTAACTATTTGGGGGCAGGTGGGCATTGCCAGTGGAATTACCATTGGCGCTAAAGCGGTGCTACTTGCCCAGTGTGGGGTGAGCAAATCGTTAGTCGGCCATACTACATATTTTGGATACCCCGCCGAAGAAGCCCGAAGAAAATATAAGGAGCTTACTGCTTTACGCCAATTACCAGAAACTATAGAAGAGTTAAAGAAAATGGGAGAACAGAAGCAATGAATCTTTATTTTCTATCCAGATTCAACGAAAATATAGTGGTTATTGTACCTAACCACTAATATGTTTACATCATTATCCTTCCTGGTGCAACACCAAATAAGGAATTGTAACATGGAAGCTAATTTCTTCTTCTCGCGGTTTTCCTAAAATACGGTCAAAAAAAGTATGATGTTTCCCAACCATACACAACATATCTACCTCACGACTCTGGATAAAAGCTCGTATCGCTGTCGCCAAAGAAAGGCCTGTTAGCGTATGAAAACTATTCGGAAAAGGCATTACCATTCCCTCAACATGCTTTTTCACGGCTTCTTGTGTATTAGAAAGCGAGTCCTCTACATCCAAGGCGTGCAACACCCGTATTGCTGAATGATATTTTTTTGCAACGTGGAACAAAACAAGCATCTCTTTCATAGTATAATAATGCTGATAATCGGTAGCAAAGACAATTTCGGACGGTTTTTTAAACACTGCTTTTTCCGGGATAGCCAGCACCGGGCAGGTTACTTTACCAATAACACTGGCGGTATTACTGCCTATAATGGCTTGTTTTAAACCACTGGCGCCTTTGGTGCCCATAACAATAAGGTCTATTCCTTCTTCCTGGATTATTTCTTTAACAGCGCTTAGGAAAAAATCATATTTTGAAATAGTCTTAAACTGGTGCAATTTACTTTTATGGCCTGCCCGTATTTTCTTTAAAACATTCGCCAGCCCATCATCTGAAGATTTTTTAGCTGCATCTAATAACACTTTGGTTATGGTAGAAGAACCCAAAGAGCCCGTAGGGCTGGTTAACGGAGGCGTATAAGCATTCATCAAAAAAAACATACATCTCTCTCTCTGGTATAGTTTCAAAGCATATTCAACAGCGTTCCATGCGTTATCAGAAAAATCGGTAGGTAACAATACTCGTTTCATAATAGCTATTTTTTAGTGAAAAACTCCTTGTAATAACTGTTGCAAGGCTGCCCAGGATTTTTCATCGGCTTCCTGGTTATATGCCACCGGCATATTGAATTTTTTTCCAAGTGAATCTGCCGCCTTGCTTGTAAAAGAATGCACAGCGCCTTTATATGCTATATATTGATAATCTGCCTTCACAGAATCCATCTTAGCCTTAAAAGTTAACTCCGATTCTTTAGTAATAAATGGGTCATCAGCACCATTACACACTAATACCTTCGCTTTTAGTTTTCCAGTGGGCATTACAGGAAGTTGAACACCGCTGTGAAAAGCTGCTACCGCATCTAAATCTGCCCCCATATTCGCCATAGTAAGCGCTACACTCCCGCCAAAACAATAACCTATAGCGGCTATTTCAGAAGGCTCTGCAGAGGGATGATTTTTAAGAACCTCCAATGCTTTGTTAAAACGCGCAGTAGCTACTTCCATATTGCGCATTACACTCTTGGCAAATTTCCCTGCATCTTCCGGGTGTTGCGCCTGTTTTCCATCGCCATACATATCTATTGCAAGGGCCGTATAGCCAAGGTTTGCAAGCATTGTTGCGCGCTCGCGCACATAGGCGTTATGCCCCCACCACTCATGTATCACCAATATGCCAGGGTGTTTCTTCCCATCGTTTGGATACACAATATACCCTCTCATAGTAGTAGAATCTATGGTATAGCGTATTTCCTCCCCTTTTACAGAAACCTGTTTTTCTGCCTCACGTGTTTCTTTGTTTGAGATACCTTGTTTACAAGCTATCGGTATCGCTGCAACGGTTAATAGTGTCAACACCGTTAGTATTTTATTCATATCGCTACTTTTATGTAAATGTTGATGATATCAGCGAGGTTTTTTATTTATAAAAATAAAAACCACCCGTTTACAAATATAGTTATTTTTACTAAATAGGTAGTTTCCTTGTTAGAAAAAGTATTGTTTACTGGCTATTTGCTATGGCTTCTTTTTTAAGAGCGTCATTGGCTACAATACCCAGTTCTACACGGCGATTTTTAGAGCGCCCTTGTTCAGTATCATTAGTATATCTAGGCTGCGCTTCTCCATACCACTTAGTGGTAAACCTGCCGGAAGAAAGCCCTTGTTTCACCAAATATGAGCTCACAGACTGCGCTCTGTTTTGAGACAGGGTAAGATTGTAGGAATCGCTTCCAACATTGTCTGTATGGCCTTCAATCAAAATATTAGAGTTTGGAAATTCTTTAAAAATACCAGCCAGTTTGTTCAGGGTAGTTTGCGATTGGGAATTGAGAGCGGCTTTCCCCGTTTCAAAATATACCCCGCTCGACTCGTCAAAAGTAACGTTTATTCCCTCTCCTACACGGGTTACCTGGGCGCCGGGGAGCTCTTCTTCAATTCGCTCTGCCTGCCTGTCCATGCGATTGCCTATATATGCACCGGCGGCGCCTCCTACCACGCCTCCTATAATAGCGCCCAGAACAGAGTTGTTTTTATTACCCACGTTATTACCAATAACACCCCCGATAACGGCGCCTGAGGTGGCTCCAATAACCGCCCCTTTTTGAGTGTTGTTAGCATTTTTTATGGCATTGCAGCTCAGTAATAAACTGATACTGAGGAAATAAACTCCTCCTTTTGAAAGAATGTTTTTCATAGCTTTTAGATTAATATGTTAAAAAGAAGTCCTGGTAAATTCAAAAAACAAGGAAACTGGTTTGCCATCTACTGTATTTTTAGATTCCAATATCATAGTTTGGTCATCTAGTTTCACCACCGTAAGCCGGTAGCCATAAGGGCTTACTGCTTTTTTCTTTTCATCTAAGAATTTGAATTGAAGTTGATACCCTCCTGTCTCGGGTTCGTATACCGACCAGCGAATAGTACGGATGCCATTGATACAGTTACCAGGTTTGCTAATGGCATACGAGCCGGTACTGTTGTTGTTGCGGAAGAACCAGGCACTGCCTTCAAAGCAAATGGCTTCGGTATCATTAAAAACAATAGATTTAAAGAGTCCCGAGTTGTTTTTATAATCCACGTTAACAAGCGTCCAGGAGCCATTGATGTTTTTGCGGTAGGTTTTGTTCATTTTGGATAGCGAGCAGCCAGTTAAGGATACTCCTATGAACGCCAGCAATATAGCTGTGTGTAATTTCATAGCGAAAAAGGTTTAAAAATCGGGGGCAAAACTACTAAAAAATAAGTTTTTAATCATAAGGAGCACAAAGATTTTTGCAGCCGGGTAGGTACACCCCTGTTATTTGCTTAAGCAAGTCAAGAGAATCTCAGCAGCAAGCAGAAAATTTTTGCAATAATATATCAAATAGTAATGCCTACAGGTTTATCTGAACTATTTTTATGTTTATATCTTTCAGCCGAAGAAAAAATAGCTGAAAATTAATATCCCAGAAAAAAATTGTATATTTGTGAACTTTTCTGATATAAAGCTATGACACGGCAGGTAATTATAGAACGAACTCTACAGGTAATTAACCAACTACCGGAGCACAAAGCAGAAGAAATCTCTGCATTTGCAGATTTTCTTATGAAACGTTATGAGGAGCAACTTCTTTCAAAAGGAATGCACCAATTATATGTTCAGGAAGAAACCTTTTCGTTCTTGCATGAGGAAGAGGAAACCTATACGGTAGCCGATTTAAAAGAAGTTTATCGTGACTAAGGGAGATTTACTTTTAATTAAATTCCCCTATACAGATTTGAACGGTAGCAAATTACGACCCGCAGTGGTGCTTTCTCATACTAAACTTGACGTATTGGTGTGTTTTATTACCAGTCAGACAAGCTGGCGAGAACCTACCGATGTACTGCTAACCCCTACCCGCAAAAATGGTCTTAAAAAATTGTCTTTGGTGAGAACCAGTAAAATAGCTACTATAGACAAATTTTTAGCGAAGGGGCTTCTGGGATATCTTTCGGTGGCAGAAATGAATGAATTGAACGGAAAGTTGAAAACCTTGCTTCAACTTACCTGAGAAGTTCTAAACTTGTATCAAACCAGTTGCAAACTGTTGCCCACTATACGAAATTATTATTTTTTCTTCTCCGCCATAAACCATGAAGCCAAAAAACCCGTAAAAGTCCCGAAAAGCCCCACTCCTGTAGTCATAAGAGCCGCTGCAATAATTCTGCCTTCGGTTGTTACAGGAAATTTATCGCCATACCCAACTGTGGTAATTGTAACATAAGCCCACCAGATAGCATCTTCTGCTGTTTTAATATTACTATTTGCATCGTCTTCTACCTGAAGAATGGCTATAGTAGAAAAGATTATCATTAAAACCGCTACTACTGAAACCGTTGTAAATGCTCCTTGGGTTTTTTGACGAAATACATGGTTAATCAAATGTTTAGTTGAACGAAAGGCCCTTAAAATACGAAGTAACCTAATTAAACGAAAGACTCTCCCAGCTAGAACAATATCAACTGTTGGAATACTAGAAATAAGATCTATCCAACCCCAGCGCATAAAACGCCATTTGTTTTCTGCCCGATAAAATCGAATTGAAAATTCAAACAAAAAGAAAATACAAATAGTATTGTCAATAAACTCAAGAACTCTTGAAATCTGTGCTGGCAATTCAAAAAAAACACTTATAAGTAAAGCAGTTAAAACATAGATAGAAAGGATAATCACAAGGATATTTAAGTAGGTAAGATCATTTTCTTTTGCTTTTACACTATTCTTCACCATATTATAGCCTAGGTTATCTTAAAAGTCAATACCCCACCAACTCCTGCAACGCTTTTTTAAAGCGTTCTTTGGGCAGGTACTGGTCTTCCAGTGCCTTAGTAAAAGGAATAGGCGTTTCCAGGCCGCCTACCCGCCGGATGGGAGCGTCTAAGTACTCAAAACACTGCTCGGCGATGAGCGCTGCCAGGTCGCTGGCAATGCCTCCAAAAAGGCTGTCTTCGTGCAGGATAATAACTTTCCCGGTTTTTTTCACGGCGCTAAAAACAGTTTCTACATCTAACGGCTGGAGGGTTCGCAGGTCTATGAGAGTAGCGGTGATGTTGGGGTTTTCGCCCAGCGCCTCCAACGCCCAGTGAACGCCGGCGCCATACGAAACAATGGTTACCTCCCCTCCTTCCCGCAATACGGCTGCTTTGCCGAAAGGCAGCGTGTAATAATCGGTAGGAACTTCCTGGTAAATGCTGCGGTAGAGCGCTTTGTGCTCAAAGAAAACCACCGGGTTAGGGTCGTTTATGGCAGTAGCCAGCAACCCCTTGGCATCGGCAGGAAAGGCGGGATAGGCTACTTTGAGCCCGGGGGTTTTGGTAAACCAGGCTTCGTTGGTTTGGGAATGAAAGGGTCCCGCACCCACGCCGGCGCCGCAGGGCATGCGTATAACCACATCGGCGGGCTCGCCCCAGCGATAGTGCACTTTGGCTAAGTAATTGACGAGGGGGTTGAATCCGCTGCTCACAAAATCGGCGAATTGCATTTCTACTACCGCTTTCATTCCTTTGATGGAGAGCCCCATAGCGGCGGCAATTACGCCCGATTCGCAGATGGGCGTATTTCGCACCCGTTCTTTCCCGAATGCGGTTACAAAACCTTCGGTAATTTTAAAGACACCGCCATATTCTGCTATGTCCTGCCCTAAGAGCACTAAGTTAGGGTGCCGCTCCATAGATTGCCTGAGCCCCTGGGATACGGCATCTACAAAACGAATATTTTGAGTATTTTTAGACAATATAAATTCGTGATAATCAAAGTTTTTATATACATCATTTAATTCATCACTTTCATTTGGTATAATGGGTTTTTCCTGGTATGCCTGTTGCAAATGCGCCTCTATTTCGGCGGTTATTTCTGCCTGCAATTGGGTATCCATATCCGCTGTTAATACACCTTCTTCCTTCAAAAAACGGCAGTAGTTTTCCAAAGGGTCTTTCATCGCCCAGGCTTCGGTAAGCTCGGTAGGTACATATTTGGTGCCGCTGGCTTCCTCGTGCCCGCGCATGCGAAAGGTTTTAAACTCCAGCAACGCCGGGTGCGGGTTTTCGCGCATAGACTCCGCCAGTTGGCTTACTTTGGTGTAAACTTCTACAATGTTGTTGCCGTCTATAATGTGGGCTTCCATGCCATAGCCAATGCCCTTATCTGCCAGGTCTTTACATCGGTATTGCTCATGGGTGGGCGTGGAAAGCCCGTAGCCGTTGTTCTCAATGCAAAAGAGTACCGGTAAATCCCACACGGTGGCGAGGTTGAGGGCTTCGTGGAAATCGCCTTCGCTGGTAGCCCCTTCGCCGGTGAAAACGGCTGTAACGTGTTTGGTTTTTTTAAGTACATCGGCTAAGGCAATGCCATCTGCCACACCCAACTGGGGACCAAGGTGAGAAATCATTCCTATTATTTTATATTCTTGGGTGCCGAAATGAAAGCTGCGGTCTCTCCCCTTTGTAAAGCCATTAGCTTTTCCCTGCCACTGGGAGAATAGCCGGTAGAGCGGAATATTGCGGGTAGTAAAAACACCCAAATTGCGGTGCATGGGCAAAATATACTCGTCTTTTTGGAGAGCGGTGGTTACGCCTACGGAAATAGCCTCTTGCCCAATACCGCTAAACCACTTAGATATTTTTCCTTGCCGCAGCAAAATGAGCATTTTTTCCTCAATCATGCGGGGCTTCAGCATGTCTTTGTATAACTGAAGCAATACTTCATTCGACAGGTTTGCCCGTTGAAATGTCATAGGAGTAGAAAAAGTATGGTTCATGGAAATGGACTTAATACAGGCTCAAAAGTAGTGAAAATAGTAGTTTAGTTATAGGCTTGTTCTTTTGAATCTATAAAAAGAGTAGATTATAAGCAAAGGTTTTGAATATGAGTTTTAGGAAATAAAAAGAAAAAGTTAAAAATATAACTTCTTCTTTTTCAAATATAAGCATGCTTTTTATTCATCTTTTAAATGAACATTTTTTGTTCATATATTATTGCCCTAAGCCTTCCATGTGATACCGTGACCAGCCGGCGGCAAAAGAGGCATTAGCTCCTATAGCGGCGGGGTTTTCGCTGATAAACTGAGGCGCTAACATCAATACATCGGCGCCGGGTACATTACTAACCAGCAAGTTTGCGCTATACGACAGGTTAGCATTGGTAAATTCCAACTCACCGTTTTCGGCTTCCTGCAACTGGTTGTTTAGGAATATGGCGGTTTCTACATTGGTTACCACGATATTGTTGAAAATTCCGCCGGTGCCTTCTTTCAACATAAAAGCGGCTTTGCCGGCTTTGGCGTTTGCCCGAATGGTTACATCACTTACTATGGCTTTAGACCTGGGGGTAACATTAAATTCACCGTTACGGTTAGAAAGTTCAAAAGCAAAATCGCCCACGCCGTTAGACTGGTGTATAAGTACATTAGTGAGCTCGCCTCTATATCCTTGGTCCCAATCAATAGAATCGTCCTCACAGTCCACGGCGATAAGGTTAGAGGCTTTCGCCGCGCCTCCAAAAAACTCAAACCCGTCATCGGCTCCTTTATAGGCTTCCAGGTATGCCAGGGTAGTGCCGCTTCCTACGCCAAAGAACGAAAAGGCATTGTATTCTGAAGTCCCATCGGAAACCGCCTGGCCGGCGTACTCTACCCGTACATACCGCAATATCCCAGAACTATCGGCATCGTTAATGCCTCCGTAGGGCAACTGGCCTGCTTCGGAAAGAGAACTTCCCCCAGCGACATTAATAATGCCTTTTCCATGCAGGGTTATACCACCCCAATCTCCGGGGGTTTGGTTCTGGGAGGTAAATATAATGGGGTCTCCCGCTGTACCATCGGCTATTAGCCTTCCGCCTTGCTCTACCGCCAGCAGGTTAATCCCGGCGAGCTGGTCGTTAGCCGTTACCGTGATATGGCTGCCTTTTTCAATGGTAAGGGTAGCGCCATTTTTCACAATCACTACACCCCGCAGGGTATAGTTCCCACTGGGTACTAATAAATCTTCTGTAATTTCCCCGGTTATTACGGTACCCTCTATAACATTCCCGGGTGGGTCAACCGGGGTTAGGTTATCTGAGCTGCACGAGGCGAATACGTGCGCAAGCAGGCTTGCGGCTAAAGTTGTTTTTAAAAAACGTGTTTTCATAATTTAGTGATATTTAGATTGTTAAAATGTACGGGTAAGGGTTATTCCTACATCAGTTCCCAGGGAATAACTTTCAATAACATTGCTGAATTGCTGGGGAAAAGCAATAGGGTGTGTGGGGTTTTGGGTGAATAGAGTTTTTTCATTTAAAATATTGCGAAGGGTGAGACGTACACCCCATTTTTTGCCAAAAGAGGTATTCCAAGAAAAGTCTAACTGGTTGATGGGTTTTTCAAAAACATCGTCAGCGCCTTCTACGCCTACTGCATAAATTCGCTTTCCATAGGTATTGAAAATAAGGGTTAAGGTGGAGTTTAGTTTTTCAGACGATGCAATTTCATACGCCAGGTCGGCATTCACACCCCAATCAGAAGCTCCCTGCAAGCGCCTGGTTTTGTTAGTAAGTTGCCCGAACTTGCCTTCGGCGTCTTGGGTAGTGGCCTGGGATTTCATGAGAATACCGTTACACCCAATGGTAAATTTATCTAACAGGACTTTTTTAAAAAGGTCGCCTATATTAACTTTAGACTCTACTTCTAACCCAAAAAGATAGGCGCGGTCAAAATTGTCAAAATTCACATTAAAACCGGTGGTGGTAGCCCGGTACAGGCGTTCTATGGGGCGATGAATGTATTTTCCGAATGCAGAAACAGTGAAAAGCTGGGATTGGCTGGGAAATAACTCATATTTTATATCGGTATTGTAGTTAGTGGCATTTTGAAGGTTTTCATTGCCAATAACCTGGTTACCGGTACCATCCTGGTAAAAGGTAGGCAATATTTCGCGCGTGCGGGGGCGTGTAGAGGTGCGCGAGGCGGTGAACCGAAGGTTATCTTTCTCACCTAATTGATATTTTAAATTAAGAGAAGGATTTAGGTCAAAGGGAGTATAGGCAACTTTTGAGTAGGGGGAAAATAAATTATCGTTTCGGTTTCGGTAGGTTATTTCGCGAAAGGCATATTCTGCCCGAAGGCCTATCTCGAGGAGGAGATTTTTCCATTGCCAGGAATAATCTACATACCCGGCATTGATGTATTGGAGGATACGACTTTTTTTGGTGGCATCTACTACATCGCGGTAAAACAAATAACCGTTTGAAAAGCCCTGATTGAAAAATTCCTGGGGATTGTTTGTATTGATGTCGGGGATGTTGGGGTTAACACTGGCGTTGTAGTTTACAAAAATAGTCCGGTTATAGAAATCATAACGTAGCCCGTCAAAATTATAGCCTGCTTTCAGGCGACTGTTAAAGGCTCCTTCCTGCACCTTTCCCAACCCTACCTCGTAGTCTAACCGGGCATTGGCATTTACATTATTTAATTCCTGGTAAAATGTAAAGGGATTGATACCATTTACAGTAATGTATTGTGCATTTTCACCGCTGTCTTCTGTGGGCAACACACGCCTGTTGGGAACATTATTCCTGCCGGTAGATAGAGAAGCGCCCAGGTGAAGTTGGTTTTTCTGCTGGTTCCATTCATACTTTGTCAATAGCTGAAAATTGAGCAGGCTATTTTCGGCATAGCGGGTATCTCTCAGAAAAAAATCTCTATCTAAGGTAATTAAATCATTATTAAGCCCTTGTAATTCAGTTATAAAATTAGAAGAGTTTTGAAGGTAAATGGCGTTGAAGATAGCCTCAAATTGTTGACGCTTTTTATATTGCAGCGCCAGTAGTGCCGATTTTTGGGTTGAAAAATTATAGGTAGAGGCTTGGAAGTCTTTTACAGCAGTTCCCTCGGAATTGATAACGCGTTCTACCCCATTTTGCTGGTTAAAGGAGTTATTGTAGGTGAGCCCTACGGTAAATCCTAAACGGGTGGTTTCGCTGCTATATAGTTGCTGGCCATGTGAAAACCCTAAACGAGTATCTAAGGGGGCTCGGATTTTATGAGGCGTCCAGGAGGCGTTAAAAAGGTTTAGGGATTCTTGAGGGGTAGCGGAATATGAAAATTCATGGTCTTGGTTATATACAGATGGAATGGCTCTTCCACCGCCGGTATAACCCCAAAATTCGGTAGCACCGGCATCGTCTGTATAAAAATCGCGGAGCGAGGTGAGGGTATTAAAATTAGCGCCTATGGTTAATGTGGTAACGGGGTTTGCAGGAGGGGTTTTGGTAGTAACCTCAAAGGTAGCGCCTGCAAAATCCTGGTAAAGCGATGCGTTAAAAGTTTTTAATACATCCACATGACTCACTATTTGGGCGGGCAGGTACTCTAAGGGAATAATTTTGGTGTCCGGGTCAGACGATACCACGGGCAAGCCGTTGACGAGAAGATTATTGTAGCGGTCGTCTAACCCGCGAACAAAAATACCCCTGTTTTGCACTTTGGTAATACCGGATATTTTGGTAAGTCCCTGTTCTACATTGGTTACCGCTTTTTTGGCAAGTTCTTCGGCGCCGATAGAGGTTTTCATTTCCATCGCTTTCTTTTGTTCTACCAGGAGCGCTACTTCTGAGTCTTTGCGGGCAGTGGTGGCAATAACTACTTCTTGGAGCGATACATTTCCGGCGCCAAGGGCGGCATTTATCTCGGTAACTTTCCCGGGGGTTACCATTGTATTAGGTATTTCTAAGGTTTCATATCCTATAAAACTGATGACTAACGTATAGTTTCCCGCTTCTACCTGTGATATTTCATATAACCCATCTATATCGGTAGTGGCGCCCTGGGTGGTTCCTTTTATATAAAGGTTGGCGAATGCAAGCGGCTCATTGTTCAATTCTTTATCTGTAATTTTTCCAACTATTGAGCCTTTTTCCTGCGCCATGCCCAGGCAAATGCCTGTTAATGAAAAGAGCAACGGTAGTAGTTTCATAGCTTTTTCTATATGTTTTCGTTGCAAAGAACGAGTGTCTATTAAAGTGCAGGGTTATTGCTGCGTTAAGCCTTTGTAGCAGCCAGGTTATACTATGAGGGTGGTGTATTAAATGAATGTTAAGGATATAGAAATATTGCAATTATTGCTACCTTTGAGCCATAACCCTCAAAGAAACCAAATATGAGAAAGGAAGACATAAAAATTCTCCTGGCAGATGACGAGCCCGATATTTTAGAAATTGTGGGCTATAACTTAGAAGGGCAAGGTTATAAGGTAATAAGGGCGAAAAATGGAGCGGAAGCGCTTATAAAAGCGAAAAAAGAAAAACCTCATCTCATTATCCTGGATGTGATGATGCCCGAGATGGATGGTATAGAAGCCTGCGAGCACTTGCGGAAATTGCCAGAGTTAAATCATACACTAATAACTTTTTTAACTGCACGAGGCGAAGATTATTCCCAGGTAGCGGGTTTTGAAGCTGGCGCCGATGATTATATTACCAAACCTATTAAACCTAAGGTATTGGTTAGCAAAGTAAAAGCATTGTTGCGAAGATTGGAACATGAAGCGGAAGGGGCTCCTAAAATCCTGAAAGCGGGAAATCTTATTATAAACAGAGATGAGTATAAAATTACATTTAAGGGAAAGGAAATCATCCTTCCCCGTAAAGAATTTGAGTTACTTTCGCTTCTGGCATCCAAACCCGGAAAGGTTTTTAAACGCGATGAAATATTAGATACGGTGTGGGGAAATGAAGTAATTGTAGGCGGGCGTACCATAGATGTGCATATTCGGAAGCTACGTGAAAAAATAGGCGATAAAAATTTTAAAACAGTTAAGGGGGTTGGTTATAAGTTTGTGGTATAGATGACGACTAAGCTAAAAAAAACATATAAATTCGCCTTTCGGTCTTCATTATATATTACGCTTCTGTTAACTTTTTTTTCGGGCATTATTTTGTATTTCTTTCAGCTATTCCACCTGGGAGTATTGCTAACACTCACTCTATTAACGTATGTTACGGCTTTTTTTATTATCCAGTACCGGGTAGAGCGGTTTATTTATAAACGGGTGAAAAAGATATATGATAATGTTTCTCTGCTGGAATCTACTTCTTTACGGGAGCAGCCCATCACTACCGATATGAAAACGCTCACCGAGGAGATAGAAAAGTTTGCGCAGGACAAAAAATTAGAAATAGAAGCTTTGAAAATACGGGAGGCTTACCGGAGAGAATTTTTAGGAAATGTATCGCACGAACTCAAGACCCCTCTTTTTACCGTTCAGGGTTATATTCTCACGCTATTAGATGGCGCCGCCAATAACAAGAATATTCGTAAAAAATACCTGCAACATGCTGCCAAAGCTGTAGACCGGCTTATTTATATTGTAAAAGACCTGGAGATGATTTCTAAGCTGGAGTCGGGCGACCTTCATTTGGAATATGAAAGTTTTGATATTGTGGAGGTGGTGAAAAATGTTTTTGATATGGTGGAAATGAGGGCGGCTAAAAAAAACATTACGCTTATGTTTGATAGGGATTATGCTGCTCCCATACTGGTTTATGCTGATAAGGAGCGTATTCAACAGGTGGTAACCAATTTGATAATAAATTCCATTAAATATGGAAAGGTTGATGGCACTACGGAGGTAAGTATAGAAAACCTCATTAAAAACAAAGTTATTGTGCGGGTTACAGATAATGGCGAGGGAATTGAAAAACAACACATCACCCGTTTGTTCGAACGGTTTTACCGGGTTGACAAGAGCGGAAGCCGTAAAGAAGGGGGTTCTGGGTTAGGGCTGTCTATTGTGAAACATGTTATGGAAGCCCATCGGGAGAAAATATATGTGGAAAGCGAATATGGGGTGGGCTCTGAGTTTTCCTTTACGCTGGAAAGGGCAAAACCGTAGGTGAGTATGGGAAGTAAAAATAAATTAAAACGATTCCGCGAAAATGAAACGTTCTCAAATGTACTTCAGCCTGCCCGGCAAGAGTTACTCAACGATGAGTTTCGGCTAAAGGGCAGGTGGAATAGTGATTTTTTCCAAAACGAACGCCCTATTGTGCTGGAGCTGGGTTGCGGTAAGGGAGAATATGCTGTTCATCTCGCCCGTGCGCACCCGCATCAGAATTACATTGGAGTTGATATTAAAGGCGCTCGTTTTTGGCGAGGGGCTAAAACAGCATTGGAAGAAAACTTATCCAATGTGGCTTTTGTGCGGGCGGAGATAGAATTGTTAGAGTGCCTTTTCACCAAAGGTGAGGTAGCCGAAATCTGGATAACTTTTCCCGACCCGCAGCTAAAATATAAGCGTTCTAAACATCGGCTTACTAACCCTGAATTTCTTGAAAAATATAGCCGGGTGCTGAAAAAAAACGGGGTTATTCACCTGAAAACCGATAGTGAGTTTTTATTTGGTTATACCCTTGGCGTATTGCAAGGGTTGGAAAAAGAAATTTTATATGCTCACCATAATATTTATCAAAATTTTGATGCTCCGGAGGAGGCAACCGCCGTTCAAACGTTTTATGAGAGACAGTACCTGCAACAAAAAAAATGTATTACCTACATTCGGTTTACTCTTGGTTAAGAAAGAAAACGGTTTTTTAATGAATGTAATTCGGGTTAAAATAAATTGCTAAATCCTGCGCTAAGTTATATCTTTGCCCGTTCTTTTATGTATTCATTAAACTAAAAAATAATGCAGAACAAAGGTCTTGTTACGTTATTCGCCATTCTTTTCGGAGTGGTAGGCATTTATCAGCTCTCCTTTACCTTCGTTGCCAACAAAATAGAAAAAGAAGCGGTTGCCTATGCTACCAGCAGCATTCCGCAATCTACTCCCGACTATGTTTCTAAAAGAAAGGTACGGGAAGCAACTTATTTGGATTCGCTCCGCGATAAGAAGGTGTATAGCCTGCTTATTACTAATTTCACATACCAGGAAGTGAAGGAGCGGGAGCTTAACAAAGGGTTAGACCTCAAGGGAGGTATCAACGTTATTCTCCAGATTTCGGTAAAAGACCTTTTAAAAGGATTAGCAAATAATTCCCAAAACCCGGTATTCAATAAGGCGCTGGCAGATGCTGATGAGGCTTCTAAAAATAGCCAGGACGATTATATAGAGCTTTTCTTTCAAAAATTCGAAGAACTCTCAAAAGGAACTACAAAATTAGCTTCTCCCGATATTTTTGCTAATAAAACCCTTAGCGAGGAAATTACTTTCCAAATGACCGATGAGCAAGTACGCAGTGTTATTCGCAAGAAAGTAGATGCTTCGGTAGTTTCTGCTTTTGAAGTATTGCGCAAGCGAATTGATAAGTTCGGGGTTACACAACCTAACATTCAGCGGTTAGGGACTTCGGGGCGAATTTTGGTGGAATTGCCGGGAGCGAAAGATGTGGACCGGGTTAAGAAATTATTGCAAAGTACCGCCCAGTTAGAGTTTTGGGAAACGTATAAGGCTGAAGAGATAGCGCCTTTTTTAATAGCGGCAGACCAAAAACTGAAAGAATTAGGAATAGGAAAGCAGCAAACTGCTCCTGAAACGGAAAGCGAAATAGATTCCTTACTGTCTAATGTAAACCAGGATTCACTGGCGCTGGCAAATGCCGCAAACCCTTTGCTCAAGTTAGTGAAGGTAGGTGGTATGGCCGGTTCGCCTGTTATCGCCCAATTTGCTGTTAAAGACACCACCACGGTGAGCGAATACCTGAGAATGCCGGCCGTGAAACAATTACTCCCGGCAAACTTACAATTCGCCAAATTTCTATGGGGAAAACGGGAAAATAATTCTGAAATAATAGAGTTATACACTATCAAATCTAACCGAGATAAAACAGCGCCTTTGAGCGGGGGTGTGGTGGTAGATGCTTCTCAAACCTATGACCAGTTGGGCAAACCGGCTGTGAGTATGCAAATGGACGGGAAAGGGGCAAAAATATGGGAACAGCTCACGGGGAAAGCGTTTAAAGAACAGGGAAACATAGCCATTGTATTAGACGATATTGTGTATTCGGCGCCGGGGGTTTCTAAGGGGGCCATCTCTGGCGGCAATTCAGAAATTACAGGAACCTTTTCGCTTAATGAAGCGATTGACCTGGCAAATGTGTTGCGTGCGGGTAAATTGCCTGCTTCGGCAGACATCATTCAATCAGAGGTAGTAGGCCCTTCCTTAGGGCAGGAAGCCATTAACAACGGTATGATTTCTTTCCTCATCGCTATGGGATTGGTGTTGTTGTGGATGCTTTTCTATTACGGGAGAGCGGGTTTGTTTGCAGATATTGCGCTTGCATTTAACGTGCTTCTCATTTTTGGCGTGTTGGCAGGATTAGGAGCCGTGTTAACCTTACCTGGTATCGCCGGTATTGTGCTCACCATAGGCATGTCGGTAGATGCCAATGTGCTTATTTTTGAACGGATTAAGGAGGAATTGAAAAAGGGGAAAGGGCAAAAACAGGCGCTTTCCGAAGGGTTTAGCAATGCCTTGTCTTCTATTATAGATGCTAATGCTACTACCGCTATTACTGCCATAATTTTACTGATTTTTGGCACCGGACCCGTGCAAGGCTTTGCAACTACTCTTTTAATAGGGATTTGTACCTCACTTTTTACAGCTATTTTTGTTACCCGGTTATTTTTAGAATGGTACACCAATCGCAAAAAATCGCTTTCCTTCTATACAGTGCTTACTAAAAACCTCTTTAAAAATGTAAACATAAACTTTTTAGGTAAACGAAAAATTGCTTATATAGCTTCTGGTTTAGTAATAGCTACCGGGATTTTTTCATTGTTTACCCGCGGGTTGAACCAAGGGGTCGATTTTGTAGGGGGTCGCACTTACCAGGTTCGGTTCCATGATGCTGTGAGCCCTACTGAAATAGCTACCGACCTGAAAGGGGTATTGGGCAGCGCCGAGGTGAAAACATTAGGAGGCGCTAACCAGGTGAAAATTACTACTAAATATAAGGTAAACGAGGAAGGGTCTGAAATAGATACAGAGATTCAACAAAAATTATTTACGGCGCTCCAGAAATATTTGCCAGATGGTACCACCTATGAGGCATTTGTAAGTGGCGGGGAGGACAAAAAGATAGGTATTTTGCAATCTATTAAGGTGGGGCCTACTATTGCAGACGATATAAAGAAAAGTGCTTTTTTCGCGGTCTTAGGTTCGCTCATAGCTATATTTCTATATATTCTCGTCCGTTTCCGAAAATGGCAATTTTCGCTTGGTGCTGTAGTAGCATTGTTCCATGACGTGCTGGTGGTTATTGGTATTTTCTCCCTCACATATAGCATTATGCCTTTCAGCATGGAAATAGATCAGTCTTTCATAGCCGCCATTCTCACGGTAATAGGATATTCTATTAACGATACGGTGATTGTTTTTGACCGCATCCGCGAGGTTACTAATGAAAGGGGTTGGAGAGCGGGCGAAAATACTAATCTGGCGCTGAACAGCACTTTGAGCAGAACGCTTAATACCTCGCTTACTACTTTAGTAGTACTGGTAGCCATTTTCATTTTCGGCGGCGAAGCGCTTAGAGGCTTTACCTTCGCCATGATTGTTGGTATTGGGGTAGGAACGTATTCGTCTTTGTACATTGCTACTCCTATTATGTTTGATACGTTAAAGGATAAGGGAACAGCGTCTAACCCGGCGAAATAAGAGGTATAGGTACTCAGGGCTTAGGATAGCCGTAGAGATCGAACTCAGTTGCTTCCGTAATAAAAATATCGGCGAAATCTCCTGTTTTCAGGTAATACTCGCGAGCGTCTATGAGTACCTCGTTATCCACATCGGGAGAGTCAAATTCCGTTCTGCCGATATAATAGCCACCCTCTTTGCGGTCTATGAGGCAGCGAAATATTTTTCCTGTTTTCTCCTGGTTCAACTCAAGCGAAATACCTGCCTGAATTTCCATAATCTCGGCAGCGCGCTGCTGTTTCAATGCTTCCGGAACATTGTCTGGCAGAGTATAGGCATGGGTTTGCTCTTCATGGCTGTAAGTGAAACAGCCCAATCGGTCAAATCGCATGGCGGTTACCCAATCCTTGAGCTGTTGAAAATCTGCCTCTGTTTCGCCGGGATAACCTGTTATAAGAGTGGTGCGGAGTGCTATCCCCGGCACCATATCCCTGAATGTTTCTACCAGGCGGGTGGTTTTTTCCCGGGTAATACCACGTCTCATACTTTTTAAAATGGAATCAGAAATGTGTTGCAACGGAATATCAAGGTAATTACAAATTTTTGGCTCTTGTTTCATCACCTCTAAAACTTCCATAGGAAAACCTGTGGGAAAAGCATAGTGCAGGCGAATCCATTCAATGCCTTCTACTTGTACAAGGGCTTTTAAAAGGCGGGCTAAAGCCCGTTCTTTATATAGGTCTAAGCCATAATAGGTGAGGTCTTGTGCAATGAGAATAAGTTCTTTTACACCTTTGGAGGCTAACTTATGGGCTTGGGCCACCAAATCTTCTATGGGCGTAGAGCGGTGTTTTCCTCTCATCAGTGGAATGGCGCAAAAGCTGCACGGGCGGTCGCACCCTTCAGAAATTTTTAAATAGGCGTAGCTGGCCGGCGTGGTGAGGAGGCGTTCTCCCACCAATTCATGCTTGTAATCGGCACCCAGGGCTTTGAGCAGGCGGGGTAAATCAGATGTCCCAAAATAAGTATCTACCTGGGGAATTTCTTTTTCCAAATGGGGCTTATACCGCTCGCTTAAACAACCGGTTACATAGAGTTTTTCAATTTGCCCGCGCTCTTTCAGGGTAGCATATTCCAGGATAGTTTGAATGCTTTCTTCTTTTGCATTATTTATGAAGCCACAGGTATTTATAACCACCACAGCGCCTTCGCCTTCGGCTACCACTTCTTTCCCGGAGGCTTTTAATTGCCCCATAAGAAGCTCACTGTCATACACATTTTTAGAACAGCCCAGGGTGATGACACTTATTTTGTTTTTTTTTATGGATTTGGTTCGCATTTCTTTCTATGGGTAGAGAATGGCTGTAGTGTTAAAAAAATTATATTGGTTTTCATGTAAAAAAAGAATCTATAAACTCATGCGGGTGAAATACCTGAAGGTGCTCTATCCCCTCTCCTATCCCAATATATTTAACGGGTATCTGAAACTGGTCTGAAATGCCGAGAACTACCCCGCCTTTGGCGGTACCATCTAATTTGGTAATGGCAAGGGCAGTTACCTGGGTAGCGTTGCTAAACTGTTTGGCTTGTTCAAAGGCGTTTTGCCCTATGGAGCCATCTAACACAAGGAGTACTTCGTGGGGAGCGTTTTCTACTACTTTTTGCATAATGCGTTTCACCTTTGCCAGTTCATTCATGAGATTTATCTTGGTATGAAGGCGTCCGGCAGTATCAATAATCACCACATCGGCTTGCTGGGCTTTGGCTGTCGCCAGGGCATCAAACACCACCGAAGCGGGGTCGCTGCCCTCGGGGCGGCTCACGAGCACAACTCCCACACGTTGCGCCCAGGCGTGAAGCTGCTCTACAGCCGCCGCCCGAAAGGTATCGGCGGCGCCAAGGATAACTTTTTTTCCTTGTTTTTTAAACTGATAGGCAAGTTTGCCAATGGTAGTGGTTTTTCCCGCCCCATTAACGCCTACTACCATAATTACATAGGGTTGCACATTGGCAGGTGTTTGAAAATCTGCCCTGTCTTCCGGGGTAGTTTCGGGAAAAAGGGCTACAATTTCTTCGCGCAACATGGTATTGAGTTCTTCGGTGTTGAGATAACGGTCTCGGGCGACTCGTTTTTCAATACGTTCCAGTATTTTTAAAGTGGTGGTTACACCTACATCGCTACTTATAAGGGCTTCTTCTAACCGGTTGAGGACTTCTTCATCTATCGTAGATTTCCCGGCAAGAACGCGGTTGAGTTTGGCGAAAAAGCTGCTTTTGGTTTTTTCTAATCCTTTATCTAAGGCTTCTTTTTTTTCCGTAGAAAATATTCTTTTAAATACGTTCATAGCACTGTGGCTTGATACTTGTATGGTTGGCGTGCCTATAATCAGGGGCAAAGATAGCGATAAAAGTGAAAGGGGTAAAGGTTTAGACTTGGGGCATGGAGATTGGTTGAGGGGATAATTTAATTATGGCGTCGGGAAATCCCCGTCAAACGTTTGAATGGCTTTTTGAAAGCCCTGGCTCAACTGGGTGAGTTGGTTATATACACAACCCGCTTTGCTGTTTTTGAAAGAAGCGTCTATAATAATCCGCTCGGGTTGGGTGGTGGGGGTTACATCGGTTTCATTGCCATAGGCAACCGGGGTGTACGCCTGTTGCTGAACAGAGCCGCCGCCACGCTCTCCGAAGTCTCCCGGCTTCGGAGCTAACATAAAAACCACTCCCGCGCAGGGGCATGCCTACATGCGTGCGGGGGCAGGTGCATGAACGCAGACGCTTGCGCAGGCGAGAGATATAAATACCCCCGAAAAGATTCGGGCGGTAGCAGAGGGTGGAGGAAATAACTTAATTATGGCGCTGAGAAACCCCCATCAAACTTTTGAACGGTTTTTTGAAAGCCCTGCCGCAATTAAGTAAATGAGTTTTATATGCCGCCAATTATAAATTGGCTAACACTTTGGTTTTAGTAAGATAAACCAAAGGGAATTATAACAAAAGACCAGAATATGGTATAGAAAAGATAGGTATCAGCTTATAAAAACCCTTCTTCCTTAGCTCTTTTTATAAGTTCTTCATCGCTACCTCCATCAATACCAAAGATATGTTTTAGGGCTCTTTTTCTTTTTTCAACCCCCGGTAGTGATAATGCAACATACCGAATTAAATCTTTTGTTTTAACGCCAGCCGACATGTGGTATAATATGGCTCTGTCAATAGTATCTAACACCTCATAGGTTTTAGCTGCTTTAACGCATTTTGCCACTGTAGCGCTGTAATATGGCGGGTGATTCATAATTTTATAGAAAGCTGCTATGAGTTCGCGGGAGTCGGTATCATCTTTTACAAAAAATCCTTCGGGGTTTACATTTTTTAGTATGTTGTAAATTCTATACCCTTCATTATACGTAGTCATAACGGCTATCTTAGTGTTTGGCAGCATATCTCTTGCCATAGCGCCAATATCTTCGCCAGAGGTTAAGTGTCCGCTGGCAGAAGCCGGGAGTTTTATATCTAAGTACATTAGATGAAAACGATTCTTTTTCACCTGGGAGGCTTTTTTTATAGATGCGCTGGCCTGGTCGCAATCTCTCGCAATTTCTACATGTACATCAAAGTCAGATAAATAGCCCATATTAGCAATCATTGTTTCATAACCATCTACCATAAAGGGATGGTTTTCAACTATCAGAATATTAAACCGGTTTTTCATGTGCAAGTGAGTTTTGTTTTATAGAAAATTGTATTACGATAAATGTTCCCTTATCTTTCAGAGAGGTAATCTTTACATCTCCTTTTATAAATTCGCAGCGAGAGCGTATGTTCTTATGCCCAATCCCGGTAGGTTTACCATTAACATCAAACCCAACGCCATCGTCTCCTACGCTCATTATAACATCGTCATCTTTTTTAAGAAAGTTTACGCAAATTGTTTTTGCTTCCGCATATTTAATAGTATTGGTAACCGATTCTTGTATAATGCGATAGAGATTCATTTTAGTGCTGGGAAATATATCTTTCCAAATAATGCCTCCATTGTTCCACAGTCTATAGGTTAAGTTAGCCGGCGCACTTTGTTTTTCTAATAAATCTTCTACCAGTGTTAAAAAATCTGCCTTAGAGAAAAAAGCGCCCTGGTGCAGGTTATGAGATAGGTTTCGTATATCTCTTTCCACCTCTTTTATTTCTGCTATATATTTAAGTCTTCGCTGGCACGATTCTTCATCTGTTTTACCATTCAAAATTTCTAAGTTCATTCTAAGTCCAAACAGCTTTCCTAAAACGCCATCATGCAATTCTTCTGAAATGCGTTTTTTCTCCATAGCTCGTCCTTCTTCCAGCTTATCATGTTGCAGCAACATAAGGTCATAAATTTCTTCATCATATTTCCTCTGCCGCTTCCTCAATTCTCGTATATTGTGTTTAAACTCTTTAATAATAAGGAACGAAAAAACAGATACCACCGCCAGTAAAAACATCTGCACGTAGTTAAACAAAGCCAACCTTCGGTTTTGACTTAGTAGCCCATCTGCATCGAGGCGTATTGTCGCAAATTTATCTCGTATTTCCTTGTCTGTTTTTTGCAAATGTTCACTAAGCTGCACATACTCTTTCAGGTAGGTAGCCGCACTGGCAGCATCCCAGCCCGATAAAGACCATAGCGAACTAAGAACATATTTATAATTCTGAGACGCCGCTGCCAGTTCGTGCGCTGCTTTTGCATGAGTTATAGCCTGGGCGGTATCGCTAACAGAGGCATAATATTCTGCCAGGTGAAGGTTGTTTATAATAATACCGGGAGCAAACCCCAGGCTATCGCGCAGCTGCAAGGCGCGGGTAAACATGGGCAGCACCTCTTGTTTTTGCCCCAGCTTAAAAAGAGAATAGGCTGTGTTATCAATAATCATAGCCTCAACTTCTTTATTTTTAGCATATTTCTCATTATACGTTTTGGCCACCTGGTATTGTGCAAGGGCTTCTTCATATTGTTGCTGGTACTCATATACCACGCCTATGTTGTTGAGGGTTGTGGCTTCTAAATATCGGTTCCCGCCTCCTTTATTCAAATAATACAATGCTTTTTGGTGGTGTTTTAAGGCAGTTTTGTAGTCGCCCACTTCATTAGCCACAATAGCCAGGTTGTTGAAACAGTGATAGAGCTCTTTATATTTTCGCTCTGCCCGAAAGATTTGTATGGCTTCTACAGTAGCTACTTCGCTGCCCAGATAGTCGCGAGAACTAGTTTGCAATATGGCTATGTTTAAGATTACCGAAGCCTTCTCATACTCCATTTCTTCTTTTTCATAAATTTTTTTCGCCTGGTAATAGCAACGGTAAGCGCTATCTGCTTTAGAAGTATTTTGAGAAAGATAGAAACCCCTATCCCAGTAAAACCCTGCCAGCATATTTCCCTCTTCCAACTGGGTAGCCAGTTTAACACCTTCTTTGTTTAGTTTTAAAAAAGCTACGGTATCTCCTATGGAGAGGTACCGGTTTGAGAGTTTGTTTAAGTATGTAAGTTTATCAGAGTCATTAGGTATAAAGGCCAGCGCTTTATGGGCTTTGCCTAAAAATAATTTCTTTTCTTGCAGGCTGGGAGATTTTTTAGCGCTTTCTATCCATGTGGCAAGGCTATCTTTTTTAGAAGACGGTTTTTTGGCGGGCACTCTTCGGGAAAAAGAAACCGAACAACAACAAAGGGTTAAAACAATACAGAGAAACCGCGTTTTCACCTTGTTTATATAAATTACATGGGTTAGCTTTGGCAAATATAGAAAACCATTTTTATAAAAACAAAAATATATATAAAAAATATAGCGCACAGCTGAAAAATCTGGATTAGAAAGTTTCAGCTGTGAGCTATACTTTACAATATATAGCGATAAAACCGCAACCTGGCTGTTTAGCTACCTCATAAGCGCCAGATTAGGTTTCTCTCATAATAGGAGGATTCCCTTGATTTCCGTTTACATACTGGGCATCATCCTGGGTGCTGAAGGTTTTGGTGGTAAAAGCCTGGTGGGCTACAGAATATACAAGGGCCGCAACGGCTATTCCAAGAACAATTTTTAGTGTTTTCATGATGTGATTGTTTTTTTAGATTAGTTACTTTTTTAGTTAATAAAAATCCATATTTATGTGCTGAGGATTTATTACAAAAGTACACTCAAAAAAAATCGTTCTATCAATAAAAAACTCAGGATTAGCAAGGGGTTTCAAGAAGTGAGCGAGGCTTAAAATAGCCTGTGTAATTAACATTTTATTATGAAAAAATTATAAAACAACATTTTATATTGAAAAATTATAAGAGAATGAAGAAATTATCAATAGATAGTGAAAAAATTAGTGAAATTCGCTTAGAATAGTTCGGGTTGAATGCTAAAAGAAAACAGCCTGAACGTTTCTACTAAGCAATTTCTGCCTTATTACAATAACTCCAGAGCGTATCATTGGGTAAAGGCGCCTCAATACTAACAGATTCTCCTGTAACCGGATGCAGGAAACTAAGCCTCCTGGCATGCAAATATATGCCCCCATTGGCATTACTGCGCTCAAAACCATATTTCAAATCGCCCTTTATAGGGCAACCAATCGCCGCCAGCTGGCAACGAATTTGATGATGCCTGCCGGTGTGCAGGCGAATTTCTAACCAAAAATACCGGTGCAACTCTTTTAAAATTGCGTATTCTAAAACCGCTCGCTTACTTTTTCTTACTTCCTGGTTGTAGCAGTATGATTTGTTTTGTTTCGGGTTGCGCACCAACCAATGCGTAAGTATATCAAACTGTTGTGGCGGCTTATTTTTTACTAACGCCCAATAGACTTTTTTAGTATCCCCGGCGGCAAATTGTGCATTTAGCTGCGCCAGCGCCTGCGGGGTTTTGGCAAACAGCAACACCCCGCTCACCGGCTGGTCTAACCGATGTACCACTCCCAGGAACACTTCTTTTGCCACATCTCTTTTAGTTATAAGATACCTTGTTAGCATATCACTCAGGGGGGTAGCGCCTGTTTGGTCTCCCTGTGTTAATTGCCCCGCCTGCTTGGCAACCGCCAGCAAATGGGTGTCTTCATATAATATATTATCTGTATTAAATACATTTTTCATTCCCGTTTATATAAAACCAGGGGCTTTCTCAAATAAGCCTGTTATAATGCCAGTAGGAAAATTTCAAAGCCAAATATACAAAATTTAAGAATGTGGTTTTATTATTTTTTTCATTACACAAATTAGGATTTTATAATTATGCTCTATCACTTTTCTTTTTTTCTATAATTTCTTTTCTTCACGGGCAATTACTTGTATAGCATTAAGGTATATTTATAATTCAAAAATGCTTTAGCCGTGGCTTTGTTGTTTTGTTTTTTACTGTACTGGCAGGTAGGTATATTTATTTTTTAACTGCTCAATACTCACATCTTATTATTAATAATAACATTACATCCTTAAATTTTATATATTTGACGCTTTCAATTTTTATCGCCCGCCATATCAAAAAATCATTCTAAAAATTTATACCTATGACTCACCGCTACACCTCTACAAAACTACCCCTGTTGAGCGCCATAGCCTGCTTTTTTATAACACTATGCACCTATGCCCAACTCACTGTAAAAGGAGCAGTAACCAATGATACCGGGGAACCTCTTACCGGTGTAAACGTTACCGCCAAAGGAACCAGCCGGGGAACCACCACCGATGCCAACGGCTCCTTTGAAATAACCATAGCCACCGCCAATACCCTGCTCATTTTTTCTTACCTGGGCTATGAAACAAAAGAAATGGTGGCAACCCCGCCCTATATGAACGTAGTTTTACAGCCCAAAGACGAAGCCCTGGGCGAGATAATACTCACCGGAAACCGTAACCCCAACCGCAGCAAAACAAACACCCCTGTTCCGGTAGATGTTATTGGCCTCCAGTCTATAAAAAACACACTCCCCCAAACCAACTTAAATGACATACTCACCTACTTGGCCCCTTCTTTTAACAATACCCGACAATCTGCCTCTGACGGAACCGAACATATTGACCCGGCTTCGCTGCGAGGGTTAGGCCCCGACCAGACCTTGGTGCTGGTAAATGGCAAAAGACGCCACACCACCTCGCTGGTAAACAACCAAAGCACCTTTGGCAATGGCTCGGTAGGAACCGACCTTAGCGCCATACCCACCTCTGCCATAGAACGCATTGAAGTATTGCGAGACGGCGCCTCTGCTCAGTATGGCTCAGATGCCATTGCGGGGGTAATTAACCTCATTTTAAAGAAAAATACCGGGCTCGAAGTAATCGCTACCTACGGGCAAACCTCTCGCCAGGACGGAGAAACGGCAAACATAAACCTAAATTACGGCAAAAAAATAGGAAACCTCGGCGGCTTCATCAATACATCTCTCGAATACAATAGCCGCCAAAAAACTAACCGTTCGCAAAACCACAACCTGGTTATTTTTGACCAGTCTGAGTTTGGAAACTTTTTTGCCTACGATTTCAGCAATGACGATGCACGGGCTATAGATGATGAACTCATAGCTGAAAATGGGCTCACCCGCGATTATTTTAATTTCCAGGTAGGAGACGCCGCCATTCAGAACGCACAAGCATTTACAAATATGGAATTACCTACCTCTGAAACAGCAGCTTTTTATCTCTTTGGAGGTGTAAACATACGACACGGAGAAGGTTTTGGCTTCCGGCGGCTGCCCAGCGAAACTGAAAATGTAGTACCCGAGTTATTTCCCTTTGGTTTCCAGCCTTCTCTCCTATCTAAAATAAACGATGTGTCGCTTTCCACTGGATACCGCTTTAAATTGGGCGAATGGCGTTTCGACCTGAGCAATACCTTGGGCGAAAATAGTTTTTATTACACTGTAGATAACACTAATAACGCCTCTCTCGGCGCCGATAGCCCCACTCGTTTTGATGCTGGCGGACATCGTTTTCTACAAGATGTTATAAACGTAGATGCCCAAACCTATTTTCCCGGCTTCTGGGAAGGGCTTAACGTAGCCACCGGCGCAGAGTTCAGAAGTGAACAATACCATATAGAACCCGGCGAACCGGCATCGTACATAGATGGCGGCGCACAATCGTTCCCCGGTTTTTCTTCCCTTAACCGCGTAAATGAAAGTAGAGAAAGCATAGCCGCCTATGCAGACCTGGAAGCTAATCTTACAAAAGAGTTCCTCATAGGGGTAGCCGGGCGCTATGAACATTACAGCGATTTTGGCAGCACTTTCAATGGCAAACTCACGGCAAGCATTCAGCTTGCAGAAGGCTACACCGTGAGGGCGGCGGCAAGTACCGGGTTTCGCGCCCCATCGCTACACCAGCGCTATTTTAATAATATAGCCACCGATATTGTAGATGGCGAATTGCTCAATTCTGGTATTTTCAGGAACGACAGCGAAGTAGCCCGACAATTAGGAATACCCGAGCTCAAAGAAGAAACTTCTGTAAACCTAAGCATGGGTATTACCATGAAGCCGGTAGAAAACTTTGTCATAACCATAGACGGCTATAACATTGATATTAAAGACCGTATTATCCTAACCGGTAACCTGGGCAACGACCCTTTTGGCGAACCTATCCCTGAACTGCGCGATTTATTTGCATTATACGGCGCTTCTACCGGGCGATTTTTCACCAATGCGGTTAACACCCAAACATGGGGGATAGATGTGGTACTAGATTATAATATGGAACTGGGCCAAGGGAAACTCACCTCTTCCCTTCTCTATAATTTTAATAAGAATAAAGTAAATGATTATCTAAATCATATCCCGCCAGTGATTGTGGGGCAAGAAGACGTTTACTTTGGGCCCCAGGAACGAAGCCTTATAGAAACCAATATGCCTAGGCAAAAAGCCATCCTTAGCCTATCCTATCAACTCAACAAGCTGAATTTCCTGTTCCGAAACACCTATTTTGGACAGGTTACCCGAAATGGCTTTCCCTTTGGCGTCTCTCAAACCCACGCCGGAAAAGTAGTTACCGATGCCTCCGTTTCATATAACATAGCCAGCTACCTGCAACTCACCGCAGGAGCGAATAACCTGCTGGATGTTTTCCCGGATGAGCAGGCTTATGAAAACAGCTATTTCGGGGTATTCCGCTACGCTCCTGTGCAAATGGGAACTACCGGCGCCTTTTATTTTGCCCGGATTTCTTTTAAATGGTAACCCCCAACCATGCCATGTTATAGCTCATAAATGCCACAAAAAACAAAAATAGGCTGGAAAACCGCCGCAGGCCTTGTAATAGCTAATATGATTGGCACCGGGGTTTTCACCAGCCTGGGGTTTCAATTGGCTGACCTGAAAAGTACATGGAGTATCATCATCTTGTGGCTGCTGGGCGGCGCCATGGCGCTCATAGGCGCTTTCACCTATGCCGAATTGGGCACCCGGTTTAAAAAATCGGGCGGCGACTATGTGTTCCTCACCCATATTTTCCATCCCCTCCTCGGCTATTTATACGCATGGATATCGCTCACCGTAGGCTTTTCAGCGCCTATAGCCATTGCCGCCATGGCAATGACCCACTACCTGGGCGTTTTTATAAATCCATCTGTAGGTCAATGGATAGGTATCGCTATTATTATAGCCGTAAGCGCCATTCACTCCACAAGCGTGCGGCAGAGTGGCCGCTTCCAAAACATAAGCACATTCTTTAAAATAGGCTTTATGGTAGCGCTCATAGGTATTGGTTTAATGTATGCCCCGCAAGTGCCCGTAAACAGTTTTCATTTTGAAAGCGGCTGGCAACGAGAACTCTTATTGCCGGGGTTCGCTGTTTCTCTCATCTATGTTTTCTATGCCTATACCGGCTGGAATGCAGCCGCTTATATTGTAGAAGAAATTGAAAATCCCCGTAAAAATCTTCCCAAAGCTTTGTTGAGTGGTACCCTGCTGGTAACAGCGCTCTATGTAGTGTTGCAGCTGGTTCTTTTAAAACATGCTTCCATTCAACAATTAGAAGGAAAAGTAGAAGTTACTACCTTGGCATTCACCAACCTATTTTCAACACAAGGCGCAGGCTGGATAAGTCTTTTCATAGCCCTTCAACTCATTGGCACCATAAGCGGCTATGCCTGGGTAGGTCCTCGCATTACACACGCCATGGCAAGCGAATACCGGCTATGGCGCCCCCTCGCCCGCGTGAATGCGGGCGGCATACCCGTGAGAGCTATTTGGCTCAATGCCCTCATTAGCATTGGGTTGGCGCTTTCCGGTTCCTTTGAACAGGTGTTGCTCTACACCGGTTTTGTGCTACAAGTTATGGGCACACTTTCCGTAGCTTCGTTGCTCTTTACCAAAAAGAAAGCAGATATTTTTAAAAGCCCTGGGCGCCCATTTTTGCAACTTGTTTATATTGTTTTTAGCGGATGGGTATTAGTGTATATGCTCCTGGATAAGCCGGTAGAGAGCCTTGCTGGGCTGGGAATTATTGCCATAGGAGCAATTATTTATGGTTTTGATAAAAAAACGGCGTAGCCTGTTATTTTTGAAAGTGTTGCCCTTCATATTATACTACTATAGTATTGTATCTTTACCTTCAAAATAATAAGGTTATGAAAAGACTATTTATTTTTATAATGTTAGCTATTGCTCTTTTCTCTTGTAATAACATGAAGCAAAAAACCAAAGAAACCCTCAACAAAGGAGGTGAAACCATAGGGGAAACAGCAACTGAATTTTTTGAGGGAGTTTCCAAAGGGGTGGATAAAACTTTAGAGTGTGATATAGCAGTGTCACCAGCCCTTCAGGAAAAAGGGTTGCGCACCGGGAAATTTTCCATTACTAACCATCCCGATGGCGGAGAAAATAACTTATTGGTACTTTACCTGATTTTTGAAAAAGACTTTAAAACTACCTTACTGGCAAAAGCGTATGACAAAAACGGGCTTGAAACAGGCAGGTCAAAAACAAATGTAGAAGGAAAAGCTGGTGAAGCAGGCTATTACGATTTTTTGTTCGATAAGCGAACCTATATAGAGGCGAGAAGCAAAATAAGTATTGAATAAATCTGCTCTCCTAAATCGACTCTTATTCTAAGGAAATAATCTTTGTTTTTGTTGTTGTATCATATCTCAAATTTAGTTAATCTACAATCGCTCCCGGGAAAATATTATTTTTAGGTATGTTCTGCGCTTCGTAATATTATTTAAATAGTATCTTTACCTTCAAAATAATAAGGTTATGAAAAAACTGGTATGGATTGTTTTGGTATTCGTCTTTATGGGTGCTGCCGAAAGTTGCGTAGTTAAGAAAAATGCTAACGGAGAGGTGCCTCCCGGGCAAATGAAAAAAATAACCGGCGAAAAGAGCGCTAAAAAATACGCTCCCGGCCAACAAAAGAAAACGAATTAAGGTTTTGTTTGAACGCTTTGGAAAAATGGGTATGACCAAAGCTGAATTGCGAAAAAAATATAAGGCGCTTAGGGAAACGCTTACCGCCGAGCAGGTGAAAACCCTTAGCGAAAAAATAGCTTTTCGTTCATTGAATCTTCCTATTTGGGGTAAGGTATATTATCATCTTTTCCTTCCCATTGAAAAACAGCATGAGATAGAAACTTCTTTTTTATTAACCATTATAGCGCAAAAAGGAAAAAAAGCAGTGGTTCCTAAAATAAAAGACTCCTCCCCTGCTCTGGCTCATATTTTACTCAACGAACATAGCATTCTCAAAAAAAACCGCTTGGGTATTCCCGAGCCTGTTGGAGGAACGCCGGTGCCGGTTTCTAAGATAGAGGTAGTGTTTGTCCCCTTATTGGCTTTTGATAATGTGGGGAACCGGGTAGGCTATGGCAAAGGGTTTTACGATAGTTTTTTACAGGAATGCGGGGCAAAAACTATTTTTGTGGGGCTTTCTTTTTTTGAAGCCGAAAACAGCATTGAAGATATTTCTCCACATGATGCGCCGCTTAGGTATTGTGTAACCCCGCAACGGGTATATGATTTTTCTACTATGCACAGTATATAAGCATTATTTTTCAGGGGCAAAAAAACGGCTCACCTTTAGGTGAGCCGTTTACATAAAATTATTTTGCCGAGGAAATTTAAAACCCGAGTTCCTTTTTAACCTCCGGCATCAGGTCTTTTCCTTCCGCCAAAATAACGCCCGCTCCGGGGGAAGCATCCAGCACATACTGAAATCCCTGCGCTTTGGCTACTTTTTGCACAGCTTTATTGGCTTTTTCTAAAATAGGCTGGTAAAGTTCTGCCTGTTTTTTCTGCAATTCCTGCCCGGCGGTTTGCTGGGCTTCTCCCAGGCGTTTTTCAAAATCGCTCAACTCTACCGCTCTTTTTTCATTTTCTTGGGCAGTTTTGGTAGGCGCCTCACTTTCATATAATTTGGCTTTGGTTTGAAATTCCTGGTAAGAAGTTTGCAAATCTTTCCGATAGGTTTCTTCTAATTTTTTTAGCTCGGCCTGTGCAGTTTTCATTTCGGGCATTTCGCTCAATAGTTTCTGAACATCAATATGAGCCAACTTTGTTTGGGCATTCATAAAGCCAACGACTGCAAACAGGGCAATACTAACAAGAGTAGTTTTTAAATAGTTCATAATTTTAGTGTTTAATGTGGGGGTTAACGTTTATTAATTATTGGTTTTCTGAGGCTCGGTTTCATTAATTTTCTTCTGGCGTTCTTCTAATTTGGCTTTCCGGGCGGCTTCCCGTTCTTCTAACAGTTTCTTTTTGCGTTCTTCATAGGCTTTTTTTCGTTCTTCCCGTTCATTTATTTTTTCTTGTTTTTTCGCTTCCAGTGCATCCAATTTTCCCGTTTCAGTTTGCCCTGTATCTTCTTTTTGAAGGGCAGGGGTGTTTTCATCTTCGTCTTCCTCAACAGGTTGCTCTTTCTTACTGTTACCCGATTTTTGGGGTTGTGTATCTTCTTTTTCTGTTTTTTTAACTACGTTGATGAGTTTAGTTTTCCGCTCTTCTTGTTTTTTAGTTTGGTTAATACTCCTGAGAATTAAGTCGCTAATATCATTTCGCTTGTCAGAATACAACATCACCAAATCTGAAGATTTATCAAATACAAAATCATATTTGCGGCTGGCAGCTACCTCCTGCACAATATTGAACACCTGGTCTTGCACCGGTTGCACCAGGAGTTTTTTCTGGATAACCAGGTCGCCCTGAGGCCCGAAACGGTTTTGCTGGTATTCTACCATCTCTTTTTCTAATTGTTGAATTTCCTCTTCGCGTTCCTCAATGAGTTCGGGTGTAAGCAGCACTTTTTCGGCGCTGAGATTTTTTCGTAATTGTTCAATAGCGCCTTTTTTCTGTTCTATTTCAGTTTTCCATTTTTCTACCTTAGCCCCGAGTTGCTGGTTGGCTTCTTTATATTCATCTACATTTTCCAGGATGTAGTCCATGTCTATATACGCTATTCTAACTCCTCGTTGTGGAAAAACAGAGAACGCAAGAAGCATAATCAGTATAAAAAGAACATTGGTTTTCATGGTTGCTGATTTGGTATGTAGAAAATATCGTGCCAAATTTTAAAATTGTTGCCCAATGATAAAGTGCGTTTCCCACCCGTTGCGTTGGGTATTGCCGGGAAGAGAATCGAAACCATAGCCAAAATCTATTCCCAGCAAGCCAAAGGCTGGCATAAATATGCGAAGCCCCACACCGGCAGAACGGTATAGTTGAAACGGATTATAGTCCCGAAAATTGTCATAAGCGGTGCCGGCGTCTAAAAATGTGAGGGCGAAGATAGAAGCGGTGGGTTTTAGTGTAAGGGGGTAACGGAGTTCTAATGAAAATTTGTTGTAAATGGTTTGCCCATCGTTATTGTATTGCCCGGTCTCCGGGTTAATAGTTACAATAGATTGGTTTGGATAGCCTCTGAGAGCGATATTTTCCCTACCATCTAAGGTGAAATTACCCAACCCGTCGCCGCCCAGGAAAAAGCGCTCAAATGGCACCACGCCCCGGTCATTGTTATAAGCTCCCAAAAATCCAAACTCAGCGTGAGTGCGCAACACCAGTTTATCTACAATTTTAGAATACCAGGTTCCCCGTATTTTAATCTTATAAAACTCCAGCCATTTGAATTTTTCCTGGTCTATTTTACTTTGATTGGGAGCAGGGTCTTTCCCGCTTTCAGAGACAAGGTTACCATCTTCATCAAGAAGTCTCCCCTGGGCGTCTTTTAGTTGATATGCTTCCTGGTTCTGGAGGTTGCCGTAATCAATTCCACTAAAGAGAGAAAACGGGGGGGTGAGTTTTAAACTGATAGAAAATTCAGAGCCTCCCACGGGGTAAATAGGGTTGGTATAGGTGTTATTACGGCTCAGTGCAATGGTGTAAGCAAGTGTATTAGAAAAACCGTTACCAAAGGTAAACAGTCCGGTATTGTAGTTTTTTAAATCATAGTGCTGGAAACTCACAGATTGGGAAAGGGTAAAAAAGTCATCAGGAATTTTGAGACGTTTTGCCAACCCAAAGGTGATACCGGTGATTAAAAACCGTTTATCTTTATCGGCATCGCGGGTTTGGGCATTATATAAAAACTGGATGGTATGCGATAGGGAAGCCGAAAATTGAACGGGTTGCCTGCCTCCCAGCCAGGGTTCGGCAAAGGAAAAGCTGTAGGTTTGGAAAAACCGGCTGGCTTGCAGGCGCAGCGAAAGCCGCTGCCCATCTCCCATCGGTACGGGCTGGTAAGCGCCTTTTTTAAAAATATCGTTAATGGCAAAATTGTTGAAAGACAAGCCCAGCGTGCCTATAAAGCCACCGCCGCCATAGCCGCCCTGGAGTTCTATCTGGCTGGAACCTTTTTCTACAAGACTATATTCTAAATCTAAAGTGCCGTTGTTGGGGTCCACATTTTTAAGGTTGGGGTTCATTTGTTCCGGGTCAAAGTAGCCCAGCTGCCCCAATTCGCGGATGGTTCGCACAATGTTTTCTTTGCTGTATAGTTGCCCCGGGCGAGTGCGCAACTCGCGGTAGATAACATGGTCGTTCGTTTTGTCGTTACCGGTAACAGTAATATTGTTAAAGTAGGCTGGTTTTCCTTCAATAACCCGTATTTCAAAGTTAATGGTATCGTTCTTAACAGAGGTTTCTACAGGGTTGATGCTGGAAAACAGGTAGCCGTTGTTTTGGTAGAGGTTGGTAAGGTCTTCTGCATCGGGTCTTGTTTCGTCTTGTATTCGCTTTTTGAGCAATACACCGTTATAGATGTCTCCTTTTTTAATCCCCAGCGCCCTGGCGAGTTCTCTATCAGAATAAACAGTGTTTCCCAGGAAAGATATATCACCAAAATAATATTGGCTGCCTTCTTCTACTTTTATAGAAAGGTTTATTGTATTATCTGGGTTAAAGGTTAGCGTATCTGAAATAACCCGTGCATCTCTGTACCCTCTTTCTTTATAAGCATCTACCAGGGAGGTAAGGTCTTCCTGGTATTCTTCTTTAATGTATTTTGATTTTTTCCAGAAACGGAAAAAGTTTTTCTGTTTGGTTTTTTTAAGGGTTTTTCGCAGTTTATTGGCTGCCAGTTGTTGATTTCCTTCAAAAGAAATGTTTTTTAGTTTCACCCGCTCGCCTTTAGAAATGGTTATGAGCATGTTTAGGGCATTGTTCTGGGTAGTATCTGGGGTGGTGGTAAGAGATACTTTGGTGTGTAAGTAGCCCTGTTTTTTATATTTATTGAGAATGTAATTGCGGGTATTGGTGAGAAAACTTTCAGTGAGTTTTTTACCTTTTTGGAGTTCGGTTTCTTTGGTAATAGTTTCTGCCTTGCTTTTCTTTATACCTTCTATTTTCACATTAGAAAGAATGGGGAGTTCCTGGATGTTGAGTTCCAAAAATACCTGGTCTCCTTCTATACGGGTTATATAAAAAGTTACATCGCTAAAGAGTTCTAATTTCCAGAGTTTTTGGATAACGGCGCTGATTTGCTCGCCGGGAATGGTTATTTCTTGCCCTACCCTGAGCCCTGTATAAGTAACTACGGTTTGGGCATTGTAGCTTTTTATCCCGGTAACTTCTATTCCTCCTAAAATGTATTTCTGTCCTTTGTCAAAGGCAGTTTCCTGGGCGAGGGTTTGGATGGATATGAGCAATAGAATAGCGCCAAATATCTTCATGAAAGCAGTTTTGTTAGGTGAGTTGTTCGCTGGTTTTTCCAAATCGCCGTTCTCTTTTTTGATAGTTCAACAGGGCTTCGTATAAATGTTCTTTCCTAAAATCGGGCCAAAGCGTATCGGTAAAATACAGTTCGGCATAGGCAATTTGCCAGAGCAGGAAATTACTTATTCTATACTCTCCGCTGGTACGAATGAGCAAATCCACATCGGGCAAATTTTGGGTGTAAAGATGCTCATTTATAACCAATTCGTCAATATCTTCAGGAGAAATTATATTATTTTTAACTTCGGTGCAGAGTTGTTGCACGGCATTTTTTAGTTCTTCCCTGCTCCCATAGCTAAGGGCTAAGGTAAGAATCATGCGATTGTTTTGCTTTGTTTTTTCAATAACAGCTTTCAGTTCTTCATGCACTTTTTTAGAAAGTGCCTGCATGTTTCCAATGGCGTTGAGTTGTATATTTTTGTCGGAAAGAGTTTTGAGTTCTTTTTTTAGGCTGGCCACCAAAAGCTGCATGAGGGTTTCTATTTCTGTTTTGGGGCGTTTCCAGTTTTCAGTGGAAAAGGCATAGAGCGTAAGATATGGTATGCCCAGCTCAGCGCAGGCTTCTACCACTTGCTGCACAGCTTTTACACCATTTCTATGCCCGAAGATTCTGTTTTTGCCTTTTTGTTTCGCCCAACGCCCGTTTCCATCCATAATAATAGCAACATGACGGGGAAGGTTATTTTTGTCTATCTGCGTTGCTACACTCATAGAAAGATTGTTTAGTTGATGCAATAGCAGGGGTTTCTGCCAAAAGTATAGGTTATAGATAGACCCGAAAAGACAAACCAGTCATTACTGTTCACATTTCCAAAACGAAAAGGGCTAAGTTCCGATTCGGGCGGGTTGCTTCCGTCCAGGTTATCGGTGAAGGTGTAGCGTACATTTACCTCCAACCCCACCACAACCCGGCCAAACAGGTTGCTCTTCACACCTGCCGCCATGGGTATAGCAACGGCTTTATAGGTATCGTATTTTACAGCTTCGCCACTATCAAAATACTGCGCATTGTAGATAAAATAAGAGAGACCAGAATGAATGTATGGGGTGATGGCGAATGTATATTTATGGAGGTTAAATTCTAAAAAATTAAATTCCATACCGGCAGAAAATTCTTTAATACGGTTGCTAAAAGCATATTGGCGGGTTTGCCGGGATGGGATATCAGAGTGCGCATCGTCTTCCCGTACCGAAGCATAGAGAAAACTCGCCCGGTAGGCGTAGCGGCTAGATTTGTTCCATTTATACACCACGCCCAACGCTATATCATTCGGCGCTATGTAGTTGGTGGCGCCTACATCGCCTATAAAATTACTGCCCCCGGCAAGAGCCCCTATTTCGTGAATTTGGGCGGTAGCCGCCGGTAGTACCAAAAGCATCATACAAAACAGGATGAAAATTCTCATCGCTTCAAAAAGTTTGCAAATATATAAAATATGAAAGCGCTGTATTATATCCCCGGAAAACATCAGTCATGGTAAATAGATGTGATAGTAACAGGTTTTAGGGGATTTTATTGCATGACTGGTTCATTTACTCCATACGGAAGCTACTTTCCTCCGCACAACAGCTAATTTCATCTGCACGGAAGCTACTTTCCTCCGCACAACAGCTCATTTACTCTATACG
>CAYLNL010000003.1:108323-265314 GCA_964385175.1 uncultured Flavobacteriaceae bacterium | reverse complement strand
TGGGCTATTACAGTGGGCACAACACTACTACGGGAAGCGACAATACGTTTGTGGGGACTGAGAGTGGGTATAGCAACTCCACTGGCAACCGCAATACCTTTGTAGGTGGTGAAAGCGGATATAGCAACACCACGGGATATGAGAATGCTGCTAATGGTTTCCAGACGCTTTATCTCAATACCACGGGAATCTACAACACTGCTGCCGGCTTCCAGGGGCTGTACAATAACACCACAGGAAGCCTCAATACTGCTACCGGCCACCGAGCGCTTTACTTCAATTCTACAGGAGGTTTCAACATGGCTATGGGCTACCGGGCGTTATACAATAACACCGAAGGGTGGGGTAACACTGCCAACGGTTCCTGGGGGCTTTACAACAATACCACCGGAAGTTGGAACACCGCTACCGGCATCCAGGCGCTTTATGGCAATACCACAGGAGATAACAACACTGCTGTTGGCGCGTATGCCCTATCCAACCAAACATATTCTAACGGAGGAGTAGTCTGGGATACCGACAATGTAGCGGTAGGCTACTATGCCTTATATAATAATAACCCTACGGCTAACAATAATGGGTATAGAAACACTGCTATTGGCCGTTCCGCCCTTGCCGCCAACACCACAGGAATCAGGAACACCGCCGTGGGCTATTACGCGGGTACAAATGCGGGAAATTATAATAATACTACAGCTGTTGGCAATGATGCCACCGTAAATGCCAGCAATAAAGTCCGGTTGGGAAATGCTTCCGTTACCACTATTGAAGGGCAGGTAGCCTATACCTTTCCGTCTGATGGACGATTTAAAACCCATATCGAGGAAAAAGAGGTAAAAGGATTGGACTTTATCAACCGCCTCCGCCCCGTAGTCTATAACTTTGATACTAGAAAATTTACCGAGTTTCTCACCCAAAACATGCCAGATAGCATTCGCAGGCACTACTTGGAAGACGACTTTGGTCCTTCCACCGCCATCCGCCAGAGCGGCTTTATTGCCCAGGAAGTAGAAAAAGCGGCGCAGGAAGCGGGCTATACTTTTAACGGGCTTCATAAGCCAGATGATGAAAACGATAATTATAGTTTAGCATACAGCCTGTTTGTAGTGCCACTGGTAAAAGCGGTGCAGGAACAGCAACAGCAAATAGAGACTCAGCAACAGCAATTGGAAGAACAAAAACAAGAAAACGAGGTGTTGCGCCAGAAACTGGAAGCCATAGAAAGCGTAGTATATGGAACTACCAAAACCACCCAAAGTAAAACTTCCGGTGAAACCCAAGCCCCGCCAGGAGGTTTTGCGCTTTACCAAAACGTACCGAACCCGTTTACTCAAACTACCGTCATTGCCGCCCAGCTTCCCGAAAACGTACAGCAGGCGAAAATAGTCGTTTACAATTTGCAAGGCTTAGAGCTGGCAAGCTACCCGCTGGGCGAACGGGGAAAAGTCTCCGTGGAAATCTCGGGCGGGCGCTTCCCCGCGGGTATGTACCTCTACGCGCTGTTGGCAGACGGGCAGGTGATTGACACGAAAAAGATGATACTCACAAACTAATTCAGAATTATGAATTTCCTCAGCGTCTTAGCGTCTCTGCGTGGAAACCTCACGCAAAGGCGCGGAGGCGCGAAGTTAATTATGAATTACCAATTCAGAATGTAGAATTATGTATTTTCTTTGTGCCCTTTGTGTAAAAACTTAGTGTTCTTAGTGGTTTCTCTATTTAACCACAAAGTTCACAAAGAAGGCGCAAAGTGCACAAAGTAATTCCCAATTCAGAATGCAGGATGATAAATTAAAAAGAGGTATCAGAAATCCAGCAAATTCTGAATTCATAATCCATCATTCATAATTTTCTCAGCGTCTTAGCGTCTCTGCGTGCATTTTTTTCTCGCAAAGGCGCAGGGGCGCAAAGTAATTCCCAATTCAGAATGCAGGATGATAAATTAAAAAGAGGTATCAGAAATCCAGCAAATTCTGAATTCATAATCCATCATTCATAATTTCCTTAGCGTCTTAGCGTCTCTGCGTGAAAATCTCACGCAAAGGCGCAAAGACACCAAGTAATTACCAATCCAGAAAACCCAACAAATTCTGAGTTTTTCTATTTCTCAAATCAATAAGTTTATAATTTATTTGCCAGCTGTCCGCAAGCAGCATCAATATCGTTACCCCGTGAGCGGCGTATAGTTACCGTGATACCCTGTTTTTCCAGGGCTGCCACATAACGCTGTATAACCGCCTCATCGGCTTGCTGAAACACGCCCCCTTCAATGGGATTATACTCAATGAGATTTACCTTGGCGGGAACAAATTTGCAAAACCTTATAAGCGCCTCTATATCATTACCTGTATCATTCACGCCTTTCCAAACCACGTACTCATAAGTAACCCTGCTTCTCGTTTTGCGATACCAGTACACAAGAGCCTCCCGTAGCTCGGCTAAAGGAAATTGCTCATTAAACGGCATCATAGAAGTCCGCACACTATCTATAGCGCTATGCAGCGATACCGCCAGTTTACACCTCACCTTGTCATCGGCCATTTTCTTAATTAGCTTAGGGATGCCAGAAGTAGAAACGGTAATGCGCCTGGCAGCCATACCCAGCCCTTCCGGCGAAGTAATTTTACCAATGGCGCTTAAAACATTGTTATAATTCATCAGCGGCTCCCCCATTCCCATAAAAACAATATTGCTCAGAGGTCGCTTAAAATACAAGCGGCTTTGGCGGTCAATAAGCGTCACCTGGTCGTAGATTTCATCGGCGTTCAGGTTGCGCATCCGCTTCAGGCGGGCGGTGGCGCAGAAAGTACAGTTGAGGCTGCAACCTACCTGGCTGGACACGCAAGCGGTGGTGCGCGTTTCAGTAGGGATGAGCACCGACTCTACCAGTAACCCATCGTGCAGGCGCACGGCATTTTTAATAGTGCCGTCGCTGCTACGCCGCATGGCATCTACCCGGATAGGGTTAATCACAAAGTGTTCTTCCAGTAGCTGGCGGGTAGCTTTAGAGAGATTCGTCATCCCGGTAAAAGAGTGGGCGCTCTTTTGCCATAACCATTCATATACCTGGTTGCCACGGAAAGCGCTCTCGCCCCGCTCTTCAAAAAACCGGCGAAGGTCATCTTTACTCAAGGTGCGTATATCTTTTTTAGAGCGTTCCATTCTCGTGCAAAGGTAATGCTAACAGGTAATTAGAAGAAAGATACCTTTTCATAATAGGTAATAGAAAAATACCGCACTTTCCTGAGTAAAAGCAGTTGAAAGTATGGGGTATGTAGTAATTTTTTGTATTTTTATAGCTAAAAACTATGCCGACGATTTTATTGATAGGCGGATGGCGCTTATATTTTGAATCTAAAGAAGGAAATCCTATGCACATTCACGCCGAAAAGGAAGATATGGAATGCAAATTCTGGATGGATACCGATAATTTTGAGGTTCAAACCGTATTAGAGTATAATCTCTCCCAGCAATCCAGGCGGGAAATACGAAAAATTATCTATGACCATTTTGAATACATTATTTCAGAGTGGAACCGGTTTTTTAAGAAAGATTAACCCCCTTGTTTCCTGCGCTTGCGCCTGTGGACGCTTGCACACACGAGGGCGTCTTGCCGTCGATTAAAAGTAGGTAAGAGATAATTCTCTATTTCCAGGATGTTTCCAACTTATTTCCATTTTTTCGGTTTTTTTATTGTATAGCTCCTATTATATTTGTAGCCCTATAACATAATGTAAAAGAAAGTGTATAATTTTTAAAAACTAACCAATATGTCTCAAATAACCAGTTATTTAGCAAGCGCTCTTGACATCATAAAAAATGCCAAGAATAGAGGAGGTATCTCTTATGACCAGCCAGTTATTGAACCCACACCAGCTCCTGAGCCGGTTACCCCTGAACCTACCGGCACTCCGGCGCCCACCAACACTACGGGGAATGAAACGCTTCCCAGCCAAAATACCGGAAGCTGGCTGAGCGGGTTAGCGGCTAGTCCTATCGGCGACCTTGTAGGATGGGTAGCAGATGGGGTAACCGGGGATAATGTAAACTTTGAAAACGATTCCTTTGGCAGGGCTATTGGCACGCACTATCTCTTTGGCAATGGAGAGCCCATGGTTATTGTAAACGACCCGGGTTGGACAGCCTATATGCAATCTAACGAAATACTCAGCGCCGACTTGAATAACCGCGCAGGGCAAACAGCTACCGGTATGTTTACAGATTATCAGAACCTTTCCATCCCTGAAGGACAACCCTATATTACGCAGATTGATGAAACCTATAATATGGAAATTGAAAACGGGGAAGGTGCAATAGGATACCAATATCTCCATGGCACGAATGCTGATGTAGGCGGGTTTCAGCGAGAAGGAACTGCCACCATGATAGAAAACCCTGACGGCACCTATACGGTAACGATGGATATGACCTATACATGGAATGATATTATGGACCCGAACCCAATATATAGCACGGATGTTGAAAAGGCGGAAGACGCCCAAAATATACCCTTTGCTAACCCCTCTGATTTTGAATTTCACCTCACCTGGCAAGAAACCACAGTAGTTCAGTTAGACGCTAACGGAAATGTTATCAGCGTAGGAGCGCCAGAACCTGCCCCTACTCCTGAAATGCAGCCAGCCCCCGAACCATCGTCTAACTAACCCAGGATAGAATATAGAAACTGCCTGTTTGGAAAACATATACTGCAACAAAACAGGATAGTTCTTTTTCCCTAATAAAGTAATACAGAAAAAATCCCGAAACTTCGGGATTTTTCTTTTTGGTATGTTTCTTGGTGCGTGTAACCCAATAGTAACAATCTTAAATTCAATAGCTATGAAAACCCAATCCTTCTTTTCCGAAAGGACTAAAGAACTATTTAAAAGTCGTCCCCTCTATTTTCAAATAGGGTGCATTGTGAGTCTCCTGTTGGTATATGGAACGTTTGAACTTACCTTCGCCGCTATTCCGGAAAAATCGTCTGTTCCTGCCGAACCAGAGGATGATTTTTTCATCTACACTCCCGCACCCTATAAACCCGAAGAAACACCTCTACAAAAAGAAAAACCTAAACAAAACCCCCAGGTAACGCCTTTTATAAAGCCAGTACCCGACCCTGTTGCTACCTCTTTTGACAAACCAGCCTTTATAAGTGACCCTCAACCAACAGCTAATTTAGGTCTTACTGAGATAAACTACGCAAAAACAGAAGAGTCGTTTTCCGTAAATAATGTAGAGATGGTTCCCGTTTTTCCCGGCTGTGAAATTGTAACTACCAACGAAGAGCGAAAAGCCTGCCTTTCTGAGAAAATAAGCGCTCTTATTAAAAAACACTTTAATACCTCTTTGGCTGAAGGTGTTGGACTAAGCGGCGTTCAAAAAATATATGTACAATTTTCCATCGATAAGCAAGGCAAGGTAACGAATATTAAAGCGCAATCGGCGCACGCCGCTCTGGAAAAGGAAGCCCGGCGCGTTATTCAACTCATTCCTCAACTTCAACCCGGGAAGCACGGCGCTAAGGAAGTGGAGGTAGTATATGTGAAACCGATTGTTTTTAGGGTTCAGTGAGCCTTTAAAACATGTTCAGCTTCTAAAACAAGGCTAATAAACGCTTTCCCATTGCTCTAAACCCTCTGTGCGACTACAAAGAAATGCCGCAAAAACCTATGCGCTGCGCATGGGAGTGCGTTCATGTAAGAGGCGTATTATCATACTGTAATACCAAGGCGCCAGCCAGGAAGCGAAAACGATGTAGTTTTGCTGAAAATACCGATATTTGCCCACAACAACATACCTTGTTTTATGTTTGAGAAACACCCAACTCTCGGTGAATTTATTATAGAGAACCAGGCAAAATTCCCCTATTCATCTGGGGAACTCTCCAAACTCATCAACGCCATTCGGTTAGCCGCCAAAGTAGTGAACCATGAGGTTAACAAAGCCGGGCTGGTAGATGTAATAGGCGCTTCGGGCGATATAAACATTCAAGGCGAAAGCCAGCAAAAGTTAGATGTGTTAGCAAACAAAACCTTTATCCAGGCGCTCATCAACCGCGAAATTGTTTGCGGCATCGCCTCCGAAGAAGAAGAAGGGTTTATTCCTGTAAACAGTTCGAACCAAAAAAATGAAAATAAATATGTAGTATTGTTAGACCCTTTAGATGGTTCTACCAATATAGATGTAAACGTTTCCGTGGGCACCATCTTCTCGGTCTATCGCAGGCTCACGCCCGCAGGTGCACCCGTGAGCGTAGAAGATTTTTTGCAGCCGGGTAAAAACCAGGTGGCAGCAGGCTATGTTATCTATGGCACCTCTACCATGCTGGTTTATACCACCGGGCATGGAGTACACGGTTTTACCTTAAACCCCGCCATTGGCACTTTTTATCTTTCTCACCCCAATATGCGCTTTCCTTCAACCGGCGGCATATACTCTGTAAACGAAGGCAACTACATTCACTTTCCCCAAGGCGTAAAAAACTACATAAAATACTGCCAGATGGAAGAAGAAGACCGCCCCTATACCTTGCGCTACATAGGCTCCCTGGTATCTGATTTTCACCGTAACCTCATTAAAGGAGGGATTTATATTTATCCTGAAAGCTCTAAAGCCCCTACCGGCAAACTCCGGTTATTATATGAGTGCAACCCTATGGCGTTTCTCGCCGAACAGGCCGGCGGAAAGGCGAGTGATGGCTCTACTCGTATTTTAGACATTCAGCCCGCCCGGCTGCACCAACGCACTCCTTTTTTCTGTGGTAGCCACGAGATGGTAACCAAAGCCGAAACCTTTATGAAAGAATCCCTATAACTCCTATACCGTTCTACGAAAAAACCGGTGCTTTCGGTTGAGATTGCTTATTTTTGATTGAAAATACCCGTTTCCATGCTTATTCAAGATGTTATTAACCAGATAGAAACGCTGGCGCCCCCTCAATACGCTGAAGATTTTGATAATGTGGGGCTGCTGGTAGGCGACCGCTATACACCCGTTACCGGGATATTGGTAACCTTAGACGCCCTGGAAGTGCTGATAGAAGAAGCTCTTGAAAAAAAATGCAATCTCATTATTAGCTTTCATCCCATTATTTTTTCCGGTCTGAAAAAACTTACCGGCGCCACCTATGTAGAGCGCACCGTAGCCAAAGCCATTCAACACCGCATAGCCATTTATGCTATCCATACCGCTTTAGACAATGCCTTTGAAGGCGTCAATGCCCAGCTTTGTAAAGAATTAGGAATCATAACCCCCCAAATTCTTATCCCTCAACAGGGAACTATTAAAAAATTAGTTACGTTTGTGCCAACGGCAAGCGCCCACTCACTCCGAGAAGCCCTCTTTTCTGCAGGCGGAGGTACCATAGGCAATTATGACCAATGTAGTTTCAACGTGGCAGGCACCGGCACTTTTAGAGGTAATGAAAAAAGCCAGCCCGTAACAGGCGTTCCGGGAAAACTGCAATACGAAGCTGAAGTGCAGGTAAGCCTCACCTTTCCCAAACACAAAGAGCGCAGCCTTTTACAAGCTCTCTTTGAGCATCACCCTTATGAAGAGGTAGCGTATGAAATTACAACCTTAGAAAACAGTAACCAACATATTGGAATGGGAATGATGGGTGAACTAGAAATAGCTATGAATGCCCATGCTTTTCTTACCATGATAAAACAAAAACTCCAAGTTCCCTGTATACGGCATTCTTTACTCTTAGACAAGCCCATAAAAAAAGTAGCTGTTTTAGCTGGAAGCGGCGCTTTTGCTATAGCTCATGCCAAAAACGCCAATGCAGATATTTTTATAACGGCCGACCTTAAATACCACGATTTTTTCCAGGCCGATAACAAACTTATCCTTGCCGATGTAGGGCATTATGAAAGTGAACAATTTATAAAAAAACTTCTTGTTGAGTTCCTCTCAGAAAAATTTCCTAATTTTGCCATCATTTTATCAAATTACAACACCAATCCTGTTAACTATTTATGAGCGCAATGGCAAAAAAAACAGAAACTACAGTAGAAGATAAGCTCCGCACTTTGTATGATTTACAACTTATAGACTCCCGGGTAGATGAAATTAAAAATATGCGGGGTGAATTGCCCCTGGAGGTGGAAGACCTGGAGGATGAAATACATGGATTGAAAACCCGTATGGACAAACTCGTAGCTGAAATAGAGGCTGTTGACCATGATATAACCCGCAAGAAAAATGAAATTGAAGAAGCTAAAACGCTTATTAAAAAATACACCGACCAGCAAAAAAATGTGCGTAATAACCGTGAGTATAATTCTATAACCAAAGAAATTGAATACCAGGAACTGGAAATTCAACTTGCCGAAAAACGGATTAAAGAATTTAAAGTTCAGGCCGAGCAAAAAAAGGAGCTCCTACAGCAAAACAATACCTATTTAGAAGCCCGTCAAGAGCATTTAAAACATAAAAAAGATGAATTAGACGCTATTTTGGCGGAAACCGAAAAGGAAGAAAAACAATTATTGCAAAAATCTGTCCAATACGAACAAATGATTGAGCGCCGGCTGGTAGATGCCTACAAACGCATTCGCAAAAATGTAAAAAACGGGCTGGCGGTTGTTTCTATAGAGCGAGGCGCTTCTGGCGGCTCTTTTTTTGTTATCCCCCCCCAGGTACAGATGGAAGTAGCTACCCGCAAAAAAATTATTACCGATGAGCATAGTGGGCGAATTTTAATAGACCCTGCCCTGGCAAACGAGGAAAAAGAGAAAATGCAGGCTTTTTTCAATAGTCTTTAAAAATACTTCAATAATCCATAGCCTCCAATAAAATACCATACTTTTTGTAAGGTAAAAAATAGCGCCGTATCTTTACGAAAAATACCCCATGAAAAAACGGGACTTTTTAAAAAAATCTGCGCTTGTAACCGCTGGTATTGTAGCCGCCCCCTCGTTAATAGCTTCTGCCTGCGCCACTAAAATGCCAAAACCAACCAACCAGGAGCCACTATTTTTTACCCTCCCGGCTTTACCCTACTCGTATGATGCTTTCCCGGATGTTATTGATGCGCTAACTATGCAACTCCATTATACCAAGCACCACCAGGGATATGTGAACAAACTCAATGAGGCGCTCAAACAATATTCCACGCAAGCGCATTCCTTAGAAGAATTGCTGTGCTCTAAAAACCTCCCGGAAGCCATACGAAATAACGGGGGCGGTCATTTTAATCATACTCTTTACTGGGATATTCTCACCCCGGGCGGAGTCATGTCTCCCGCCTTTCACACCCATATTGTAAACCAGTTTGGCTCTAAAGAAGCTTTCTTGAACCAACTTACCGTAACAGCCATGAAACGCTTTGGCTCTGGCTGGGTATGGTTGTGCCAGGATGCCGATAAAAAATTGTTCATCACCTCAACCCCCAATCAAGATAATTCGCTGATGGCCGGAGCCGAAAAACCCGGGCATCCACTTTTGGGGATAGATGTTTGGGAACACGCCTATTATTTAAAGTATCAAAACCGCAGAGATGACTATCTTTCAAAAATTATCCCTATTATCAATTGGGAGAAAGTAGAAAGCCGGATACTATAACTCTTTCTTCATTATATGAAAACCTGGTATAGTGGTTTTATTCATTTGCAATTTAATGAGCAAGCTGTGGTTAGCGTTTAATGTGCTTACCATCGCGAAAACAGGTAAAGAAAAGAAATCTAAAACCTTGTTTTTGAAACTCGGCGAAAAAAAGTTTATTTTTGCATGAAATAAATGCTAATACAATTTTTTTCGTCCTATAAATAACCTTTCACATGCAAGAAGATACGCTTTCCTTTTATAGTAATGGTAAACTCCTCCTCACCGGCGAGTATGTGGTGATAGACGGCGCCCTTAGTTTAGCTTTACCAGTGCGGTACGGGCAATGGCTCACGGTTGAAAAAACAAAAAACGATACCCTTCACTGGCAAAGCTTTGATGGGGGTGAATACCCCTGGTTTGAAGCTACTTTTTTCTTAGAATCTTTTAGAGATGATGATTCTATTCACAGTAGTAAAAGAATAGCGAACCTGTATCACTGGGTTAAAGACTATTCTGATAAAGAAATAGCGGCTGTTATTACAAAAATTCTCATCGCCGCTAAAAAACGAAACCCGGCTTTCTTAGAAGGAAACAGCGGGCTTGAAGTTACCACTAAGCTTACGTTTTCGCGGCACTGGGGTTTGGGCGCATCCTCTACCCTCATCAACAATATAGCCCGGTGGGCGGGCGTAAACCCATACCAGCTACTATGGGACGTTTTTCCCGGAAGCGGGTATGACGTTGCCTGCGCCCAGCAGCAAAAACCGCTTTTATATCGCCTTGTTGACCAAAAACCCCGTATAGAACTGAGCGTTTTCTACCCTCCATTCGCCCAGAATCTCTATTTTGTTCACCGCAATTTTAAGCAAGATAGCGCCCGCGCCATTAAAGAATACCAATCTAAGGGGCCTCGTAAACAAACCGTTATAGATGCCGTTTCAGAAATTACTCAGCAAATGGTGACGGCTACAAAACTAAGCGAATGGGAAAAGGGAATGGAAGCACACGAGCGAATTATCTCAAACCTCATGCAGCTCCCCCCCCCCGTGAAAAAAGAGCTCTTTAACGATTATTTTGGCTGCCTGAAAAGCCTCGGCGCCTGGGGAGGCGATTTTATGATGGCTACCGGCGACGAGAGAACGCCTGCTTATTTTCACAAAAAGGGATATAAAACTGTTATCCCTTATGCAGAAATGGTTTGCTAAGTCTCATTTACTCAATCATTTTCACAGAGTTTATGTGCCCGTAGCGGTCTCGTTCTTTTACAGGGTTAGCTGGGTCAGTTATCCAATCTCCATCTACAATATATTTATATTGAATTTTTCCCCTCTTCAACTCCAGCGTAATTGCCCAGCCCTCGGTAGTTTTCTTCATAACCACGCTTTCGGTATTCCAATTATTAAAACTGCCCGATAGAACCACCCGCTGAGCGCTTGTATAACCCTTTAATATAAAATCTACCGGCTTAGTTACCGTTAGCACCGAGTTGTAGTTGAGAAATTCGTTGAGCCGCTTTTCCCCGTTGACAGGGTCGTGCATCCATTTCCCATCCACGATAAATTTATACTCATATTCCCCTACCGGCAGCTGCACCAGCAATTCCCATCCGGTAGGCGTTTTTTTCATCTCAAAATCGGTTTCGCTCCAACGATTAAAACTGCCTGTAACAATAACTTTTTTTGCCTGCGGGTAGCCAGCCAGGTGAAAACACACATTCCCGCTCTCAGATGGAAAAGCAGTGTACATTTTCAAATTATATACCCGTAGCGAAGAACCATCTTTTGTTGCCTGCACAATATTTTTGGAATCTTTCCCAGGTTCTGCCCAATATTTTTCATTTACAATAAACTTAAACTCCCACGAAAACGCACGGTCAAAATCTGCCAGCCTTTTTCGGAGCTCATAGGTTTGCGCCCCCATTTTCTTCATTTTCCAGCCCTTTCTCGACCAGCCGTTAAACTCTCCTGAAACCGCCACATCATAGATATCTATATCAGAAAAATCAATCTCTCGGCTTGTATTATCCTTCGTAGCTTTTTTATAATCGCTTACCGTGAAAGTAAACACCACCTCATCGCCCTCTATGGCATAGCCCAGGGCTCTTTCTTTTTGCGCATGCGCAACATGCAGTAAGAAAAGCAACAACCAACTTATATGTATTCTGTACCATTTCATAGTGTAGAGGTAAACGGAAAGTCTATAAAATACAATCGTTTCTTTTTATAATTTATGAGCGTTCTCCGCATGGCTAAAAACTCATATCCCACCACTCCATCTAATGGAGCGCCATAGGCTTCATACATGCCGCTAAGGTTGGTGAGCAAGGTTCGCATAAGACCATAATACAATCGTTTTCCAAAGGAAATGCGATACAATTTTCCTGCCAACACCTCACGCTCGCCTTTATCGGCGCCTATGATATTGATTCGCTGCAAAATCTTGAAGTTTTTCAATACTTTTTTAGATACAGTAGTGCTCAACTGGTTTATTTCTGCCCCGCTGTCTAACCCAAAGATAAGCCTTTCCCCATTTACAAAAGCCTCCAGCATAATGCTGTGTTTTTTTTGAGTGAAAGAAAGACTGTCTGATACTTTTTCCAACAACCCGTCCCGGTCTATCCGCTCCCCCTTATCATCGGTCTTAAAAAGGGTGATTTGTTTCAGGTAAAAATCTATAAAGACCTCGTATTCCTTTAAAACACTGTACCCAATGATGCCATACAACTCCATTTTTTTACTCTCTTCTATGTGAGAAAGATTTACCACATCGGCAGTAAGATTATCTATGGAAAAATTTTCAAAAAAGAAACTATCCAACTCTTTCAGATAGGCATTGTCTATACGCCCATTTACCCCCGAAGCGCTGCGATAGTTGGTTTTGCGGTAATTTTTACAATGCACCTCGTTTAAAACAAGCGTTTCCGAGCCGGTGTCTATGATAAAATTCCCCTCGCGTTCATGGGTGCTGGCCCGTACTACTATTAAATGGTCTATAAGTTGAAATGGAATGCGAATGGTATTGGGACTCACTACCTCGGCTTGGGGAAAATGCAAGCCCATCATTTGAAAAGGTTTTTCAACAGCAGCCGCAACGTGCATCATCATTCCCAAACAAGCTGCCAATAAATATGTTAAAAAACGAGGCATAAACTTGTCTCTATCTGCTGGATAGACGTTATTGTAAGAGCAATGTTACAAATTTAAGATGGGTTTAACATAGATGAAGGAGTATATTGCAAACAGCGAAGTAAGGTAAAATACTTACACATCCCTTTTTTTTAAAAAAGGGATATGTAAAAACCAATCCTGCAAAACGATATAAAATTATTCAGCCGGGGCAACTTCCGCATCCTCCATGCGTCTTTCCAGTAACTGCCCTATATGATATTTCAGATCTGTGAGGCTATACTCTTCCGGTAGTCTTTTTCCATTTATGAGGATAGTGGGGGTTACGTTTACCCTTGTCTGCCGGCACCATGCATCCTGCTCCCGCAACATATCATCTACCTCCACCATGTTAACCTCCCGGGAAAGCGGATAGTTGGCCTTCCATGCTTCTACCGATTGGGTGCGGGCGCCCTCGAACCAGGCAGAAAGAGCATTGGAAACCGTTTCTTTCGGGGCGCACAGATGCAGAGCAGCGAGGTGGCGAGCTACCTCTACATCGTTTCCCGCCTTATTTTGAAGATTCACCAAAAAGCGATATGTTAGCGTTAACTGCTCCCCATATTGGCGTATTAATTGGTCGGCAACGGTATGGGCAAGCGAACAAGGGCTACAGAGTGGATTACTCACGATAACCATGTGTACCAACCCATTTTCAGCGCCAAAGGAAAATTCACGTTTCAATCGTCCTACCTCTATAATCGGTTGACCCTGCATAAGACTTTCAAAAATGCGCTCGCTCCGCATAAAGCGATTTAATTTTTTTTCTAATTGCGGAATTTTAAACGAATCTAATAACCGGTGGCGAACTGCGATTCCTGCCATCAATGGGAGCGTGAAACTGAACAAAACGGCATCCCATAAAAAAGAAAAATGAGTAGAGAATGGCAAGATAGCCGCTACTTGAAGCCAGAAAACTCCCATTACTGCCAGGCACAACGGGCACCACTTTTTAAGCACCCGCCATTGATAATAGACAGAAAAGAGCGAAAAAGGCAGCGCCAGCAGGGTAATTACCAGTAATGTTCCAAAAACGGGTAGCACCGCAAAGGAGGCGAGCAGGAGCAGTATCAAATTACCAACAAAATACCATATACCCAATTCTGAGAGGTGTATAAACCCAAATAGGCGAGAAGCAGGAGAGTGAATAACGGCATCGCAGTCTGATTTTCCGCCGGCTTTGCAAAATGCCTGGGTAAGAGTGGTTGCAGCGCCAAACTGCCGTTGCAGCAGCACAAAGGAAAAAAAACCGCCTGCCAGTTGCAGTGCATATATGGGTAGGTAGGCAAGGGGGAGTTTAAAAACGGGCAACAGCAGCAGCAATCCTGCTAATAGATAGGCTGTGTAGTTGCTTGTTATGCGGAGTTTTTCGGCAGTTCGCTTTTTTTGATAATCGGCCTCGCCCGAGCGTTCGGTGGTGTGTATGAGCATTACAGCGCCCGACCATTGTGCCTCACTGGCAAAAACGCCTACGGGCTTTTGTTTTCTGCCCCAGGAGGCATCAAAATAAGTTATGGTGCCCGCCTCATATTTTTCCAGGATAAGAAAGCGACCCCCGCCAGCATTAGAATGGCAAAGTGCCGGGTAGGGTATTTCTGCCAGGTGTTCTTCTTCCAGCCGCACAGAAAGCGTTTCCAAGTTATACTCCCGCAGCGTGTCTGAAACCGCTTCCATACTCGGATAGTCCGGGTGTTTGAGCAATGTTTCCCGAAGCGATTGTTGGGTTATGGGCACCTTGAGAAGCGCCAGCAGGTAGCGCAGGTTTTTTAGGAGGAGGGCAGTATCAGTCATAGAGTTTAGGGTAATGTGGGTAATTAGTTTTAGTTATAGTATGGAAGGGTGGAAGCGCTGATAGCTATTTTAGTAAAAAGAAAACTCCGTTATGCCAGGTGAGTATAACGGAGTGGGTTTTTTAAGCTAATTGTCCTTCTATCATGCGGATAAAAATGCAATTACCCGAGGTAGTACTACAGCTATAAAAACAGGTGTTTTCTCCACAAGGCACAAATACCTGGACGTTTTCGCCTCCTTTTATGGATTTCTGTTCGGTAGAAGATAATGCAAGTGACTGGAATTTTTTTAAGTTTTTCATGGTATAAAAATTTAGATTAAACTACTTAGCGCTTTTCGGCATCTGTGGTGAAAATGAGTTGTTTTACTATTTTCACGGGACAAAAATAAAAAACAAGCGGGTACTTTGTAAGAAATGAGGAGAAAATTTGTAAGAGAATCACTATTTTAAAGATTGATAGTTAAAAAAGCACCATGAAGGTGTAATTTTTAGATTATAAGGTTATTATTTTAAACATATAAAATATAAAGATATAAAAGCCATTCCAACTGTTGGAATGGCTTCGAGATGACATATTTGTTTAAATCTCCTACTTAAGGTAGAGGTGGAATGGATATCTGGCAGTTTTCCAGGCAAATGCTTCGTAGTCTTTTATCTGCAATACTCAAACATACCTGGCACTCCGGGGGAGTTACTCCTCCTTTAATGGTGTCGCCTTTAATTTGAAATTTCCTGAATTTGGCGAAACTTGACTCGTTTTTCATGGTTCGTTTTTTTAAAATTACCTACTCTCTTCGCTTTTCGGCATCCGCGGTAAAAATGATTTTTTGTAGTTTTTACAGAACAAATGTAAAAAACAAATATTGCTTTTGCAAGACGAAATAGAAAGAAGCTAATAAAAAACCAATTTCTGTATTTCTTAGAGCGAAGGGTCTTTTAAAAAAGAAATTTCTACCTGCGCACCCTTTCACAGGCGTTTTGCAAAGGGGCAGGCGCGCCTGTGAAAATCTTTAGTTTAGTATCGGCGCTGGTTTCTTATGCCGGGAGTACCACCTCCCCGTCTGTGTTTCATTTCTCCACACATTTTTTGGGCTCTTTTTTCCTGGTATACTTTCCACCGCTTATATTGCTGCTCATTCAAAATTTTTTTCATCGCCCGTTGTACCTCAATTCTCCGGTCTAATTGCTCATTCATTTGCTTAAAACGTTCTTCTTGCGAGAGCCTTTCTCCCTTTTCCCGTGCAGCTTTTATTTTTCCCATGCGTTGTTTGCGCTCATGGGCAAGATCTGTGTTCATTTTCAACACCTCCCGCTGTTGTTTTTCATCTAACTCCAGTGCAAGCGTCATCTTTTTTGTCTGGATTTCAGCGAGCTGTTCCGGGCTAAAATTGTCCATCGGCATAGCTCTTTTAGGTGATTTCCCCGGCGCTTCCTGGGCGCCTGCCATGGCAGTAGCGAGTACTGCTATGACGAATAGAAAGCGTTTCATAGTAATTGACTTTTAAAGTTTTGTTTATTAGATAGCTACCAGGCGAAAAGGTTTAATGGGCAAACGCCTGTAAAATAGATTTTTAAGAGATTTTTATACTTCCTGTCGCCTCGGTTTCGTAGTTTTACGGGATGATAAAAACCTTGCTCTCTTGTTTGTGTTGTATTCCTTCTTTTTTCTTTGCCCAGTCTAACGCCTCACCAGGGATAGTTCGGCATGTAGCTGATGAACCCCTCTGTTCCTCAGTTTTGCAGAAGACATCGCCTGCAAATGATAGTTTGTTGGAAGGGTGCGGCGATTTCTATGGGCGGCAACGTCAGTGGGAACAGGCGGCTGCCTGTTATGGAAAGCTGGTGCACAAGTACCCCGGTGAGGCAAACTATCACTATAAATATGGAGGTTCGCTGGGTATGATGGCGCTGGAAAATAAATGGAAGGCGCCCGGGCTGATGGGAAATATAAAGGGTGCCTTTAAAAAAGCGGCAGTCTTAGATCGCACCCACCGCCCGGTACGCTGGGCGCTGGTGGAGCTCTATACACAACTTCCCTCCATCCTCGGTGGTAGCCGCAAGCAGGCGCTTTTATATGCAGAAGAGCTGGAACAGCTGCACCCGGCAGAGGGTTGCCTGGCAAAGGGCTATGTGTATGAAAGACATGGCGCAAAAGAAGAAGCGGAAGATTACTACCGGCGGGCGCTGAATAGCCTGGAGGAAAAGAGCCCACTCTCTAAAAATGAGCTGTACTACCGGTTCGGAAAATGTTGTGCTGACTATAATTTTAGATTAGATGTTGGGATTCGTTTATTGGAAATTTACATTGCAAAATTTTCCGTTCAGGACCGTATACCTTTGGAAGAAGCCTATTATGAATTGGCAAGGATATACCGGTACCAAAAACAGAAGCAAAAAGCGCTTGGCTATATCCAAATGATGTTGCGAAGCCAACCGGCTCACAAAAGGGCGCTTGAGGAAAAAAAACAGATAGAAGCGCTGTAAACAAATCTAAAGAGAAAGTAGTCTATTATGTAACTGACACACCCGGGTGGGGGGCTTTCCAGTGCAGGTGCTTTTCTACCGCTTTGATGATGAGCGAGCCAATGTCTTTTCCGGTGGCATTTTCAATACCTTCTAATCCGGGAGAAGAATTTACCTCCAGCAAGAGAGGCCCTTTAGAAGAACGGATAATATCTACCCCGGCTACATGTAGCCCCATGGCTTTGGCTGCCTTAATGGCTATTTTTCGCTCCTCAGCGGTAATTTTTATAACAGATGCTGTGCCACCCAGGTGAATATTGGCTCTAAACTCGCCCGGGATAGCTTCTCGTTGCATGGCTGCCACCACCTTGCCATCTATCACAAAGCAGCGAATATCTTTCCCGTTGGCCTCTTTTATAAATTCCTGGACAAGAATGTTAGCGTTGAGGCTTTTAAAAGCATTGATAACGCTTTCAGCAGCTTTTTTGGTTTCTGCTAACACCACTCCTTTGCCCTGGGTGCCTTCCAGGAGTTTCACAATAAGCGGCGAACCGCCTACCATTTTAATAAGGTCGTCTGTATCTAAGGGAGATTTGGCGAAACCCGTGGTAGGAATTTCAATTCCGTTCCTGAGTAATAGCTGCAACGAATAGAGTTTGTCCCGAGATTGGGTAATCGCTATCGCTGAGTTAAGGCAAAAAACCCGCAAAGCTTCAAACTGGCGGGTAAGGGCAGAGCCATAAAACGTTAAGTTAGGGCGTATCCGTGGAATCACAGCATCCAGGTCATTCAGTATCTTACCGCCCCGGTAGTGAATTTCCGGGTGTTTAGAATCTAATTTCATATAGCAGTGGCGAATGTTGACGAACATCATTTCGTGCCCCAATTGCTCGCCGGCCTCCATAATGCGTTTATTACTGTATAATTCCGGGTTGCTTGCCAGTAGCCCTATTTTAAGATGTTTTTTGTCGTGCTCTTTTGTTTTATATAGTTTTTTCAAAACATCAGTTCCCAGGTTTCCCTGGAGAAATCCCGTTTGCGGATCTACCAGCATTTTGCCGCTCATAGCTTCTCTGCCCAGGAGCATACGGTAGCCCATAGAATCTCTATCGGTAAGGGTAAGCTCTACTTCCCAGAAATAATCGCCCAGCCTGAGCTGAGTTTTTATAACATAGCGACTCTCCCGGTTCCCGCTAGAACTTTTTATCACCCGTTTATCTAACACTTCCGCCTGGCAACGAACCACTGTTTTGCCATCGCTTTGAATGGGATATACATCAAACTGCACCCAGGCATTTCCCTCTTTGGTAAAAGGCTCTATATTAACAGCGTGGAGCGAAGAGGTTTTAGCCCCGCTATCTACCCGAACTTTTATGGCAGGAATATGAAGTTGTGGAAGTTCTACCCATTCTTCGCTGCCTACAATGATTTTTGAATGTAACATACCCGTAGTGCTTTGATGGTACGAACTTACAAAAAAGCTTTTATTCTGCATGAATGGATTGCTTTTTACGAGGAGGGCAACAGGTTATTCCTCGTGCAGGCGCGCTCGGGTTAAGGCGCATACACGGGCAGGCGCATCACCTGGCGATAGCTGTCTCAAAAAAAGACGGCTGTAAACCGTCTTTTATAGGGCGTTAAAAATTGGGCTATCGTTTAAAAACTGTACTTCATTACTATCAGCAATTCTTCCAAATCATTTAACTCCGGTAATGCTAAGGACAAGGTAAAGGGTGTTCCCAATTCCAGGTCGGTAGTGCTGTTACTGCACAGCCCCCAATCTTCTATACTCGACAGATCGAGGTCTGCTCCGTCAATCTTCACCGTATAGGTAGTAGGGTTGTCTTTCACTTTCGCTATAAAAGTCACGTTTTCCAGTGCAATAGCAGGCGATTGTGCCATGTAGGGTAACCGGGAAGTATCTAAAGTGAGGGTTGTTTCCCCATTCTTTTTTAGCAAGTGCCATTCGTTGGGCATCTCGTGTTTTAGGTTTAGAGCCACGTGGAGACCGGTTTTATTTAACTCTTGGTTTATGGCAGCTAGCTGGTCTTTTAGTGTACCATTGGCTAAGGTTTTCAGCCCGGAACCACCTTCCCGTGCGGTATATTTCACGTGGATAATTACGTCGGAAATGGTCTCGTAGTTGAACTGCCGGATTTCGGTGGGAAGTTCCAATCGCCAACTGCTGATGGCTCCCGTGCCTTCAAAGGGCAGGTAACGCTCGTCGCGGAAATTCAGTTCAAATACACCACTGTCGTTTTGGGCGTTGCTGGTAGCGATAGATTGAATAGCGCCGATGTTGTAGGCGAAGCGCTCATCGTTTCCCGGGTCTTCCGGATAACCTGTATCATTAAGGTTACTGGGATTGGTATTTTTCCGGTAGCGGTTGCTCACTAATGACATCTTGGCGCTTACAGAAGTGTAGGGGCCGGCGATGCAGGGAAGGCTCATACTCACCGATTTTAACCGCCTGAAATAGTGCCCCGGGTGATCCATATCGTACAGCGCTTCCGGGATTTCAAAATCGCACACACCCGTAGCGCGCAGGCGCACGAGCGCTAACGGGTCTAACTGGGCGAGCGAAACGTGTTTGGTGAGTTCGTACTCCCGCTTGTTTTTGTCTAAATAACCGGTTTCCATCCGTTTGATGTCGTGTATCAGATTATCGGCGCTTTGCAAGCCTTTTTTCAGACTATCCCAGTAGCCGTAGGAGATGTACGAATCGTCATTCCCTAACTCAAAGCGGTAGCTGCGCTCTGCTTTTTTGGCAAAATCGTGCGCCAACTGGTAAGATTTGAAATACACACCGCTGATTTGCCCAATCATCCAATTATATAACTCTTTATTGGTAAACTTGGAGCGCATGAACTCATCACTCTTCTTGGCGTTTTCTATTTGTAATTCGTGGTTTTTCAAATCGGTTTCGGCGATTTCTTTGCGTATTTCGGCGGCGGCGATTTGCTTCTCAATGGACTTGAGTTCCAGGTTGGCAAGGCGTTCCTGGAGTTTCCAGTCATCGTATCGGCGGTCATACCCGGCAAGGATAGAGGCGCGGCTGGCTTCGTAGGAAGCTATGGACCCCAGGATGTTTAGAACATCTGCCCCAATATTGGTTGCGGTTGACATTGCAGAGCCGCCTAATTGCACTACGACTTTGGGTGAGCCTCCAAATCCGGATGCTCCAATGTGAAATTCGGGAACTAACCTAAGCGCACCTGCAACGGTTCGTACTATCTGGGATTTGAATTGATAGTCGTTGGCCTCACCAAGTTTATCCAGGTTCAATTGCTCTTTAGAAATAATCTTTTGGATACCTGCATAATACTTTTTCCGTTCTTCCGTAACCTTTTTCGTCCGCTTCAATATTTCTATCTGCTCTTTGGCTTCGTTGATTTGCAATTTTTTAACGTCTTTTACGGCATTCAACACCTTTAATTCCAATTCATTTCGCAATAATGTCATCGCTTCGGCGTCTTTTTTCTCTAAGGCCTGCAAGAGCGAATTTCCCAATCCCCGTACTTCCTGGGCTAATTCAGTGGCTTTTTGGGAAAGTATGTTGAAGCGGTAATACGGGGTTGGGGCATTCAAGCCAGCCAATACCGATGAAATATCTAAACCGGAAGCAGCGGCTTTCACCAACATTCCGGGGTCTATAGGCGGTGCAAACAGGGCAAGGCTTCGCTCCACACCATCAATATTCTGGCAGTGCCGTATTTTGAACAGGCGGTCGGCGATTTTGTCCCAATATGCCAACATGTTCTCATTTGGCGGAACGCAGAAATAGAGTGTGGAGAGGGTAATTGGCGGCGCCGGCAGTTCTGCTCCTTTTTCGGGAAGTACAGACAAGTCGGGCAGGATGTTTTCCAGTTCAATAAGGGCGTTGCCAAACGTATCTAATTTTTGCGCTAACTGGCTGTAGGTTTCATAGGGTTGTTTCACCGCAGGAGGGATAATGCGAGGCTTGGGACCCAGCAACTTGTCTGCCAGGATATATAGCTGCGTAGCCTGTGCCACCGATTCCATGGTGTCTTGCCGGAAGAGGTAATCGCCCCACTCGGTAAGGTTGTCAATGTATTTCATCAGCAATGCCTTCTGGTAAGCTACCGGGCGGAAACGGGCGATAGAGTCGGGCATAAAGGGCTTGTTGCGCCATTGCTCAACAGCGAATACCAGCTCTTTTATTTCCGGGGTGTTCGGGTCTGCAAGCCTGTACAATAGGGTATCGATTCGCTGGTTGATGTAATCGGTATCCTGGTTGAGATAAAAGGGTTTGGTAACCCAGTATTTCTGAACACCGTTGCCGCTCAATGCCCCGGTAGGGTTGAACATGTAGTGGAACCAGGTGAGCGCTTCTTCAAATCGCTGGTTTTTGGTGAGACTGGTGGCGATGTGGAGCGGAACACGGAAAAACACATCCCAGTTGTAGGAACTGTAACTACCATCGCTCGTAAAATCCAGGTCTTCAACGGGATAGGACAACGAGAGGGTTCCGTCCTCGTTCTTCATATAGGCTTTGGGAACAATTTGTGGGTTGGGAACGTAATGGTTCTCAAAATTAAAACCGGTTTTAAAAAGCTGGGTTTCCCGCTTCATCAACCCGGATATGCCTTCTTTATTGAGGATGGTTCTCAGGTAGCAGACCAAGGGATGGTATAGGTTTTTGAACTGCTCCCCATATACGAGGCCTTCTTTGTCTTTGAGGTTTTTAACCCATTCTTCAAACTCTGCATTATTGGTATTGCCTATAAAAAGGTTAAGGAGCGGATCGAACATTTCATAATAGCTCATTTCAGCCAATATGTCCTGGAATTCTGTATCGGCTATAATGCGTTGGATGCCTTCTTCCTGGTTGGCGGGCGGATTGGCGGTAAAGTCCAACATCATTTTTTTGAACCACTTGCCAATAGCTTCTAACAGTGTAAATACATTGAAAGCGGTTCGTTTTTCCCCGTCAGACAGGGTATGATTTTTCTTATAGCTTCCTTCTACTTTGTAGAACCCGGGAATAATTACATAGGCATGGTTACTATCTTCTTTAAAATAAGGAAGCAGCGTTCCCAATGGAATCTTGAACTGAACTCGTTCATTCAGGACGTTTCTGAAGAACAGGTAGAACAGAAACTCTATGAGAAACGCAATAACATCTATACTGGTAAACTGGTGAGGGTAGGTAATGCGATACCTGCCGGGTGTTTTGCTTAATAGTGTATAATATTGGAAGAATGAAATGCCATTTCGCACCGACAAATCATCGGGTTGAATGGGTTCTATTTCCATATAGCGTTGCGCTCTTAGAACTGCATCCCTGAAATCGGGATAAAAATCGGGGAAATAGGCTTCTCCGCCAAATATCAGTTCGGGATAGCCTTTGCAACCGGTAACATCGAATGCACCATTCAAATAGTGATATTCTTCCCCGGCATTCCAATTGGTGCTGAACAGCCAGATGTGGTCAAATTGGGGGAGGTAGGAAAGGCTGTATTTGGGGGTGTATAAATCGTTTGCAACCGAAGTGAAATAGGAAGGGGTGAGAATGCCTTCTTGGGACACTTTTTTGGGCTGCCATTTTTTATTGGAATATTCGCTGATGGCGAGTTGTATTTTTAACTTGCGCTTAGCGGTGCCCTCTACTTTGGTGCCGGGAGCACTGTTGGGTATTTCCATTTCGGTTTTTACCTCGGGTTCTTCGCTAAAGATAGGCCATGCCAGGTGCAGGCGGTTGTTTCGAATAAAAGCCAGCAGGTGGTTGCCGGTGATATCCAATTCCACTTTTTCCCAAGGCGTCCAGTAACGTTCCTGCTCAAACCGGCGATAATAATAAATGGATGGGTCGCCTCCTTTGGTGCGCGCAAAGACGTGCATCACCCTTGTATCAACCTGGTACCAGGTAGCCATGACTTCTAAGAAGGCAATATTGTCTAATTTTTCCAGGTATTTTATCAATGCTTCGTTAGCAGTGTCTTCCGTGAGCTCGTTTTGTTGGAGTTCGCTGATAAGTTCCGTAAGAAGGTACGATTTATCATCTGCCAGCGTAACATCGTACCAGTTTTCGGGATAGAGGAACACTTTGCGGTTGGCTTCCCAAACGCGGTAGTTCTTCATCCATTTCCACTGGTTCCAGTTGGGGTCGTTCGCTGTATTGGCGATGGCTTTGGGTTCTAACCCCATCAGGCAGCGCTGCACAAATAGCTGGATACTGTTGTGTGCCTGCACAATGCGTGAAGAGGGCATACAGGCTTCCATTTCCACATCCACGAGAAAATAGTCATATAGTCCGTTGGTGTCTTTTATGCCCGGATTCATGGCTAACAGGTAGGCTACCAGTGCATCTCGTTTCTGTGGACGGATGACATCCATAATCTCCCCCAGGGTTCGCAACCAGGTATCCTCGTCATAGCGGGCTTTCAGCGCTGCCCGCAAGGTACCGGCCTCCGTGGAGGTAAGAGCCGGTTTTATGTAGTCTTTAATTTGAGCTACATCTGAATTGAGCTTGCGGAGGTACCCGGCGCAGTCGGTTACCCGCTCCCAGTTGGCAGCTTCCCGGTAGGTAGCTAAGGCGAATAGAGAAAATAAGGCTGCATCGATGGCATCTAAATCGGCCGTTTCATAGCCGGTAAGCAGTGCAAATGCCGTAAAAAATGTGTCTCGGGTAGCGGCGCTTCCGGGGAGCAGCATAGTGGCTATGGTATAAAAAGATACCGGCTGTTCGGCATCTGCCGGGTTGGGAACCGGGCTGAGTTCTTTCGCCCAATTTAATAGGGCGCTAAAATTGAGATACTCGCCCAAATCTACTGCGGTTTGCCCGGTATTGTAGGGAATGGTATCTAATTCCAGCCAGCCGGCATCGCCATTGTGTTGCAAATGCCATTCCAGGTCGGTGGCACTCAATCCCAATGCCTTTACAAAGGGGAACAATTTATGGAGAAGCCGAATGGCTTCAAAAGCTTTGGGGAAATTGGCTGCCGTTAAGGTATTCGTAAAGTTATCGCCCAATACATCGGCTACCCGGTCTGTTCCGGGGGCGGTTTTTCGAAGTTTGGCATACGTTAAAACGGCAACAGCAATAGCTTCTTCTGTTTTAAACTGAGAGGTAACCGTTTGCTCCAGCGCTGTTTTTTTAGCGTTTTGAATTTGATACGATGCGGCGGCATTCATGTATGCCTCAACCAATGCTTTCTGTCTGACCATAATGCTGGAGCCGGACGCGCCGTCTAAGGCGTCTAAAGCGCTTTTTATCGCTGCGGTATCCAGGAAAGGAAGCGTATCATCTACAAAATCCTTGGCATCGGTTACCAGCACCCATTTTTTATCGAGAAACTGTACCAGCGTTTTCACGTTTTCTTCTGTAACATCCGGTAAAGCAGACAATACGGTAGTAAGTGTTTCCACCTGTTCAGAAGCCTCCAGGTTCGGGTCGAATTTAGAAGAATAGGCAGTGGCGATGGCGCTGTATTCTTTTTTAAGCTTTTCTAAAACTTCGGTAATTTTTTCATCCCCCATAACCCGGTTTGCGAGATTTTCGGCTTCGTGATTCAATATAAATTGAAGCTCGGCAAGTTTTAAGGGCGATTTTTTAACAGCATCTGCTGTTTCAATGAAGTCAAGTGTTTGTTGAGGCGAGTTGGAAACATCTGTTCCGGACAGGTTCACCAGGATAATAAATTCTTCGGCTTTTAACTTGAGCTTACTCATGAGCTTTGAAATGGCAAACAGTCGGCTTAGGTTGGCGAAGCTAAGCGTGGTATTGGGTAGCAACGGCAACAACATTTCCAGGTCTTTTTGTTTTAGCTTCAGGCAGGGAGCAATGCTTGCCAGGTAGTTGGTAATAAGTTGTGAGCCGTCTATTTTTTCCGGGAGCAGGTTTTCATCTATAAACCCATTTTTCGCTTTGTTCAGAAAAATTTGATGGTAAAGCGGGTTGGGACCATTCTCCACGAGAATTTCATGCGGTATCTCACCATAAAAGCCAATGAGTTCGTCTAATTTGATTTTCGTTTTTTCAGCGATTTCAGATAGTTGGGCGGCTTTTATTAAACAAGCATCATCTAATGTATTTTTGCCCAAAGGCATTTGGGAAATAACCTCATCAAGCGTTTCCAGCTTCCAGCCGGTTTTCTTTTGCAGTCGAAGGAAACGGTGTATTCGGTCTAATGCTTCTATATCCAGGTTGGCGATTTCTTTTTGGGCGGTATCGCACGTCAGGTCGTTGTGTTTAATAAACAAGTTTCCATTTTTGTCAATAAATTTTAATTTCAGCAATAACTCCAGTTCCTTGTAGGTACTACCGGTTTTATCGAGAAAATGGTCAACCTGTTTCATGTAAGCCACTGCATCGCCGGGAGTGGGAACATTCCAATAATCTTGTTGTGCAGATGGAGTGGGTTCTTCTGTAACAATAAGGGTTCGTTCAGCATCGGTGAGTCCTAATTTTTCGGCGGCGATGACTTCTTCCGCCGGGTTGCCGGCAGATTGAAATGCTTTCATAACAACTTCCCGCTTTACTCCAAAGCGCTCAAAATAAGCGCTGGCCTCGGTATGGTCTAAGTCAAACGGAAGGGTAAAAGCAAAGGCGCTTTTTTTAAGTGTTTTGTATGCTTCTCCGTTCACGTACTCCGGGGCTGCGTCTAACTCTTCCGCCGAAGCCAGCGTTTGCCGGAGTCGGTATATTTTATAGGTATTTACCCCAACAGTTTCAATTTTACACACGGCTTTGGTGTCTCGTACATAATGGGGTAACGCATCGGATAATCCATTTGCGGTTTCGGTTTCATAAACCACCGCTTTATCGGTAACCGGGATGCGGGCAGCCGTAAGGGCAGCCAGCAGGCCGGAAGAAATAGCGCCTTTCAGCGGATCTACCCCGTCAGACAATACCCCGGTGTAGTCGATACCCGGGTCGGGGGCTACCGCTTCTTCCAGCAATTCGCACACCAGGTCAATATATTTCATGGGTGTGGTGGCGTTGGCGCAACCCAAATCAATGTCCCATAAATCGGGGCGGCGGGAAAATAGAGTTTCTTTGGCGAGGTTGGAAGTTACGGGCGGATTAGCGGTTGTATCGGTTACCGAGCGGCTGCCTATCCATTGCAGCAATTCCACTAAGTAAGCCGCCGGGCTATATACAGAACGGCAATGCTCACAGGCGCAGGTATCGGTGAGTTTAAAGAGTGTTTTGAGATTGGGAAAATCTTCGCTCACCGCTTCCAGTTTTTTGGAAAGCGCATCCGTGTTGAAGGAGGCAATGTCCGTTATGCCCACTATGTCCTGCAACTGGCCTGCCAGGAGCATAGCGGCTGTGTTTTTGGCTTCCGCTTTTTGGTAAATTTCCGATGCTTCTTTCTCACTGAGACCGGATTTGGGGGCTATTTCGTTGATGAAACGGGTTTTACCAAGGGCTACGATGTTTTGAGAAGAGTGGATGTTTTCCCGGAGCAACGCCTGGGTTTTGGTGTAGTTGGGAATCAGTTTAAAGACCCGCTGCACCTTTTTCAATTCGGGGGTAATGGGCTCTGCTTCTTTTCTGGCGACTCGTTTCGTTTTCAGGAAGCGCTCCACCGAGTCGTTGGCGAGGTCAAAATCGGGGTGTTCGTTGAAAAAAGCCACCATTTTTTCCTGGTTGCGAAGCAATGACTTTTCCTCTCGCTCCAACTGGGCGGCAAAGGCGGTGGTAGGGTATTCCTTTTCAAATCTTCGGACTAAGAATGAGGCGTAGCTGTTGATGCGTTCCTTGTCTGCCACATCTTTTTTAAGGGCGCTGATTTCTTTTACCCAGTTGGCTTTGTTGAGTCGGGCTAATTTCCGGATGTCCGCCGGCTTTTTCAGGTCGTGTTTGCGGACAATTTCCGGCATCACCTCACTCCCAAAGCCTATGAGTTTTCCCAGCTCCACCTGGGTTTGGGCATCTGCCGCCCTGGCATCAGTATCAAAAAAAGAACGGTCTGTAATTTTGTCAAAAAAGGCATTCAGGTCGTTCTTATTTTCTAAAAACAGGTTTTCCATTTCCTGTATCTTTCCTTCTTTTATAAACCGGCGCACCAATTCCACCGCTTTGCGGGGATGTTCGTCCTGGTAATAACGGGTAGCGGCTTCCCGGTACCGTTGCAGTTGTTCAATGAAAGCATCGCAGGCGTCGCCTATTTGCACCGACACAATCATTTCGGCAACAGCGGCTTTCACGTCTTCGCGTATGCGTTCCGGTTCCACCAGAGCGGCGGCATACAGAAGCGCCTGTTCATCATCGTTCACCCCAATAGAAAGCCGGGTTCCCATCAACTGGCCCGATGCGTTTTTAAGGAGCGTATTTTTGCGGAGCAACGCATAGAAAAACGGGGGTTCTATGCCAGAAAGAACACCCATTTTATGGGCTACTACCAAGTGCGCTATTTTTTCAAAGGGAACTTCCAACTCTTTGGAAAGAAAGGTAACATCCCGGTGTTTATTACTTTCCTGTAGCTTGTGAACAGGGATTTTATCGGCTAAGAAAGAGACTTCTCCCAACAGGAAATCATATTCCACCCGTTCCACCGGTACGGGTTTTTTAAGGGTAACGTTTATTTCTTCCCGTTCAGAGGCATTAAACCGCACCTCGTCTACGGACGATTGATAGAGTAGCGTGTGTTTTCCTGCCGTGCTTACCTTTAGGGCAATATCGGCGGTTTTTTTACCGCGACCACTCAGCTGGCTATGCGCCCAGGTGAGCTCATAAGCGCCTTCGCGGTTGGTGATGCCATGCGATAGGAGTTCCCAATTTCGCAGGTCTATATCGTAAATGGCTACATATAGGTTGGCTGCGGGGCGTCCGTTGCTGCCGGTGATTTTCCCGACTACCCGGTTTGTTTTTGGTTCGGTGGTTGCCATGATTTGTTAGTTTTTAAGGTTTTTATTTTGTTTTATATTTTTTTAACTTTTTATCTTCTGCTTTGTTTTTCTTCCGCTAAGCCAGGAGACTTAGCGGAGCGGTCTGAGTCCTATTTTTTATTTTTTGGCGGGGCTCCTGATATTGGAAGCTCTTTTATTGCGTTATTTATAAAATCTGTTGCTTCCGGGCTTACACCATTGGGAAGGTTTTTGGCAAAAGTTTTTAGAAGACGAACTACATGCTCATACGATACTACGGTTTCGTCTCCGTATCTTGCGCTTTCGGCTGTACCAGGTCCCGCGTATCCGGCTGTACCGGCTCTTTTCCCATATTCAAAAGCTGTTAGATTTGTATTTTTAAGTATATCTCCAATTGCACTAAACTTTGATTCGCCTTTTACCGCTTCCTGATTTGGAAATGTTGAAAGATTAAATACAACATCAAGTTGAATTTGTATTGCTTGTCTTAAGCTAGAGTAGACAGGGGTAGGTGTAGGGGTTCCCGCCAATACACCGTTGATTCTATTACCCCTAATGGAAGTTATAACCTCAATTCCACGCCTATTCAATTCTTTTTGAGCATTTTCTTTAGGTTGAAAGCTAAATACATTATTAACTTTAGCATTAGGATTTTCCTTGACCAGTTTTCCAAACATGGTTTCATTACCTATATGGGCTATTAGAAGAACTGCATTTCTCGTGGGTAACCCTCGCTTTTTGAGTTCTTGTATAGCGATAAGAAAACCCGTAATAATCAATAACTTTTGTTCCTTCAAGAGGCTATTATCTTTCAATTTCGCAGCATATTCTGGGGTAACGAGTTTGAGCAATTCCTCTGTAGGATCTGATTTAGGCGGTGGTGGAGGCGGTGGTGGAGGTGGCGGTGGAGGTGGAGGAGGAGGTGGTGGAGGAGTCTGATCCCTTTGTCCCTGGTTGAAATCACTGGGAGATAAAGGGCCTCGTTTACCTGCTGTAAAATGTGCTCCCCATGCTTGGGTTCCGCTAGTATCTAACAATAAAATCGGGTTATTACGGGAATATAGATACACATTCACCCCGTCCCCGATTCCAACCGGGTCGGCGCTGCACCATCTGCCCAACCACGGTAAATAATAGCGTGCCACGTGGTATTCCAGCCCGGTTTCTTCATCCCGCTCCATGCCCGTATAGCGGTAGCGTTTGGCAGCGGCTTTTATGGCGGCGTTTTTCGCCTGGTAAGCCGTAGTACCGTAAGGGTGGTATTCTTCGTAGGAGATTACCTGTGCCGAGTCGTCCAACTCCAAAGCGGCAGAGCCGAGATGGTTGTGCAACTGGTAGCGCACCAGGTGTTCTTCGGTGCCGTCATCCACCGCGTTGCGGGTTTCCACCATCACAAAGCGATGCCCGCCATCTAACAAACTCAGGCTCACCCGTTCCAGGCCGGTATGGGCGCCGCTGTGTTTTTTGTACACTTCATAGCCGGCAATGTAAATGCGCTCTTCTTTTTTGGTGGGTGTTACCCCGCTCGCCGCCTGGTTTTCAGTGATTTTGCGGATGCGCTGCCCCTGTCCGTCGTATTGGTAGTACGTAGTTTCGGGCGTACCGCTCACTACTTTTTGGCGGATGGTTTTTACCACTTCTTCCTTGAAATTCCAACCTATTTCTTCCAGGTGGGGTAGTTCTTCCAAATAGCCATGTTGTGCATGGTGCTGGTAACGGGTATAATCTACCGGGGCGGCGATATCCCCGATATGGGTGCTTTTCAGGCGGTTATTGGCGGTTTCATAGTCGTAACTGCGCGTCCAGTTGCCGCCGGTGGCAAGGTGTTTCATTTCCCGGATGTTACCCACCGCATCGTATTGGTAGCGCTGGGTGTAGCTGCGTACCGACATGGGGTCGCCGGGATTCAGGGCGTGCATAAAAGGCGCATCGTTCCAGTTGTCTTCCGACCCGTAGGACAGTGCGGCGCTGTTTTCCCTGCCGGTGGCTTCCACCAGGCGGTAGAGGGCATCGTAGGTATATTCGGAACCGCCGGTAACTTTGGTATTGTTGAAAAACACCACCGGGATGTTTTTATCTTCAATATGGGTGATGTTGCCCACAGCATCAAAAGTATACTGCCAATCCTGGAGCGGGTCGTTGTTCTGGCGCTTGCTTTCCAGGCGTTTTAGACGGAAGGTTTCCCGGTCATAATAAAATCTCGTGCTGACATCATTGCCATAGGTGATTTTCTCGCGCTGTCCTTTTTCGTTGTAATCGATATCCTTAATATATACGGAAGGCGTTAGCGCACCGGGATGCAAGACGCTTTCCGCATGTAATAAGCCCGCTTCGTTGTAGGAAGGCGTAATCACGCTGCCATCGGGGGCTACCTGCCGGGTAATTCGGCCCAGGGCATCCGTTTCGGTAGTGAAGGTAAACGTATCGGCTTCCAAATCCGTCGCTAAATTGGCATCCGTCCAGTTGGCAACTTCTTTGTAGTTTTTAAATAGGGTTCGGGTGGTGGCGATGGGTTTTCCTTTAAAATCGTATTCAGGTGTATCGACCAATCCCCCGGTATCGTATCCTTTTATGGCCTGTCCCAATACATTCTTCGCCTGTAACGCAGCCTCGTTGGTGCGCCCGGGGAGCAGTAAACTTTCCCCGTAAAAAATGCGTTCAAAAATATGGTTCAGGGGCGCAGTGCCATCGCCGCCTAACACCACGCTATGCGTGGGGCGGTGCGCCAGATCGTAAAAATAGCGAAACTCGTGCCCGCGCTCGTCCCAGGTACGCAACGGGTTGCCGAGGATGTTCACCAACAGCCAGCGTTGCCCGGCATCCATGCTGTTTTGCCAGACCCGGTGCCCTAACATGTCGTATTGGTATTGCATGACGGTATTGCCCTTGTTGCTGTTTGAGGGCAGTTCCCGGGCGTCTATAACACTTCGCAGGTTGCCTTCGGTGTCCAACTTTACTTTGGTGCGATAAAATTCGTCGGCTTCGGTTGTGATATGTTTGGTATGTTCCACCGATAACACAGGACGTCCCAGCGTGTCAAAGTGCAGCGTGTTGGGCGTACCGGCGTGTTTGGCGGCTTTGTCGGCGGCTTCTTTTTCCCGTTGGGGGTCTTTGCCTTCCGCCGTGAGTTGAGCGTCGATAAGGCGGTTGGTGCGGTTCAGGTACCAATCGGTTTCCGTAACGGTGTCGTTGGCATCATAGACGATTTGCTTCCAGGCATCAAATTCCACTTTGGAAAAAGTGCCGTCCGGCATGTCCGTTTTCACCAATCGTCCCAACGCATCGTAATACAAAATGGGGGTAACGCCGGTTTCCACCAATTCTTTGAAATTTTCATACTGCCAGCTTACCGAAAAATAGGGTTCGTATTGTTTTACGGGATTGCCTTTGTTGTTCAGGATGGTCTTGCCGTTGCCGAGCCAGCGGAGTTGTTTGGGGTTTGAGGCGCCGGTATCTACTGTGGTAACGGAATAGGTGTCGTCGGGGTTTAGGGTAACGCTTTTGGCGTTGCCCGGTTCGGCCTGCACTTTTTTCATGGCTACCTGCCCCAAGCCGTTGGAATACTCAAAGGCGAGTTGCACAGGCGATTCAGGGTTTAGCGTGCCGTCGGGTTTCCGGTAATGGGTTTCCCGGCTGATGGCTGCCACAACTGTCGGTTTGCCCGTATTCCCATACACCTCAAAATCATACACAAAGCGCATGGTGGCATGTTGTAATAATTGTTTTCCCAGCGTGGTAAGCTGCACGGAATCCGAAGCGTTGAAGAAGCTGGCAATCAAAGCGGTTTCGGCGGTATTGGTAGCTTCTTCTATGTTGGTTACATCATCTGCCTGGCTCCCTTTGCCAAAGACGGCCATGGCTTTTACCAGTCCCAATTCGTCTGTAACCGCTTCCGAAAAATTGCCGTTCGCATCTTTCATGCGCCGGGGCGCGAGCGTTCGGAAGTTGAAGACGGCCACGGAGGCGGTATTGCCCAAGGCATCTTCGGTTTGTTCAATAAAGAGGTAATAGTTGCCGTAATAGCGCACTTTTGTCTTGGCGCTGTATGGGTCGGTATAGGAAATGGGAACGAAAAAGCGGTTTTGAGCATCGGTCGCCGTTTCAGCACCCTGGGTGAATTGGGTGGTGCCGGAGCGAATCCACCAGTTGGCGTCGGCAATGCCCATCTCGTCTATGCTGTGCGAAAATTTTCCTTCCAGCATCAGGTTTGCCAATGTAGGATTATCGGCTTTATCGGAATAGATGTGTTCTAATAATTCGGGAGTATAGGCAAGCTGGTAGTTTTCGTAGGGCACCGCCCGCGATTCTAACTGGTGGAGCGCAAGCGGGCCACTGAGGTCGTTTTTGCGATAATTGGTGCGAATGTGTTCCAGTAATCGTTTTTGGGACGTTCCTGCAGCCGGTTCTTTGTCGGTTTCATAGTAAAGAGCATCTGTGGAAGCGGTAAGGATGTCGTCAAAATCGGAAAGGGTATAATAGTCGCCGGTTTTGGCGACTCCTTTCAGTTCAAAGGTTTTCACCTCGGAAGGCAAGCGCAGGCGATAACTATCGTCTAAGTTTACATCGTTGGTAAACCGGTTTTGGGTATATAGAATGATAGTTTTCGCCTGTTCCTGTTGGGTTTCTGCGGGAAGTGAGCTGTCGGGCGACAGGCGGGGATACACAATAGCGGCAGATTCCAGCACGTTGCCGTACTCGTCTAATTTTAGGTTGAGGTTGTGGGCAATCCTCGGGTCAACCTCCCCTGTGTCCCCTCCAAAGGAGGGAGATATGGAACGCTCGTAGTTGTAGGTAATGGCTTCGCTTTCTTTTACCACGAAAACGGCAGCTTTGTTTTTTCCTTTGGGTTGCAATAGTTCAATGACACAATTTTTGGAAGCCACCGTGTAGGGGGTGAGTTCTCTCCGGATGGCGTCTTCGGTGTTGCCAAATTTAGCGGCGTCGCGGGCAAAGGTTTCCGCACGCAGGGGCATGCTCTTGCAGGCGCGCAAGGCTTCGCGCCATTCTTCGGCGCTCCATTCGTCAGCAAGATTCGGGTCTAAGCCGGGCGCTACCAGTAAGCGGGCATCGGGCAGCGTGTGTTCGGGGTGGGATATGGAAAATCCGGCTTGCTCCATCTCTTCATACCAATATTCATGGGCGAACTGGGTGAGGATGGCGTCTTTCTGCAAAAAGGCGCCGGTGTGGAACCAGGTTTTAGAAACTACGGGCTCCTGGTGCAGTTCGGCGTTTGTGATGTTGGAGGCATTGCCTTTTACCCAGTGCTCAAGGTGTTCGGAATCGGTTTGTTCTACCCTGCCAAAACCCCGGAATTCCCGCTCGGGATGGTCGTAATAGCCGTGGTGATAGCTGTAGGAGTTCACAAAACGATGGCCGGAAATGGTATCGCGGGTTTCGGTTTTGGAGATGCAGTGTACCGGGAAGTGCAGTTTGGTGACCCAGGGTTTGCCGGCTGCTTTGTCTTCCAAATAATAGTGGGTGGAAGGGGTATATTCCAGCGAAACTTCTTTCCCGAGGTTGTTTTTGTAGGCGATGAGCAGGTGGGGTTTTTTGCTGTTCATCAGGTCTATATAGCGCACGGGGGCGCCGGCGTCTTTGGAAAGGGGACTGGACCAGACGATACAGGCCACGCCATTGCCCAACAAATCGGTTACGGTTACATTCGCCTGGTTGTGAATTTCGGGAAAGGCGGGTATTTCAAAAGGGGATGCGGTGAAACGGTTGCCGCTGCGATTCAACCAGCAGCTGAACCGGTTTTTACCTAAATAAATAATATCGGTGGTGCCGGAGCCGTCAATATCGGCTAATTTTATATAAGATGGATTGAAATGGTCCGGGTGGTCAAAAACGGGAGCATGGTCCATCGCCACTTTGGCACCGAATTTCCCGTAGCCGAGATTGGGCCAGTAGCACACTTCGCCGTTGCGGATGCGCACGATGTCTGTTAACCCGTCGCCGCTCATATCCGCCAAAAAAATAGATTGGGTGCTGTCTGCAAACACAATGGCGGGGCCGGCTTCTTCATCAAAGGGTTTTGAGGTTTTGATGGCGGGTTTGTAACCTTTCCTGCCGTCAGATTCGTACCAGGTGAAGACATTTTCTTCGGTGATGACGGCTTCGGGCTTGCCGTCGCCGTTCAGGTCGAGCAGCCGCACATTGGGGGCGCTCAGGTCTATGTTGGGAAAGTGGTGGAAGTTGCGGAAGGGCTGCCAGTCGTTGGCATCGTCTAACTCAAAAAAACCTTTGGGTTCGGCGCTTGTACTGACGAGTTGCTTGCCGCCATCGGCATCTAAGTCAAGGAGTTGTAAGCTACTGCCCAAGCCGGTAAAAGAGGGTTTGGGGGTTACCAGTTTTGCTTGTTCAAATTTTCCGTCGCCCAGGTTGTGTTTGTAGTACCAGCCGTTGGCTTGTTCGGTGAGGATGCCGGCGAGTCCTTCGTTGTAGAGGTCGGTAAACTGGTAGGGGGCTTCTTCTATCCCTGCCGGGGCGTGAGCCAACGCATCCGGGGCAATGGTTTTTACTTCGGCGCTCCAGTCGTGCGGCTGGTAGGCAAATTCCATCGGGGGCAGGGACTTTTGGGAATAGGAGCCGTCTGCTTTTTTGACGTAGCCTGTGGCAGTGATGGCTTCCAGGAAGGTAAAACCGGCTTGGGAGGCGGTGTTGTACTGGAAATTGAGGGAACGCACTAAGCCGTTGTACTCATTGGCCCCATTGAAGTGGTGAAAGAGCAACACGCGTCTGCACAGGCGGGTGGTGCGAATCTCGAAACCGGCTTTGTAATGGGAAAAGGCATCGGGGCGAAAATCCCAGTCGTTTATTTTATCAAAAGGAGAAACAGAATTGTATTCGCCGTAATCGAAAACGGTGGAAAAGAGGTAATCGGTTTCGGCGGGGAAAACGTCCTCGAATTGCTTGTAAGGGGTTTGATTGCCGTACAGCACTTTTTCCAGGTAGGTGTTGGTATAGGCAAGGTTTCCGCCGGGGAGGCGATTTTTATTGTGTAATAGAGCTGTATCCAGCCCCAGGTCGTCTTCTTCCTTATATATATAGTGGGCGCAGTTTCCTTTATCGTCAAAGACAAATTCGGGCAGCCATTCGTAAACCCGGGCGGGGTTGGCGGGGTCGGCTATTACGGCGCCCGGTGTCCAGCCAAAGAGGGTGGTGGTATTCTCCTGGGTGATGATGCGCCATTTTATGACGCCGGTAGTTTTTTCGGTCCAACGCTCAATGCGGGCGAAAAGGCCTTCTATGCGGGGGCGATAGTAGCGGATGCGGTGCGTTCCATCTAATGAATTTTTTTCGGCTATGATGTAGTTTCCCTGAGCATCTTTGGAAAACGAGCCGTCAAGTTCTTTTTGATAGGCCGGCACCAGGTCTTCGGCTTCGGAAAAGAGAAAGGTGTCTGAGTCGATGCTGTCGAGATATTGGGGCAGTTCCTGGTCGGTTTTTCGTTTGATGGAGGGTAGTCCCAAATTCCAGCCCAAGCCGAAAATGCCGTTGCCGGAGCCGGAGTTGTAGGAGAGGCTCAGGGCGGGGGAAGCGCCGCGGGCAGGCGAAACGGGCAAGGGGATGGAAAAGGATGCCGTGCCATTGACGGCATTTACGGAAAATTTTTCGTCGATGCCTTTCAGGGCGCCGCCGCCTTTGGGCAGGTTGAGGGAGGGGACTTCAATGGCGTTGGATTTGGTAGCGCTTTCCCGGGTGAGGAAAGGGTTTTCTTTGCTCTTAGAGGAGTTTGCGGAACCGCTGTTTTTAGGGGCGGCTTGCTGTGCCTGGGTTGCCATTTTTTTGGTTTTATTACCGTTGCATACGATAGATAAGCCCTCGTCCTTGGGACGGTATGTAACACAGCAGGATTTTTTTATAAGAAGTTGTAGGGGTACAAGGTATGAATTTTATAAATACAAATAAACAAAAAGGGAATATTTTTTTAAACAGGGATAAAAGTGGGTTGGGGTTTGCCACACGAAAGGATTCGGGCGGGAGCGAGAGGGGATTGGGGCGGGAGTGGGGTTAGCCCGAGCCGCGAGGCTCGCGCGAGCGGGGTAGTTATTCTATTTCTCCGATTTCTTTTAGTTTCTCAACATATTTTTCGGTAGACAGTGGGCAATTAACTAAATCAGCGAAATCTTGTTTCGACAATTTACATTGAGTGGACATTTGCTTTATTAGATAATTATCTAAATCCTTTTTGCTTCCGTGACTCAACTTTGTGTAAAGAATCATTTTTCCATTGTAATGAAATTCCAAATATTTATGGTCATTGCTGTGGTCTGTTGAGTCCTCAAATCCTTTTTTCTTAAGGTTTTTATATGCTTTATTACTGTTTAAAACCATTTAAAACACCTCTTTTACAAAACTGTTCAGAACGTTCTTAATTCTTAATAATCTCTTATTTAATTGACTATCTTTTAATGAATTTAGTCTATTATACAGATAGTCAAACTCTTCGTTAAAATTCTGTTCCGCCTCATCTTGAGTTTTTCCAGTTCCAATGATGTCTAATTGTTCGTTATTAATTACATAATAGTCATTCTCTTTCTCAAAAAGACAACGCAAGGGAAACTTTAATATATATTGTTTTCTATCCACGTTTATAATTTCTGGTGAATATGATAATGAATGATGTTCTATTGATATAACTTCCTCAATACTATTTCTTGTTCTTCCTCCTTTTTTAGTAACCTTTATTCTGGCAAAAGCTTTTTCTTCAAGCCCTTCCTCTTTTATTTGTTTCACATCAGCCATCAAACTTTTTTTTGTAGAGGGTTTAAATTTTTTTGGCCTATATTTTTCGCTTTTCTCACTAATATTATCTTTTTCATATATAGAAACGGGTGAATTATTGAAACTTGAAGTAAAATCATATAATTTCTCTACAATTTCGTTTCTTTTAAAATGTTCAGGATATAATTCTTTTAAAGAAGAATAATTTCCTTTATCAGAGATTTCAAAAATGGTGTTTAATTTCTTTGTTACTTCCTCTCTTTGGTTTTGATAATCAGAAGTGATTACGGTCTGTACTCTTTGAGTGAGCACGAAAGATGGAATTACACTTCCTTTTTGAAAATCAGCCAATTCAAGTTTGAAGTTATTTAAATCAATCGTTTCGTTTGCAGGTAAGTCATATTTCGCAATTGACATAACCAATTCTTGTAAAGATTCAGAAATCTTTATTAAAGACTCAATAGGGAGAGTTTGAAACTTTCCAAGTTCCCCTTCTATCTTTAAACTGATTCCTTTTTGTAAGTCAATTGCCATTACTCAAATGTAAGGATGTTTTTTGTTTCCTTATTTTATTGTCAGTTGTTTTTTTTAATTAACGCAATATTTATGATAATTACCTACAGCGTGTTTATATGGCAAATATACCCAAAACTTTTTACGTAACGCCTCACTCCCCGAAGCCTCCCGATATAATAGCCGCCTGCGCAGGGGCCTGCCCATGCAGGCGGGTGTGCAGGTACACGCACACGGGCGGGAAAATTAGAGAGACGAGCCGGAAGGCTTGTAAATACCACCCGAAAAGATTCGGGCGGGAGCAAGGGTGCTTTCCTGTCCGGGTAGCACACGTAGGCGTGCGCCTTTGTACCTGCGCTTGCGGACGGGGGAATATTTTTTTTAAACAGGGATAAAAAGCGGGGGTTGGGGTTTGCCACACGAAAGGATTCGGGCGGGAACGAGAGGGGATTGGGGCGGGAGTGGGGTTAGCCCGAGCCGCGAGGCTCGCGCGAGCGGTTTTTTTATTTTATTCTTTGGTCAATTATCTTGTCTTTAGGATCTCTTCGGCAATCCCAAATCATTATTATTACTATCAATTGGTCAAAGATTTCATATATAATTTGATAGTCTCCCGTTACTAATGTTCTTACTGAATTAAAATCAGTGGGAGTGCCTAAAAAGGGATTCTTGCTCAATAATTTTATAGTCTTATTAATTTTGCATGTAACTTACTACTATATACATTTGATTTATTGTGTTTTATATAGAAATCTAAAATGTCTATTAAATCTAATCTTGCCTCAACAGACCAATCTATTTTGAACGTAACCATTGGTCAACTTCTTTTTGCAAATCTTTATGAGGAATGGTTCGCTTGTTTTTTAGTTGTTGCCTTGCCGAGTCTATCCTGTTTTTTTGATAATTGCTGAGTTTATAAAACCCTTCAGATAGCTTGCTCTCAACAATAGTTTTTATGGCGTTCAGAAAATTTACGTCTTCTATACGAGACAATTGTTCGGTTATAAGATGCCTTAATTCTATGGTACTCATAGTATTCAATGATTTGAACAAAAATACAAATCATTACCGGTTTTTGCAAAGTTGTCTTTTATAATAGGTTATCAGAGCAAAGCAGGATGGGGCCAGGCACGACAGCAAGGTTCGTGCGGGAGCGGGGTTAGCACGAGCCAGGAGGCTCGCGCGAACAGGAGTGGCGCAAAGTCAGGAGACTTTGCGGAGCGGAGGCTAAGCACGACAGCAAGGTTCGTGCGGGAGCGGGGGCAGCACGAGCCAGGGGGCTCGCGCGAACAGGAGTGGCGCAAAGTCAGGAGACTTTGCGGAGCGGACTTATTACTTTTGCTGTTGGTCTTCAAAATTGTCGTAATAAGTAAAGTCTTTTGTGATTTTCCCGTTTTCTATTGTAAAAATTGTACAAATCGGCAATTTAAATTTTGTTCCGTCTGGTGCTGTTCCTGTTGATACAAACTCAACAATTATGTTTGTGTCACCAGAAGGATAAATTTGTATAATTTCGTCTTTAACGTCATGGAACATTTCACCTAGTCCAGTATATTTTTCAATTATCTGTTGTCTTGTTTGTTTTATGATACCTTGTCCAAGCGAAGGGTCTTTGAAGTCTGAAATTTCTACATACATTCCAGCCATTTTCTTCCAGTCGTGTTTGTTGAAATACTCATAATATTGTCTTACAATTTTTTCGTTGTCAGAGGTTGTCATATTATTTGATGTTTGATTCTTGCAAGAAATCATCACAATAGTTGCAATAAAAAGGGTCATTAAAAATTTCATTCTAATTATATTTTTTAAGTTCATATTTTCTTTTTTAGTCGTTTTTGAGATAGCCTGACCGCTAACTTGTTTATATAGCAAATATACCCCAAACCTTTTACTTAACAACCCGCTCTCCAAAGTCTCCCGACTTCGGAACTAAAACAAAAACCATCCCCACGCAGGGGCGTGCCTACGCGCGCGTGGGTGCGCGGGTACACGCACACGGGCGGGAAAATTTAGAGAAACGAGCCGGAAGGCTCACATCGACAGGGATGTAAATACCGCCCAAAAAGATTGGTGCGGGAGCGGGGGCTCAGCTTTTTTTACAAGGTATATTTACCTGCGGTGAGGCTTTGGGTGTACTTTGTTATAAAAGCCTCAAAAGATTCGGAGATAAATTCCCTGTCTCCCATGTCGGTAGAAAAAAATATGATTTGACCGCTGATGCCATGCGGGGCAGGTTCAAAATCCAGGCAATAATAATCTCTTCCCCTGGTAGAGATTGTAAAAGGAATCCAACCGGGGGTCCATCTTACTTTTTTAACTTCTTTACACTGGCTTGTGCATCCTTCGAACGCTTCTTCAGGAAGGGGTTCTTTGCCGAAGAGCTTGTTCAGGGCTGACCATCTTTCTAAAATTTCTTCTAAGGAAAGAAGGCTGCTGGGGTGCGGGAGGATAATGGGTTCTCTAAACCCGTTGTGAATTTTATAAAACTCTTTAAATGTAAGGGGAAGGTCTTGTCCCAGGTAATACTCTAAAGTACTTAGTTCTTCGGGGCTGGCGCCGGCTCCTGGGCTTTCCGGGGAGATGTATTTTTCCCAATATTCCAGGATATCTTTCCATATTTTATTCATTGCGATGTTTTGTACTATTGTGCCTCACCTTGCGAAGCTACGGAGTTGGGGCGAAAGTTCCAAAACGAAATGGTTTACGGGTGCGGGCATGCTCATGGCTGTGCGCACGGGCGGGCGCTAAAACGGCTACCGGGCTATTTGTAAAATTCTTTAAGGTACTCTTCGAAAATAAAAACCCTGTTGCGGGTGTATCCTGTAATTTCTTTGAGGATACCGGCTTTTATAAAATCTGAGAGTAATGAATTGGCGGCATTATAGCTCAGGCGGCTACTATCTTTTGCCTGGTTTACATTTACAATGGGTTTTTTTAGTAGAAACTGAAGTAAAGTGATGGCATTTTGGCTTTTTCTGCCAAATTCATGGGTAATTCTACCTTCAATCCTTGCACCCTAAACGTTACTATACGGTTTCGTACCTGTTTTTATCTCACAAAGATACAATATAATATTTTATATCTCAGGTTATTTATAAAAACTCTTATAGGTGATAAGGATGAAAAACCTAAATATAATTTGATGAAAAAGGAATTGATTGGGTTCTGGTTGTGCTTTTCACCGCTGGTTTATTTCTTTTCGGGCATTTCAACCGTAAATTCATTTTTTAGATTGCCGGTGTTTAGGGTGGTTTCTGGCTCAAATAAAAGTAGGTGAACTTCAGAATCGGCAATAGGCCTATGCTTTACTCCCCTCGGAACAATAATAAATTCGCCTTCTTTAACCTCTACAACTCTATCGCCATAATCCATTTTTAAAAGACCTTTGATAACTAAGAACAATTCGTCTTCGTTTTCATGATGGTGCATGGGGAATTTATCTTTGATTTTTACAAGTTTAATATGTTGCTTGTTTAATTCTCCTACAATAATAGGTTTCCAGTGTTCTGTAATTAAATCTAACTTGTTTTGAATATTTACTACATCCATATCTGTAAGGGTTTATGTGGTTTTTATTAGTGTTGAAAGCCCGGAGTATAAGCAGATTTTCTTATAGCTTACCGGTCAGTTCCCGGATAATTTGTTCTTTTAACCGTTTCTTAATCTCCGGTGCTTCTTGTTGTAAATATTCAAGCCCAAAAAATAGATTTCCTTGTTTTCTGTTCTGTCTTGGTTCAATACTTTCAATAAGGATAGCTTCTAAAATATCGCCTATATCTCGAATTGTAATATCGCTTACTGCGATGTTGGTTATTAGTTTCCCGTTTTCGGTTACAGGATAAAGATTTTCCCGCTTAGGTCTTAAAAATTCCAGTTTGCAAACCCGTTTTTAAGTACATCGTGCAGGTAATCGCCCTCTACCAGCAAGATAAAAGTGAGATAGGGAATTAAGATGGCGAGGGGGAGAACAATTGCTCCGCGGAAACTGGATTTTTCATCGCGCAGGTGCATAAAATCCCAGGAAATATAATAAGCTTTCACCAAGGTTAATATAATGAAAATCCAGTTGAGGAGTTTCATTTGGGCTATTTTGGTCAAAGACCATTCGGGTCTCACAATGCCAAGAGTTACTTCTACGGCAGTGATGATGGAAAGAACAATCAATACCGCCCATATTTTTTGCTCATTGGACTTGAATTTTAAAAGCCCCCTAAAAATTGCCAGGTTGTGCGCTTGGTGTGCCATAGTGCCAAAAGTTTAAACGAGATAAAAGAAGGTAAATACAAATACCCATACCAAATCTACAAAGTGCCAGTAAAGCCCTACTTTTTCTACCATTTCATAATGCCCTCTCCGTTGATAGGTGCCGAGAATGATGTTGCAGAAAATAATAATGTTTATAACAACGCCGGAAAATACGTGAAACCCGTGGAAGCCGGTGATGAAAAAGAAAAAGTTAGCGAAAAGGCGGTTGCCATATTCATTGTGCACCAGGTTAGCGCCTTCTACTACCCCGACGGCGTTTTGTATTGTTTTTTCCGATTCGCCCCGGGTTAGTACAGTTTTTTCACCTTCTGCATTGATGGTTTCGGTGCGAATAACAATATTTGGGTGAGCTTTGAAGCCTTCTATAACCTCGTTTACAGAATAGGAAGGAAGGGGGGCTTCTTTTACAAACCAAAGCCCATTATTGCGACGGTGTTGAGTACGCGCTTCGGGAAGGGAAAGGGTAAAATCTGCCAGGGCAGCGCGTTTACCGGTTTGGGAATCTACAAACTGAAGAATATTGCCTCCTTTCGTTTCCAATGCGCCATAATCACCTTTTATAAAGGTGCTCCATTCCCATGCCTGGGAACCTACGAAAATAGCTCCTCCCAATATGGTTAGCAGCATATACCAGGCTACCTTGGTTTTTTTCAGGTGGTGGCCCGCATCTACCGCCAATACCATGGTTACAGAAGAAAAAATGAGGATAAATGTCATAAAAGCTACATAATACATAGGCGCATCTACCCCGTGCAGGAACGGAAAATGCGTAAATACCTCATCGGCGATAGGCCAGGATTCAATAAACTTAAACCGGGTAAGCCCATAAGACGTTAAAAAACCAGAGAAAGTAAGCGCATCTGAAACAATGAAGAACCACATCATTATTTTCCCATAACTCGCTTTAAGAGGCTCATTGCCGCCTCCCCATACTTTTTCTTCGGCGCCGGTAGATAGGGTAGTTTCCATGAAAAATAGCGTGTATTTTAAAAATCGTTCAAAATTACGATTTTTTCTTATTTGGTGAAATAAAAAAATACTACTAAATATAACCAGAGCAAATCTAAAAAGTGCCAATAAATGGCAGCCATTTCTAAACCAAGGGTTCGGGCGGGCTGGTATTTCTTTTTAGAATGATTATAAATTACGACCAGTAATACTAAAAGCCCTGAAAAAAGGTGAGCTAAGTGGGTAACTACTAACACATACAGGAAAGAGCTGGTTATATTGCTCTGGCTGCCGGTGAAATAGTACCCGTTTTGTATAATTTCTGAAAAACCTCTGAATTGGAAAAATACAAATGCTACCCCGAGGAAAAGAGTGCTGCATAAGAAGGCCATGCCTGTGCCAGGCTTTTCTTTTTTAATGCTTTTTGTGGCAAGATAAAAGGTTAAGCTGCTTGCCAGAAGTATAAGGGTGCTGGTGAAAAAAGCGGGCGGGAGCTGAAAACCACGCAACCAGTCTGGGCGGGATTGGCTCACTAAATAGGCACTGGTTAGCCCGGCGAATAGCATGATGATGCTGATAAGGGCGAACACAAGCATCATCTTTTTGGCGCGCAATGCCCTGTCAGGATGTATTTTTTCAACGTTGTTCATAGGTATAGCCATTTGTCTAAAACATATACCAGTTGCATAAAGGTTAGGTAGCTCACACTTGCGAGCATAAGATTTCTGGCGGAAGGATAATCTTTTCTTCGGTATAATCTGAGGGCGAAAAATAACATTCCCAATCCTGCTAATAAAATCAAGGCTGCACCTGTGACAGACAGGGTGAGCTGCCCGGTGATTCCCATAACAGGGAGTATGGAGACGGGGAGTAACCAAAATGTGTAAAGGATGATTTGAATAAGGGTGGCGTTGTCTTTTTCGCCGGTGGGCAACATGCGGAAACCTGCTTTTTTGTAGTCTTCGTCTAACATCCAGCCAATAGCCCAAAAATGAGGAAATTGCCAAAAAAACTGGATCATGAAAAGGGCGCCGGCTTCTATGCCAAACTCACCGGTAGCGGCTACCCAGCCCAGCATGAACGGGATAGCGCCGGGAAAAGCGCCCGCCAGCACAGACAGGGGCGTCCGGGTTTTTAAGGGAGTGTAAACCAGGGTGTATAAAAAGATGGCGATGAGACCGAAAAGCGCTGTACGGAAATTGATGAGATACAAAACTGTTATACCCAAAAGAGTGAGGGCAACGGCAATGATGAAGGCATTTTGCACGGTTATGCGACCGGCAGGCAACGGGCGGTTTTGGGTACGTTTCATCAGGGCGTCCCGGTCTTTTTCTATAATTTGATTGAAAGTGTTAGAGGCGCCTACCATACCATATCCTCCCACTATAAGGAGAATAAGGGTTTGGGCATCTACCTGTGTTGCGCCAAGGAGATAGCCTGCAACCGAAGAAAATACCACGCTGAGCGAAAGCCCCATTTTGGTGAGTTCCCTGAAGTCGCTGAGAAACAGGAGTAGGGTGGATGGTTTTTTGACAGAACTCACTATACTTTTCATGTAAGAGGCTGAAATGCGTTGCAAAAATAGGAGATATAGGGTTTCTATACAACTAAAGAATGAAAAACAAAGGAGAAAAGGTTTGCGCCTGTATGCGAGTGCAGGTGTGCGCAAGGTTTTTAGAGACAAAAAGAAAGGCTGCCGGTTTAAACCGGCAGCCTCACATGTATAGAAAGACAGGTAATACTCATTATCCCTTCAACAGGGTTTCGGAATGGTTTCTCCCTTCTTGCTGGTTTAGAGTTTGAAAACTAACCTTCCGAAAACATGTCGCCCGTTGGTGCCAAACTGGGTGGAGCGGCGGGAATATAAAAAGCTTCCGTTTGATTGGAAAGCGGGGTCAGACATATCAGGATACACATCGAGCAGGTTATTTGCCCCGAGGGTGAAACTGAGATTTTCGGTAAAATTATATCCCACGCTCAAATCGGTAACTATTTTACCGGCATATAGGGGGTTTATATCGGGGTTTACGGTGTTGGTGGCTTCTTCTACTTCGCCAAAATAAGCGTTTCGCAAGAAGACATTCCATTTTTTATTTACTTCCAGCAGATGAGAGAGAGATCCTTTTGTGGTGGGCACGGCTGCTTCGAGGTAAATACGGCTCGTCCTGTCAAAATAAGTATTGGTTAACCCGGCGTTGGCGATGGCTTCGGGAACTTTCACTTTTTCTACGGTGGTTTCAGAAAAAGTAAACGCTAAGGTGTTGGTGAGGAAAAGGTTTCTAGATTGTCCGAATTTTATTTGATGGTCAACCACCAAGTCTATCCCATTAGTTTTAGTGTCAACAGAGTTGGTGAAAAACGCTACTTGCTGGGCATTTGCCTGGCTGAAGAGGAGTTCTAACTCCGGATCGCCATTGGCGCCAAAGTTCCCGGTGAGGATTACACGGTCTTTAATGTTGGTGAGATAGCCATCTAAGGTTATTTTAATATCTATGGAAGGGACTTTAGCGGTAAACCCGGCAGTATATCCAACAGAGGTTTCCTGCTTGAGGGGCTCAATTCCTAAAATGCGCGCTACGCGGGAGGTGTTGGGGAAGATGCCAATTTCATAGGGAATGCCATCTATAAAGAGGGTTGAGGTGGAATTGAAGTTGATTTGCTGTAAGGAGGGAGCCCGGAAACCGGTTTGTACTCCGCCACGAAGGTTGAAATTATCTGAAAACTTTACTCGTGTGCTTAATTTGGCGTTTAACGTTCCGCCAAAATCGCTGTAGTTTTCGTAGCGCACGGCTCCGCTTACAAGGAGGTTTTTGCTCAGGTCGGCTTCCAGGTCTAAGTAACCTGCTACAGAATTCCTGAAAGCGTTTACCTCGTTGGGAGGTCTGAACCCGGGAAATACCTGGATACCTCCGGGGCGGGTGCGCCCAAAAAAGTCTGTGAGCACCACAGAAGTAGGGTCAGTAGGGTTATGTACCTGTCCTTCTATGTTATATTGAGCGTATGAGTTTTCGCTCCCGGCAAAAATCTGGTAGTTTTCCATTCGGTACTCCGCTCCAAAAGCTACGTTTAATCCTTCTAAAACATCTTCAAAGAGGCGGCTCATGTCAAAGTTGGTAGTGTTTTCAGCATAGCTAAACCCACCTGCATAGGCTTCAAACGGGGTGGAGTTACCCATAGAGGCATTGTTGGAGTTAGTGATGACGTAGGAGAATTTGTTTCGCCCCCAGGTGTTGCTAAAGTCTATATTCCAACCTTTTGAATTGCCGCGGATACCCATTGCCAGAGACTGGTCGCCAATGTTAGAGTTTATTTCGGGTAAAAATCCATTGAGGTAGGCGGGGGTGTAGGTGCGTTCCTGGTTAGGGAGCCTGTAGAAGCCGGCTGCGTTTCCACGCCGGTAACCTATTCCGCCAAAACCATAGAGTTCTGCTTTCTCCCCGAGAGGTATGCTAAGGTTGGCAAAGAACTGGGCATCGCGTAGTTCAGATTGCCCTACGCGCATGTTGAAATCACTTCGCTCCAATCCTCTGGCGGTTAACTCGGCATCGGTATTATTAAAGAAAAGAGGAGCAGCTATATTAAAAAGGGTTAAAAGCTGGCTAAACTCACTTGCATCCATAGGATTGCCGTCTGCTGTGGCGCTATTATAAAAATCTTGTACTGCCATTTCCTGGGCTACATCGCTATATGATAATCCATTGAAAGAGTTTCGCATACTATTAAAATATGCAACAGGGTTCATAGCTGCAATATAATCATTATAAGAAAAATTAAAACCTGCACTTCTCTGAGAACCCGCTAATCCGTTAAAATCGCGTAGCTCTGTATTGGAAGCTGCTTGTATAATGGCTATTTGCTCGACGCTGAGGGCGCCATTATTTTGAGCATATAACCGAATTAAGTTTTCATCTGAATATAAATCGGAGATGTTAACCCCTGCGTTTGCTGCTGCTCTTTCTACAGAGTTAAGCCCGTTGAAAATAGCGCCGGCAAATTCCTGCATCCGGTTGGTGGCACCCCGGAAACCGAAGGTTCCGGAGAAGTTTACATAGCCGCCGTTTTGCCCAATGGGTAAGCCATAGTTGAGATTAAGGTTCACTTTTTCACCGTCTATCTTTTTTTGGGGACTGGCTTCGCTGGTGAAATTAGCTCCGGTGTAAGCGCCTACAGTGAGCTGGTTTACCGATTTTTTAAGGACGATGTTGATGACCCCTGCAATGGCATCTGAGCCATATTGGGCAGCAGCGCCATCGCGCAGTATTTCTATTCGTTCAATGGAGTTGGAGGGGATAGAGTTCATATCGGTGCCTACGCTTCCTCTGCCAAAGGTTCCGTTTATATTTACGAGGGAGGTTTTATGTCTTCGTTTCCCGTTTATGAGCACTAATACCTGGTCGGGGCCTAACCCGCGCAAAGAAGCCGGGTCAATATGGTCTGTACCATCTGATATGGTTTGGGTGTTAGAAGAAAAAGAAGGCGCCGCATAGTTGAGTATCTCGTTTACGGTAATTTGGGGGGAAGAGGTAGTGAGTTTGGCAATATTAATAACATCTACGGGTACCGGGGTTTCGGTGGACGTTCTGTTTAGGTTTCGGGACCCAATAACTACAACATCGTCCAGCGCCTGGGTATTTTCTCTTAGGGTAACATCAATAATTTCAGAATCTATTACAATTTCCTTGGTGGCAAACCCCAGGTAAGAGAAAATGAGGGTTTCGCCTTTATCGGCTTCTAATTGATAATCGCCCTCCATGTCGGTGGTGGTTCCCCGGCTGGTTCCTTTTACTATAATAGATACCCCGCTTAAGGGCTGATTTTGCTCATCGGTAACGTTTCCTACAATGGTGAGGTCCTGGGCGTAGGAAAGATTTAGGGTAAGAGTAAGGAGTGTTGCTAAGAGGTATAACTTTTTCATGGCTTCTATATTTTTTCGCCAAATATAGAAAATAAATAAAGAATACCATGAATGTATGGTGTTTTTATGAAGGTTTAAATAGAAGTGATATTATTTTTGCGGAGCGGGGGGGGGTGGGTTTAGTTTTTTAGATAGCTCCATGGAGATGGCAGAACGCTCGAATTTAATTTTACCGGCAAGGGTTTCTACTACGCATGCATCGTCTGTGAGCTCTATTATTTTGCCGTGCATACCACTTTTGGTAATGATTCTATCTCCTTTTTGAAGTTCGGTCATAAATTTTTTCTCTTGTTTTTGGCGTCGTATCTGGGGGCGTATCATAAAGAAATAGATAACAACAAACATTAACAGAAAGGGGGCTAATTGGTTGATTAAACTCATGGTTGTTTTTTTAGTGGTTTATTTTTCTTTCCCTTGGGCTTCTTTGGTTTCTACAAAGGCTTTTATTTTTAGTTGTTCGTTTCCTTTTTCGGTATTGGCGTAAACGGTTACTATTTTGGTTACGAGATTTTTACCGGAGCCATTGAATTTTACTTTTAGTTCTCCTGATTGGCCGGGGGCTATGGATTTGTCTTTGGGATATTCGGGGATGGTGCATCCGCATGAACTGGTTGCGTTGGTGATAACAAGCGGAGCGTTGCCGGTATTGGTAAATTTAAAAATGGTTTCTACCGGTGTTCCCCAAGCAATGGTTCCAAAATCGTGTTCTTTTTTTTCAAATGTCATTATGGGGAGATTTTTGCTGAGCTCGTCTCGCTGAGCGGCCAGTTGGACGTTTTCTTCTTTTATTTTTTTAGAGGCGTCTGTTTTACAGGCGGCTAAAAAGAAGAGGGTGCATAGGCTGATGCTTAGAATATATATTTTCATAAGAAAAAAGCGTTTTTTTGATGGTGCAAACATACGAATTTTTTTTACAGCAACCCTCTGCCGGCTTTGTTCAACCGGCTTTCAGCGGTGTATTCTTTCAACAGTTTGTCTAAGATGCCGTTGATGAAGAGGCTGCTTTTAGAGGTGGAGTATTCTTTAGCAATTTCTAAATATTCGTTCATGGTAACTTTTGTGGGAATGCTGGGGAAGTATAAAAATTCACAAACCGCCATTTTTAAGAGAATGAGGTCTATAGCAGCTATTCGTTCTATATCCCAGTTAAGGGCTTTTCCTTCTATTTGGGTCTGGAGGTCTTGGTTGTGTAGGAGGGTTTTTCGAAAGAGGTCTTTACCAAAGCTTTTATCGTCTTCGTTCTTGTAGAGTTTTACCAGGAAGTAAGAGGGGGGCGTGTTGGATTCTACTTTCTGAAGCATTTTGAGGAGGTAGGTGTTCACTACCGGAAAATCATCTCCCCAGGTGAGGGTGTAGTCTTCCAGGTACTGGTATAATTTATCGTCCTGGGCTATGCAATCGCGAAAAATGGCTATGACACATTCTTTGTCTTCTTTGAAGGAGCCGGCGGGAGAGTTCATATATTTTTTGTAGGGCGGGCTTTCGAGAATAGCTTTGTAAATATCTTGTACATACCTGTCGTCCACATTCCAGTCAGGAAGGTTTCTTTTTTTCAATCCCTCCGTCAGGCTATCATTTCTCAACAAAATAAATATAGGATTGGTTATAAATTTTCGGGTGGGATTTTTTTCTTCCTGGGTGGCCAGGTATTTTTTTTGCTGGAGGCGGAGTTGTTTTTCGGCTGTTTTATGAATTTCTATGAGTAGGCTCAACAGGGAGAGGTAGAGATTATACATATTTTCCAGGCTGTTGATAAGTAATTTTTCCTGTTGTTCCCTGTCGGGTTTTTCAGATTGCATAAAGGCATACACCGCCTGCATTACTTTTATTCGAATGTGTCTTCGGGTGAGCATGAAAAGAACGGTGGCTTTTAAGTATGTTAAAAATAAAGAGATGTTTTTCTGTGGTGTATCAATTTTTTTCCCGTTCTGCCTTTCGGGCAGCTATGCGGGCTTTTGCAATGCTGAGGGCGGCTTCCTGGGGTGTGCACTGGTTGGTGCGTGCGTGCGCCAAAATTTCAAGAGTGGTGTTATAAATGTTTTCTGTTTTCTTTATAATTTCGGCTTTTCCATATCCCTCTAATTCAGCATAGACGTTGATGATGCCGCCAGCGTTGATGAGGAAGTCGGGGGCATATACAATACCTCTTTCTTGTAAAATTCTCCCGTGTTTTTCTTCATCGGCGAGTTGGTTATTAGCTGCGCCGGCTATTATTTTAGCGTTTATTTTATAAACGGTATTGTCGTTTATGGTAGCTCCCAGGGCGCAGGGCGCATAAATATCTACCTCGGCGCTATATATATCGGGCAGGGTATAGATAGATGCGCCGTATTGGCGATGTACTTTTTCCAGTCGTTCACTATCAATATCGGTTATAAATACTTGTGCGCCTTCGCTGCTTATGTGCCCTACCAGGGCTTCGCCCACATGCCCCACGCCTTGCACTATTATTTTTCTCCCTTGCAGGCTATCTGTTCCAAACAGGTATTTAGAGGCGGCTTTCATCCCCATAAAAACACCATAGGCGGTTATAGGCGAAGGGTTTCCGGCGCCTCCTTTGCTTTCTGAAATGCCGGTAACATAAGGGGTTGTTTGGCGGATTAAATCCATATCAGCGGTTTCCATGCCTACGTCTTCGGCAGTAATATATTTTCCGCCGAGAGAGTGTACAAACTCGGCGAAACGAGTCATTAACTGGCGGGTTTTTTGGGTTTTGGCATCACCCATAATAACAGCTTTTCCACCTCCCAGGTTTAGCCCGGTAATGGCAGATTTATAGGTCATTCCCCTGGAAAGCCGCAGCACATCATTCAGCGCTTCGCGCTCGCTGGCATAGTTCCACATTCGGGTACCGCCCAGGGCAGGCCCCAACACAGTGTTATGGATGCCTATAATTGCCCGTAAACCTGTATCTTTGTCAAAACAAAACATCACCTGCTCATGCTCATCAAAAGAGGGATGTCCGAATACAGATGTAGAGTCTTTAAATTCGCTGGTTAAAAGAGTTTGGGAGTTCATGTGATGGGTAACGATAATATTAGAATTGAATAATGCAGTGCAAAAATAACAGATTATCTGGTAAGGTAGTGTGGCGAGATACTAAATTATGTTTTTTACCAAGCGTTAACAATAGAGTATGAAAGAACTGAAATACCTGAACAAGTATTTTAAAAAATACCGCTCCAAGTTGTTTATAGGCATCCTTGTAACCATTATAGCGCGTGTATTTTCACTGGTGCTTCCGCCCTACATTAGCAAAACTATTGCGGTTGTAGAAAATGCAGTTTCTAAAGGGAATTATGAAGTGAACGAATTGAAAAGAACGCTTATAATATATATTGTAATTATCCTGGTGAGCACTCTTTTATCGGGGCTTTTTACTTTTATAATGCGACAAATCATCATTAATATATCTCGCTATATAGAGTTTGACCTTAAAAATGAAATTTTTAAACAATATGAACGGCTATCACTTACATTTTATAAGAAAAACCGCACGGGAGATTTAATGAACCGTATTAGTGAAGATGTGAGCCAGGTGCGCATGTACGCGGGACCGGCTCTTATGTACACTATTCAAACGATTACTCTTTTTATATTTGTAATTCCCATGATGTTCTATAAATCGCCTGTTATGGCGTTATACACATTGTTGCCATTGCCGTTGCTGTCTTTTTTAATTTACAAGATAAGTAAAGTCATTCACCACAAAAGCACCGATGTACAGCAATTTCTCTCGGAGCTCTCCACGTTCTCCCAGGAATCGTTTTCGGGGATTTCGGTTATAAAAGCGTATGGAATAGAACCTCGCATTAACCGGGAATTGGGGGTATTGGCTGAAAAAGGAAAGGAAAAAAGCATGAACCTGGCAAAAGTAGATGCCTGGTTTTTCCCGTTGATGATTATGCTCATTGGCATGAGCAGTATCATTACTATTTATGTAGGAGGTAAACAATATATAGATGGGTCTATTGATAGTATTGGAGTTATTGCAGAATTTATTATTTATATCAACATGCTCACCTGGCCAGTTGCTACGGTGGGCTGGGTAACATCTATTGTACAACGGGCGGAAGCATCTCAAAAGCGGATTAATGAGTTCCTCAATAGCATTCCCGATATTCAAAATGCAGCGGGGGCTAAAAAACAGGAAATTAAGGGAAAAATTACTTTCAAAAACGTATCACTCACCTATGAAGATACCCATATCACGGCGTTACAAAATATATCTTTTACACTACACCCGGGAGAAACACTTGCAATTATAGGCAAGACGGGCTCGGGAAAATCGAGCGTCTTAGACCTCATAGGTCGTTTGTACGATGCTACGGAAGGAATGGTTCTTGTAGATGATATTCCTGTTAAGGAATGGGATATGCACTCACTTAGAAACGCTATGGGAGTGGTGCCGCAAGACGCCTTTTTATTTTCAGATACTATTAAAAACAACATTCGTTTTGGCAAGGAAGATGCAACTGATGACGAAATTATAGCGGCCGCCAGGATGGCGGCGGTTCATGAAACTATTATGAGTTTTACGCAAACCTATGATACCTTGCTGGGGGAACGGGGTATTACCTTGAGCGGGGGGCAAAAACAACGGATTGCCATTGCCCGGGCGCTCATTAAAGAACCTGTTATCTATTTGTTTGATGATTGCCTGTCTGCGGTAGATACGGAAACAGAGGAAGTGATTTTGAAAAACCTGGCGGAAGCGGTTAAAAAGAAAACTACTATTATTGTGAGCCATCGGATATCTTCTGTGAAAAACGCCGACAGAATCATTGTGTTGGAGCACGGAAAAATTGCAGAGGAAGGCACTCATAGCGGGCTGTTAGAGGCAGGTGGAATGTACTATCAACTGTATCACAATCAATTATCTGGAAAAGAAATATAATTTTTTGTTGTATGGCTTCTTTTTTTTTTTCATTTTTGGTACCCGTAACAAACGTTAATTAAAGAATGCAGGACTATGAACGAAAAAGAATTATTGGAGAATGATGATATTTTCTCCCGAGTGTTAAAAGCAGGCAGAAGAACCTACTTTTTCGACGTAAAAGAAACAAAAGCCGGCGATTATTACTTAACCATAACGGAAAGTAAAAAATTTTCCTATGAAGACGGCTCGCATGAGTACAAAAAACACAAAATCTATCTCTATAAAGAAGATTTTGAGGCATTTAAAAGTTTTTTGAATGAAAGCATCACCTTTATCGTAAATGAAAAAGGGCAAGAGGTTATATCTGATCGTCACCAGAAAGACTTCAAAAGAGAAACAGAGGCTAAAAGAGAAAAATCTTCCGACAGTTTCACGGAAGTAGATTTTGAAGATATCTAAGTGGCGTATACCAGCTATTCTTCTTATAACCGCATTGATACATGCGGTTTTTTTATAGATTATAGGAATTTTCGGCGACTCTTTTCCTACATCAGTCAAATTCTCTTTACAATCTCTCCAAATGGGTTCTCTCTTTTTTTGAAAAATTTTTCACTATCTATACTATTATCCCTTATTATAGCGTATATATAATAAGCGATACGAAATCAGGAAAACGAGAACGGTAAGGGGCAGAGTTAAAATTAAAATATCGCAGGTGTTTTTTTATACCATTTGTTTTGTTTATTTAGCATTGTTTTTATTTTTTTGTATTTTTATACCCAAATTTGTTTTATTTTATGGAACATACCTATACCGAATCGGCAAACCAATACGCTTTTTTAAATCAACTAATATTGGCTATTGGTGAGGTGGAAGGGATATTAGAGGATGAAGAGAATGTGAATCTTTTACTGGATTCTATAAATGAGATTAAAAAATTGCTACGGGAAAAAACTAAAACCATTCAAAATATTAATGAGTGCATAGCCAAATTAGCCTGGCATCACCGTTTAAACGAAGATTATCCCCAGTCTATCAAGGGCGCCATTGCTTCCACCGAACAACTCTATCCATCGCTTCTTCGCAATTATACCTATTTAAGTAGTGTGGTGAAAAAAGAAATTGCCGGAACAGAACTTAAAGCCTTTAAAGACTCTATTGACAGGTTAGCATTTCATTGCGAAGATTGTAAAATAAGCTATCTTTTTTATTCTGGATTTCAAATGAGATAACCCCTTCGGTAACTATACCACGCCACAGGAGTATATATTTTTCAAGTGAAAAAACCCCTGTTACTCATACCTGCTGCCGCCACTTAGAAAAAAAATTCCACAAAACAATCCCCGCACTCACTGCAATATTAAGAGAGTGTTTCGTGCCATACTGCGGTATTTCTATTACTTCATTGCACCGGGAAACCACCTCTTGTGCCACCCCCTTCACCTCATTGCCAAAAATCAAGGCATATTTCATATCCTTTTCAGGCAAAAAACCATCTAACTGCCGGGCACTCTCTGCCTGTTCTATAGCCACAGGTATAATCCCCTGGCTTTTCAACCGCTCTATCAACGCCACCGTATCTGCCACATACTCCCAGTCCACACTTTCCGTAGCTCCCAGCGCCGTTTTTTGTATATCTGTATGCGGTGGTGTAGCCGTAATGCCACACAAATATATTTTTTCAATCAAAAACGCATCAGCCGTTCTAAAGATAGAGCCAATGTTGTGCAAACTCCGCACATTATCTAACACTACTATAAACGGTGTTTTTTCTGCTTGTTTATACCCTTCTACCGATAGTCGGTGAAGTTCTTCATTAGCAAGTTTTCGCATTTTCTTGTATGCGTTACGGCAAATTCTTACATTCGCACCACATCTCTAAGCACAAATATAAAGCAAACCCTTCAATTCGTGAGCGCTGAATCTAAAGGAGAAAAACAAACGCCGCTCATGCGGCAATACCACCAGATAAAAAGTAAGTATCCAGATGCGCTGCTACTTTTCAGGATAGGCGATTTTTATGAAACTTTTGGTGAAGATGCCATAAAAACCTCCCAGATTCTCGGCATTGTCCTCACCCATCGCAACAACGGCAGCGAACGAACCGAATTGGCGGGTTTTCCCCATCATTCCCTCAACACCTACCTACCCAAACTGGTAAAAGCCGGGCAACGCGTTGCCATTTGCGACCAGCTGGAAGACCCCAAGCAAACAAAAACCATTGTAAAACGAGGCGTTACAGAACTGGTAACCCCCGGCATTGCCTGGAGCGATACTCTTTTGCAGGCAAAATCTAATAATTTTCTCTGCGCCCTTTCCTTTGGAAAGACCCAACTGGGAATAGCCTTTGTAGATGTATCAACCGGCGAGTTCCTCACCTCCCAGGGAGACATTCCATATATTGAGAAACTTTTGCAAAACTTCCAGCCCAGCGAGGTGCTGTTTCCTAAAAAGCACAAAAAAGAGCTGGCAGATACCTTTCAGGGCGATTTTCATACTTTTTACCTGGATGATTGGATTTTTAAAGATGAATATGCCCAGGATGTCCTCATTCGCCATTTTAAAACCAACTCCCTCAAAGGATTTGGCGTTGACCACCTTAGCGAAGGCATTATTGCCGCAGGCGCTATTCTTCATTACCTTTCAGAAAACCAGCACCATCAGCTGCAACACATAGCCCGCCTGAACCGGCTTGCAGAGGAAGAATATGTGTGGATGGATAAATTCACCGTAAAAAATTTAGAATTATACCAATCTCAAGCCTACGGAGCCGTAACCTTACTGGATGTAATTGACAGAACACTCTCGCCTATGGGCGGGCGCCTGCTCAAGCGTTGGCTGGCATTGCCCCTGAAGAACAAAAACCGCATACAAAAACGCCATGAAATAGTAGCCCATCTCCTCGCCGAAAAAGAAACGCTCCAGTTTATACAGCAACAGCTTAAGCAAATAGGCGATTTGGAGCGACTTGTCTCTAAAGTAGCCACCGGGAAAATAAACCCCCGCGAGGTAGTGCAGCTAAAAAATTCCCTGGAGGCCATTATACCACTTAAAATACTCGCCGCCGCCAGTTCCAATGAATCTCTCAGGGTTATGGGCGATAAGTGGCACGACTGCGAACTGCTTCGTTCTAAAATAAAAGATACCCTCACAGAAGACGCCCCTGTCCAGGTAGCTAAGGGAAATGTCATTGCCGCCGCCGTTTCTGTTGAGCTCGATGAATTGCGTCAACTCCTTAAAAACAGCAAAACCTACCTCGCTGAGATGCTTCAGCGGGAGGCTAAACATACCGGGATACCTTCCCTAAAAATAGATTTCAACAGCGTTTTTGGTTATTATATAGAAGTGCGCAACACCCATAAAGATAAAGTTCCGCCTGAATGGACCCGTAAACAAACCTTAGTGAACGCTGAGCGCTATGTTACCGAGGAATTAAAACTGTATGAAACTAAAATAGTGGGCGCCGAAGAAAAAATTCTCCAGTTAGAGCAGCAGCTATTTTCTCAGCTGGTTACCTGGATAAACGATTACATCCCCCAGGTGCAAACCAATGCCGCCCTGGTAGCCCAATTAGATTGCCTGGGCGGGTTTGCCCAGTTGGCCGCAGACAATAACTATGTATGCCCCACCTTAGACGATTCCTGTGAACTCAATATTAAAAATGGCAGGCATCCGGTAATAGAGAAACAACTACCCATTGGCCAACCCTACATTGCCAACGATGTGTTCTTAGACCGTGAAACCCAGCAAATAATAATGATTACTGGGCCGAACATGAGCGGAAAATCGGCGCTGCTACGCCAAACGGCTCTTATTGTTCTCCTCGCCCAGATGGGCAGTTTCGTTCCTGCAGATGCCGTGCAAATGGGTATAGTAGACAAAATCTTTACCCGTGTAGGCGCTAGCGATAATATTTCTATGGGCGAATCTACCTTTATGGTAGAAATGAACGAAACCGCCTCTATACTTAACAATCTTTCTGAAAGAAGTTTAATATTGTTAGATGAAATAGGCAGAGGCACCAGCACCTACGATGGCATTTCCATCGCCTGGGCTACCGCCGAATACCTGCACCAACACCCTGCTAAACCCAAAACCCTCTTTGCCACTCACTACCATGAGCTAAATGATATGGCAGCCAGTTTTGAACGTATTAAAAATTTTAATGTTTCTGTTAGAGAAACAAAAGACCAGGTATTGTTTTTAAGAAAATTAGTGCCCGGCGGCAGCGAACACAGCTTTGGCATTCATGTAGCAAAAATGGCAGGAATTCCCCAACTGGTTATTGAACGCGCAAATCAAATCCTGAAAAAGCTGGAAGAATCGCACTCCGGACAGGCGCTTACCCATCCCGTAAAATCTTCTAAAAACGATATGCAACTCAGCTTCTTCCAGTTAGATGACCCGTTACTGGAAGAAATAAAACAGGAACTATTACACTTAGATATAGATACTATGACGCCCGTGGAAGCGCTGATGAAACTCAACCAGTTAAGACGCATGTTGATGAAGACTTCCGCTAACTAAGAATATTGTTGCCCCTACACTTTCCCCAATTCAAAATACCCCTTCAAAAAAGCTTTTCCCATAAAAAACAGCTACAAAATAAAAGCCGCCCCCTTAACAATAAGCCTCTTAAAACAGGGTTAAAGGCGAGTTACACCTAATTAAATTATACATTTGCATTGTGTTTTACCGGAGAAAAATACTACTCGCCCTATTGCAACTATTTGATGGACAATTAGATAAAATCTGCTTACAGAAGTTGCTTTTCTTGTTTACTCAAAGACAAGCAAAGAGTGAATACGACTTTATCCCCTATCGCTTTGGCTGTTTTTCTTATTCGGCTAATGCCGATATTATGGCGATGGTGAGTAAAGGAATATTGGAAGAAGATGAAAAGCGTTTCGAGAAAATTGACAAAACTGATTACCTGAAACAACTGAAAGCAACTGACCTTAAACTTTTACAAGAGATAAAAGCCAATTACGGAAGGATGAGTGCAATGGCTTTAATGAAACATACGTATTTGAACTACCCTTTTTACGCCATTAAGAGTGAAGCTGCCGAAAGTATTTTGACAAAAGAGGAGTTGGAGAAAGTAAATAAAGTGAAACCGAAAAGCAATAAAACAGTGCTTTTTACTATTGGTTACGAAGGAATTTCTTTAGAAGAATACTTGGTTCGCCTTTTGAAAAATGATGTGAAGATTTTAGTGGATGTTCGGAATAATCCGTTAAGTATGAAATACGGATTTAGCAAAAGCCAGTTGAAAAAATATTGTGCCAGTTTAGATATTGAATATCTGCATATTCCCGAAGTTGGCATACAATCTGAACAAAGACAGGAATTGAACACACAAGATGATTATGATAAACTTTTCTCTCAGTATTGCAAGTACAACCTGCCCAAAACAGCAAATTCGCAACTACACATTTTACACTTGCTTACAAAACATAAACGCATAGCATTAACTTGTTTTGAATCTAATATTTGCCAATGCCACCGTAAACATTTAGCGGAAGCTATCGAACAACTTCCCGGATTTGATTATGAAGTGAAACATATTTAACATGCCTGTCATTCTGAGCGAAGCGAAGAATCTTTTATAAATCATCTATGAAGCCAATAGGAACCCATAACTATTTTGTTTACATAACAACCAATATAAATAAAACCACATTATACACAGGTATTACCAACGACCTGGTTAGAAGACTTTATGAACATGAACAAGATGCTAAAACAGCTAAAAAGCATTTTGCCGGTAAGTATAATGCCTATTATTTGTTGTATTGGGAAAGGTTTCAATATATTGAACATGCCATTGAAAGAGAGAAACAGATAAAAGGTTGGATTAGAAAAAAGAAAGAGGCTTTAATTTCAGCATTTAATCCTCAGTGGGAGTTCCTGAATAAACAAATTCAATAGAGAAACAGTGAAGTATAGTAAAGATACTTCGCTACGCTCAGTATGACAATGAAAACAAAAGTTCTCATCACGGTAAAAACCTATTCATTGAAAATAGAACTCCAGGGAAAACTATTTTGATTGTCTCTTACCCGCGCCTGTACCCCTATGCACCCATGCGAAAAACCATTTCGTAAAAGGTGCATAATAAGCACAAGCGGGGAGGCGCACGCCGAAGGGCGCCAAATATGCCTTACTCTTTACTCCACGTATAATTTTTCGCTTTGGCCTGGTCCTTAATAGCCTTCACCATCGCCTTATCAAGACTATTAGAAGCAGCGCTCTGTTTCTGTTCTTTCGCTATATAAACATCGCGCTTTTCGTTCAATTCGCGGATTTTAGTCTGTATCGCCTCCCGCTCCTTTGTTTTTTCAACTATATATGTCCTTAGTTCAGCAGCAGATTTACCCTTCAATTCTTTAGGAAGCTCCTCCTTTTTAAGTTTTTCATACTCAAACCCTTTATCTTTCGCCGCATCTACCAGGTCCCAACCTGAGTTTTGATACATGCCCGAGCTCTTGCTCACCGCTCTTTTCAGCGCTATTTCTGCGTTCACAGAAGCCGCATTAGCATCCTGTTCCGCCTGCATTTCTGCTTTATGCGCTCCCCGCGTCCCATACGGAATGTAAGTGCCGTTGAGCTGAATGTTTAGTTGAAGAATAGCAGCATCATAAGGCGTTTTTACCTGCACAATTTCCTCGTTATGGTTAATAGCCATATACGTTCCATGCGCTTGTTTAGCCCCATCTGCCCACATACCCCGGACCCCCGTTTCATAATCTCCGCAGTGAATGGTATTTACCACCACCCCTTTTTCCACCGCATCTCTTGCCGCATCGCTATAAGAAACCCTCCCTTGCGTAAAAGGCTCATTCCCGGCGATAAAAATAAGCTTCAAATCATCTGCATCCCTCCCCCAATCTAACTCCCGCAAAGATGTTTGAATAACCGCGCCGCAAAACTCTGAACCCCCGTTAGTAGTAAGCGAAAATAATTTTTCAGACAACTCGTCCAAATCTTCTGTAAAGCCCGTAACCTGCCGCATATATCCCTCCCGTTCCGATAGCCCATCATTTCCATACTCATACAAAGCGATGAGCAAATTGGGCGCCTTACCACCACAACGAGCGTATGACAACTCATTCACCACATCCCATAAATATGCCTTCGCCTGGTTAATAAGCCCATCCATACTATTACTTGTATCTAACAAAAGCGCCACCTTAATATACTTTTTTCCCGGTATGCCCGCTACCGCTGATATTTTGGTTGCTGCCAGCGATTTTTCAAACCCAAAGGGAATGGACATGAAGAGCGCCATTACCCAAACCAATAGTGCATGTTGTGTTTTCATGGTACGTTATTTTTTTTATAAAAATAAAACAGCCCGCCCCCCGATAAAAACACCAATGAGGAAAACTACCCCCTCACTTAGCCAAACGATACTGAGAATGAGGGAAGCGGAACGGTGAGATAAATAGAACCGCGATAATTCTTAGTTAAATTAGCCCATGTTAGCCTAATAACCGCCCCCTATTTCCCCTGTTTCGTTATCTTTACGGGGAATATGAACACCCCCACTTTTTTAGGTTCTGTAGCCGAAGAACTCTCACGTTCATTAAAGAATTTTGAAGATGTACAGCTCATTACGCCTACCTGGCGGGCGGGCGTATTTCTGCAAAAAGAACTCTCTCGCCAAATAACCAGGGCAACCTATCTCCCTGAACTAAATAACATGGAAAGCTTTGCCGTAAACATGTCAGGGTTTAGGCTGCTTAACCCTGCTGCACTATTGCTGGAGTTTTATGAGCTCTGCTCCCGTATGCAAACCACTGAGGGAGAAACCCTCTCATTCCAGCAATTCGCCCGCTGGGCGGCAGACGCTCTTCGCGATTTTGACGAAATAGACCGTCAATTCATCAATGGAAACCAATTATTCTCCCAACTTGCCCGCCTCAAAGAAGTAGAGCAGTGGGACTTGGGTTCTCAAAAAACAACCGCCCAGGAAAACTACCTCCATTTTTGGAAGCAATTGAGTGAGTATTATCACGCCTTTCGCACCCAGCTCCTGCAAAAAAAATGCGCCTACCCTGGTTTAGCATACCAGCAAGCCTGTGAGCAGGCAGAAGATTATTTGGCTAAACACCCCGCTCGCCGCCATTTTTTCATAGGCTTTAATGCCCTGAGCCGTACCGAGGAGCGCCTTATACAAATGTTCTTAGAACAGGAGGGGAATGAAATTTTTTGGGATATAGATAATTGTTTTTTAGAGGACGAAACCCACGAAGCGGGCTTTTTCCTGCGCAACTATCGCAAAACCTGGGCGCATTTTAAAACCCACCCTTTCCGGTCTTTTTCAGGAGACTTTCGGGCAGAAAAAAATATACGCCTTATAGGCGTTCCCAAACAAAACCCCCAGGCTGCTTATGTGGGAAAATTGCTTCGCGAAGAACCAATAGACAATGGAAAAACCGCCATAATTTTGGGAGACGAAACCCTCCTGCTACCCCTTCTCCATACCCTTCCCGAATCAACTCTGCCAGTAAATATTTATAGCAAACTTCCGCTTCACCAAACCCCGCTCGCCTCATTTTTCACTGCCTGGTGGACGTTGGCAGAACAAGTACAAGATGGCTGGCAGCCCAGTCAATTACAAACCCTTCTGTATCACCCCATTACACAACAGATTGTATCGGGGGGGATTAAAATAGCACTTTTTAATAGCAAAATACATGAAAAAAATGTATTTTCATATTCCCCTGAAACACTCCTGCGAGAATTTCCGGCAGCGCTTCAACCCCTTCTAAAACAACTCCTGCCAATATCAACAAGCTCGTCGGAACTCCTTGAACAAGCTCTGATAATTTTAGAGCGAATGCAAAAAACATATAAAAATCAACCCCTCTACCCAGAATATATAAGCCAATTCCAATACCTCTTCAACCAGTTAGCCGCCATTGCCCAAACCCACTCTATAGAAATTCCCGCTCTTGCAATACTTTACCGGCAACTGCTAAAAAGCGAAACAATTCATTTCAAAAGTGGGTTTAATGGACTCTCTATCATGGGTTTATGGGAAAGTCGCTGCCTGGATTTTGAACGAGTTATTATTACCTCTGTGAATGAAGGATTGCTTCCACCCGGGAAAAAAGAGTCTTCCCTTATTCCCTACGAGCTCAGGCGCGCCTTTGGGTTACCTACACACGTAGAGCGCGATGCCGCATATAGCTATCATTTCTACCGGCTATTGCAGCGAGCTAAAACCGTGATTTTACTGTATGACCTGGAAATGGATATGATGGGCGGTGGCGAAAAAAGTAGGTTTCTGCTCCAACTCAGCATGTTCCCGCAAACCCGCCATATCATTTCTGAAACCATAGCCAGCCCGCCCGTATTGCCTATTTCTGTACAACCGATAAGTGTTCCCAAAACACCCCGCTTATTAAATGACCTTGCCATGGTTATGGAAAAAGGCATATCGCCTACTGCCCTCATTGCCTACCTTCGCAACCCCTTAGATTTTTATCACCGCACGCTTCTTGCCGTTACGCCTCCCGAAGATACGGAAGAGAGTGTGAGTGCCCGCACACTGGGTATCATTATTCACTACACCTTAGAAACTCTCTATAAACCCCTGGAAGGTTCTTTCCTGGAAATGAATACCCTATTAGAGATGGAAAAACGGGTAGAAGAGCTTATTTTAGATAAATTTAAACAATTTTATGGCGAAAATCCTGCTGAAAATGGGAAAAACCGAATTGCTATTGCCATTGCCGGCCGATATATAGAACGGTTTTTAGAAATGGAGAAACAGCGTCTTCAAAAAAAAACAGCCGTAAAAATTCTCCTTATCGAGCAACCGGTAGCTGCCTCCTTTATACTCCCGGAACTGTCTCAAACAGTGAGACTCACCGGTACCATAGACCGCCTGGAAGAAGTGAATGGGATGCTACATTTGTTAGATTATAAAACCGGCAAAGCGCTGCAACGGGAATTGCAGGTAACTATCGGCGTTAACCTGGCAAGCTACCCCTATCATAAGGCTTTTCAACTCCTTACCTATAGCTGGCTATATGAAAAAACATATAGCCTGCAAAAACCTATGGAGGCAAGCATTATATCTTTCAAAAACATGGGACAGGGCTTTATGAACTTCTGCCTAAAAGACAAGCCGGGCAGAACGGCTCTAAAAAATACTCAAATAGATGCTTCTGTTTTAGAGTGGTATGAGCAGGCGCTTACAAATCTTTTATATGAGATTTTTAACCCCGCAATTCCATTTATGCAAAAAGAAGCCGGCGTACAGAAGGGTAGTGAATAAGAGTTTTCTATATAAACGAATTACTTTGCTCATAAAATCATAAAACTGTATAGCCGTATAAAAGTTTTTGTATTTTTGAAGTGTTTAATAGTAATAAGATATGAAAAAACCAGGAATTTTTATTATATGTATTTTAATGATGGCGGCTTGTAAAAAAGACAAAAATGTTCAAACCGTGAAGTACCCGGCTACCGAGAAAGGAACCGTTACCGATGTGTATTTTGAAGACAGCATACCCGACCCGTATCGTTGGCTGGAGGATGACAGGAGTGCAGAAACCGCTGCCTGGGTGAAGGCTCAGAATGAAGTTACCTTTGGCTACCTCGAGAAAATTCCTTTTCGGAACGAGCTAAAACAGCGGCTGGAAAAAATCTGGAATTATGAGAAAATAACCGCCCCTTTCAGAAAAGGAAAAGACATTTATTTTTATAAAAATAATGGACTGCAAAACCAATTCGTCTTATACCGTAAGAAAGAAGATGGAAAAGAAGAAATTTTTTTAGATCCTAATACGTTTTCAAAAGACGGCACCACTTCGTTAGCGTCCCTGAGCTTTACAAAAGATGGCTCGCTTGCCGCCTATTCCATTTCTGAAGGGGGTAGCGACTGGCAAAAAATAATAGTCGCTCAAACACATCCGTTTCAAATTATAGAAGATACTTTAACAGATATAAAATTCACGCAAATCTCCTGGAAAGGAAACGAGGGGTTTTATTATTCCACATATACCAAACCCAAGGGAAGTGAGCTTTCTGCTATGACAGACCAGCATATTTTGTATTATCATAAGGTAGGCACACCCCAGAAAGAAGATAAAATTATTTTTGGAGCGCTTACGCAGGAAAAACATCGCTATATTGGGGGTGGCGTTACAGAAGATAACCGCTACTTAGTTATAACGGCGGCTACTTCTACTTCGGGTAACAAACTCTTTATAAAAGATTTAACAGATGCCCGTTCAAAACTTATTCCTATTACCGAAGATTATGCAAGCGACAGCCGCGTGGTTGAAAATGATGGGAGTCTCTTATATATCTTCACCAACCTCAATGCTCCCAACTGGAGGCTTGTAAAAGTAGATGCCTCTGACCCCGCTCCTAAAAACTGGGTAGATGTAATCCCAGAAACCAAACATGCTCTTACCCTTTCTACCGGCGGCGGGTATTTTTTTGCTGAGTATATGGTAGATGCCATTTCCCAGGTGAAACAGTATGATTATAAAGGCGCTTTTATACGAGATGTGGCGCTTCCCGGGGTAGGAAGTGTAGGCGGGTTGAGCGGAGAACGAGATGAAAAAGAACTGTACTATTCATTTACCAATTACAATACTCCCGGTAACATTTACCGCTATGATGCCGACAAAGGAATATCTGGTTTATACTGGAGCCCGGCTATCGATTTTAAAAGCGATGATTACCAATCTGAGCAGGTATTTTATACGTCTAAAGACGGAACCCGCATTCCTATGATTATCACCTATAAAAAAGGAATAAAGCGAAATGGTAAAAACCCCACGCTACTCTATGGTTATGGAGGGTTCAATATTAGCATAACCCCCTCTTTCAGTACAGTGAATGCAGTGTGGCTGGAACAGGGAGGCATTTATGCGGTGCCCAATATTAGAGGAGGGGGTGAATATGGAAAGGCATGGCACGATGCGGGAACGAAAATGCAAAAACAAAATGTTTTTGATGATTTTATAGCTGCCGCCGAATATTTAATTGCCAATAACTATACTTCACCAGAGTACTTAGCAATTTCGGGGCGCTCTAATGGCGGGCTATTGGTGGGCGCCGTTATGACCCAACGCCCGGAACTAATGCGGGTGGCATTGCCAGGTGTGGGGGTAATGGATATGCTACGCTACCATACTTTTACTGCAGGCGCCGGCTGGGCCTATGATTATGGTACTGCAGAGGAGAGTGAAGCAATGTTCCGTTATCTGAAAGGGTATTCGCCGGTTCATAATGTAAAGAAAGGAGTTCGCTACCCGGCTACACTTGTTACTACTGCCGACCATGATGACCGGGTGGTGCCCGCTCATAGTTTTAAATTTGCAGCGGAGTTACAGGATAAACAGGCTGGTAACAATCCTGCCCTCATTCGTATTGAAACTAATGCGGGGCATGGCGCAGGAACACCCATAAGCAAAGTTGTTGAGCAATACGCAGATATATTTGCTTTTACCTTTTATAATATGGGATTTGAAGCGTTGCCTTACCAGGAAAAAACATTTAAAGATACAGAAGTCCCCAAAAATAAAAAGAAGATACAATAGAGAGGGGTTAGCTCTTTACAAAGCTGAAAATACTCGCTATCTTGGTTTTTAACTTTGTTAAAAATCGCTGAGCTTCATCATATATACCCGTTGTCGTCAGGAGCATTTCCTGTTGTACAACGGTTATTTTATTTATAAAGAAAGGTTTATAGCGATTGTATTGGAAAGAGAGGTAAATGGTAACGGCTACAAACAGCAAGGCGCCGGGAATAATAATAACAGGGGGGAGGGAATGGTTAAAGAATTTATAGAGCCCCAGCCCTGTTAAACTGCCATAAAGTAATACAAAATGGAAAACATAAATAGATAAAGTATTTTGCCCTATCGCTCTAATAGTGGCAGCAGTAATACTATTTCTGAGCAGCATAAATAGGGTGAACAATACTAATACATTTCCTAAACGAATAAACAGGTAGTCGTTTCTAAGAATAGACAAAGTGAAAGGGTTTTTATAGAGCTCATAAACTTTCCATAACAAAGGTGTAGTGAGCAGCATAAGCGCCAGCCCGATGGACAGGCTTAGAATAATGGCGTAGCGATAGCAATAGATGCGGTCTTTGTATGTATGGAATAAAACACCCATAAACCCACCAAAAGAAGCGTATCCGAACCAGGGAAAGATAGTGAAAATAGAGCCGTTGGCTTTGGTGAAATAGTTGGCGAATAGCTTGGGGAGGAAATTATAGTGAAGGTTAGCGTACAGGGGTTCGGCAAGGAAGATAACAAAAGTGCCGCCAGCTAAAAGAAGAGGCAAAACATATTTTTTTCGGCTAAAACTATGCAGGTATATGCTGATTATGAAAAGAATAGAGAGGCCAATGCACTGTAGAACATCTACCATAAAAAAGCCGTCATACACCTCCCCGATAAGCAACCCACCCAGGTTTAAGCGCAGAAAATATCCCAAGCCAATGAGCATAAGCCCCCTGCGTATTCCTTTTTTCACACGGGGATTTTTCCAACCCAATTCTGCCTTTTCTTTTATGAGCAGGTAGGTGAAAATGAAGCCCGATACGGTGAAAAAAGTAGGAGCGGTGATTCCCCTGAAATATTTCCAAATGAGGTAGCCCAGGTTCCCCTCTTCTCGGAAAGTATCGGCCAAGAGCCCATCTACAAAATGCCCCTGGAGCATCATGCAAATAGCAAACGCCCTCATTACATCTATAAAGTAAAGCCTGAAAGCAGGAGAATTCATGCAGGTATAATTGCGCTTTGAATTACTGTGGGGCAAAGATACCTAAAAAATAATAAATCCCTTTTTTTGAAGCTGGTTTTTAGAAAACTCATAGCTTTAGAAAACTAAGGCACACCTGCAAAACGATGATTTATCTTTTGATGCCACACAGGTTTTTCAGGTGGTTAACTGAATTTTTTTCCTTTTCAGGTAAGAGCCTACCTTAAGCCTGATTTTCTTTTTGGCTAATATTTTTTGCTGGGCGGCCACCAGTTTTTTCATGGTTTTAATATCGGTTCGCGAAACCTCAAATGCCTTGTCTATCCATTCATCAACCGTTTCAATAAGGTCTTCCCGGTTGAGAAGGGGACTATCTTTAAACTGGCGGATTTTCTCCGTTAACGCAGCAGGGTTAGCTCCCTTTTCCAGGTCTGAAATTATTTTTTTCGCCAGTTTATGCCCGTTTCCGTTTTCGGTAACAAAATCTACCAACCCCTCTTTGTGTAGCTCACGGGGAGTATATATTTTTCCCTTTCGTATCATCTCAAGCGCCAGCTTTTCATTGGCTTTGGCGGTTACCAGGTGATAGCCCCCCATCCCGGGAAAGAGATTAAATTTTACTTCGGGAAATCCCAGTTTGCTATCCTCTTCGGCAATCACAATATCGGCAGTTAGCGCCGCTTCCAGTCCACCTCCCAGGGCAGAGCCTTCAATAACGCATATAGAGGTAACATGGTTAGGCGTTTTCACAAAGTTATAAACGCAATCTACACATTTATAGGCATACTCCCGCAGTTGTTCCTTATCAGAAGTTTCTATACAGTGTACAAAATGCTCCAAATCGCCGCCCAGGTTAAATACCTCCGGAACAATGCTGGAAACTATAATATATTTATAGTTTTTATAATTTTCGCGTTTCATTTCTTCCTGCCAGGCAAGTATTTCATCTACCAAACCCACAGAAAAACAAAGTTTAGGCAAGGTAGAGATAGAAAAGTGAAGGATGTCTTTTTTCCGGTAGATGTGCGTTTTCTTATCATCTGTTTTAGGAATTACCTTTTTGATGGTGCGTTTTTGATAATCTACCGCATTTTTTAACGTTTTTACTACTTGCTTTTTCATGGTACCGCCTTTTAAAATTAAAAACCCGCTTGTTTTTGCACAAAAATAATAAATAAGTTATAGTAAAATGCAAGCTGAATATTTTTTATTTGTTAAAAAATAGGTGTATGCAAATCTTTTATAATTGTCTTACAATTTTATGCATTAAATACTATGAAATAGCCAAAAAAGGATTATTTTATATATACTATAGGTAATAGTTTATAAAATGTATAGAATCTGCCGTATATAAAAATAATCTTTGTTTTTCCGTATAATTTTATGACAAATCATCTACACGAAAATCCCGGGAAGGGGGGAAAATTCTATAGAATTCCCACGATGTGTTTTTACTAAGCAGGCCTCTTCTTTTTTTATGAGAAACAAATTATGTCATACGGGCGATTATTTCCCTGAGAATGGTTTTAGGCTGGGTATCGTAGTGTACCCACCAGGTTGCCGGGTTGCGCCGAAACCAGGTGAGCTGTCTTTTAGCGTAGCGCCGGGTGTTTTTTTTAATATCAAGAATAGCCTCTTCCAGCGTGCAGCTTCCTTCTAAGTAGCAGAACAATTCTTTATAACCAACCGTTTGCAGGGCATTGAGGTGCCGGTAAGGATAGTATTCGCGGGCTTCAGAGAGCAACCCTTGTTCCATCATGTTTTCCACCCGTTCATTAATGCGCTGATATATAATTTCCCTGGGAGCGGTGAGCCCTATTATAATAGGAATAAACTGCCGCGGCGCTTTTTTTTTCTGCAAAAAAGATGAATATGGTTTCCCGGTAGCCGTTATTACTTCTAAAGCCCGCAGCAAACGGCGCGGGTTTTGGGTATCTACCTGTTTAAAATAAACAGGGTCTGCTTGTTGCAGGCGAGCTTGCAGGGAAGCGATGCCTTCTTCCTGGAGAAGGTTGTTGAGTTGCATGCGAATAGCGGAGTCTATCGCCGGAAAACTATCTAAACCATATAAAACGGCATCATTATATAACCCACTCCCGCCTGCCATAACAACAACAGAGTATTTTTTAAAAAGCAATGCCAGTTTTTCTAAAGCATCTGTCTCAAAATCGCCTACCGTATAAGTATCGTGGATGCTTTTGTGCTGTAGAAAATGATGGGTTATGCCGCCTTGCTCTTCCAAGGTAGGTACGGCGGTGCCTATACGCAGTCCCCTATAAAACTGGCGCGAATCTGCCGAAATTATCTCTGTTTTCAACTCCTTTGCCAAGACCACCGCCAGGGCCGATTTTCCGATGGCGGTAGGCCCCACAATGGTTATGAGATACTGGTTGGGCATTATAACGTAGGTTTTTTAACGATTGCATGAGACAGGGCAGTTTGTAAACCGAGCGCTATATCGGCTTGTGATTTTTCTTGATTGGATATAAATCCATGCCGGATTCCAAAATTCAATTCCTCTAATAACTCTTTTTCCAATTCCTTAAAAGAAATTAAGTCTCCCAAACACCGCCTTGCCCGGGCTTCAAAAAAAAGAATAATCCCCAGAAAAGGCACCATCACCATTTCGGCCACCTTAAATGCTTTTTCGCCCCCATATTTCCCTTCATACACCAGGAAATTATCGAACCGGGAAAGCACTAACAGGGCAGTTTCCATAGTGGGGGTGAGAATATAACCCCGGAAGTATTCCTGGGAAGAGGTTCCGTACACAATTTTTAGCTTAGTTGCCCATTCTCCTATATCTACCCTTGTTTCATGAAAAGCTTCCACGTTGCTATTGTCTTCGCCATTACACCCCACATACCAATAGGGAGAGCCAAAACCAAGAGAAGGGTTAAACCCCTGAGCGTTATATCCCTGTTGCGACCATCCCATTTTTCTATTCCTTTTTATTATGAGTTAGTAAGGTATGGAAAAAACCACTGCCGCCCAAAAGTAACTAAACACTGTTATGAGCACCAGGGAAATAAGGTTTATCGCCAAACCTGTAGCAGCCATTTGTCGCAGGGGTAGTTTTCCGGTGCCATAAAAAATAGCATTGGGCGGCGTTGCTACAGGAAGCATAAAACCTATAGAAGCAGCTAACGTAACAGGCAACATAAGAAGGAGAGGGTTTATTTGTATAGTTTTAGCTAAGGCACCTATAATGGGCAAAAACATTTCGGTAATGGCGGTATTGCTGGCAAACTCGCCCAGCGCCGTTGTTAAGGTAGAGATTATACCTATAACAGCAAGCATGGGAAATCCTTTAACATCGGCAAGCAAGCTACCCATATAGTCAGAAAGCCCGCTATCTATAAACCCTTTTGCTAAAGCAAACCCACCGCCAAAGAGGAGTACAATATGCCAGGGGATTTTGGTAACGGTATCCCACTGTGCCAGTGGTTTGTTTTTTTGAGAAGAAGGAATAATGAAAAGTAATACCGCAATAAAAATTGCAACAGTGCCATCATTAATATAGTCTGATGAAGCCAGCAAGCCGCCCCACCCCGGTATTTCAAAGGCGCCTATGGGGATAGGTTCTCTAAAAATCCACAAAAAAATGAGGGCAAGAAATACTACAAAAACTACCTTTTCTTCCCGCGATGGCTTTCCCAACGCTTTATAACGCTCTTTCACAAAAGAAACGGGCAGATGTGGCAGCTTTTCTTTAGGGCGATATAAAAAATAAAGATAAAAAAGGGTGGCGATAAATAGAGTAACTACAAGCGGAAAAGCGAAGAGAAACCAATTGCCGAAGGTTACCGCCGTTCCGTTTGGAAACATTATTTCATAAATTCTCACAAACGAAAGATTAGGGGGCGTTCCTACCAGGGTAGCCATGCCTCCTATGGTGCAGGCGTATGCTACCGAAAGAAGTATCCCTGTGAAATACCTGTTCCATGACGTTTCCGGATACAATTCTTCCAAAGCGCTCATTACAGAAAGAGTCATAGGCATCATCATCATAGCCGTGGCAGTATTACTTATCCACATAGATAAAAAAGCGGCGGCAAACATGAGCCCGAAAAGAATACGGAAAGGAGTTACTCCCGAAAGGGAGAGAATTTTTAGGGCGATGCGTTTGTGCAAATGCCACTTTTCCATAGTTAGCGCCATAACAAAACCGCCAATGTAGAGAAAGATAATATAGTTAATGTAGGTTTCAGAAACTGTTTTTCCGTTCATTACCCCTAAAACAGGGAACAATACTAAGGGCAGGAGAGAGGTAACCCCCACCGGGATGGCTTCTGTAACCCACCAGAAACCCATGAGCAAGGCAACGGCAGCAGTATAGGTAACCTGGGGTTTCCCGGGTTCTAAATCTGCCAGCCAGCCAAACCCTACAGATAGTAATAAACCTATTGCTACAAGTGTAAGATTAACAGGTTTAGAAGACTGTGCGGTAAAAGTCATACATTTTATAATGGTGTCAAAAATAACACTTCTCTCTTTCTCCCAGCCATTCTATCCTTTTAGGATAGGCCATAGAGACAAACGATGTAAAAATCCAAATATAGCCAATTCCACGCAGAATAGTGAATTTAGAAGTACCTTCTCCCTTGGCAGCTGTTTTCTAATTCTACGACTTGAAATTTTGATTGGTTTGTCATTACGATACTCTTCAGCGCCTGATTCTACCCTTAAAATTTGCAAATAAAAATATTTTTTTATATTAGCGGTATTAATAACCAATTAAAAACCGATTTTGTATGTATTCCAAATCAATTGTTATTGGAACATTAGTAGGCTTTCTGCTATTGTTCCTGCTGGGATGGTTGTTTTATGACTTTCTTGCACCTGGTTTTTATGAAGAACATGTAATTACAAACGTATCCAAAGATCCGCCTCAAATGGGGCTTATTGCACTGAGTTGTGTTATTGAAGCCTTCGCCCTCTCTGTTATTTATAGTAAATGGGGCAGAGGCAGTTATTCCGCCAAAGGCGGCTTTGAATTTGGAGCCTGGGTAGGTATTTTCTTAGGCTTCGGTTTAGGATTAATGTGGTATGCCACTTCTACTTTTATGGATCTTACCGGCACGTTAGTAGAAGGTTTATGGAACATTGTGTATTATGGTATCACCGGTGCAGCCATTGGCATAGTGTTTAAAAAACTTCAAAAACAACCAGAAGCCAGGTAAATACTTCTTCTGAATATACCCAAAAGAATAGCGTTTGGAAACTGTATCTTTTCCAAACGCTTTTTTATATGATAAACCAGCTAATGCGATATAGACAAAAAAAATCTCGTGATTTTTCTAAAAAACTATTAACCAGCAATTTACGATTTCATAGAAAATTTTTTTAAGAAAATTTTTTCCAGTATAAATTTTAGCCTTACATTTACAGAGTTATTAGTGTTTCTCATTTTAAAACACAACAACTTCTTTTACCTGCATATACGAGTTCTTTAGTTTTTGGAGACAATAGGTTACTGTAATGTTCAAAAAAAGCGCTTCATTTCAAATAAGCCTTTATTGCAGCAACCGGTTTTGTCAAATGCGCTGAAAAGACAGGCATAATAAACTATTCATAATGTATTTATATGAATGCAGGCATACCATATACCAATAGTTTTTCAATTACTTTACCACACAAATTAGTTACTATGAAACCATTCCGTTATCATCTAATAACGTTTTTGTGTATGCTGTTATGGACCATAATCGGGCATACCCAAAACTTCAGCGGGTTAAAAGACAAAAAGTTAACACGGGTAGAAGACGCCATCAGCTTCACGTCTAAACCCGAAGGCTCTATTGAATCTGTTACCGTGATAAGTGATGGCGAAAACGAACTGAAAATACGGGTAGAATACACCGGTTTCGAAACCGCCTACATCATAGCCGGCACTCAAAACGGCCAGCGCCTGGGGCAATTAGATATAAATAACGCCGGCGTTTCGCTCCAGGGAAAAACCAGCCCCATAGAACTCACTCTCACCTCCAGCAACAAAACTACCTCGGGGCTACCCTCTACCGAATCGCCCTATTTAGAGATAAAGGTAGGAAAAACTAAAGCCAGCTTCTTCAAGCGAATATTCCTATATACCCTCAATAAAAAATGGAAACGGGAGATTACCGAAATCAATTATGAAAACTTAGTTATCCCTGTTACCTTAGAACCCATTGGCAGCGCCGGCTCCTTAAAAGAAAACGAAGAAGTGCTGGTACGCCCCCAGGTGAAACCCTCTCTTAAAATAGCCACTGTGAACCCTGCGGTGTTGAGAAATATGTCTATAAAGCAACCTATAAACACCGGAGGCGGGGGCACGCCCACACCCTCGCCTCCGCCCCCGCAAACCGTTCAGGAGATAGATGGTATATGGATAAACGCTGACCCTAATACCCGCGACATCACGAAAATAGTGGTCTCCGGCAACGGTACCAGTGTGCGCGTGTATGGAAGTTGCAGCCCCACCGATTGCGATTGGGGTAACGTAGCCTTAACAGACAAAGGAAACAAAACCTATTCCGCCGTATTTGAGAGTTCCTTCGCCACCTCCACCTTTACCATGGTCATGGGAACCGACCTGAAGGTAAATCACAGCCGCGTATATAAAGATGGAAGAGTAAGCCGGATTACCGACGATGTCTTTAAAAAACAACAATCTATCTATATGGTGTATAGACCCATGACCATTCTCACCAATCCCACCACACAACCCACCACCCAGCCTACTACAACCCCCGAAAATACCAGCACCGAACCCCAGGGACCCGACAACAACCCCATTTCGCTTTGGGATGATTTGGTGGCCGACAATAATTTTGAGTTTCCCTACGAAATCACCAACGTCCGCATGGACATTTATCCCGATAAAAACCTGCGGTCTGGAGTATTTTACTACCTCCCGGATGCGTATCATCTCCGCTGGAACCCCGATGAGGGATACCAGTTCCGCATGCTCTACGGAACCGGCACGGGAGCGACTGCCGGGAATGTCCGCATGAGCGGTACCCTAACCCCTAATATTGGCAATAACGAAGTAGCCTTGGTAAAATCGCTGTTAGAATCCTATGTAAAAAGCCACCCCAATTACACCTATAAGGAGCTCCGCATCATCCCCACCAAAAGCAACCCCAAAATATCCCTCTCCTCTGGTTTAGCCGGGCAATACAACATTCCTCCCGACAAAATAAACGTAGGCGTTCAATCTACCATTATAGCTCCCATAGAAGTGTCTTGGGTAACCGATAGCCGCACCAAAGAAGAAATGCAGGTAGCCTTAGCCGAAGGTATTGGCGTACAAGGCGTAATGCTGTTAGAACCCAAAAGCGAAACGGTACCCGAACAGTTACTCCCCGTGCGCATTACCCTTGCAGATACCCGCACACTTGGCAAATTCACCCTCCAGCCCAACAAGTGGCGCAATGAAAAATGGGTCAACAAAACCCCCTTTCCATTAAAATTAAAATTTATCCACGCCTTAGTTATTGAAAAAGAAGGCGACAGAACCATTCCCCTAATTTACTCCTGGAGCCTGGGAGATGCCGAAGTTCCCGCCAAGGCAGGCGTTACTTTCAACGCCCTAAAAATGCCGGAATGGCTTGAGAAAAAGGGAAAAACCGAACGAATTTGGATAGACTATACATTGGTGGACTGTGAAAGCTGTGTAAACAAAGTGTTAGATCAACTCACCGGCGGCACCGCCAGCAGCAAAACCAAAAACGTAACCTTTGAAAGTTTCCAGGTATTTGAAAAGCTAAAACCCGCCCGGTTGATGGTAAAAATCCGCTCCAGGCAGGTAGATCCCAAGGGAGCCACCGTTGTAGAACTCCCCCCGGTACGCATAGAAGAAGATATGGCCACCTTTTCTACCGGCCCCCTATACCTGCCCGAAGGAACCGAGCCTGAGTACGAATACTTTTTTACCATTGTAATGCCTGATGGAAAACAACACAACTCAGATGCGTGGAAATCTTCCAAAGAATTGGAACTATTCATAGGAATTCACACCCTAAAAGAAGCCGTGAGCAGCATCCGCCCACTAATTGAGGAGTAAAAGCATGAAACGCACCCTTCCATACCATCCTACCTACCTCTGGGCGGCAACCCTGCTGAGCGCTTGCACGGCTTTCGCCCAGCCCGATTTCGCTTCTAAACGGGTAATAGACCGCGTGGTAACCTACCAGGACCAACAAACCAAAACCCTCTTTTACTATGCGCCTTACGGCATTCAGCTAATAAAAGACCGTTCCGGCAAACCCGATTTTAAATTTACCCAAATGCGCTACACCGGCACCCAGCTCACCGGCGACCAGGGAAGCGCCCGCTTCAAAAGTCTTCTCCGTTTCAAAGTAGCCAATCAGGCCCCTTCCCGAACCAAAATAGACAGCCTAAAACAAACCCTCAAAAAACAAGGACTTGTAGTAACCACCCTAAAACCCCTGCCCATTCATAACCTGCGAGCCATCTTGCTGTATGCTGCGGTAAACGAAACCACCAAAGAATTTACCGAAGGCTTTTTTGAAGGCGCAGACGCTCCCGCCAATGCGTACTGGACCGAGCGCGATTTTACCCTTCGCCTGGGAAATGAAGACGCCCAACTCTTTTGGGACGGCTTTCAAAAAGGGCAACCCACCCTAAGCATCACCTATACCTTTGCCACCAAAGGAGTCAACAGCACCGGGCAAGAATTGGAGGTTTCCGGCTCAGAAGAATTTGTAAATCGTATGAAAGAACAATTCGCCCCTCAAAAAGACTCCCTCGCCACCACACTCCAGGAACGCGTAGTGTTAGCCGGCTCCCTGTCACTTTACATAGATACCCAAAAATGGCCCGACCTGGTGAAACAGGTTGACATTAACGAACGTATTCCACCTGAATACCCGGCGCTGGATGTATATTGTTTCGATTTTAATAACGACATCCGCAAAGACCTCTACGCCAAGCGAATTGAAATAAAAGCCGAAGGCGTTGGAGGAGGCGACGTGCTATTCAAAAATACCTTCAAAGCCTCCGACCCCGATAGCTATGCCAAAACCATTAAGTTTACCTACGCCGTAAAACTAAACAAACCCTATTCCTACCGGACCACCGAAATATTTCCGGACGGAAGCATGAAAAGATCCGATTGGAAAACCCAGGAAAACTGGCACCAGATACTTGACATTACCAGCCAGATAACCCCACAAACCACTAATTCAGACGAACCCGATTAAAACCTACCCAATATGAAACCCACACACCTCCTTCTGCTCCTACTAACGTTACTTTTTGCGCCTCAGCTACCCGCCCAGGTAAAGTACGATGAAGGGAGCGTACAGATAGATGGCATCCAGTTATTGCAAGACGCCAATAACCCCAACGCCTACTACTACCTAACCCGTTTTGTGCGCCTATCCACCAAAGAAGACGGTTCCTACGAACTTCTCTGCATTAAATACGTGGGAGAAGGGCAAGCCTCCAGCGGCGGTCTGTTCCATGCTCTTATAGAATTTTCACTACCCAATGACGTGGTGCAACAAGTAGAAACCAAGCTAAAAAAACAAGCCGGCGAAAAAGCCTACATAGCCGGTCCCGTACCCATGCGGCAAGCCACCAATGAAAACAGCAGCGAAGTAGGTCGGTTCGATGTTATTTCCTCCATTCTCACCAACACCAGCGGCGCCGATGCCTTTACCTCCAACGTCATCACCTCCGGTTTTTCACCTTTACTGCCCAACTCCAAAGCTGCCATCGCCGCCAAGCTAAACCCCGCCGGGGCAACCCTTTTATGGGAATCCCTTGCTGGCAATACCTCCGATGTTTCCGTTTCCATTCACGGCTACTACGAAGCCAGGGTAAGAGGCTACAATGCCGTTATCAGCGCCGAAGCTTCTACCATCTATAACCATTACAGCCGCATCAGCAATTTCCAGGAAGGCTTTACCAAACAAGAGATGCGGCGAATAACCAATGAAATGGTCCAAAATCAGGTCATCAATGTAGATGTTTTTGACCGTTCCGAAGGATTAGGCATCAACACCAAAGACATGCAAAGTATTGTAGATGTGGTTACCGATAAATTGATAGAACTTATGTTCGACGCCAAAGCCGGCTGGGCAAAACAACCCGAAGGCGAAGTAGCCGTAGAAGCCGGCCAAATAAAAGGCAGGCAGGAACGAGGCTGGTTTGATTCCGTATTCGGGGGAACCGATAACACCCCTTATTTTTCAGACAATCAATACGTTATGAAAAAACGGGAAGACATCCGCAGCAACAAATTCTACCTAAACCTCAGCAAGTCCACCACCATAAAAGTACCCACCTACACCTCTGGGAACATAGCTGGGTTTTACAAAACCCTGAAAGACGACCCTCGTTATTTCCGGGTGGTAAACCTTGCCGATTCCGATTTTCAGAAACGCGAAATACACTTCCAGATAGATGGCGGGTTTGCAGATGCCTTTAACGACATTATGAACTCCGTATCCGTTTCATTCCGAAAAGTATATGGCGCTGGTAAAGACGATGCTACTTCCGATTTGCTATTCACCAAAGAAGACCTCAGCAAGGGGAAAGATTTCAAAAGCGTATTTTATCCCAGGTTGGGTATTCAGGGCAGTGAGTGGCTAAATTACGAGTACAAAATTAGCTGGAATGTAAAAGGAGACAGCAAGCCCATCATAATCCCCAAAGCCAAAAACCAATGGACGGCAGACAACCTATCGCTCGTAGCCTTAGTACCTCCCTTTAAAAAGAAAATAGTAGAAATTGATGCTGACCGGGAAGGCTTTAAAGAAGTGGGCATCCGCTCCGCCAACATCCGCTTTTTCACCGTACTCAACGGCAAGCCCAATTCCCAGCGCACTTTAATTCTCCGGGATAGTGACTCGGAAGGCACTTCCAAAATCATCCTGTATTACGATGAGAAAGAACCCCTCGCCTACCAGGTAACCTGGTACACCAAAACCAAAAAACATGCCCAACCCATTAAAGAATTAGAAGGCGATTACCTGTTTCTCATTACCCCAGAAGCCGAAGACCTTCAAAAATAAAAGCCATGAAAAAACTCATAACCGCCCTACTCCTCAGTTGCTGTGCGCCCCTGTTCGCTCAACAAATCCTCATGGATAGAGGCACGCAGGCAGAAGGGTTGTGGTGTTTCCCGCTCTATACAGACTCTAACACCTACCTGTACCTGCCCACCCGCGCGCGCTTGGCTTTAGACGAAGCCCAAAACCCCAAGTTTTCCTTTATGCGCTACATCACCGAGCGGCAAAGCGAAACCGCTTCAGCCAATACTGTAACCGAAGCAGGCGGAGGCGGTGTACTCCATTTCCTGATTTTATACGACACCCCCGCCGAACAAATTGAAGAAGCCCAAAAAGTACTCCGCAAAAAATTTGAAAACCCCAAAATCACCCTACGAGGACCCGTTGTGTTCGACAGGGGTAGTTTTGCCCTTATTTCTTCCATCCTCAACCGCCAAACCGGGAAAGAAGAACAAAAAGTACTCTCCGTAGGCGAAGCACCCGTGCTGGAAAACTCCAGTATAGCACTTTCCTTCGACCTCACGCCGTTAGATTCTAAGCTGCTGTTAGAAAGCTTTAAGATGGATACGCCCGATATTTCGCTTATCTTTGATTTGAGCTTTTCCGGCCTGAGCGATAGCTACGATGCCACCTTAGAAATAAACTGGTCAGATGTGAAAAAAAGCCAGTCCTTTGGCGCCGGCGGCAACATCTACTTTATAGGCGCCGATGTAAAAATAGGATTCGATGACCTCATAAAGAGAAACGCCATTAAACTCACCACCGTAGGAACCAATGCCACCTTAGAAGGCCTCCTCAATACCGTGTACAGCAAACTGTTAGACCTCATGTTTCGCCCTGTAGAAGCCGCCAGCGTTCCCGCCGAACAGCGAGGCGGTATGATGGACGCCATTGGAGCGCTCGTAGGTGCCGGCGGCGCCCTATCTAGCAAAAACACCACCGGCTTTGGGCTCAGCGCCTCTTATCAGCTAAAAGAAATAAATGTATCGGGCGCCTCTAACCTCTTCTTCAAAGGTCGCTCCACCATCGATCGGCATCACTTCATAACCTTCAATATCGGCACCCTATATCAAAAATATGGAAAAAATGAACGCTTTTTCAGAGACGTTCCTCTTTGGGACCCCGCTTTTCAGCAGCGTGAAGTATATGTGGGTATAGATGGCGATTTAGAAAAAGAATTTGAAAGCATGCTCAACAGCGTTACCGTAACCCTCCGCAAAAAACACCGCAGCGGCGCCGAAACCCTTGCAGACATTCTCATTAAAAAAGAAAGTTTTAAAAACTTCGATGGCAGGTTTTCCATGCGCTACCTCAACCAAAAAGACACCGTACGCACCGAGTGGCTCGCTTACGACTACAAAACCAGTTGGAAATTCAAAGGCGGTGGCGGGTATGAAACTCCCTGGAAAAGCGAAAACGCCGCCATGGTAAACCTCTTTGTTCCCTTCCAGCGAAAAACCATTTATATGGAAGGCAATATGAGCGAGCTCCAGGGAAAAGACATTCGCGCTATCTCTGTTCAGATAAGCTATCCCTTTTTTGACCAGGTGAAACAGCAACGCATAACCTTGAAGCCGACAGACGATATAAGCCAGAAAAATTTTGAAGTTACACTGCCGAATAACACAGAAAATGTAAACTATAAAATCACCTGGATTCGGAAAAACGGAACTAAAATAGAGCGGGAAGGTGTGGATACTATAGGATTGATATTTGTTGACGAATTACCTGAATAAAATGACTTTTATACAGCCCTACATAAAATATCTCTGGTTGCTGGCAGCTCTTTTCGCCTGCGCAAGCACCCATGCGCAACGCGTGTGCGAGGAAAGCAAACGGGAAGTATCCTTGGGCGATGGTGTAAAAGTTTATCTCTTCCGCGAAGTTCCGGGTGTTGGCGTCAACAGCGTATATTACCTTCCGGCTTCTCTGCAACTCTCTGAAGACAAAGGCGTTGTAGAGTGTTCCTACCAGGAATACAGCCAACAGGGGAGCCTGGACCCCGATGGCGCCATTTTGCACCTTTTGGTAACCTGGGGGCTAACCGGTCAACAACTCCAAAACCTCACTTCCAAGGCAAAAGAGTATTATGGCGGGGATGCTATAGTTGCCGGTGCACTTTACCTGAACCCCGAATCGCCGGAGGCGATGATAAGCGACAAAACCACCCCGGGGAAAATACTCAACGCCTCACTTACCAGCAAGGGCAGCCCGCCCACCCTGTCAAGCGGCAAAATGGCATTTTCCTTCCACATCAAAAAAGAACAGGTAAAAACCATGAGCGAAGCCTTTAAAAGCCCCACCAAATTAGGCGGAACCACCCTTTCCCTTAGCTACCGCTATACTACCTACCGTTGTAATGAAGGAACTGCACCCCAGGAAAATCGCATCACCCTAACCGGCGATTTAAAACAATGGCTCTTATGAAATGTATGAAGATACATAGTATGTTTGCCCTTTTCGCCCTGTTAGCGGGTGCCAGACTTACCCACAGCTTTGCGAAAACCAGCGATGTATATTTTATCTTCTATGCTACTATAGACGGTAAAAGCGGCCATGCCGGTGTTGCCATAGACAATTACAAAATACGGGTAAGAGATGTGTACAACGAGAAAAACCAACTCATTTCGGTTTACGATACCCTTAGAAATGGAACCCTAACCTACTACGACCTGTGGCCCGCTAAAGACAATTTTGATGCTATCACGGTCAACAAAGCGCAGGAACCCAAGTATTTCAAGCTGCCCGCTGCCTCGTGGGAAGATGATATAACCGTAAACAGCCTCCTCGAAAAAGGTATTCCCCACGAAGAAGGCTTCCCGGTAGATGGGCTCATTCGCATCCCTACCTCTCCTAAAAAAGACTACCAGATGTATAAATTTATGCAAACCCAGATAGATGCCAACAAACCCTTTCACCCACGAGACTTTAACTGTGCCGACTTTGTGGAAATAGCCATAGAAAAAGTATGCGGTTGCAGCTTAAAAGCTAAAGAATATATATTTTTCAAATTCTCTACCACACCTAATAAACTCTACCAACAAATAGCGGCGCTACCCAATATAATCATTATAAAAAACGCAGCCGAAAAAGCCAAAGGCTCCTTCACCACGGAACGCCTGTTTGTAAAAAGAAGAAAAGAATCTATAAACCCCATAACACAATCTCATTAATTAAAACCCCAGAAATCATGAATAATCCGAACCAGCAACTCAAACACTCCCACAGGAAGCGCATGGGCGTCCTGTATGCATGTCTTTTCCTAATAACGGGAATGACGGCGCAAATCTTAGACTCTGAAAACAGAATAGACGTAATTTTAGATGATGGCACCCAGGTAATTATGTATGGAAAAGCCAAAAGCTTAGGCAATGACTTTACCAGTGAATACATGTACCTGCCCACTAATTTGCGGCTTTCATCGCGACCAGATGGCACCAAGGAATTCTTGTTCCTAAAATACACCACCGAAGACGCTGCCGGGCCACAAGGAGCCTTAATGCACTTCCTCATGGAGTGGGGACTTACGCCGGAACAGGAAAAACAAGCCCAGGTGAAACTCCGCCAGAAAGTAGAGCAACTGAAACAAAACTCAGACAGTCCCTACAAAAAGGTAACTAACCCCGTATTGGTAGGCGCCGCCGATGTAAAAGTAGAAGATGGCAATTCCTTCCGAATCATCTCCTCTGTACTCACCGATGCCGGGATGTCTAAAGTGATAGCCTCCGGTAATGCCTCGCCTCTGCCGGGTTCTAAAATAGCAGTAGCCGCCAAGTTAGACAAAACGGCTGCCCAGCTCCTCGCTGCCACCTTTGAGCGTAACCGTTCCATCACCGATATTTCTATTGAATTGGCGTATAAATATGATGTGCTATTTCCTGCTGTAGATGGAAAAATTATCATAGACTGGCAAAAAGTGCAAAAAACATTCGAATCCATTAGCGCCAAATACACCCATACCGATGGAGGCTCTAAGGGTGAAGATGATGACACATACACGTATGCAGAAGCCCAGAGCATTTATAGCCAAATGTTAGAAACGAAAGCTGTAGATGTTCAAATCACCAAAAATACAACCAACGACCAGGTAGCCGATAAAATTGTAGAAGGCTTTATGAATGTATTCACCGAAGCAGTTTCTAATAACGAAAGCAATGCACCTCCTGCACCGGCTACTGAGAAAGAAAAAGAAGCCATGCCCAACATTAAATATGGCAGAAGCTATACGTATAACAAATTCAAAGCAGAGCAACGGTTTCAGCGAGTTACCGAGGTGTATAACCTAAAATATCGTACCGCCGTTACCAAACCCTTCCCGATGACCGGAAATATGGCTGCCTGGTACGATGGTGTTAAGGATAACCCCAAGTGTGTATCGTCTGTAAACCTCAACGACCCCTTCTTTCAACACCGGGACATTAACCTGATTTTAGATTTAGAGGCCGAAGAAATGTTTGGCAAAGAAGTAAACTATGTTACCGTGAACGTGCGTAAAAAGCGAAGCTCTGGCAACAGCTTCCAGGACCAGGTAACCATTGACCGCAACTTTTTGAAGGATAAAGGAATTAGAGCCTCCCTCACATACGCGCGTGGCGAAGACAAAGACCCCGATGTGTATGAATACAAAATGCAGTGGAGTTTAAAAGGCGGCAAAATATTCCCTCCCAACCCCGAATGGGTAAAAGGAGATTGGGAAGGTGTTACCTTAGCGACACCCATAAAGCCTCATACTATAGAATTTGAAGGCGACATAGATGAGCTAAAGGAAAAAGGCATTACCCGCGTAACCGCAGCCATCCGGTATTACAAGTTCGGAGAAGAGATAGAAACCAACATTCCGTTAACGATTTCTAAAGGAGAGCCGCTTATGACGCAAACCATCTTTACCGACCGAAATACCAAAGGCTACGCCTACCGGTTGATATTTACCCATAAAACAGAAGGAAAACTGGCATTGCCCTGGGAGACCAAAATCAATGACGATTATATCTATGCCAATATTCCCGACCAGTTTGGCGACATAACCTCTGAAGTGTTTAAAGAAGCCAAAGAGGCTGGAAAAGAAATACTGGCAACTGCTAAAGACAAAATCTTAGACAAATTTAAAGACTTACTAACCGGAAATAATAACTAATGAAAACAATGTTAAAAATCAGGAAACCCTGGCTTATCATAGTATTAGCCATAGGAGCTACGCTCTCCTCCTTTGCCCAGCAAATAAACTTAGACAAAATAGCGAGAGCGGGCGAGTTAACGCTTTTCCAGGAGTTAGACAACCCCAAAGCGTGGTACTACATTATTGACAAACCCTCTATAGCCAAAGATGAAAACGGTACTCCCAGTTTTTCATTTTTGCGCTTCGTAGAAAATGTGCGCTCAGGACCCGATGCCGCAGAAAACCGCGAAGGTGAAGGCGGTGGAATTGTCCATGCCGTTATTGAACTGGGCGTTACCAAAGACCAGATTAAGGATGCGCAACGGGAATTACAAAATATTGCGCCCGAAGGAATCATCAAAGGACCCGTTCTATACAAAGAAGGCACCATAGCCCTTATTTCTTCTTTTGTAAAAGCCGATGGCGAACTCTCTAAACAGGTACTGGGGATTGGTAAAGCACCTATGCTCGACGGGCAACGCGCAGCCGTTTCTATCCAGCTCACCAAGCAAGGCGCCAAAATTCTCTGGGAATCCTTTAAAACTCCCACGCCCGATATGAGTGTTTCTTTTGAAATGACGCTCACCGGCTATCGCTCCCCCAAACGGGCGCTCATTGAAGCCGATTTTGACCAACTCTACGAACACCAGAACTTCCAGGCGGGTATTGCCGCTCCTGTGCTGGCAGCGGAAATTAAAATGGCTTTTGACGACATGGTGAAGAAAGGTGCTATCAAAGTAACCCAGGTGGGCAGCGATGAAAACCTGGAAAAAATCATGGAAACCGCCTACAACAAAATTTTAGACATGATGTTTCAACCTGCCGGTGGTACCGGAACGCCCAGCCTGGGCAGTTTAGCCGGATTAACCGGAGCGGGGGGAAGTCAACCCAGCATGTTAGACCGCGCTACCACCATGCTTGGCACTGCCCGAACCGAAGCTCGTACTGAGAATGAACGGATTCGCAGGGAAAACCAGGCAGAACGGGACCGGGTAGCCGCAGAACGCGCCCGAACCGGGGGAGCTCAACCTACCGGAACGCCTCCCGCCAGTGGCGGAACCCCTCCTGCAAGCGGCGGAACTCCTCCCGAAGGTGGTGCAAGTGAACGTCCTGACACCCGGCGGGCTGTAAGCACTCCCCCAACTACCTCTACCGCTGCCCGAACGGCTACTCCCGAAGATAGACCTACGCCTAACCAGCAACAGGAACAAACCGTGCCTTCTTTTGCCATAGCCGTATCCTACGAGATGAAACGGGTGCGCCAGCGCGGTATCTTCAAAATAGACCTCAATAAATACACTACCGACAATGTTACGCTCCGATTCGACAAGAATTTTGGAGATATTAAGTGCGATGCCTGTTTCCGCCAGGTAAATTTAGACGATGCCTTGTTTAAACAACGTGAACTGGTAGCCTTTGTGGACGGCGCTAATGCTACGGATTTTGGCAACTACATCAACTTTGTAACCCTCACCATGAAGAAAAAGCACCAAAGCGGGGAAATTACCAACGATGAGGTGCGTATAGACCGTAACAACTTCAACAAAGAAGGAAATAACTTTAAACTCCTCTACGGCTGGAAGGGCGATAACGACCGCAGCAAGTGGTTAAATTACGAATATAAAACCACCTGGAGTTTCTTTGGCGGGCATACTGTAGAGAATACCTGGGTTCCAAACGATGCGGGGGCTATTGCCCTGGCGCCGCCGCTGCTTCGCAAAACCATTAGCTTGGAAGCCGACCCCGATGCCATTGCTACCGCCCAGGTACGCGCCATTGATGTGAAATTGTTCTACTCTATTGGAAACAAGCCACAAACCAAGAGCGTTACCTTAAAACAAAACGAACTTTCTAAAACGGTTGACATCATTATGCCGCAAAATGTAGATGACTATGAATATGAGGTAAGCTGGACGCTGAAAGGCAATAAGAAAAAAACATCCGGAAAACAAAAAACCAACAGTACGGTACTGTTTGTAGATGAAGTACCTGAATAGTATCATAAACCTATAAAAATTCAAACCCATGAAAAATAAACATGTCTTTAAAATCCTGTTACTGGCCTTCATAGGCATATACACGGGCGCCAGTTATGCGCAGGCGGACAGAACTACCCTTAGAGATAAGCTACGATTCTACTATATTGCCAACCCCAGTACTACTACGTCGGTACTGTTAGATAATGCCCAGATTTTTAGCGGCACCGAGGCAGGCCCTTTCTGGACCAACAGCAATATGGGAAGGGCGCAAGCCTTAGTGCGAGCCCTGTTACGGGAAAGTGCCAATGGAGGAGACGGGCAGCTGCAATTTTTGGCAGCCCGCATTATACGAGTCATCAACAAGCCTGTTAGAGTTTACTTCTATGATGATACAGGCGGATTAAACAGCACCGCCCGAACCAATTGGGGAATGTGTTTAGACAATCCCAGCGCTGCCAGCCCAAAAGCATGGCCCTGCGCCAATAATCAATCTACCGCAGATGACTGGGATGCTGATATTGCCCGTTGTATGGGTAATGCTGTACCGGCCAGATTAGATGGGAGCTGGGCAGGCTATATGCACCTGGGAGCCCATCACCTCAATGCCAATCAACTCTCCTGGACCAAAGGCACCTTTATCCATGAGTTGGTGCACACCCAGGATTTTTCAGATTCCCGGCTACACCTCTTTTGGGTAAATGGAGCTAACTATCGCTATGGTCTTGATGGTACCCACTTCACAGTAGAAGCCGTTCCCAACTTAGCTATGACCTATAAAGAAGGCATTGCCAATACCATTACGCTGTTGTACGAAGGAAATGTGGCACAGCAACGGTTCAACTGGTTTAGTACCAATGGCGATTTATGGGTAGAACTCAACCCCAATCCCGTAAATACCGGACCCGGAAGCATACACCGTTGTATAACGGCTACCTCTCCCAGCCCCGATGCCTGGCTGTATAACCAGATTATTGCATCAGGCGTTAGGGAGCGGACCAGAAATACGGCAGGTACCTATGCCGCTTTCAGGATACGAGACCTCCGCCCTAAATTTATTATTCACAACGAATTTATCCTGGCGCTCATCTTCTCAGAATATACCCGGCACATTTCCCTCAACAAGTTCATGCAGGCGCTGGAAATGTCTAATAACCAACTGTATAGAGTTTCCGCCAGTGGTATAGCCACCTTGTTTAACAATATGTGTACGGTGGGCTTACCGCCCGGGCAAACCCTCGCCAGCGTCTCTAACCAGAGTATAGCAGGCCCCAACAAGCACCTGCTCCCCTTAGCGTATGCCGATTATTTTACCGGGTACCGGGCTACTACCAAAGACCAGTTCAAAGAAATCTTTGAAAACATGCTTCCCCAGGGATGGGTTGATTTATACTGGGACGGCGAGCGCGCCCATGTACGTTCAACAGTGCCCATTACCGCTACTCCCCAGTGGGGCGATTTAACCAACATTGCCATAGCCTTGGGCATCAACCAGTCCACACCAGATTAGGGATACCTTGCTAACCAACCCCCCAACAGCCTTCCTTTAGGAAGGCTGTTGGTTTTTAAACCCCAACAAAAAGCCCCACCGAAGCGGGGCTTAAGGTTTTCACCTACGGCATATAGCCTTATTGTGATAAGAATTAAAGATTAGAAAAATTCTTTCGCACCAAAAATACTACTTTTATTTTTACAAGCAAAATACTATTTTAGTCGGGAAATTTAAAACGGTACATCATGGGCAAAATACTTGGGTTAGATTTAGGAACCAATAGCATTGGGTGGGCTTTAACAGATGAGAAAAACCAGAAAATTCTCAGAATGGGCAGCCGTATTTTTCCTGCCGGGGTTGATAATTTGGGAGAAGGCGAAAACGAAATTTCCAAAAATGCCGGTAGAACCGGCGCCAGGGGGGTAAGGCGACAATTCTTCAGGAAAAAACTCAGGAAACAACTGTTAATCAGGGCGCTTGCACAATACCAAATGTGCCCTCTTACTGAAACGGATATAGAAAACTGGAAGAAAACCAAAAAATTTCCTTCAGAAAAATTAAAAGACTGGTTTAGCCTAAATCCCTACCCGCTACGGCACAAAGCCCTTTCAGAACCAGTTTCGCTGGAAGAAATGGGGAGAATTTTATACCATTTCATTCAACGCAGAGGCTTTTTGAGCAACAGCCGGAAAGCCGGAAAAGATGACGGCGCTATTTTTAAGGGAAATGCCAAAGAAGGAAAAATAGGAATCGATGCAACCCGCGAAAAAATAGCCGATAAAACCCTGGGCGCCTACCTCTCTGACATTTACCCGAAAGAAAACCTTCCTTTCCAAAGCGGGCTGGAGCGCATACGGAACCGCTATACCACGCGGCAAATGTATGTGGACGAGTTTGAAGCTTTATGGAAAGCGCAAAAACACCACCACCCCGAACTGACCGATGCATTAAAAGAACTCCTGGGAGGCAGAAAACAAGACGGCTACAAAGCAGATGGTATTTTGTTTCACCAGCGACCGCTGCGCTCTCAAAAACACCTGGTAGGCAACTGCACCTTCGAGCCTGCCAAAACCAGGTGCCCCATAAGCGCCCTTCCCGCCGAGTTGTTCCGTGTGCACCAATGGGTAAACACGGTGGAATGCAACGGAACCCGACTAAATGAGCGAGAAAGAGCGGCGCTCGCTGGTATCCTTCTCCGCAAGGAAAAACCCGCTTTTAAAGAGTTACGCAAAGCCATCGGGAAACAAGGCAGCGCCTACAAATTCAATTACAAAGACGATGACAAGATTGCCAAAGCCCATACCATTCCCAATTTGTGCAGTAAAAAATTCTTTGGCGAAAAATGGTTCAGCCTTTCCGAAAAAGAACAGGAAGACATCTGGCACATTTTGTACTTTTTCGATAACAAAGACAAGGTAAAAGAATACGCCCTGGAACACTGGGATTTTACCGAGGAACAGGCCGCCGCCATCGCCCATTTTAACCTGAAAGACGGCTACGCCAGCCTGAGCCGCAAAGCTATAACCAACATCCTGCCCTTCCTGCAAATGGGTTTTCTGTATGATGTAGCCGTGGTGCTGGGGGGCATTAAAAACGCCTTTGGCGCGGGTTGGGAAACCCTGGAGGAGGAAAAGAAACGGTTTATTCTTGACAACATTCCCGACATTGTAAGGTCTAATATTTCCGGCGGGTTTATAGATACCGTCAAATCCCTGCTCAAAAAAGAATGTGGACTGCCCGATGCACAACTTAAAAAACTCTACCATCATTCTGCCGAAACAGAAGCCAAAACCCTTTTGGAAAAACTGCCCGTCAGTAAAGAAGCCGACCGGCAAATACAAGCCATCCGGAACCCTATTGTGAGCACAGCGCTTTTTGAACTGCGGAAACTGGTAAACGAACTGATTGACGAATATGGAAAACCGGATGAAATAAAAGTAGAAATGGCGCGCGACCTGAAAGTTTCAAAATCGCAGCGAAATAACATCCGAAGAGAACAAAAACGCCTGGAACGCGAAAACGACCGCGTAAAAGCCCGTTTGCTGGAACACAACCAGCGAATAACCCACGAAAACATCCTGAAATACAAACTCTGGGAAGAATGTAAGCAAACCTGCCCCTATACCGGTGAGCCTGTCCCGGTTCACGTGCTTTTTACCGGCGAAGTGCAGATAGAGCACATTCACCCCTGGAGCCGCTCGTTAGACGACAGTTTTGCCAACAAAACCCTCTGTTATGCCGACGAAAACCGCAAAAAAGGCGACCGAACACCTTTTGAATGCTACGGAAAGGATGAAGCCAGGTGGTCTGAGGTAAAAGAACGGGCTTTAAAGTTGTTTTCCGATACCCCTGCTTACCCTAACGCCTACCAGAAATTCAAACGGTTTGTGCAGCAAACGTTCAACGATGATTTTTCCAGCCGGCAACTAAACGATACCCGCTACATCAGCAGAGAAGCCAGAACCTACCTGGGCCAGGTTTGTAAAAATGTATCTGTTTCCCCCGGGCGCATGACCGCCCTGCTGCGCCACAAATGGGGGCTCAACACCCTGCTCAGCGATGAAAACCAAAAAAGCCGCGAAGACCACCGCCACCATGCCATAGATGCCCTGGTGGTAGCCTGCGGCAAGACCAGCCACCTCCAGGAACTCTCCCGATGGAACCAGTACCGGCGCAGCGAGCTAAAAGACTTCCCCATGCCCTGGGAAGATTTCAGGCAACAAGCCGAAGAAGCGGTAAACGCCCTGTTGGTTTCGCACAAACGGGCGCGGGCCATCATAACCGCCCGCACCTACAAAACCCTAAAAAATGGCAAAACTTTTATAAATAAAGGAATCGCTGCACGGGGGCAACTGCACAAAGAAACCGTGTACGGTAAACCCAAAAACGGGGAAGCTGTTTTTCACGTGAGAAAGCCCATAGACAGCCTCACCACCGAAAAACAACTGGAAAAAATAGCCGATAAAACCATACGGGATTTAATTCTGAAGAGAATACAGGTCTTAGGCGGTTTTGAAAAAGATAAAATACCACCCAATACCTTTTTTATTACCGACGAAAACGGACACAAACAGCTGCAGATTTTCCTGCCCAACCGCAACGGAGACCCCGTACCCGTTCTAAAAGTGAGGATGAAGGAAGCCATAGGCGCCGCCGAAGAACTGAAAACCGATGTAAACCAATGGGTAAACCCCCGCAACAACCACCACGTACTCATCTACAAAGACCATACCGGCGACCTGCAGGAAGAGGTGGTAACCTTCTGGACGGTTGTAGAACGTAAACGGCAAAACCAACCCGTATATCAATTACCTGAAGACGGGAAAGAAATGGTTACCACCCTGCATATCAATGATATGTTCCTGATGGGAGTAGATGAAGAGGATATCAACTGGGAAAATCCCGATTATGAGATGCTGAAAGAGCATTTATACAGGGTGCAGAAATTTACATCTGGAGATTATTACTTTAGAATAAATAATGCGTCCTCCATTAACAACGTAGAGGAGAAACAGCAAATAAACAGTTTCAGTTATGGTAAGAATGGGTGGCTTACACACAACCCTATAAAAGTAAGCATCTCTGTTACCGGGAAAATCAGCAAGTTGTAAACCCGTTCTTTGACATATTGTTTACGGATGGCCTCTAAAAAGCCAAAAGGCAGTAGCATGTATCCACGGCTGCCTTTTGGGAGGAGGCTTGGCGCAATGCCGCGCCTCATTTTTAGATTCCAAAAATATGAAATGAAATTTGATTAAAGATTAGAAAAAAAATCGGGGCGAATCGCCATTCGCCCCGAGTATCCGGTATCTAAAAACTTCGTACATTTGTGTAAAGAATCCGGAATATGACATCGCTTTCATTATATACCAAACTCGAAAACTTATCCCCAGAGCTTAAAAAGGAAGCTAAGAGGTTTATAGAAAAGTTGTTAGACAGCCAAAAGAAGGAAAAAAACGGTCATAAAAAATCTACTTTAAAGAAACGGGCTTTCGGTAGCTTACAAAACAAGATTCATCTTTCCGAAGATTTTGATGCGCCATTAGATGAATTCAATGAATACATGTAATGGACTATCTATTAGATACGCATTCCTTCCTATGGTTTCTGGAAGGAAATAAAAGTTTATCGGAGAAAGCAAAAGAAGAAATTTCTAATCCAAAGAACAAAATATACATCAGCATTGCTTCTATCTGGGAAATAGCAATAAAGATTACTTTGGGAAAGTTAAGGCTTGATATTGATTTGGAGGAGCTTAAAAACGAAATAATAAAAAATGAAATTGACATCTTACCCTTAGACTTTGAGCACATAATTGAATTATCTAAACTGGAGCATCTTCATAAAGATCCATTTGATAGAATTTTATTAAGCCAGGCAAAATCTGAAAAATTCACCCTAATTTCTAAAGACATTAATTTTAAACTATACAAAAAAGTAAAAATCTGTTGGTAAGAATTACGTTCTGAGTGATTAAAGATTAGAAATGACGATATTATGGAGGACTGATAAGAGAACTGGCGTTTCAGTTGTGGTTTGATTAAAGATTAGAAATGACGATATTAACGGAAAGTTCGTAACACTCACATTTGACGTTGTGGTTTGATTAAAGATTAGAAATGACGATATTGAAATTAACGATTACGAACTAAAAGACGTAGTTGTGGTTTGATTAAAGATTAGAAATGACGATATTGAACGATAGTTATTGATTTTGAAATAGGTGGTTGTGGTTTGATTAAAGATTAGAAATGACGATATTAGGAAGTCAAGGAGGAGGAAGCGCAGCCGGTTGTGGTTTGATTAAAGATTAGAAATGACGATATTTGATTTTACGGATGCCGACGACATCACGGCGTTGTGGTTTGATTAAAGATTAGAAATGACGATATTAATGGAATGTTAATTAAAAATAGTAACCATGTTGTGGTTTGATTAAAGATTAGAAATGACGATATTTTTTCATTGATATTATATAATATTTCTAACGTTGTGGTTTGATTAAAGATTAGAAATGACGATATTCAAAAGGATGAAATTATAAATTGTTTAATAGTTGTGGTTTGATTAAAGATTAGAAATGACGATATTAGACGAAATAAATTGGGATGAAGCAAAATAGTTGTGGTTTGATTAAAGATTAGAAATGACGATATTAGAAACGTATAAAACAATTAGCCAAGATAGGTTGTGGTTTGATTAAAGATTAGAAATGACGATATTGCTTGCAAGATAATAAAAGACGAAAGTGGTGTTGTGGTTTGATTAAAGATTAGAAATGACGATATTATTGTTAGGCGCAATTACAACAGACCTTTCGTTGTGGTTTGATTAAAGATTAGAAATGACGATATTCAAAAACAGTTGAGGGAGAATCCATAGAAGTTGTGGTTTGATTAAAGATTAGAAATGACGATATTACAAAATGCTAAACAAAATAGCGGTGAGTGGTTGTGGTTTGATTAAAGATTAGAAATGACGATATTAGACGAAATAAATTGGGATGAAGCAAAATAGTTGTGGTTTGATTAAAGATTAGAAATGACGATATTGAGGTCTGGTTCGGGGTTGAGCTATTACCTGTTGTGGTTTGATTAAAGATTAGAAATGACGATATTTTTACCAACACTCGCTGGCGCACCCGTAAAGTTGTGGTTTGATTAAAGATTAGAAATGACGATATTGGTTCCGGAAACAAAATGGAACTCGTCAAGTTGTGGTTTGATTAAAGATTAGAAATGACGATATTCAATTATTAACTCTAAATTCTATTACTATGTTGTGGTTTGATTAAAGATTAGAAATGACGATATTAGGCTCTGGAAATAAGATGGAGCTAATCCAGTTGTGGTTTGATTAAAGATTAGAAATGACGATATTTAATTACATGAGTGCGGTAAACAAATGCTAGTTGTGGTTTGATTAAAGATTAGAAATGACGATATTCGAAAAGTTTGTAATATACAAGTAATTGCTGTTGTGGTTTGATTAAAGATTAGAAATGACGATATTTGCGATGGCTTGGGCTATCAAAGTGAATAGTTGTGGTTTGATTAAAGATTAGAAATGACGATATTCAAATGTTTGGCACTCCTGCCGTTGGCGAGTTGTGGTTTGATTAAAGATTAGAAATGACGATATTGCGATCAGACGAGAGGAGTTGCCCGAACCTGTTGTGGTTTGATTAAAGATTAGAAATGACGATATTACCGAATATCAGAACCGGTTATGAAAGAGGGTTGTGGTTTGATTAAAGATTAGAAATGACGATATTCGCCGAAATTCCGTGATTGGCAAAAAGTGGGTTGTGGTTTGATTAAAGATTAGAAATGACGATATTTGCATCAACCCGACTTCAGCCTCGCGCCACGTTGTGGTTTGATTAAAGATTAGAAATGACGATATTTAGCTATAATAAAATCAATGAAAGAAGACGTTGTGGTTTGATTAAAGATTAGAAATGACGATATTTAAAAAATTTTGAATCATCATTTTCTATATGTTGTGGTTTGATTAAAGATTAGAAATGACGATATTCGAAACGGCGAAATAGTCGCCGCCGGAACCGTTGTGGTTTGATTAAAGATTAGAAATGACGATATTGGTTCTAAAAATTGAAATTTCTAATTTTTCGTTGTGGTTTGATTAAAGATTAGAAATGACGATATTGTACAAGCAAAAGGTTGAAGCCGATATACAGTTGTGGTTTGATTAAAGATTAGAAATGACGATATTTTCAGGGGAAACCAGTTGCGATATTCTCTTGTTGTGGTTTGATTAAAGATTAGAAATGACGATATTCACGCTACCCGCTCCGCAAATTCACAGCGAGTTGTGGTTTGATTAAAGATTAGAAATGACGATATTAGTAGTGGCTTTAATGTTCGCTCGGGATGGGTTGTGGTTTGATTAAAGATTAGAAATGACGATATTTAAAATCAATGCAAGAAGAAGAAGAGAAAGTTGTGGTTTGATTAAAGATTAGAAATGACGATATTCTACAAAAGTAAAGAAGAAGAAAAGGAGAGTTGTGGTTTGATTAAAGATTAGAAATGACGATATTGTGCATCAACCCGACTTTAGCCCGACGCCAGTTGTGGTTTGATTAAAGATTAGAAATGACGATATTGAGATGAAGTAGAATTGTTAGAACAAGTAGTTGTGGTTTGATTAAAGATTAGAAATGACGATATTGAAGCCTATTTTTCACATAATTTGTCCCCTGTTGTGGTTTGATTAAAGATTAGAAATGACGATATTGGCAGCGCTGCTCCGCACCATTGCCGCCAGTTGTGGTTTGATTAAAGATTAGAAATGACGATATTACAATAGTAGCTATAATAAAATCAATGCAAGTTGTGGTTTGATTAAAGATTAGAAATGACGATATTAATGGTTCACCAATACAAATTATGTGGATGGTTGTGGTTTGATTAAAGATTAGAAATGACGATATTAGGCTCTGGAAATAAAATGGAGCTAATTAAGTTGTGGTTTGATTAAAGATTAGAAATGACGATATTAAGTAAGTATATCATGTATTGGGATATTGTGTTGTGGTTTGATTAAAGATTAGAAATGACGATATTGAACCCCATTTGACATAGTGTCAATGGACGGTTGTGGTTTGATTAAAGATTAGAAATGACGATATTGTTATATCATGGGGATAGTATCAATTACGCGTTGTGGTTTGATTAAAGATTAGAAATGACGATATTTATCGTCCCTATCTTGTCCATCCCCGACTAGTTGTGGTTTGATTAAAGATTAGAAATGACGATATTAGGCTCTGGAAATAAAATGGAGCTAATTAAGTTGTGGTTTGATTAAAGATTAGAAATGACGATATTGCTGAGCTACTACCTTCAAAAGTATGTTTCGTTGTGGTTTGATTAAAGATTAGAAATGACGATATTAAGCAAATATATCATGTATTGGGACGTCGTGTTGTGGTTTGATTAAAGATTAGAAATGACGATATTTGTGTGTAAAAACAGGCGATCAAGAGCATCGTTGTGGTTTGATTAAAGATTAGAAATGACGATATTCAAATCAATTTCACCGTGTAAAGGTTCTAGTTGTGGTTTGATTAAAGATTAGAAATGACGATATTCCAAGCTGTGAGCACCGGAATTTGTAATTGGTTGTGGTTTGATTAAAGATTAGAAATGACGATATTAAAGGAGCTATGGAAGGCACTGGCGCTGACGTTGTGGTTTGATTAAAGATTAGAAATGACGATATTGTGCCTTCTTTTTCGGTGATAGTCATATCTGTTGTGGTTTGATTAAAGATTAGAAATGACGATATTAATGAAAAAAATTACGATATAGCTGCGCAAGTTGTGGTTTGATTAAAGATTAGAAATGACGATATTAGTTTGCCCTTTTTTAAGTTGTATTCTTCCGTTGTGGTTTGATTAAAGATTAGAAATGACGATATTTGGCAAACGCAGTAGTAGAGGGAAGTTTAGTTGTGGTTTGATTAAAGATTAGAAATGACGATATTGGCTCAGGGAACAAAATGGAGCTCATTAAGTTGTGGTTTGATTAAAGATTAGAAATGACGATATTAGTTGACGTGTTGTCTTCTAATTATCAGGTTCTTAGCTCAAAATATCGTCTCGTAAAAATGCTTCTTTTTTGCCCTGATAACGCAAAATTGAAGCATTTTTTTTATAGATATAGTCTTTTCCACCGTTCTTAAAATTCGTGCATTTGTAAAAACAACAGGTTATGAAAGTAGTCATAGAGGCAGATGCTCAATATAAAAACACGTTGCTGGAAATTGCCCGCGCCATCCACGCAAACATTGCATTTGAAGAAACCGACCCTTTAAATAACTTACCAGAACACGTAAGAAAAGGTATTTTTCAAAGCCGCGAACAAATAGCGCAGGGAAAATACAGCGCTCACGAAGATATTATGAAAAAATACAGAACCCGGTCTGAAATATGACAGTTATCTGGTCTGAAAAAGCAGACGAGACTTTTGGTGTCATTGCAGATTATCTCGAAACAACATTTGGAAAAAACAACTACCCTGCGCTTTATAAAAAAAAGTAGATGAGATTATATCCGTCATCAGAAAACAACCTTATAGTTACAAAAGTAGCTCCTTAGGAAACAATATTAAGAGAGCCTTTATCAACAAAAACTGCTCCCTATTTTACGAAGTCAATCAAACCCATATCATACTGCATTATTTCTGGGACAACCGCCGTACCCCCCCCCAGATAGCTCAAAACAACTCTAATTGCAACGGCGGCGGCTCTTTGGGAACCTCTTCCCGTCCCCAAAAATTCATAATATTCCCAAACTGCTTATCCGTAATCCGCAACACACTCACCTTCCCCGCCGGCGGCAACAACCCCCTCACGCGCGCCTCGTGCACATCTGCGCTCTCCCCGCTCGCGCAGTGGCGCACGTACACGGAAAACTGCATCATAGAAAACCCGTCTTCCAGCAACCGCTTGCGGAACAAAGCCGCCTGCTGGCGGTCTTTTTTCGTCTCCGTTGGCAAATCAAAAAACACAAACAACCACATCACCCGGTACCCATTCAGTTCCATAACCGGGGATACACTACCTTTCGCGTTTTTCCCGTAAAACACTGTTGCAGCGAGCTCGCCGTAGTAGCCAGCGCCACCATGAGTGGGCTTTTAGCATCCTCAAAATACACCGTTTCCGTGAGCACCTCCAGCAATCGCTTCTTCACCCCGGCGTTCAGCTCCCGTTCTATGCCCGTTTCCATCAACACAGCTACCGCTGCATCTACCAACGGGCGAAATGGCTCCATCACATCATCTGCCAAACAAAACGCATTATACTGGTTGCGGTGATGCACCCCCAGCGTATTGAGCAACCCGCTACCCGAAAGCGCCCGCGCCACCGCCGCCCGCAACACAATATACCCATAGTTTAACCACACATTCGGAAACGCCCCCTGCCGCTCCCGCCGAAAATCGTCTCCAAAAAGCCGCTGCCAGTAATACTTTGCCGCAGCCCCCTCCCGGTTATCAGAATCCCCGCTCAACACCCGCTCTGCAAAAAACCGCAACGGGTCGCTCCGCTTCCCCAATCGCTCCAGATGCAACGCCTGGTTCAGAATCTTTTCTCTCACAATCTGCTGCCACAGTCGTTTTTTTCAAAGGCTCTGAAGCCTCTATTTGCTTTGCAAACAATGCCTGTTGCAAGTGATGCCCCTCCAGGTTTAAAAACATACCCGAAGGCATGTGCTTCTCATCGCACACAATAACCGCCGCATTGTTTGCCACAAGCCGGTTCATAGCAGGAATAGAAAGATACGTCTCCGGGTGCTCTATCACCACAAAACCAATATCTTCTATAGGCACAGAAACCTCCCGTTCTTCTGTTTTTATAACCAGTTGCTTATGCTGGGTAGTGAGAGACGCTTTCTTTTCAAACAATAAAGTTCTTTTTATCATAGCATTTTTAGGGTGTAAGTTAACAAACAATCCTTAACCCACCTATAATAGGGGCAAAATGCTATGTAGCCGGTTTTTTTAGAAGAAACAAACCGTTATGTCTATGACAAGACAAAATACCCTCACCTGCCTTCTTTTTTAGAAAACCAGCCCGGTTAGCCTCTAAAAGGCATCAATGGTCATGCGCATGCGCACGCATACAAGGCATGCGCATGAGCCCGCCAGGAAGGCGATTTTCACCAAAAAACGCAACAAGTGCTGCTCGTTTATGACTTAATCAGAATCAGGCTTGAGAAAGTTGAGCAAATCTATCAAATCCTGTCGGATAGCTTTGGCCAACTCCGTATTTATTTTACGCTCTCCGTTGATGATGTAGCGGACATACATACCGCTGCATCCTCTTTTTTTGCCTATTTTCTGAGCGACGCCATAGAGCAATTTCTTTTCAGACGCTGTAAACACTTTTTTTTCTGTTTTTGTATTTGGATTACTCATATTTTCATACATTTGTTCTTGTTTTTAATCGCACAACAAATATAAGCAATTTTTTTCGTTCAATCAAAAGAATTATGAGAAATAAATCGTATATAAAGAAAAGACTTTTGGAATACATTCAGTCTAAGGGAATTAGCAAATATGAATTTTATAAAAAATCTGGAATTACTCGTAGCGTATTAGACAAAGAAAGTGGAATAAGTGAAGACAATATAGCAAAAGTTATTAGATACGATCCTCATATAAGTCTTAGTTGGTTAATAAAAGGAGAAGGCCCCATGTTGTTATCAGTTGAGGCGATGGTGCAAGAACCTACCGCCGGTTATGGCTCTCCCGACCAAAACGACTACTCAAAACCCATACCTCTTTATGAATTAGAAACCCTTAAAAAAGCCGTTGCCCTATTCGATAAAAAAAGAAAACCCCGCCCGGTAGATTATGTGTGTATTCCCGGTCTGTCTGAGTGCGATGGCGCTACTTTTGTTACCGATACCAGTATGCAGCCGCTTCTTAAAAAGCACGATATAGTGGTATATAAAAAAACAGAACACAAAGCCGCCGACATTCTATGGGGGAGCATGTACCTGGTAGGGGCAGCGTTTGATGGAAAAGAAGAACTCTCTGTAAAATGGATACAAAAAAGCGATAAAGGAAACGCCTACATAAAATTGGTAGCCGAAAATAAACAACACAAACCCGTTGACATTCCCCTCAGTAAAGTTACAGCTTTGGCGCTTGTAAAAGCAAGCATTCACAACCACTAATTTCTTATAATAACCCCTTCGGATAAGCCTTCACCAGCATAGGTATAGCCATGCCCAATACCATGGCAGAAACAACCATAACCCAGTCTCTTTTTGTAAACCGGAATACAGACTGAAACACAAAACTCAGTATCAATACTCCCAATACCGTTAGTAATTGAGCCGCTTCTATCCCCAGGGCAAACTCTCCCAACGGAAGCAATTTATTTTCCTCTGAAACTACCATTTGACGGAAGTAAGTGGAAAATCCTAACCCGTGTAGTAACCCGAAAAATAGGGTAACGAAAAAAATGAGCCCCAATCGTTCATTTTTTGGCGCTGCCCCGGCAGTGAAAAGATTAAAGAGTGCCGTTATGACAATAGTTACCGGGATTAGAAACTCTACCAGCGAAGCCCCGATACGAAGTATTCCATATACCGCTAACAGAAGCGACAAGGTATGCCCTATGGTAAAAACAGTAATAAGCCAACCTATTCTTTTCCAATCTTTAAAGGTGTAGGGCACGGTGAGAACTAACAGAAACAACAAATGGTCATACGCATTCCAGGAAAGTACATGACGGAGACCTACCAAAAAATAGAATTGAAACGAAGACATCTCTGTATCTTTGTGAGCGTTACAAACATACAACTAAATTATGTAACCAGAAAGTACTGGTTGCACCTGTTTAAAAACCGCAATGATACACCTGGAAACACTAAGAGCCTACTGCCTCTCTAAAAAGGGCGTTACAGAAGAATTTCCGTTTGATGAAGATACGCTGGTATTTAAAGTAACGGGAAAAATGTTTGCCCTGCTTTCTCTTTCCAAGTGGGAGAATGGCGAAAAAACTATAAATTTGAAATGCCAACCCGATTATGCCGTGGAACTCAGGGGTCGCTATACCGGTATTATTCCGGGGTACCACATGAACAAACAACACTGGAACACGGTAGATGCTTCTTCCGGGGAATGGCAACCAGATTTTTTAATCTCGTTAATAGACCATTCCTATGAATTGGTAGTTGCCGGGTTACCCAAACGATTACGAGACTCTTTGGCAGCGTCTTAAAAACCTGTTGGCTAACCTGTTAATCAGGAAGATTGCGGATTCATGGCAGTGAAATACTCATAAAAATAGGGGATAGTCTCAATTCCCTTTAAAAAATTGAACACCCCAAAATGCTCGTTAGGAGAGTGAATGGCATCGCTGTGCAAGCCAAAACCCATTAAAACCGTTTTGCTTTGCAATTCTTTTTCAAAAAGCGCCACAATAGGTATGCTGCCACCATCTCGCAACGGCAGGGGCTTTATGCCGAAAGTAGTTTCATACGCCTTGCTGGCAGCCTGGTAACCGCTATGCTGCGTAGGGGTAACGTATGCCTGGCCGCCATGGTGGGTGGTTACCTTTACCCGTACACCCTTAGGTGCAATACGGGTAAAATGCTCTGTAAAAAGCCTTGAAATTTCCTCCCAATCTTGTTCCGGCACCAGCCGCATAGAAATTTTAGCATACGCCTTGCTGGCGATAACGGTTTTTGCGCCCTCGCCCGTATAGCCCCCCCATATCCCGTTCACATCTAACGTGGGGCGTATAGAGGTGCGCTCTAAGGTGCTATATCCCTTCTCGCCATACACGTCTTCAATAGCCAGCGCTTTTTTATATTCTTCTAATGAAAAAGGAGTTTTGTCCATTTCAATCCGTTCCTGCGGTGGTACCGTAAGCACCCTGTCATAGAACCCCGGAATGGTAATGCGGTTATCAGCATCGTGCAGGGAAGCTATCATTTTCGCGAGAATGTTAATAGGATTGGCTACGGCGCCGCCATACAAACCAGAATGCAAATCGCGGTTAGGACCGGTAACTTCTACTTCCATATAGCTCAGGCCCCGCAAGCCCACTGTTATAGAAGGCACATGATTGGCAATCATGCTGGTATCGGAAATAAGAATAACATCATTTTTCAGCTTCTCGTGGTTTTGCGCTACAAACCAGGCTAAATGGGCGCTGCCCACTTCTTCTTCCCCCTCTATCATAAACTTAACGTTGCAGGGTAGCTGCCCGGTAGCCGTCATAAACTCCAGCGCTTTTACGTGCATATAAAACTGCCCCTTATCATCGCAAGCGCCCCGTGCAAAAATTGCTCCTTGCGGGTGAGTAGCTGTTTTCCTGATAACCGGCTCAAAAGGCCCGCTTTCCCATAAATCTAACGGGTCGGGTGGCTGCACATCATAATGCCCATACACTAATACTGTAGGTAACCGCGCATCTATTATTTTTTCTCCATACACAACCGGGTACCCGGGCGTTTCGCAAAGCTCCACCCAATCGCACCCAGCCTTCGCCAGGGCATCTTTAACGGCGTGGGCCATAGCCCATACCGGTTTAGAAAAAGAAGAATCAGCACTGATGGAAGGAATTTTCAACAACTCAAAAAGTTCGTTTATAAAACGGTCTTTATGCTCTTCTATATATAATGTAAGCTGTTTCATAACTATCATGATAATGGGTTTCAAAAGTACAAAAAAGAAATTTATAGAATGGCGCAGGTTTCTGTATAAAAAATTTAACGTATATTTGCAGCCTTATTGCGGGTGTGGTGGAACTGGTAGACACGCTAGACTTAGGATCTAGTGCCGCGAGGCGTGGGGGTTCGATTCCCTTCACCCGCACTTTTTAAGAACCTGTTTTTTCTTCTGTTTTTTTGCATTCATCAATTTTTAAGTATGATGGCGTCCGGCAATTCATCCAAAACTCCTGTATCTCATTTCGGAGAGTTTGGGCTTATTAAGCATTTAACCCGAACTATTTCCCTGAAACATCGCTCTACCCTTAAAGGCGTTGGCGATGATGCTGCCGTGTTAGACCTCACGGGAGAAAAAACCTTGCTCACTACCGATTTTTTGATAGAAGGGATTCATTTTGATTTGAGTTATATGCCTTTAAGGCACCTGGGTTATAAGGCGGTGGCAGCGAATGTGTCTGATATTTGCGCTATGAATGCTGTCCCCACTCATATAACGGTATCCCTGGCGGTTTCTAACCGGTTTTCGGTGGAAGATGTAGAAGAGTTGTACGCTGGAATTTTGCTGGCATGTGAGCGGTACGGGGTAGATGTGGTGGGTGGCGACACCGGTTCATCGCCCAAAGGGCTATTTCTTTCCATTACAGCGCTTGGCAGGGCGAAGGAAGAGCACATTGTGTACCGAAGTGGCGCTAAACCCAATGATTTGCTGGTGGTTACGGGCGATTTGGGGGGCGCTTATATGGGCTTGCAGGTGTTGCAACGGGAGAAGGAGGTATTTATGGTGAACCCAAACAGCCAGCCCGATTTAATGCCGTATAGCTATATCGTGGAACGACAGTTAAAGCCAGAAGCGCGTACCGATATTGTAGCGCTCTTCGCCGAGTTATCTGTACAACCTACAGCTATGATTGATGTGAGCGATGGGCTTTCTTCGGAAATTTTGCATCTCTGCGAGGCTTCAGCGGTGGGATGCAGGCTATACGAGGAAAAAATTCCCTTAGACCCACAAGTCATACAAACCTGCGAGGAGTTTCACTTGCATGCCGCTACAGCAGCGCTAAATGGGGGTGAGGATTACGAGTTGTTGTTTACGCTGGCGCAAGAAGAGTACCCTAAAATTAAAGCCAATCCTCATTTCACCATCATTGGTCATATCACAGAAGCTAAGGCGGGAGCGTATCTTATTGCCCGCCAAAATACCCAGATACCTCTGCAAGCCCAGGGGTGGAATGGTTTTTCTGCTATATAGCAAGGGTTCTTAATTTTTTTGTAAAGAAGGGTTTTTTTGTGCGGCTGCAAATCGGGCTCGTATGTAATGATTGAGCGGGTTTTCAACATATAAGAATAGTATAACTGAGAGGATGTTCAGCGCTAAAAATACCAGCAGGTAATTAGTTGTTATGGTATGTATAAAACTTGAAATAACGCCTACATGGATTAAATAAAAGACGTATGAGCTTTTGCCTGCCAACACAAAGATTTTATTTCCCAATAGTTTTGAGAGAATGGTTTTTTCTTTCATCAGCCCAAAAAAGAATGGTACAATGCCTATTAGCGGGAGCATAGCTGTGTTGATTATTTTTCCTAAAGGGTGCCGGATGCCAAAATCGTAACTTCCTTTGCAAAGGCTCATTAAAAAAATAGAGATGAGAATGCCGGCAACGCCTATATACGTGTATCCTTTGTAGTGGGGCTGACCTGTGGTGCGCCTGGTGAGTAGGGCAAGCATAATGCCGGCGAAAAATTCGAAACATCTCCCAAAAAAGGTATAATTGAACATAAATTCAAATGTTGAGAAAAAGCCGTAAAATTCAATCTTAGAGAAAATTACAACGAGAATTATCCCGGTGGCCATTAGGAGAATGGGTAGTATCACTATAAATTTTATACTGCGTTTTAGCGCTAAAAATAGTAGCGGCGCCAATATGTAAAATGTTTCTTCCACGGTTAACGACCAGCCTTGGGCGATTCCTGAAAATTTAAAATTTTCAAAAAAGCCTTTTAAAAACGTAATGTTGAGAATATAGGTAAGGAAGGTATGTTCACCCGGGTTTTTAAGAATGCTATAGGTAAGAAAGGTAAGGGTGGTGAGGAGAAAATACATGGGGTATATCCTTGCTATCCTGTTTACCATGTATTTTTTAAAGCAGAAGGTTTTTATATCTAAGTAACGGTAGGCGATTAAAAAACCGCTTAAAACAAAAAATATAGTTACGCCTGCATGAAATTCCTGGGTGAAATTATACAGGTATTTACCAGCATATTTTTCTGTAAACGGGTTAAAATGATGGATAAACACCATATAAGCGGCAATAGCCCTAACCCCTGTGAGAGGTTTAAAATAGTTATTTTCTCCTTGCTGTTGCGCCATGTTATTGGTGTTGTACTTACTGGCGATGCTTTGCATTCAAAGAGTTAGCCAGCGCTAAAGAGGGGCATTACAGTTCAAATATGCAAAAAATTGTTCAACAAAGATTTTTTTCCCAGCGCCTTTTTTATGGTTGTTTAGGGCTAACAGGTGGTACAATGAAATAAGTAAGAGAACCTCAAGGATTCTAAAGTATATTGGGATAGAATAAAAAGGAGGGGCTCCTTTTTTTACACTGCGCTTCCCATGGCTTCTGCTACGGGCGCCGAGAGTTTTTTATAGACGCCGCTTTCCAGCCGGTCTCGTATGGCAGAAAAAGCCTCCAGTGTTTGGTTTATATCTGCCAGTGTATGGGCTGCGGTGGGTATCATTCGCAATAATATAAGCCCTTTGGGTATAACCGGGTACACCACGATGGAGCAAAAAACGCCATAACTTTCGCGGAGGTCGTTTACCAGCGCCATAGCTTCGGGGATGCTTCCTTTGAGATATACGGGAGTAACACAGCTTTGGGTATCGCCGAGATCGAATCCCCGGCTTCGCAAACCATTTTGTAAAGTGTGTACATTTTCCCAAAGTTTGTTTTTTAGCTCGGGCATGGAACGCAACATATCTAATCGTTTTAGCGCTCCTTTTACAAAAATCATGGGTAAAGATTTTGCGAACATCTGGGAGCGAAGGTTATATTTCAGGTAGTTTATAATCTCAGTATTCCCGGCAAGGAAAGCTCCTATGCTGGCCATAGATTTGGCGAAGGTAGAAAAATATACATCTATTTGGTCTTGTACACCCTGTTCTTCACCGGTTCCGGCGCCGGTATTCCCCATGGTGCCAAAACCATGCGCATCGTCCACCAAAAAGCGAAAGCCATATTTTTGCTTCATCGCTGCAATTTCTTTTAGTTTTCCCTGCTCCCCGCGCATACCAAAAACGCCTTCGGTAATAACCAAAATACCGCCTCCTGTCTGCTCAGCTACTTTAACGGCTCGTTCCAGGTTTCGTTCCAGGCTCTCCATATCATTGTGCTTAAAGGTGAAGCGTTTGCCCATGTGGAGCCGCACCCCGTCTATAATGCAGGCATGGGAATCCACATCGTACACAATCACATCATCTTTAGTTACTAAGGCATCAATAGCCGATACCATGCCTTGGTAGCCGAAGTTTAGGAGGTAGGCGGCTTCTTTTTGCACAAAATGAGCCAACTCTCTTTCCAGCTGCTCGTGCATGTTGGTGTGCCCGCTCATCATACGCGCACCCATAGGATAGGCGGCACCGTATTCTGCCGCTGCATCAGCATCGGTTTTTCGTATCTCGGGTCGGTTGGCAAGCCCCAGGTAATCGTTGATGCTCCAGGTAATTACCTCTTTGCCGTTGAAAGTCATGCGATTGGAGATGGGGCCTTCCAGTTTTGGGAAAACATAATACCCTTCTGCATGGGCTGCCCACCTTCCAAGGGGGCCTTTGTTGGCTATAATTCGGGCGAATATATCTTTCATATATAATAATGGGGTTTTACGTATGAGTGACTTTAGTGAGGGTTAGTAGGAGAATAGGGGTGCAATATGGCATAGCTATTTTAAGGAAAAAGATGGAACAAAGTTTTTAGCAACCATATTCGCCAGCCCTATTTTATGTATTCTACCCGTTGGGTTTCTTCAATATTCTTACTGTCAAAAAATCCTTGCTGGCGCATCCATTCATCGCTGTATATTTTGCTCATATAGCGCGAGCCGTGGTCGGGGAAAATCACTATTACATTGCTGTTCCTGGTAAATTCACCTTCTTCGGCTAATTGTTTCACAGCCTGAAGGGCGGCACCGCTGGTGTACCCTACAAACAGCCCTTCGGTTTTAGAAATTTCACGGGCGGTATGAGCGCTTTCCTCGTCAGTTACCTTCACAAACTTATCAATCACATCAAAATCGGTTGCAGATGGAATGAGGTTTTTTCCTAACCCCTCTATACGGTAGGGATAAATTTCTTCTGCATCAAACTCACGGGTTTCGTGGTATTTTTTAAGAACAGAGCCATAGGCATCTACTCCTATAATGCGGATGCGGGGATTTTTTTCTTTTAAGAAACGGGCAGTGCCAGAAATAGTTCCGCCGGTGCCGCTACAAGCTACGAGGTGAGTTATGCGCCCGCCGGTTTGTTCCCAGATTTCCGGGCCTGTGGTTTGGTAGTGAGCATCTATGTTTAGCTCATTAAAATACTGGTTTATGTATATTGAACCTTTTATATCTTCATGCAGTTGTTTGGCTACGCTGTAATAAGAACGGGGGTCGTCTGCGCTCACGTGGGCGGGGCATACATACACCTTGGCGCCCATGGAACGGAGCATGTCTATCTTGTCTTTGGAAGACTTGGAACTCACCGCCAGCACGCACTCATATCCTTTTATTATGCTCACCATGGCTACGCTAAACCCGGTATTGCCCGAGGTGGTTTCTATAATAGTGTCTCCGGGTTTTATAAGCCCTTTTTTCTCTGCCTCCTCAATAATGCACAGCGCAATACGGTCTTTGGTAGAATGTCCCGGGTTAAAGGCCTCTACTTTGGCGTAATAATTACCTGCAAGCTGTTGGGTGATGTGGTTTAGTTTTATAAGGGGGGTGTTTCCGATAAGCTCTAATACATTATTATAGGCTTTTATCTTCTGTTCCATATCGTTGGGGTTAGGATACAATATGTTTCGGTATTTTACAACCTCACAAAGGTAGGTATTTTTTTTATTATTGCTTTATTCCTTCTAAATCGAATAAAAATGCGTACTCTTCGGCCACTTCCCGTATGGCTTCAAACCTGCCGGAAGCGCCGCTGTGCCCTGTTTTCATATTAATATGAAAGAGCAGTATATTGGTATCTGTTTTTAGCTTTCGCAATTTGGCTACCCATTTGGCGGGCTCCCAATACTGCACCTGCGAGTCGTGGTAGCCTGTGGTTACCAGCATATTAGGATAGTTCTGCGCGGTTACATTGTCATAGGGCGAATAGGATTTCATGTACTCGTAGTATTCTTTTTCATTGGGGTTTCCCCATTCATCATATTCTGCGGTGGTAAGCGGGATGCTTTCGTCTAACATGGTAGTAACTACATCTACAAAAGGAACGGCAGCGATAATACCATTATATATATCGGGAGCCATATTGGCTACGGCGCCCATTAGCAACCCGCCGGCAGAGCCGCCTATGGCATAACTGTGTTGGGGGCTGGTGTATTTTTCGGCGATTAAAAACCGGGTGCAGGCTATAAAATCTGTAAAGGTATTTTTTTTATATAATAGTTTCCCGCTTTCATACCAGGGCCTGCCTAAATATTCGCTGCCTCGTATATGCGCTATGGCATATATGAAGCCGCGATCTAAAAGGCTTAGTCGTAAACTGGAGAAATCCGGGTCGTCTGTATAGCCATAAGAACCATAGCCGTATAGTAACAAGGGATTTTTGCCGTTACGCTTCATCCCTTTCCTGTACACCATGGTGATGGGTATTTTTACACCATCTGTAGCCGTTGCCCAGATTCGCTCCGAAGCATAATTGTTCTTGTCGAATTTTCCCCCGAGCACTTCTTGTTCTTTGCGGACAATTTTCTCGCGGGTAGTCATATTAAAGTCAATTACAGAAGGAGGGGTAGTGAGCGAGTTATACATATACCGCAACCAGGGAGTATCAAACTCCATATTGGTCGTGGTATTAGCCGTATAGGTTTCGCTCTCAAAAGGCAGGTAGTAGTCTTGCGTTCCATCCCACGACCTGATGCGGATTTTATTTAGCCCGTCGCTGCGTTCACTAACCACCAGGAAGTCTTTGAAAATTTCTATATCTTCCAATAATACATCTTCGCGATGAGGGATAACATCTTTCCAGTTTTCTTTGGCGGTTTTAGTTTCCGGGGTCTTCATGAGTTTAAAGTTGGTAGCCCCATCGGCATTAGTTACAATATAAAAGCTATCGCCGTAGTGGGCAATCCCGTACTCCAGTCCCCGCGTTCTGGGTTGAAAAATCTTGAACGTACCTTCCGGGCGGGTAGCTTCCAGGAAGCGATATTCAGAAGTAAGAGTGCTGGTGGAACTTATAACAATATATTTTTCAGACTTGGTTCTGTAAATACTGGTATAAAATGTTTCGTCTTCTTCGTGAAAAACCAAGGGGTCGTTTTTTGAATCTTCCCCGAAGGTGTGTTTAAAAATTTTGTCGGAACGCAGGGTTTGAAGGTCTTTTTTCACATAAAACAATGTTTTATTGTCATTCGCCCATACGCTTTTCCCGGTGGTGTTTTCTATGTTAAGGGGGAGAATTTCACCAGTTTCCAGATTTTTAAGCCGAATGGTATAAATTCGGCGGCTCACCGTATCTACAGCAAAAGCAGCCCACTTATTATCGGGACTTATATTGATGCCCGAGAGGTGAAAATAGGCGTGTCCTTTAGCCATTTCATTCCCGTCAAACATCACTTCTTCGGGCGCTTCAAGGGTTTGTTTTTTACGGGTATAGATAGGATAATCTTTCCCTTCTTCATACTTTACAATATACCAATAACCATTGTATTTATAGGGAACTGATTCGTCTCGTTCTTTAATACGGGCTTTCATCTCCTCGAATAAAGAAGCCTGGAAAGCCTTGGTATGTGCCGTCATTTTTTCGTTGTAATCATTTTCCCGTTCCAGGTACTCCAGCACCTCCGGGTTATCTCGCTGGTTGAGCCAAAAATAGGGGTCAGTTCTTACGTCTCCATGCTTTTCTAAATACATAGGAGTCTCATCGGCGTGGGGAGGTGCAATATCGTGTTTCATCGAAGCGGTTTCTTTTTTACAAGCGGCTGCTAAAATAGTACATATTGATAATACTGCTAATTTTTTCATGATTTCTTTTATTGAAAATAACCCAATACCATAGTCATTTATATAATGTAATGCTGAGAAAGGGCAATTTATTGTATAATGGTGTAGTGTTCTTTGGCGTATGGAAGCGAAAAGGCATTGAAATGCCACCACTCAGTGTCTATGGGAATAAACCCGGCAGCAGTCATAACATCCCTCAGTAAATTTCGGTTAGCTACCTGCTGAGGAGTAAGTTCTCCACGCTCCAGGAAATAGGCATTATAGTGAGGCTGGGCTTTTTTTCCGAAAAAATCGTAAGGGGTGCCCATATCAAGCGGAACGCCGTTTTTAACGATGGTGAGGTCAACTGCGCAGCCAAAATTGTGAAGCGAGCCACTCCCCGGAGGCGCTACATAAATTTCTTTAGGAGTATTGGCAACCAGTTTCCACATTTTGTGCTGTACACTATTGGGGCGCGCAGCATCATATACTAATAAAGAAAAATCGGGGTCTTTGGCTTTCAGCTTTTCCTGGGCGGCGACTAATTTACGGGCGGCTTCGGGCTGGAGGAAAGCATGCGAAATACTGTCGTATAACACCATACCCATAAAATTATCGGCCGTGGCATATTTGAGTTCTACGCGGAAAGTGCTATCGGCCTCCTGAATATCTTGCAGCCTGCCGGCTACAAGTCGTTGCTCAAAAGAAGTATAAACGGGCCGGTAAAGGGGTAATTTCTCCTGCTTTTTTACAGCTTGCGGCATCGTATTGCTTGTTGTGGCCGGCTGCGGCTTGGCGGGTTTTGGGTTGCAGGAAAGAAGGGCAAAGAAGGCCAGGATGAAAAAGTAAAGGACGTTCATGGTAAGTTAGAATATTGAATTTTTGAGATATGAATTAAGTAGGTCAAAGATAGTTATTTCTTGCTAAGTTGTATAAAGGTATTTCCTGGCCACTACCATGCGTTCTTTGCTTTGTGTGTGTATTTTTTTCACGCAAAGGCGCAAAGTAAATTACCAATTCAGAATGCAGAAGTATGAATTAGCTGAGCTATTAAAATCTAAAAAAATTCTGAATTCTGAATTCATAATTCTGAATTTCCCTGGCGTCTCTGCGTGAAACGAATCTCACGCAAAGGCGTTAAGAAACCTCTCAATCACCCATCCCGCCGCTATTGGTTTCACTTGTTAGATAAAGAACCAATGGCGCTCTCTACATTTCTTCTGCTTAAGGGGCTGTATAAAATATACTTGTTTTGGGCTTTCTTTAAATAGCTTTCTGTGCTCTCCACCTTAGCCCTCCATTCGGCGAGCGTTTTTCCAAAAGCTAAGTGAATAACCTGCGACCCGGCGCAAAATACTACATGGCTGATAGCAGGGTCATTTTGATTTTTTTTCTCAAATATAATGCCTGCTTTTGGCAGCTGCTCCTCAATGCTTTCCGGCGTAAGCTGGAATGCCGATGCGAATCCCATAGCGGTATAAACCACCTCCAGGTTACCATCTTCCTTCGCCTTTTTCAGCAGGGCGCTCAATTCTTTTCGCGTCATAAACCCAGACTGCACCAATACATACATGGCGAATTCCTCACAGTTGAGAATGGTATTTTCATGCTCATCATCCTCGTCTAACAGAGTTTTAAACAGGTTATCTTCCGGATTATCTTCTAGCAAGGATTTAATAAACAGGTTGGGTTTGGTTTTTAAACCTCCTGGGTGGGCACCGGTTTCTTTGAATTCGTTTGGTATTTTAGACTTAGAGAGTTCCAGCGTATTTTTAAAAGACTCCACATCTTTATTTTCTACAAGATGATTTATTAATGTATTCCTATCTCCTTCTTTTACGTCTTTCATGTTTTTTGCGGCAAAAGCGTTAATAACATTCTCGCCCACTTGTCGCTTGTCATCTTTTTCATTGAAAGAAGCCCACCAGTGCTTCCCTTCCCGCGAAAGGGCAAATTCAGCCACATATTCGTATGGGTCTTCTGACTGGTGTTTTAATTTTTCTTCTTTAGTGAGTTTCCGAAAGGTATCTTCCCGGATGTAGGTACCCGGTTTCACAGCGCGGTTATTCAGGGAGCGCACAGGGTACCATATATACCATTGAGGCCCCGTTTTGTCTATTTTATTAAATTCTTCCTGGTTAGGCCCTCTCCGGGAGCCAAGAGGTTCGGCGTCTTCTATCTCCACAAAATCGCCTTCTCCTATTTCGGCTTCTTCATTAGATAAATAATCTTCATTATACAGGGAGCCGCCTTTAAGAGAAACCAGGTGGGTAATGCCCGTAACAGCTACTTCTTTAACAGTGCGTTGAATAACCTGTCGCTGCACGGCGGGAGCTTCTTTCAATGAGACCGGCGACGCATTTTGGGCGGGCGCGACCCCTTCTGCAGCCCGGGCGCCCAATAGAGTGGCTTCTTGTTCTAAGGCTGCCTCATTGTTGAGAGAAAAGCCTGTAGAAAACTGCTTTTTCACGCCGGTAAAGCGCCGGGCGGCATGAGTATGCGCCATTTTCTGCAAGGCGGTGGCTTTTTCGGCCTGGGGTCCTGTGAGCGCCATGTCTTGCAATTTTCGTTGAACCAGGAATTCGGGGCGGGCGTTTGCCAGCGAAAAAACAGTAGCTTCCCCGCTCTTTTTCTGCGAGAGGTTAGCAGAGAGCGGCGCCGGAAGGGCTTCTTTTGCTTTGGGCGTATGAGCTTTCATGGAGAGGGGTTTTCAGGTAACGGCTATTATGAAATGTATATGAAAAACCATCTTATACAAAGATACGGGTAGTAACGATATCAAGGGGGATTATTTTAAAAAAATAATCCTGCAGAATTTTCCCTGCGCTGCGGGCGCACGTCCGCCTGCACGCGTGAGGGATAGGAGCGAAAAGCCCGCACCCGCTTGGGGAGAAGGTGAAAGGGAGCGGGGAGGACTTGCAGCGGATAGCCCGACCCCGCCTTGTTGGCTGGGCAAAGGGGCGGGGACACGACCTGAAAATAGGTTTTTAAATGGCATGGGTCGTTGTGTAGGGCGCTTTTCCTGCCGTTAGCAAGCCTGTTGATACTTTGCAGGGCGAACCGTTTTTATTTTTACGGGCGGCGGCGTATCTTAGCGCCCGTTCCATTTAAAAAAATGACGCAGCATCACTATACGGAAGAACACATTCGCTCCTTAGACTGGAAAGAGCACATACGGCTGCGCCCGGGCATGTACATTGGCAAGTTGGGAGACGGCTCTTCGGCGGATGATGGCATTTATGTGTTGCTCAAGGAAGTGATAGACAATTGTATTGACGAGTTTGTGATGGGCGCCGGCAAAACGATTGAAATTACCATAAAAGACAACTCGGTGAGCGTGCGCGACTACGGCAGGGGCATCCCGCTGGGCAAGGTGGCGGAGGTGGTGTCTAAGATGAACACGGGTGGCAAGTACGATACGCGGGCGTTTAAAAAAGCGGTGGGCTTGAACGGGGTGGGCACCAAGGCGGTGAATGCGCTTTCTTCTTTTTTTAAGGTAGAATCGCACCGCGATAACCAGTTGAAGGCGGTGGAGTTTGCCCAGGGCGATTTGGTGAAGGATGAGCCGGTTGTGGCGGCAACCAAACGCAACGGCACACAGGTAACTTTTGTGCCGGACGAGGCGATTTTTAAAAATTACAAGTTCCGGCATGAATACGTGGAGCGCCTGTTGAAGAATTACGTGTTCCTGAACCCGGGGCTTACCATTTTATGCAACGGCGAAAAGTTTTACTCCGAAAACGGGCTGCGGGATTTGTTAGAAGACAGCACGGGCAGGGAAGACATGTTGTACCCCATCATCCACCTGAAAGGAGAAGATATTGAGGTGGCGCTCACCCATTCCCGAACCCAATACAGCGAAGAGTACCATTCGTTTGTAAACGGGCAGAACACCACGCAGGGGGGCACGCACCTGGGCGCATTCCGCGAGGCGGTGGTAAAGACGCTGCGGGATTTTTACGGGAAGAACTACGAAGCCGCCGATATCCGGAAATCCATCATCGCCGCGGTTTCCATTAAGGTGATGGAGCCGGTTTTCGAGAGCCAGACGAAAACCAAATTAGGCTCTATGGATATGGGTGGCGATTTGCCGAGCATCCGCACCTACATCAATGATTTTGTGGGGAAGCAGTTGGATAATTACCTGCACAAAAACCCGGAAACCGCCGAAAAACTGCAACGCAAAATCGTGGAGGCGGAACGGGAGCGCAAAGAACTTTCGGGCATCCAGAAACTGGCGCGGGAGCGGGCTAAAAAGGCGAACCTGCACAATAAAAAGCTGCGCGATTGCCGCATTCACTTAGATGATATGAAAGACGACCGCCGGCTGGAGACGACTATTTTTATCACGGAGGGCGATTCGGCTTCGGGCTCCATCACCAAGTCGCGGGATGTAAATACCCAGGCGGTGTTCAGCCTGCGGGGAAAACCCCTCAATTCGTATGGCATGTCTAAAAAAATTGTCTATGAAAACGAGGAGTTCAACCTGCTGCAGGCGGCGCTCAACATAGAAGAGTCGCTGGAAAGCCTGCGCTACAACAACGTAGTTATCGCCACCGATGCCGATGTGGACGGGATGCACATCCGGCTGCTGCTCATCACCTTTTTCCTGCAATTTTTCCCGGAACTCATCAAAGAAGGACATTTGTATATCCTGCAAACGCCGCTCTTCCGCGTGCGCAACAAAAAAGAAACCTTTTACTGCTACAGCGAGGAAGAAAAAACAGTCGCCGTGGCAAAATTGGGCGGGAAACCCGAAATAACCCGGTTTAAAGGTTTGGGCGAAATTTCGCCCGATGAGTTTGTGCATTTTATAGGCGACAACATCCGTTTAGACCCGGTGATGTTAGATAAAAACATGTCCATAGACCAGTTTTTGGAATTTTACATGGGCAAAAACACGCCGGAGCGCCAGGAGTTTATCATGGAGAATTTAAAAGTGGAGTTGGATGTGGTGGTGGAAGGTGTATAAGTAAAGAAGTTGTGCGTGGTTATGTTAAACAGCTAAGGTGATAGTGAAATAATAAAATATAAAGATAAAACGTGAGGGTTCTACTTGACACTAATATTATAATACATCGGGAAGCAAGTAAAATTGTTAATCAAGATATAGGCATTCTTTTCTATTGGCTCGATAAGCTACATTATACCAAATGTATTCATCCATTGACAATAGTTGAGTTAAATCGGAATATAAATTCTGAGACAGTAAAAACAATGCAACTTAAACTTGCTAACTATCACATTTTAAAGACTGAAGCTCCAATACATCCAAATGTTAAGCAAGTAAGCGAGAGCATAGATACTTTACCAAATGACTTAGACGATACTAAGCTGCTCAATGAAGTTTACAACGACAGAGTTGATTTTTTACTATCGGAAGATAAAAAAATTCATAAAAAGTCTGAGCTACTCGGAATTGTTGACAGGGTATTTAGGATTGACAATTTCTTGGAAAAAGTAACGGCAGAAAATCCAGATTTTGTTAACTATAAAATATTAGCCGTTAAGAAAGAATATTTTGGAGCTATAAATATTGCTGACAGTTTTTTTGACAGCTTCAAAGAAGATTACATCGGTTTTGAGAAATGGTTTAACAAAAAAGCCGACGAAATTGCCTATGTGTGTTATCACAATAATATACTCTCAGCATTTCTATATATTAAAGTAGAAGATGAAAGTGAAAACTACTTAAACATCAATCCTCTTTTCTTTCCCAAAAAACGATTAAAAATTGGAACTTTTAAAGTAACCAGTAATGGTTTTAAACTTGGTGAACGCTTTTTAAAAATCATTTTTGATAATGCTATACAATATAAAGTAGATGAAGTTTATGTAACAATCTTTAATAAAAGACAGGAACAACAAAGATTAATTAATTTGCTTGAAGAATGGGGATTTGTTTACCATGGAATAAAAACTACAGACAGTGGATTAGAAAATGTTTACGTTCGTGATGTCAAACGTGAGGCAGATGCAGAAAATCCGAAATATACATTTCCAAGACTTCCAAAAACAAGTGATGTTTATATAGTTCCTATTTATCCTACTTACCATACCGAATTATTTCCGGACTCAATTCTCAGAACAGAATCACCTTTGCACTTTGTAGAGAATGAGCCACACAGAAATGCCTTGAGTAAAGTGTATATTTCTCATTCATGGGAGAGAAACCTAAAAACAGGAGATATTATTGTTTTCTATCGAACAGGTGATACCCACCCGAAAATATATTCCGGCGTTGCTACTACAATCGGCATAGTTGAGAGTATAAAAAACGACATCAAAGACGAAAATGAGTTGATTCAACTCTGTCGTAAAAGGACTGTATTGTCAAATAAAGAGTTAAAAGAGTTTTGGACGAGATACAAGGCTAATAAGCCTTTTATTGTTAACTTTTTATATGCATATTCACTACCTAAAAGACCAAACTTGAAGGTATTAAACGAAATGGGAGTTATTCCAGACATTGGTGATATGCCAAGAGGCTTTAGAAAAATTGAACGAAATCTATTTCTTAAACTTGCAAATTATTCATTCAAAAAATGAGAGTACTTCTATCCATAAAACCAGAGTTTGCAGAAAAGATTTTTGAAGGAACTAAACTATTTGAGTTTCGCAGAGCTATCTTCAAGAATCGTAATGTTAAAAAAGTAGTCGTTTATGCTTCATCCCCTGTTAAAAAAGTAATTGGTGAGTTTGAGATAGATGGCATTATAAGAAGCAATATAGATGAATTGTGGAATCAAACCCAAGACCATTCTGGAATAACAAAAGAATATTTTTATCAATACTTTAGTAACAGAGAGGAAGGGTTTGCAATAAAAATAAAAAATCAAAAAAGATACCAAAAACCAAAGTGTTTAAAACAGGATTTTAATTTGATACCACCACAGTCGTTTATGTATTTGTAAATTGAGAATTAATAAAAGATTGGATATAGCTATAAAATTGAAGGTTTACGATGCTATTTGGTTTTAGTTTCCCACATATTATTTTTAAATGACCTCCGAAGAAAACCATATAAACCCCCACGAACCCACCCCCGGCGAACCCCAGGAAAGCATTGTCCGCATTACGGGCATGTACAAAGACTGGTTTTTAGATTACGCCTCCTACGTGATTTTGGAGCGCGCCGTTCCTGCCATAGAAGACGGCTTTAAGCCCGTGCAGCGCCGCATTATGCACGCCCTGAACGAATTGGACGACGGTCGCTACAACAAGGTAGCCAACATCGTGGGGCATACCATGCAATACCACCCGCATGGCGATGCCAGCATTGGCGACGCCATGGTGCAGTTAGGGCAAAAAGAACTGCTTATAGACACCCAGGGCAACTGGGGCAACATCCTCACGGGCGACGGGGCCGCGGCGCCCCGCTACATTGAGGCGCGGCTCTCCAAATTTGCCGCCGAAGTAGTCTTTAGCCCTAAAATCACCGCCTGGCAACTGAGCTACGACGGCCGGAAAAGAGAACCCGTAACACTGCCTGTAAAGTTCCCGCTGCTGTTAGCGCAGGGCGCCGAAGGCATCGCCGTGGGGCTTTCCACCAAAATACTGCCCCACAATTTTAACGAACTCATAGACGCTTCGGTGGCTTACCTGAAGGGAAAAAGCCTGGCGCTGTACCCCGATTTCCCCACCGGCGGCATCATGGACGTGGCGGACTACAACGACGGCGAGCGGGGCGGCCGCGTGCGCGTGCGCGCCCGCATCTCGCAGGTGGACAAGAGCACCTTAGCCATTACCGAGATACCGTATGGCTCCAACACCTCCCTGCTGATAGAATCGATCCTGAAAGCCAACGAAAAAGGCAAAATCAAAATCAAGAAAATAGAAGACAACACCGCCGCCCAGGTAGAAATCGTCATCCACCTGCCTCCCGGCGTCTCGCCCGATAAAACCATAGATGCCCTCTACGCCTTTACCGCCTGCGAGAGTTCCGTCTCCACCCTGGGTTGTGTCATCGAAAACAACACCCCCGTCTTTATCGGCGTTTCCCAAATCCTGGAGCGCTCTGCCCGGCACACGGTTTCCCTGCTCAAAAGCGAGTTGGAGGTGCAACTGAGCGAACTGGAAGAGCAGTGGCATTTTGCCTCGCTGGAGCGTATTTTTATAGAAAACCGCATTTACCGCGATATTGAAGAAGAAGAAACCTGGGAAGGCGTTATCCGCGCCATCGATTTGGGACTACAACCGCACATCGCCCACCTGAAACGCCCCGTTACGGAAGAAGACATCGTGCGGCTGACGGAAATCCGCATCAAGCGCATTTCCAAATTCGACAGTGAAAAAGCCCAGCAGTTTATAGACGATTTAGAACAAAAAATCGCCGAAACCCATCATCACTTAGCGAATTTAATCGCTTATGCCATTGATTACTTCCACCGGCTTAAAAAAACCTACGGCGCGACACGGCAGCGCAAAACCGAAATCCGCGTGTTCGACGATATCGAGGCGACCAAAGTGGTGCTCCGCAACGAAAAACTCTACATGAACCGCGAAGAGGGTTTCATTGGCACCTCGCTCAAAAAAGACGAGTACGTCTGCGATTGCAGCGATATTGACGATATTATCGTGTTTACCGCCGAGGGCAACATGCTGGTTACCAAAGCGGGCGCTAAGACCTTTGTGGGCAAACAGATTCTCCATGCAGCCGTTTTTAAAAAGAACGATACCCGCACCATTTACAACCTTATTTATAAGGATGGGAAAAACGGGGCGAGCTATATAAAACGGTTTTATGTGAGCGGCATTACGCGCGACAAAACCTACTCGCTTACCCAGGGTAAAAAAGGCTCGGAAGTGCTGTATTTTTCCGCGAACCCCAACGGGGAGGCAGAGGTAGTGAGCATTTACCTGCGGCAGGTGGGCGCGGTTAAAAAGCTGAAATGGGAACTGGATTTTGCAGACGTTCTTATTAAAGGACGGGATGCGAAGGGAAATATCGTAACCAAGTACGCCGTTAAAAAAATAGAGCTCAAGGAAAAAGGGCTTTCTACCTTACAACCCCGCAAAATCTGGTACGATGAGGTGGTGCGGCGCCTCAACGTGGATGGGCGGGGCGAATTGTTGGGCGAGTTTAAGCCGGAAGACCGCCTGCTCGTCATCACCCAGTCCGGAACAGTGAAAACCATTGCCCCTGAACTCACCGCTCATTTTGGGGACGATATGATTACGCTGGAAAAGTGGCACCCCAAAAAACCCATCTCCGCCGTGTATTTCGACGGGGAAAAAGAGCGCTTTTACGGGAAGCGGTTCCTCGTAGAGAACCCTTACAAAGAGGAGCGGTTTATTTCTGAACATCCCAAATCGCAGTTAGAATTGGTTTCCACGGACTGGAAGCCGGTAATGGAAGTAGTCTTCGCCCAACTCAAAGATAAAAACCCCAGGCCCAACGAAACCGTTTTGCTGGAAGAATTTATCGCTGTGAAAGGCATTAAAGCGCTGGGCAACCAGCTTACCGCGGAAAAAGTGAAACAGCTAAACCTGCTGGAGCCGCTCCCGTACGAAGAACCCGAAGCGCTTCCCGCCGAAGAACTGGAGGTGGTTGATGAAGAAAATGTAACAGGTGATACCGTTCCCCCGGGAGAAGGGCAAATTATTTTGCCACTTTAAAACAAACCTAATAAAACGGCAATTATCCTTACTGGTAATGTGAGAACAAACGGGCCGCCTCGTTATAGGCGTTTTCAAAATGAGAGCGGTTCAATCCACTCTCTTCTTTATGCGCCTGGAAATATGATAGTAAATTTTCCGTAGGCATATTCCCTGTAAGTTCATCTTTTGCCATAGGGCAGCCTCCAAAACCTTGTATGGCGCCATCGAACCTCCTGCACCCGGCCATATAAGCTGCATCTACCTTCTCATACCAGCTATGAGGCAGAGTGTGCAAATGAGCCCCAAACTCTATACGGGGATAACGCGGAATAAGCTGGCTAAATAAATAGGTTATTACCTCTGGTGTAGAACTCCCCACGGTATCAGACAGCGAAAGAATGGTAATACCCATACTGGCCAGTTTTTCTACCCATTTTGCCACCATCTCCACATTCCAGGGGTCCCCGTAAGGATTTCCAAAACCCATAGACAAATAGGCCACCACCTCCTTGTTGTTTTTCGTAGCCAGGTTCACAATATCCATAAGCGTTACTACCGACTCTGCAATAGTTTTATGCGTGTTGCGCATCTGGAAATTCTCGGAAATAGAAAACGGAAAACCTAAGTAGCGAATAGCCGGGTGCGCCACTGCTTCCTCGCAGCCTCTCAGGTTAGCCACAATAGCCAATAGGTTGCTGCGGGTACCCGAAAGATTCAGGCGTCCCAGCACCTCCGCCGTATCTGCCATTTGCGGAATTACCTTGGGCGACACAAAACTCCCGAAATCTATCGTATCAAAACCCACTCCCAGCAACGCCTGTATGTACCGCACCTTTTCTTCAGTAGGGATAAACGCCCGTATGCCCTGCATGGCATCCCGCGGACACTCAATAATTTTTACCCGTTCCTTCACCCTTCAAAGATACAAAAACCCCCTAAGCCTTTAATTAGGTAATAAGTTATTAGCTATCCAGTCTCACCGCTAAAATTTGTCTTGCCTCTTGCCTCTTGTTTCTTGTTTCTTGTTTCTTGTCTCTTGTCTCTTGTCTCTTGTCTCTTGTTTCTTGCTTCTTGCTTCTTGTTTCTTGTTTCTTGTTTCTTGTTTCTTGTTTCTTGCTTCTTGCTTCTTGTTTCTTGTTTCTTGCTTCTTGTTTCAAGTATAACCTATTTGTAATTCTAAATCCCTAATTTTGCCCGTTACATGAGAGTAAAAGTATAAATCTTCATTTAGTTTCCTATGAGATACCAACCCCTACCCGCCGGTTTATACCAAAAAAACCGCGCCAAGTTTGCCGCCCGGTTAAAACCTAAAAGCCTTGCCGTTTTCAATTCCAACGACCTCTATCCCGTGAGTGCAGATAGCACGCTGCCATTTCAACAAGCCAGGGATTTGCTATACCTGAGCGGCATAGACCAGGAAGAAACCATTTTATTGTTGTTTCCCGATGCCATGGAGGCTAAACACAGGGAAATATTGTTTGTACGCGAAACCAATGAACACATTGCCGTTTGGGAAGGCGAAAAACTTTCTAAAGAAAAAGCCGCTGCCCTGAGCGGTATTCAAACAGTATATTGGCTAACTGACTTTAAAAAGGTTTTTTTTGATGTGATGACGGAGGCCGACCGGGTTTATTTCAACACGAATGAACATTACCGGCAATCGGTGGAGACTGAAACCCGCGAAGACCGCTTTATAAAATGGTGCAAAAAAACCTATCCGGCGCATTCGTGGGAGCGGAGCAACCCTATTTTGCAACAACTCCGGGGAGTAAAAGAACCGGAAGAAATAGCGGCGATGCAACAGGCTTGCGATATTACCGAAAAAGGCTTCCGCCGAATTTTAACATTTGTGAAACCCGGCGTTATGGAATACGAGGTGGAAGCGGAATATGCCCATGAGTTTTTGAGAAACCGTTCTGGGGGCTTCGCCTATACACCCATCATGGCATCGGGGAAAAACGCCACTATTTTGCATTATACCCAAAATAACCAGCCTTGCAAAGGGGGCGACTTATTGCTCATGGATGTGGGGGCGGAGTATGCCAATTATTCCAGCGACCTAACGCGAACCATCCCGGTAAGCGGGCGGTTTACACCCCGCCAGAAAGCGGTGTATAATGCGGTTCTCAGGGTGAAGAACGAGGCTGCTAAAATGCTCGTTCCCGGCACGCTTTGGGCGGAATATCACAAAGAAGTGGGTAAAGTTATGACAGCTGAATTGCTGGGATTGGGATTGTTAGACAAAGCCGATGTACAGAATGAAACACCCGATAAACCAGCCTATAAAAAATACTTTATGCACGGGACGAGCCATCACCTGGGGTTAGATACGCACGACTATGGGGCGTTGAAAACCCCAATGGAGGCGAATATGGTGTTTACGGTGGAACCTGGAATTTATATCCCCGCCGAAAATATGGGTGTTCGGTTAGAAGACAACGTGGTTATTCAACCTGCTGGCTCGCCTTTTAACCTGATGCGCAACATCCCTATTGAGGCGGAAGAAATAGAAGCATTGATGAATGGATAACAGCCAGTTTGGCTGTGCGCCCGGGCGCTTGCGGGAACCTGCGCATACGCCTATACGCCCGCACACCTATACGCGAGGCGAGTATAATCGCCCGGCTCACTTTTTCCATTTTAGCCGCAGGCTATTGGCTACCACGCTTACGCTGCTCAATGCCATGGCAGCCCCTGCAATCATAGGGTTGAGCAAAAACCCGGTAAACGGATACAATATCCCGGCTGCTACAGGGATGCTAATGAGATTGTAAATAAAAGCCCAAAACAGGTTTTGATGGATGGCTGCTACGGTTTGGCGCGAAAGACGGATAGCTGCGGGGATTTTAGTTAAGTCTGAAGATACAATAGTCATCTTGGCAGCATCTATAGCAATATCGCTTCCTTTGCCCATGGCGATACTCACATTTGCCTGAGCCAGGGCAGCGCTATCGTTTATACCATCGCCGGCCATGGCCACTATCTTGCCTTGTTGTTGCAACTCTTTTATAAAGATAGCTTTATCCTGGGGCGACACCTCTGCCCGGTACTGGTGAATGGCTGTCTCGCGGGCGATTTCTTTTGCAGTAGCTTCGCTGTCGCCGGTAACCAGGTATATTTCTATCCCCATAGTATGTATTTGCTGTACAGCGCTGGCAGATGTGGCTTTCAAGGGGTCGGCGATAGCTATTGCTGCCAATGCGGTGGTTTCATTGGCAAACCAGCTGATAGTTTTGGCTTCTTCGCCCCAGGCTGTTGCCTTAGCCTCTAATTCGGCAGGGATGCAAATGTTTTTTTCAAGAAGTAATTTCCGGCTGCCTGTATAATAGCGCACGCCTGCTGCCATTGCAGTAACGCCCTTACCGGTAAGGCTTTCAAAAGACGAAAGGGGAAGCATGGTTTCTTTTTCAAAGTGCGCTACTATCGCTTCTGCGAGGGGATGCTCTGATTGTTTTTCAAGGCTGAATAGAATGGCTCGGGGAGTGTCGTCATCGTGCCACCACTTTATATGGGTTACAACCGGTTTTCCTTCTGTAAGAGTTCCGGTCTTATCTACTACCAGGGCATTTATTTTTTTGGCAAGTTCTAAGCTTTCGGCGTCTTTAATTAAAATACCTTGCTGAGCGCCTTTGCCCATGCCTACCATAATGGCAGTGGGGGTGGCCAGCCCTAATGCACAGGGGCAAGCTATCACCAGTACGGTTACCAGCGACAGAAGCCCCCGGGTAAACCCGTTTTCACCTCCCCATACCATCCACCCGGCAAAAGACAGTATAGCAAGGAGCATAACAACAGGCACAAAAATGCGGGCGATAGCATCTACTCGTTTTTGTACGGGCGCTTTGCTGCCCTGGGCTTCCTGCACCATGCGGATAATTTGCGCTAACAGGGTTTCTGCCCCTACTTTTTCGGCACGGAACCGGAGACTGCCTTTTTGGTTAATGGTACCGGCAAATACGGCATCGTTTTCTTTTTTTAGTACAGCTACAGGCTCACCGGTTAACATGCTTTCATCTATATATGAACTGCCCTGGATTACAATGCCATCCACGGCTATTTTTTCACCTGGTTTCACCAGCACAATGGCGCCTTTGTTTAGTTTCTCTAAAGGTATTTGAATGGGTTCTTCGCCAGGAGGAAGTATAGTTACCGTGTTCGGTTGCAGGTTCATTAGTTTTTTAATGGCAGAAGAGGCTTTTCCCTTGGCTTTTTCTTCAAGGAGTTTTCCCAGTAAAATAAAGGTAATTATCATTGCCGCAGTTTCAAAGTACACATGGGCATCTAAGCCTTTTTCCTGCCAGTAATACGGGAAAAGGGTGTTGAATACACTAAAAAGATACGCTACACCAGTGCTTAGCGCTACCAGGGTATCCATATTGGCAGAGTGGTGTTTGGCTTGTTTCCAGGCGTTGCTAAAAAAGCGCCTGCCTAACCATATTATAACGGGTGTAGATAGTATCCACATAATTTCATGGGCGTAGGGAACGGTGCCAAAAAACATGCTAAAGACCCATAAGGGGAGTGAAAATATACCTGCCCAGAGGGTTTGTTGTTGAAGGGTTTTATAGGTTTTTTCATGTAGTTCTTCCAGTCCTTGCGGGTGTTGGTTCTTTTCTTCTATGAGCAAATCATAGCCTATGGACTGAACGGCTTTCTGCAAATCTTCTGCCGTAACCAGGGTGGGCAGGTATTCTATAAAAGCGGTTGCGGCGGCAGTATTTACAGTGGCTCTAATAACCCCCGTCTGGGTATTTAACAGGCTTTCTATGCTCAGGGCGCAAGAGGCGCAGTGCATTTGCAATACAGGGTAGGTGGCTTTAACAGTAGGAACTTCATAGCCCAGGTTACGGATGGTTTTTACAACCTGGGGAAGTACACTGCTATTATGAGTAGCAATAATGGCTCTGCGGTTATTGAGTTCTACCCTATGAGTTTCAAGGTCTTTTATTTCATTTAGCCCCTTGTTTACAATGAGGGCGCAATGTTCACTTTCCACGCCTTCCAGCGGAATAGTATAGATGGGGGGTATTGTTGCCATAGTTATATAAGGATGGAGATTACGAAGATACGAATTGGGAAGGAGGTTACAAAAATTATCATATGCGGGTAATAAATAAGGTTTATATGCCTATATGTTTGTTATTTATAACAATACTATACAGGGTCTAAAATCAGCTAATAGTTTAGAACCGTTTTATAAAAGGAATTGAAATATGCATTCAATCTATTTTTAATCATGGTTACTTTTTCTTTTATGTATAATAGTTTATAGGAAATAGCATACACTGATTTTTTTGGCACCATTTGCCGAATTATAAATATTAGTCTTTCAATTAAAATCAGAGAATATTATTTTTTATTTATATATTATAAAATTACTATTATATAATATATAATAGGTTGTGCCTCAATGATTATGTATAATATTAATTACTTTTTTTAGAAAAAAATATGTAATATAATTTGTATTTGTATTTTTATTAGTATATATTTGACCCCCGTTTTTATATAATTAGGTGGTATGTCCCATTTTATATTTTATATATTTCAATTTATCACCCATGAAACGCTACTTTAAAAAAGAAGCGCTTTAATAAAAGGTTTAAGATAATTGTTGCAACAAGTGGGCGGAAGCCGAAAAGCCCTAAAAGAGAGTAGGCATCATTATTTAAAATTTAATTATCATGTCAAACAAAAGAATGTCTTTAGAAAACTTTAAAAAAGAGACTGTACGTCAAGAAATGTTAGCAAAAATCAGCGGTGGTGCTGTTAGCAAGCCTGCTCCTGTTCAGGAAGCTTGCCATCCTGGCGATCCTAAAAATGCACCGTCTGCCCTCTAAAGTTGTGCAGTCATTTAAAATGGATTGGAGCTATTCCAATCCATTTTTAATTACAAAATTTAGCTATGTAAGCGTGGGAATTTTTGTTTCTATAAAGAATTTTTTATCCTGATATAAGTATGAAATTAGAGATTGATTATTTTAATGAATTGTGGATGGCAGGCAGTGAAGAATTTGAGTTTATTTTCAGAGGACTTCTCAATTCAGACCATGAGAGGCTTTATAGCCTGGTTGAAGACAATCCTTCAGCCTTCAGAGAAGCTCTTTTGGCTTCCTATTACAACCCGGGGTTGATTCCCTCGCTGCCCGTAGAACAAATCCTGTATGGATATATTACCGACAAAGAAAAAATACTGGCTCAAACATTTCCCGTCAAATCCGATAAAAATGGTATTGTGTATATGCCCCGGCTGGGCTATTTCTATACCCATTTTCCCGAAAAAGAACTGTTTGTCCGTTACAAAGGAAAAGGAGTATATGAAATCCTTGATGCCGACCAAAATCTATTACCTGAAGTTGTTTTCAAAACTGTAATCTATCTCGGTGATTCGAACATAGAACTGACTGCCGAAACAAATCCCATCATAACGCAGTTTTTCAGAAATCCCGATGAAGATCTAAAAATAAACGAATCGGAAAAATCCTACACCGCCCTGAGCAATGCCTTAACCCTTATTCAAAAGCATTTTCCGTTCTTTTATGAGTGGCTCAACGACACAGTGAGCAATATTGTTCTGTTTAACAGTACCCAGCGAAACTCGTTCGCTTCTTTATATATAAAAGGGGCCGCTTTTATAAACATGAGGAACCAGGTGCCCAACGAGATGTTCTTTTTAGAAGAAATCACTCACCAATGTGGGCATGTGCTGTTTTATCCCATGTCTATTGACCGGCAAGCGCTATTTACCTGCGATTATGCTACCCCGATGTCTGAAATTTCAGGCATACAAGCCGATGACCGGGACGTTATAAATGCCTTTTACGCTTTTTTCCCACAATATTTCGGCGATTCTATTTTTGACCAGGTGCTGGACCGGAATTTAGTAACCAACGAGGAGCATCTGGCAGAACTCATGGGGCGATTTGCCTTCCGCATGTACAAGTACGGATTAGGCGTTAAGCAATTTGACAAATACAATCACCTTTTATCTGAAAAAGGCAAAGAAATGTTCGCCATCTTTAAAGAAGGATACGAAACGATATACCGCAAACGAAAACCCGATTTCGACAAGATAGACGTCTCCAAACAGGTTTACACATTTGATTTGGGGCTGTTTAAAAAAGAAAATCAACACTACCTCGCCCCTGTATAAATATGGAATCCAGCGAACCCATAGTAGGAGACAATATTGCCACCACTCTTGCCAACTGGAGTTTTGCCGGTAAGGTAGCCCAGAATTTTGATACCCACGTAAACAAATCTGTTCCCTTCTATGCCGAAGGGCACGAACTCATCTGTTCGCTTTGCGATTTTTTCCTGAAAGAAAATTCCCTCCTCTACGAAATAGGATGCAGTACCGGCACGCTTCTAAAAAAACTGAGCCACAAAAATGCATCCATCCATAAAAATATAAAACTCATAGGGATTGACGTGGAACAGGATATGATTGACGAGGCTACGAAAAAATGCAGCGACTCTTCCAACATCTCCCTGTTTTGCGACGATATTTTGAATGTGAACCTGGAAAAATGTAATGTTATCATAGCCTATTATACCCTACAGTTTGTGAGCCCTAACGTACGCCAACTCATTTTCGACAAGATTTACAATGCTCTCCATTGGGGCGGCGCTTTTATTTTGTTCGAGAAAACAAGAGCCTGCGATGCCCGTTTCCAGGATATTTTTACCACCCTTTACATAGAGTACAAGCAAAAACAAGGGTATTCTGACCCTGAAATCATCGGGAAAATGATGAGTTTAAAGGGAATTTTAGAACCCTTCTCCACCAACGGGAATTTAGACCTCCTGAAACGGGCGGGCTTTGTGGATATGATAACCATTATGAAATATCTTTCTTTTGAAGGATTTTTGGCAATAAAATAGCCGCCCATGCCTGTTCCCAAACCCTTAACCTACCGATGTATTTCGTGCGGCGGTATGCTGCCCCCGGAAAACCAAACCTACACCTGCCCTTCCTGTAACCACTCTTTCCTCCAAACTCAAAACTTTCCCGTTTTTGTAGCCGATAGTGAAAAATACATCAACGAAATGTACGCCAGCCTGCGCGTGCACCAGCAGCGTACCCGCCAGTTTTTAGAAACCAACAAAGCCCAGTTTCACCTCCAACCCAAGAGACAGGCTCATTTTGAGGCGCTCTGCCATGCCTACGAACACAACATGACGCTTTACGACCGGCTGGCGAGCGATATTGAAAACTACATACGCCCGGAATTGCTTGCCGGCTGTGACTTTGCATATTACCGCACCGAACCCCTGAAAGGCAAAGAGCTCAACTACCTAATACGAGACTGGGGCGGCTCGGCAGAAAGTGAACAAGAGATTGAAAAAATACAAAGCGTTTTACGCCGCTTGTTAACTCAACACAAAGCCGGCAGCGATACCATCTTATTTTTAGGCTCCGGCACCGGGCGATTCGCTTACGAAACAGCCCCCCTGTTTGGCAAGACGCTTTGCACCGATCTTTCGTACCGGATGATAAGTCTGTTCCACTACCTGCTCCAGGGCGACACGCTGCCGGCGTACGAAATAAATGACTTTTCTAACATTTATCATCCAAAAGACGCCGCCCGGCTGGTGGAAGCGCACATAAAAAACCTGGTGGAAAGACCGGGCAACCTGCACTATTTTATCTCCGATGTACAAAATCTTCCCCTGCAAGACCATTCTGTAGATGTGGTAGTTTCCATCTATTTTATAGATGTGCTCCCCATAGAAAACTACATCCGGGAGTTGAAGCGGGTTTTAAAACCCGGCGGATTGTACCTCAACATCGGGCCGGTAGGATACCCTGGGACTACTTTTGTAAATCACCTGCTCCCGCAGGAAATTAAAACCGTCTTTTCAGACCATGATTTTGAAATCCTCCACGAAGAACAGGTAGAAAATACCTACATGAAATCCAACGTAACGCTTTCTACCGTTATCCACCACAACTGGGTTCTTGCAGCCCGCAACGGGGAAGCCCCCCAACCGCTTCCATCGCTGTCGGAGCAAAGCGTTCTTCAGTTGGCCGAGCCTGTTTTTATAGAAAAAAAAGCAGAGCTCAGCGCTGCCGGAGAAACCGTGCACCATCACCGGCTTTATAACCTGAAAGGAGACCTTTACGAAAATGCCGATTTGGTAATCGAAATTCTCTATACCTTAGACGGAAAACAAACTCTTTCGGAAATTGTCCAATCCATAGAGCAAAAATTTCACGTACAACTATCCTTTTCAGAACTATTGCCCGTTTTGGAAGAAATAGCGGCCCGCAAAATGCTGCGTATTGTAACTCCTTAAAATCCAGCCGCCATGCGTAAAACAACCTTCCTGTCCCTCCTGCTCCTGTATCTCAGTTGCCAACCCTCCGCCCAAAAAAACAGCGATATGAAACCTACCCAGCAACAAGCCGAAATTATAGAAACCTACCTGAAAAAAGGCGCCTGGAATCACCATTATGTAACCAAAGAATGGCAGGAGTGGATAGACAAAGGTTTGGAAAAAGACTCCACCATCGCCTTGCTGTGGCAGCAAAAAGCCCTTCCCTACTGGAAAACCCGCAAATACGAACTGGCAGTAGCCTATTTTGACAAGGCGGTACTGTATAACAGGCGGCAGTACCTGAGCCGAAGAGGCTTCTTAAAATGTATTTTTCCCAAAACCTACAAAAGCGCCTTGGAAGACCTGGAAGCCTACCAACGGGAATTTGGAGAAACGTATGAAAATGACCATTCGCTCACTTTTTACCGGGGCTTGTGCCATTTGGGATTGAATGAATACGATGCAGCCTTAGCCCTTTTTAAGCAAAGTATTGAAAGAGAAGAAAGAGAAAAAGGAAAGGATTGGGTTCACTACTTAGACCGTTTCTACCTCGGCATCGCCTATTACGAGCTGAACGACTATTACAAAGCCATAGACGCATTAGACGATTGTTTAGATGAATACCCCGCTTTTTCGGACGCCAAATTCTGGAAGGGAAAATGCCTGGTTTACATAGGCGAAAAAACGCAGGGCGAACAACTTATGAGAGAAGGAAAACAAAATTATGTCAAGGGAAATACCTTTAACGAAGGTTCTTCCCAATACGAGCTATATCCTTACCAGCTAAGCTGGGAGTGGAATTTTTTGGTGAAATAATAGTTCACGAAAATAGTTTTTTCTTATCGCCGTCTTATAATGATTTTCTTATATATAATATTCCTAAAAAACCATCTTTCTTAAAAATATATGTATCTTATATAATTAGTTGCAAATAAGATAATATAACTGCCTGATAATTTAGTGTATATAACAGTATTATAAAATTTTGTTAAAAAAATACCATTAAAAACTTGCTTTTTATTTTTGAATATTCTATATTTGGCATTCTAAAAATATAAATACAGTTAAGTATTAGTATTTTTTATATAGAATATCTGATAATATGGCGGAAGCCGAAAAACCTAAAAAGAGCGGGAACAATAATCTAAACAATACAAAATTGTGAAAAATATAAAAAATACTCTTTCTCATCCAGGCGCTATAAGCCGGCATACCCTCCAGATTATTATGGGAGGAACCGCCTCTGCACCTGTTAGTGCAACGGTACTTCACGGCCGTTGGGATGGAGAATATAGCAATGACTCAACCCCGCCAGCTAAATTGGGTATTTCATAATAAAAAAGACGTTAATGTGTGTGTAAAAAAGAAGCGAGAAGATACATAAAGTAAATTGTTGCAACAATTGGGCGGAAACCGAAAAGCCCCAAACAGAGTAGGTAACTAACTCAAATTTTTTTATTACCATGAAAAGTTTAAAAAATGGATTATTCAATGCAGATGCTATTAACGCAGAAGTAGCTTCAAACGTAAAAGGCGGCGCTGCTGCTATTAAAACAGTTGTTTACACATGGCATATCAACCATTGGGATTATGATGGCACATATGAAGACACCATTGGTCCTGCTCCGGTTGAACCAGTAGTTGCGTAAGCAAATAGATAGATAGAGAGCGTTTTTTTGAACGCTCTCTTTTTTAAGAATCTAAAAAACAACATTTTATGAAATGGTTACAAAACGATTTATTCAATTCCGATGCACTTAATGAACGACTGATGGCAACCGTCAGGGGAGGTGCCGTTAAAGAAACGTATATTATGACATGGGTTGTGGGCGGTCATTGGTACATCGATGCCATTTATGAGGATCACCCTGTACAACCAATATGATACTACTCCTTAGCAGGGAAAACGCCGAGCAAACCACCGATACTGTTATTGACTGGTTGCGGTTCTACAAACGCCCCTATTACCGGTTTAACGGGGAAGATTTTTTTAATGGAAAAGTAACTGTAAGTTTTGCGCTTGCCAATGGCGAATGGCGTTTTGTTATCCGGGAGGGCGCCCGAACCTTCTACAGCCACGAGATAACCGCTGTGTGGTATCGCAGAACGTTTGATTATACTTTTAGAAATCGTATTCCTTATCCGGCGATTACCAATGCCCGCGATTTCGAGTCTATTGCCAAAATAAACAACTATCACTACACAGAGATTATAATGACCTATAATCTCTTTGAACGGGCGCTTGGACATGCTTACTGGCTTAACAAACCTTCTGACCCTTCAGATAAACTCAAGATTCTCCAGGTAGCCCAGCAATGCGGGCTTACCACCCCTTCTTCATTCGTTACCAATTCTAAAGATACCCTGGAGACGTTCCTGTCACAGTATCCGCAAGCCATTACCAAGGCGGTCTATGCAGCCGGTAGCTTTCCTATAGGAAATGTTCTTCTTTCGGGTATGACTACCCGCATCACCCAGGAAACCCTTCCTAAATGCCCCCATTCTATTTTCTTCCCTTCTTTTTTTCAGCAAGAAATTAAAAAGAAATATGAAATCCGGGTATTTTACCTTGAAAAACAACTCTTTGCAGTAGCTATATTTTCACAACGGAGTAAAAAAACAGAGCTTGATTATAGAAATTACGATAACAGTAACCCCAATCGTATGGAGGTGGTTGCTATTCCTAAAGAATTAGAAGAAAAAATTTGCGTATTGATGGAAACCCTCAATATGAATTGCGGCTCATTAGATTTTATAAAATCTACCGATAACCAGTATTATTTCTTAGAAGTAAACCCCGTGGGGCAGTTCCTTGGAATATCTGATATGGGTAACTTTAATATAGATAAACACATTGCAGAAATTCTTATTGAAAAAGCGTATGGAAGAACTTAGCATAGAACAGATAGGACAAGAATACCCGTTGCAATTTATTCTCTATTGCGGTGAGGCATTACCTACCAAGCCAGGCTCGAGCGAGGACGATATTTTTAAATTCGCCGATGAAGTTCCCTATTATAAAACCGCAAAGTTTGAGTGTTTTACCACTGTTTTTTCCATCTCTAAAATCGGGACTAAAACGTAGTATTTATGACGATAGAAACCTATCAAGACCAATATTTATATCTTCATAAATGGTGCAAACCCGCAAAAGGCCACCTGCGAAGTTCTATCGCCGATTTGGAGCGCGCCAAGATAAAACTCATTCCCAATGAGTTATATGATATGATAATTGCCTATCATGGTAAAAAAATAAAAACCATTGTAGAAGAGTATGCTTCTGTAGAAGGTAGCAGGGATATTATACAGGAATATATTGAGTTCCTTCTTGAAGAAGAATTTATTTTCCTGAGCGCCAATGAAGAAACAGAACTTCTTACCCCGGAAAATACCGACTATGAAAAACCCTATGCTATTACCAATGCTATTATAGACCACAACCAACAATCCCGCTTTTCTTTTCAAAAAATCATCGCGGAGCTTGAAGAGTTGGGATGCAGGGCTATACAGTTTCGTTTTTATGACGAAATTTCCTTAGAAAAACTTATGGAAATAGTGGCTCTTACTCAACACACCCTTTTCAGGCAGGTAGAAGTAATTTTAAAATATGTTAGCGAGGAGTATCTGAGCGATTTGAAAATTCAATTACAAAATCATCGACGGGTTCTCAACGTTACTATCCATTCCATGCCCGATAATCGCCCTATTGAACAAGAGATAAAAAGACAATATGTTTTCACGAAAGAGCAAATTCATTCATGCCTTTCCTGCGGGCAGATAGCGCCTTTTTTCTTCGATTTTTTTACTACCCATTATCTTTTGGGAAAAAAACACAACACCTGCCTCTACAAAAAAATTTCGGTAGATGTTAATGGAAATATCAAAAACTGCCCTTCTATGGCTAAATCGTTTGGGAATACAGAAACTCGTTCCCTGGCAGAAGCGCTGCAAGAAGAAGGCATAAAAGAATACTGGAATATCACTAAAGACCAGGTAACTACCTGCAAAGAATGCGAATTCAGGCTGATATGCACCGACTGCCGCGCATACCTGGAAAATGACGTATATGGAAAACCTAAAAAATGCCGCTACGACCCCTATACCGCAACCTGGAATTTGTAACTGAGTTTTGGGCGCTATGTTGCACGAAAAACCTATAATGACGGGGTCAGACGTTCCCCAACTACTACGACAACTTTATGCTAAGTTGCTCAATAAAGCGGGCGAACTCAATTACCTGAAACCACTCTTCACACTCCGCGAAAACAAAACTTCCCTTCGCAACCTGTATGATTTGTACATCCAGGTTTTAGCCGAATATGCCTCTTACGTCCGTCATCGCAGGTGGGAAGCGTCTTTTCGATTTCCCCAGAACCAGCAAGAGCCCCCTTCTCCTTTTTCCCTTCGGGAAGCGCTGCCCATTATCCTTCGGCAAGTGGCGAGCCGGCAGGTGGTTATGATAAATGAAGCCCACACCAAACCCCAACACCGGCTTTTTGCAGAAAGTCTCCTTGCTCCTCTGTACCAGGCAGGTTTCCGTATCCTGGCTATAGAAGCCCTTTCCTGGGGCGATTTACTCATCAACCAGCGAAAGTATCCATTGGGAATCTCTGGCACCTACACGAAAGAACCGTATTTCGCTAACCTCATCCAAAAAGCGCTGGCACTGGGGTTTTCCCTTGTTCCGTATGAGCAAAAAACCTTAGCTCCCTCCATTCAGGAAAGAGAACGCCAGCAGGCAGAACACCTTGCACACCATCTTAAAGAAAACCCCGCCACCAAATTACTTGTTTTTGCGGGGCATTTGCATATCGCCAAAACCGAGGACAAAACAACCGGCGCTAAAACCATGGCTACCCTATTCCGTGAAATAACCGGTATAGACCCCTTTGTTATAGAACAAACCATCCTGCAATCTCGGCGAGGTATTCCCGGCGTTTCTGTATTTTGGGATAAAGATACTCCGTGGTTACCCGAAAAATTCCGTACCACCTATGACCTCATGCTGGTATATCCCTTAAATCCGTTCCCCGGGCTGCACAAGGCACTCGGCAAGAAAAAAACAACTATTAGCTGGAATTCACAAATCGCTCGCCGGGTAAAAAATAAACTCCTGCAAGTGTTTCGCTATCATGAATATCGGGCAGAGGAAAACAGGGCCATCCCGGTTGAGCAAAAAATACTGCTGGCGCAAGTCTCTAAAACAACGCTTTATCTCGCCCCAGGTGCAGATTATTTTATTTGTATAAAAGATACAGACAATTCTGTCCTCGCTTCGCAAAAAATAGACGAGTGGCTTGCCGGCAAAGAACTATTAGTAGAATTAGAAATACATGTCTCATAATTCTGCAAACCGGGAAGCCCTAAGCGGGCTGATTGTTGGGGTTTTCCAAGGCGTGGTTTAGAAAATTATTTTACCATCGCTTCCTGCGGACGCCCCGGTCTCTTTTCTCCTTATAACCTTTGTATTCTTTCTTTTGGGGAGTGTTTCTCCTATAGGAAGAAACTTCGGCAGGATTTTCCTGTGAAACCTCTACCAATAAATGCACGCCATCTATCATTTTACCCGTTAACGCTTCTATAAGAGGGGCTTCCAATCCCTTTTCAACCTCAAAAAAGCTGAATTTTTTGAGAATTTCAATTTTCCCGACTCTAACCTCCCGCGAGTTAAGACTTTCATTAATAATTCCCAACAAACGCGCCGGGTGCAACCCATTCTTAGCGCCTACATTCACAAACAACCTGGAGAACAATGTTCTCTCTCCTCCCTTTTCGCTCCCTTTCTCTTTCCGCCCCGCCTTTCCCGATTCTACCACATTAATATCTTTTGCATTGCGATAATAATCTAAGAAACGATTGAACTCCGCCGAAACAAACTGTTTAATGAGGTCTTCCCGGCTCAGGGATTCCAGCTTTTTATAAATATCTGGTAAAAAAGGCGCAATCTGTAGCTCATCTACCTGCACTGTTTCTATTTTATCTATGAGCAGGTACAACTGTTTCTGGCAAATATCTCTACCGCTTGGCGCCAGTTCCTTAGAAAATTTTATCCCGAAGGTGCGCTCAATATCCCGTATTTTTCCTATTTCGCGCATGTGAGCGATGGCGATAGAAATGCCGGTTTTTCCCGCTCTCCCGGTGCGCCCGCTTCGGTGCAGATATACCTCATTATCATCGGGTAAACTAAAATTAATAACATGCGTAAGGTCATTCACATCCAATCCGCGGGCAGCCACATCGGTAGCCACCAATAACTGCAACTGGCGTGTTCGGAATCTACCCATCGCCTCATCGCGCTGCGCCTGGGACAAATCCCCGTGAAGCGCATCGGCGTTATAGCCATCTTGCATCAATTTATTAGCTATCTCCTTAGTTTCCTGCCGGGTACGGCAAAAAACAATTCCATAGATAGAAGGGTTACTGTCTGCAATGCGTTTAAGCAACTCATACTTATCCTTAGCATGAACCATATAATAGAGATGTTGCACGTTTTTAACGCCGGTATTAACAGGTGCCGCAGCAATTTCAACAGGGTGGTGCATATATTTCCTGGCAATGGCAGCCACTTCCTTAGACATAGTAGCAGAAAAAAGCAAAGTTTGCTTTTCGCGGGGTGTTTCTGCTAAAATAGCATCCAAATCATCTTTAAACCCCATGCTCAACATTTCATCAGCCTCGTCCAACACCACCCGGTTTACTTTTGAAAGCACCAGTTTCCTGCGCAATATCAAATCTTTCACCCTGCCTGGAGTGCCCACTACAATTTGGGCATTTTTACTCAATGCCCTGATTTGGGCATCCATACCGGCACCACCATATACCGCCACGATAGAAAGCCCTTTTATATATTTTGAAAAATTGGTGAGGTCTTTGGTAATTTGCACACAAAGCTCACGCGTGGGGCAAAGTATCAATAATTGAGTGGCGGGGTCTTTTGCCGAGGTGAGCTGTATGCCAGGTAATCCAAAGGCGGCTGTTTTGCCGGTTCCGGTTTGTGCAAAAGCGATGAGGTCTTCGTTGGAAGACAGTAAATGAGGGATGGCTTTCGCTTGAATAGGGGTAGGCATTTCAAAGCCCATTTCCCGAACTGCCTGCACAATTTCATCATGCAACCCGCTATTTTCAAAAGAATTCATTATGGTTTATAAAGATTAAAAAATTAATAATTCAGAATTAATAAAAGCGATTCTTCTGTGAGAAGAACCATATATACAGGAAACCCATTGGTTATTCCTGGCTCCGTATTATTCACACAGTGAAAGGAATGGGGAATGCGTGAAAAAAAGAGACAGGTTGCTTACTCTGCCATCTTTTAAAACAAAATATAGAAACCTGCTCTTACCCTTGGAAAGATTCTATATATTAAAAATGCAAAATAGGGACTGCTATTCCTTTGCTTCTGCCGTTTTTGGCTCTTCTTTTTTGCCCTCTTCGGCAGACGCGGCAGGCTCCACGGTGGCTCGCGAACGTCGCACCTGGCATATTACAGTATTATCGGGATGTAAAAACGAATATGCCTCATTTCTCAGAGCGGTGATATATAATTTATCGCCCACATTGAGGTTGGTAATATCTGCCTCGATAAAATCGGGTAAATTGCCGGGGAGCGCTTTTATTTTTAATTTGCGCTTGTTCTTTTCCAGTACCCCGCCTGCAAGCACGCCCTTAGACCGGCCTACAATATGTAGTGGCACTTCCATAGTAACTTCTTTCTTTTCGTGGAGTCTATAAAAATCTACATGCAGAATTTTATCGGAAACCGGGTGAAACTGTATTTCCTGTACAACCGCCGGGTAGGTATTTCCACCTTCCAATTCAATAGATACGGTATGAACATCGGGCGTATATACCAGTTTAGAAAAAGACAGCTCATCTGCTGAAAAATGTACAGGGGCCGACTCGCCTCCGTAGAGAATACAAGGAACTTTTCCCTCATTCCGCAGGGATTTGGCAGATACTTTACCTACTTCTTTTCTCAGGGAGCCTGGGATGGTAATTGATTTCATGGTTTTATTTAATTATAAATTTTGAACTAATAGAGGTGTTGTGATGTACACGGTGCATTACATCGGCAAAAAGAGGCGCACAACTGAGCACCTTAATTTTACTATGGGCTTCTTTAAGAGGAACAGAGTCTGTAACAATGAGTTCTATAAGGGGAGAGGCTGCAATTTTACTATAGGCATCGCCCGATAACAAAGCGTGTGTAATCATAGCCCGCACGCTCAGAGCGCCTCTTTCAATCATCATCGCGGCAGCTTTAGCAAGCGTTCCCGCAGTATCTACCAAATCATCTACCAATATTACATTTTTACCCTCAACCTCGCCAATGAGCTCCATGTGTTCCACGGCGTTGGCTTTTTTGCGTTGCTTATAGCATATTACCATATCTGCCTCAAGGTGCTTTGCATACGCATGCACGCGTTTAGAGCCTCCAATATCGGGGGAAGCGATTGCCATATTTTGTATGGAGAGCTTTTTTAAATGAGGTAGAAAAATAGTAGATGCAAAGAGATGGTCAACCGGTTTCTCAAAAAAACCTTGTATCTGGTCTGCGTGCAAATCCATGGTAATAATACGGGTTGCCCCAGCGGCTTCTATCAGTTTCGCCACCAGTTTCGCCCCTATAGGAACTCTTGGCTTGTCTTTCCGGTCTTGCCGCGCCCACCCAAAATACGGTATCACCGCTGTAATATGGCGGGCAGAAGCTCTTTTGGCGGCATCTATCATTAAAAGCAACTCCATTAAATTATCAGCATTCGGGTGCGTAGAGCCTATAATAAATACACGGCTGCCCCGGATAGATTCTTCGTAAGAGGGCTGAAACTCCCCATCGCTGTACTTGGAAAAAGAAACCTTCCCCAACTCCGCTCCAAAAGCGTGGGCTATTTTCTCCGCCAATAATATGCTCTGGGAGCAAGCGAATAGTTTGGGTTCTGGCACCGTATAGGGCATGGTTGCTGTGTTATGTAACGGCTATTCTCAGATAGCTCGTTTTACAAACGAGGTGCAAATTTAGAAAATTACCCGGACATAGCAGCGCCGAAATGAAAAATATTCCTTAGTTTTGCACTGTTTTTGCCTCGGTGGCGGAACTGGTAGACGCGCCGGACTCAAAATCCGGTTCTTTCGGGAGTGTGGGTTCGATTCCCACCCGGGGTACTTTAAGACATTTCAATAGTCTATTTCCAATTATTTATTTTGATGTATTAAATGGGTGTTTTTAATATCCATTTCTTCAATTAGTTTTACTAATTTTGCAGCCAAATAACCACCCATGAGTGCTACCATATTGCCTGGTATAATTACAGGAGAAGATGTACAGGCGGTATTTCGCTACGCCAAAGAGAGGAAATTCGCTTTGCCTGCTGTAAATGTAACAGGCTCTAATACTATAAATGGCGTACTGGAAACCGCTGCTTTATTGCGGGCGCCTGCTATCCTCCAATTTTCCAACGGGGGGGGGCTCATTTCAATGCGGGTAAAGGACTTTCTAACGAACAGCAAAAAGCTGCTATCGCCGGTGCTGTCGCTGGCGCGAAACACATACATCAGTTGGCGGCGCTCTACGGGGCTGCTGTAATAGTACATACCGACCACTGCGCCCGGAAACTGTTGCCCTGGATAGATGGGTTGCTGGATGCGGGCGAAAAACATTTTGCCGAAACGGGGAAACCTCTTTTTAGCTCGCACATGATAGATCTTTCTGAGGAGCCTTTGAAAGAAAATATAGCTACCTGCAAAAAATACCTGGAGCGGATGCACAGGATGGGTATGACGCTGGAAATTGAGTTGGGAATAACAGGCGGTGAAGAAGATGGGGTGGATAATACAGATGCTGACCATTCTAAACTTTATACCCAACCCGAGGAGGTTGCCTATGCGTATGAAGAGTTGGGCAAAGTGAGCCATCGCTTCACGGTAGCGGCTGCCTTTGGAAATGTTCACGGGGTTTATAAGCCGGGGAATGTGAAACTCACACCTAAAATTCTGAAAAATTCCCAAGAATATATTCAACAGAAATTTCAGACTAACCCGAACCCGGTAGATTTTGTATTTCACGGGGGCTCTGGCTCTACCATAGCGGAAATACGGGAGGCGATTGGTTATGGAGTGGTTAAAATGAATATAGATACTGACCTGCAATATGCTTTCATGGAAGGAATTAGGGATTATATGACGCAAAAAAGCGCTTATTTGCAGGCACAGATTGGCAACCCTGAAGGGGATGACCAGCCTAACAAAAAATATTACGACCCAAGAATTTGGCTGCGCGAAGGCGAAAAAACGTTCATCTCTCGCCTTAAACAGGCGTTTGAAGACCTTAACAACATACATACTTTATAACCCTTGCCCTGATTGACAAACACAAAAAAGATAATGTAAAAAAATACCCATCATGGCTTGGTTTAAACGAAAAGAAAAAGGCATACAAACTTCTACCGAAGAAAAAAAAGATACCCCCAGGGGGTTATGGTATAAATCGCCCACCGGGAAAATAGTGGAAGCCGATGAATTGGCGAAAAACTTTTACGTGAGTCCTGAAGACGATTACCACGTGCGCATTGGCAGTAAAGAATATTTTGAAATTATTTTTGATGATAACCAATTCATTGAATTGGATGCCAATCTTACTTCTAAAGACCCGCTTGGGTTTGAAGATACTAAAAAATATACAGAGCGGCTAAAGGAAGCGCAGGAGAAAACCGGATTGAAAGATGCTGTGCGCAGCGCTGTGGGAAAATCGAAAGGGAAAGAGCTGGTAGTGTCTTGCATGGATTTTGGTTTTATTGGCGGCTCTATGGGGAGTGTGGTAGGTGAAAAAATAGCCCGCGCCATAGAGTATGCTATAAAAAATAACCTCCCGTTTGTAATGATTTCTAAATCGGGAGGCGCCCGGATGATGGAGGCAGCGCTATCGCTGATGCAACTGGCGAAAACGTCTGCCAGATTAGCGCAATTAGCCGACAAAAAACTACCTTACATTTCTCTCTGCACTGACCCTACTACCGGCGGCACCACTGCTTCATACGCCATGCTGGGCGATATTAACATTGCTGAGCCCGGCGCTTTGATAGGTTTCGCCGGCCCCCGTGTGGTAAAAGAAGCTACCGGCAAAGACCTGCCAGAAGGATTTCAAACTGCCGAGTTTGTGCTGGAGCATGGTTTTTTAGACAGCATTGTCCACCGCAAAGACCTTAAAAACAGGCTAAACCTCTTTTTAGATCTCATTCAAAACCAGCCTGTGCGATTATAATACCCCGGTTGAAACCAGGGAATAGTAACTCACATTCGTCTTGTATCTTGTTTCTATAATAGCCCCCGGTTGAAACCAGGGGCTGTTAGTTATTAACTCATACTCGTCTTGCATCTTGGTTTTCCCTTCGGCTTTGCTCCCTTTAACTATGTTCAGGGCAAGCAGGCGAGTTTTCTGGGTTCTTGCGTCTTGCTTCTACAATAACCCCCGGTTTAAAACCAGGGGTTAGTAACTCACTCGTCTTGTATCTTGATTCTTGTGTCTTGGATTCTAAAGATTATTTCGTCAAAATCATCTTCTTGGTGTCAATAACTTTCCCGTCTGCTACGAGTGCATACAGGTACATGCCCGAAACGAAGCGACCGCCTGAAATCTCTACTGATACGTTTCCACGCTCGGTGAGAGGGTAGCTCTCTAACTCCACGCCCTGCAGGTTGTAAACAAGTATTTTCGCTTGTTGTACACTTTCGGGTACTACCGCTTTAATAATGGTAGCTTCGCTGAACGGATTCGGTACGTTCTGGTACAGTTGAAAACCTTTGGAGATTTCCTCACCAGTGGTTTTGGCGCTCGTTTTTATGGGGTCGGCTATTGTGCCGCTCATCACTATGCCTTTTAACGCTTCCACTTCTTGTCGCAGCGTTTCTATAAGTTGCTGTTGGGTTGTAATCATTTCCTGCTGCTCCTGCATACCTTTTACCAATGGCACTACAAATTGGCTGTAGGCTAAACTATAATGATCATTCTGACCACGCGGTTTATAGATGCCGTTAAAGTTATAACCGACTTCTTCCGCAGCTTTTTCCACTTCCTGGGCTATAAAGCCACTTTGACGAATAGCGGTGGAAGGGGCAAAATCTTGTTCTAAATGATGACTGCGGATACTATCCGGCATAGTTTGGGTAAGAAACTCCGTAAATTTTTTAGTGTCAAAATTATAGACCACCGGCCGCAGGCGATTGATAAATGCCAACCCCTTAACATCTTCTTCGCTGATGTTGTCTTTAAAGCGCCCATCGGAAGGGTTTGACCAGGCTACAGCGCCACCAATACTGGTAACTGTATTGTTACCAATACGAACTTGGTCGCCACATGTAACTTGAGCTCCATTACCAATAGCAGTAGCATTGTTCGCGGTGCAACCTCCAAACACAGCGCCATAACCAGCTCCATAGCCCACAGCAGTGTTGTAGTTTCCAGAACCGCCGATGGCTATAGCCGCTCCAATGGCGACGTTCCCTACCCCTGTAGTATTATTTTGAAGGGCTTGATATCCATAAGCGGTATTATCAGTTCCTGTAGTATTGTTATAACCACTTCTATAGCCGCTAAAGGTATTGTTGGTTCCGGTATTTACCAATCCGGCTTCATGTCCAAAGTAGGCATTGGTAGTACCGCCGCCGTCCCCGGCGCTGGCAGGATAGCTGGGAAACGTACCACCTCCTGGTACTGCCGCTGTAACAAAAGCCGTAGTAGCTAATTGGGTGGTGTTGGTTCCGGGCGCTGCGGTAGGGGCCGTGGGAATCCCTGTTAATGCCGGCGATGCTAAGTTCGCTTTCAGGTTATCGGCGGCGGTTACAAAAGCGGTTGTAGCCAACTGGGTAGTGTTGGTCCCGGCTGCTGCGGTGGGCGCTGCAGGCGTACCCGTAAAAGTAGGTGAATTTAAAAGCGCATACGGCGCGAGATTTTGGTCTCCCGTATTCGTTCCCGATAGGTTTGCTACGGCGGTGTTGGCCAACATGGCGTTGGTGATGGCTCCGTTGGTGATGGAAGTTACATTGCCTACGCTGGTAACCGGCCCGGTAAGATTGGCATTGGTGGTTACGGTAGTGGCGGTGGTGGCATTCCCGGTTAAATTACCTACAAAAGTGGGCGCTGTTACAGTGCCGGTGAAAGTAGGAGACGCCAGGTTTGCCTTTAAGTTATCGGCAGCCGTTACAAAAGCGGTCGTAGCCAACTGGGTGGTGTTGGTTCCGGCTGCTGCGGTAGGCGCCGTAGGAATCCCGGTAAATGCGGGCGAGTTTAAAGGGGCGCCGCCTGACAGCGTAGCGGCATCCCTCCAGTTGAGGTTTCCATTATTGTCAGAAACCATCACACGGGTAAGGGCATTATCCTGGTTAAGCGTTCTGAGGCGTACCACTCCATTCACATCCAAAGCAGCCGTTGGCGCCGTGATATTAATACCCACACTGGCGTTAAGGTTCAGCAGATTGCCGGCAAAATCGCCCCAAATCAAGGGTGAAGAAGTGTTGGAGTTATCTATATACAACCTGTTAGAGCCGGCTTCGTTGTAACCCGCCTGGTAACCCAGGAAGATATTACCGGAACCCTGGTTGTTCAATCCGCTTTCGCTGCCCAAAAAGGTATTTTGCGAACCACCGGTATTGGCTTGCCCGCTTCGGTAGCCCATCGCTATATTGTAGTTGCTGTTAAAATTATTCTGTAACGCTTCGTAGCCGATGGCGCTGTTGTAGTTGCCGGCAGTATTTTGGAGCAGGGCGCGGGTACCGGCGGCGATGTTGCCGTTGCCTGTGGTATTAAACCCTAAGGTAGAATACCCAATACCCGTGTTCTCCATACCGATAGTATTGCCATAGAGGGCGTAAATACCATTGGCGGTGTTGCGGGCGCCGGTAGTGTTTTGTTGCAGGGTCAACGAGCCGAGCGCACTATTTTCGTAGCCGGTAGTGGTGCTTTGACCACTTTGGAGTCCAACAAAAGTGTTATTTACACCTGTAGTAACAGATGTTCCCGCCTGGTGACCGAAATAGGCGTTAGTGCTGTTTCCGGTGGTTCCGGCAGTAGTTACCGCAGCGATGCTCCCGCCAAAGCTGGTAACCGTTTGGGCATTTAAGGTGCCATAGCTTACTGCTACGAGCACCCATAAAAAGTACATTTTTTTCATTTTTATATTAGTTTAATAAATGATGTAATATTGTATAAATTTATAATTTCATACGATACAAAAATACAATAATTATTAATAATATAGTATTATTATTGATATTTTTTAAAATAATTTTTAACAGAGAGCTTTTATAGCTGTGGCTTACGTTTAAGCTCCCGACTATAGATTCAGGACGTTTTTTGCTGCTTTTGATTAACCCCTCGGGCGATTGATTTAAAAATCTTTTTATAAGGCTGGTCTTATATCCTGGTTCTCCCTTCGGCTTTGCTCCCTTCAACTATGTTCAGGGCAGGCAGGCGAGTTTTCTGGGTTCTTGCGTCTTGTTTCTACAATAACCCCCGGTTTAAAACCAGGGGTTAGTAACTCACTCGTCTTGTATCTTGATTCTTGTGTCTTGGATTCTAAAGATTATTTCGTCAAAATCATCTTCTTGGTGTCAATAACTTTCCCGTCTGCTACAAGTGCATACAGGTACATGCCCGAAGGAAACCGTCTGCCAGAAATCTCCACCGAAACAGTGCCTCGCTCTTTAAGCGGGTAGCTGGCTAATTCTAGCCCTTGCAGGTTATACACTACTATTTTAGCTTGTTGTACATCTTCAGGAATCCGCGCAGCGATTTGCGTGATTTGGTTAAAGGGATTGGGAATATTTTGATACAATACAAATCCTTCTGTGTTAAAATCGGTTTTTGGGGTAGGTTCTGCGGTAGACTGGGTTCCGTAAATTAGGGTTTCCAGCTTTGTTATCCGTTCTTGTTGGTACTTCACCAGGGCGCTCAATTCTTGTATGGCTTTGGTAAGGGGTACTACAAACTCGGCGTAGCGAAGGCCGTAATGACTGTGTTCATTTTGTGGTTTATCTACCCCGGAAAACACATACTTATATTGGGTAACTATCTGTTCTACTTCCTGGGCTACAAATCCTACAAGGCGTTCCTTAGAGGAGGTAACTATTTCAGGGGCGTCTTCTCCCTGCAGGAAGGTGTTCAGCTTTTTCCTGTCTAACTCATAGCTTACCGGGCGGAGCTTTTCTACAAAATCTAAGCCCGGGATATCTTCTTGTAGGTCTTTCTTAAAACGCCCGTCTGAAAGATTAGACCAGTTGGTATAACCTCCGATACTGGTTACGGAAGAATTCCCTATGCGTACATTGTTAGAGGCTGTTACCAGGGCACCGTTTCCAATGGCGGTGGTGTTGGTAAGGTTGTTTGCCAATGTGCGGGCATTGTTGCCCATGGCGGTATTAAACGTACCGGAGGTATTATTTTGTAGCGCCCGGTAACCTATGGCGGTATTGTTGGCGCCGGTGGTAGCGTTCATAAGAGCTTCATTGCCCACTCCTGTGTTTTGGCTGCCGGCTGCTATAGCAGGCATAACAGCGTATCCTAAGGCTACATTATTTCCCCGGGCGTGTAAAAATTCTAAGTTATTATTAAACAAAGAACTATTGAAATATACATTTTGAAAGGTAGCCCCGGCAGCTCCTAAGCTATAGATATTATCTGCTGCGGGTAGCAGGTCTTGTTGTACGGAATGATTGCCTAAATTGTCTTGTAAAGAAGGTAAATTTACCATATTACCTCCGCTGATAGACAGTTGGGAGCCCACTATGCTAAGGGTTTGGTTATCGGTGTTGTCTAAATAAGGGGATAAATTTACAGTGGTTACATCCCCACTAAGGCTCAATATATTTCCGGAAAGGGCGAGGTCCTGGATTTCATTTGTAGGATTTGCATCGGCGTCATTCACATCGTCTCCATCGGCTAACCCGGCAGGAATGTTGACGAGGGTTGCAAAATCGCCATTAAAATCATCCGTTACATCATTATCATAATTGCTTAAGTCAATAAGGGTAGCCGCTGGGTCATTGCTTAAACTGATAACTCCTCCTGCAAAGTTGAGTTGTTGAAGCTCATTTGCAGGTTCATTATCGTTATCGGCTATGCTGAAATTAACGCCTGTACCGCCGCTGATATTGATGGAACGATCGGTGCCATTATTTATAACGCTGAGGTTTTGATTATCTGTGTTTAAGGTTGTTGCTTCCCGCCAACCCAGGTTGCCATTTGGATCGGACACCCATACGCGTGAGAGAGCATCTTGCTGGGAGATAGTAGTAACCCGCAAACTGCCATTTATGCGCAGGGCATCAGCAGAAAAATCGCCCCATATAAGAGGGGTAGCGGTTTCAGAGTTGTCTATGTAAAGGCGGTTAGACCCGGTTTCGTTATAGCCCGACCGATGGCCTAAAAACACATTTCCGGAACCTGTTTGATTGGTGTATCCGGCGCTTCTGCCAATATAGGTATTGTTACTGCCAGCGGTATTGGTGTAACCGCTGCGATAGCCTGCAAAGGTGTTATTATCTCCTTCGGTATTACTAAAGCCGCTATTGTCCCCGAGAAAGGTATTTTGAGAGCCGGTGGTATTGTTTTGACCACTGCCGCTACCTACAAAAATACTGGCATCTATATCTGGGTTAAGGAAAACGCGGGTATGCCCGGATGTTAACCCATTTCCATCATTAAACTCAGTTCCGATAGCTATTCTATCACCATTACTGTTGAGGCTTACCGACTGTCCAAAATTATCATTTGCGGCTTCTCCATCAAGATCACTGCCCAGCTGAATCCAATTCGCTCCATCGAATTGGTAGATACGCACCTGCCCGGCAGCATTCCCGTTCCCATCATTATATTCTCCTCCTATAGCCAGGATAGTACCACTGTCATTGAGGCTTACAGAGGTGCCGGAGAAATCATCTACAGCTTCTCCATTAATATCACTACCCAGTTGCACCCAACTGGCTCCGTTGTATTGATAAACACGTACATGGCCCGAATTGCTCCCGGCACCATCATTTCCCGATGCGCCGATTGCTATAATGTCGCCGCTACTGTTGATGCTTACCGCCGTACCAGAGTTATCATTGGCAGCTTCGCCGCTGATACTGCCACCCAGCAACGACCAACTGGCTCCATTAAGTTGATAAACCCTTGTTTGACCAGATAGGTCTGCATTGGCGTTGGGGGCGCCTGCCACAAGAATGTTACCAGAACCGTTCATTCCTACAGAATAGCCAAATTGCCCATTCATGGTAGGGCCGCTTATATTATTACCTATTTGAACCCAATCTACACCATTATATTCAAAAGATCGTACTCCGCCAAGAATGGAAGCCCCAACATTATAGAAGCGGATTCCTATTGCGACCCGGTTTCCCTGGTCATTAAGACTTACTGACCATCCTAAAAATTGATTGGCTTGTTGTGCGTTGATATCTGTGCCTATCTGTACCCAATTGGCGCCGTTGTACTGGTAAACTCGCACATGACCCCCGTTGTTACCGCCTCCATCGTTTTGAGGCGCCCCAATAGCGAGGATATTGCCGGCGCTGTTAAGGCTAACAGAATAGCCAGACTGGTCGTTGGCGGCTTCTCCGTTAATATCGCTTCCCAGTTGCACCCAGCTGGCACCGCTGTATTGATATACCCGCACATGGCCTGCACCAAATCCACCGCCCTGGTTTGTGTACGCTCCAATCGCGAGAATGGTGCCATCGGCGTTAAGGCTTACGGATTTGCCGGATCGGTCACCGGCGGCTTCACCGTCAAGATCAAGACCCAGTTGAGTCCATTGACCCAATGCAATATGGGTGCTTACCATAAGAAAAACTGTAATAAAATGTCTCATATTTAAATAATTTTATAATTAACAGATGGCTAATGTACTTATTATTCCTGAAATTGGCAGTTCTTTTTTATATTTCACTGCTTACTCCCTGCCTTTCGTCGTGGCTGAGTTTTTAATTCACCTATTTTCCCCGGTTGAACCCATGGAGGCTATTGATTTCAAAATTTCACCACTCACAGCCGCCTTGTTTCCCGATTCTTGTATCGTGGCGTATAATATCCTGCAAAGTTTGTGTTAGAGTATGGCCTCGTTTCTATTTATTAAAATCACCTTAGATTTTTTATAATTCGCTATCTTGCCTCCAAAAATGTAGGATAGCTTTTTTAATTTTGTATGATAAACTAACCTAAGGAAAATAAGAAAAGAAAAGTTTCCTGCTAAATACCCTGATGAAACATGAGAAATATCTTTTTTTTAACCGCTTATTGCCTTTCAGGAGCCGTTCTGCCGGCTCAAAATACCGTGGGAGAACGTTCAGAAAACAAGGCCTTCCGGACAAATTACTGGCAACAGGAGGTAAATTATACCATGGATGTGAAAATGAATGTGAAAACCTACCGATATACCGGTAGGCAGCAGTTGAAATATACCAATAACTCGCCCGATACGCTTCGTACAGTTTTCTATCATTTATACCCCAACGCTTTTCAACCGGGGAGTGAAATGGATGTGCGTTCGCGTACCATCGCTGACCCTGACCCGCGTGTGGCTGACCGTATTAGTAAACTTACACCGGCTGAGTTCGGCTATTTAAGGGTTAAAAATTTGCGCCAAAACGGGGCTCCTGTAAACTCTTTTATGTATGAAACTATCTTGAAAGTGCCTCTGCAATGGCCCCTGCTACCGGGCGAAACAACGGTGTTCGACCTGGAATTTGAAGGCCAGGTTCCTCTGCAAATTCGCAGGAGTGGCCGCAATAACAAAGAAGGAGTGGCACTTTCTATGACGCAGTGGTATCCTAAAATAGCGGAGTATGATTTTGAAGGTTGGCATGCCGATCCGTATGTTGGAAGGGAATTTCATGGGGTTTGGGGAACTTTTAATGTGAAAATAACAATAGATAAGCGATACATCCTGGGTGGTAGCGGGTATCTCCAAAATCCCCAGGAAGTGGGCTATGGCTATGAAGACCCTGCCAAGCCTTTGAAACGCCCGGCCGGCGAGGAGCTTACCTGGCATTTCTATGCCCCTGATGTGCACGATTTTACCTGGGCTGGAGACCCAGCGTATATCCATGAGAAGCAACAGCTGGAAAATGGGCCTGTACTGCATTTTCTTTATAAAAAGAACGATAAAATTATAGAAAACTGGAAACGATTGCAACCTAAGGCGGTAGAGATGATGAATTTTTATAGCCGCATGGTTGGAGCCTATCCCTATAAACAGTATTCTATTATACAGGGTGGAGATGGCGGCATGGAATACCCCATGTGCACCCTCATTACGGGAGAGCGCTCTTTTAACAGTTTGGCGGGGGTTACCGCTCATGAAATGGCGCACGCATGGTTTCAGCTTCTTTTGGCAACTAACGAAGCAGAGCATCCCTGGATGGATGAAGGATTTGCATCGTTTATTTCAGACTGGTGTATGAACCAGGTTATGGGTGAAGCAAAAGAAAATCCATACTCAGATGCCTATCGCGATTATGTTTCCCTGGCTCTTTCGGGTAAAGAGCAACCGCAAACCACTCATGCTGACCGATATGTGTATAACCAGGCATACGGGATTTCTGCCTATAGCAAGGGAGAGGTTTTCTTGGCGCAGTTGGGGTATATTATTGGTTTTGAAAACTTAAAAAAGACGCTGAAACGGTTTTATACCGATTTTAGGTTTACTCACCCAACGCCTACTGATTTTATCCGCACTGCCGAAAAAGTTTCAGGGCTTCAGTTAAACTGGTATCTTACAGACTGGACTCAGACTACCAACACTATAGATTATGGTATTAAAGAGGTAACCGAATTGAAAAAGGGGACTAAACTTGTATTGGAACGTATTGGATTGATGCCTATGCCATTAGAAGTTGTGGTGGAAACGGTAGATGGCACAAAGAAACTTTTTTATATTCCACTCAGAATGTTATATGGTAAAAAGGAGGAAAATTCCTCTGGCTTAGCGCGCACGGTAACAACCGACTGGGCGTGGGCACAACCTACGTATGAACTTATGATAGAGATGTCTAAAAGCTCTATAAAGAGCATTGTCATAGACCCTTCCCAGTTAATGGCAGATGTAAACCGGGGAAATAACGTGTATGGAGTAAAATAGTTTGTAGCGCTGTATATAAAAAAGTCACCGGTTAAACGTATAAGTTTAACCGGTTTTTATTCAAAGAATCACAGGAGAGTCGCAGGCATAAATATCTTCACACTGTAAGACGCTGTTTTCATCTCGCCAGCATTCAGTATGGTCATAGTACCACCCGGTGATGCAAAAATCTCCCGGTCCCCCAGTAGGGCCATCGCCTCCTTTAATAGATTTCATTTGCTCCCGGGAAAGCTGTTTTCCGGTGAATTTTGAAATAAAAGATGAGTTTTTCATACAAATTTCCACGTTTATATATCAAAACATGGAAAAACTTTAGTTAAACAAATATTTCCTACTCTTTTCAAGGTTTTCGGATTCCCTTTTGCTATTACTTTCTCATTATATGACTATTCCATTTGTTTTGAGTAAATATATATAGTATCTTGAAAAAGTATTATTATAACAAAAATACAAATTTATTATTAGTCAATATATTTTTTTGCTTATCATTTATTGAGAAAACATCTTTAACAAGATAGCTTTTTGGCGTATCTGCTCATGTTCGGATTTCCTATTTTTACCCTATCTTTACGTGGCATGAAAATGGGATTTCCTAAAAAAGAACGACTCAGAAACAGCAAACAGATAGAGAAATTGTTCGCCGAAGGGAAATCTGTCGCCATATATCCCATAAAACTATTCTATTTAAAAATAGATACCCTCCAAACACCATCAGTTCAAAGCGCTTTTGCCGTTCCGAAGCGGAACTTTAAAAAGGCTGTGGAGCGAAATCGTATCAGGCGACAACTGCGCGAAGCCTATCGGCAATCAAAGATGTATGGATCGAACAATTTAAAAAACTCTTATTCGTTTCTATTTTTATACATAGGCAAACAACCTTCCGATTTTTACACACTTATTAAAGCCATGAAAACGATTATGCAGGAAATTTACAAGCAGTAATTTTTTATATAATAGTATGAAACCACTTATTGGCATTTTCCTTTCCATGGCATTAGCTTGTTCAGACAGGCCGTCTTCTACCCCTACTATTTCTTCCCCGGCAGCAGAAAGCGCCGTATCGGTTATTGATAAACCCCAACAAGCGAGAGAAATATCGGCCCCGGTGCGGGAGGCAATGCTCATACGAGAAAGCTATCTTCGTTTTGAAACGACCGATATTGAAAAAACCTATCAAACCATTATCTCTTCCGTAAAAGATCAGGGAGGCTACCTGCAAAGCGATGAACTCAATAAAGGGTATAACGAATGGACTCGAACTTTGGTGGTGCGCATTCCTTCTCAAAATTTTCAAAAAACACTGGATGCCATTAGTAAAAATGTTCCTTTTTTTGATGAGCGCCGCATCTCTTCTTCCGATGTTACAGAGGAGTTTATTGATGTGGAAGCCCGCTTAAAAACCGAACGCTCTTTAGAAGCCCGCTATACGCAACTCCTGCAAAAAGCGCAAAGTATAAAAGATATACTGGAAATTGAGCGTGAACTCGCCGCTGTGCGCGCAGAAATAGAGTCTAAACAAGGGCGGTTAAATTATCTCACAAACCGAATTTCGTATAGCACTATAACCATTAGCCTGTATAAACGCACGGCTGATAGCGGCGTTACAATTTCCTACGGCCGCAAAATGTGGAATGCCGTGAAATCGGGCTTCGATGGACTGTCTCTCTTCCTGCTTGGCTTATTGCACATTTGGCCGCTTTTTGTTTTGGGCGGAATGGCAGCAATTGTTATCTTTAGAAAAAAAATCTTCGGGAAAAAATAGCATGAAAAAACGTCTTATCATCTTCTTGTCCGTTGGCTCCATACTGCTTATAAGTGTTGGGTTTAAGAACGATTTCTTTGAAATAGCCAAGCAGTTGGAAATTTTTACCACTCTTTTTAAAGAGCTGAATATGAATTATGTGGATGAAACGCAGCCGGCTGATTTGATGAATACCGCTATTAAAAACATGTTGAACCGGTTAGACCCCTACACTGTTTTTATGGATGAGCAGGATGTGGAGGCATACAGAATACGAAATGCCGGCTCCTACTCTGGAATAGGCGCTTTAGTGAGGTTTTATAATGATAAACTGGTGTTAGCAGAGGTATATAAAAATTATCCTGCCGATAAAGCTGGACTAAAGGCGGGCGATGAATTACTAAAAATAGGCGATATAACGGTAGCCGATGCGAAAGAAGATGCTATTACGCTACTGAAGGGGGCTAAAAATACGACTCTTTCCCTGTTGTATAAGCGGCAGGGAAAAGAATACACAACTTCGGTAACATTGGAAGGTATTGAAACTGACGCTGTTCCTTTTTACAGAAAAATAGACTCGCAAACCGGGTACATAGTGCTTTCTGCCTTTAATGAAAAAGCTGCCTCTCAAACCCAGCAGGCGTTGGAGGAGCTGAAAGCCCAAGGCGTGAAACAACTTATTTTAGACCTACGGGGAAACCCGGGAGGGTTGTTAGATGAGGCTATTAAAATTACCGGGCTGTTTGTTCCTAAGAAATCACTCATTGTAAGTACAAAATCTGTCGTAAAGAAATTCAACCGCTCTCATTACACCCAGCATGAGCCTGTTGACACCACCATTCCGTTGGCGATACTGGTAGATGAGCGCAGCGCTTCGGCAAGTGAAATTGTGGGTGGCGCCCTGCAAGATTTAGACCGCGCCGTTATTGTAGGAACGCAGAGCTTTGGCAAGGGGTTGGTGCAACGGCCTGTGAAACTTGCTTATGGCACGCAGCTAAAGGTTACCATTTCGCGCTACCATACTCCCAGCGGGCGCTGCATTCAGGCTATTGATTACCAGAATAGAGATGCTGAGGGGAATGCAATGCGGGCGACTAAACGAACTGAGTTTAAAACTCGCAATGGTAGAACGGTGTATGATGCAGGCGGTATTATGCCCGATGTAGATGTGGCTTCGCTAAAAAGTAGCGAGTTTACCAAAACACTCATGGAAGAATACCGCATTTTTGAGTATGCTACTCATTATTATTATACCCGTCCGCCAGTTTCCTTAGATAATTTTTCATTAACCGATGCGGATTTTGAGGATTTTAAGCAATTTGTTGCGAAAACACCTCTCTTGTACCAGGCGCCCTTGGAAAAAGCGCTCAGAAATGCGGCTAAAGAAAATGGTTTCAACGAATTGAGCAGTCCTGTAAAACAAGGATATGAAACTTTGCTATTAAACCTTCAGCAAGAAAAAACGACTGCTTTAGACCTCTACAAGAAAAAGCTGATGAAAGAACTTACAGATGAAATACTAAAAAGGTATTTTTACAGGGAAGGACTTTATACTTTTTATATAACTCACGATGAGGCGGTTTTAGAGGCTGTGAAACTACTATCAGATAAAAATCGCTATAAAGCATTGTTGGGTGCTTAATGGGTTTATTTAAAAACCAACACAGAATAGAGAAAAAAGAGCATAGAGAATAGATAGATTTAAAGAACCAAGAGACAAGAACCAAGAAGCAAGAGAACTTGCCCTGTTTACCCTACGCTTGCCGAAGGGAGCGAAGCTGAAGGGAGAACCAGGACAGGATTAGTGATATTGGTAGTGAAAGGACTTTGCTTTGCAAAAAACGTAGCGCTCTTTGCGGTTATAATAGAATATGGAGGAAAGAATATGGAAAATAGATACGCACCAAGTTTTAATAGATGATATTTTAACTACAGGCTTATGGTTATTTGAAAGGAATGAACGCAGCTGGCAAACTTAGAGTAATTAAATGGATACATACTATAATATGGTTATTTTTTGTCGCTATAATATGGTATGTCTTGTATTGTGGAATTGTTAATAGGGTAACCGGTTATACTTGGGCAGCAATAGCTTTGGTTATAGGGGAGGGGATTGTATTACTTATTTTTAAAATGTTTTGCCCTCTAACCGTTTTGGCGCGAGAGTATTCGGATTCTCAAAAAGATAATTTCGACATTTACCTCCCAAATTGGCTGGCAAGGTATAATAAAATTATTTTTACCACCATTTTCTTGCTTGCGGTAACTTTGGTTTTATTGCGAATAACCATAAAAAACTAATGCACGGGCAACCTCGTCAATGCCGGGCGATTTTAACATCTATGGATATAAACCCCAGAAAAGGCTAATGATTTCTTGTAGCTCAGAACGAACTCTTGTTTTCTATCCAATCTATAATAGTTTTGTCGGTGGGGAGTGTGCGGGGAGGTATCATTTTCACTAAGTAGCCGTTTTCATCTAAGAGATATTTCTGAAAATTCCATTGTACCTCAGAGTCTTGGAGCCCGTTTTTTGCTCGTTGAGTTAAAAATTTATATACCGGGTGCATCGTGTCTCCTTTTACAGATATTTTGCTCATCATAGGAAAGGTAACCCCATAGTTTTGCTTGCAAAACCGGGCAATTTGCTGGTCTGTTCCCGGTTCCTGCGCTCCAAAGTTATTGGCAGGGAAACCCACAATCACAAAATTTTTGTCCTTGTAAAGAGTATATAGTTTTTGCAAATCGGCATACTGAGGTGTGAGCCCGCATTCACTGGCAGTATTCACAATCATTATCTTTTTGCCTTTTAGGGAAGCGAAATCAAACGCTTCGCCATAGAGATTGGTTACTGTAAACTGGTAGATGGTTTCTTTGCCAGGGACGCCCTTTTTATCTTGCCCGTATAGGGTGAGGATGCTGAAGACAAGCGCCGGTAGAAGTATTTTCTTCATGGTTGTGGTTTTCAATTTTACTATCTATTTTATATACATTATATCATACATTTTATGTATCTGATTGTATTTGGGCACTCTGTTGTTTTTTATTAGAAATTTCAAAAGTCAAATATACAACTATAACAACTCGCCTAAAATATTTACTTTTATATAAATATAAAAAAACCTCCGGAATGGGAGGCTTTTTTATTAAAAGTGTGTTTTTTTGATTTAGAAATGCAAGGCAAAACCAATGTTTACCTGGAGCACATCGTCATAAAAATCACTGTTCATAGATAAGTTATAACGTAAACCGGGCTCTACACTCACATTATCTCCTAAAAACCAAGCGTAACCAGCCTGAAGACCTATGTAAGAAGCGTTTTCATCTAAGTCTTTAATGCTAGAGCCAGAATAGTCCACCTGTACCGGTATCATGTTTATGATATAGTACTTAGCGCCTATTTTGTAAGATAATATAGAGGAATCTTCTATATCTGTATTGATACCTCCAAAGCCTAAACCAAGTTTTACAGCTAAGTTATCCATAACAAAATAACCACCCTCAAAGCCAATGTTGTACTGGCTAAAACCATCTTGCGACCAAAAGCCAATGGATGTTGAGGCAGGGTGAGCGGCTCCAAAGCCGGTATTAGCTTCAATAAGCCACTTTCCTTTAACGGTCTGTCCGCCATCTTGTGCATACGTGTAGGCAACTGCAGCGAACAACATGAGAGACAAAACTACTTTTTTCATACGTAAATAGATTTATTGTTTATGGGTGCAAAGATATACATTTTTTATAATTCTACTCACTACCACGACTTTTTTCATTCACAATTTCCAAAAAAAAATAGTTCCTCACTATACAGATGAAAATAATATGTACATTTGCGGCTAATAATTAAAATCATTGCCATTATGAAAAAAGTATTGTTTGCAGTTATTGCTGCATGTACTGTTTTAACAGCTGCTACCGCTCAATCTATAAAGTATGGAGCCAAAGCAGGGGTGAATTTTGCTACATTAAATGTAGATGATGATGCTATTGACACTAGTATCAAAACCTCTTTCCACGTAGGTGGAGTTGCTGAGATTATGATTTCTGAGAAATTTTATTTCCAGCCAGAATTGTTATTCTCCTCGCAAGGAGCCAGTTATGAATCTTCCGGTTTTGGCATTACAGACGGGAAGTTGATAGCGAGCTATTTAAACTTACCTCTTATGGGTAAATTCTACCCGGTAGAAGGGTTTAGCATTCAGGCGGGGCCTCAGGTAGGTCTTTTGTTGTCTGCAAAAGATAAATATGAAATTATGGGGGTATCCCAGGAGGAAGATGTTAAAGATTCATTTAAAAGCATTGACTTTGGAGTAAATCTTGGGTTAGGCTATGCCTTACCATCTGGTTTATTTATTGATGCCCGTTATAATTTGGGGCTGTCTGATATAAACGACAGCGATGGCGGGCCCAAAATCACTAACGGGGTAATACAGGTATCGGTAGGGTTTTTATTCTAAAAATATGGTCTCCCTTACCCCAATCTATGAAAAAATGCCTGGTTTTCCAGGCATTTTTTTTGACAAATATTTTTCATATTCACTGAGGGGAGATTCACTTTACCGGGTTTTCGCCTTTCACCATTAACCTAAATCCTTCTCCGTGTATGTTTATAATTTCTACATTTTTATCGGGCTTTAGATATTTGCGCAGCTTAGCAATATATACATCCATACTGCGAGAGGTAAAATAATTATCATCTCTCCAAATTCGGGTGAGCGCCAGTTCACGCGGCATAAGGTCATTTTGGTGGAGCGCCAGTAACCGCAACAATTCACTTTCTTTGGGCGATAGTTTCACAGGTTTTTGGTCGGCATACGTTAAAGAACGATATTTTGAATTGAGAAAAAAATCGCCAATTTGAAACTCAAACTGTTTGCTATCTGCAATGGTTTCAGTCGTTTTTCGTTGCAGGAGCGCTTTAATTTTATAGAGCAACACCTCAGAGTCGAAGGGTTTGGTAAGATAATCATCGGCTCCCGCCTTGTATCCTTTCAACACATCTTCTTTCATATTTTTTGCAGTGAGAAAGACCAAAGGGACGTTTTCGTTTCGCTCGCGTATTTCTTTAGCTAAGGTAAACCCATCTTTATAAGGCATCATAACATCTAAAATACACAAATCAAAATCGTTTTTCTTGAATTTCTCATAGCCTTCCATTCCATTTTTGGCAAGCGTAACGTCAAATTGATTCATCATCAGGTAATCTTTCAATACTATTCCAAAGTTAGTATCGTCTTCTACCAGGAGAATTTTTTTATTAAATTTTTCCATAGATTTTTATATTAAAGGTAATTTTATATAAAAGGAACTTCCTTTATTTTTCTCGCTTTCGGCATACACTTCTCCGTTGTGATTTTCCACGATGCTTTTCACGTAAGCGAGTCCTAATCCGTGTCCTTTTACGTTGTGTATGTTTCCGGTGGGTTCTCTGTAAAATTTTTCAAAGATGCGTTTCAGAACAGCTTTGCTCATTCCCATTCCTTTATCCTGAATTTTAATAAGCAAGTGGTTTTTCACATTTTCGGTATAAACATCTATTTGCGGAGCCTCGGGAGAATATTTTATGGCATTGTCTAAAATATTCACCAACACATTTGTCAGGTGCGAGGCATTCGCTAACACATCGCTTCGTTGAGCGCCTAAGTGGGGTTGTATGTAGCCCCCCCTGTTTTGCACAATGAGCATGAGATGAGAAATAGCATCTTTTATGAGGTCGTGCATATTTAGTTTTTCCTTAATTAGCTCTAACTGGTCTTTTTCTAAACGAGAAATTCTCAGTACATTTTCTACCTGGGCGTGCATGCGTTGGTTTTCTTCCCAAATCATTTGCAGGTAATCTCTCATACGGTCTGCATTTCCCATGATTTTAGGGTTTTTAATAGCAGCTAACGCCAGGTTTATAGTAGCTATAGGAGTCTTGAATTCATGCGTCATATTATTAATGAAATCGCTCTTAATCTCTGATATTTGTTTTTGCCGTATAAGCTGGTACAATGCACCAGAGTAGGCTACCACAATAATGAGTGTAAACAATACCGAGAGCGCTAACATTCCCGTGATAGAAGACAATAAAAATTCTTTTTTCCTGGGAAAACTCACCAGCAAATCATACTGGCTATTTCCTTCATTATCTACAAATAAGGGAGTTTTATAGCGCATACCTTCGGTAAACCTAAAATTCCGGGAGCGCACCTTAGTAGGCAAATCATTGCTATAAACCCCATATTCAAAATCTATATCCATATCCCTGGCTGTAAGCTCCCTGTGCAAAAGAAGTTCAATTTCCCCGGGCTCCACCCGTTGTTGTATCGGGAAACGATTGGCAATATCTTTATAGGAAGTCTCCCAGAGAGCAATCCGTATTTCATCGAGCTCTCCTATTTGCTTAATTCGTTTTTCGGGGAGCGGCAATTTACGGTCGGGCGGCGGGGTTTCATTCACTATTATAGATTCTCTGCGGCTTATGAATCTTCTCACGGGAATGCTATCTACCTTATTTTCAAAGAATGCTGAATACATACCGTAATCTTGTTCTAAAATACCATGAGAGTATATAAATTTTTCGTTTGTTTTACTATCTGTCTGAATGATAAACAAATTGGCTATCTGTGAAATATTAGGCTCCTGCAGGCTATCCATATTCTTCATCATAACATCTACAAACATTCTCATTTCACGTTGTTGAACGGCATCTGAAACAGACCTGAGAATTTGGCTGACGTTCATGGAAAATTGCTCTTCTTTGTTTTCTACTGCCGTTTTAATCCAGTAGCCCTGCACGAAAATAATTCCGATGAGCGACAGGCTCATTAAAATGACCAATAAAACGAATAATTTCTTACTCATTTTTTCAAAATTAAAAGTTTTTAGCGGGTATATGGAGCATTTAACCAAATGTTAACAAAAAATACAACCGCTTATATATGAGGTTATTCAGAAGCCAGTAGCTGGTGTAGGGTTTCTACCTGCTTTTTCAACTGGGCGAGACTTTTGTTTTTTATTACGAAGTGAGAGTGCGTTATTTTCTTTTTATCGTTCCATTGATGGCTCATCCTGGCCAACACCATTTCTTTTGTTACCCCATCGCGCTCCATAACTCGTTTTATGCGTACACGAAGAGGTGCGGTTACGGTAATTATTCTATCGCATTGCCGGTAACTGCCGGTTTCAAATAAAATAGCAGCTTCTTTAAGCACGTATGGTGCCTTTTGCAGTTGATACCAGGCTGTGAAATCCCGGTGCACCGCAGGGTGAATAATGGCGTTGAGTTGTTGGAGTTTTTCGGGATCCTTAAAGACCACTGAGGCAAGAAATTTACGGTTTGGTGTATGGTTATGATAGGCTAAAGGCCCAAAGCATTGTATAATTTTCTCCCGTATCATACTATCTTCCTCCATAAGCCGGCGAGCCTCTTCGTCTGCCATATACACCGGCACTCCCAGCTCTTTAAATAACCTGGCAACAGTAGATTTTCCGCTCCCTATGCCCCCGGTTAGTCCTACTACCATACCCGGCTTATTTTTTAAAAAAAAATAACCTGGAAAAATTTCCCGAGGCGATTTTTTAAGTGTCTTCAATAAAATAGTCGCCCATATAAACCCTATCCCATACACTGTAAACTGTAGCCAGGTAGCATATACCGCGCCTATGCCTACACGAAGGTTTTTGTTTTTTAGCCCTGCATCTGCAAAAATGAGTATAAAAAAAAGCAGGTACAACCAGGAAAGAAACAGCCACCCCAAGAAACCAGCTACTATAGCTGCCATGAACCCTATTGTGAAAAAAAACGGAACCCAATAGGTTATCTTCTGCGTCTGTGGGTGCAAACTGTTTACAATAGCGCGCCCTACAGAAAACCGGTATAATTGCCGGCGAAATTTTTTCCAGGAAATTCTCCGTTTGTGATATACATACCCGCTCTGTATAAATAGAATGTTGCAGCCGTTTTCTTTTAGGCGTATCGCCAAATCCGGGTCTTCTCCCGGGTGAATATCACTAAACCCTCCCGCTTTTTGAAAGGCCTCTTTAGAAACACCCATGTTAAAGCTCCTGGGCTGGTAGTTGCTGCCAGCTTTTTTATGCCCGCGAATGCCCCCGGTGGTAATAAAAGAAGTCATGGCATAATTAATAGCCTTTTGAACTATAGAAAATGAAGGGTGAGAGGTATCTGGCGCCCCAAATACATCTGCATACTTGTTTGAGAGTGTAGTGTGAATTTTCTCTAAATAGTGCGGCGGCGCAATACAATCAGAATCCAAGAAAATAAGGTAATTTCCACGGGCTCGTTGCGCCCCAAAATTCCGTGAGTCACCCGGTCCTGTGTTTTCTTTTTTATAATAAGACAGCAACCCTTTTCCTGAAAAGCGGCCTATAACCATTTCTGAGGTTAGTGTAGAACCGTCTTCTACCACAACTACCTCATACCAACCTGTATAAGTCTGGTGCAAAAGACTGTCTAAAAGCTGTTCTAACTCTTCGGGGCGGTTATAGACAGGAACAATAATAGAAAAGCGAAGACTCATGGGACAAAGGTAGCAGGAAAAAGAAAAAAGCCATCTTTTTAAGATGGCTTTCTAGTTATGATTTAGAATACTTAATCTTTAATGATTTTATATGTCGCTATCCTACCGTTTATGTCAACTTTTATCAGATAAGTGCCTGATGCCAAAGATGACATGTCTAACTGGTAGTCGGCTGTTTTAGGGGTTTTGCTAAGGATTTCTTTACCGGTAAGGCTATACACAGAAACTGTCTCGATGATTTTCGGCGAAGTTAGCTGTAGTATATTTTTTACCGGGTTAGGATAGTAGCTAAATCCATCAAGAGTAACATCGTCTATAGCCAAGACATTGGGGTTCCAGGCAGCAACCTGGAAAGTATCAAAAGTATTGTTTCCAAATTCCCAAACCCTTATATAGAGGGTTTCCCCGGGAGTTCTACCGGAAAGCTCGATGCGGGAAAACAAGTTATTTCCACTATCATCATCACATCCTATAAGCATAAGCGCCCCGATGGTACCGGAATATACGGCTAAGCCGCTATCGGTAAGAGCTGAACCACTATTCAAATCGGTCTCAAGAGTAATATTACCATCAGCAGGAACCACCACAGAGTACCAAACATCACCTCCCCCATAAGCAGCACAACCAGGAGCGGTAATAGAAGGGTCAATAGTTTCAGAAGCAGTAGCTAAGACGTTAGTACCTACTACAGCCCCCGCTGCGAAATCTACCCCTACCATTAGGGGTATGGCCCCGTTAGGATTATCATTTGCAGGAGGCTGAGGTAAAGACGCATTCCAAGCGGAAACCTGGAAAGTATCAAAAGTATTGTTTCCAAATTCCCAAACCCTTATATAGAGG
>CAYLNL010000003.1:81373-108223 GCA_964385175.1 uncultured Flavobacteriaceae bacterium | reverse complement strand
CCCCATAAGCAGCACAACCAGGAGCGGTAATAGAAGGGTCAATAGTTTCAGAAGCGGTGGCGCCTACATTGGTGCCGGTAATAGCATTTATAGCAAAGTTATACCCGGGCGTTAAAGATAAGGCGCCGGAAGGTTCATCATTAACAGGTTGTGAAAGTGCAAACTGTATAGAAAAGATGCAACATAAAAGTAGGGTAGTTTTTTTCATCATACATTATATTTAATGGTTTGTTACAAATATATGATAAATATATATAATTAAAAAACCTATCGTGGAATTTTTTATCCCAGCTACTCTTTTCACTCTCCACACTTTTTCTATCTTTGCACCCCCTTTTACATTGCATACCTTGACTCTTGCCCCTTATACCAGAGAATTTCGGTACAACCTTACGTTAGCATTCCCGGTTATCTTGGGAATGTTGGGGCATACCTTTGTAGGTTTCATAGACAATATTATGGTGGGGCAGTTAGGCACTGCCGAGTTAGCTGCTGTTTCGTTAGGCAACAGTTTTATCTTTATCGCTATGTCGCTGGGCATTGGTTTTTCTACCGCTATAACGCCCCTGGTAGCCGAAGCCAGTGGCGCCGGGGATGTGGAAGGCGGAAAATCGGCGCTTAAACATGGGCTGTTACTGTGTACCGTGTTAGGAATTGCCTTGTTTGTTCTCCTTTTATTTGCGCCCCCGCTTATGCACCTGATGAAACAACCCCAAGAAGTGATAGCGTTGGCTATTCCTTATATGAATGTGGTGGCTTTTTCCCTAATTCCCCTTGGAATGTTCCAGGCATTCAAGCAATTCTCAGACGGGCTTTCGGAAACCCGCTACCCTATGTATGCTATTTTGCTTGCCAATGTGGTGAATGTGGTTATTAACTACTTGCTTATTTTTGGAAACTGGGGGTTTCCCCGTCTGGGTATTGTAGGCGCCGCCATTGGAACGTTAGCCTCGCGGGTAGTGATGTTTCTCTTCTTAACATGGGTTTTACACCGTAAAAAGTCTCTTAAACCATACCTCGTACAGATGCGCTTTACTGTATTGGATAACCGGATGATAAAAAAATTAACTCATTTAGGAATTCCATCGGCGCTCCAGATGCTTTTTGAAGTGGCCGTCTTCACTGCGGCTATATGGCTGAGCGGAGTGTTGGGCAAAAACTCCCAGGCAGCTAACCAAATTGCCCTAAACCTGGCGAGTATGACGTTTATGGTAGCAATGGGGCTCAGTGTGGCCGCTACTGTGAGAGTAGGCAACCAGAAGGGGTTGCAGAATTTCCCCGAGTTAAAACGAATAGCCATGTCTGTATTTTTATTAACTCTTTTAATAGAGTTAGTATTCGCTATCGTATTCTTGTTGTTTCGGCATTATTTACCTACGCTCTACCTGGATGAGAATAGTCTTATTCACCAGCAAGATATCGCCGAAGTGTTGCATGTTTCGGCTCAATTATTGCTGGTGGCAGCCTTTTTCCAGATTTCAGACGGGCTGCAGGTAGTAGCTTTAGGCGCCCTGAGAGGCTTGCAGGATGTGAAAATTCCTACTCTTATTACCTTTTTCGCCTATTGGGTGGTGGGATTCCCGGTTTCTTTTTATGTAGGCTTAGAAACCGAGTACAAAAGTATGGGCATTTGGTTGGGCTTGCTGGCAGGCCTTACCACTGCCGCTATTTTGTTGTATCTTCGATTTATCTTTTTAACAAATAAACTCATTGGTAAAACTCCTTTATATGAAAGAACTTCCTAAATTTCTATTGGCCGATAATACCGATTTCCCGGAGGCTGTTTTTGTAATTCATACCGATTATCCTCGTTTTGTAATAAATGTGGTGAGCGAAGAAGTAGAGTGGTTTGAAGATTTTGACGAGGTAGATGAAAGGGCGCTGGCTGAAGAGGTGGAAAACTTACTACAGGCATCGCTCGATTTTTATGAACGGGAACTGAACCGATATGAGGAATGAATCGTATTATAGAATATGACCGCGAGGTCTTTTTATTCCTCAATAACCTGGGTAGTGAGCGGTGGGATGGTTTATGGCTTTTTATAACAAATACCTATTCTGCTATTCCGCTCTATATTTTTTTGCTGGTAATTTGCCTTCGAAAATTCCGGTTTCGCACGGCAATCCTCATTTTGGTAATGGTTGCTGCCATGATAGCTTTCACAGACCAGGCAGCTAATTTTTTTAAAGATAGCATTCACCGCCTGCGCCCTTGCCATGAAGAGGCTATACGCCCCCTGATGAGGTTGGTAAAAGCCTATTGTGGAGGTAAATTTGGGTTTTTTTCCGCCCACGCCGCCAATACAGCCGCAGTGGCATCTTTTTTTTTCATTGGCGCTAACACCCCGGTACAAGATAGTTGTCCCTGTTCTGGCAAGCTGGGCAATAGCCGTTGCCTATAGTCGCATCTATATAGGAGTTCATTACCCCTTAGATGTCTTGGCAGGGTTGGGAGTAGGGGCGCTTACAGGTTGGTTGTTTTATAAAGCCACGCAATTTTTTAACCGGCGATTTCTCTCCTCCTTTCAAAATCAGAAAAATTCCCATATTCATAAAAGCGATAAACACTAGTTTAGAGCGCAATCCCCTGCTATTTCTCAGCTTATTTCACTTCATTTTTTCATAGATTCAGGAATTCTAAAGAAGGCCAACAGGTCGTTAGAAAATACAATCACCAGGCAGAAATTTTACAGGAGAAGTTTACCTTGTAATATTGGTAGAATCGCCCGTTCCTACACCGATAACCCGATCGTACATCTCCCCGAAAATACGATAATATACCAGCACCAGATACCGGTTTTCGGTTTCAAAAAAACTACCATTAATGGTTTGAGCATCTATTTTTTCGTCTTCATCTGCCAACACATAGGTGTAGTTATAAAACCCCTGTTTTAGCAGCAAAGCGACTTCCAGGTTACCAGACTGTTGGTTGAGCTGGAGCCTGTTTTCTTCGTTGAGCTCATAATTATTGAATTTCCCATAAACATAGACCTTTTTCAACCCGATTTCGGGTTGATACGGAAAGCTAACATGCACCCAGCTATAATCGGCATGAGTAGTAGCTGGCTCCCCGTCTAAGGTTCGCACTATAAAATCTCCGTTTATGTCTGGGAAATAAGTATATACCTGCCCTGCCCGCGGCAGATTGGTAAAAAGGTACTGGTGATACCGCTCCCGTAGCTGCACAGAGGCTATAGCATTGGTAGCCGCCCGCATCTCTTTCGTATCGAAAAAAAGAAACTCATTATCTCCTTCAAAAGCGGTTTCAGTATTATAGCGATAGATAAGCTGGTTGCCAGAAAAGAATTGGGGGCGTATGCCGGTAATAGCGTTGTGCCATTGATAATTCTTAAGAATAGCTATTTTCACCTCTTGCTGTGGGTTTACAAGAGACATTCCACCAGTAGAAACTGTGAAATGAACTACTTGTTTGCGTAGATTTTCAGAAAGATTTCGACTTTGTTTCAGGCTCACGGCTACCGGCAGGCGATTTTCATACACTACCCACCGTCTTGAAAAAACCAACTCATCGCGGCTCGTATATATTTTCAGGATATAATTACCACTCAATAAAAAACCTGTTTGCGCATTGGGCAGCTGAAGTTCGTAGTGAGAGTAGGGTTGCAGGGTGTTTACTGAATTTTGGTAAGAGGTTATTCGCTGGTTATTTACCCCTTTGAGGTATTGAGAAGGCAGCAGTTGAGAAACCGTCCAGTCATAATTACAATGCACCACCTCGTAGTAATAATCAGCCTCTGTAGCCCGAAGGTCATCAAATTGCAAAAAAATAGGCTCTCCAGGTTGAACAATAGGAAATTGGTCGCCCTGGTTTTGGCTTTTAAAAATAATAGATTTTATATAGTCTGGCGCTGCAACTTCTCTCTCCACCTGCGCAAAAAGCCCTTGTGTTAAGGTAAAAAAGCCAAAAAATAAGCGAACTATAGTGTTCATTCATCTAATATTAAAAGTAAAAATACACAAAATAACAGCCATCTGTAAATTATGTGGTACAATTCCGATGCCACTATTCCGTTTTTATGCGGTATCTTTGAAAAACCATCATGGAGCTACAATTTGTATATCCCCGGTTGTTATGGGCGCTAATCGCACTCATCATTCCTATTATTATTCACCTGTTTCAACTTCGCAAATTTCGCAAGGAAGCCTTTACCAACGTGGCGCTCCTTAAAAAAATTGAAATTCAGTCCCGAAAAAGTAATCGGTTAAAAAAATGGCTGCTTTTCTCCATTCGGTTACTGGCATTCACTGCCATTATCCTCGCTTTTGCAGAACCGTATGGCGCTCCTAAAAAAACCACCTCTAACCTGCCAGAATGGGTTATTTACTTAGATAATTCTTTTAGCATGCAAGCTCCCCGTGGCACAACCAACTTGCTTGGCATAGCGGTAGAAGAACTTATAGAAAATATTCCGGGAGATTTTTCCTTTACCCTCGTTACAAATGACAGAACGTTTTCAAAAACCACATTGAATGAGTTGAAAAAAGACCTGCGGGCGCTCTCTCCTTCTCCCTATAAGCAAACCACGAACAATGCTCTTTTAAAAGGGGTTGCGGCTCTGAAGGCAACGGAAGGTAAAGGCGGGAGGCTTATTGTTGTGTCTGATTTTCAACAACATGAAAATAACATAACCGTTTCTAACGACTCGCTTATAGAAATAACCTTGGCGCCAGTACGCACCCAACACCCTGCCAATATAGGGATAGATAGCCTCTATATAGCAGAAAGGCGCCCAGACGGTTATACACTCACGGCTGTCCTGAGCCGACAGGGAGATGTTGGCGGGGCGCTGCCGGTTTCCCTATTTAGCGATGGTATTTTGATAGCTAAGGCCACCGCTACTTTTTCAAATTCTCCTTTCGCAGAAGTGTCTTTTCAACTATCGCCAGAAGGCGTTCCAAAAGGAAGGATAGCTCTTGGAGAAACTAATGGGTTGCCTTTTGACGATGCGCTGTATTTTAGCCTTAACCCGCAGGAAAAAATACGAGTTCTTGCTGTTAATGAAGCCGATGGGCTTTTTTTGCAACGATTGTATAGCGGAACAGAGTTTATTTTTACGTCTTTTTCTCTCCCCACATTAAGCTATAATGATATCCCGAACCAGAACCTCATTATTCTAAACGAGTTAAAAACTATTCCCACACCTTTGCTTTTCGCTCTTCAATCTTTCCAAAACAAAGGAGGAACGCTGGTGATTATTCCTCCTAAAAAAGCGACTCTTTCTTCATACAACCAGCTTCTCACCGGTTTACAGGTTGGAAAACTAAATGAAGAACGTTTTGAACCCCGAAAAGTAATGTCCATTTCCTATCATCATCCCCTATATAAAAATGTTTTTGAGAAGCAGGTACAAAATTTTCAATATCCTAATGTACAAAGCTATTACCCATACGAGGGAAATGCCTCTCCCATTCTTCGGTTAGATAACGCTGACGCTTTCCTGGTAGAGCGCAACCGGGTCTATCTTTTTACGGCATCGCTACAGGAAGATGAATCTGATTTTAAAAAATCGCCCCTCATTGTTCCGTTATATTATAATATGGCTAAGTATAGTTTTCAATTCCCGCAGCTTTACTATACTATAGGCGATGCGAACCGGTTTGAGGTAAAAACCACCCTTCCCAAGGATGGTATTGTAAGTCTTTGGCGCGAAAATATGTCTTTTATTCCCCAACAGCAGGCATTTGATGCGAGGGTGGCGCTAACTACTATTGAACAACCTTTAGAAGCGGGCGTTTATGAAATTCGCTCAGAAGGGAGCGCACTGGGGTATGCAGCGTTTAATTATGACCGGTCTGAAAACCGCCTTAACTACCATGGTATAAGTAACATTATGGGCGTTGATGGTGTGGCTTCTCTCGGGGAAACGTTGGGTAAACTGAAAAATGAAGGGAAAGTAAACCCCCTTTGGAGGGCGTTTGTTATTTTTGCACTCGCCTTGTTACTATTAGAATGGCTACTCCTGAAACTTTTTAAATAAGTATGCTACTAAAATCTGCTACCATTATTGACCCGGAAAGCGCTTTTCATCGCAAAACGGTAGATATACTCATACGAGACGGCAAACTTGCCCGGATAGCTCCTTTTATAGAAGACATAGATGAGCCCTTGGTAGAATTGCCCAATCTCCATGTGTCGCAGGGATGGATGGATTGTAGCGTGTGTATGGGCGAACCCGGTTTCGAGGAGCGCGATACTATTGAAAATACCTTGAAAACGGCTGCAAAAAGTGGTTTCACCGATGTGGTGATGCAGCCTTACACATATCCTGTGCCAGATACTCATGCAGCCATTTCGTTTTTAAAAACTAAGAGTGCAGGGAATCCGGTGAATCTCTATCCTGTGGGGGCGCTTACGCAGGCGAGCGAGGGTGTGCGCCTGTCTGAGTTGTATGACTTGAAGAATGCCGGCGCCGCAGCTTTTGGAGATTATAAAAAACCGCTTAGTAATGCCGGGTTGCTCATAACGGCTCTTCGTTATGCCCAGTTGTTCCAGGGGGTTGTTTGTTCTTTCCCACACCAACCCCAGGTGGCTCCGAATGCCATGGTGAATGAACATATAGCGGCTACGGCGTTGGGATTAAAAGGAATTCCGCCTTTGGCAGAGGAGCTACAGGTTATGCGCGATATTGCTATACTGGGCTATACAGGTGGTTCTCTGCACATCCCCACTATCTCTACAGCTACATCGGTAGCTCTTATCCGGGAGGCTAAAGCCCGGGGGCTGGCGCTTACATGTAGTGTGGCGATACCCAATTTGTTTTTCACAGATGAGGTATTGCAGGATTTTGATACTTCTTTTAAACTGATGCCTCCTTTGCGAACGCAGATTGATGTGGATGCGTTATTGGTTGGATTGGAGGATGGGGTGATTGATTTTGTAACGTGCGACCATAACCCGATTGATATAGAACATAAAAAAACGGTTTTTGAAGAGGCACTCTATGGCGCCGTGGGGTTGGAAAGTGCTTTTGGAGCGTTGAATAGCTTGCTGGGAACGGAAAAAACCGTTCATCTGCTGACGAGGAATAAAGTGTATTTTGGCGCTACAAATCATTCGGTGTGTGAGGGTGAAAAGGCTTGCCTGTCTCTTTTTGCTCCTGATATGGTTTATACCTTTGGCGAAGAGCATCTTTCCAGTTTTTCTAAAAACAGTCCTTTCCCGGGAAAAACCTTGAAAGGAAAAGCCTATGGCATTGTTAATAACCATCAGCTTATAATACATACTACCTGAAAATTTTTAGTATGAATAAAAAAAACTTATCCCTCTATCATCTCATTCAATCTCCCTCGCCTCCCCATGAAAAACCTCCTGTTTTGTTTCTCCTCCATGGCTATGGGAGCGATGAGGCAGATTTGTTTGCGCTTGCCCCGGAGTTGCCCGCAGAATTGTGTATTATCTCTGTGAGGGCGCCCTATACTATGCCCTACGGCTATGCGTGGTATAACATCTATTTTGGAGAAGAGGAAGAAAAATGGAGCGATAATGACCAGGCACGGGAATCCAGGGAATTGGTAGCTGCTTTTATAGAAGAAGCTTGTGAGGCGTATAATTTAGATATCACCCGTGTAAGCCTGCTGGGCTTTAGTCAGGGATGTGTGCTTAGCTATGCGGTGGCGCTTTCGTATCCTGAAAAGGTAAGAAATGTTATTGCATTAAGCGGCTACCTCAATGAACCGCTCTTAAAAGAATCGTATCGTTCTAATGATTTTTCACAGCTGCATATTTATTGTTCGCATGGTATTTCAGATGCTGTGATTCCTGTAGAGTGGGCGCGCAAAACGGCTAAACAGTTAGGTGGTTTAGGCATAGCCTATTTATATGAAGAGTTCCCGGCAGGACACGGAATAAATTTTCAAAATTTTGCCGCCTTTAGAAAATGGCTCATAGCCCATCTTTCTTAGGTTTCCTATGAGTTTTTGAGGTTTTTTGGTAGTTCGCAGGCTACACATGCGTGCGTATATGGGCGTATAAGGATTTCAGAGTATTAACATTTATTATTATTAAAGCGGTGATAGATGTAAGGATGAAGATGGGAGGGAGGGACATCTGCTATTTATGCGGTGTCTGTTATGGTTTCCATAGGGTCCGCAATGCTGGCATTGGTTTTCACTTTCCACTGATTATTTATTTTGTGGAGAATATAAAAATGTTCTGAAATATTTTTGTAACGTTTCACATAGCGGTTTTTCTGGATGTCCCACCAGCAGAGGAGCCAGTATTCTCTTGTATAAACTTGTGCATACGTGGGCTCTAATTTTTTTAGTTCTATATCTAAGATTTCATAGGTAGATGGGTTGAATGGATTAGAGATGGTTACATTTCTAGATTTTCGCTCCAGGAGAACCTCCATAATAAGATTAAAGGCAGGGCCATCTTCCAAATGGGTGGTGAGTAACGAGGCATCTGGTTTTGGGAGTTGCTGATAGGCTTTATATTCATTATGCACGGAACTACGCACTATTTCGAGAACTTCTTCGTGGGGATTGAGTTTGTGGGTGCTTTGAAATTTCTGGCTATCGGCATGGGCTATAAAAGAATTCCAGTTTTCATGGCCTAGAAAGGCTACTATTTTATTAAGAGTATTAAGTGTTCTGGGATCAATAGGCAGGGCGATTTTGTAGTCCCCGAGCATAATTTTTCGAAGAGTTCTGTAGGATAGGGAAGTACCCAAGTTTAGGCGCTGTTTGGGAGGCAGTTTTTCGTTCAGCTCTTTAGAAATAGCTTGAGCGAGAATTTCATAACTGGTTTTTGTCCATTTTTGAGGATTTAATTCAGGTTTTTGACGTATTTTTTCAGATGTTTTCAGTTCTTTTGCCAGTAATTCTATATAGGTAGGAAGGGGGTTTTGGGGGGAATAAAGGGGGCTTTCCGGGCTACTTTTTACTAACTCCCCTTTATTGGGTTTGCGCTGGGGGAGGGTTTGTATTTCAGGTTCTACTCGGGCAGCCATAATGAAAGTTTTTATAGGGTTTCGCATCCAGCGTTTATATGTATAGCGCTTATAACCCTGCTCCATTCATCTTTACTAACAGAGGCTGAGGGAGTATTTTCGTCATTTATAGCTTTACCGGTATCTATCAGCTCCGGGTATAAGGGAGGGCCCATGCTGTTTTCTGCCAGAGCGCTTGCGCACAAAGCGGCTCCGCGCGTGAGGATTTCTTCAGGTGTTTGATTGTATAACCGAAGGGTAGAGGCGTTAAAAATCTCCTTTATTCGCTGTTCTATTAAGGGAAGAAGTTTTGAATCGCCTGTGAGCAGAAAAATAGTTGGCGCTTCAGGGTTTATATTGTTATTGAGGAGTTCGGTTTTAAGAAAAGTTACACTTTCTGTAAGGTACTCTTCTACCATGTTTTGTATTTGCAAACGGGGAACAATGAGTTCTATAACGTCATCTTCTATCTTGCAAAGCAATTGTATATATAGTTTGTGTTCATTTACGTAGCGTTCTATAAGTTCAGTTACTAATTGTTTAATAAGAGGTATATTTTTTTTGGTTTCTTTAATTTTTCTCTGGGTTGTCTGTTCATATCGGTTCACTAAAAACACATAGAGTTTCTCCCGCAGGGCTTGTTCTCCCATACTTTTCTGGCACCAAACCGGCGATTTATCCATCTCACTCTCTTCGCCGGGGGCAGTGAGCGAGAGGGTGAGGTTATGAGCATCTAAATAGCAGGTAATAATTTGTTCCGAAGAGTCAGAGGGAGTTATAGTATATCCCTTAAGAGCAGCTTCTTCTAGCGATACTATGGCATATAAAGGAATGTTGGCGATGGCAAAGGCCATTTTCAGGGAATTTTTTATAGTTGGGGTATAGGGTAGCGATAGGTTCACCACGGCCCCTTTTAGCGGGCTGTCTTCATATATTTGTAGGTCTGCTTTAATTTTCTTAAGAAAAACAGCCAGTAGCGCTGCCACATTCCATTTTACACCGCCTGGGTCTTTGTATATAGGAGTTTCGGGGGTTTCCAGAGCGTCTAAAAAATGAGCGGTATATTCCAGGTCATAATTATTGGCGAGTAAATAAGCTACTTTGTCTCCCAGGTAGGCGAATTCTTCTTCTAAATATAGTATAAGAGGGTTCATAAAAGGGTTGCCGGTTTCAATGCTATCATCCTTTATAAGGATGGTTTTGTGGTTTTGATCTACCGTAGCGGCGGCTATGAAGCTGTTATTTATATGAATGCCTATGTACATACTTTCTGGGGGTTAATGAGTTATGACTTAGGTTAATCGGGCTATTTTAAGGCGTAACTCTTCTAATTTTGATTGTATTTTGCGTTGTTCGCTTTTTAGGGCTACTATAAGCGCTTTGTCGTTTTTTATAGATAGCACCCTTTTCTGGATAATTTTTAATTCTTCAGCTTTTTGTTCTTTCCGGGCTTCAATGGTTTTGTTTATATAGGTTTCTATATTTTGCTGCAACGTTAGATACCTGTCGCCTATTTGGTCAAGGAGTTTGATTTTCCATCGTTGCATTTGCTGTTTTAAGTTTTTATCGAGGTGTTGTTTAAGATCTTCGTTTAATTTTTTTTGCTCTTTTTCTTTAGATTCTTTTAATTCTCTATCCATGCTTCTTTTTCGGGTGATGACGAACCAGGCAATTAGCCCGCTTACTCCTATAATAATAAGGTATCTGTATTGGGTGAAACGAGACAGTGTACGGATAATTCCGCTCATACCAAAAGAAGTTCGGGTAGAGCCGGAAGCGACTGTTAATAATTTGGCAGAAGGGTCGAATAATTTTTCAATGACAAAATTGCGGTCGGCATTCTCATTAAGATAGAGGTAAATAACCTGGCTTTTGTCATCGAAAAAATAATCTAAGGTTTCCTCTATTTTGGTTTTGTCGCCAAAACTTTGAGGAACTTCAATTTCTCTCACTGCCAGTTGGGGCTCTGCCACCAACTCAGTGCTAATTTCTTTATGAAAGAGGTTTTTCTTGCCGCGCTGTTCTTCTACCTCATTGATGAATTTCCGGTATTCATTATCCCAAGATTCGGGTAATTGGGTAATGGCTATGCTGGGCCGGTTGTTATAAAATAATATAGAGTTGTCTATATTTCCTTTACTTTCTCCTTTAATAAGGGCGCCAAACAGAGCAAAAATCATCATAAAAGGCATCAACATCATTAAAGGAGTGCGCATCTCGGTAAGCAACCCGCCAATACCTTTATAAGGAACTTGTTTTTCGTATGATTTGCCGGAGTTTATGCTGCTATCTAAAAGAAATTCTTTGGTAACCGGCATAGCGCCAGAATCCTGGGGAAGAACTTCTTGTAGTGAAAGTTGTAATTTCCATGCGTTTAGCTGGTTGGTAAGGTCTTTTTGCACCTCCTTAGAATGGTCGTTTACCAACTCAAGGGTTCTGCTATAAAAGCCAGTGAGCACCTCGTTTGTCTTTTCAATTTTGTCTTGTATAGCGCCATCAGACATTTTGAAGGTAACAGATTTACCGCTTTTTCCCTCTACAAAGCCGAAAAAAGAGAGAATATTTTCTTCTAATGTAGAATAGCTTTCATCTTCTTTCTCAAAATTTTCTACGGCGTCTTCTATAGCTTTGGTTATCTGTTTCAGCTTGGTGTTAATAACCCATTTCACGTGGGTACTGTCGCGCGAAGAAAGGTCGGCATCTTTTTGCTGGTTTTGCCATTGTTTCTTATAAGAAACCATAGCCCTACCTTGTAGTTGTCGGGTCTTTTCCCGTATGTCTGTAAGGATTATTTGATATACGGTAATTAAATAATGAAGCTGGTTTCGTTGTTTGGCAAGAGTTATTTTATTGAGCAATGCAGGGTCTTCAAGTAGTTTTGCCAGAGGTGTTTCTAACTGCTCTAAGCTAATTGTTTGTGTATGCAAGGTGCGTACCTGCAAGGTGTTGTTTTCCTGGTTTTCGGCTACCGGCTGTAGGTTAACAGCAAGACACACGGCGGGGTCTTTTGCCAGGAGTTCCTCTGCCAATGCCCAGTTTTTGTATAGTTCTTTGTACGAAGAATCATACACCACTATTTTTAGAATTTTCTTATCTTCCGAAAGCTTTCGAATAGGGTAATAATCAAAATGATAGGCTTGTAATTTTACAGCCAGCGTATTGTTTATGTTAATATTGCCATTTATTTTCCCGTTGAACAGTTCTTCCTGCGAAAGGGTAGCGTCTATACTCAACCATTGTTTCACTTTTTTAAGCGCTTCGCTTTCTTCTTTCCTGTCCACTAAAAAAACTACCTCGGCATGTAAGATTTCTTTCCCTTCTGCAGGCATTTCTTTATTGGCGAGCGCTTGTATGGGAGGGCTGCATTCTGCCTGTTTAGCGAATTGTTTTAGTAAAAGACTCAGTTGTTCCAGTTCTTTTTGAAGAGTGCGGTCTGGTAGATTTCTATCGGTTACGGGACGTGTAAGGGTGCTCATGGCATGTTTTTCTTTAAACAAATTACTTTCTTGGTTATTGATTGGCAGAGGGAGGCTCTACGGGTTCTTCCTGGATAGGCGATACATTAACTTGAGGGTCTTCTTTAGAAGTAATGGAAGGAGTGCAGGTAAACCAGCCTACTAAACCTCCTGCTATGAGAAGACCTGTTAAAATTTGATTTTCTATTCCTACTACATCTGTAACAGGCTTTAGATAGGCTGCCTGGTAGCCTATAAAACCAGCTATGCCAATTATAAGTACAGTAATAATTTTTTTCCCGCTAAGGCGCATTCCTGCCGCTATTCCCCATCCTGCGCCAATACAAAGCCAGGCGATGAGACTCCCTGTTAGCTGGTGGTTAAAAAGATGAATGGTGAGGAATGATTGTAATATAAAACTGCCTGCTACAATAACAATGGTTAAGAAAAGTTTGTATAGTAGTTTAATAAGGGAGTGGCGACGGCTTCCATACAGGTGGTCTGCTATTGAAAAAGAGATAAAGGTTGGTAGCGCTATGGCTATTGCAAGCAGGGAGTTTATATATACAACATCTGAAAACTGAGCAGAACGGGTATTCAACATAGAAAAAAGTGCAAAGCGGTAGTTTCCACCATCAACCTTCATTAAGAAGGTATAGAGCAACCAGCCAATATAACCTGCTATTGTGCCAAACCATACCCGGTTGATTTTTCTAGCCCAGGGAGTTGTTGGTTTAAAAAGATTGTTTTTTTCCGTTTCTTTGAAAAATAGCTCTAAGGAATCTACCTGTTTTTCAGGTCTCAGGGCATGTAACCGTTTCCACGAACTCAACAGCATAATTTTATCTTCTATGAAAACCACTTCGTTATTTTCTTCTAACGATTCAAAAGTGAACGGATCTACAGAGGCTTTGCCTTCTAAGGTTATTTGTTTGTATTTTTTGATGTGGTCTTTTTTAAAGTGATATTTTTTATTAAAAAATATTGCAAATCCATATAATGCACTTAACCCTATTAGTATCAACAGGCTATTAATTATATGCCGTATAGGACTTGCAACAGAGTAGATGCGCAAATCTAGCCGTTGGGTGGCTGTTCCCAGGATGGCGGTTTTAGAAATTTTGCGCTCCCATCCATTCCCTTTCAGATACAGTATAAAATCTTGTTTCTCAATTCCATACAATGCATCTTTCATAGGAGGTTGCAAGGTTAGCACAAGGGTATTTTCGGCTACAGGTTCTTTAGTTTTTATGTAGATATCTTCATATACTCTTCCTTTTTTCCTAATGGCTACGTGTAACTTTATTTTTCCGGCCAGTATGCTATCCCATACCTCTTTTTGCGGAAAAGAGCAGGTTAGTGTAAGTGTCTTTTGCTGTGTATCTGCCGCTATTTTATCTAATGAGGCTACCCGGTTGTCTGTACTATCGGGTGGAGAGAACGAGCTTGCAACTACATAGAGAGGCAGCAAGGCAAACAGCACTAAAACCCATACACTCATCTTAGAAAAAAGCGTGGCGTTTACATACCTGTGAACTATCATAACAAATACACAATTTAGAAATGGATATATTTTTTATAAACAAAAATCAGCCCCCCAACTACTAATAAAATGCCGCCTAACTTAACACTGGGGGGAATAGTGAGAGTTTCCCGCACACGAACATTTTCTTTTTCTACAAAAATAGCCCCTTTGCCATCGGTTACCTTCACTGTATAAAAGCCTTCCGGGACCCCTACCGATTCTAATTCCAGGAGGATGCTTTCTTTGTTGAAACGAACGCTTTTTATAGGATATTCTTTGTTTTTTGCATAGTCGAAAAAACTGGCATAATAAGGGCGCACCCCACCTTTTATTTCATTTATCAATAAAGCCACCTCATCAAAATCCAGTCGCGCCAAACCCGGTTGAATAGGCTCTCCTGTATCCATCACAGAAGCATCTTTCCCCAACTCAGCTACATATTTTCCCTGCGGGTATTTTTCCATATACTCCTTTATAAGAAGGTCTTTTTGCTTCCCTCCCGAGATACTTATTAAGTAGAATACCACATCTTCCTTGTGCCCACAATCGCTAAAAGCCCCCTCATCGCAGCTTAGTTGATAGCGGGTGCATTTCTCTAACAACGCTTTTTTATCGCCCGCTTTAAAAGCCGCCTCTATCTGCGTCCATAATTCGTTCTCTAAATTCCTGCTCCTGGGGAGTATGGTGAATTTTTTAGTAACTGTAAATACATTCCACTGCTGGTCATACACCCCATCTACAATTTCAGCCTTCACACGCAATGCCACATCCCGTTCAGAGGCTATCGGGTTTATGGTATAAACAAGCACGTTACTCCCCCCGCCATAATGCCCCGAAGGAGCGCCTATAACCACCCCGTTTCCTTCAATGCTCAATACATTATTCTCTAACTGAAGAGATGATGCGTGCAGATAAAATACCTTAGGATGGTCGCTATTCCTCACCTTGTCAAAAGAATCAGTAAGGCCAACTTGTAGGTTCGTAAACTGAACCCCTAATTTCACATCGCCGGCATATTGGTTAAGATCTACCGTGAGCCCCTTTAGAGGATAGGTTCTTCCACCTGCTACCACCACACATGCTACATCTACCGCCCCATTATATTTATTTCCCTTTACTCCTCCATAGGTAAACGTTTTTCGCTCCTGCGCCATCATGCCCTGCAACATAAGAAAAGTAACTACGCCTGTTATATATGTTCTTGAATATATGCGCATAACTCTACATTGATAAAAAATTATATTCTCAAATAGATTAAAAACAGTTAGAAAAACTAAAAAAACTGTATAATGGTTCGGGGACTAAATTACTAAAAATAAATTATAAAATCATATTCATAATTACCTATATGAATTATTTTATCGTGGTATCTATATAATGTTATCGGGAAAGTAAAGATAAATTGATAATACCGATATTGAATTAATTTTAATAAAGACTAATTTTTACTATATAAAATATAGTAAAAACAATATATAAAAACAGTATTGAAATAAAGCAGCTCATGTACCTGCTTTACAAGATGAGGTTAAACAAATTTTAAAAATCTCTAACTAACTCTCAATATCAATATCTCTTTATATCAAATCATCCAGCGACCGGATAGCCACATATCGTTCTGCCGTGAAACCTTCCCCAAATTCCACCCCTGTTAACCTACCCAAATCATTAGCCCGGTAGGTTATGCTATCTAAAAAATTTTTACTGCTTATGGGTGTTTCTGGTTCTCCGCTCCGAGGATCATAGAATTGAGATGAATAGGCCATAACCGCCGCTATCTTTTTTTCCATGTATCCTGAAACATCTACTACAAAATGCGGGCTCAGGTTATTCCATTGTATATAATGATACACCCGCTTAGGGCGCCATGCTTCCTGCCGACTGCCTGCCAAACGGGTTTCAACTTTTGGCAACCCGCTTAAAAAACAAGCATCGCTCACCAACTTGCTGCCCTTACCGTGGTCTATATGGCGGTCTTCTATGGCATTGCAAAGCACTACTTCTGGCTGGTACTTTCGTATGAGTTGTATCAATTCTAACTGGTGTTGCCGGTCGTTCAGAAAAAAACCATCGGCAAACCCCATATTTTCTCTAACAACTACTCCCAATATTTTGGCAGCAGAGTGCGCCTCTTCCATGCGCACGTCAGGTGTGCCGCGCGTACCCAGCTCCCCGCGCGTAAGGTCAACAACCCCTGCTTTTTTTCCGCGGGCTATCTCCTTAGCCAGTGTGGCGCCGCAACCCAGTTCCACGTCATCCGGATGGCTTCCAATAGCGAGAATATCTAATTTCATAGTAAAACTATTTTTAAAATTCATCTATCGCATAGCATTCAATGCCTGTTCTATGTCTCCAATCAAATCTTCCGCCTCCTCTATCCCCACAGAAAACCTGATTAATCCGTCGGTAATACCCTGTTGCAGCCGTTCTTCAGGGCTCAGCACAGCATGAGAGGTTAGCGAGGGCATCAACATAGAACTTTCCACTCCCGCCAAACTCATGGAAGGTTTTATAAGTTGCAAGGCTCTTTGGAATGCAAGAGCGTCTATTCCTTCCCGTAACTCAAACGAAACAACTCCCCCAAAACCCCGCATTTGCCCTTTTGCTACCTCGTAACCGGGATGCGATTGTAACCCCGGGTAGTACACCTTTTTCACAGCAGGATGTGCAACCAGATACCCAGCCATTATTTCGGCGTTCTGGTTTTGCGCTTTTACCCGCAACCCCAGCGTTTTCAGACTACGCTCCAGCAGCCATACCGTATAATCGCTAAGACTGCCGCCCAGGCTTTTCGCCATTTCATAGATAAGGGCAATATGCTGTGCAGAACCGGCTACGGCGCCCGCCAGGATGTCGCTATGCCCTCCCAGGTACTTGGTGGCGCTGTGAATAACCACATCAATACCCCAATCTACAGGATTTTGATTCACCGGGCTGGCAAATGTATTGTCAATCATGGTAATGGAGCCGCGCTCCCTGGCAAGAGAAGCAATCGCCCTCATATCTGTAATGCCCAATAACGGGTTAGAAGGCGTTTCTATATAAATAACCTTTGTGTTGGGCTCCATCGCTTTTTCAAAATCCTCACGCGCAAGCCCTTCTGTAAAAGAAAAGCCAATGCCAAATTTTTCAAACTCTTTTGTAATGAAATTAAAAGAACCCCCGTACAGGTTTTTTTGAAACACAGCGTGATGGCCTTTCTTTAGAAAAGCCAACAACGAGGTACTTATGGCTGCTGGAGCGTAGTCTGAAAACGCTGGGGTTGCGGGTAAAAGCGCAAAACCAGAACGCCGAAATAATGGCTGGGTATCTGGTTGCACATCCTGCTGTGAAAATAGCGCGGGTAGCGTTTCACCACTACCCCGTCATACTCGTATGAAGTAGCCATATAAAGAGGAGATACAGCGCTTTTAAACTGCACATCGTAAATTTCTCCCTCGTGGGTACAAATAGTATTCAATCCGTATTTCTTCATAATTGCCAAATAAAACCAAAAAATTTCAATCCAAAAGTAACGAAAATAAAAAAACCAATTTTCAAACCACCCCGTCCATTATAAATATCAGTTAGAAACCCATCTCAAAGAAATCGCAATTACCTGTGATGAAAGATGAGTTTTTTATAGATAAGCCTTTAGATTCCCTGTTCCGGGATAACGTTTTGGTTAGTAGGGTATTGCAATTTGAAATTGTGCCTTTTTTAATTCTAAATTAAAAGGAGAACCAAGAACCAAGAGAATAGAACATAGAAGATAGAAGTCGTAAGGCATAAGTGGTAAGTCAAAAATAAAAAATGAAAATCCTGTTTACCCTGAGCTTGCCGAAGGGAGAAAAAAGAGCATAGAAAATAGACAAAAATTCATAATTCTAAATTTACCTTGTCTTGCCTCTTGTCTCTTGGTTCTTGCCTCTCACTACTCAATACTAACCACTCACCCCTGCCTGCCGTTCATGTATTTCTTCGGGGTGATGCCATATTTCTTTTTGAATCCGGTTATAAAGTGGCTGGGTGTGCTGTAGCCGGTTTTCACGCTCACCTCATTTACATTGCAGGCACCGCTTTCCAGCATTTTCCGGGCATATTCCATTTTGTAGTCAAACAAAAAACCATATACCGATTTTCCATAGACCTCTTTAAAGCCCATTTTCAGTTTTTTCAGGTTCAGGCCTACCGCGTTCGCAAGCTCCGGCAAGGTAGGAGGCTCCGCCATGCGTGCCAGAACCAGGTCTTTCGCCTTACGTATCTTCAGCACATTCGCTTCATCCAGTAAGAACGGGCACTGCTCCACGTCGGCATCTTCCGGTGTGTTGAAATACAGGCTCAGCAGCTCATACACCTTTCCTTTCAGGTATAAATTCTGAACGGACGGGTGCAGCCGGGTGTTCATCAGCTGGTGCAGCACTACCGCCACGGGAGGCGTTATGGGGCTGCTCTTGTAGTATTTCTTGTCTCTGTTTTCCTGGCTCAGAAAATCCACATAGTCTGCCTCTTCCGAGAACAAGGCATGAAACTCCCGGATGGAGATTACCACCGAAACCAGCCAGGAGTGAGGCTGAAGCACCACATCCAGCGGCAGTTCCCGCTGCGGATGATACAGCAGCAGCCCTTCTTCCCCGCCCACGTGCAATACATACCGTCCCTCGTTGAACCGGAACCCGGCGCCTCCCTTCAGGCTGAAATGAAACTGGATGGACGAGCGGTCCATATCCTTTGTGGTATGCAAAAGTTCGTTCCCTTCGTGCCGGTAAATCAGCACCTTCAGTCCGTCGGAAACAAGCTGTTCATTCCCGGAACCTGTAGCGTTATTTTTAGGTATGGTCTCTATATGTCTCAAGGGTTGTTTTTATTTAGAATGATTCTAAATAGTTTAATTGGGAAGGCTTATCATTCCTGCAAATGTATTGCATTTGTTCTATTTTTCCTTAAAAACTACAGAGAAAATCATCCTGCGTCAAAAAAAGTACTTCCAGCGTTATTTTTTTGCTCCGTGCCCCGTTACTTTTGCCTGCGGGTTTTCAGACGATTACTACATGATGCTTCCCGGTAATTCAGAAAAACGTACCTTTTATGTCATCGGATTGAGCTATAAAACAGCCGCCGCAGAAGTGCGGGGGCGTTTCCGGCTGGATGAGGAAAGCCGTTCCCGGGCGCTCGCCCAGGCGGCAAAGGAAGGAATAGAAAGCCCGCTCATCCTCTCCACCTGCAACCGCACGGAGCTGTATGGCTTCGCTCAGCATCCGTTCCAGCTTATTAAAATTTTATGCGCCTATACCACCGGAACGGTCGGAGATTTTGAAAAGGTGGGCTACATCTGTAAAAACCGGGAAGCCATAACTCACCTGTTCCGTGTGGGCACAGGGTTAGACAGCCAGATCCTGGGCGATTTTGAGATCATCGGCCAGGTAAAGCAGAGCTTTGTCGCTTCGCGGGATGCTGGCGTTGCCGATTCGTTCTCGGAGCGGTTGGTCAATGCCGTGCTCCAGGCGAGCAAACGCATCAAAACTGAGACAGAAATTTCTAGCGGCGCCACCTCGGTGGCTTTTGCCGCCGTGCAATACATCCTGAAGCATACGGAGGCGGCTTCTCAAAAACAGATTACGCTCCTCGGAACGGGAAAGATCGGGAGGAATACCTGCGAAAATCTTGTGAAGCACACCCGCAACCGACACATCACGCTCATCAACCGCACCCGGGAAAAGGCGGAAAACATTGCCGGGAAATTCCATGTGCAGGTAAAGGCATATACCGATCTGCCTTCGGAGCTGGAAAAAACCGACATTCTCATCGTGGCTACGGGAGCACCGCAGCCTACCGTTTTGAAAGAATATATCCGGACAGAGCGCCCGTTGCTCATCTTAGATCTGTCCATCCCGGAAAATGTGGCTCCGGACGTAGGAGTACTATCCAACGTTACGCTGGTTCATTTAGACCAGCTCTCCCGGCTCACGGACGAAACACTAGAGCGCCGTAAAGCGCAGCTTCCCGGGGCGGAAGCCATTATAGAGGAATTGGAGACCGGGTTCATGAAGTGGCTGGATACCCGCACCTTCGCGCCCACGCTGCATGCGTTGAAAAAGAAGCTCACCGCCCTGAAAGATGCCGAAATTGATTTTCAGCGGAAAAAGATCACGGATTTCAATGACCACCAGGCAGACCTCATCGGCAGCCGTCTCATCCAGAAGATCACTACGCACATTGCCAACCACCTGAAAGACCCCGGCCATGGCTCCGTTGAGAGCATTGCCCTCATTCACCGGCTGTTTCAGCTAGAAAATGAACCGGAATGCGCCGCCTCATCCGAATAGGAACCCGCAGCAGCGAGCTGGCGCTCTGGCAGGCGAACACCGTAAAGAACGCGTTGGAAAAGCTGGGGTATGAAACCCGGCTGGTTCCCGTAGAAACTGCCGGAGATGTGATGCTGCATAAGCCGCTTTATGAACTGGGCATTACGGGAATTTTCACCAAAACCCTGGATACGGCGCTGCTCAGCGGCGCTATAGACCTTGCCGTCCACAGCCTGAAAGATGTGCCTACCCGGCTCCCCGGAGGCATTGTTCAGGCAGCGGTGCTGGAACGGGGGAGCGCAGAAGATGTATTGGTTTTTAAAGAGAATACCGCGTTTTTGGAGCAGGCAGGCGTTATAGCTACCTGTAGCCTTCGCCGGAAAGCGCAATGGCTGCACAACTATCCGCATCACCGGGTGGAAGACATCCGGGGAAATGTGCCCACCCGCCTGCAAAAGCTCGCCGCCCGGTCCTGGGACGGCGCTATTTTTGCCAAAGCGGGGCTGGAACGTCTTCATCTCTTGCCGGAAAATCATATTGTGCTGGATTGGATGATCCCCGCTCCTGCCCAGGGCGCTGTGGTGGTGGTGGCGCTGGAAAAAGATGTCTTTTCGATGGAAGCGGCATCCGCTTTGAATCACCGCCAGGCGGAGATCTGCACCCGTATGGAACGGGCATTCTTACGGACGCTGGAAGGCGGGTGCACAGCTCCCATAGGGGCGCTGGCGACCGTTGCCGGTGACCGTCTGGCGCTGAAAGGCATCCTGTTATCGCCGGACGGAAGCCGGAGTGTGCGCATGGAAAAATCTGCCCCGCTTTCGGAATGGGAAGGGTTCGGGGAAGCCTGTGCCGGGGAAGTCTTAGCCAACGGCGGAAAGGAGCTGATGACGGAAATTAAACGTTCGCTTCCATGAAAATCCTCTCCACCAAACGGCTGTCGGAAGCGCAAAAAGCGACATTGACGGAACATGGCATGGAGGTTCGGGAGTATGATGCTATTGACATACTGCCCCTGGATTTTGAAACGCCTGCCGTAGTGGGCCATGCCATTATCACCAGCCGGAATGCCGCAAAATGCATCATCCATAAAAAAATAAGACCGGAAAATTGCTTTTGTGTGGGAGAAAAGACACGGCAGTTTTTGGAGGAAAACGGTCAACATGTGGTGAAAATGGAGCAGAACGCTTCAAAACTGGCGGAATATCTCGTAAAAAACCACAAAAACGGGGCGTTCTGGTTTTTCTGCGGAACGCGCCGGAGAGAGGAGTTGCCGCAGCTTCTCAGGAAGCATAATATACTGCTTAACGAGGTGCCGGTCTATCGTACTTCGCTGAATACTCCTGTTTTGGATGAGGTATTTGACGGGATATTATTTTTCAGCCCTTCTGCCGTGGAAAGTTTTTTTGTGAACAATTTCATCCGTCAGAGCACAGCGTTCTGCATCGGGGAGACGACTGCCGGAGCGGTGAAACCATACACCGGGAACATTGTTACGGCAAGCATTCCCACGGTGGAAAATGTGCTGGAACGGGTCATTAAACACCTGCATAGACCATGATACAAAACGATATTTTTTTAAAAGCCCTGAGAGGAGAGCCGGTTTCCCGTCCGCCTGTGTGGATGATGCGGCAGGCAGGGCGTTACCTGCCCGAATTTCAACTTTTACGTGAAAAATACGATTTTTTCACGCGGTGCCGCACTCCCGAATTGGCGGCGGAAATCACCCTGCAGCCCATCCGCATCATTGAACCCGATGCGGCGATCCTGTTTTCGGATATCCTGGTGGTTCCGCAGGCTATGAATGTGGAAGTGCAGATGAAAGAGCAGGTAGGCCCCTGGCTGCCGGAGCCCGTCCGTTCCGCAAGAGATGCAGCTCGGGTTATCGTACCGGATATAGCGGAGACGCTGGGCTATGTGATGGAGGCGATACAGCTCACTAAAAAAATGCTGAACGATGCCGTTCCCCTGATCGGTTTTGCGGGCTCGCCCTGGACGATCCTGTGCTATATGGTGGAAGGAAAGGGCTCCAAGAATTTTGACAAGGCTAAGAAATTCTGTTTTTCGCACCCGGAAACGGCACATGAGCTGCTTCATAAGATTACGGAGACCACGATTTTATACCTGGAAGCGCAGGTGAAGAGTGGTGCAGACGTTGTGCAGCTGTTTGATTCATGGGGCGGGCTGTTGTCGCCGGCGGATTATGCGGAATTTTCATGGAACTACCTCAGCCGGATCGTGGAAGCGCTGGCGCCGAAAGCGCCTGTTATCGTCTTTGCCAAAGGCTGCTGGTTTGCCCTGCCAGAAATGGCGAAAAGCAGCGCCTCAGCTCTGGGGATAGACTGGACGTGCAGCCCTGCGCAGGCGCGCACGCTCACAGGCGGGAAGGTCACCTTGCAGGGAAATTTTGATCCGTCCCGGCTCTATTCGCCGGTTCCTGTACTTAAAAGCAGGGTGAAGGAAATGATAGATGCTTTTGGGAAAGACCGTTATATCGTAAACTTAGGTCACGGTATCCTGCCGGATGTGCCGGTGGAACATGCCAGAGCGTTTGTGGACGCGGTGAAGGAATGGGAAGGCTGAGGCTCCGGGCGCTCCGGCTATGTTCCCTTCGGCAAGCTCCCTTCGACTATGCTCCTTTCGGCAAGCTCAGGGCGAGCAGGGCAGGCAGGCTTTTCATCCTTCACTTATGCCTTACGACTTCTATGTTCTATTCTCTTTTTTCTTGCTTCTTGTCTCTTGGTTCTCCTTTTAATTCAGAATTATGAATTGAGAAATTCATCTATATTCTATTCTCTATGTTCTATTTTCTCTATTCTGTATTGGTTTTTAAATCATAAAGCCTTGGCATAAAACAGTAAGACATATATCTCCTTGCACTATCTTTGCAGGTTTAAAATAAAGAATATGCACCTCTCTGAGCAAGAACTCATTCGCAGGGAAAAACTCCGGGAATTAAAAAACCTGGGTATAGAACCATATCCGGCGGCTTTATACCCGGTGAGTCATACCTCGGCTGCTATCAAAGAACAATTTACCGAAGGAGAAAATGTAAGTATCGCCGGGCGGCTTATGTCAAAACGTATCCAGGGAAAAGCCTCTTTTGCAGAAATACAAGACAGTGAGGGAAGGATTCAACTTTATTTTAACCGGGACGAAATTTGCCCGGGAGAAGACAAAACGCTTTATAATGAGGTGTATAAAAGACTTTTAGATATAGGCGATATTATAGGTATAAAAGGTGTTCTTTTTAAGACCCAGGTGGGCGAATTAACAGTGATGGTGAAACATTTTTCTCTTTTGAGTAAATCGCTGCGCCCCTTGCCGCTTCCTAAAACCGATGCTGAAGGTAGGGTGCACGATGAGTTTACTGATGCTGAGTCTCGGTATCGCCAGCGCTATGTAGATTTATTGGTGAACCCCCATGTTAAGGAAACTTTTGTAAAGAGAACACAAACGGTAAACAGCATTCGCAAATTCCTGAATGAAAAGGGCTACCTGGAAGTGGAAACGCCTATATTGCAACCTATACCGGGAGGGGCTGCGGCGCGCCCCTTTATTACTCATCACAATGCGCTTAATATGCCTCTTTATCTCAGAATTGCCAATGAGCTATATCTCAAAAGGCTTATTGTAGGCGGATTTGGAGGGGTATATGAATTTGCCAGGGATTTTCGCAACGAAGGGATGGATCGCACCCATAATCCTGAATTTACCATTATGGAGCTATACGTGGCTTATAAGGATTATGAATGGATGATGGAACTTACGGAAACATTGCTGGAAAAAACGGCGATAGAGGTTTGCGGCGCTACCGCTGTAAGGGTAGGGGAAACCGAAATAGATTTTAAAGCGCCTTACCCGCGGGTACCTATTTTGCAGGCTATTGAAGAACATACGGGCATAGATGTATCGGGGATGGATGAAGAACAACTTCGCAAAACCTGCGAAAAACTGCATGTGGAGGTAACTCCTGCTATGGGGGTAGGAAAACTTATTGATGAGCTTTTTAGTGAAAAATGCCAGCGCCACTACGTGCAGCCTACTTTTATTACAGATTATCCCAAGGAAATGAGCCCGTTGTGTAAAACGCATCGCACTAACCCGGCATTAACAGAGCGGTTTGAGTTGATGGTGAATGGAAAAGAACTGGCCAATGCATACTCTGAGCTAAATGACCCTATAGACCAGCGCGAGCGGTTTGAGGAGCAACTGAAACTCTCTGAAAAAGGCGATGATGAAGCTATGTTTATAGATTATGATTTTCTCCGCGCCCTGGAATATGGAATGCCGCCCACTGCCGGGATAGGTATAGGCATAGACCGGTTGGTTATGCTGCTCACCAATAACGCCGCTATACAAGAAGTGCTGTTTTTCCCCCAGATGCGCCCCGAAAAAAAACCTGCAACATCTGGGAACGATGAGTTTTTAACTGCCGGTATCCCCGAAGAATGGGCGGTGCATGTTGTAAAGGTATATTCATCTTTAGCTTCGTTGCGTGAAAACAAACCCACGCAGGTTCACCAAACGCTTAATGGCTACCGCAAAAAAAATAAACTCACTATTGCAGCATTGCAACTTTCTGAGGTGGAGCGGTGGTTTTAAAAAAAAACGCCCCGCAGGGCGAAGCGCTTTTTTAACTAACTCAACAAAGTTCCCATCTTGCGAAACGGGCTAAAAAACGGTTGATACTAAATATGGATTAAAATTAGTAGGCAGGTAATCTTTAGTATTAAAACCTAACTCTGGTTCTTCTTCATCTTCTATATACAGAATACTGTTTAAATCTAATGAAGCGGCATACGGGCTAAAATTGGCAGGCAGGTAATCTTTAGTATTAAAACCTAACTCTGGCTCTTCTTCATCTTCTATATACAGAATACTGTTTAAATCTAATGAAGCGGCATACGGGCTAAAATTGGCAGGCAGGTAATCTTTAGTATTAAAACCTAACTCTGGCTCTTCTTCATCCTTTATATAAGGAATATCCTTCCAACTAAATTCCGTAGTATAGGGGTTAAAAGTAGCGGGTAAATACTTTTGAGTATCATAATCAAAAGATATAGCTACCTCATCTTTTATATACGCTATAGAATTCAAGTCAACATACTGCTTATATGGGTTAAACCCTTCAGGCAAAAATACTTTCGGGTCAAATCCTAAATCAACAGGCTCTTCCTCCTCTATATAAACTATTGAAGCCAGGTCTATTTCATTCCCTTCCGTTGGGGTATTTTTATAATCAACATACTTTGAGGGAATTTTTTGGGTGCTTTCATCTTCAGCGATGAAAGAAACATATTTTAAGAACCCGTCGCGCACTGGTTTTATATAAGTATTCTCTGCATCACATCTATATGACAGGAGAATCTCTTTTCCTTTTTTTAATATAGCCCCATTCAATACCAGAAGAGAACTACACACTATTAACAATTTATTCATTTTTTTGCTATTTACGTTTGTTTTGATGGATGTTTATTACTAAGACGTGCTTACCGGCTACCTGTTACAGCTTTTAGGAAAGATTTAACAACGCCTGAACTTCGTTAAAAGATATAGAGCCTATTCATATTCAAAACCACCTGATTATCAATATAATAGCTCAAAGTTTCCCTATTTCCAAGATATTTCCAACTTATTTCCCGTTTTCCAGTATATATCTCCAAAAATTTACTAATATATTTGAACCAGTAAAATTTATATAATAAATAACACCAATTGTTTAACTATTTAAAAAATCAAAAAAATGGCAGAAGTTGATAACAACAACGGGATTTTAGACCAGGCGCGTGCCATCCTTGAGGAGATTCAGGGAGAGCGAGATACGTGCATGGAGATTATGGAAGCGCTCAAAAACATCGTGGAAGAAGCCCAGGAGGTTCTTAGAGGCATCCAGCAACAAGGCGAAGAAGTAGAAACGCTGGTAGCAGAGGTACAGGCTCATGAAAAAGAAATAGAAGCCTTAGTAGAAACTGCACAAGGCAGGTCAGACGAAATAGAAGCCTTAGTAGAACAGGTAAATACCCACCAGGAAACAGCAGCTACAGCAGTAGAGACTATTCAGGAACACGAAGAAACCGCTTCGGGTATTTTAGAAACTTTGAATAGCCAGCAAGAAGAGGCTTCTGAAACGGTAGAAACTATCCGCGGACAGCAGGAAGATGCTTCTGAGGCTGTAGAAGACATTCGGGGCAGGCAGGAAGAAACTCTTGAATTGGTAGAAACTGTGAGAGGACATGAAGAAAGTACTGCTGCTTTATTAGAAACCATTCAAACTCATGAAGAAACCGCTCAAACTACCTTAGAAACCATACAGGAACATGAGCAAACGGCTAGCGAAGCTATGGCATCTGCACAAGAACATGAGCAGGCTGCCAGCGAAGCCATGGCATCTGCCCAAGAACACGAGCAAACCGCTAGCGAAGCCATGGCATCTGCACAAGAACACGAACAAGCTGCCAGCGAAGCCATGACCACTGCCCAAGAGCATGAGCAAGCCGCCAGCGAAGCCATGACTACTGCCCAAGAGCATGAGCAAGCCGCCAGCGAAGCTATGGCATCTGCCCAAGAACACGAACAAGTTGCCAGCGAAGCTATGGCATCTGCCCAAGAACACGAACAAGTTGCCAGCGAAGCTA
>CAYLNL010000003.1:0-81273 GCA_964385175.1 uncultured Flavobacteriaceae bacterium | reverse complement strand
GCTGCTGCTGAGTTTATGAACACTACCCAAGAGCACGAACAAGCTGCTGCTGAGTTTATGAACACTACCCAAGAGCACGAACGAGCTGCTGCTGAGTTTATGAACACTACCCAAGAGCACGAACGAGCTGCTGCTGAGTTTATGAACACTACCCAAGAGCACGAACAAGCTGCTGCTGAGTTTATGAATACTACCCAAGAGCACGAACAAGCTGCTGCAGACTTTATGGCGGCTACCCAGGAGCATGAACAAACCGCTCAAGGATTGGTAGAAACTATTGAAGGTTACCGCGATAATTCTGAGCAGATGAGAGACCAGATAGAAGAAACCAAAGGCGAAATTGAAAACGCTCTCACGGAGATAGAAAGCTCCTTAGATGCTACCCAGACTTATAGCGAGGAAAAACAAACCGAGATTGAAAATATCAAAGTTGAAAGTGAAGGGCTTCGCGATGATATAGAAGGTATTAAGAGCGATGCCAATAGCTTGTTAGACCAAACCCAGCATTCAGCAGATGACGCCGATAGGTCGCGAGCAGAAGCCGAAGATGCCGAGGCGCGTGCACAACGGGCAGCCGACAGAGCAGAAGCTATCCTAAGCCAATTAGACTAACCAATAGCTGTAACAGCCCAAACCTTTTAAAAGGTTTGGGCTTCTTTTACCCAAATGTAAAACCTTTATACCATGAGCGCTATTACAACTCTTCTTAGCAATGCAAGAGACATTATTAACCGGGCGCGAGCCATTATCCAGGTACAGATTCAACTCTCAGATATAGATATAAATCGCAATTATCAGTGGGATGGAGGCGATGGGCTGTTAGATTTTGATGCCCGCGGCGCCGGCACCCAGCAACTCTCTGAAAACATGGGAGGTTTGGCGAACCTTCTTATAGATAACCCTGAACTACGGCAAGCGCCTTATCCTATAACCTCCGAAGTACAGGAATATATAAACGGCATTGCAGCGGCTCGCGGCATAACCCCGGAACAAGCTAAGCAAGATTATCTGAGAATGTTAGACCTTATGAATGCTTCTGGCATTACCCTCGAACCGGTGGATGAATACGGTACCCTTTCGCACCTGCGCTTTGGGTATATGGTGGGCGATGCCCTGGAAATAGATCCCGCCTTTGCCTCTTTGATGAGCGAATATGGCGGATTGACAGGCCCCGGAAGTAACGCCCTCAACATAGATGGAAATGGCTTTTGGGAAGAAGTAGGCGGCTTGGTTATCAGTAATGAAGCCCTTGCCTATCATGCGCCTACGCATGATGCTTTTGGCTTTCTCAAAACACATTTTGATATAGGCCCCGGCTATTGTTATGTCCCTGACGGAGGCGACTGTATTGCCGGTAATGAAAGCGGGTTAAGCGGACAGGTATCGGGCATTAATTACTGGAAAGAAAAACTCGATGTAAGCCCCTTAGATACCATTCGTGAAGCCGGCGGAGAAATTTACCGCGAAGTGAACGAGGCCGGCAGAGAAATTTCAGGCGAATTTAGCGAAGCGGGCGGAGAAATATGGAGAGAAGCCAGCCAGGGAGATGTGGTAGGAACCGGTGCTGAAATTATAGAAGGCGGTGCCGAGGTAGTATGGCAAACCGGTGAAGGAATTGTGGAAAGCGGCTGGGAAGTAGGCGAAGGTGTAGTAGAAACCGGTTGGGAAGCAGCCAAAGATATTATCCCCGGCTTATAATGGTAATCATTTTTAATTAGATATATACAAAAATAAAGGTAATCTTAAAATTACAACCCTATGACCAGCATGATAAATTTTTTCTTAGAAAATGCCAAACAAACCGTGGTACGCGCCAAAATAGCTATCAGCAGGCCCATCTATACCTACTGGAACGAGTCCACTCCTCTCCTGGAAGGGTATGACGCCGGGCGACCTGCAGAAGATACTACCCCTACCGGTTATACCAGCGGCGATGAATTGCCCCAGGCATGGTGATAATTCTATAGATGAATTAGCAACCAATTTTCTAAAAGAAAATATACTCAGACGCATAACCCTATAGCATATTAAAAAACAATTTTATGCATCAAATTTCTATGTGGAATTAGAATTTTTCAGAATGTTCCGTAAATTTCTGCAATGAAAATTATGTCAGTTCATCTGTATTATTTAAATTATTGAAATATATGCCAGATATAAAAGAACTTTTAGAAAAGGGCAAAGAAAGCATTCAACGCGCTAAAGAAGTGCTTTCCCAGATTATTTCACCAGATGGGGGAAATCTGGCAGGAGCACAAAACGGAAGTGGCCCCCGGCCTCTTACTAATGAGCAAATAGAACTGGCAAAAGCCATTTTTGGAGATTCCATTAACTATGATGAAGTTAGAATTAACAATTCTTCCTGGCTCTCTATTGCTAATGGAGAAATATCTGACTGGGATTCAGCAAGACCTTTTGTATTAGGAAATACCATAAATACAGTGGGAGAATTGCCAGATAGAACATTTATACATGAGATGATGCACATTCATCAATACCAAACCCAGGGATGGGGGTATATACCAGAAGCCATAGGAGATAGGAATTACGACTATGAATATGACGAATTGAGAGAATATAGTCAAAATCCTGATTATGAAGGAAAACGAATAGATCAGTTTGGATTAGAACAACAAGGCGAAATTGTAATGGATTATTTCCTGTTAAGCCAACAAGTTGGGAATAGCTCTTTTGCACCTATTACCCTTAGTAACGGAGAGGTAGTGGATAGCAGTAATATAGATGATTATATGAAAATATATCAACCCTACATTGATGAAATACGAGAACAAAGACCTATGGAAGGATTAGAGAAGGAAATCAATGAGTTGGGAGAAGAACTTATCCGTGAAACCGGGGAAGCAATACGAGAAACCGCTTCAGAAGCTTATGAAGGAGGTATAGAAACAGCCCGCGAAATAAACGAAGGAGTAGGAGAAATAACAAGAGAAGTTAACCAGGGCAACACCTCGGGCGTAATTTGGGAAGGAGGCGAAATGATCTTTGAAACTGGCAGAGAAAGTGCAGAAGCCGCTATAGAAACGGGAGGCGAGATCCTAGAAGCAGGAGCCCAAACAGGCTGGGAAATAATAGAAGGAAATGGAGAAATAACTAAAGAAGCAGGAGAAGATGTCATCGGTTGGGTAGGAGATAAACTGGGATTATAATGATTATGGAGATATATCCCCTTGCTGCTGCGAACCCTTTCGGATGGTTCTAAGCACAAAATTATTAAACGATTACAAACTATCAATTAAATAACTAAAAAACAAATACCATGAGTAGCATTATATTTCAAGCAGCTTTTGATGCCTTGAGCAGAGCCCGGGACATTCTTTCGCAACAAATAGTATATCAGCAAGATGGAGAAGGAGGAGATACACCTGAACAAGAAGGCTCCACCCAACGCAGAGTTACCGCTACGAGCGGGTTAAACCTCCGAGACGATCACTCAACCGGCGGCGGCCGTTTACTAACCATTCCGTATGGCGCTACCATTCAGCTCGTTGAAGGAGTAGAACCCATACAGGATGGCGACTATACCTGGGTGCAGGTTAGCTATACAGACGAAGATGGCAACGTTCATACCGGCTGGGTAGCCGAAAGTTTTGGAGACGATACCTACCTCGGCGACGTGCGGGAGATAGTGGAGGGAGATGCCTTAACAATAGCCCCCATTAACAACCCCGTACAATCTGGCTGGGAATATGGTGCCAGAGAGTATAAGATACCCGCCGGCACCGTTATTGGCGATGGCACCTATGCCGAAACTACCACTATTGACCAGGCGACGTTTAATAATCTTTCCGCTGCCGATCAGGCTAAGGTAATCTTAGATCCAAATACCGGGCAATACGTTATTCCTGCCGGAACCACTTTTGAGGGCACTACCTATAGCTACGACACCTATATTGGTGAAGATGAGTATAACGCCCTTAGCACTACAGACCAGGCCGAAGCCACCTATATAGGCATGCACCCCGGCGTTGATATCTCATCCGGCGATACCGCTATGACAGCCAATGCAGGTGGCACCGTGTACATGTACCCGGGCGAAGAGGGATTTGGAAACTACATTGTTATGGAAACCGTGGTAAACGGGGAAACCTATTACCAGGTTTTCGCCCACATGGATAGTTTCGCCGAAGGTTTGGAAAACGGGCAATATGTAGAGGCAGGCACTTCTTTGGGCGAAATGGGCTCAACCGGTAACTCAACCGGTAACCACGTTCACTGGGAAGTTCGCACCGCAGACGGAATTAATGTAGAAACCGTTGACGGGGTAACCACCCATACTATCTCCATCTGGTACCCGAAAGACCAGGCCTCGTTAGATACCAATTTTGTGAGCCCGGACAATTTTGCCGGTATGCTGGAAGCCCAAAACCAGGAAGAAACAACGACCGATGTTTCTCAAGACGCATCATCGGTTACTAACCAGGTGGAATAGTAACCCGGTAACTGAGGGAACTGGCATTTGAAATAACCAATGGAATAACAAGACAGGAAATTTCAAGGCTCCCTCATGTATAGAAAAGAAGACTAACTTCCCCCCGCTCCCCGCTCCCGCCCGAATCCTTTCGGGTGGCAAAGTCTCCCGACTTTGGAGCTAACATAAAACCCCCGTGCAGGTGCACCTACATGCGGGCGGGCATAGATGCACAAGCGTTACGCGTGCGCCGGTGAGGAGGGAAAAAATATGGTGCAAAGTCGGGAGACTTTGCAGAGCGGGCATTCACAATACCTGGATATGGGTAGAATTTTTAGCACATACATTTTTTATCTTTCAACCCAGACTATAGATAAAAAAATGTATCTTTGCCACATATCCTAAAACCTCAATAAACTATTTGTTTTATTGTTTTTTTTATACTATTACCTCTAAAATCATAATGATATGATTGCAAAGTTATATTGCTTCATAGCCACAGCTATTCTCCTTGTTCCCGCCTGCGCCCTTGCGCAAGACCCCGACTGGGGCCAAACCTCTTCATCGGCAGAAAACAAAACCCCACAGGGCTGGACTACCGAACTGAGCCTCGGCTTGGATTTTGTGAGCACCCTTGCCTTAAACCCCACGGTGGGTGGTGGTAGAAGCCAGCTGGGCGCCACCGGCTCCCTGGAATTGAAAATGGATTTCCGCGAAACTCGTTTTGAATGGACTAATCTGCTCAATCTCAATTATGGCATCCAGAAATCTGGCAACGGGCTTATTCCTATAGATAATCAACCGGGCTTGTATGTGCGCATGCCTTTCCAGAAAAACATAGACAATATATGGTTCAACTCCCGCGCTTCTATGCGCACCTCCTATTTTTCTCATTTTTACTACGCCGGCGACCTTTTTTTCAATAGCCAGCTAACCCCCACCTACAGCGGCAATTTCCTGTCAGATGTAAACCAGGTAGGCTACCCCATCTCCCAGTTCCTCGCCCCGGGAACCCTGCAACTTTCTGCAGGAATGAACTACAAGCCCAACAATTTTCTCTCTTTTTTCTTTACCCCTGCCTCCCTGAAGTTAGTAATGGTGTTAGATGAAAATATTGCAGATGACGTAGTTACAGACAACAATGGCAACATAAGAGGCACCGTACACGGCAACCCGTTTACCGAAAACCCAGGCGGCACTGTAACGTTTGAAAAGACAGATTTACAGGTAGGCGCCACCTTTAGGGTTACCTATGAAAACGAGGTAACTGAAAAACTTTCCCTGAACGGTAACCTGCTGTTATTCTCAGATTATTTAGACAATCCTGACCATATTGATGTGAATTTTAGAGGAGAAATAAACTTCGCTCTTTTAAAAGGCTTAAAACTATCACTGCTTTCGTTCCTCACATACGACCACGATATTTTTGTGCAAAAAACCGATAACAATATGCCGGGCGGGGTAGATGGCTTTACGCGCAGTATAAGCTACACCCAGCAGGTGTTACTAAAATATAGCTATGTTTTTTAACCCCTTTTATCACTAAATTACCCGGTTGAGCTTTTTAGCCAGCAGCTTTTTAAGCTGGTGGTATTGTGTAATCTCCTCTAAAATCTCTTGTGTATCTTCTTTCTCCAGCGTTTCCCGTTGTAACCTTTCCACCTGTTTATGAATGAGGTGGCAGCGAAGATTCAGGATGGTTTCGCTCACCAGTTGCGCTACCGACTCTTCTTTCCCTTTCACATATACATGCCGGCGACTCCACTCGTGCAAATGATATTTTTCTGCCTCCATTAAAATAGATGTTACCTCGCCGCCAGCATCTCCCTCCAATTGATTTACAAAATGCTCTATGGAAAAAACCCCTGACTGGTTCAAAGCATTTACCAGGCGGGTATAAATTTCCATAAATACCGGGTTAGACAGCGCTATTTCATCTTGCTGAAGGTCTAAAAACACCTTTTCTACCACGCGCATACGATGTACCTCTGGTTCTAACACCAATTTACCCGCTTCATCTGTTTTCAGCAACATATCTTCAAAATCTTCTACCCTATCGCCATACAACAACAATAATTCAATAATTTTTCGCTCCAGTTCCTGCTGTTCGTTAACCGTTTCCCTTTCTTTTTCAGTTTTAATAACCTCAAAAACCGGCGCCGCTTCTTTATATTTTTTAGCATGGTCGGCCTGTGCTTTCTTTTGTAACTGCGCCAACGTATTAAAAAGCGCCTGCTCCGAAACATCCATTAGCCGTGCGCACTCCTTCACATACAATTCCTGCCGGATGGCATCGGGAATTTTAGAAATACTGCTCACAATATCATGAATAATTTCGGCTCTCTTAATAGGGTCTTTTTTGGTTTCCTCTATCAGCAGCGACGTTTTAAACTGGATAAAATCTTGCGTATGCGCCCGCAGGTATGCCTGCACCTCCGAAGAGCTGTTTTTTCGGGCAAAACTATCCGGGTCTTCCCCGTCCGGGAAAGTACACACCCTCACATTCATCCCCTCCTCCAAAACCAGGTCAATACCCCGCAGGGCAGCCCGCAAACCCGCCGCATCCCCATCGAATAATACCGTGAGATTCCGGGTAAGCCGCCGCACTAACCGAATCTGTTCCGGCGTAAGCGAGGTTCCGCCCGAAGCCACCACATTTTCTATCCCCGCCTGGTGAAATTGTATCACATCTGTATAACCCTCCACCAAATAACAACTATCTTCTTTGGCGATAGCTTTTTTGGCGAGATGGATGCCGTATAGAATTTTACTTTTTTGATAGACCTCGCTCTCCGGCGAGTTAATATACTTGGCAGCCTTCTTATCATTCGTCAAAATGCGCCCGCCAAAACCCAGCACCCGCCCGCTCATAGAATGAATAGGGAACAACGCCCGCCCCTTAAAACGGTCAAACCGTTTCTCATCCTTCACGATAGTAAGCCCCGCTTTTTCTAAAAAAGATAGCTGGTAGCCCTTCGCCAGCGCCTCACGGGTAAACATATCCCACTCATCTGGCGAATACCCGAGTTTAAATTTTTGAATAGTTTCTTTCGTAAACCCCCGCTCCGTGAAATAGCTTAAGCCAATGGCTTTTCCAGGCTCTGTATGCAACAAGGTTTCGTGGAAATACTGCTGGGCGAACTCCAGCGCCAGGTAAATACTTTCCCGTTCATCTGCCAGTGCCTTGTCTTCTTGCCGCTGCTGGGTTTCCTCTAATTCAATAGCATATTTTTTAGCGAGATACCGAATGGCTTCGGGATAGGTAAACTGCTCGTGCTCCATTAAAAACGCCGCCACATTGCCGCCTTTGCCACTGCTAAAATCTTTCCATATTTGCTTGGCAGGCGATACCATGAAGCTGGGGGAACGCTCATGGGTAAAAGGGCTAAGACCTTTATAGTTGGCGCCCGATTTTTTTAATTGCACAAACTCGCCAATAACCTCCTCTATGCGCGCGGCTTCAAAAACAGCGTCGATACTGGTTTTCGCTATCATTTTTTACGGTCAATTACATACGTTACCATCTGTTCCAATGCTTCCTTGTAGGGCGAAGGAGGGTAGGTAGCCAGGAGTTGCAACGCCTCATCGCGCAGGGCCTGCATCTTCTTTTCCGCATAGTTTAGTCCGCCCTGCTGTTTCACAAAAGCAATAACCTCACGAATGCGTTTACGGTCTTTATGATGATTTTTAAGAGAATTTATGAGCCAGTTTTTTTCCTGTTCACTGCCCGTATTAAGGGCATAAATAAATGGAAGCGTCATTTTCTGCTCCTTTAAGTCAATCCCCGTAGGTTTCCCTATAGGCCCTTCGGTATAATCAAATAAATCGTCTTTAATTTGAAAAGCCATTCCAATGCGCTCGCCAAAGGCGCGCATACGAGCCACCTCCACAGAACCAGGAGCTACCGAGCAGGCGCCCAGGCTACAACAGGCAGCAATGAGGGTAGCGGTTTTCTGGCGAATGATTTCGTAATAAATTTCTTCTGTAATATCAAGGCGACGGGCTTTTTCAATCTGGAGCAACTCGCCCTCACTCATTTCGCGCACCGCCACCGAAATAATCTGCAACAAATCAAAATCCCCGTGGTCTATAGAAAGCAACAACCCTTTAGAAAGAAGATAATCGCCTACCAACACAGCAATTTTGTTTTTCCAAAGGGCGTTGATGGAGAAAAAACCACGCCGAAAATTACTATCGTCCACCACATCGTCATGCACCAGCGTAGCTGTGTGGATGAGCTCAATAACCGAGGCGCCGCGATAGGTGCGTTCATTTACGGTTCCCCCGGAAACCATCTTAGCCGTGAGGAACACAAACATGGGGCGCATTTGTTTCCCTTTGCGGTTTACAATATAGTGGGTAATGCGGTTGAGCAGCGCTACCCGTGATGACATGAACTGGTAAAACTTTTTTTCGAAAAGTTCCATTTCTTCCCGAATGGGCGCTTTCATTTGTTCTACTGCCTTCATAGGTGTTTCAAAGATAGCGTTTCCTGTATAAATAGATTTCAGGAGGGTTTAGAAATTTTTAGGAATGGAAGATTTTTGAAAAGGAAGCGCTAAAAGAGTAGTTTTTAGGTGGCAAGCTGGGAAAAAGTTTGCTACTTTTGCCGTTTTAGTAAATTTGAAATGATTATACATCCTCAACGCTATACTGTTACAGCGGCGCTGCCATATACTAACGGGCCCATCCACATAGGACATTTGGCGGGCGTGTACATTCCCGCCGATATTTATGCCCGTTACCTGCGATTGACGGGAAATGACGTGGCTTTCATTTGCGGTAGCGATGAGCACGGTGTTGCCATATCTCTAAAAGCCAAAAAAGAGGGCGTTTCTCCCCAACAAGTTATAGATAAATATCATACCCTCATTAAACAATCGTTCGAAGATTTCGGGATTTCATTTAACCACTATTCCCGAACTTCGGCGCCTGTTCACCATGAAACGGCTTCGGCCTTCTTTAAAAAATTATATGAGGAGGGGAAATTTACAGAAGCGGTTACAGAGCAGTTATATGATGACGAGGCGAAACAGTTCCTGGCAGATAGGTTTGTTACGGGTACGTGCCCCCGTTGCGGCAATCCGGAGGCGTATGGCGACCAGTGCGAAAAATGCGGGGCTTCGTTGAATGCTACCGATTTGATAAACCCGGTTTCTACCCTTACTGGCACAAAACCCATACTTAGAAAAACCAGGCACTGGTTTTTGCCGCTGGAAAACTACGAGGCTTTTTTGCGGAAATGGATTTTAGAAGAACATGCGGCAGACTGGAAACCAAATGTGTATGGGCAGGTGAAAAGCTGGTTAGACGATGGGTTGAAACCGCGCGCCGTTACCCGCGACTTAGATTGGGGTATTCCGGTGCCGCTGAAAGGAGCGGAAGGGAAGGTGTTATATGTTTGGTTTGAAGCGCCTATTGGGTATATCTCGGCTACGAGGGAGTGGGCGGCGAAGGAAGGAAAAGACTGGGAACCTTACTGGAAAGACGCGCAGACAAAATTAGTTCACTTTATCGGGAAAGATAATATTGTGTTTCACTGCATTATTTTCCCGGCGATGTTAAAAGCAGAAGGCTCATATATTCTTCCGGAAAATGTGCCGGCAAATGAGTTCCTGAATTTGGAAGGCAACAAGCTCTCTACATCTAAAAACTGGGCGGTGTGGCTACACGAATATTTGCACGATTTCCCGGGCAAGCAAGATGTGTTGCGCTATGTGCTTACTGCCAATGCACCGGAGACAAAAGACAGCGATTTTACATGGGGCGATTTCCAGGCACGCAATAATAATGAGCTGGTGGCTATTTTCGGGAATTTTATTAACCGGGTGGTGGTGCTTACCCATAAATACTACCATGGTTCGGTTCCTGCCCCCAACCATTATAGAGATTTAGATAGAGATATATTGAACGGGTTTGCAAAACACCAGATTTTGATAGACAACAGTCTTACAAACTACCGCTTTAGAGAAGCGCTCCAGCATTTTATGAATATCGCCCGGGATGGCAATAAATACCTGCAGGAAAATAAGCCCTGGGAATTGATTAAAGAAGATGCAGAGCGCGTTAAAACAATTATCTATGTTTCTCTCCAGGTATGCGCTTTACTGGCGCATTTTTCAGAGCCGTTTCTCCCGTTCACCTCTTCAAAGCTGAAAAACATGCTGAAAATTTCTTCGCTGCCCTGGAATAAAGTTACATCGGCTTACGACCAGCTACTCTCTCCCGGTCATACCATTGGCGCCGCCGAGTTGCTGTTTACCAAAATAGAGGATGCTGAGATAGCGAAGCAACTGGAGCGGTTGCAAAAGCCGGGAGCCTGAAACTCTTAAAAACATTGCCCGGGTGTGAACCGATTGAGAAAACCTATAGAATATTTTTTAAAAAATAGTCTTTTTTCTTGCAAAATAAAAACTGGTTTTTTATGTTTGCCCTGTAAGAATGACGAAGCGGCTCGTTTTTACCGCGGATACCGAAAAGCGAATGAGTAGGTGATAAGTTAATTTTTATTAAAATGAAAAATTTATCAGTATTTTCAAAGTATACTCTTTCTAACAGGGAAATGAAAGAACTGAAGGGAGGCATTACTTGGAATATGGCTCATTGTATAACAGGAGCATGGGGGTGTGGTAATCCTTTTTCATTCTGCACGAAATTTTGTAGTTCTAATTATTGCTGTAATGAATGCGAAATATGTTGATTATTGATTTTCGAAAGACCTGCTCCTGCTCTCCGAAGTCTCCTGCCTCGGAAGGAAAAACTTCAGATCCAAGCCTGGAAAATTCACTATTAGCCTTACGGTTTATAAAATGATATCTAAATTATAAAATTCAAAAAACATGAAAACTATATCAAATTTCAGATTGTTTAAAATAAATACGCCAGACCTTAAGTCAATAAAGGGGGGAATTGTCTCCCAGGAAGAATATTGCTATACTCTTTCCATGATTATGAGTTGCAATACCAATACACCGGCTATGGCAGCTGCCTGGGGGTCTTATTGCTCTCCTGTAAATTCAGAGAGATTATGGCATGGTGAATGCACTTCTTAAATAACTATTGCGAGCGTTACGCTCGTATTCCATTACTACTTTGCTCCCCCGAAGCCTCCTGGCTTCGGGAGTAAAACAAAATCTACTCCGCTATGCTTTCTTGTTTAGCGGAGTATTATTTTTTCATGTTACCCGTGACATCTTCTTTAGGAGAAAAAAAGCTACCTACATGTAACGCCTGCAATAGCTGCTATCTACGGTTACCCCCTAAACTGTGGTTTAAATCCTTTCTGGTAAACCTCAAAATCTTCCTGGGTAGTTATTTTTTTATGGGCGTCTTCGGCAAAGAGTTTCAGGTATAGCTCTAATTGTTGAGGCGACATATACCCTACGATAGGGGTAATGAAATTGGCTTTTTCATCAAAAAATACAAGAGACGGGTAGCCGGTTATACCCATATAGGTGGTAAACTGGTGGTTAGCATTGCGCCCTTTTCGGGCTGCGTCGTAGCGGGGATTATCAAACCGTTTGCCTTTATAATTTACCGTGCTGTTTCCTTCGGCGTTAAATTTTACGGCGTAATAGTGTGTATTCACATAAGCAGCTACGTCTTTGTTTTGGAAAGTTTGTTTGTCCAGTAATTTACAAGGCCCGCACCAGTCGGTATAAACATCCATAAAAATTTTTCGGGGCTCTTTTTGCTGGGCTTCAATAGCTTCGTCCAGCGTCATCCAGTTAATCTGCTGGGCAATGAGCCCGGTTGAAAAAAATAAGGTAAGAGTATAAAGCAGGTATCTCATAAGAATAAATTTTGGTAACATGGGATATTTTCTAACTTCAGAACTATAATTTTTTTTGGTTCTTGAGACGTTCCTTATTCATCAATCAAAAAATGTTCCAATAAGTTACCGAACCCCGTGCATGAGTTTTTTAATAATAGGTTTAAAAACAATAGCGATGGTAGCTATAACGAGCGATACTACCGTGAGCATCCAGAAAAAATAACTGATGCCATTCCTATCGGCTATTTTATCTATATTTTCTCCAAACTTACCAGCGCCTTTCATCCCGATGGCTACCGCCAGGTACCACACCCCAAACATAAAAGCTATCATGCGCGCAGGCACGAGCTTACTCACGTAGGAAAGCCCTACAGGAGAAATGCACAATTCGCCCATGGTATGGAATAAATAAACAAATATAAGCCAGAACATACTCACAGAAGCCGTTTTGGCGCCGGGTTCTATACCGGTGGCGCCAATGGCTACAAAAGCCATTCCCAAAGCGAGGAGGAACATCCCGATACCGTATTTTACGTTGGCAGGCGGGTTGTATTTGCTTTCCCACCATTTAGAAAACAGGGGCGCCAGGGTGATGATGAAGAGAGAATTTAGAACGGCAAACCAGCTGGCGGGAATTTCTAATTGTTCTTCTTTAAACTGGTCCCGGAGCATCCAGATGGCAATAGCCCACACTGCCAGGAAACTACCTCCCATGATAATGTTAGAGAGAGCATATTTTTTATAGGTTTGTTTAAAGAGCAGCCACAATACCCAGGTGATTACAGAAAGTGGCACCAGGGTCATGAGCATATTTACAATCTTAAACAATGTACCGGCGCCTCCTACCAGCACCCGGTTTGTATAATCGCGGGCGAAAATGGTTAGGGTGCCGGGCGATTGCTCAAAAATTGCCCAGAAGAAAATGGTGAGGAAGGCAAAGAAAGAAACAGCGATGAGCCGGTCTCTCGTGAAATTTGAATACTGAAGGAGCCGATACACCAATAGCGCTAAGAATAATCCCAATGCGGTTAAGATAGCGATATTGTTGCCGTTGGGTCCTAAAAACGAAAACACGTTAAAACTGCCATGAGATATTTTGGTAATAGGGTCATTTAAAATCCACAGCAACCCTAACGCTACCATAACTATAATGAGCGCCTGCTGCCAAAGGGTGAAAGGCACTCGTTTATCGGTGTCTTGCATCTGAACCGAATTTTTATCGTCTTTTCTGGGTTTCAGGCCAATGTCTCCAAAAATGCGCTGTGCGAACCAAAATTGCAGTAAGCCAAAGAGCATAAAAATACCGGCTAAACCAAAGCCGTAGCTCCAGCCTACTTTTTCGCCCAGGTAACCGCAGAGGAGGATGCCAAAAAAGGCGCCGGAATTTACACCCATATAAAAAATGGTATAGGCGCCATCTTTCTTTTCGGGGCGGTGCTTGTACATTTCAGAGATAATAGAAGTCATATTAGGTTTAAAAAAACCATTGCCGAACACTAGCAACGTTAACCCCATATAAATAAAGAAGGGCGACTCCATTGCCATAGAGGCATGTCCCAGCGTCATGAGCGAAGCGCCAACCACCACCGCCCAGCGAAAGCCAATGATTTTATCGGCAAAATAGCCGCCGAGCATGGTAGAGAGATAAACCAGCCCCACATAGGAGCCGAAAATGGCCATTGCGTGTTCGCGTGGCCAGCCCCAACCGCCGCCTAAGAGAGAAGCGGTGAAAAACATTACCAGGAGCGCCCGCATTCCATAGAAAGAAAAGCGTTCCCACATTTCGGTAAAGAACAGTACAAACAACCCGGAGGGATGCCCCAGGACTTTGCTCTGGAAAAACTGGTCGGTTGAGTTCATTTACATGAGAATTAGGTTATGGGTTCTTCTTTTAAATTTCTTACTTTTTTCTTCACCAGCAGGTTTCAGGCATCAATTATTTAAATTGAATGGGTTTGAAATTATACATCTTTTTCGTTGTTTACTCCTTTCATAAGTTTTTTTATGAAGGGGGATAGTATTAAAAGCACGGCGCCAAAAATGAGACCGGTGTAGAATAATTTTTCAAAAAGGTTCAGGTAGCTTTCTTTTGCTAAGGCTACATCGGCTACGTTACCGGCATGGGTGTCTATGCTGGCAATGTTGGCTAATAAAGAAGCGATGTATTCTGAGCCGGCGGTAGCTAAAAACCAAACGCCCATCATAAAGCCGACAATTTTAGCCGGGGATAGTTTGGTAACATACGAAAGCCCTACCGGGGAGAGGCATAGTTCGCCCCAGGTATGTAGCATATAGGTGAGCACTAACCAGATAATGCCTACCTGGCCTGCGCCAGAAAGTTTTCCTCCCAGCACCAAAACGCCAAAACCTAATCCGGCAAGTAAAATTCCAATACTGAATTTTACGGCTGCATTGGGGTTTAGGTTGCGCTTGTCTAACCGAACCCATAACCAGGCAAAAACCGGGGCGAAGAGGATGATGAAAAGGGCATTTAAACTTAAAAATGCGGAAGCCTTGATTTGATAGCCCCATACAATTCTGTCTAAAATCCTGTCTGCAAATAGGTTGAGCGATGTGTAGGCTTGTTCAAACAGCGCCCAGAAGATAACAGAAAAGATAATTAAGATGGTAAGGGCTAAAAGCCGGTTTCTTTCTATGGGGTTTGATTTTACTATCATATACCATACTATATATAATAAAGAAGCGGCTCCGGCAATCATCAACAAGGCTTCTACCACGTTGTGGCGCTGTACCATTTGCCATACAACAAAAACACCTAAAATAGAGAGGATGTAAATGAGGTTTTCGCGGGATATGCCGAATACTTTTTGTTGTAGTAATGCCTTGTCCCGAGGTTCTGCTTTTCCTTTGAAATATTTTTGTCCTGAAACAAAGGTTATTAGCCCTAACAACATGCCAATGCCGGCGGCGCCAAATCCGTACCCCCACCCGTAGGTTTCGCCTAACCAGCCGCACAGCAGGGTGGCCATAAAAGAGCCGGTATTAATTCCCATATAGAAAATGGTGAACCCGGAGTCTCTTCGTTTGTCTCCCTTGCTATATAATTCTCCAACGATAGAAGAAATATTGGCTTTTAGAAAGCCAACTCCCATTATAATGAGGGATAGGGAGAGGTAGAAGACTTGCAAAGCAGGTTCATCTCGCTCTACTACTCCACTCGCCAGTTTAATGGCTGCGTTTCCTTCGTATGCCATGCCGGTATGACCCAATACTAATAAGATACCGCCAAAAATTACCGCTTTTCGGAATCCTAAATATTTATCTGCCAGGTATCCGCCCAATACGGGTAGTGCATATACCAGCGCTGCATAGCTGCCTACTACTAAGTTTCCTGCGGTATCAGAAAATAAGTGATATTTCACTAAGTAGAAGATAAGCAGGGCTTTCATACCATAGAAGGAAAAGCGTTCCCACATTTCGGTGCCAAAAAGTACAAAAAGACCTATGGGATGCCCTAAAAACTCTCTTTGAGTAGGTTGTGAATGTGTCATAGAGTTATAAATTTTCTTTAATAAATTTCGTCATCTTGGTATATAAATGCAGCCGTGTATTGCCGCCGAATATCCCGTGGTTTTTATCGGGATAAATGGCCCATTCAAAGGGTTTGTTAGCCTGGATAAGGGCTTCTGCCATGCGCAGGGTATTTTGCAGGTGTACATTGTCATCTGCCGAACCATGAACCAGCAGGTAGCTGCCTTTCAATTTTTCCACGTGGTTTATGGGCGAATTATTATCATACCCGTCTGGGTTCTCTTCCGGTGTTTGCATAAAGCGCTCGGTATAAATGGTGTCATAGAAACGCCAGCTGGTTACCGGCGCCACGGCAATAGCCATTTTAAAAACATCATTTCCTTTCAAAATGCAGCTGGAAGAGATGAATCCGCCATAACTCCAGCCCCATACACCAATACGGGTTTTATCTATGTAGGGAAGTGCTCCGAGTTTTTGGGCAACGGCTACCTGGTCTTCCGTTTCATATTTTCCCAATTCTTTATACGTCATCTTTTTAAAGTCGGCTCCTTTAAAACCCGTTCCCCTTCCATCCACGCAAGCCACTACATAGCCTTGCTGTGCCAAAAGCTGGTGCCAGTAATCATTGCTGTTCATCCAGCGATTGGCAACTTCCTGGGAGCCAGGGCCGCTGTATTGAAAGAGAAATAAGGGATATTTTTTAGTTGGGTCGAAACCGGGCGGTTTCAACATCCACATATTCAAATCATTACCATTTACAGAGAGGGTGGAGATTTCTTTAGGGGCTAACTGATAGGGTTTAAGTTTTTCGGAAAGGGGCTGGTTATTCATTACCTCCCGGAGCATTTTCCCATCCTTAGCGCTGTGCAGGGTATAGCGGTAGGGGGTAAGAGTGTTAGAAAAGGTATCGATATAATAGCTAAAATCGGCGCTAAAAGCTGCCTGGTGCGTCCCGGTTTCTTTAGAAAGAGGCTGTTTTTTCTTGCCACTGAGAGCAATGGCGTAAATATCGCGGTTAACAGAGCCGTTTTCGGTAGATTGATAGAAAAGGCGTTTGGTTTTTGCATCATAGCCATAGAAATCGGTTACATCCCAGGCACCCTGGGTGAGTTGGCGAATGAGCTTCCCGGTTTTATCGTAGTGATAGATATGGAGGTAATTATCTCGCTCGCTTACCCAGAGAAAGCTATTATCGTCCAGGAAGGTAAGATAATCGGTAATATCTATGTAGGCTTTGTCTTGTTCAGTAAAAACTACAGTAGTTGCGTCGGTTTTACTATTGTAAAAAATCAAATCCAGCTTGTTTTGATGCCGGTTCATACACTGAATACTCAACACATCTGGGTCATTCGTCCATTTTATCCTGGGGATATAATAAGCATCCAGGTTGCGAACAGGTTGGGTAACTCCATCTACAAGGCTAAAGACGTGAAGGGAAATTTCTGAATTATCGGCTCCGGCTTTAGGATATTTAAACACATATTCAGAGGGGTACAAATCTGTTCCATACACATCCATAGAAAATTCGGGTACATTGGTTTCGTTGAATTTTAAAAACGCCAGCTGGGTTCCTGTTTTGTTCCACTCAAAGGCTCGCGCAAACGAAAATTCTTCCTCGTACACCCAATCGGCTATCCCATTTATGATGCTGTTTTTCCTGCCATCATCTGTAACCTGCCGGGTATTGCCAGAAGCGAGGTCTTTTATGTAAATATTATTTTCATACACATAGGCCACCTTGTCCCCATCGGGCGAAAAAGCAGGCTCCTGTATCTTGTTGCCAGAAACCGGCGTAACTTTCCGTGAAGAAATATCATACACGTAATATTTTGCCCGTTTTGAATGGCGATAAATGGGTTCTGTTTCGGTAGCTAATAAAATTTTAGATTCATCGGCATTAAACTCATACGACGAAAAAGAAGTAATGCCATCTAAGTCGGCTGAAGAAACTATAGTTTCTATCTTTTCCAGTGTTTGATAGGCATACTTGTCAATACGAACAACACGAGTCGCCCGGTCGGTATTCAACAAGGTATAGTGTGCTCCGTTTTTCATGGAGTGCAGCGCATCCATACTTTGAGGTCTGAAGGCGCCCCGCCATATTTCTTCTAAGGTAATGGTTTTTTGCGCTGTTAAACCAAGTGTACAGCCTATGAACAGGTATAAAACAACAAGGTATCTTTTCATAAAAGAGTATTTTAAAGTCCCAAGTTTAGTAATAATTTCGCAAAGAAATAATTTTTTTTTAGTTAAACCTTATTTTATGCGACATATTTCGTATATAAAATTGGATGAACCCCCTTTGAAACCTCCCGGTTTTTGAGGAGACGATATGGTATCTGGGAGATTTTGACAGGTGATGATTATCTCAAAAATTCTTCTTGGTTACTTATTTTTGCAATAGTTTCCTGTCTTAAAAAAAACCTTTCTTGCAGGCGCTATATACTAAATACCTAAAAAAATAGTTAACAATCTATGATTGTTTTTCCATCGTTTTTCCCTGTTCGCAGGATATGGGTTTTTCTTGCAGCAATACTCGTAGGGGCCTGCTCTACAAAGAAAAATACATTTCTGAGCCGAAGCGTTCATTCTGTAGGCGCCCGGTATAATGTGCTGTATAATGGCAATGTAGCCCTGGAGGAAGGAAAAAAGGCGCTTATAGCTTCTTATACCGATAATTATTGGGATCTTCTGCCGGTGGAACGTCTTACGGTAGAGGAAGAGGCTATTATTCCTAATAAAAAGGCTAAAAACCCACAATTTGGAAAGGCGGAAGAAAAGGCTGTGAAAGCTATTCAAAAGCACGGTATGAATATAGAAGGGAAGGAGTATAATTCTCAAATGGATGAGGCGTATTTGTTGCTGGGTAAGGCGCGTTATTATGACCAGCGTTTTGTTCCTGCACTGGAAGCGTTTAATTATGTGTTGTATAAGTATTGGATGAGTGATAGGGTGAATGAGGTGCGTATATGGCGGGAAAAAACAAACCTTCGGTTAGAGAATGAAACATTGGCGCTTAAAAACCTTAAACGGCTGTTGCGGTTAGAAAAACCTGATGCCCAGGAGTATGCAGACGCTCATGCGGTGATGGCACAAGCCTATATGAATTTACACTATTTGGATAGTGCGGTGCAAAAACTCACTGCCGCTGCCGCTGCTACCCGCCACATTGAGGAAAAGGGGCGGTATTATTTTATTACAGGGCAGCTGTATAACCGGTTGGAATTACCAGATAGCGCTGCCCATGCGTTTGAAAAGGTTATAGAACTGAACCGCAGTATTCCTTACATATATTTGTTGAATGCCCGCCTGGAGAAGTTAAAAATTGAAACGATGCATCCGGTGGCAGAAGTAAATGTTTTGGAAGCGTTGGCGAAGCTGGAAAAAAATTATGAAAATCATACATTTTTAGATAAAATATACCGGGTAAGAGCGTTTTATTACACTCATATTGATTCGCTTGACCGTACTGAGGAGTATTTGAACCGCTCGCTGCGGGCTGCTACTACCGATAAGTACTTGAAGGCGCTAAACTATGAAGACCTGGCGCAAATGCGGTTTGATGCTGCACGCTACGTGGAGGCTGGCCGCTACTATGACAGTACGTTGGTGAATCTTTCTAAGGATACTGAAAAATACCGCGTTATTGAAAAGAAGAAGAAAAATCTCGCGGCTATTATTACCTATGAAACGATTGTCCAGAAAACAGATAGCATTCTTCGCCTGGTAGCTATGAGTGAGGCGGAACGAATGGATTATTTTGAAGCCTATATTAAAAGGATGAAGGAGGAGGCAGCAAAAAAAGCGCTTTCACAACAGCAGCCTACCAATAAGCCTGCCCCTTTGCCTGCTGCTTCTCTCAAGAATACCAAGAATATTGCACTCTTTTATTTTTATAATCCTGTAACCCTGCAATATGGCAAAAATGAGTTTCGCAAGGTGTGGGGCGACCGGAAATGGGAAAATAACTGGCGCTTTTCTGATAAAAAATCAATTACCTTAGATAGCGCCGTTACAGCAGCCTCTCAAAAAGCTATAGAAGAGAAATACGATGTGAGGCACTATCTCGCTTCTGTTCCTTTGGAACAGCCAATTATAGATAGTTTACAAGCCCTTAGAAATACGGCTTACTATAAGCTGGGATTGCTGTATAAGGAAAAAATTAAAGATTATCCCTTAGCCGCCCAAAAGTTAGAAACGCTGTTAACCTATAAACCGCCGGAACAACTTTCCCTGCCGGCGCACTATCACCTCTACAGGGTGTATGAAAAATTACAATCGCCCCTTGCCCAAAGTAGTAAAGATAGCCTTCTCATCCACTACCCTAACTCGCGCTACGCTGCCTTCTTGAAAGATGCCGGTACAACTTTTTCAGAGACTACAGAAACTCCCGAAGGGTTGTACATTAAGTTGTTTAAAACCTATGAAAGGGGGGAATATGATAGGGTTGTGGAAGAGATAGATGGTTATTTGCTCAAATTTAGCGGAGAGCCTATCGTTCCTAAATTAGAAATGTTGAAAGCCCATGCTTTGGCGCGCCTGAAGGGTTTAGAAGCCTATAAACAAGCCTTAAAAGCTATTGCCGTACAATATCCTGAAGAGACGGAAGGGAAAGAAGCTGAGATGATGTTAAAGGAAAAGCTGAAACCGCTGGAACATAAAACATTTAGCGCCGACTCGCTGGCTGGTAACTGGAAGCTGGTATTCCCGGTGCAGCGAACTGACCTGAAAACTATGGATAAGCTACTGACTACACTGGAAAAATCACTGAAGGACCTACATTATGAGCATTTAAAAATCTCAAAAGATGTGTATGATGATACACTATTTTTTATTGTAGTTCATGGCTTTAAAAGTGAAGATTATGCCGGAGGATATATGGAATTGATAAAAACCAATAAAAAATATCGGGTTACAAATAAAAATTTTGTAATTTCATCGCCTAACTATACCATTGTCCAGGTGCATAAAAATATGTTGGACTATGTTGGTGAGAAGCAAAAATCGTAAAAAACAATGGGTATGTATTTAAAAAAAATGAAATCTAAAAACACGGTAGAAACAAGCCGCCAACCCAATCGCATAGCCAGCGATACGCAGGTTACAGGCGATATGACTTCTACGGCAGATTTTAGGATAGATGGTACCATGTTGGGTAATATTTATACGTCTGGCAAAGTAGTTATTGGGAAAGAAGGTGCTGTGCACGGAAAAATAGCCTGCCAGCAGGCTGATATAGAAGGTGGATTTTCGGGGGAATTAGCGGTTATAGAACTGCTTTCGCTTCGCTCTTCAGCCAATGTGCAGGGAGAGGTAATAACCGCTAAACTGGCTGTGGAGCCGGGCGCTATTTTCAATGTATTGTGCAGTATGAAGAATACTGCCATGAAATCGTTGCCACCTGATAAACCCACCAATATTGAAAAAACCGCTTAATCAATATGCTGTATATTCCGGCATCTTATTTCAAATGATAGCCATTATAGGAATAGGAACCTGGCTCGGGGTAAAGTTAGATGAGTGGTATCCGAACCCCAAGAACATTTATACTCTTTTAATGGCTACAGCCTCTATTTTAATCGCTATTTACTATGTTATAAAACGAATTACCAAGCTTTCAAAAGATGAATAAAACTTTTCTTGTTCGGCAACTTTCTTTTTGTCTTTTGTTAGCCGTGGTAGCGTTAATCCTTTTAGGATTGCACAATTTGCTCATCCTCCGCATCTTTCCTAAAACTACCCTTTTCTATCCTCTCTGGGCTATCTATGCCTTCCATACCACGATAGTTTTTATCATCTACACCAGCCTCTACATACAACACCTGCGAGGAAAAAAAAAGATATTCCAAATCTTTATAAAACTCACCTTCCTGAAGATGCTGTTAGCCATTGTTTTTCTGCTCCCTCTTATACTTTCAAATCTCCCCCACAAGCAGCCAGACGCGCTGAATTTTTTTGCCCCCTATTTTCTCTTTCTGAGCGTGGAAATTTACGGCGTCATCCAATGGCTCCGTAAAACATAATGAGGTTTTATGTTTGATAGATACATTTCACTGGTATTCCATGGTTGATTCGTTTCGCAGTTGGTTCTTTACACTTGTAGGTAAGGGTTTCGGGCGTTGCGTTCGGGCGGGTTTCGGAGCACAAAACAGTCAACCAGCACTACACTTGAATAGAAGCACAAAGCTCCAAGTTTGCACAGCCTGCCCCGACACCTCGGGGTCACCCCATCATTGAGCCAAACCTGTGTGGTGCGTTCGACTTTCTTTTTTATCAGGCGAGTTTAACAAAGTTGTCTTCAAGTTTTACATTAAAGTTGATTTCTGCTTTCAATGCGCTAAACACTCTAATAATGGTGTCAATTGTCGCACTGTTAGCACTGCTCTCAAGTTTGGAAATTTGTGCTTTCTGAACCCCTACAAGCCGTCCGAGTTCTTCTTGTGTCAAATTTCTTTCTTGTCGTGCAGTTTTAATCATCTTTCCTAAAACATCCATACGAAGTTCGTATTCGTATTCATCACGTTCTTTTGTTCCAACTTTGCCGATATACTTGTCTTTCATCTCGGCAAGTGAGTAAGTCTTTAATTTTTTAGTTGCCATTTGATTACTTTTTTTCTTTGTTATTAAAATATTTGTTTCTTAGTCTTACTGCCCGGTCAATTTCGTTTGCCGGAACTTTGTCCACTTTCTTTATGAGACCGTGAGTTGCAAGAACTAAGGTTTCTTTGTTGTCTGACTTGTCCCAAAATGCAAGAAGTCTGATTTGAAGTCCTGCGAACTTTGTACGAAACTCCCAAATGTCATTTTGAAGTTTCTTAAAAAGTTTTGGGTCGTTGGTCTGTTCAGCAAAGTCAATATTGTAAAAGATTTTTTTGATAGTCTTTTGGTCAAGTCCTGAAATAAACTCGTCCGCTTCTTCTAAAAATTTCGTTTCAAAATATCTCCTTCAAAGTTGTCTTGTTTAACGACACAAAGGTAGTAAATGTTTCCAAAAATAGAAACCATAAGTTGCATTATTTTTTTCGGTGTCGGTTTTTTAGGCTGACGTACAACGTTCCGACGCTACAAGCTGTTTGCGGTTTTGGAACTGAATTTTTTCCGTCAGGAAAAAACTAATTTATGAAAATTACTGTTTCTATGTTACACTAAACGAGCAAATAGCTTGTAACGGCTGTTAGGGGTAGGTTTTTTATTTATCATAATATATCATCCAATTCAGTTTGATTTCTGATTGTTTTTCGCGCTCTAAAATCTTCTTTATTATTGATTTTCTATGGCCTGCACCAAGTAAAAACACCGCTCGATTATACTGATTTTCTTTACTGTAATTATAAATATTTTGAAGCATTGCATTTTCTCGCTTGTCAACCTCTTCATAAAATATTTTATAAGTATTAAGTAATGTATTATTGCGTGTTGTGGATTCCAAAATTTGCTTTTCTAAAGAAATTTTTCTCTCAAAAAACTCCAAATATTTATCGCTATTGAGAAAATCTAAACCCTCCTGCGTTAAAAGGGAGTTGTACTCACTTTTTAATTTATTATAATCTTCATTTTTTTCAAATGTGCTAAAGATGAATTTTTCATCTGTAGATAGGTTTGGGCTGGTGTCAATATCTACGGGGAAATGTTTCGTATTATGGTTTTGTAGATATTTTTTGACACATTTTAATTCAAGGGGAGCATCAGAAGGTAATGAGGGAAAATTGTCATTGTAAACAATATTAAATAAGCTAGCGGGCAGTTCTTCAAAAATTACTTCGGGATTTATAGATTTGATAATTTTATACAATTCATCGGAATTGCATTTACCACTTTCTGTGTGATTAGTTGAAATAACAGTTATATTATACATTTTGCAAAATATTTTGCTCTCACTTTAGTACGTAAACTTACCCCTAACGGCCAAGCGGATAAGGCGAGTTGGTTGTAGAGCTTGCTCTACGAAGCAACGGAAAGCCTTTATCCGCAATTCGCTTTATCCGCTTGTTAGTGGATAGTGCCGAAGGCATTTTCGCTAACTTGTTTATATGGCAACTATCCCCAAAACCTTCTGTTTAACACACTATTCCAGTGGTTAACTGTACATTTTATTCCTTTTTGGCTCTAATTGCGTATAGAGATACCAGTACAGGTTTTGGTATAATTCCCCCGCTACCGCACGAATCCTTTCGGGTGGTATCCTGAGCCCCGCTATGACAAAAATAAGATAAAAGCCACTACCCGGAATTTTCATGGTTAGGCTACCGGCTTTCCACAAAACCCCCGCTCCCGAATCCTTTCGGGTGGTATCCTGAGCCTCCTGGCTCAGCCTCCCGCGTACGAGCGCAGACGCTCATACGCCCCCGCCCGCGTGTACATGCACGTCTGCGCACATCCGATAGGATCTCGTATTCCCGCTTTTTTAACGTTCCATTAGCAGCCTATACCTCCCGCTCACATGCACGGACAGGAAAAAAGTTGGGCGGCCTCCCGAAATTTTCATGGTTAGGCTACCGGCTTTCCACAAAACTTCCCCGCCAAAGGCAGCGGCGTTCTTACCCCTCATCCATAGTATCCATAAGTAGGGCTGGCGGAAACATTCTTTATAAAACCACTTGTCAATTCGGTTTATCTGTGTAAATTTGCACCCGATTTCAGAAAAGTAATTTTTTACCTGTAATGCCAGCATCTGCCCGCAAAGCCATTTTAACAGCCCTTTTTCTAATGCCGTTGAGTATGGTTTTTGCCGCTGCCAAAGAAGACCCCAAAGAAACCATTCTGCACCATATAAAAGATTCCCACGAATTTCATATTGCAGGGCATCTTTCCTTTCCACTTCCTATTATTCTCTGGACAGATAAGGGACTTGTAACCTTTATGTCGCACGAATTTCACCATGATGATGAAGGAAAAACCATCGTAGAAAAGAAAGGGTTAAGGTTTGTAAAATACCACGAAAAAATATACCAGCTAAACGAAGGCGAAACCTTTGCATTGAACGGGGAAAACCATCCGGCTCACAAGCGGCCGTTAGATTTTTCCATCACCAAGAACGTATTTTCCATGTTCCTCTCCATGGCGCTGCTGTTTTTAATTTTTATCACAGCCGCCCGCTCCTACCGCAGGCATACCGGCGCACCCAAAGGCGTAGCCAAATTTATAGAGCCTTTGGTAGTATTTGTTAAGAACGATATCGCCATACCCAACATCGGGGAAAAAAAACACAAAAAATACATCCCCTTTCTCCTCACCATTTTCTTTTTCATCTGGCTCAACAACCTCATGGGGCTTATTCCCTTTTTTCCCTTTAGCGCCAACGTAAGCGGCAACATTGCCTTTACCCTCACCCTGGCCATCTTTACCTTTCTTATTGTAAATCTAAGCGCCAATAAAAGCTACTGGAAGCATATTTTCTGGATGCCCGGCGTTCCAGTCCCCATGAAATTGTTTTTAGCTCCCATAGAACTGATAGGCGTGTTCACCAAGCCCGTGTCCCTGTTCATACGGCTGTTCGCCAACATAACAGCGGGGCATATTGTAGTATTAGCGCTCATCAGCCTTATCTTTTTCTTTAAAAACCTATACGGGCCCGTAGCCGGGTATGCAGTAAGCCCCATTTCAATATTATTCGTTGTATTTATTAGCGTTATAGAACTCTTGGTAGTAGCCATTCAAGCCTACATATTCACCGTACTCTCGGCTTTATACATAGGCATGGCTACCGCCGAAGAAGAACACCATTAAAAACAGGAATTGTTTAATTTTTAATTTACATATACATGGAATCATTAGTAACCATTGCGGCTGTAGGAGCCGGTTTAGCCGCCATAGGAGCGGGAATAGGTATTGGTAAAATAGGCGGATCCGCCATGGATGCCGTTGCCCGGCAACCCGAAATGTACGGAAAAATACAAGCGCTGGCGCTAATTATGGCAGCCTTTGTAGAAGCTATTGCCCTGTTCGCTATTGTAATTGCGTTCATTAAGTAAAAAAATAAGTACGGAGGCGTAGCCTGTTGCGCGCCTTAGTATTTATGTAAACCCAAAAAAGACTACTATGCTAACACCCGAAATAGGCTTACTTTTCTGGACTACCCTGGCATTTCTCATATTATTATTCGTGTTGGGAAAGTATGCCTGGAAACCCATTCTCAAGGCGCTGGACAGCCGGGAAGAAGGGATTAAAAAAGCCTTAGAAGCCGCCGATGAGGCGCGTAAGGAAATGCAGCATCTGCAAGCCGACAACGAACGTATCCTGAAAGAAGCCCGCGCCGAAAGAGATGCGATGCTCAAAGAGGCCCGTGAATTAAAAGAGAAGATAGTAGCCCAAGCCAAAACAGAAGCCCAGGAGCAAAACGCCAAAATACTGGCGCAGGCCAAAATGGCTATTGAAAATGAGAAAAAGGCAGCTTTGGCGGAATTAAAAGCGCAAATAGCCGGATTTTCTATAGAAATAGCCGAGAAAATGATCCGGAAAGAGTTGGAAGATAAGACGAAACAGTTAGAGTTGGTAGAACACGCCCTTAAAAACACCACCTTAAATTAACGGTATGACAGGCGCAAAAGCAGCCATACGATACGCAAAAGCGCTCTTAGACCTGGCGCGCGATAAACAGGCAGCCGATAGGGTTCATGACGATATGAAACATGTCTTCCAGGTTATGAACCAGGGCAAAGGCTTACAACTTCTCCTGAAAAATCCCGTCATAAAATCAGAAGTTAAAAAAACCGCCCTCAAAACTATTTTTCCGGCAATTTCACCACTTACCCAGGGATTTATAAACCTTTTGATAGAAAATAAAAGAATCTATGCACTGGGTATGGTAGCCGAAAAATATATTATTCAATACAACCAATGGAAAGGCAACCAAACAGCCACCGTTACCACTGCAATTCCTTTGACAGACGAATTGAAAAGCCGTGTACTGGCTACCCTGAAAACCCTTACAACGGCAAACATTACCCTGGAAAACAAAATAGATGAAACCATTATCGGAGGCTTTGTTTTACGGGTAGGCGATTGGCAGTACGATGCGAGCGTAGCCTCAAGACTTAACAAATTAAAAAGGACGTTCGAAGAGAACCCCTATGTTGTTTCTATGTAAGGTTTTTATATAGGCAACAACATTCACTGTTCTAAAAAATATAAGTAAAAATGGTAGAAATAAAAGCCGCCGAAGTATCGGCAATTTTAAAAAAACAATTAGCGGAATTTGATACCCACACCACTATGGACGAGGTGGGAACTGTTCTGCAGGTAGGAGACGGCATCGCCCGCGTGTATGGGCTCTCGCACGCCCAGTACGGCGAGTTGGTAGCCTTTGAAAACGGCCTGCAGGGAATTGTGCTAAACCTGGAAGAAGACAACGTGGGGGTGGTATTGTTAGGCCCTTCCAAGCGAATAAAAGAAGGCGATACCGTAAAGCGCACCCTGCGCATTGCCGCTATACAAGTGGGCGAACAGGTGGTAGGCAGGGTAGTGGATGCCCTGGGAAATCCCATAGACGGCAAAGGCCCCATAGAAGGCGCACGCTACGAAATGCCCTTAGAGCGAAAAGCCCCCGGCGTAATCTTTCGCCAACCCGTAAATGAACCCTTGCAAACCGGCATTAAAGCTATAGACGCCATGATACCGATAGGGAGGGGACAGCGGGAATTGGTCATCGGCGACCGCCAAACCGGGAAAACCACCGTTTGCATTGATACCATCATCAACCAAAAAGAATTTTACGATGCCGGTAAGCCTGTCTATTGTATCTATGTAGCCATCGGGCAGAAAGCCTCTACCGTAGCCGCCATCGCCAAGGCGCTGGAAGACAAAGGCGCTATGGCATACACCAGTATTGTAGCCGCCAATGCCTCAGACCCGGCGCCCATGCAGGTGTACGCCCCTTTTGCGGGTGCTGCCATAGGTGAGTATTTCCGCGACACGGGACGCCCCGCCTTAATTGTCTATGACGATTTGTCTAAACAAGCCGCTGCCTACCGCGAAGTATCTCTTTTGTTGAGGAGACCTCCCGGGCGCGAAGCGTATCCCGGAGACGTTTTTTACCTCCACTCCCGTTTGCTGGAGCGCGCTGCTAAAATTATTGCAGACGACCAGGTAGCCAAAGGCATGAACGATTTGCCGGAAGCCCTGAAACCAATGGTAAAAGGAGGCGGGTCATTAACGGCCTTACCCATCATTGAGACACAGGCAGGAGACGTTTCCGCGTACATCCCTACCAACGTAATTTCTATTACCGACGGGCAGATTTTCTTAGAGTCCGATTTGTTCAACGCAGGCGTACGCCCGGCCATTAACGTGGGCATCTCCGTATCGCGCGTGGGAGGTTCCGCCCAAATAAAATCTATGAAAAAAGTAGCCGGAACCCTAAAATTAGACCAGGCGCAGTACCGCGAGTTAGAAGCCTTCGCCAAATTCGGCTCCGACCTTGACCCTGCTACACTCAGCGTCATTGGAAAAGGAAAACGCAACGTGGAAATTTTAAAACAAGCGCAGAGCAATCCTTATAAAGTAGAAGACCAGGTAGCCATTATTTACGCCGGTACCAAAAACCTGTTGCGGGACGTCCCGGTAGAAAAAGTAAAAGAATTTGAGAGCGATTATCTCGCCTACCTGCAAGCCAAACACAGCGGGCTCTTAGCCGATTTAAAAGTAGGCAAACTTACCGACGAAATTACCGATACCCTTACAGAAGTTGCCCGGGAAATTGCAGCGAAATACAAAAGTTAATTCAGAATTATGAATTTAGAATTCAGAATTAAAATGGCAAAACACATTAAAACGGCAAGAGAAGAGAAATTCATAATTCTGAATTCATAATTTAAAAAGTTATGGCCAATTTAAAGGAAATACGCAATAGAATTGCCTCTGTAAAATCCACCATGCAGATTACCAGTGCTATGAAAATGGTATCTGCCGCCAAACTCAAAAAGGCGCAAGACGCCATTATAGCTACCCGCCCCTATTCGCAAAAACTCACCGAGCTATTGCAGAGCCTGAGTGCTTCCTTAGATAGCGATTCCGGAAGCGTGTATGCCTCCCAGCGTGAGATAAACAACGTACTGGTGGTAGCCATTACCTCTAATAAAGGACTGTGCGGGGCTTTTAATGCCAACGTCATTAAACAAGCATCGGCGCTGGCAAGGCAAACCTATGCCGGGAAAAAAACAGATTTCCTCACCATTGGCAAAAAAGGAAACGACATTCTTAAAAAATCGTTTACCATTATTGCCAACCATAATGCTATTCTTGATGACGTGTCTTTTGCCAATACGGCTCAGGTAGCCACTCAACTGATGGAACTGTATGAAACCCGCCAATATGATGCTATTGTGCTGGTTTATAACCATTTTAAGAATGCCGCCAACCAGCTAACAGTAACAGAACAGTTTCTACCCATTGTTACTCCGGAAAATACGAAGGCCACTCCCGTAGATTATATTTTTGAACCGTCTCAGAGGGAAATTGTAGAAATGCTGATTCCCAAATCGCTGAAAATGCAACTCTACAAAGCTGTTCGGGATTCTTTCGCCTCCGAGCACGGCGCCCGTATGACGGCTATGCACAAGGCTACGGATAATGCCGGCGAATTGAAGGCAGAACTAACGCTTACCTATAACAAAGCCCGCCAGGCAGCCATTACCAACGAAATCCTCGAAATTGTAGGAGGCGCAGAAGCTCTCAAAGGTTAATTTCTTTTCGTACTTTATTTTTCGCTAAGTGTAAGGGGGAGATAAGTTTCTTGGGGTACTTTGCGCCTTTGCGTGATGTGTTTTTTGTCAAGCCGTCAAACCTTATCTATGACACCAACTTTAAACCTCCTTGGCGCCTCCAATAAGTTGAGTTTTAGAACGCATTTTCAAAAAACTATAAATAGCCAACTCATAACTTTGTAAGCCAAATCCTATGATTACTCCCCGGGCATGTGGCGCTATATACGAACTATGCCGAAACGCCTCGCGCGCCAGCGTGTTGGTCAGGTGCACCTCTACTACCGGTGTAGAAATAGCTCTTACCGCATCTCCAATCCCTATAGAAGTATGCGAGTAAGCTCCTCCATTTAAAACAATACCGTCATAACTAAAGCCCGTTTCCTGCAATTTATCAATCAATTCCCCTTCTATATTAGATTGGTAGTACTCTATTTCCACCATTGGAAAAATGCCTCTCAGTTCTTCTAAATATTCCTCAAAAGACCTATGCCCATACAATTCAGGTTCTCGTTTTCCCAACAAATTCAAATTGGGTCCATTAATAATAATAAGCTTCATGGCGTATTTTTATTTTTTTCTTTTGTACCCATTCTCTTACTAAATTCCACCTTCATAAATTACCGGGAACATAGCTCCGGTATCTATTTTCCAGTTCTTTAAAAATTGTACCGATTGCTCCATATCTTCATATAACACCCTGTCGCAGGAAACAAAAGGAACGTGTTCCCGGTAGTGCGCTACAAATTTTTCCAGGAAAGGCGATGTTTTCTGGGGTTTTCTAAATTCCAGTGCCTGCGCTGCTGTAAACAATTCTATGGCTAAAATCCGCTCCACGTTATCTGCCACCCGCAAAGCTTTGGTAGCAGCATTAGCGCCCATACTCACGTGGTCTTCCTGCCCGTTGGAAGACTCAATACTATCTATACTCGCCGGTGTTGCTAATTGCTTATTCTGGCTCACTATGCTGGCGGCTGTATAATGTGGTATCATTAAACCCGAGTGCAATCCTGGTTCCGGGATTAAAAACTCTGGCAAACCTCGTTGCCCCGAAATAAGCTGGTATGTTCTACGCTCTGATATGCTACCCAACTCTGCCAGTGCGATGCTCAAATAATCTAACGCCAAAGCGAGTGGTTGCCCATGAAAGTTTCCCCCAGATAATATCATATCCTCCTCCATAAAAATATTGGGATTGTCTGTTACTCCATTTATTTCTGTGATAATGGTTTTTTGAACAAAATCTAAACAATCTTTTGTAGCGCCATGCACCTGGGGCGTACAACGAAACGAATACGGGTCTTGCACATGCTTTTTAGGGTGCAGCATCAATTCACTCGCTTCGAGAAAATCCTGTATCCGTTTTGCCGTAAGACCCTGCCCTGCATGAGGACGAATGTGCTGCAACAACGGGTAGAAAGGTTCCATTCTGCCATCAAATACATCCAAAGAAAGCGCCGCTAACACATCTGCCAGATACGAGAGCCGATACGATTTTAGAAGCAAATACACCCCATAAGCGCTCATAAATTGTGTACCATTCAAAAGAGCCAGCCCTTCTTTAGCTCCCAATTCTATAGCTTTCCAGTTGAACATTTCCAAGACCCTTTGGGCGGGAACAATGCTGTTTTTATACCAACACTCTCCTTTGCCAATGAGGGGAAGCGAAAGATGCGCCAACGGCGCCAAATCGCCCGAAGCCCCTAACGAACCTTGTGTATAAATTACCGGGAGTGTTTCCTGGTTATAAAAATCCAGCAGGCGCAATACCGTAGCCGGTCGCACCCCGCTATACCCGTAGCTCAGCGACTGCGCTTTGAGCAGGAGCATGAGCCGAATAATAGGAGGGGGGACTTTTTCACCCATCCCACAGGCATGAGACATCACCAGGTTTTCCTGTAATGATACCAGGTTAGCCGCCGGTATTTTTACATTACACAGCGCCCCAAAACCAGTGTTAATGCCATAAATAGGTTCCGACGTGTTTGCTAGTTTAACCGCTAGGTAATCGCTACAGCCTTGTATGCGGGCAATGACTTCTTCAGGTAGGGCAAGTAGTTTTTTCTCATGCGCTATTTTCTCTAATTCCACCAGTGTTAAAGAGCCTGTTCCTATATAATGGGTGCCGCTCATATAAAATGGGTTGAAAGATGTAAAGTTTGATACATAAATAATACACTCATTATAGTAATAAACCTAAACAAACAAAAAGAAATAATACGTTTACTAATTCTGTTTTAGCCCCATTATTCCAGACAAAGATAAGTATATTTAAAAATCTGCTCTTTTATAATTAAATAAGGGTTTATTTTATATCTTATTAAAACCAGCAAATACCAGCAAAATTGCTTCGTAGTTTCACGTATTACCAATATGGTAACTGTTTATCCTGAAATTTCTATAAAAACCTACCTTATATCATTCAAAACAAGCTATTTTTCTATAATTTAGCGCAAAATACTACTACATGCTCATAAAAGTATTTGGAAGCGCTGTTTTTGGAGTAGAAGCCACTACTATTACCGTTGAGGTGAATATAGATAAAGGAATAGGCTATCACCTGGTGGGGTTGCCAGATAATGCTATAAAAGAAAGCAACTATCGCATTGCTGCTGCCCTTCAGAATAACGGGTACCAGATTCCCGGGAAAAAAATCACCATCAATATGGCGCCTGCCGATATGCGAAAGGAAGGCTCTGCGTATGACCTTACATTAGCGATAGGTATCCTGGCAGCCTCTGAACAAATTAACAATGAAACTGTTGGCGATTACCTGATTATGGGTGAGCTATCCTTAGATGGCGGGGTGCAACCCATAAAAGGAGCGTTGCCTATTGCCATAAAAGCACGGGAAGAAGGGTTTAAAGGGCTTATTATTCCCCATGCAAACGCTAAGGAAGCGGGTATTGTAGATAAGTTGCCGGTCTATGGCGTGGAAAATATTAGGCAGGTTATTGATTTTTTTGATGGAAAGGCGGCCTTAGAGCCTACCATTATAAATACCCGCGAAGAGTTTTATAGAAATATTCAATATCCTGAGCATGATTTTGCCGATGTAAAAGGGCAGGAAACTATAAAACGCTGCATGGAGATTGCAGCAGCGGGAGGCCACAACATCATCCTCATCGGCCCACCTGGTGCCGGTAAAACCATGTTAGCCAAGAGACTGCCTTCTATTTTGCCCCCCATGACCCTGCACGAAGCGCTGGAAACTACAAAAATTCACAGTGTAGCCGGGCGTATTAAAGAATCGGGGTTAATGAGCCATCGCCCGTTTCGCAGCCCCCATCACACCATTTCAGATGTAGCGCTTGTAGGCGGGGGCGCCTACCCGCAACCGGGGGAAATTTCACTTGCCCACAACGGCGTTCTTTTTTTAGATGAGTTGCCCGAGTTTAAACGCAGCGTTTTAGAAGTAATGCGTCAACCCTTAGAAGACCGGGAAGTAACTATTTCCCGCGCTAAGTTTACCGTAACGTACCCTGCTTCTTTTATGCTGGTAGCGAGTATGAACCCTAGCCCAGGAGGGTATTTTAATGACCCTAATGCCCCTGTTTCTTCTTCTCCTGCCGAGGTGCAGCGTTATATGAGCCGCATCTCCGGACCGCTTTTAGACCGTATCGATATTCACGTAGAGGTAACGCCAGTTCCTTTTGATAAACTGTCAGACGACAGGAGAGGAGAAGATAGCGCTGATATTAGAGAACGGGTTATGGCGGCTCGGGAACGGCAAACTCAACGTTTTGCAATGATAGAAAAGGTGCATTACAACGCCCAGATGAATACCAAACAAATACGAGAATTTTGCAGCCTCAACGAACATTCTAAAATGCTCCTGAAAAAGGCAATGGAACGGCTCAACCTTTCTGCCCGGGCGTATGACCGTATTCTTAAAGTAGCCCGCACCATAGCCGATTTAGATGCTTCAGAGGTGGTGAATGACAATCATATTGGAGAAGCCATACAATACCGTAGCTTAGACCGGGAAGGATGGTTGGGATAAGGGAGAAGGGGAAAAGAAATGTTAAAATCTCCTGTAAACATCCTCAAACGGTATGCGGAAACGTTCCCCGTAAACCCCATTTTCATTGCGAATGCCGCATGCAATTACCATACTTATTTCTGCTGAGGAAGGCAAGCCTATTATTTTTTTAACCCGTTTCGTGTCGCATCCTTCCATAGGGCAGGTATCATATCCCACAGCGGCCATGCTGAGCATAAAATTCTGAGCTGCAAGAGCAGCGCTTTTATGAGCCACTACCCGCATATCGCTTGCTCGTACTTCACGGTAAGCGGGTTTAAAAATACCAGCAACACTAAAAAACCAAAATTTTAACCATCCCAGTATTCCCAGGAAATCCATATACAAAGCAGGAATCAAATTTTCATAATAGGCAACGGCTTTCTTCTCTCGCGGGCTGTATTCTTCGGAATTTTTTTTGCCAAAAAGTCGTTTCAAATTCAACACATTGGCTAAGGCCCGTTGTCGCCACAAATCTTTTCTAACCGCTACCACCACTAATTGGCGGGCAGTTTTAGCGGCATTTTGGTTGAAACAGGCCGTACGCAGTTTCTCCAGCGCATAGCTATCAATAATATGGTAAAACTCCCAGAGTTGCATATTGCTGCTCGTTGGGGCTAATACCGCTTGCTGTAAACAAGTCTTCACCCGCTCCGTATCAATAGGGTCTTCTTTAAAGACTCTTACCGATCGTCGGAAAACGATAGCTTCGCTAACTGTTTTTTCTACCTCGCTCAATTTAATAGGTAAGAGTTGTTATAATTGAAGATTGCATATTCAAATTATTCTTTTCATCTTTGTTTTTAGCTTTTATTAAAAACCCAAAGCCGCTAAAATGTATGTATTGAATCTGTTTGCGGTCTATTTTGTTTCTTAAGTAATTCACTTATTTTATAATAGCTTTTAAATACTCGCGGTTCATGCGGGCTATGTTTTCCAATGAAATCCCTTTGGGACATTCCACCTCACAAGCGCCAGTATTAGTGCAGTTGCCAAACCCTTCTAAATCCATTTGTTTCACCATATTCAGCGCCCGCTCTTTAGCCTCTATTCGTCCTTGAGGCAGGAGGGCAAACTGGGAAATTTTAGCAGAGGTAAACAACATGGCGCTGGCATTTTTGCAGGCAGCCACGCAGGCGCCGCAGCCAATACAGGCGGCCGCATCAAAAGATTTATCAGCATCATATTTATTTACCGGGATAGTATTGGCATCTACCGTATTGCCAGAAGTATTCACTGAAATATAGCCGCCAGCTTGCTGAATTCGGTCAAAAGCGCTTCGGTCAACCACCAAATCCTTAATAACCGGAAATGCCCTGGCGCGAAAAGGTTCAATATAAATAGTATCACCATCTCTGAAACGCCGCATGTGCAGCTGGCAGGTTGTAGTGCCCCTGTCGGGTCCATGTGGTTCTCCATTAATTTGAAGCCCGCAGGAGCCACAAATGCCTTCCCGGCAATCGTGGTCAAATTCCACTGGTTCTTCCCCTTGGCAAACCAGTTGCTCGTTTAGCACATCTAACATTTCCAGGAACGACATATCGGGCGATACTTCGTTCATAACATATTCTACCAATTTTCCCGCCGTGCTGGCATCTCTCTGGCGCCATATTTTTAATTTGAGATTCATAACCTTAGGTTCTTAGCTCTTGTTTCTTGTTTCTTAAATTATACTAAGCTATTTGTAAGAGCGGGTTTTCACTTCAATAGCTTCATACACTAATGATTCTTTGTGAAGCTGCGCCTCTTTAGGGTCTCCCTTATATTCCCATGCGGCTACGTATTGAAAATTAGCGTCGTCTCGCAATGCTTCTCCATCTTTGGTCTGGTATTCTTCACGGAAATGACCCCCGCATGATTCGTTTCTATGAAGAGCGTCTTTGGCAAGCAATTCTCCCAACTCTAAAAAATCGCTAACCCGAAGCGCTTTTTCCAGTTCACTATTCTTGGTATCGGCGCTTCCGGGAATACGAACCTTTTTATGGAACTCTTCCCGTATTTCACGCAACTGGCTCATAGCCGTTTCTAATCCTTCCTGGTTACGCGCCATACCGCATTGGTTCCACATAATTCTGCCGAGTTTTTTGTGAAACGAATCAACCGTATCGGTTCCGTTATTTTCAACCAGCCGGCGAATGTGTTCCCGTACTCCTCGTTCTGCTTCTTCAAACTCAGTTGCCTGGGTGCTGATGGCGCCAGTGCGAATGTCATCTGCCAGGTAATCGCCAATAGTATAAGGTAATATAAAATATCCATCTGCCAACCCCTGCATCAATGCCGAAGCGCCTAACCGGTTGGCACCGTGGTCAGAAAAATTGGCTTCGCCTATGGCGTAACATCCCGGGATGGTGGTCATCAAATTATAATCTACCCAAACTCCACCCATGGTATAATGTACTGCCGGGTATATTTTCATGGGAGTTTTGTATGGGTTTTCGGCTACAATTTTTTCATACATCTCAAAGAGATTCCCGTACTTTTTTTCTATCACTTCCTCGCCCAGTAACCTCACCTGTCCATCAGTGGGAGTGTGGATGCCTTTTATAGAGGCTTGCTCGCTGCCATAGTGCATAATAGCCGATTCGAAATCTAAAAATACCGCTTCACCGGTGGCGTTTATCCCAAAACTGGCATCGCAGCGTTCTTTAGCTGCCCGGGAGGCCACATCGCGCGGCACCAGGTTTCCAAAAGCCGGGTATCTTCGTTCCAGGTAATAATCTCTATCGGCTTCTGGCAATTGGGTGGGCTTTAGGCTTCCTTCGCGTATGGCCTGTGCATCTTCAGGCTTTTTAGGCACCCATATTCTGCCATCATTTCTAAGAGATTCTGACATGAGGGTTAATTTAGATTGATGGTCGCCAGAAACAGGGATACAGGTGGGGTGAATTTGGGTAAAGCAAGGGTTGGCGAAGAAAGCTCCTTTTTTGTGGATTTTCCAGGCAGCCGTTACATTACTGTTCATAGCGTTGGTGGAAAGGAAAAATACATTTCCATACCCGCCGGAGGCAATAACTACAGCGTGGGCGGCATGACGTTCCAGTGCGCCGGTGAGGAGGTTACGGGCAATGATACCCCTGGCTTTTCCGTCTATCATTACCAAATCGAGCATTTCGTGGCGGTTGTACATTCTTATTTTTCCACGGTTAATTTGGCGGTTCATAGCAGCATAAGCGCCGAGGAGAAGCTGCTGCCCGGTTTGTCCTTTGGCATAAAATGTCCGGGAAACCTGCACCCCCCCAAAAGAGCGATTGTCTAACATACCCCCGTAGTCGCGCGCAAAAGGCACGCCCTGGGCTACGCACTGGTCTATGATGCTGGCAGATACTTCAGCTAACCTATAAACATTGGCTTCGCGGGAGCGGTAATCGCCTCCTTTAATGGTGTCATAGAACAACCGGAAAACCGAATCCCCATCTCCCTGGTAATTTTTAGCGGCATTTATGCCTCCTTGTGCAGCTATGGAATGGGCGCGTCTCGGCGAGTCCTGGTAACAAAAAGCGGTTACATTGTAGCCTAATTCTGCCAGCGTTGCAGCTGCTGAGGCGCCGGCCAACCCGGTACCTACCACAATAATAGTTAGGTTGCGTTTATTAGCCGGGCTCACCAGCCGTACCTCGTCTTTATAACCTGTCCACTTTTCCGTTACCGACCCTTGGGGAATTTTAGAATTTAAACTAATCATACTCAATAGGTTTAGTGCGAGTTAAAATGATGGAAAAGGGCAATAAAGATAAAGCCCAGAGGTACTAAAATGGCATAGGCTCTTCCTATTTTTTTTAGAGCGGGGCTGTATCGGTTGTTAAACCCTACCGATTGAAAGGCAGACGTAAATCCATGCCACAGGTGAAGAGATAGGAGAACGAAGGATAGGCTATATACACCTACCCGCAAAGGGCTGTGAAATTTTTCTGTCAATTCAGGGTAGTAGCGCATAGGATTTTCAGGATTGATTTGAATGTATTTGTAATTTAATTCGGGTAGCCAAAAATCTATAAAATGCAAAGTTAGAAAAGCTAAAATCACCAACCCGGTAAGAAGCATATTGCGTGATACCCAGCTGCTACTGGCATTACCTGAATAGCGGGCATAGCGGGTGGTTCGCGCTGCCCGGTTTTTTAGTTCTAACACAAAACCCATTACAAAATGAAATACTACCCCCGCGATGAGAATGGGTTGTAAAAGAAATTGAATGAGCAGGTTGGTTCCCATAAAGTGAGATACTTCGTTGAAGGTGTGTTCACTGACTACGGAGGTAAAGTTAATGATGAGGTGTTGCAGGAGAAACAGTAGCAGGAAAAGGGCAGAGAGAGCCATCATTATTTTTTTGCCTATGGAAGATTGCAAAAATGCGCTCATAATTTTATATTTTAGCGATACAAAAATACATCAGGGCGGGTTTCCTGCCAAATAGCGTCTGTGCTTCATTATGGAATTGTTGAATTGAAGGCGTTTGTGGGTAGTGGAAAGAGGCATGTTTAAGTGGGAATGTAAATTTTTTTATATTTTAGACGCAACCTTATTGGTATTTTTGCATCTTATAATAAAAATAATAGATGGTATGAAGAGGATTGTTGTTTTGTGGATGTGTATTATCGGCCTCTTTTTCAACTCCTGTAAGGAAGATGATGATGTAGGCATTCGTTTTGAGCCGCTTCGTATTGTAGATGTGGTTTTTCCAAGCGATATGTATGCCAGTGGCACCTACACGGTTACGGTTACATACATTCGTCCTACCAGTTGTCATTATATAGAGGGGTTTGATTATAACAATACCTCTAATACCGAGCGAACTGTTTTTTTAATCGCCTCTGTATTATCAGATGAGTCGTGCCAGGAGTTGAATGAGGAATTGCAGACTTCTTTTGATTTTCAACCTACAGCGGCGGGCATGTATGTTTTTAAGTTTTGGACTGGCAAAGGCGCTAATAATGAAGACTTATTTTTTACAATTGAGGTATCCGTGCAGGAGCCTGCTCGGAAGGGTGTTCGTCTAATATCAACTTCTTCTTCTTGATGAGTATAGATAAACTGGTTCGACAATGTAAAAAAAGAGATGGTAAGGCGCAAGAGCAGCTCTACCGGCTTTTCTCGAGGCAGTTGTTTGGTATTTGCCTGAAATATTCCCGTAATAAAGTAGAAGCGGAAGATAATTTGCAAGATAGTTTTATAACTATTTTCAATAAGATAGAGAGTTATGATTTTAAGGGTTCTTTTGAGGGATGGCTGCGAAAGATTACGATGAACACAGTATTGCAAAAATATAGGAAAGAAGGTGTTTTCACTATTATTTCAGATAATATGGAGGATGAAGTGAGTGTAGAGGTTTCTAACGATGAGGATATTTCAATAGATTCTGTCTTAGAACTTATCCAGGAACTTCCAGACAGGTATCGGCTGGTGTTTAACTTATATGCGCTGGATGATTATTCTCATAAAGAAATTGCAACACTACTCAATATTTCCGAAGGAACATCAAAATCTAATCTGGCGCGGGCGCGTATGATTTTGAAAGATAGAATAGAAAAAACAGGTTTAAAAAAAAATATGAAATCCCTATAAACTATGAGCGATAAAAAAAACATAGATAGGTTTTTCCGGGAAAAATTTAAAGATTTTGACCCCGCTCCAGGCTCTCATGTATGGGCTTCTATAGCGGCGCGACTGGAAAAAGAGAAAAAAGATAAACGGGTATTTCCCATTATCATACGTTATTGTGGCATTGCGGCTTCTATGGCGCTGATGGTTGGTTTGGGATATTACCTCCGTGGGTTAGAAACCCCTGTTGACAAAACTATCGCCCAACATACTATGCCTAATACTATAGATAAAACCAACCCTTCCGCTACAGATTATACCCAACTTTCTGTAACACAGGAAAGAGAAAAAAATAACAACAGGAACTTGTATAATAAAAGAGAGGTTAAAAATACCCTTACCTCTAAAGAAGTTGCCCAAAACCCAGATAAGAACTCAGTACTATTAAATACGCATGAAGAAGGGGTCAATGCAAATCAGGAGAATATTCAAAACCATGAAACACCTCAATCTCCCTTCAATCAAAATGATGGAATTGTAGCGAATGAAGATTCTAACAAAAAATCGTTGTTAGAGGCTATCCGTGACAATTATACAGAGGAAAACGAAACATCTTCCCTTAAAGGCGGAAAATGGAGTGTAGGCTCTGCTGTGGCGCCGGTTTATTTTAATTCGCTTGCCAGGGGCTCGTCCATAGACCCGCGCTTTACAGATAATTCTAAGTCGGGAAATATGAATATGAGTTATGGGCTCACTGTAGCCTACCAGGTAAACAAACGATTTAGTGTGCGTTCTGGTGTGAGCAAGGTAAATTATGGGTATAGCACCCACGGTATTGCCTTTACACCTGCTTTGCAGGAAAATGGTATTTCTTCTATTGCCTACCGGGACGATAAGCCCACTATTGTAATAACAGATAGCAACATTAACAATCCGGACTCAGAATTGAAGAGTAATTCTGCCACTTCTTATAATGGCGATATGGTACAGGAGTTAGGCTATGTAGAGGTTCCCGTAGAATTGAAATATCGGCTGGTAGATAAGAAAATAGGCTTTACGTTGGTTGGGGGAATGAGCTCGTTGTTTTTAACGGATAATTCTATTACCCTACAGACTGATGCGCTTACCGCGCAAATAGGAAGCGCACGCAATGTTAATAATGTTAATTTCAGTGCAAACGTGGGGGTAGGCTTAGATTATAAGGTGTCTGACAGGATATTGCTCAATATGGAGCCAATGTTTAAATATCAACTGCAAACATTCTCAGGCCAAAGCGATTTTAAACCCTATTCCTTAGGGATTTACACAGGGCTTAGTTTTAAATTTTAAATGGTGGTAACCTTCGCAATAGCTCATACCCCTTTCGCCTGTTTCCACAGCATCTCCATTTCAGCCAGCGACATATCTTTAAGTAATCTTCCCTGTTCGCTGGCTTTGGTTTCTATATACTGAAAACGGTCGATAAATTTTTTGTTTGTGCGCTCCAATGCCTCTTCCGGGTTGAGGTCTAAAAAGCGGGCATAATTGATTACAGAAAATAACACATCGCCCAATTCTCCCATCATCGCCTCCCTATCTCCCTTTAGCACCTCCTGTTGTAGCTCGGTGAGTTCTTCCTGCAATTTCTCCCACACCTGGCCAGGCATTTCCCAGTCGAAGCCCACCGCAGAAACTTTGTCTTGTATGCGCATGGCTTTTACGAGAGCGGGCAACCCTTTGGGCACACCACCCAGTACACTTTTATTGCCCTCTTTCAACTTTATCGCCTCCCAATTTTGCTTCACCACCTCTGCATCGGCCGCGCGCACATCCCCGTACACATGCGGGTGACGAACTACCAGTTTCTCACAAATAGCTTCCACAACATCTGCTATATCAAAATCACCCGTTTCACTCCCTATTTTGGCATAAAAAACAACATGCAAAAGCAAATCGCCCAACTCCTTTTTCACCTCCTCCAGGTTATTTTCTACAACTGCATCTGCCAGTTCGTATGTTTCCTCTAAGGTGAGGTGGCGAAGGCTTTGCAAGGTTTGTTTTTTATCCCATGGGCACCGCTCCCGCAACTCGTCCATGATAGTCAAAAGCCGGTCAAACGACTGGAGCGCTTGCTCTCGCCGGCTCATTCCCTCAGTCGGCATAAGCATGTTTGTAGGCTTGCCCGCTCAAAATAGCCAGCATGTCTTCTTCCAGCGAGTTTATGGGATATTCCACGATGCGGTTGAGTTCAACGCCGTCTTTATAGAAGATGAACGTAGGCACTCGCTGTATATCCAGCCCTTCCTCGTATTTTTCAGGGGTGTTTTTTTCCTTTGACACAGTAATCAGCGTAAGGTCATTTTCGCTATAGCCAATGGTATTCAAAATCCTGTAAAATGGTGGCACCTGCCGTTTGCTATCGCCGCACCAGGTTCCCATAAAGATGGTGATTTTTACATTTTTCAGCAGCGGTTTCAGTTGCGCTGCGAGATTTTCATTTACGGTGTAGGCTTCATAATTGGTATGAAACCAGGAAACGTAGGGTTCTGTTTCCAGGTTGGCTTTCTCTTTTTTGCCCAACAGCATGGGAGGTTGCTGGTTATTGGTTTGTGGGGCTTCCATTTTGGTTGTTAATTCCGGGGTTTGACTGATTTTTTTATCGCCGCATGAGACAAAAACGCCTGCTATCATGCTTAAAAGAAATAATTTTTTCATGGATATATTTAGTTAGATTAGTGGTTTTCGGTTCATTGCAAGGGGTTGTTTTATCCCCATCAACTCTAAAATGGTAGGCGCCACATCGCTCAAAATACCATTTCTAACGTTTTTTACCTCCTCATCTACCACGATAATAGGCACCGGGTTGGTAGTATGCGCTGTATTGGGGCTTCCGTCTGGGTTAAGCATGGTATCACAGTTACCGTGGTCGGCGAGGATAATAGCGCTGTAGCTATTACCAATAGCAGCAGTTATCACATCTTTCAGGCAAGCATCTACCGTTTCGCAGGCTTTTATGGCGGCCGGCATGCTGCCTGTATGCCCCACCATATCTGGGTTGGCGAAATTGAGACACACAAAATCGGCTTCTCCTTTTTTGAGTTCGGGAATAATGGCATCCCGTATGTCATAGGCGCTCATTTCGGGTTTCAGGTCGTAGGTAGCTACCTTGGGAGAAGGGCAGAGAATCCGCTTTTCACCCTCAAAAGGCTCTTCCCGTCCGCCGTTGAAGAAAAAAGTAACATGCGGGTATTTTTCGGTTTCCGCAATGCGGATTTGTTTTTTCCCGGCTTTGGTCAATACCTCTCCCAGCGTATCGGTGAGGTTATCCTTATCATACACCACATGAATGTTTCGGAAACTATCGTCATAATTCGTGAGCGTTACAAAATAGAGATTTAACCGTTTCATGTTGTAATCGGGAAAATCCTGTTGCGTGAGCGCCTGCGTGAGCTGCCTGCCCCGGTCGGTACGGTAGTTGAAAAATAGCGCTACATCGCCCTCTTTCAAAGTAGCCACTGGCTGGTTGTCTTGGGTTTTGAGGATAATAGGTTTTATAAACTCGTCGGTTACGCCGGCATCATAGCTGTTTTGAATGGCTTGAGCAGCGTTAGAAGAAAGTATTCCGTCTCCTTTTGTAAGCGCATCATACGCCAGTTTTATCCGCTCCCACCGCTTATCCCGGTCCATTGCATAGTAACGTCCCGTGATAGATGCCAACCGGGCGTTTCGCACTGCTCCATACGCCTGTATATCGGCTATAAAGCCTTTCCCGCTTTTTGGATCCACATCGCGCCCATCGGTGAACGCATGGATAAAAAGGTCTTTTAACCCGAAATGATAGGCTGCATCCAGCAATCCTTTTAGGTGGTTGATGTGGGAATGAACGCCGCCATCGCTTACCAAACCTAAGAAATGAACCGCCTTACCCTTTTCCTTAGCATAGGCAAAGGCATCAGTAAGGGCTTTTTCCCCGGCTAAGCTATCATTTTCAACTACGCGGTTAATTTTCACTAAATCCTGGTACACAATTCGCCCGGCGCCTAAGTTAGTATGCCCTACCTCGCTGTTGCCCATCTGTCCTTCCGGCAGCCCCACATTCAGCCCGTGAGTGAGCAGTTGGGCATGAGGGTATTTTTTATATAAACTATCTATAAAAGGCGTTTGCGCCTGTGCGATAGCCGAAACCTTCGGGTCGGGAGAGATTCCCCAACCATCTAAAATAATCAATATAACTTTTTTATTCATGTGTTTTTTTGCCCGCTCAAAGATACGGCGAAGCCAGTTATCTGCATATATTCATTTATAAAATGAATAATCACCTAACAAAATAGTGAGATTTTATAGCACCCATATATAAAAGGCATATAACACTACAAAGAATGAGAAAACTACCTTTTATATACCTGTATAGTCTTAATTCAGCACCACCGACTGAGCATTATTCCAGTTAGTAACCCGCATAATTCTATTTTTACTGTAATCTACCTCTACCAGTTTATTACCTTCCCGGAAAAACCACTTACCCGTTTTGGCGCCCTCTTCATACAAGGCAGTAGCAGTTTGTTCTCCTTCGGGATTATAGGATTTCCAAACCCCATGAGGCTTATTATCTCTATAAAAACCCGTTTGAGCGATTTTCCCATCTTCATAATAATAGGTAGCTTTTATAAGTGCTCCCTCCTGTTGAAGAAGAGGTTTTATAACTGAATTTTGAGAAACGCCTGCAACCCATACCAGGAAAACTGCAACAAATAGTAAGGTTTTCATACTTCAATTTTTACCATTAGGTAACAAATGTAGAAAACAATTTACACATTTAAAACAATTACATAACATATATTTCACAATAGATTCTCAATATATTAAAAATCAATATTTTATAAAAAAATAAAAATAATATGCTTCTTTAAAGGAAGGTTGAAAAAACAACGATACTTCGTATCTTTGAAAAATCATATACCTGAAAAAGCCATGAAAATAGAGCAAATCTATACCAACTGTTTAGCCCAGGGAGCCTATTATATTGAATCGGGTGGAGAGGCTGCCATTGTTGACCCTTTGCGCGAAACCCTACCCTATATAGAAAAAGCCAAAGTAGGCAAAGCCACTATAAAATATATATTCGAAACTCATTTTCACGCCGATTTTGTATCGGGACATGTGGACCTGGCGCAGCAAACAGGCGCTACCATTGTGTATGGACCAGGAGCTATTACCAATTTCCCCATTCATGTAGCCAAAGACGGCGAAACCTTTCGGTTAGGCGATGTAATTATAAAAGCACTCCATACCCCGGGGCATACGCTGGAATCGGTAACGTATTTGTTGATAGACGAAAAAGGAAATAACCATGCTATTTTCACTGGCGATACTTTATTTATAGGAGATGTGGGGCGCCCCGACTTAGCCGTGAAATCAACCCTCTCTCGCGAAGACCTGGCAGGAATGCTCTATGACTCGTTGCGCACCAAAATAATGCCGCTGCAAGATGAAGTAATAGTATATCCCGCTCACGGAGCCGGCTCTGCCTGCGGCAAAAACCTCAGTAAAGAAACGGTAGATACCCTGGGGCATCAAAAGAAAACCAACTATGCCTTAAGGGCCGATATGACCCGCGGGGAATTTATCCACGAGGTGCTGGAGGGAATTTTACCCCCTCCCCGTTATTTTGCCGAAAATGTAGCCCTCAATAAACAAGGCTATCTCCCTCTTGACAGTGTTTTGAAAAAAGGAGATACGCCTTTGAGCGTACCTGAATTTGAAGCGTTGGCAAAGCGGCAAGACACCTTAGTTTTAGATGTACGCACCCAGCAAGAATACGTGAAGGCACATATTCCTAATTCTATTTTTATAGGGTTGAATGGCGATTTTGCCCCCTGGGTAGGAGCCTTACTGCCTAATATAAAGCAACCTATTTTGCTGGTAGTTCCCGAAGGCGCTTCTAAAGAAGCCATTACCCGCCTGGCGCGGGTGGGCTATGATGGAACGCTGGGCTATCTTCAGGGAGGAATAACCGCTTGGATGCAAGCCGGGAAACCGGTAGAAACACTTACTTCTATTCCTGCAGAAGAGTTTGAAAAACGCTATCGTGAACAACCTGCTGTTTTAGATGTAAGAAGACAGGGAGAATTTATGGCAGAACATTTAGAAACGGCACAACACCTTCCCTTAGAGTATCTCCACGAATGGATAGGCAACCTCGATAAAAATACCACCTACTACCTCCACTGTGCGGGAGGATACCGCTCTGTAATTGCAGCATCTTTCCTGCAAGCAGCAGGGTTTACGCATCTTGTTGACATTGCGGGAGGGTACAACGCCCTTAAAAACACCCACCTTCCTAAGCGAAGCGACTCGGTAGCATGCAAAACAACCACCTAATCCTTACCATGGAAAAAACGGTTAAAATCTGGTAGTTTTGAAACACATCAGCAGCATTCACAACCCGCTTATAAAACAACTGCTTTCCCTCAAAGAAAAATCAAAAGAACGTAAAAAGAGCGGGCTTTTTGTTATAGAAGGTATCCGGGAGTTATCCCTTGCCATACAAGGCGGTTACCGGGTGGAACAATTTTTCTTTTGCCCCGATATTCTTTCGGAAAATGAAATGCAGGCATATCTTCCATCTGGTTTAGCTCAATATTTATTGGTGAGCGTCTCTAAGCCGGTGTATGAACGCATGGCGTATCGCGATAGCACAGAAGGAGCGCTGGCGCTCATGCGCGCAAAAGAACATACCCTACAACACCTTTCTTTCAAAAGCCAACATCCGCTACTATTGGTAGCCGAAGCTCCCGAAAAGCCCGGAAACATAGGCGCCCTGCTCCGCACCGCCGATGCAGCGGGGGTAGATGCGGTGTTAATAGCAAACCCTAAAACAGACCTATACAATCCCAATAGCATTCGCTCCAGTTTAGGCGCTATGTTTACACTTCCCATAGCCACAGGAAGCGTCTCCGAAATCATTCATTTTTTGCAGCAGCGCCGCATTCCGTTTTATTGTGCTGCCCTTGACGCCTCTACTCCTTATTATATGGTGAACTTCACCCAATCTGCCGCTATCGTGGTAGGCGCCGAAGATAGCGGGTTAAGTCCCCTGTGGCTGGAAGCCGCCGTCAAAAACATCATTATACCCATGCACGGGCGGGTTGACTCGATGAACGTCTCGGCAGCGGCGGCTATTCTTATTTTTGAAGCCAACCGGCAACGAGCGTTGCAATGAGCCCGTGGAAAACCTTTTTAAATTGCTAAATGCGGTATCTTTGCCTGTAAAAGAAAGCTAATGGATGAAGAGGTAAATATGCGATACCACCAACGCGGCGCCTCTGCCACCAAAGAAGAGGTACACCAGGCTATAAAAAACAGCGATAAAGGACTTTACCCGAAAGCCTTTTGCAAAATAGTCCCCGATTATTTCACAAACTATGATGCGTATGCCTTGGTTATGCATGCAGACGGGGCGGGAACAAAAGCCTCTCTTGCCTATCTCTATTGGAAAGAAACCGGCGATTCTTCTGTTTGGAAGGGAATTGCCCGGGATGCCCTGGTAATGAATATAGATGACTTGCTTTGCGTGGGAGTAACCAATAATATAGCGGTGTCTTCAACCATTGCGAGGAATAAAAACCGCATACCGGGAGAAGTAATAGCCCATATTATAAATGGTACAAACGAAGTAATAGAAGAATTTGCCGCATGGGGCATAAACCTGTATGCTACCGGGGGAGAAACTGCCGATGTGGGCGATTTGGTTCGTACCCTTATCGTGGACGCTACTGTTACAGCTCGCATAAAACGCAGCGATGTAATTGATAACGCCCGCATACAAGCCGGCGATGTAATTGTGGGATTGGCCTCTTCAGGAAAGGCGGTTTACGAGAAAGAATACAATAGCGGCATTGGCAGCAACGGGCTCACCTCGGCGCGGCATGACCTGTTTGCTAACTACCTCGCTCACCGGTATCCGGAAAGCTATGATACCTCCATACCTCCTGCTTTAACATATTCGGGAAGCCTGAAACTCACCGATGCGGTTAGAGAAATGCCTCTTGACGCCGGGAAATTAGCCCTTTCGCCTACGCGCACGTATGCGCCCGTGCTAAAAAAAATAATAGAACATTATTCTCCGCAACAACTTCACGGTATAGTGCATTGCACCGGGGGCGGGCAAACCAAAATTCTACATTTTATAGAATCGTTACATGTTATAAAGGATACATTGTTTACACCTCCTCCTATCTTTCAGCTCATACAAGAACAATCGGGAACCCACTGGAAAGAACTTTACCAGGTATTTAATTGCGGGCACCGAATGGAGTTATATGTAGAAGAAAATATCGCCGGGGAAATTATAGCTATTTCTCAATCCTTTGGCATACCCGCTCAACGGGTAGGGCGGGTAACAGCCTCTCCTCAAAAAAAACTGACGTTGAAAACAGAGTTTGGCACATTTGAATATACATGAGAGGAGCGTTTGGGAATGTTGTTCAGGATGCGACATATCTTAAAGAGATGAATTTCTGAAATTGTAAATATGGAATCTAAAATCTAATGAGGAGAACCAAAATAAAAACATATATAGCAGCCGCCCGATTGCGCACCCTGCCACTTTCTCTTTCCGGAATTGTAACGGGAACGGCCTTGGCGCTTTCTGAAAATGTTTTTAATGGCGCTATTCTTTCCTGGGCGCTCATCACCACAGTGGCATTGCAAGTAGTATCTAACTTTGCCAATGATTATGGAGATGGCATAAAAGGCACCGATAACCTGCACAGGATAGGACCCAAACGCGCTGTGCAAAGCGGGGCGCTCTCACCCAAAGAAATGAAAACCGCCGTAGCCATAGTTGCTTTTATAGCGCTGTTGAGCGCCCTGATACTCATCTATATTTCCTTTGGGAGCGAAAATCCCTGGCTATCCCTTGCATTTATCTTGCTCGGTATCGGCGCTATAACAGCAGCCATTACCTATACCGTTGGAAGAATAGCCTATGGCTATCGTTCCCTGGGCGATATTTTCGTCTTCATCTTCTTTGGACTGGTAAGCGTAGCGGGGTCTTATTTCCTCTATACAAAAAACCTGCACAGCCACATTTTTCTCCCGGCTACCGCCATCGGTCTATGGAGTGTGGCGGTGCTAAACTTAAATAATATGCGAGATTGGGAAAACGATGCCCGTTGCGGTAAACGCACTCTTGCCGTACGCCTTGGCGCTCGTTATGCCGCCTATTACCATGCCGCTCTTATTATAGCGGGTAGTATGGCTGTAACGCTCTACTCCTTTCTTAACCAATCGTCGCTTTACGAATGGATATACCTCTTCGCTTTTTTTCCAATGCTATTGCACCTGCAACGAATATTAAAAAACACCCACCCGCAACGGCTTGACCCTGAATTGAAAAAAATGTCCTTGAGTATTTTCCTTTTTGCCCTTCTTTTCCTGGCCGGTATTTTAATAGGAAATGTATATAAATGAAAGCCTCTTATAGAAAATATACTCTCCCTTTTAAAACTCCCGCAGGCACCTCAAGAGGTGTTTTGAGCCAACGGGAAACCTGGTTCCTGGAGATTGAACACGATGGGCGTGTAGGCATAGGCGAGTGCGCTATGTTGTGCGGGCTGAGTATAGATGATAAGCCCGATTATGAGCAACAACTACAATGGGTTTGCGCTAACCTGCAACAGGGCGAAGCAGCGCTTCGGGAAGCGTTGGTTGCATACCCGTCTCTTCAGTTTGGGATAGAGCAAGCCTTCCGGTCGCTGTCATCGCAAACGCCTTTTTTGCTTTTTCCTTCTGCCTTTACGCATGGAGAAGAATCTATTCCCATCAATGGTTTGGTATGGATGGGGGAGGAGGGCTTTATGAAACAACAGATAGAAAAGTTGCTCGGCGAAGGATTTACCTGTATTAAACTAAAAATCGGAGCTATTGATTTTGAAACTGAACTTCGGCTGCTCCGGCTCATACGAAGCCAATTCAAAGCCAGCGAGGTGGAAATTCGGATAGATGCCAATGGCGCTTTTACAGCCGAAGAAGCCTTGGAAAAATTGAAACGATTAGCCGAATGGGAGCTACACTCCATAGAACAACCCATAAAACCCCGCCAATGGAAGGCTATGGCAGCGCTATGCGCCCAAACCCCGCTCCCCATAGCGTTAGACGAAGAGTTGATAGGAGTTTTAGATGAAGAGGAGAAAAACACCCTCTTGCAAACCATACAACCCCACTATCTTATCTTAAAACCGAGCCTGGTGGGCGGGTTTGCCGCCTGCGACGATTGGATAGTGCGGGCAGAAAAGCAGGGAATAGGCTGGTGGATTACCAGCGCCCTGGAAAGCAATATAGGACTGAATGCTATTGCCCAGTACACATTCACCAAAAAAAACAGGTTACCTCAAGGCTTAGGCACAGGCAGTTTATATACCCATAATATAAAGAGCCCGCTCTATGTGCAAAACGGGAGATTACACTACCACCCCGGGGAAAGCTGGGGTTTTATCAATGGGGAATAAATTCAGGAAAGGGGAGAAAAATTTCTTTTCAATTTTTTGTGGAGCATATCGGATTCGAACCGATGGCCTCTTGCATGCCATGCAAGCGCTCTAGCCAGCTGAGCTAATGCCCCGTTTATTATCGCCCGTTAAGCACTAACAAGGGGATACTGCAATGAAATTCGCGCTTCAAAATTACATTTTTTTCCCATAATTTGTTGAAAAAGCCCCGCTTTCTCCTGAAAACACACAACATATCTGGCTGATGCGATTGAAAATGCTCTAACACACCCTGGAAAGTAGTAGCATTTTCTGTAACCTTCAGGCTTTTTTTCATAGCATCCAGGGTGGGATTTATCACTAAATCTTCTTCCTTATACCCCGGTGTTTTCACCAGCAACAAGTGTAAATCAGCATGGAATGTTTTAATAATATCTTTTAAGGGAGTTAAAGAAGCTGCGTCTCTGACAAAGCCCGATTTAAATGCCATTAAAACAGAAGATACCGGCGCAAAAGAGTACCCTTCGGGAACAATGAGAACCGGCAGTTGGGTACGCTTTACGATTTTTCCCGAAGTTTTTCCCAAAAACACCTCTTCTCGTATAGAATTGCTCCGGGGAGCTATAAAAACTATATCAATCTGGTGTTCTTCGGCAAACAACGCTATATTTTCTACTACACTGCCCTTTCCCGTTACGGTACTAATTTCCACACCTTTTCTATCTACCTGCTCCAGCGTTTCATTGATAAAAGTCTGCGTTTCTTTCTCCGCAATCTCATCTACATTAGCAAGAGTGCCTATCCTGGGAAATAAATTATACGCCCGGAAAACATATATCTTAGAATTGAACACCTGTGCAAAATCTATAGCATATTGCAGTAAATGCTTCCTGTTTTTATTGGTGCCCAGTGGAACTAAAATTCGTGTCATAGTATTAGCGCTACTACCTTATGAGATGGTAAATCGTATTATAAGGGATGCAAATATACGAATTTTGCTGTAACAGGTACAGAAAAAATATATCCACACTCTTTACAGGATTCACTATTTTTGAACAAAATTAACGGTACTCATGAATTTCGGCAGGGAAGGCTATTTATACACCCACATACAGCAAGGCATTGCAATTCTTCAATTCACTCATCCTGCTTCTAATGCGCTCACTATGGAGCTCTTGGCGCGCTTTGAACACGTGTTGGGAGAACTATCTGAAAATCCTGCCATACGGGTTATTCTCCTTACCTCCGAAGGCGATGGGGCTTTTTGTGCCGGCGCCTCACTGGAAGAACTCACTGCCATTACCAATATAGACCAGGGCACTGCTTTTTTCAACGGGTTTGCCCGCCTTATAAACGCTATGCGCTCCTGTAAAAAAATTATTATAACCCGTGTACAAGGCAAAGCCGTAGGCGGAGGCGTGGGGCTCATTGCTGCTTCCGATTACGCTATCGCTACAGATATGGCGGCGATTAAACTCTCTGAACTCTCCATAGGCATCGGCCCCTTTGTAATTGCTCCTGCCGTAACCCGAAAAACAGGAACCGCAGCTTTTACCGAACTTTCCCTTACCCCTACGACCTGGAAAAACGCCTACTGGGCTCAGCAAAAGGGCTTGTACGCACAGGTAGTAAACTCTCTTAAAGAAGCAGACAAAGAAATAGAAGAAATAACAGCCCAACTGGCTGCCTACTCCCCCCAAGCCTTGTTGCAACTCAAAAAAATAAGCTGGCAGGGAACCGAGCATTGGGATACCCTGCTGCCGGAACGAGCTCGCATTTCGGCGACGTTAGCCCTTTCAGATTTTACAAAAGAAGCCCTACAACGGTTTAAAAAATAGGTTAGAAAAAGCGCGCGTTTTAACCAGAAAATCGCCCGGGCTTCTCACTCCTATCTGCCTCACAAAAAAATCCTTTTTATCTTTAACCCTGTAAACCCGCACATAACCAATTATAAAAGCGGGGATAGAAAAAATAAATGATGAACATAGTACGAATCAGCAAAAAATTTCGGTTTGAAACCGCCCATGCCCTCTATGGGTATGATGGCCGATGCAAAAATGTGCACGGGCACAGCTATACATTATGGGTTACCGTAATAGGAAGCCCTATGAATAACCCCTTGCACACAAAACACGGTATGGTGATAGATTTTGGCGACCTAAAAAAAATAGTGAATAAAGAAGTAGTGGAACTATTTGACCATGCCATTATTTTTAACAAACACACCCCTCACGCAGCCTTAGCAGCCCAGTTGCAACAACAAGGACACCAGGTAATCCTGGCAGATTACCAGCCAACCTGCGAAAATATGGTTATTGATTTTGCAGCCCGTATAAGCCAACACTTACCCGATTCTGTAAAATTGCACTCACTTCGGCTGCAGGAAACCGAAACCTCTTATGCAGAATGGTTTGCAGGCGATGCTATGTCCTGAAGGAAAAAGAGCGGCAAAACCTATGAAACTACTCATTATACAGCAAAAAATGATTGGCGATGTACTCACCAGTTCCATTTTATGCGAAAACCTGAAACGCCATTTCCCCCACTGCCATATTCGTTTTATAGCCAATGAAAATACACTGGCAGTGATAGAAGGTAACCCTTTTATAGATGAGATAATTGTTTTTAAAAATGAATACCGCCTCAGTAAACGAGCTTTTTTCCGCTTTTTGAGGAGTTTTCGGAAAACCCCCTACAATATATTGATAGATGCGTATGGCAAAACCGAAAGCAACCTCATTACCCTTTTCGCGCGTGCGCGCCTGAAAATTTCCTATTACAAATGGTACACCCGTTTTTTGTACACCCATCCGCTACACCGCCACACCCAACCCGATGCCGCCATGGGGCTGGCAATTAAAAACCGGTTGCTCCTCCTGTTGCCCCTTCTAAAAGAAGAGCCGCCCACCGTTACCCGCCCCCGCATCTATCTCTCCACAGAAGAAACGGAAAAAGCAAGAGATTTTTTAGATACACACAACATAGCTCCCGGAAAACCGCTTTTTATGCTGAATGTGCTGGGAAGCAGCCCTTCCAAAACCTACCCGCTGCCGTATATGGCGAGGGTGATAGACGTTCTGGTGCGCTGCACAGAAGCCACCTTCCTGTTCAACTACATACCTTCCCAGGCAGAAGATGCTAACAAGCTGTATGAGCTGTGCGGTGAGGAAGCGAAAAAGCGTATCCGGCCAGATGTATTCGCCCCTTCGCTACGAGATTTCCTGGGGGTTCTGTCTCATTGCCAGGCTTTGATAGGCAATGAAGGAGGCGCCGTGAACATGGCCAAGGCGCTGAATATTCCCACGTTTAGCATTTTTTCGCCCTGCGTGCCCAAAGAGGGATGGGATTTGTTTGGCGATGAAAAAAATGTAGCCGTTCACTTGAAGGATTTTAAACCGGGATGGTTTGCAGGAATATCTCCCAGGCAACTAAAAAAAAATACAGCTACCCTGTATAAATCTTTTACCCCTTCTTATTTTGAAAATATATTGCAGCAGTTTTTAAATACTGTTACAGGTACTGGTTAATTCCTTTTGTTGTCACAGTAATTTTCCGGGCAAGAGCAGTTTTCTGAATGGCATCATTTTTCTCAATGTTCGCTTTGCTGCTTTCCGAGTGGTCCAAATGATACACCATTCCTTTAAACTTCAGCCGCCGCCCCTTAATCCCGGCATTGTGGAGGCGTATCATGAGTTCGGAATCTTCCCTTCCCCAGCCTTCCATATCGTCGTTATACCCATTAATCCGCATCACATCTTCCCGCCAGAACGACGTATTGCACCCCCTGAATTTCGGGGAAATGGTATTGCACACCCCAAACCACCGGCTCAGGAAAGGTATCCGCAGGCTGCGGGGGCGTTTTTTTATCCCTTTGCTAAAAAAATGGAAGTATATTTTTTTCTGCTTTAAAACCTCATCAACCTGCTTTTGCTTCACCCGTACCCGTGTGCCATACAGGTAAAGCCCTTCCCGGGCAAAGCTCAAATGGTCGGCTATGAATTTAGGATGCAAAATGCAATCTCCGTCAACCTGGACAATGTAATCTGATGTTGACCGTGCGATGGCTTTATTGAGAATCATGGCTTTGCGAAAACCTTTATCTTCATGCCACACATGCCGAACCGGGATAGAAAACTCAGGAATATAATTTTCTATCACCTGCCGGGTCATCTCGGCAGAACCATCGTCTGCTATCAGAATTTCGTCCGGCATACGGGTTTGCTTCAGTGCGCTTTTCAGTATAAGGTCAAGCGCTCCCGGCCAGTTGTAGGTGGAGATGAGAAGGGCGGTGGTGGTTTTCATCACTAAATGTAGGTTTAATTTTGGAAATCTGGGCAGTGTCATCAGCAGCTTCCCTGTTCCCGTATGGTTTTTACCTATCTTTGTTCATCGGTCGGGCTAAGATAAACCGTTTTTTCGTTATGAAGCTGTTTACGTATTTACACCGGAAAGCAACCTATTTTGAAAGGCTAAAAATAAAAAAAGAATCCATACACACCATCCTGGCGCATCCGGTTTTGGGGAATAAGGATGTGGTGAATGTCCACCGGCTGGATCCCACCAATGCCGGTGATTTTTACTGCGCACCGCATCATTATTTTGAGGTGTTAAAGGGTAAATCGCTGGATATTTTCGATTATAAAAAAGAAGACAAAGCTGTACGGGAAAACTGGTCTCAGAGTATCACAGACAACGCCCTGGTTATAGGCGGTGGCGGCTTGCTGTGCCTGCCGGCATTCAGCCGCCAGATGAAACTTTTTGAAAAACTAAAGTCCAGGGGCAAGAAAACCGTGATATGGGGCGCCGGGCACAATTCCATCAACCGGCTCCGTTTCGGCAATATCAAAAGATATAATGTTGATACCTCCTCATTCGGTTTGGTGGGTGTACGGGATTACAGCATGAAGGAAGAATGGGTTCCCTGCGTGAGCTGCTTACACCCGCTTTTCGATGAAGTGAGGGATGAAAAAAGAGAATTAGGCGTCATTTTTCACAAAAAGACCCTGCACAATAAAACGGCAGTAGATACCTTCCGGGACATTCCATCCCTTGCCAATAGCGCACCTTTTGAAGAAATTGTAACCTTTATAAAAGAAAGCCGTACCATTGTAACCAGCAGCTACCATGCCATGTACTGGGCGATTCTGTTAGGGAAAAAAGTAGTGGTGTTCCCGAGCTCTTCCAAATTTTTTGATTTTAAGTATCCACCCGTCATCTCCCACATAAGCCGTTATCAATCTGATTTGAAAAAAGCGCAATCCTATTCCGGCGTGCTGGAAGAGTGCCGGGGCATTAACCGGGAATTTGCCGGTAAAGTATTTGATTACCTGGGCTTATGAAAACGGAAATTCAGAAAACCATCGACACCCTGAAGAAGGGAAACCTCATCCTCTACCCCACCGACACCGTCTGGGGGATTGGTTGCGATGCCACCAACCCGGAAGCCGTGAAAAAAGTATATGCCCTCAAGCAGCGAGCCGATTCCAAGGCACTCATTTGCTTAGTGTCGGATGTGGCGATGCTGGAAAAATACGTGGACGAAGTGCCCGATGCGGCGTATGACATCATCCGGCTTGCCGACAAACCCGTTACCATTGTCTATGACAACCCGGTGGGTGTGGCCCCCAACCTGGTGGCGGCAGATAATACCCTCGCCATCCGCGTGGCGGGCGATGAATTTTGCCAACAGCTCATCAAAACCTTCCGGAAACCCATCGTTTCCACCTCCGCCAATATCAGCGGAGAACCGGCACCCATGTCTTTTGCCGAAATAAGCCCCTATATTTTAAAAGGTGTGGACTATATTGTACCTTTGCACCGCGATAAACGAGGCGAAAAACCGTCATCCATTATCAAAATCGGGAAAGGCGGTCTCGTGAAAATAATCCGCCAATGACCAATTTTCCTGTATATTCCTTCCTCTTAAAAAATTCTACAGCGCGCCTCCTCATCCTGAACAGCAAAAGATGAAACCAAGCAACTACAAAGAAGCCCTTCACCACCCTGTTTTCGCCCTGATTTCAAACGCCGCCGCCGGGTTGAACCTGGACAGTTATGTCATTGGCGGGTTTGTTCGCGATTATTTTTTGCAGAAAGAAACCCCTAAAGATATCGACATCGTTGCCGTGGGTAGCGGCATTGCCCTTGCCCGCAAGGTTGCCGAAAAATTGCCAGGCAACCCCGAAGTGCAGGTTTTCAAAAATTTTGGCACGGCCATGCTAAAAACCCAGGGTTTAGAGGTGGAGTTCGTGGGCGCCCGCAGGGAAAGCTACCAACGCAACAGCCGGAAACCCATTGTGGAAGATGGTACGCTGGAGGACGACCAGTACCGGCGCGATTTTACCATCAACGCTATGGCGCTGTCGCTTTCCCCGGAACATTTCGGCGATTTAACAGACCCTTTTGGCGGGATGAAAGACCTGGAAAATGGGCTCATCCGCACACCGCTCGACCCCGATATCACCTATTCCGATGACCCGCTCCGCATGATGCGGGCTATCCGCTTTGCCTCGCAGCTGCATTTTCGCATTGAAGATGCCTCGCTGCAAGCCATTTGCCGGAATAAGAACCGCCTCACCATTATTTCCCAGGAGCGCATCGTGGACGAAATGCACAAAATACTCCTGAGCGAACAACCTTCCGCAGGCTTGCGGCTGCTCTATCAAACGCAGCTGCTGCCCCTCATTCTGCCCGAGCTCACGGCTTTGCAGGGTATTGAAGAAAAAGAAGGGAAACAACACAAAGACAATTTCTGGCATACGTTAGAGGTGGTGGATAACATTGCCCGCCATACCCCCAACCTATGGTTGCGCTGGGCTGCCCTGCTGCACGACATTGGGAAAGCGCCTACTAAAAAATTTGACCCTGAAATCGGCTGGACGTTTCACGGGCATGAATACGTGGGTTCTAAAATGGTATATAAAATTTTTAAACGGTTGCGAATGCCGTTAAATGAATCGCTCCGATACGTTCAAAAGCTGGTGGCCATGAGTTCCCGCCCCATTATCCTGGCGCAAGATTTAGTTACCGATTCGGCGGTGAGGCGGCTTATTTTCGATGCCGGCAACCACATAGATGACCTCATGGTGCTGTGCGAAGCCGATATTACCACCAAAAACCCGGCGAAATTCAAAAAATATCACCAGAATTTCCAGGTAGTACGCCAGAAAATGGAAGAAGTGGAAGCCCGCGACCACGTGCGGAATTTCCAGCCGCCCATAACAGGAGAGGAAATTATGAAAACCTTCAACCTTCAACCTTCTGCTCCCATCGGGATTATAAAAAATGCCATCAAAGAAGCTATTTTAGAGGGCGAAATCCCAAATGAGTATGAAGCGGCCTATCAATACATGCTTAAAAAGGGAGCAGAATTAGGGCTAAAAGCAATAAAATAATGTATCTTGGAAAACGAGCTAAATAGTGAGTACTAAATGACAGCAGAACAACTGAAAGAACTCGAAGATAATTTGTGGAAAGCGGCTGATAAGCTGCGTGCCGACAGCGGACTGAAAGCCAGTGAATATTCAACGCCTATTTTGGGACTGATTTTTCTTCGCTTTGCTTCTATCCGTTACAACAAAGTGAAGGCGGAAATAAAAGCCGAACTGGAAGCCCAAAAGAAAAGCCGCAACCAACTGAAAGAAGAAGAAATTGCTATTCTGAAATGCGGCTTCTACCTGCCACCCGAAGCAGAGTATGACTATTTGCTGAACCTGCCCGAGAAAGACGACATTGCCAAAGCCATTAAAAAGGCTATGGAACTGATTGAATATTACAAGCCCGAACTGAAAGACAGTTTACCCAAAGACGAATACTTTAAACTTTACACCAAAGACGACCGTAGCCTCCCCAAGAGCTTGCTGAAAACTTTTAAAGACATTCCCGAAGATGCCACAGGCGATGTATTTGGGAAAGTGTATGAATACTTTTTGGGTGAGTTTGCCCTTGCCGAAGGACAAGGTGGTGGGGCGTTCTACACGCCAACCAGTGTGGTAAAACTGATGGTGGAAGTGATTGAACCGTATAAAGGCACTATTTACGACCCTGCCTGCGGCAGTGGCGGTATGTTTGTGCAGAGCAGCGAATTTGTGGACAAGCGAAGAGCAGAACTGCACGATGACGATACCAAAGACCTGATGGTGTATGGCAGCGAAAAAGACAGTGAAACCGTAAAACTGGCCCGAATGAACTTAGCCGTAAACGGTCTGCGCGGGCAAGTGGTGCAAGCCAATGCCTATTACGAAAATCCGTTTGACAGCTATGGCAAATTTGACTACGTGATGGCGAATCCGCCCTTTAACGTGGACGATGTGAACTATGACCGGGTAAAGGACGACAAGCGTTTTAACGAATATGGCATACCGAAAAACAAAACCAAACCCACCGCCAAAAAGCAGGCAGCCGTAAACAGCGTACCCAATGCCAACTACCTTTGGATAAACCTGTTTGCCACTTCCCTGAAGCCCACAGGCAGAGCCGCTTTGGTAATGGCCAACAGTGCCAGCGATGCCCGCAACAGCGAAGCCGACATACGCCAAAACCTGGTTAAAAGCGGGGTAATTGACTGTATGCTCACCCTGCCCAAAAATATGTTTTACACCGTTACCCTGCCCGCTACCTTGTGGTTTTTTGACAAAAACAAATGTCGGAATCAGAATTTGCAGGATTTGAGAATGAACAGAATTGATGAAGCATCTTCATCCGGCAAATCCTCTAATTCTGTAAATTCAGATGCAGACAAAATTCTGTTTATTGATGCCCGGAACATTTTTAAGCAGGTAACCCGTTCGCTGCGGGAGTTTACCGATGAACACATACAAAACATTGCCACCATTGTGCGGTTGTATCGTGGCGAAACGGAACGCCTTACTGCACTATTAGCCAAATACCAACAGCAAGCCAATAGTCTGAATCAGGATTTGCAGGATTTAAGAATTACCAAAATTAAACTGGAGAAAGAATTGGCAGCATTTAATCCTGAAAATTCGGGAAATCGTAAAAACCCTGATTCAGACAAAAGGAAGCTGGAAAAACAATTAGAAGAAGCCGAAAAGCAATGGAAAGCTTTGGTAGAAAAGCAAAACTATTTCGTAGGACACATTAACTGGCTGAACGAACGCTTCCCCAATGGCGTGTATGAAGATGTAACGGGTTTGTGCAAAGCCGCTACGCTGAAGGAAATTGAAGAGCAGGACTACTCCCTGAACCCCGGCAGGTATGTGGGTGTAGTAATAGAAGAAGACGGGCTGACCGAAGAAGAGTTTTTAGCCGAAATGAAACAGCGGCATATCTCATTGAATGAATTGAACCAAAAGGCAAAGGAGCTGGAAGAGTTGATTAACCAAAATTTAAAATCAATAGCAGAGAATGGCTAACACCTATACACAGATTCATATTCAGGCAGTTTTTGCAGTTCAAAACCGTGAAAGCGTGATTCGGAAAGAATGGAAAGATGAATTGTATAGGTACATCACGGGAATCATACAAAACCATAATCACAAAGTTTTAGCCATTAATGGTATGCCCGACCATATTCATATATTGTTTGGAATGCGACCAACACAATCGTTGTCGGATTTGATGCAGGATATAAAGGGTGATTCATCTAAGTGGATAAACAGCAAGAGATTTGTAGATAGTAAATTCAGTTGGCAGGAAGGATACGGGGCGTTTTCATACAGCAAGTCGCATGTGGACAATGTGATTGAATATATACGCAATCAGGAAGAACATCATAAAAAGCGTAAGTTTTTGGATGAGTATTTGGATATGTTACGAAAATTTGAAGTAGATTTTAATGAGGCATATATTTTCAAACGGGTTGATTATGAATTATGAAAACCATGCCGTTAGGCACAAAAGATGGGTAGATAATGGTGTTGGTTTGATGGTTTTGTCCCGTACGGGACAAAATATCGTTCTCGTTTTCTTTTCTACCCATATCGCAGCCCTTTAGGGCTGGAACCAAAAGGCAAGTGAGTTGGAAGAATTGATTAACCAAAATTTATTGGCGATAGGATGAAAGATTGGAAGGAAGATATTATTGGGAATTTAGTTGATGTGAACGCAAAAACTGCTGGAAGAAGTTTTGCATATGAGACTATTGAATATATTGACACTTCTTCCGTGACCGGTGGAATTTTTGATGTTCCGCAAATTATTGAATTCAAAAATGCCCCAAGCAGAGCTAAAAGAATTGTTAGAACCAACGACATTATTATATCTACTGTAAGACCAAATTTAAAGCACTTCGGCTTCATAAATAATCCTAAACCGAATACCGTTGTATCAACTGGTTACGTAGTGATAAGTGCCAAAAAAATAGATGCAAAATTTCTCTACTACTATTTAGCGAGTGATTTCGTTACAGACTATTTGTCTTTAATTTCAGAAAATCAAACCTCTGCTTATCCTTCATTTAATCCTGAGTTAATTAAAAAACTAAAAATCCAATTCCCAGAAAAACCCGAAACCCAACAACGTATAGCCTCCATCCTTTCGGCTTATGATGATTTGATAGCAATAAACAACCAACGCATCAAACTGTTGGAGCAAACCGCCCGTGAACTGTATAAAGAATGGTTTGTGCGGATGCGTTTCCCCGCCGCGGCGGGCAAGCCCGGGTATAAACAGGCGAAGTTTAAGAAGGGAATTCCTGTTGATTGGAAATTAAAACCAATCGGTAAAGTAATTGACTACCACATTGGCGGTGGTTGGGGGAATGATAAATCAGACAATCAATTTTCAGTTGCAGGTTTTGTAATTCGGGGAACAGACATTCCGAAAATCAGAGCAGGACAATCTAATCCTGAAGTTTATCGCTTTCACAAAGCATCCAATATGAAATCACGACAGTTGATTGAAGGCGATATTGTGTTTGAAACAGCAGGTGGCAGTGAAGGTCAACCATTAGGCAGAACTTGTTTTATCACACAGGAAATTCTTGATGCATACGGTGATAAAGTAATGGCTGCGAGTTTCTGCAAACAGATACGGACTACAAGTATTCCATCGCTTTATCTCTATTACTTTTTAAATTATTTGTGGGATACAGGAATGATTGAAACCTATCAAATCCAATCAACAGGAATTAGCAATTTTCAATTTGAACCATTCCTGAAATTTCAAGAAATCATTTTGCCTGATGATGATTTGATGAAAGCATTTCACAATAAAGTTTTACTGATGCAAAAACAAATAGCAACTTTAGGAAATCAAAACACCCAACTCCGCCAAATCCGGGACCGGTTGTTACCACGCTTGATAAGCGGCAAATTGCAGGTATCTGAACTATGATTTTTGTGATTAAATGGTTAACAAAGATTAGCAATGAACGACATCATCATATACCAAACCCCCGACAATCAAACGGAAATTAAGGTACAGTTTGAGCAGGAAACGGTTTGGTTAAACCGCCATCAAATGGCATCGTTGTTTGACAGGAATATCAAGACCATAGGCAAACACATTAACAACGTGTTTTCGGAAGGGGAATTGGAACAAAGTTCAGTTGTCGCAAATTTTGCGACAACTGCCGATGACGGTAAAACCTATCAGGTAGAACATTACAACCTGGATGTTATTATCTCGGTGGGCTATCGTGTCAAGTCCAAACGGGGCATACAGTTTCGCCAATGGGCTACCCAACGCCTGAAAGAGTATTTGGTGCAGGGCTATACCATCAACCAAAAACGGCTGGATGAGTTGGGTAAAATGGTGGAGTTGATTGAGCAATCGGGCAAAACCGAAACCCTGCAATTGCAGGAAGCCAAAGGCTTGCTGGATATTCTGAGCCATTACACCAAAAGTTTTGTATTGCTCAACCAATACGACAGCCACAACCTGCAAACCCTGCAACTCAGCGAAAACATCACCTACGAAATAGAGTATAACGAAGCCAAAGCTGCCATTGCCGAACTGAAAAAGCAACTCATCGCCAAAAACGAAGCCACCGAACTGTTTGGCAATGAAAAAGACAATGGTTTCAAAAGTTCGCTGCAATCTGTTGTGCAAACCTTTGGCGGGCAGTACCTGTACCCGAGCATTGAAGAGCAGGCGGCACACCTGTTGTATTTTGTGATTAAAAACCATTCGTTCAGCGATGGCAACAAGCGTATCGGGGCATTTTTGTTCGTTTGGTTTTTGGAGAAAAACAAACACCGCTTCAAAAAAACGGGCGAGCTAAAAATTAATGATAACGGACTGACAGCAATTGCTCTGCTCGTGGCCCAAAGCAACCCCGGAGAAAAAGAACTGATGGTGCAACTGATTATAAACCTCATTGTCTAAACTATGATTTTTGTGATTATAATGATTAGTATGATTAAAGTAAAAGTTGAATGATTAAAGAACAATACAAATATTCTGAGCTTACATCAAAGATTATTGGTTGTGCAATGGAAGTGCATAAACGGTTGGGCAATGGCTTCCAGGAAGTGATTTATCAGCGGGCTTTGGCTATTGAAATGGGTTTGGCGGGAATAACTTTTAGCAGAGAATATGAAATGCCCATTTTTTACCGTGATGAGCAAATAGGCACAAGAAGGGTTGATTTTTTGGTAGAAGGCGTTATTTCTGTTGAGCTAAAAGCTATTGTAAAATTAGAGGATGTGCATTTTGCACAAGCCATCAATTATCTGGAAGCATACAATCTTGAAATTGGTTTGCTGATAAACTTTGGTGAAACAAGTTTAAATTTTAAACGGCTCACCAATAAAAAATTCAAACCCCAACAATCATAATAATCAAATAAATCATCTTCAATCATAGTTCAGACAAATGGCAATTATCACCGAAGACCAAATAGAAAAAGCAGTTATCAGCGTGTTTGTAAACAACCTGGATTACAGACATCTGAACTGCTTTGATATGGACACCACCGAGCGTGAAAGCGAAACCGATGTGGTGATAAAACCATTACTCAAACGCAAACTAAAAGAACTGAACCCGCACCTGGGCGAAGAACTAATTGAAGAAGCCTTTAAAGACCTTTGCAATACCCGATTTGACAAAAGCGATACCCACGCCAACCGTGAACTTTATGCGTTGCTCAAAGATGGTGTGGAAGTAAACATCACCACGGCCACAGGTCGCACCGAACCCGAACGGGTAAAAGTGATTGACTTTAGAGACGAAAGCAAAAACGATTACCTGGTTACATCCCAACTTTGGGTAAAAGGCGATTTGCGGCTTCGCCCCGATTTGATTGTGTTTATCAACGGCTTGCCGTTGTTGTTCATTGAATTGAAAAACAGCAATGTGCCCGTTCGCAATGCCTATGACGACAACCTGACCCGGTACAAAAAACAAATTCCGCTGCTGTTTCGCTACAATGCCCTGTGTATGCTCAGCAACGGCATTGAAACCAAAATCGGGGCGTTTAATGCGGGCTATGAGTTTTACTTCAACTGGCTTCGCTTCGAAAACGAAAAACAAGTACCCGACAAAAAACGGATTAAAGATTACGGGGTAAGTTTAGATTATGCCGTGTTGGGCTTATGCGAAAAGAAACGCCTGTTGGATTACATTGAGAATTTCATTTTCTACTACAACGACAGCATAAAAATTGCCGCCAAGAACCACCAGTTTTTAGGGGTAAACAATGCCATTGAAAATTTTGCTTTGCGTTTGCAGCACGATGCAGCAGGAACCGACAAAGAGAACAAAGGCAAGCTGGGTGTTTTCTGGCACACACAAGGCAGCGGCAAGAGTTTCAGTATGATTTTCTTTACCCGCAAAATCTTCCGCCAGTTTACGGGCAACTACACCTTTTTAATTGTTACCGACCGGATAGAATTAGATGCGCAGATTTATCGAAATTTCCTTGGGGCAGGAGCAATAGCAGAATCTACTAAGTGTATTTCGGGAAGCAAAGAAGAACTTAGAGAAATGCTTCAAAAAAACCATCGTTACATTTTCACTCTCATTTATAAATTTGGCTCCGACAAAGGCAAAGATTATCCGTTGCTATCAGACCGCAACGACATTATTGTGATTGTGGACGAAGCACACCGCACCCAATACAAAGATTTGGCGGAGAATATGCGGACAGGTTTGCCCAATGCTCAATACATTGCCTTTACAGGCACACCACTTTTGGGCAGCCGCGAACTCACTAAAAACTGGTTTGGCGATACCGTTTCAGAATACAATTTCAAACAAAGCATTGAAGACGAAGCCACCGTGCCGCTTTTCTATCACAAGCGGGTGCCGCAGGTGCTTTTGCAGAATGATGAGATTAATGATGACTTAGCAGAAATCGTATCGGACGAAAATCTGTCAGCCGAAAATCAGGACAAACTGGAAAGAGAGTTTGCACAGGAAATGAGCGTATTAAAAGCGGATGACCGTTTGGAAACCATAGCCAGAGATATTGTTTATCATTTCCCACGCAGGGGCTATTTGGGCAAAGGAATGGTCATCACCATTGACAAGTTCACAGCCGTGAAAATGTATGATAAGGTGAAACGCCTGTGGGAAGAAGAAAAGCGGGAACTGCAAAAGCAAATAAACACCAGCCAAGACCAGGAAGAAAAAGCTGAACTGAAACGCCTATTGGAATGGATGCGGAAAACAGATATGGCAGTGATAGTAAGCGAAGAAGCAGGCGAAGAAGGAAAGTTTGAAAAAGCAGGATTAGATATACGTCCACACCGCAAGCGAATGAAGCAGGTGGACGAGAACGGTCAGGAAATGCAAGACAAATTTAAAAATCCGAAAGACCCTTTGCAATTGGTTTTTGTGTGCAGTATGTGGCTCACAGGTTTTGATGCGCCTACGGTTTCTACGTTGTATTTGGATAAACCGATGAAAGACCACACCCTGATGCAAACCATTGCCAGGGCAAACCGGGTAACCGATGTGCAGATTTTTGGCAAGCCCAAGAAAAACGGTTTGGTGGTAGATTATTACAATGTATTCCGCAACCTGAAAAAAGCATTTGCCTCCTATGGTGGCGGCAGCATAGGCACAGGAGACGACCAAGACGAAAACTCACCGGCAAGAGATATTGAACAGCTTTTTGTATTGCTAAAAGATGCCATTGCAGAATGCGATGCGTATTGTAAAAACATCAAAGTTGATTTGCACCAAATAAAACAATCCAAAGAGACCTTCAGCAAACTGAGTTTGTTTGAAGAATATACCGACATCATTCTGGCAAACGATGAGCAGAAAAAGCAATTCATTGTTTACGACAACACGATTGATGCACTTTACGAAGCCTGCAAACCCGAAATTGTAGGGCGAAGAAGTGAATTTCCATTGGCAGCCATCATTCACTATTTGCGTCAGGTAATAGACGGTAAAGCCGACCGGGGTAACTTAGACAGTGCCAAACGCAGAATTAGCCAACTGCTTGACGAAAGCATCATTGCCCAGGAAGAAAACGAAGTAAAGGAAGACACCAAAGATTTACACTTAGTAGCCGAAAAACGGGAATACTTCATAAAAGCGTGGAAACAAATTGACCTGAGTAAGTTGGACGTTGACAAACTGAAAGAAGAATACAAACAAGCGCCTTACAAAAACATTGAAATTGCTGACCTGCGGACTTTCATTCAGGACAAATTGCAAATGATGATGGACAGAAACGTAACCCGCAGAAGCTTTGCCGAAAAATTGCAGGAAATCATTGACCGCTACAATTCGGGCAACTCCACTAACGAGAATTACTTTGACGACCTGATGGCTTTTGTGGAGAAAATGAAAGAAGAAGAATTGCGAGCCACCCGTGAAGGACTGACCGAAGAAGAACTGGAACTGTTTGACTTGCTGAAAAAAGAAAAACTCACCAAAGACGAAGAACAGAAAGTAAAACTGGCGGCAAAGAACCTCTTGCACCGTTTGAAAGAAGAACGACCAAAAGTGTTAATCAATGACTGGCACAAAGACCTTCAAACCAAATTGCAGGTGCAGGCAGCCATCAAAAAAGTATTAGACATTCATTTACCCAAAACCTACGACCGTGCTATTTACGCCACCAAATGCGATGCCGTGTTTGACCATTTTTACATTATGGCAACAAGTGGCGACCAAAGAGCATTTGTAGCATAACAAATCAAAGACAATGAAAGCCAACACACAAAAAAATACATACCTGCAAACCGCACAACGTTGAGCCTTTGCCTGAATTGTTGCGAACCTTGCGATAAAATAGTGCGAACTTTGCGGTAACGTCTTAACTGCTAAGAACGCCAGGGAAGCGCAAAGAATGTAAAGGCACTACAAAAATGAAAATATGGTTTGGGCGATGAAAAAAGTACCTCATTGCCATAAAAAAGAGATAACGTTATTTACAAAAAACAGATGAAAAAACACTTCCGGAAAATCGTAAAAATAACACTGACGCTCGTTTACCTGGTTATTCTTGCGGGCGCCACCGTGCGCATGACGGGTAGCGGCATGGGCTGTCCCGACTGGCCAAAATGTTTTGGCTACTATATTCCCCCCACTCAAAAAAACCAGTTGCTGTGGCACCCCCATGAAAAATATAAAAAAGGGCAGATTATCATTGTGGAAGAATCGCTGCGGTTAGCCAAACGTACTTTTACGACCGGTTCAGAGTACAATCCTAATAACTGGGCGCCCTATACCAAACACAACTACGCCATTTTCAACCCCTATCACACCTGGGTAGAGTACATCAACCGGCTGTTCGGTGCCTTAGCAGGTCTTGCCACCTTTGTCATGGCAGTAGTCTCACTCTATTTTTGGAAGGAAAATAAAATCGTCCCGTTTCTCTCCTGGCTCACTTTTTTCACCATTGGTTTCCAGGGGTGGTTGGGCGCTACCGTAGTCTATTCTGTCTTAGCCCCTGTGAAAATAACCCTCCACACTGCTGTTGCGCTGGCGCTCGTAGCCCTCTTGCTCTACCTGCTCCACTACACGCGGAAAAAACAACCCGCTTTTAAAGCCGATACTGCCTTTCGCAAAGTATTGATGGTAGCGTTTCTAATAAGCCTCCTGCAAATGATTGCAGGTACCCAGGTGCGGCAATTTATAGACGAGCAGGTAGCCGCCACGGGAGCCGGCGCCTCATCGGGCTGGCTGCACAGCGCCCCCATTGTGTTTTACCTGCATCGTTCCCTCTCCCTGTTGCTGGCGGCGCTCTATGGATGGCTCTATTGGCGCAATAAAAAACAAAGCGATGGTTATTTCCGTATAAAATGGCTGCTCCTGTCGTTGCTTATAACCCTTCTGGCAGGCGTTTTGATGAATTATGCCGATTTTCCTTTCGGCTCGCAAGCTATTCACCTCGTGGGAGCTATAGTGCTATTCAGCTTTCATTTCTATCTCCTGTTAGATAGCCAAAAACTTGCAAAATCATAAAAATTCTATAATTTTATCCCATAAAACTTTTTTATATGCCTATGATTTATAAATTCAGGGTGATTGTAGATGCTGAAGAAGATATTTTTCGCGACTTTGAGATAGAAGATAAGGCTTCACTGGAAGAACTTCACCACGCTATTAAAAAATATGTGGGTTTCCAGGGAAATGAAATGGCTTCTTTTTTTCTTGCCGATGATGAATGGATACAGGGAGAGGAGATAGCGCTGCTGAATATGCACGAAAAAAAGAAGGGACAGCGGCTGATGAGCAATACTGCGCTGAAAACTATTTTGAGCGAGGAGAATAACAAACTTATTTATGTGTATGATTTTCTAAACCTGTGGACGTGCTATGTGGAACTGATGAAGATAGACAAGAAAGAAAGGAAGAAAACCTATCCTAACCTTCTCTTTGCACATGGAGCGCTTCCCCTGCAACCGGTTGCTAAAACCAGGTTAGAAGATGTATCTCGCGGCTTCGATTCTCCCGGGAAGGGGATAGATACTCATCCTTATAACGACTTACATTTTGAGGAGCATTGGAATTAACCCATTCTTTCTTCTCACAGAAACTGTATTGAGAGCGTTTATTTTTCCAAGAGACCACGCCATTCAGGGAATACCCTCCCTGCCGGGCTCAATGATGCCCTGGCGCATATTCCTTATGCCCTCCATCTCCGTGGCGGTACTGACAGCAGGGGTCTAATTGCTGGTAAGCCTCATCTGTAGCTTTTACCACATCAGTATCATGCCCCACGGCGGCAACCGCTTTTTTCACGTCTATTTCTGAACATTTGCGCTCGTCTATAATAAGCGAAAGATAGTGGGAAGGGATATCCCAACTGGCATATTTTACGCCTTTTACCTTAAGGGAGGCTTTCTCTATACGGGCTTTGCACATCTCGCAATTTCCTTTTACTTCGAAAGAAGTTTTTTTATTTTTTTCCTGCGCGAATGCCAGGTTCATCATCAGTAAGAGTCCTGCAAATAACAACGATATTTTCATGGTTTTTTTATTTTAGAGTATTGAATATTGAGAAATTGGGTAATTTTTACATGTTAAACATTAGAACTTCAATCGGAAACCTGTATAATACATAGCGCCCATAACCGGAGCATACACCACGCTGGTATCAAAAAACGCACCAAAAGGGTCATTTGCCGCAATAATAGGGTTTTCCTGTACAAAGTTACTAATATTTTCCCCGCCTGCATACCATTCAAAGTGGTCTGAGAACACCTTGGTAACCTGGGCGTTCATTAAACTATAAGAGGGAGAATAGTCTGGTCGTTGGTAGGGCAATGGGTTAAGAGACGTGCCGGGCAGGCGCTGTTCGCCCAGCCAGTGTATGGTATAATCAAACCGCCACTGGGAGCCCGTAGATTTTTTTGGAGTTTCATACGCTACGTTTCCAAACAGCCGATGGGTTGCCTGCAAGGGTTTCTGTAGCCTGCCAGAAATATAATCGGTTTTCACATCATAATATTTATATGCCGTGCGGATGGTCAATTGCTTGAAGGGCTCATAATTCAATTCTACCTGTAAACTGTTGGCATAGCTTTTTCCATGGAGGTTGTAGAAGGTTATTTGCTGTGGGTTTTCCCAATCGGCTACTACCTGGTTCACAAAATCGGTACGGTAGAAATCAACCGTTACATCACCATTACGTTCCCACAGGTTGAATTTTTGCAGGTAGCTCAGCCCGTAATTCCATGCTTTTTCAGGGCGTAGTCCATATATTTTCCCGCCTTCTTCTACTACTTGTACCTGGCGAGAAGAGGCGAATGCTTGTTGGTTTTCGGCGAAAATATTAGCGCTCCTGGCGCCGCTTCCTGCGGAGGCGCGCAGGCTGGCGCCCGCCCAGGGCGTGTAGCGCACATGTATGCGAGGGGTGAAGAGTAACCCGAAACGATTGTGCTGGTCAACCCGCAGACCAGCCTGCAGGCTCAATTTTTCTAACGTATCGTAGCTATATTCAAAAAAGGCACCGGTAGAATTTTCTATACGGTTATATGGAACGCCATTTACTAATTCTTGATACCGGTCAAAGGAAAAATTTATCCCTGTTTTAAATTTGTGAAGGGTGCTGCCTATGATAGAATTGAACAGCAGGTTTGAATAAACACTTTCCTGGCGGATGTCGTAGCGGTTGAAACCATAATACGAATCTTGGTTATGATAGCTGTAGGCTGTTTGAAAGCCAATGCTCTGGTAGGGCAATTCCGGGAATACATAGCCTATTTTGGCAGCGCCATCTAACCGGCGGGTGTTTACCTCGCTTCCCCAGGCACGGGTAGTGAATCTATCGGTTTGCGGGTCAAAAGCCACCTCACCCAACTGTTTTTCATCATTCATAAAACGGATGTTTATAAAACTCACCCATCCTTTTCCTGCATCGGTGTATTGCCAGCGATTTAGTATATTCAACTGGTTTCCCAGCGGCGCATCCAGGAATCCATCTTTATTTTCATCTTGTTTATCGTTTCGCATACTACCATGCAGGTAAAACCCAGTGCTCCATTTTTCGCTCAGTTTCCTGTTTAGGTGGGTGTTTAGTTCATAACGCCCGTTGAGGTTGGCATAGCCATTCACAAAAAAGCGTTTATCGGTAAGCGGTTTCACTAACTCCGTGTTTATTTGCCCGGAAATGCTCTCAAAACCATTTACTACACTGCCTGCCCCCTTGGTTATCTGGATGCTTTCTACCCAGGTTCCGGGCGTAAAGGTGAGCCCGTACACCTGGGAGGCGCCTCGCACTGAAGGGATGTTTTCCTGGGTAATGAGCAGGTAGGGACTGGTTAAGCCCAGCATTTGTATTTGCTTGGTGCCTGTTACGGCATCGGAGAAGTTAACATCTATGGAAGGGTTGGTTTCAAAACTCTCAGAAAGGTTGCAGCAGGCCGCTTTCAGTAGCTCGGCGCTGTTTACTGTAATGATATTTTGCGTCTGGAAGAACGATTTTTGCAAGGGTTCTCGTCGTTTTTCCACCACCACTTCCTTCAATTGGTTTTCTTGCTGGGGTTTCAGCCAGTGATGTATAGGTTTAGGGCTATCAATGGTAAGGGTATCGGTGGTATAGCCAACATAGCTAATGATGAGTTTTTTGTATGTTGGCTGGTAGGGAATAGAAAATTGCCCGTTTTGGTCTGTTATGGTTCCTACCTGGGTGTTTAGCCAAAAAATAGTGGCTCCGGGTAAAGGAAGGTGTTTATTTTCTGTATTCGCTTCCATAATCATGCCCTGTACGTGGTCTTGAGCGTTGAGATAAACAGGAAGCAAACTTATTAAGAAGATGAAATGCGGTTTCATAAATGAAATGGTTTTAGTTATACAAATGAGATGAAGGGAAGGGGTTGATTAGTACCCACTTCCTGGGAATAGAGAGTATAACTAAAACTTATCCGTAGAAAATATAACTGCAATAGAGTTGGTACAAAGGCGGGGGATTCGCCTGGGTATGATAGGCTACTGTTGCAGGTGTACAGGGAGTGATTTCGGGGAGATGGAATAGTAATGGAAGGGTTGCAGGCGAGGAGAAAGAGAGCTTTAATTGAAGAATATCTGTCAATGGGTTCTGGTCCTTATTTTGGAGGACAATGGTTTCATCATCGCAACAGCTTTTTTGTTGAATGCCTGTCTCGCAAGAAACAGGGGCGGATTTTTCCATGCCGCAACCTTTTTTCTGGAAACTATGGGAAATATAAGCGATGTTTCCCCCGCAATAATGAATATTGAGCACTACGCCCAGCTTGGTTACCAAAAAGAAGAGGGCGAAGAGCAAATAGGCGGCCTTAGGAAATTTCATGGGGCAAAGATAGGGAAAGGAATGAATGGGTGGTTGTTTTTAAGACTATCTTAGCATATAAACGCTTACCGGGCATTTTTCGCTATTTTTGTAGCAATTTTATTATATTAAATATGTTTTTTCAAGCGCTTCACCCGTTGGTTATTGATATCGTATCTGACAATTCTTTAAGTGTTGACGAGCGTCTTACATCTTTGTGCGAATTACTGCGCACTCATATTCCACACTATGACTGGGTGGGGTTTTATTTCAGGAATGGTGAACGGGAGGAATTGAAACTCCGGGCTTTTGCAGGAGAGCCTACAGAGCACACGGTTATTCCTTTTGGAAAAGGTATTTGTGGGCAGGTGGCGCTTTCTAACCGCAATTTCCTGGTGCCCGATGTGTCTGCCCAGGACAATTATATCGCTTGCAGCCTTCATGTAAAGGCAGAATTGGTGGTTCCATTGTTTGTAGGGGGTGAAAATGTAGGGCAGATAGATATTGACTCTCATACGCTGAATTCTTTTTCTGAGGCCGATGAGCGTTTCCTGGAGTTTGTGAACCGAAGGGTGGCGGCTATTTTGTAGGGTTTGCGCCTGCGCCTGTGCGGGCGGTTTCCTGTTGTAACAGAGGGCACTGTTTTTGGCGAGGTGGGGTCTTACAATCGTCTTAAAAATAAGTGAAGGTTGTTTATTTTTTCGGCGGTTGGGTTTAAAAGATGTATTTTTGCCTGGTTTTTAGCATAGCTCTTAGGTATGGAAGTTTTTATACAGCTCTTACAGTTTATTTTAATTATATCTATCTTAGTTATTTTGCACGAGCTGGGGCATTTTATCCCGGCGCGTCTTTTTAAAACGAGGGTAGAGAAGTTTTTCTTGTTTTTTGATGTAAAATTTGCACTTTTTAAAAAGAAAATAGGGGAGACGGTATATGGAATTGGCTGGCTGCCGCTGGGCGGGTATGTGAAGATTTCGGGGATGGTAGATGAGAGTATGGATAAGGAGCAGTTGAAACAGCCGCCGCAGCCATGGGAATTTCGCTCTAAACCGGTATGGCAACGGCTTATTATTATGGTGGGCGGGGTTACGGTGAATTTTTTGCTGGCATGGGGCATTTATACCATATTGCTTTTTTCGCAGGGGGAAACATATATACCTTCTGAGAATTTAAAATATGGTATTTATGTAGATTCTGTGGGGGAGCAGTTGGGTTTTAAAAACGGGGACCGGATTGTTTCGGTTGACGGGAAAAGGATAAAGAGTCTTGCTGAGGCTTCGTTAGAGGTTTTGCTGGGCGATGAAGTTACGGTGAGGAGAGATGGGGTTATACACTCTTTTCCATTGAGGGAAGAGGCTAAAAAAGCGGTGTTAGAGTCGCAGGGAAGGGCGTTTTTATCTCCTCGTTCACCGGCGGTGATAGATACTCTGGTTGCGGGGTATGCGGCAGCGGCTTCTGGGTTGCAAAAAGGCGACAGGGTGGTAGCGGTTAACGGAAATGTGGTTGTGTATTGGGATGAGTTTGTTTCGGGAGTAAAAAAATACCGGAATGATAGTTTGAAGCTGGGGGTGAAACGGGGGGAAGAGTGGGTGGATATTAACCTAAAGGTGCCAGATAGCGGGGTTATCGGGGTTTCTAATCTACAGAAAGAGTTGTTTGTAACAAAACGGTATGGGTTGGGTTCTTCTGTTTCGCATGGTTTGGCTAAAACTATCGGGGTGTTAACGGGACAGGTAAAGTCTTTTAAGCTGGTATTTAGCAGTAAAGCAGAGGGATATAAACATGTGAAGGGGCCTATTGGAATTGTAGGGCAGATGCCTACGCAGTGGAATTGGGTGTTTTTCTGGGGGTTTACGGCTATGTTTTCGGTGTGGTTGGCATTTATAAATATATTGCCCATCCCGGCGTTGGATGGAGGGCATGTGATGTTTTTGTTTTATGAGATGGTTACGGGCAAAAAACCGAGTGACCGGGCTTTGGAGGTTGGACAGATTATTGGGTTTGTTATTATTATGGGGCTGATGGCGCTGGTTTTTGGGAATGATATTTGGAATTTGATAAAACACGCTTTTTAAAAGGAAGGTTTTTTTATGAGCCTGGTTGCTAAATCATGCGGGCTGTTGTATTGTGTAGATAAAAAACTGTATATTTGCACTCCTGAAAAATTGAGGAAAACAAGTAGCAAAATTCCTCCTTAGCTCAGTCGGTTAGAGCATCTGACTGTTAATCAGAGGGTCGCTGGTTCGAGTCCAGCAGGGGGAGCTTGATAATCAAAGAGTTACAAAATTAAGTTCTTGTAGCTCTTTTTCATTTGCAGAAAATTTGCAGAAAAACACCCCTCAAAACAGGCAATAAAAAAACCTCTACCTGTGAGAAAGTAGCGATTTTTTGTTGCTAAGGTTGTAAGTAGCGCCTTGCAAATAGATAGTGGTTGAATGACTTTTGTTAGTTTTACGGGCTCTTTTTATAAGCACTACCCCCTCCTTCTTAAGAAGGAGGGGGTAGGTTGTTTATATAGCAGGGTTTATTTTAGTTTTCAACAGGTTGTAACTGCTTGAATGAAGAAATATATAGTATGTTATTATACTTATTTATTTTCGCTGGCAACAACATCGCTGCTTTTATCATACGATATTTTCTTTCCATTTAGCCATTCTTTAAATCCCGCTTCACCCAGTTTGTTTTTCATAGCAATAGTGCTAACAGCTGTTCCTTCTACGGTTACTGTTGCTACAAGAGGAAAACTGCCATATCTTACAACACCGTCCACCAGCAAGTCATATTCTTTCCCCGCGCTTTCCAAGGCTTTATCCATCGCATCTTTTATATTCCAACCTATGCCCAGAAAGTACGCTTTTTCGCCTTTCACTTTTTTACCTTGGGTTCTATCAATATTAAGATTAACATTTTTAGAACTAATGACTGTAAAATCGACTAACCTGATAGAGCAACTTGTTAATGTAAAAGCTGTTGAGATTAGAACTACATAAAAAATACGTTTCATTTTTATAATAAGGTTTATTTATTATTTCCTACTCGTAAGGTTTTTCGGTTACACCCCGTTTTTAGCATGGTTTCTGGGCTCCATGGTAGGGTTTTGCCAAGGGGTATTTTTATCCTGGCAAAAGGTTTTGGGTAAGGTGAATATTGGTTATTGTTTTGTCTCGCAAGGGATAAAGTACCATCCCGTTTTTAGGCGGGATGGTTTATAAAATAGTAGCAGGATTGTTTTCTTATTGTGGGGTATAAACGGCATCGGCAAAGTCCCCGAAACAATTATCCCAATGTATGGAGAGTGTTCCGTCGTCATTTACTGTACCGGTAAGGTTTACCTGGCAACCAAAGGCTTCGGTCCATGAGCCGGTTAGTGTTCCGCAAACATCGGTGAAAGTACCGTTTGTATCAAAACAATAGCCGTAGGGTGCGCAATACCAGAATTGATAAACGCCGGCAACCCCGTCTGAAATAGTGTAGCTTCCTCCTCCATTATCGGTTATGGTTACCACATAGGGCACGTTTATAGCAGGTGGCTGCCCGTCTGTATTATCGCCGTTGGAGATAACATTATAAACGCCTCCTAAGTTTGAGGGGCAAGACACGGGGTAGTTTATAATTGTGGTAAAGAGTACCGTGGTTTGAATATTGGTGCCGGTATTGTTGGTGCCATCTTCGTTGAGGATGTTGAGCACTGTTCCATCTGCCATTGTGAATCTTGTAGTGAGGCTTAATACATCGCCTACCGCTATATCGGCTGTGGTATTTAGTTCATCAAAAGCCGCAACAATATCATCTACTGATAAGGTGAAATCCTGAGGTAGTGTTACATCGGTAAATAGGGTGGCGCTGTAAACGGGCCCTGCAAGGGTTCTGTATATACCAATGATATCTGTAGAAGCTGGGTTGCCTTGTGCAACGCTGGCGCTGAAGGTTATGCTCACAGGTTCGCCGTTATTTACCTTTACAAGGTCTATAAAAGAATCTGAGGTAGCAGATTTCGCCATATTGGGTACGGCGCCTTCATCTAAAGGAACTACAGAGGTTCCTCCATCGTCTTTACAGGAAGTGCTGCATATTGCAAGGATTAGTGTAAGCGCTATAATTTTTAAAGTTTTCATTTTTTTCATTTTTTAGTTAGCCCAGAATACTTTGTAGGTTGTTGGATCTTTCTGTTCGGGAGCGTTCTGATTGAGGTTTATCTCTCGTTGCGGCCAGAAGAAGGTATGTTGAAAGCCATTATTTAATACCGTTAGGTTATCGAGAAGCGGAAATCCGTCGGCATTGTCTAACTGGTATTCCGGGGAAGGGCCGTTAGGGTTAGCTAAAACAGGGTACCCGGTTCTCCTGTAATCGTTGTATTGGTCCATTGGGTCTCCAAAGGTGGCTACCCATTTTTGGGTCATAATAATCTCTAATCTCTTCTCGTCGCTGGCGGCTGCAAATTCGGCATCAATATTATTGATGAAGTTGGTTACCGCTGCCGACCCGCTTAGTACGGGAACACTTTGGGATGTTCCTGTGCCGGCTACTACCTGGTCAACCTTAGCAAAACTGGCGGTTATAGCCTGGGTTAATTTGGCACCGGCATCTCCGGCTAATAACCCTACCTGCATGAGCTCTGCCTGGATGTATAAAAACTCGTCGTATGTGAGTATTCTTTTAGGGGCTACTCCTGTGCCGCTGGCAATGGTTCTGGTAAACCCGGCGCCTTCATCATAGTGACCTCCACAGGGGAATATACCGGGAAAGGTGGCATCGGTTTGCACGGCATGGTCTCTATCAGGCCCGATACTTCCAAAGCGAATGGTGAAAAAACCAGTAGAGGCATCCCAGTAGTCTGCATTGGGGTCTCCGGTAACTACATCGCCCTGGTCTCGTGGAAATTGACCAGGAGCTAATTGGTTCGCCCAATAGTACGGAATTCTGGGGTCTTGATTGCCGGTGTGGATGTTTGGATTCCAGCCTCTCAAAATTTCATAAAACCAGGGGCTTATATAATTGGTTACCTGCGGTGAGCCATAGGAGTTTAAAAATAACCTGTTTCGCTCATCTGTAGGAGCCTGGTTGGCGGTATGCCTGAATTGAAAATCATCGTTGATGGAGGTGAAAAAATTGTTTTCGGCTACCAAGGCATTAAAATCGGCCGGGTTAAACAACGCAGATAACCGTATCTGGTTATAGAGTTTCAATTTATAGGTATTGGCAAACTTTATCCACTGAGGAATAGAGCCTCCATAAAATAAATCGTCTGTGCCTGGAGAATTTAACCCTTCGGCGCTGCCTACATTTGCTTTTCCTTCATCCAGTAAATCAAGTACGGCCTGGTATATGCTTTCCTGGCTATCGAATACAGGGCTTACAATGCCTGCTTTTAACAGGGTGGCTTCTGAGAAAGGAACGTCTCCCCAGAGGTCTACAGCTACAGACATTACATAGGCTTTGAGGAGTTGCGCAATGCCTACATATACTCTATCACCGCTTTGGGTTCCCTGGGCAATTATGGTTTCAATATCCGTAAGTACCAGGTACACGTTGTTCCAGTCGTTATTTAGCAAAGTATTATCGGCTTTGGTGCCATATTGGTCTTGTTCTTCCCTGGCACACAATTGGTGGGTATATACCTGGAGCATATCACCTGAAAAGAACTGAAAATCTGCTATTGAACCAACGGTTACCTCTACATTGGTGAGTAATTGGTTCAGAGGGGCAGAGGTAGGATTATCCGTGTCGGTATCTACATCTAAATAGTCATTACATCCTAAAAACAGGAAGGTTGTTATGGCAGATACGCAGGAAATAATGCCTCTTTTTAATTTTAAATTTTTCATTGTTTCGTATTTAAAAAGTTAAATTAAGTTTAAACCCGTATCGTTTCGCTGTAGGTGCTGAAGACACCTCAATTCCCTGAATTCTTGTGGAGCCAAAGGCGGTAACCTCCGGATCGAAATTGGTGTATTTAGGAACATTGGGGGCAAAATACCATAGATTATTTCCTAAAATGCTTAGGCTAATCATTCCAAACGGGGTTTTGTCTAACCATTTGGAGGGTACATTATACGTTAAACTTATTTCTCGTAAACGATATACAGTTCCATCATAGACAGATGCTTCGGCTACCGAGTTAATTCCAAAAGTATTCCCTCCGGCAGGGGAGAAATACAACTCATTCATATCTACCTGGGTGGTATTAGGAATTTGATCTCCATTGTCGTCTAAGATGGGGTTGCCATTATTATCTCCGTAAAACCCGGGAATAATAAAGGTGCGCTCTCTATCTTCGGTATCTTTGGTAACACCTCTGCCGAGCAGGGATTGAATGGTGGTTGAGTAAATATCGCCCCCTTCTTTCCAGTCGAATTGGGCGCGCAGGGTTAAATTTTTATAAGAGAAGGTATTAATAAACCCTATTTTAAAATCTGGATTGGGGTCTCCGATAATGCCATTTTGCAAGTCTTGCACAATTCCCCCGCCTGCCTGGTTAATGAGGAAGTTGCCATTGGCGTCTCTTGCGAAACGGGAACCGTAGAATACTCCAAAGGGTTGCCCTACCTCTGCATGGGCAATTTGGTTAGGGTCAAATTGAATTCGTTCTAATCCTTCTACCAGCTTGGTAACTTCATTTTCATTTTTAGTAAAGGTGGTGAACAAATCCCACGTGAAGTTGTCGTTTTTTATCGGAACTAATCGTAAACCAACCTCAACACCCGTATTTTCCATTTCACCTATGTTGGTATTAAAGGTAGAGAACCCACTGGATGCCGGGACACTCACCGGGGAAATTAAATCGGTAGTTATTTTCTTATACCAGCTAAAATCAACCACAATTCTCCTTTTAAAGAATTCTAAATCGGTTCCAACCTCAAGCTCATTGGTGAACTGTGGGGTAATCTGCTGGTCGCCTAAGGAAGACCTGTTCCCAATAACCGGGATGCCATTATACGGGTTGCCCACTGAAAAGGTAGTGTTTAAAAATTCTGCGGGAGCGTCTCTACCAACAGAAGCATAACCGGCTCTGAGTTTTCCAAAGGTTAATACATCATTAGATAAACCAAAAGCGTCTGTGAAGATAATGGAGGCGCTTACAGAAGGATAAAAATAGGAACGGTTTTCTACCGGTAATGTGGAAGTCCAGTCGTTTCTTCCTGTAACATTCAAAAATACGTAATCTTTAAATGACAGGCTTATATCTCCAAACACACCCACATTTCGCGACCTTTGATAGGTGTCTAACAAGTTAGATACATTTACGGTATTTGCGATGGTGAAAATTCCCGGCGATATAAAAACAGTTCCTGAAAAAGCATCGCGTTTTGCTGTGTTTTGCAGGATGTTATTTCCGGCTATGGCGGTTAATCCAATATCATCGGTTAATTTATAATTAAAATTCAACAGGAATGTGGACTCTAAGTCTTCATTTGTAAAAGCATCGGTTCTGATAGAGCCAAGCCCATTATTAGCACGTGAGCCTATATCTCTAACTTCTTTCCGGTTTAAATTATACTTATTGTATCCTATTCGGTAAGATGCGGTGATGTTATTGTTAATGGCATAGCTTGCGTTCAGGTTTGTGATGCTTCTGTTTGAACTGGTTAAAATCTGGTCATGTTTCCAGGACCATAAGGGGTGGTCCCACCCATTGTTAGGGGTAACGGAAGCGCCTGTTACCGGATGTTCAAAAGGCAGAGAAGTATCCCAGTTTCGGGCCATAAATAATGTTCTGGCGAATGAGGAGGCAGAACCTGCGAACTGGTTTTCGCCAAAAAAGCCTCCTACCTGTTCCGTGTCTGAGTAGCTCACTGAAGCGCCTACTGTGAAACCGTTGCTGAGTTTAAAATTGCCCCCGGTGGAAAAGGAAGTTCTGTCGTAGGTATTATAGGGGATATATCCTTCCTGAGCCAGGTCGGAAACCGTTACATTAAAATTTCCATCCTCGCCTCTGTATGCAAGATTTACAGAATTATCCATTACGGTGCCTGTCCTAAATAAATCTTTAACATTATTAGGCTGCGCCACGTATGGAACGGTAGGTCCGAATTCGCCTGGAAACGCATTTAACAGGTTGGGCCAGGTTGGAATGGTCTCCCGGGTATCAAAAGCGGGCCCCCAGGAACCATTGGCATTTACATAGCTATAGTTTACACCTGCGCCGTATTTATTTTGAAAATCGGGTAAATTGGCAACTTCTTCAAAAGTTACTCCGGTGGACAGGTTGATACTTAATTTGTTATTTCCTTTACTGCCTTTTTTAGAAGAGCCAGATTTGGTTGTAATAACAATAACGCCATCGGTTGCTCTTGAGCCATATAATGCCGCAGCAACTGCGCTCTTTAATACGTTAACCGATTCTATATCGTTGGGGTCTAACGTAGATAATCCCGATTCATAGCCGCCACCGCCGGTGGTTTGGCTGGAGGTAGTAACCTGTGAGTTATCATAGGCAACTCCATCTACGATAATGAGCGGTTGACTTGCTGAACCAATAGTTGTTGCTCCCCGTATGTTAATCTGGTTAGCGGCTCCTGCAACCCCGGTGGAAAAATTTACATTTACACCGGGAACTTTTCCGGATAAAGAGCGAATTAAATCGGGCTCAGAGTTTTCTGTTATTTCTTTTGTATCTACTTGGCTAACGGCGTACCCTAATTGTTTGGGGTTTCTTTTAATGCCAAATGCCGTTACAACCACTTCTTTTAAGGCTTCAGCATCTTCCGTCATCTGCACATTGATAGTAGAAGATGTCCCCACAGTTCTTTCCACATTCTGTAAACCCAGGTATGTGAACAGCAGTATTTCTCCTACATTTGCTTTGAGGGTATAGTTCCCGTCAAAATCTGTTTGGGTACCCCGGGTAGTACCTTTTATAATAACATTAACGCCCGGCAACAGTTGCCCGTCCTGGTCAGTTACAGTACCCGATACGGTTTTCTCTTGGGCAACTACTGATGTTATTCCGAACACCAGCAGCAGGAAAAATTTCCAGAATTGTCTTTCTTTCATAGTTTTCATTAATTTTGAGTTAGCGTGTATTTAAAAAAAGGGAAGCGAGAAGACGTTGTTGCTAATTCAAATACTTCAGTTAAAATGAGATCAAAGTTTATTTTTTGTGAAGTAAGGCATCTTCTGCGCAACCCTTTTGTTTTAAATGACAGGACAAAGAGAGCCGTTTTGTCAATAAAATAAGGCAATCCCTATAATAGTTTACTCTTCCGAATATGATTTACTACTCATTTTACCTTTTTTTATCACCCGTTCTACATATTGGGTAGGCGTTAGCGAGGTTTCTTTTTTAAACGATTTATTAAAAGATACTTTATTGTTAAACCCCACTTCATAAGCAATATCAATGATAGTGAGCTTTTTTTTCGCATCATTTTTCAGTATCTCAATAGCCTCCTGCACCCGGTAGGTGTTGATGAGTTCAAAAAAACCCATATTAAAATGTTCATTAATAACCTGTGAAGCATTGTGCCGCGTAGTTTGCAGCTTCTCTGATAGCGAATCTAAGCTAATAGCACTATCTTTAAATATCTTTTCTTCGTTTAATAGTTTTAGTAATGCTTCTTTTAACTCCTTTGAGTATGAATCGGTTAAAGCTGATTTTTTATATTTCACAGGCGAACCGTTTGTATAAGATATGTTTATATAACTGTGAAGCGCCTGGGGCGCTGTATAAGCTACATAACCGATATAAAGAATAATGGCCGCCAATACTATGAGCCTGGCAGTATCTACAATAAATGAAGAACTACCATTATATACAACAATTCCCTCGGTCATAAACAAAACACTATACACCCCATACAGTATAAGAAGCCCTTTGTGCCAGGATACCGTAAACGAGAATCCCTTATAAATATGGCTGTTTCCCTTTATTTTCCAACAGAGATAGCCATATACCAGCAGTGAAGCACAAGGAAGAAATAGCCCGGCAACTAATTCCCAATCCCCCCTTAGCCTACCATTAGAGAGAAATAACAATAAAAAATAAACAATTGCAGGAAGTCCATGAAACCCATCTGCCCAGGTGAAAGCCCGGTTTAGCAATACCCGTTTTCGGTATGCAAACAAAACAGGCCCATACAGAAGCGAAACGCCCCCGGTAAGGCTTGGCAAAAACAAATCATAACGCCCATACAAGCTGCCCGCCCCATACATGAGCGAAAAAGAAATTAACCCTATAAAAGCCCCTAACAAACCATTCGCCCAACCATCAGTTTCTTTTTTTAGATGGATAACAACTCCTATAAAAAACCCTATGAACCCCACGCAAAAATATAAAACAGGCAAGGTGAATACTATAGAAATAGCTCCCTGCACACTTTTACCAGGCGTTAGGGCTTGCAAATACATGCTATTTTGTAGCCCCCCTGCTTTTTCTGTAAACCTGCTGAGCGAACCAATACCCCCTCCGTTTGGAAAATAAGTGCAGGAAACCGTGAAAATCTTTAGGAAACCCAACCAAAAAACAATCTCGGCACGTCTTATAAACTCACTATTTGGAAGAAACTTTTTCACGCTATAACAGGGTATTAGTTGCGAAGAAACCATCGCAAACTTTCTCAAAGAATTACCAATAAAAGTAAGCCCCGATAATAATTTACTCAATAAGCTCTAAACCCATCCTCGTTTTTTAACTACCCCTGTGTTTTTTTATCTGAAACACTGTTTGTTCGCCGCGACATAAATTCCCCAAAAATTACGGAAAACCCATACCCCCTGCTCACAGCCACCTGCTATTTTTGTC
>CAYLNL010000002.1:0-287029 GCA_964385175.1 uncultured Flavobacteriaceae bacterium | reverse complement strand
TGCCCAGCCGGTCGTCGGCGGTGGAGCCGTTAATGTCGTTGTTTAACTGGGTCCACTGGCTAAAGACGGGAAAGGTGGCAACCAGCAGCACTACCACGGTAACAAAAAATAATGTTGGTTTCATTTTTGAAAAAATTAAGTTATACACTTCTATTATAAACAAGGTATTTTGAGGATAGTGGAATAAGTGTTATTTTAATAAATAACAGGTTTTTGAAATGATGTGTAATAATCTGCCCTTGGTTCTACGAATATACCGCTTTTTTTGAAAAACAAGCAGGGTAACGTTGAGATTCACCAGGGTTTAGTATTATGATTTGCCTACAAAACGAATGAAATTGCCGGCTAACTATGCCGGATGGCAAAGAGGGTGAAAAGATGAAGAATTATGAATTCAGAATTTGTTGGGTTTTTGCCCCCTAATTCATCATTCTACATTCTGAATTGGTAATTACTTTGTGTCTTTTGTGCCTTTGCGTGAGACCTATTCCACGCAGAGACGCAAAGCTACTAAGGAAATTATGAATGATGAATCCAGGATTTATTGGGTTTTTGCCCCCTAATTCATCATTCTGCATTCTGAATTGGTAATTTGCTTTGTGTCTTTGTGCTTTCTTTGTGTGCTTTGTGGTTACAAAACAAGCCGGCGATTAAAACCGTCTATTCAAAAAAGATTCTACGGGCTTTTACAAAATTAGCGTTCCAATATGGTTCTTTTAGAGAAGACAGGAGCACTCCGCGGGAAGTGGTAGCGTGAATAAAGGATATTTCGCTGTTTGCAACGGTAACCACTAAGCCTACGTGATTGATGCGGCTACCTCCATTGGTGATGAAGAAAACTAAATCGCCACGGTTAATTTCAGAAACGCTTATTTCTTTTCCTTGTACTGCCATGAGGTGAGAAGAGCGCTCCAAGGTTACCTGGTGTTCTTTAAAAGCGGTGTAAACTAAGCCTGAGCAATCCATTCCCTCTCGTGTAGTGCCTGCATAGCGGTAGGGGGTTCCGTTGTATGAAAGCGCTGTTTTAATAACAGCTTCTTTTGTAAGGGCGGCATTTCCGGGCTCAGGCAATGTACCGGCTACCTCAGCCGGCGAGGGGGTTACAGCGGTTGTATCTTTTGGTAGGTGGCTTATTCCAGGGGTTTGTGGAACTACTATAACGGTGCTCTGCACAGTTTTACAGGCGTAGGCAACGCACAGAAAACAGAAAAGGAGGGTTATTTTTTTCATGAGCTACTATTTTTATAGAGTAGAGTGGCTACCCGGTGACTTACTCCTCTATCGCCTAATTTTTTTTCTAACGCTTCATAGCCTGTGATAATACGGGAGCGAGATGGGTTGTTGAGTATATTTTTTAATTCCTCTTTTAAACGAGGAGCGGTGAAGGTGCGCTGAATTAGTTCGGTTACTATCTTTTCATTCATAATTAAGTTCACCAGGGAAATGTAGGAAAGGGTAATAACTCGTTTGGCAATTTGGTAAGAAAGCCAACTTCCTTTATAGCCTACTACCTGGGGTACTTTAAAGAGGGCTGTTTCCAGGGTAGCGGTGCCGCTGGTTACTACCGCTGCCGTGGCAGCAGATAACAGGGAATAGGTGTCATTATCTACATAGCTGGCGTTTGTGCTTTTTATAATGTGTTTATACATGTTATAGGGTTGATTGGGCGCTCCGGCGATAACAAACTGGTAGCCTGGAAAATCGGCTACTACCTCTAACATCACGGGCAGCATTTTTTTTATTTCCTGTTTTCGGCTACCGGGCAGTAGGGCTATAATAGGTCTATCATTTAACTGGTGCCGGGCTCTAAAACTGGCGTTAGCGGTGGTGTTTACGGCAATGGCATCGAGCAGGGGGTGCCCTACAAAATGAACCGGGAAATGATGTTTTTTTTCATAAAAATCTTTTTCAAAAGGGAGGATAACGTACATGGCATCTATATCGCGCTTTATGGCTTTGATGCGATTTTCTTTCCATGCCCAAAGCTGGGGGGCGATGTAGTAATGGGTTTTATATCCTTGTTTTTTCGCCCATCGGGCGATGCGGAGGTTAAAGCCGGGATAATCTATAAAAACAATTACATCGGGGCGGTAGGTTTGTATATCTCTTTTGCAGAAGGCTATATTTTTCAATATGGTGGGTAGGTGCATCAATACTTCCCAAAAGCCCATAAAAGCCAGGTGGCGATAGTGTTTCACCAAAACGCCTCCCTGCGCCTGCATTCGATCGCCGCCCCAGTAGCGAAAATGAGCATCGGGGTCTTGTTTTTGCAGCGCTTCCATAAGGCGGGCAGCGTGCATATCGCCCGAAGCCTCCCCGGCGATGAGATAGTATTTCATGTTGTTACAACCAATTTATAGATACCAGATAGCACGGCTACTATAATTGTAGCCATAAGGACTCCCCGGGCTTTGTAGTCGCTTCTTTTCCTGATGAACCCAAAAAAAATAAACAGGTTCAGCAAGGCGCCCAAGGCTACAAAACTGCCGAGTAGTTTTTTTTCATGGGCGGCGGCGAGGGTTTTCGCTACCCCGCCATCTACTACAAGGAGTGAAAAAAGACAAACGCCGATTGCATTGCCGGCAATTCCAGCCAAAAAGCCTATGAAAATCTCTTTCCTAATCATGTAGTTTCCATGTGTTTAAATAGGGTATGGCATGATGGGCGGTAAGATCGAACTGCACGGGCACCACCGAAATATAGCCATTCGCCAGCGCCCATTCATCGGTATCTTCGCCGTTATCTAAATTCACAAATTTACCGGTGAGCCAGTAATAAGGTCTTCCCTGGGGGTTGCTCCGCCTGTCAAACTCCTCTACCCAGGTGGCGCGCGCCTGCCGGCAAACCCGAATGCCCTTCAATTCATCTTTAGGAAGTTTGGGGAAATTTACGTTGAGCACCACGCCTTTGGGAATGCCTTCTTCAAGGGCGCGGAGGGTAATTTGTTTCACATAATCGGTTACCGCCTCAAAATTAGCTTCCCAGGAATAATCGAAAAGAGAAAACCCAATGGCAGGAATGCCTTCTATCCCGGCTTCTACCGCAGCGCTCATAGTACCGGAATAAATGACGTTGATAGAGGAATTAGAGCCATGGTTAATGCCGCTAACACAAATATCAGGGGGTTTTTTCAGGATTTCATTTACTGCCAATTTCACGCAATCAGCAGGAGTTCCGCTACAGCTATATTCCCGCTGGGGGCCCTCGTCTAAATGAATAGGGTCGCAATACAAGGTAGAGTTAATAGTAATGGCATGTCCCATTGCCGATTGAGGGCTATCTGGCGCCACCACGATTACCTCTCCAATCTCATTCATAATTTTTATCAAGGTTCGCAGTCCCGGGGCGGTAATACCGTCATCATTAGTAACTAAAATCAGGGGGGGGGTTCTTTGGTATCATATAAAATATGTAATTTCGCTAAAATTATAGTTTTAAAACTCATCTTGTGTTATCTTACCTTTAACAAAAATTTAGTAAGAGGCGCATATAACCGGCATGGTTTTTCTGTAATTTTAGGTGCGCTTTTGCAATTAAAAATAGTCATAGTCATGAAGAAGAACTTAATATATGTGCTGGTTGCTATTGTTATTTCAATAGCTTCCTGTAGTTTCACCAATCGTACATTTAGCAACCCGGACAAAGATAAACTTCTTATAGAAATTATTACCTATGTTCTTGAAAAAGGGCATTATGACCCGAAAAGGCTGGATGATTCTTTTTCTGAGGCGGTTTTCGAAGATTATGTAACTGCTTTAGACCCCTTGAAACGGTATTTCCTGGAATCGGATATAGCTGAATTTGACCGATATAAGCGCTTGTTGGACGATGAGATTCAACGGGGTGATATTTCATTTTTCAATCTTACCTACAATCGTCTCATGGAGCGTATAACGCAGGCAAAGAATATTTACAAAGAAATTTTGCAACAGCCTTTTGATTATACAAAGTCTGAAACTATTGCTACCGACTATGAGAAAGAGCCTTTTGTGGCTACTAAAAAACAATTAGAGGAACGTTGGCGCAAACAACTGAAATTTTCTACGCTTTCTGAGTATGATACGCGGCTGAAAGGTGAAGCCCAAAAAAAAGAAAAAGACCCTAATTATGTTATGAAACCCGCTGCCGAGGTGGAAAAAGAATCGCGCGAGCTCACCCTTAAAACGGTGAATGATTATTTTGACCTGGTGGACGATTTGGAGCGGAAAGATTGGTTCTCTCAATATATAAACGCCATTGTGGAAGAGTTTGACCCACATACCTTCTACTTTGCCCCGGAAGACAAAGACCGGTTTGATACCAGCATCTCCGGAAGGTTTGAGGGGATTGGCGCCCGCTTAGAGAAACGGAATGACCATATTAAAATCCTGGAAATTATTTCCGGAGGGCCTGCCTGGAGAAAGGGAGAATTAGAGGCGGGCGATGAAATTCTCAAGGTGGCGCAGGAAAACCAGGAATTTATAGACATTGTAGGGATGAGACTGGACGATGCGGTGAAACTCATTAAAGGAGATAAAGGCACCCGGGTGCATCTTTTAATAAAGAAAGTAGATGGAAGCATTAAAGAGGTTGTGCTTACCCGGGATGTTGTGGAGTTGGAAGAGTCTTACGTGAAAAGCTCGCTTGTAAAAAAGAACGGCAAAATGTTTGGCATCATTAATTTACCTAAATTCTACATGGATTTTAAAGATTATAAAGAACGAAACGCCGCTTCTGATGTGAAACAGGAATTAGAGCGCCTTAAAAAAGAAGGGATGGAAGGTTTGATACTGGACTTGCGCGACAATGGCGGCGGCTCTCTTAAAACTGTTGTAGATATGGCGGGCTTGTTTATTGAGGAGGGTCCTATTGTACAGGTAAAAGGCGCAGGCCAAAACAAAGAAATTCTCAAAGACACCGACTCTTCTATTACGTGGGATGGGCCCCTTGTTATCTTAGTAAACGAGCTATCTGCCTCCGCTTCTGAAATATTGGCAGCCGCTATGCAAGATTATAAGAGAGCCATTATAATAGGCAGCCGCCAAACGTATGGAAAAGGCACTGTGCAAAATGTAATAGACCTCAATAATTTAGTGAAAAACAATGAGCATGGCGATTTGGGCGCATTAAAAATAACTACGCAAAAATTCTACCGCATCACCGGCAACTCTACCCAGTTAGAAGGGGTGCGTAGCGATGTTGTGATACCAGATAAATACAGCTATATAGAAATTGGAGAGCGAGACCAGGAAAACCCGCTTCCCTACGATAAGATAGCCCCGGTATTTTATGAGCCCTGGGATGGTTATATAGATTACCCGGCAACGGTTGCTAAGAGTAAAGATAGAATGGCGCTAAACTCCCAGCTAAAACTTATGGAAGAAAATGCAAAATGGATACGCCGCCAGCAAGACAAAACTAACTATTCTCTCCAGTATGAAACATACAAGAAACAACTGGAAGAAGATGAAGCCTATGCAAAACAGTTTAAAGCCTTATCTACTTATACCTCTAACCTGAGCTTCTATTCACTGCCTTATGAACAGTTGCTTATGGAAAAAGACTCTACCCTACAACAAAAAAGAGACCGTTGGCATGAGAGTCTTTCCAAAGACATGTATATATCAGAAGCCCTGGGTGTATTAGAAGATTTGCAGGTAAGCAGGCTGAGAAAAGGAAAAATAGCAGGCATAAAAGGTTAATTGGTGGCATCTTCTCCGCATAGTTTAACCCGCCGGGCGTTACAAAAATTCAGGAAGAACCGGTGGGGTGTATTTAGTTTCTGGTTTATTATTTTCTGCGGAATTATAGCTCTTTTGGCATACCCGTTGGCGCCCGACGATTCTGTGAACGCCAACCAAATGCATGTATCTATCAACTCTAAAAAACCAGGATTCACTGTTCAAATGCTCATTATTCCCCACGAAAAACAAAGTCATCGCAGCGCTTTTCGGCAATTTTTCGGGGGAAAAGAAAACAACAATACCGAAATTCCTATTGCAGGATACACCTTCCGGGAAGGGCAATTATACATACAAGAATACCGCGGCGAAGGGTTGTCCGGGCTGGAAAAAATAGTTCCGCGAGAATCTTTTCCGCCTGGAATGACGGTACAAGAAATTAGCGCCTCTTATATTGTTACTAAAAAGTTTCTGCTGGGAACCGATAAATATGGGCGAGACCTCCTGAGCCGTATGCTCATAGGCGCCCGCATTTCTTTTTCCATAGGTTTTGTAGCTGTATTCATCTCCCTTGTCATCGGGATTTTGTTTGGCGCCATGGCAGGCTATTATAGCGGAAAAACAGATATTCTAATTTCCTGGCTTATCAACATCACCTGGTCTATCCCTACCCTGCTAATGGTTATCGCCATTACGCTGGCGCTGGGAAAAGGATTTTGGCAAGTGTTCATCGCCGTGGGGCTTACCATGTGGGTAGAGGTAGCCCGCGTGGTGCGGGGGCAGGTAATGAGCGTTAAGGAAATGCCCTACATTACAGCGGCAAAAGCGCTTGGCTTTAAAAGCGGGCGCATTATCTTCCGGCATGTATTGCCCAACGTAATGGCGCCGGTAATTGTTATAGCGGCGTCTAATTTTGCAGCCGCCATCCTGGTAGAAAGCGGGCTGAGTTTCCTGGGGGTAGGTGCACAACCCCCTACGCCAAGCTGGGGAGGCATGATTAAAGACCACTATAGCTACATTATATTGGGAAAACCTTACCTGGCTATTATTCCCGGTATTGCCATTATGAGCCTGGTAATGGCTTTTATGCTTATGGGAAACGCCCTGCGAGATGCCCTGGATGTGAAAGGATAAACCACAAAATACCAGGAACAAGACAGGTTTTAGTGTTGATAATGAATAACCGCCCCGTTTAATTTTGAATTTTCACTATTTCTTCTCTAAATTCCCTGTGAGAGACTTAGCACCCTTTGCGGTTAAAATATAACATAGATAATAGATAAAAATAAATTTAACATTCGTAGAATTACCCCTTGGTTTTATCCTGGATTTATCTGGATAACTAATTGGGATTCCAAATTCTGAACTACCTTAGCCCCGAAGCATGGCATCTATTTACCTTCATATTCCCTTTTGTAAACAAGCCTGTTCGTATTGCAATTTTCATTTTTCTACCTCTCTCAGAAAAAAAGATTCCTTACTGGAAGCCATGAAAAAAGAAATGCGCCTTAGACGTCCTGAGTTGGCTGGTGAGGTGGTTAATGCCATTTATTTAGGCGGCGGTACGCCCAGCCTGCTCCGCGTAGAAGAAATAGAAGAACTGCTAAACGAGGTTTACCAGAATTACACAGTGGCTATAAATCCTGAAATTACCGTAGAAGCTAACCCCGACGACCTGAGCAGTGCAAAAATCTGCGCATTGGCTGCATCTCCCGTCAACAGGCTAAGTATAGGCATTCAATCTTTTTTTGAGCCCGATTTACGGCAAATGAATCGCAGCCACAATGCTGCACAAGCCTTGAAGTGCCTGGAAGAGGCCTCGAAATATTTTAAAAATACATCTATAGATTTGATATATGGCGTACCGGGAATGACAGACAGGCGCTGGCGACAAAACCTTGAAATAGCGCTTTCATTTACTATTCCTCATATTTCTGCCTACTCCCTCACCGTAGAGCCCAAAACCGCCCTGGCGAAGTTTATAGAAAATGGCACATTTTCTGCCCCGGATGAGGGGTTGGCGAGACAGCATTTTTTTTCGCTGATAGAAATCTTAGAAGCTCATCATTTTATACATTATGAGCTATCTAATTTTGGGAAGCCGGGATTTTTTAGCCGCAATAACACCGCTTACTGGAATGGGGAGTTTTATTTGGGCATTGGGCCCTCAGCGCATAGCTATAATGGCGCCCAGCGAAGCTGGAATGTAGCTTCTAATGCTGCCTATAGTAACTCCCTGCAAGAAGATATATTGCCGCTCACCACGGAAACACTTACCCCTACAGACCGGTATAACGAATATATTATGATTGGTTTGCGAACCATACAAGGCGTTTCCCCGCAACGGGTAGAGGAGGTTTTTGGAACCTTATATAAAACCTACCTCTTGCAGCAGGTTAAAAAATATATACAGGAAGGCTTGTTGGTATGGGAAAACGAACACACCCGGCCGGTTATAAAAACCGCCAAAAAAGGGAAGTTTCTCACAGACGGCATAGCGAGTAACCTCTTTATGGTAGGCCCTACGTAAATCAAAAAATGCTGAGAGAAGTCCGGTTGCTGCCAGAAGCTATAAAATCCATTTAGGCTTTTGAAAAAAGTGACTTAAAAAACACATACCCAAACCCGGCGAATAGCATAAAATGAAACGGGAAGAGCCCAAAATCATTTAAAGGAATAGCGCTATACATGCCGAATAAAAAATAAAGCATAAGCAACGCCTCCATAACCGTATTGGGAGAGATATTTTTACGAATATATTTATTGCCTTTCCACGAGTCTGCCAGGGTTTTAATATTAAACTTGGGAGTGCGTATAAACTCACTGTGCTTGCCTATATGGCCTTCTAATACCGCCATGGAATTATGGAGAGAAAAGCCCATCGCCACCGAGAAAAAGGTGAAAAACATCCGTATATAATCAATAAAATTATCAAACCCGCCCCCTTGCACATTTTTATAGGTGAACCAATAGCACACAAAAAGAATTACGGTGCTGATGATGAAGAAGCTGGTAACATCAAAAAACCAGGCCAGGTGCCCGAATGTATTTTTTATGTAGAGCATGGGAATGCTCAGGATAGCCACCGTTAGCACACACAAAAACATGGTGCTGTTGAGAAGGTGCAAAACCCCGTGTAAGCGGGTTTTAAAGGGAATATTTTTAGAACTGATAACTTTAAAAACCATTTTCCTAAAATTCTCAGCGCCCCCTTTGTTCCAGCGAAACTGCTGGGAACGGGCGGCGCTAATAACTACTGGTAGCTCTGCAGGCGTTTCTACATCTTCAAGATATTTGAATTTCCAGTTTTTAAGCTGCGCCCGATAGCTCAAATCCAAATCTTCCGTGAGCGTGTCGCCTTCCCAGTTGCCGGCGTCTAAGATGCACTCCTTACGCCATATTCCGGCCGTGCCGTTAAAATTTATAAAATGTCCTTTGGCATTTCTGCCCACCTGTTCCAGCGTAAAATGAGCATCAAGGGCAAAAGCCTGTATTTTAGTAAGAAGTGAATAATTTCGGTTAAGATGCCCCCAGCGGGTTTGCACCACCCCTATTTCCGGGTCTTTAAAGTAGGGGATTGTCCTTTTCAACCAGTCGCTCGCCGGCAAAAAATCAGCATCAAAAATAGCAATATAATCGCCCTTAGCCGTTTTTAACCCCTCTTTTAAGGCGCCTGCCTTAAACCCTACCCGGTTTTCGCGGCGAATGTGTTGTATATCTAACCCCATTTTTTGGAGTTCAGCAATCTTAGCCGCCGTTTCCAGTACCGACTCATCAGTAGAATCGTCCAGCACCTGTATCTCCAGTTTGTTATTAGGATACTCCAGCAATGCAATATTGTCTAACAACCGTTCCACCACATACAATTCATTATAAATAGGTAACTGTATGGTAACAAACGGTATCTCTTTCGGATCCATCAGGTTAAATTTCGGCGCTTCCTGGTCTTTCCGCTTGTAGGTAAGGTAGTTGATAAGAAGGTTTAACTGAGCTAAACTATAGAAGAATATCAGCAATAAAGAGGCGCTATACAACGCCATAATAAGGTATGAAAAAAGCAAACTCATAGGCGCAAGGTGTATTTAAGTATCCAACCTATTATTTTTATGGAGGCAAATATAGTACCTTTTATAGTTCCTGAAACTTTTGACATGCCAATTCTTTTCCGATAGTGTACTGGCACTTCTGTATATGACAGTTTTTTGCGATGCGCTTTCAACTGCATTTCCACCGTCCAGCCATAGGTTTTATCAACCATTCCCAATTTTTTCAACGCCTCGTAGCGAATGGCGCGGAAGGGACCCAAATCGGAAAACTGCGCCTTAAAAAATAATTTCATCAAAAAAGTAGCCAGCGCATTGCCCACCACCTGTTGTGGCGTCATCGCATGTTTTTCACGCCATTCTTTTTTCCGAGCGCCAATAACCAGGTCATACCCCTCCTCTATTATGGGTTGCAGGAGGCGAGGAAGCTCTTCCGGGTAATCAGAATAATCGCCATCTATAAACACCACGATAGCTGGCTTTCTGGCTTTGGCATCTATATACTCAATCGCCCGTAAACACGCATACCCATAACCCCGTTTTTCTTCTTTAAGCACCGTAGCTCCTGCCCTTTTGGCAACTTCTTCCGTAGCGTCTGTAGAACCATTGTTCACCACGATAATTTCATCTACCCCGGCAGGAACAGATTTAATAACATGGGCTATGGAACGCTCCTCGTTATACGCAGGAATAATAATGTTGATAGGGGATAATGTGGTCATGAGCGCCTGAGTTGCGCAAGCAAATCTACATCATTTTCTAAACCGGGCTCAGCAAGCCGGCCATTGTGTTTCCCATTCTCCAATTTCAACACCCCCCGCGGGCAAACAGCGCTACAAATACCGCATCCCACGCAAGAAGCCCGCACAATGTTTTGCCCTTTCTGCGCATACGCCCGCACATCTATCCCCATCTCGCAATACACAGAACAATTGCCGCAGGAAATGCACTGACCGCCATTGGTGGTAATACGAAAACGGGAAAACAGCCGTTGCTGAATACCTAAAATGGCTGCCATAGGACACCCGAACCGGCACCACACACGGCTCCCGAAAATGGGATAAAAGCCTACCCCGATGACCCCCGAGAACAGCGCCCCGATGAAAAATCCATACGCTTTCCGCACGGCGTAGGCATCCATGAAAAAAAGCCGTTTTCCGCCTGTATAATAGCTGGTGAGCAATGCGGCCAGTACAACGCTGAGAATAACAATAGCGGCGACTTTAGTTTCTTTTTTTAACTGCCTCCCTCGGAAATACAGGATAATTCCCAGCAATGCAACAAGAAAAATACTCACCCCCCATACGAATTGAGAGGGAGTTAAGAAACTGCTTCCAGGATTTTTTCGCAAGAATGAGTACACCACGGCAATCGTCATTACCACCGCAAAAACCAACACCAGGTGAATGAGCCAACGTTCTAATTTCCAGGCGCTTTGTTTTTTGCTGGAAAGATGCCGAAACGCATCGCCCGCCGTTTCCGCCAGCCCCCCGCAACCGCATACCCATGAACAATACCAGCGCTTGCCATAAAAATACGTGAGGATGGGCGAAATTATAAAAATAGAAACCAGCCCAAAAGCCAACATCAACCTCCCGATAACTCCGCTATTTAAAAACCCGTTGAGGTTATAATCAAAGAAAAAATAATAATTCAGCGGCCACATGCTTTTCATATCATAATAGGGATAGTTGAAGCGTGCCATAATTTCGGGAAGCAAAAAAGCGAATGCTAACTGAAAAAACATCACCGAGAGAGTCCGTATCAACTGGTAGCGGTTGTGGCGATATTTCAGGATAAATTTATAGCCGAAAACCAATATGGCAAGGGTGTAGAGCGTTCCATATACAAACCACTGGCTGGCGGGGTTACCGCTCAATGCGTGGCTCAGGGGATTGAAGAGCCTTATAATGCCCGTATGCTCGCCCGACTCTCGCCAGCCTAAATATTGTGGAAACCAGTAGAGCAAGACATAAAATACAGTGAGCGCTACGCCAATGAGCCAACCCCAGGCGCCTCTTGCCGTAACGGTGGAAAACCAAACCCTGTTATTTTTAATTCCCGCGGGGGCGCCCGCATAGCGCGCCTGTGCGTAGGCGAGCGTTCCTACAGTTAATAGCGATAATGAAACTATGAGCCAGAGCGTTCTGTAGGGTAATGTTGGCGTAAACAGGGGGATGATGCACAACAGCAGGCCTGAAAAACCTACCCCAAGGGCTACCTGTTGCCAGGCGGGTATCGTGGAGGGATGAGGATTGGTTAGGGATAACGATTCAGGTGGCTGTTTCATGCAATACGGGAAGTTAGCTAACGTAGCTTCAAAAATACAGCTTTCCTGTTTCAAATATACAGGAATGTTACTATTTTTATAAAAAAGCGTTCTTGAAGAACCTATTATTTCCCTCTACAAGTTAACGGTTATTTTTCCAATTCGTTTTTCTTTATAGCTTTGTTGAATGTTTTATCCTGGCAGAGAAAGGCTATTTTTGTAAAAACGCACCGATATGAGCTATAAATTCCACATACGCGGTAACCTAATGCCGTATCTTTCAATGAACGTTAGCTTCTTGCTCCTTTTAGGAGGAATTTTGGCTGGCTGCAAGTCTGTAACCAACCAGCTGCGCCCGGAAACTATTTTTCAAGAGCCTGGCGCAAAAAGTGGCGCTATTTCCAAAACCACGCCCGAGTCGGTAGTCGCCAGCCTCTCCTTCCTGGCTTCCGATGAGCTCCAGGGCAGGGAAGCTGGCAGTGAGGGCATTGAAAAAGCTGCTGATTATCTTTCTGGCTATTTTAAGCGTTACAATATTTCACCCTATTTCCCGGGTTACCGAGATACATTGAGGAACTTTGAGAAACCTGCTTTTAATATTGTAGGGGTTTTGAAAGGAGTGGATGCAACCTTGCAGCAAGAATATCTTCTCATAGGAGCGCACTACGACCATATTGGGAAGGGAGCTCCTATAAACGGAGATAGTATTGCCAATGGCGCCAATGACAATGCTTCCGGGGTTGTAGCTGTATTGGAAATAGCAAAATATTTCGCACAATCTCATTCTAATAAAAGAAGCCTTCTTTTTGTCCTTTTTTCGGCAGAAGAAGAAGGGTTAGTAGGTTCTGAGCACCTGGCTCAAAAGCTTAAAACGGCTGGGCTACCACTCTATGCTATGGTGAATTTTGAGATGATTGGTGTTCCCATGAAAACCCCTCATAAAGCCTATATTACGGGTTATAACAACTCTAACATGGCTGCCAAAATAAATGAGTATGCTGGCAAAATGGTTCTCGGCTACCTGCCGGAAGAAACCCCTTATCAATTATTTAAGCGTTCAGATAATTATCCTTTTTATACTGCTTTCAACATTCCCGCCCAAACCATTAGCACCTTCGATTTCAACAATTATCCCTATTATCACCATGTAGATGATGAGGTGGGGCAGATGGACAGCGTTCACATGGCCAATTTGATAAATGAACTGCTTCCTGCATTAGAAAAAATGGCGAATGCTCCTTTCCCAGAAATAAAGCTACTTCCATGATGCAACCGAAATTTGTTATTATAACCGGCACAGGCCGGGGTATTGGTTTAGAAGTGGCTAAATTGTTCGCTGCCGCGGGGCATCGCATACTGGCGCTTTCCAGGAATCACAAGGCATTGGAAGCGCTTTCTTACCCCAATGTGCAGTGTTTTTTGTTTGACCTGGCTGAAGAGAGCAGTTTTGACCGATTGTCTGCATTGCTTGCACGGGAGGGGCGACAGGTGGATATTCTCATTAACAACGCCGGGATTCTTCTCAATAAATCTTTTGCAGCTACTTCTTACCGTGAGTTTGAGATGGTGTATCGGGTAAATACGCTCGGTGTAGCTGAAACTATTCGGCGAACGCTTCCTTTTATGGCGCCAAATGGGCATGTGGTAACTATTAGCAGTATGGGCGGCGTGCAGGGAAGCGTAAAATTCCCGGGTCTTTCTGCATACAGTTCTTCTAAGGGGGCGCTTATTACGCTCACGGAGGTATTGGCGGAAGAATATAAAAGCACAGGGCCTTCTTTTAATGCCCTGGCGCTGGGGGCTGTGCAGACCGAAATGCTATCGGAGGCTTTCCCGGGCTATAAAGCTCCCTTAACGGCGGGAGAAATGGCGCAGTATATTTTTACATTTTCGCTGGAAGGGAACCACTATTATAATGGAAAGACCTTGCAGGTTTCGGTAAGCACGCCCTAAGTATTTTTTCAACTATCTTTTTCTCTTAAGCGGCAGATTTCTTCACGGGCTGCGGTAAATTCCGCTATTATTTCACTCACAATGGCTGCCACCGGTTTTATATCGGTTACCAGGGCAGATACTTGCCCTATTTCCAGCTCGCCCTGCTCTAAATCGCCTTCAAACATGCCTTTTTTGGCGCGGGCCCTGCCAAGAAGTTGGCTGAGTTCTTCAGGGCTGGGATTTTTTTTATAGAGTTCCTGGAGGTCATTAAAAAATTTATTTTTTAACAATCGCGCCGGTGTTAATTCTTTCAATGTAAGCTGGGTATCTCCTTCGTTAGCTTCTACTACCTTTTTTTTAAAATTGATGTGGGAGGAGGCTTCTTCACTGGCTACAAAACGCGTTCCTACCTGCACTCCATCGGCGCCGAGCGCCAGGGCAGCTAACATACCTCTCCCGGTAGCAATGCCACCGGCAGCGATGAGGGGAATAGAAATATGTTTCTTAACCAAGGGTACCAACGTAAAGGTAGTGGTTTCTTCCCTGCCATTATGCCCGCCTGCCTCAAAACCTTCTGCTACCACTGCATCTACCCCTGCTTGCTGGGCTTTCAAGGCGAACTTGAGGCTACTTACCACATGCACCACCGTAATGCCTTCTTTTTTTAAAAAAGAAGTCCATGTAGTTGGGTTTCCGGCAGAGGTAAATACCGTCTTCACCCTTTCTGCAACAATAATTTCCATGAGTTGTTCTATATCGGGGTAGAGGAGGGGAACATTTACACCAAAAGGTTGATTAGTGGCTTGCCTGCATTTTCTAATGTGTTCTCTCAGCACATCGGGATACATAGACCCTGCCCCGATGAGCCCTAATATTCCTGCATTGGCTGCCGCCGAAGCCAGCCGCCAGCCGCTTGCCCATATCATCCCGGCTTGAATGATGGGGTATTGAATGGCAAAAAGACGGGTAATGGGGGTTTGCATTTAGTATTTTATAATTTTAAAGGTTTTGCGAATGTTTTCGGCGGTAAACTCAATGAAATAGATTCCTTTGGAAAGGGAGGAAATAGTGAGGGTATTATTTTCGGGGGTGAGGTATTGATGGGTTATTTTTTTGCCATACATATCATATAAAGTAGCATTGAGTTTGGGAAGGAAGGATGAAAAATCTACTTTTATATAGGAAGTAGCCGGGTTTGGGTATAGCTGGATTTGTTTTTTCCTGGAATTAGCAATTGTTTGCGCCTTGGAAAGAAGAGCGGCAAAATCGGGGATGCCATATCCAAGTGTAGTAGTAGGGGAAGCGTATTGGGAAGAGGTTTCTCGGGCTAACTGCATGATTTCTGTGTTAGAAAGTTCAGGAGCCGCCTGCCACACGCATGCTAAGGCACCGGCTAACAGGGGGGCGGAAAAGGAGGTGCCGTTTTGGAAATATACCTGGTTGTCTTGTTCTACCACCGCTACGGCAACTCCCATCGCTGCTCCATCTGGCTTTACTCTTCCATCTGCCGAAGGTCCGCGGGAACTAAACGAGGCGTAGGTGCCGCTGGCATCTACGGCGCCGGCGGTGTAGACGTTCCCATCGGCGGGGGCGGTGATAACACCCCAAGTGGTATCGCCTGCATTTCCGGCGGAGGAAACTACTAACATTCCTTTTTCTATGGCCATATTAGCACCCCTGGTAATGAAGGCAGTATCGCCATTCATGTCTGAAGGAGTGTAGCTGTAACGGGTTTCTTCAAACAGGCTGTAGCCCAGCGAGGTATTGATGATATGAACTCCTAAACTGTCGGCTCGCTCGGCGGCTTCTACCCAGTAGCTTTCTTCAACGGGGGTTTCACTAGTAGCGTCTTCGGTTCGGAAAAGATAGTAACTGGCATCGGGGGCGGTTCCTAAAAAATTATTTTCTATACGGGCTGCCATAACCGATAGCACTCGTGTGCCATGGCTGTGCAGGGCGGGATTAGCATAATCGGGGCTTCGGGCTACAAAATCAAACCCTCCGAGCAGGTTGCCGCTAAGGAGCAGGGGTTGAAAGGCTTCCATAGCGGGCACGTTGGGAAAGCCAGAGTCCATGACGGCTATTATTATGCCCTTTGCTGTATATTCTTTTTGGTGAAGGGCGGAGAGGTTGAGTTGTGTAATTTGGTTTTCTGTATTGCCATATAGAGTGGCCGCCCCGGTTTGAAATTTATCGTATGTTTTAGAGGGGTTGGTTGTAACCGAAGGTTTACCGCCCGGGTTGAGGCTTTTGTCTGCAAAAAAAACAGATTCTACAAACGGTAACCCTTTTAGTGCCTCTATATCGGTTTGGGTCCCGGTAACATGGGCGCAGTTAAACCATTTCGATTTGGCTCGCACAGTAATACCGGGCTGGGCTTTGAGGGTTGTCATATAGGCTTCGTTCACGGGAACATCGCGAATATCTATAAGAATTCTATATAGCTTTTTTCTATTAATTGCTTCCTGGGTGAGGATAGTTGAGGGGTTAGCCAGTGCTTCGGGTGCATTGGGCTTATCGGTGAAATAAACCCAGGCATGTTCCTGGGCGGCGCTCGGAAGAGCACATATTGCCAGGAATATGAACAGAATTTTTTTCATTTATTAGTATTTGTATGGGCTAAATTACGAAATAACTCCAGAACCTATTAGTTCTTCTCCTATATACCAGGCAGCAAACTGCCCCTCGGTAACGGCGCTTTGGGAGGTTTCAAAATCTACATACATCCCATCTTTCACTTTATATAGAGTAGCATCCTGGAGGGGTTGGCGGTAACGGATACGGGTTTTTACAGGAAGGGTTTCGGTTTCGTGCAGTGTTAAATCTTCGCGCACCCAATGGAGTTGGGCATTTGGAATAAAAATAGTTTTCCGGTAGAGCCCGGGATGCTGGCTGCCTTGCCCTACATAGATAACATTCTCAACGGTATCGGTGTCTATTACAAAGAGGGGTTGGGGGGTTCCTCCTACGCGGAGGCCTTTTCGCTGTCCTATGGTAAAATAGTGGGCGCCGGTGTGTTTGCCTACCACTTTACCGTTGTGGGGGCGGTAGGTATATTTTTTAGAAAGGTAAGCGAGTTCTTCGGTTTTTGAATGGAAGGTTGGCGGGAGTTGGGTATAGGCTGGATAATCGGGGGGTATTTCTATGATGGGTCCTTCCTTGGGTTTCAGGCGTTGCTGGAGAAAATCGGGGAGATATACTTTGCCCACAAAACAAAGTCCTTGGGAATCTTTTTTGTGTGCAGTGGTGAGTTCTTTTTCCTGTGCTATTTTTCGCACCTGGGTTTTGGTGAGTTTGCCAATAGGGAAAAGGGCTTTGGCTAATTGTTGCTGGTTGAGCTGGCAAAGGAAGTATGACTGGTCTTTGTGTATATCTTTGCCACTAAGCAGGCGATAGATTTCTTTTCCGTTTTTATGGAGTGTTTCTTTGCGGCAATAATGCCCGGTGGCAACATAATCGGCGCCTAATTTCAGGGCTATGTTCAAAAATACATCAAACTTTATGTCGCGGTTGCACAACACATCAGGGTTAGGGGTTCTCCCTCTTTCATATTCGCGGAACATGTAGTTTACAATGCGTTCTTTATAAGTTTGGCTTAAATCTACGGTTTGAAAGGGTATTCCTAATTTCTCGGCTACCATGAGGGCATCGTTGCTATCTTCTAACCAGGGACATTCAGAGGAAAGAGTTACGCTGTCGTCATGCCAGTTTTTCATAAATAGTCCAATAACTTCATATCCTTGCTCCTGGAGAAGACACGCTGCCACACTGGAATCAACACCTCCCGATAGACCTACTACCACTTTTTTCATCGGTATCTTTATAGTATTACAAAAATAGTCAAAAGGAATGGTAAGGGGTCATAATAGGAGAGAAAGGGGTGAAATGTTAAAATTTTGTTAAAGTGCGCAACCTTTTACACCCGCTTGCATCTTATAAACATAATCAAAAAAACTATTTTCATGAAATCAGTCGGAAATTTTTTAAAACTATCCCTCGTGTGTGGGTTGTTTTTGTTAGTAGCTTCTTGTAAAAAAGATGATGATAATGATCCTCCTGCTCCCCAATCTCTTTATGAGTTAGCGGAAGCAGACGCTAATTTGAGCACATTTGTAACAGCAGTAGATAAGACGCAGCTTACGGACATGTTGAATACGGTAGTAATATTAGGAGAGCCTTACACAGTGTTTGCTCCCAATAATGCTGCGTTTGATGCATTTTTTGCAGAGAGTACTGAATATAACAGCTTGGGAGACTTTGATACACCTGCTGAGATTGAACTATTAAGACAGGTATTATTGAATCATATTCTCGAAGGGGAGTTTACCACAAGCTCTTTCGCCGATGAAGATGCCGGTTATGTAAATACAATGGCAGAGGTTGAGATAAATGTTACTACAACCAGGAATTTGAGCATGTATTTTGCTACTCCCGGAAGCGACTTGGTGTTGAATGGGCTTTCTGAGGTTACACAAGCAAACCGGGAGGCTACTAACGGAATTATGCACGTGGTGGATAATATTATTCTGCCTCCGAGCGTAGGTACATTTTTAGCTGCCGATACTAATCTGAGTACTTTTCTTTCAGGATTATCCCGAGTAAGTTCAGAGTTAGGATTTGATTATTTATCGCCTTTATATGATCTCGAAGGTATAAAATATACACTATTTCCTCCCTCTAACCAAGCGTTCCAAACATTCTTCCCTGTGGGGCAAAGTGTTACCACTGTTGACGCTTCCGCATTAAGGGATATATTAGAGGGTCATATGGATGACGATTCTAACCACTCTTTTGCTAATTTAGTTCTGTTTGCTTCAAACGGTACAAAGGTTAACACCATTAGCGGACAAGCTATCTCATTAGAAGTTGATGGTACCGGCCAGGTGGTAACGCTATCAGTTCCTGTTGGAATGGGAACTGCTATCGGTACCATTATTGGTAAAGACATACAAGCTGTTAATGGAGCTATCCACATATTAGATGGGGTTTTAGGCGAGCTTCAATAACCCGTGTCACCTGCTATGAAATATGTGTTGACATGAGGAATGCCCCGGATTTTTCCGGGGTTTTCTATTTTATAGTTAGCCCATGACACCTTAATACGTAAATAGAAGCAAGGTTTTCACTTTTCAAATTAACCTTCCCCGTTTTATTTTTTAATAAACAAGGTTTAACAATATAAGTGGGATAGGTGTTTCTTGTTTTCAAATCTTTTATGGCTGAGGAGTTATTTTTTCTTGAGTATAACGGGCAGGTTGTTATGGATAGCTACCAATTCAGTGAACAGTTTCTTTAACTGGCTATATTCCTCCGAGATGAAAACGGGTTTGTTTATGAAAAAGGTTAGGGCAATAGATAGTTCATTATTATTGGTATAGCTTTTTAGGTTAATGCTGGCGCCTTGGTCTTCGAGGGTGAGGGTTTTTTCTTCGGGAACGCTCGTAATCTCATAAGCAGGATCTACTTTTACTGAAATTTGGTGATTATACCCGAATAGGTATCCAAAATCTACCGGGTATGTGCGGTTTTCGAGTTTAAAAGGATTTTCGCCATAGATATTGCCTAGAAAGGGATAGAGATGAATAATTTTGTTATTGATGCCGGGGGGTTCTATCTTTAGTTTAAAGGTTTCTTTCAATGGGGCTTCAAGGTCTTCCTGGTTAATGGTCTTATATTCTGCAACGGTGGCTTCGGTTCCTTTGGCGCTTAGCCGGTTTTCTAATGTTTGGATATAGTTTTCTTTTGAGGCGTTGGTTATTTCTCCTCGTTTTTGAGTGGCGAAGTAGCCGGTGTATGTATTCATCATATTTGCAGAAATAGCCCCGGAAGCATCTACCTGGTACTGCACATAGTTGGTATTCAATGAAATTTTAGGGTTTGTAAGATCATACCAATAACTTTCTTTTTTAAAATCTATAACTCTTCCATAACCGTTTAAAGCTCTGAAAGGGAGCATGCCAAAAGGAAGGTATTTATCAGTAATATCCAGCGGGTATGATTTCCCATCTATCTCTACTTTCACTGCCAGGTAGTTAAACTCAGAAAGTACCGGAAAAAGTTCGGTGAAGATAGCGCCGTTTTCGCGGGTTGAGAGGATCATAAAACTAGCCTCAAAGCCACCTGCCCGCAGCATATTTAGCAGTATAAGGTTTAGCTCAGCAACATTACCGGTTTGTTTTTCAAAAGCTGTTTTTACATCTGCATCCTTAAACAACTGGTATTTTCCGTTCCATGTCATGTAGCTTTGAAGGTAGTGGTAAATAGCTTTGGCTTTATCAAGGGTTATAGGCATAGCACTTATTTCTGCCGGCAGCCACTTTTTAAACAGGTCTTCTTTTTTAGACTGGCTACCAAGGCTATAACTCATTTTTAATTCTTTATCTACACTTTCCCATGATTTTGTATAAATTTCTTTTCCTCTTGTGAAGCTTTGATATTCGCGCAATTCAAATGTTATTTTTGAGAGATGGTTGTCTTTAGAATTTATATATGGCTCTTCTATAAAAGCGGGAATGTCTTTCATGGTATATGTATTTAGCTCGCAGTCTGCCATTCCATAAGCAGAGGAAAAGCAATTTTTCTGTACCCCCGGTACATGGTTTGTTAAGGTTAAATAGCCTACTAACTTGCTGTTATATTTATAGTTAGCAGGGACAGAGGTGTTATATTCGCTATATATTTTGGGAATATCATCTTGAAATTTCCACTCCTGGAAATTGAATAAAAAAGGCGACTCGGTTTGATACTCTACATCAAACACCGTCCCCTCAGTTACATTGGGAACGGTGAATTTGGCATATTCCCTGTACTCATCATAATCTTCCATATAAATATTGTGTGGGTTTAAAAATATGGGGGATTTGTTTGCATTAACCGCTACCGCTTTGGCATATTGGAGTTTTTCCTTGTCTTTTGAGGAAATAGATTTTATCAAGGGAATACGATAGTCAGCTTTGCTGAACCCGGTTTTTTTAAAAATTTTTACTCTTGCCTGGTAGGTATAGACTACCCGCATTTCGTTGTATTCATTTCTTTTCACAGTCGCATCGCCTCGCTCATAAAGTATTATAGCTGTGGCGGCAGTATCTTTTTCATACTGTTTCATTTCTATCTCATAGGCTGTGAATTTACCGAAAAGGTGAGTATCTTCCTGCGAAAAAGATTTTACAAGGCACATTGCAAAAAACGCTGCGAAAAGACTATATGATTTCATGTGCTAAAAGGGTATTATTTTAAAGGTATTATTTTTTCTCAGATGCCGTTTAATAAGGTTATCTATACCTGGCGAGTATTCTGTTTGGGTTATAATATTTCTGAGAATATGAATGTTGTTTAGCTGGTAATTGAGATTAAAAAACCCATATCCTTTGCATCGGTTGTTTTCAATGAGTAGTACGCTGCGCTCATCGGCATCTCTTCCTTTATCTATGAGAAGCATATTTTCATACGGGTACGGCATTGGGTTAGGACGAATTTTTTGGTTGTATGATGCTGAATTATAAAAGGGTTTATTTTTATCTATTTCCTCACGGGCCTTCAGGTTAGCTATAAGTTCATTCCCGGTTTCTTCATAGGTTATAGAAATGGTTCTTTTTTTAAGAATTTGAGCGGTTTTAGAAGCGCTGGTAAAATGGCTATTGGCCTTAGCGCGAATGTTTCTTCCCTTTCCTATATAAATAACAGCGCCATTGCGCTGGTGAAGGTAATATACCCCGGTTTTGGCGGGAAGAGTTTCTAATATGCGCAGCAAATCGGGCTTCAAGTTGAGAGAAATATCTTCTTTTATGGCTTTCTTCAAAATATTTTTTGCGAAATCTTTCGCCAGCAAAATTTTAAAAAGATGCAAGGTGGCTAACGCATCGCCATGGGCGCGGTGTCTATGAACCACTGGTATGCCCAGCGAACGGGCAAGTTTTTCGAGACTGTATGATTCTTTCCCAGGAATAAGTTTCCGGGATAACTGCACAGTACAAAGGGTTTGTTTTATATAAGTATAACCCAATCGTTTAAACTCTGTTTTAAGCATGTTGTAATCAAACGGGGCATTATGAGCTACCAGGACACAATTTTCGGTAATTTCTACAATGCGTTTGGCTACTTCATGAAATTTGGGGGCGGTTTTAAGCATCTGGTGGTTTATGCCCGTAAGATTGGTTACATAGGGGTGTATGCTGCGCTCCGGGTTGAGAAGGCTTATAAATTGGTCGGTGATTTCCTGCCCGTTAAACTGGTATATGGCTATTTCCATGATACCTTCTTCCATATAAGGCCCGCCGGTAGTTTCTACATCAACTATAGCATACATAACAAGCGATGGGTGTGCAAATTGAATTATGAGTTTAGCTATAAAGGGGCTAAATTACATAAAAACAAGGATTGGAGAATAGTTGTGAAGATTTTTGTCTTGTTCTTTATGGTTGTTCGTTTTAAAGCCTGTTTTGAGCTATTTTTTCTGAGACAATGGTTTCCATAAAAAACAAAATATCAGAGGTAGGGTATTCTTTTGGGTATATATAGCCATCTATAAGCGTGGCAGGGGTATGTAGAATATTGTTTTCCACACACCAATCCCGGTGATACTGAAGAGTATCCATCATATCTTCGTCAACAGACTCCAACTCACCAAACTGAAGTTCCCATAATTGTATATGCTTATATTTAAACCAGTTTATATAGGCTTCAAAAGCAATATCGGCTCCCCCGGTATAATAAATTTCTAAAATTCTCAGGGCAATCCGGCAGGCAATGTTCTCCGGATCTTTGAACGGGACATTAAAAATAATATTTATTTTTATTTTATCCCCATATAACCTCATCAATTTATCATACGTGGCAAAAGCTTCTTCGCAAAAACCGCATAGCGGATTGGTAACTACCTCTATGGTAACAACCGGTCTTCGCTGTCCAAAAGAAATTTCGTTCTCACTTGGAATAAGGTAGTTTTCGGGGTTAGGCTGGCTGTGTAAGTTTGTAAAGAAGAGGCGGGGATTTCTTCTAAATTTTAAAAACTCTTTTTCTGTTTTTTTAAGGTTGTTTTTTTCCTCCCATCCATCTCTCACCCGTTTCCAGATGGCATAGATGAATACAAAGAGAAAAAGAGCTTTGAGATTATAGGCAAGCGAAAAATCAAATGCGGGTTTGCTGGCTACTATCAATATCGCCTGGACGGCCAGAAGTACCATCACTCCCAGGCACAGGGCGCACCACTGTTTTAGCAAAAATGCCTGGTTATAAAAAGAAGACAATACCATAATAATGCTTCCCGCCGCTACTATAAAGGAAAATACATAATTAAATCCCATGAGGCTGTGTATAAGCAGGGAAGCTGTAAAGAAAACGACACAAGCATCGCTTAGAGAGAAGTTTTTAGATACTTTGCCATAGCGGGAATTTATAATATCTGCACAACGGGTATCCTTAACAAACGTATAGCATACATTAAAAACTGTTTTATTATAAATGCCTAACTGTTCTTGTACAATAAAATAACTCAGAAAACAGCCGGCGCAAGCTACCAGGGAGAGTGAAAAAACAAGCCCTTCAAAAGAATAGATATGTATAAGTGCCAGGAGCAAAAAAGCGCTTACAAGAGTAGTTTTAAAAAGTTTAGAAGGTTTTATCGGCAGTGTTCTTAGCCTTTCGATGACGATAATAGTCCCCGTCCACTTTTTTTTAAACCCTTCCAGGGAAAGAATGCGTTTCCTTCCATCTTCAAAGTAAAGCACTACTTTGTGCCGTTTTTTTTGAATAAACACCATCATCTCCCCCTCTCCGCCATTATCAAACATTGCTAAGAACCACTGGGGCAGCTTTTCTAACCCTTCTCCCGGAACAGAGATTACTATATTTTCAATGCCAAAATAATCCAGCGAATCGGTAATACATTTCAGGCTCGGAAAATCGGGATGAGAGTAGATGTGAGGTATAATTTTTTCAACCTCATTAGAATACCCATTAGAATATAAAAATCGGGTGATTAGTTTTTCCATGTCGGAGGCTGAATATTTTTGCGAATATATTGTAAAATATTTATTGAATCAAGTGCGCCTTCTTATAGCTCTATGTTATATCCCATTTTAAAAAGACGACCTGCCATTGATTAGACAGATAGGTTGAAAATAATTAAATTTGTGAAAAATAGAATTACATGAAAATACCGCATCCAATACCATATCAGGGTAGCAAAAGAAACCTTGCTGCTGAGATTTTGAGATTTTTTCCTCAAAAGATTGATAGATTGATTGAACCATTTGCAGGTTCGGCTGCGATAACTATTGCTTCCGCATATTTCTTTAAAGCTGATAATTTCATTGTTAATGACATAAATGAGCCGTTAGTTAATCTATGGAATAAAATTGTAAATGAGCCTCAAACTATAATTAGTGATTATCACCATATCTGGAATAGTCAGCTCGGCAATGAAGAAGAATATTATTATCAAATCAGAGATAGTTTCAATCAAACAAAAGAGCCAAAATACTTATTGTTTTTGTTAGCTAAATGTGTTAAAGCAGCAGTTAGGTATAATGCAGAAGGTAATTTTAACCAAAGTCCTGACAAAAGAAGGAAGGGGCGTTTACCTGAAAATATGAGATACGATATTTTAAACGTATCCAATTTATTAAAGGACAAAGTATCTTTTTATTCCTTCGATTATGAAAAGATATTGGATATGGCTACAGTAAAGGATTTAGTATATATGGATCCGCCATACCAAGGCACTGCAAAAAACGGCGGATTTAGATACATGGAAGACCTTAATCATGAAAATTTTGTGATTTCACTCTATAAGTTGAATAAGCGAAATATTCCTTTCATTTTAAGCTATGACGGCCGCACTGATAATAAAACTTACGGAGAAGAGCTTCCCAAAGAATTGAATTTACACAAAATTGAAATAGATGCAGGCCGTTCTTCCATTGCAACATTGCACAATAGGAACGAACGAACTTATGAAGCGGTTTATATCTCTGATAATTTAGCTTCAATTTCTCATATAAATAAATGGATAGAATCAGTTTCTATTAAACAGCCTTCATTGTTTGATTTCGTATGAAAAAATACCCAAAAGAATTTTTAGAACTTGCTGAATCAATAACCAATAAAAGAGCAAAGATTGTCATTGACCATATATTAAAACATGGTTTTATAACAACAGAAGATTTGGAAAAAACTTACGGATATAATCATCCACCAAGAGCAGCAAGAGATGTTAGAGAAGCTGGTATTCCTCTTGAAACATTTAAAACAACGTCAGCCGACGGTAAATCAATTGCCGCATATAGATTTGGAGACCTTTCTAAAATTCGTAATAATCGTGTTGACGGACGACAGATATTTTCAAAAGAGTTCAAGAAATCATTATATGACGCCAATAATGGACATTGCTACATTTGCAATGGTAAGTTCGAAGAAAGATATTTACACGTTGACCACAGAATTCCTTATGAGATAAGCGGTGATGATGAAAATTTCCAGCAAAACATCAATGATTATATGTTGCTTTATGCTTCATGCAATAGGGGAAAATCATGGTCTTGCGAACATTGTGAAAATTGGATAGATTCAAAAGATATTGAGATTTGTTTAAAGTGTTATTGGGGCAACCCTGAAAATTATGATCACATTACTTTAGAAAAGATTCGCCGACTTGAATTGACTTGGCAAGGAGTTGAAGTAAATTTCTTTGAAGCATTAAAGAATGAAGCTGAAAAAGGTGAAATCGCACTCCCTGATTATGTGAAGTCTTTGTTAATTAGGTATATAGAGAAGAAGAAATAAAAAATGGGGTATAAAGAATTGTCGATGCATTGGGTTATTTAAGCTTTGTAGCCCGCTTCAACTTTGTTGTGGCTTGATGGGAAATCACCCGCAATCGGCAACTAACTATACCGCCTTCAATACTAATGCTGTATAAAGAACCAGAAACCGCAAGGTGTTTTTAGTTTGACTTTATAGTATAGTATTAGGCATTTATATATTTGGTGGCATCTAACTTAAGAAAAATAAAAAGCAAGAGGGTAAAGCTCAAAAAGCCTGAGCCGCCGTAACTAAAAAAAGGGAGCGGAATGCCTACGGTGGGGAGCAAGCCTATAACCATACCAATATTAACAAAGAAATGAATAAAAAAAATAGCTACCATACTATACCCGTATATTCTGCCAAAGCCAGATTTCTGGCGTTCTGCCAAAAACAATAAGCGCAGTAGAAAAAATGTGAAGAGAGCCACGACCACTAAACTGCCCACAAACCCCCATTCTTCTGCTACGCTGCTAAATATGTAATCGGTATGCTGTTCTGGCACAAAATCGCCTTTGGTAAGCGTTCCTTCTAAAAATCCTTTGCCAAGCCATCCACCAGAACTTACGGCTATTTCAGACTGGTGTGTGTTATAACCAATAGTTCGTTTTATGTTTTCAATTTTGGCTGGATCTTTTTCCAACCGCAACCAAAGAGACAGCCTGTCCCGGTGGCGCTGCTCTAAGACATGGCTGAAAACCGTAGCTACCGAAAACGAAAAAATCACCGCCACAGAAGTAAGCGCTAACACAGGAGCATAGGCTATTTTCTGTTTCTTTCTTTTTTTAAAAAGAACATACACAATCATTACCGCCATAAGAGCGGCACCTATCCAAAGCGCTCCGAAAAGCAGCGTTACAATGAATAGAAAAATAGCTATTAAGGGAATGAGAATATATATAAAAGGCAACCCCTCACGGTACAGAACAAAAAACAAAATACAATACGTAAGCGCACTTCCCGGGTCGGGCTGTAACAAAACCAGTAGCGCCGGGATACTTATGATAACAATAGATAGTACCTGATGCCTGGGAGAACGTATATCTGTCTGTATATCACTCACATATTTTGCCAGCGCCAACGAGATAGCTACTTTTGCCAGTTCAGAGGGTTGCAGTCCAAAAGAACCGATAACGTACCAGGAAGTAGCTCCTGAAATGGTTTTTCCGAATACAAAAAGACCTGCCAACAGGGCCAGGCAACCAAGATAAAACACACTGGAAAAACGCTCATATATCTTTTCATGTATGAGTAAAACAACTATAGCCAGAATAGCGCCAATACCTATAAAAAGTAGCTGTTTCCCATACGGAAAGGCAAGATCAAAAGGGCTTGCTTGCACTTCCGTTACCGTAGTAGAGTAGATATGCAACCACCCTATACCCGCCAAAATAATATAGAGCGCTATTGTTATTTTATCTATGCGCTTAACCAGGCTATTATTCATTTATTCCGAATGATTGTTTATTCGCCATTTTTTCATATTCATCTTCCAGGCTTCCGTTCAGAACATAGTCTTCCATATCTTTACGGGTAATGTATCCTTTCAGGTATTTTTCCGCCAGTAAACCGGCTATTTTTCCCGCCCAGCGATTTCCCCAATACCCGTTTTCCACGAAAACAGCGATGGCTATTTTAGGATCTTTCACCGGGGCAAAGGCAATGAATATAGAGTGGTCGGTAAGTTGGGTTATTTTTCCGTTAATTTTGGTAAAATTCTCAGCGGTACCGGTTTTACCCGCCATTTCTATACCGGGTATCTGTAGGCTTTGCGCCGTTCCATGGTTATACACATCAAACATTCCCTGTATAATAGGCTCAAAATATTCTCTTTGCACGGTAGTTTTTTTAGGAACCGTGAATCCGGGAATAGAAATAGGCGCATGGTTTATTTTTTTAATAATGTGAGGGGTATAATAGTAGCCTCTGTTGGCTATAGCGGCTGTTATGTTAGCAAGCTGAATGGGCGTGGTGAGTATTTCTCCCTGCCCTATGGCGTTAGAAAGCGTATTGGTAGCATACCATTTACCTTTCCCATAAACAGCATCATAATAGGCAGTCGTAGGGATATTACCCTTTTTCCCTATGGGAAGATCATACCCCAGGTAATCGCCCAGCCCAAAACTTCGGATATGTTTTTCCCATTGACTAAACCCTTCACCTGCTTGTGGGTATTTTTCTATAGTTTTCCGGTAGATAGTTGCAAAATAAGAATTGCAAGATTTGTAGATGCCGTTGTTTAAATGGCGTATACCCCCCCCGCAGTGGCAAGCCATTTTTTTTCCCTTTTTGCCATAGTAATATGCTCCCTGGCAGCTCACTTCTGTAGATGCATCTATAACCCCTTCCTGCAAGGCTGCCAGGGCAGTAAGCACCTTAAATGGCGACCCCGGGGGGTACATTGCCAAAAGCCCCCGGTCATAAAGAGGTTTTGCAACAGAATCATAATAAAGTTTACTGTAGTTTTTAGAGCGCTCCCTACCCACCAGCATAGAAGGGTCATAAGTGGGCGAAGATACCAGCGCTAATAATTCTCCCGAAGCAGGCTCTATAGCCACAATGCCCCCTCTTTTATGTTGCATTAGCAACTCACCATAGGTTTGCAAATCAATATCTATAGTGAGGTGAATATCATTGCCTTGCACCGGCAACGTATCAAAAAGACCATTTTTATAAGGGCCTATATCTCGGTTAAACTTATCTTTTTGTAAGTAGCGCACACCCTTTTTACCCCTCAGCATTGCTTCATATTGCTGCTCTACCCCCTGCTTGCCCATAAGATCGCCCGAGGTATAATAGGCGCTGTCTTTTAAATCTTTTTCATTCACCTCCCCAATATACCCCAGTACATTGGCTGCAGCCTGGGTGAGATAGTACCTTGAAGACCGTTTTTGAATGAAAAATCCTTTATACTTTCTCATTTTTTCCTGGAACATAGCATAATTTTCTTTAGAAAGCTGGCTTATAAAAACCGATGCACGCCAGGGAGAATAGATATAGGCTTTTTGGTATAGTTTTATAAATTCTTCTTTTGAAACAGACAACAAGTTGCAAAATTCAGTGGTATCTAATGGCTCCACCTCAGTTGGAATAATCATTACATCATACGCCGGTTGATTGGCTACCAAGAGTTTCCCTTTTCGGTCATAGATATACCCGCGTTCCGGGTAATCATACACCGCTTTCACGGCTACATCATTCATTCCCTCTCTTTGGGAGTTATGAAAAAGCTGTAGAAATGAAAGCCTTGCCACAAAAACTGTGGCGGCAGCTATAATAACAATCGGTAACAAGAGTTTTCTCATGCCTGCTTTCTGTTGAAAAGGGTACTAAAGATAATACCAAGAATCACAGTAAACACACCCGAATAAAGTGTTTTCTTAAGTATTTCACCCCACTGTGTAAAGCTAAAAATTTCTAAGGAATAGAATATAAAATGATGTGTTAAAACAAGCAGCGACAGGTACATAATTTTCTGGCTCATCCCCGTATCTTCTATTTTAACGGTATTGTACTCTATCCCTATCCCAAACGAAATCCTGAGCCACAGCGGGCGTGCATACGCACTCATAGTGCAGGCAAGAGCGTTAACACCGCCCCCATCGCTAAACACATCAACCATTAACCCCAACAGGAAGGAGAACAACAGCAAGGCTATCTTAGAAGCATTGAAGGGGAAAAATGCAATAAACAAAATATATGGATAGGGGTTAATATAACCTAAAAAGTGAATGTGGTTGAAAATAAGCACCTGGGCCAGCACTAACCCTATAAACCGAACTATATGAATGCGTATTTCATTCATCTTTCAAGGATTCTTCCAGCTTTAAAAGTTCTTTCTTTTGATTATTCTTTATCACATACACATGTGCTATACTCGCCATATCTGTAAAAAGCGCTACCGTTATCTCAAAATAATTCTGAGAGGCAGTAAGGCGAAATCTATCAATAACCCCTATGGGAATTCCTTCAGGAAAAATGGCAGACATGCCTCCCGTAACAATAGTATCGCCAATTTTAACGTCTGCCAGCCTGGGAATATCTACAAGCTGAACAGTTTTGTAGTCTTTGCCGTTCCATTGCAACGAGCCAAAATGCTGAGTGCGTTTCACCTTAGCATTAATAGCAGAACGTCTATTCAAGAGAGATTGCACCAGTGAAAAATGCTCTGAGGTTTCCTCCACAATTCCCACAACACCCCTGGAGGTAATAACCCCCATATCCCGCGCTATACCATGTTGCGAGCCCCTATTAAGAGTGAGGTAGTTTTTGGTATTGGAAAAACTGTTTTTAATTATGGCCGCCGGGATAATTTCATACGAATTGGAAAAAAAAGAATCAACCTCAACAGGCTTTTCCCTGTTATAGAGCATTTCCCGGAGTTTTTTATTCTCTTCTACCAGTAATTGATTGTTTTTTTTTAAGGAAACATATACCTCTATTCCATGAATTCCTTCATATAAACTGGCAGCCATTCCATTTATGGAACTAATACATTTAGCTCTCTGATAATAGTGAGACTGGACAAAAATGATAGCGGAAATGGCAACCAGCAAGAGAAAAAAAAGCGTGTTTTTATACTTTATTATAAAAGCAAGGAACGATTGCATGGGGTTGGAACGAACCGTTATTATTTTATGAGAATACTCTTATAGCGCTCCAGGTTTTTAAGGGCGATACCGGTTCCTCTTACCACCGCTCTTAAAGGATCTTCAGCGATATACACCGGCAAATCGGTTTTTTGAGACAGCCGCTTATCTAACCCCCTCAGCATAGAGCCACCGCCGGCCAGGTAAATACCGGTGTTATAAATATCGGCAGCCAGTTCCGGCGGGGTTTGCGAGAGCGTTTCCATTACGGCATCTTCTACCCGCAAAATAGATTTGTCTAACGCTTTTGCAACTTCTTTATATGAAATTTGCACCTGCTTGGGTTTCCCTGTTATAAGGTCTCTTCCCTGAACCGGGGTTTCATCGGGGGGCGATTCTAAATCTTCTGTAGCCGCCCCAATGGTAATTTTTATATGCTCTGCCGTTCCTTCTCCTATATAGAGGTTATGGTGGGTGCGCATATAATAAATAATATCGTTGGTAAACACATCTCCGGCAATTTTCACCGATTTATCGCATACAATTCCTCCCAGCGCTATCACTGCTATTTCAGTAGTTCCGCCGCCAATATCTACAATCATATTCCCCTTGGGTTGCATAATATCTAATCCAATACCAATAGCCGCCGCCATAGGCTCATGAATAAGATATACTTCCTTGCCATTTACCCGTTCTGCCGATTCTTTTACGGCGCGCATTTCTACCTCGGTAATTCCAGAAGGAATGCAAATTACCATTCTCAGGGCAGGAGTAAACAATCTCTTTTTCAGGGCAGGAATGCTTTTTATGAGCAGATTTATCATTTTTTCCGAAGCGTCAAAATCGGCTATAACCCCATCTTTTAGCGGGCGGATGGTTTTTATATTTTCATGCGTTTTTCCCTGCATTAGGTTAGCCTCTTTCCCTACGGCTATAATTTTGCCAGAAACCCTGTCGCGCGCCACTATAGAAGGGCTATCTACCACCACCTTATCGTTATGAATAATAAGTGTATTAGCAGTGCCAAGGTCAATGGCAATCTCCTCGGTAAAAAAATCAAAAAATCCCATACTATAACTCCCTTATATTAAAAAATTATTTGTTGCATTGTGCGTTCAAAGTTACTAAAATTTAATGTTTAAAATGGCGTGTTCCGGTAAATACCATTGCCAGGTTATGTTCATTGCAATAATCTATGCTCAAGGCGTCTTTTAGCGACCCGCCCGGCTGAATAATAGCTCGGATGCCGGCACAATTTGCTATCGCCGCACAATCTGGAAAAGGAAAAAAAGCATCGCTTGCCATTACAGCGCCGTTGAGATTAAAAGTAAAGGCGTTTGCTTTCTCTACCGCCTGTTTCAACGCATCTACACGGCTGGTTTGCCCCGTTCCGCTTGCACAGAGTTGTTTGTTTTTTGCTAAAACAATAGCATTCGATTTGGTGTGTTTGCAAATTTTAGCGGCAAACAGCAAATCTTCCCACTCCCGGGCGGTAGGTTGCGAGTGCGTTACCACTTTTGCGCTTGCTTTGGTATCGGTTTTCCAATCGGCATCTTGCAGGAGAAACCCGTTAAGGCAACTGCGAAGAGTAGTTGCGGGGGTTATTTGCTTTTTCTGGCGAAGCAGTACCCGGTTTTTTTTGCGTTGTAGTATTTCCAGCGCTTTTTCTGAGTAGTCCGGCGCAATAACAATTTCAAAAAAAAGAGCGTCCATAGCGGCAGCAGTAACCTCATCTACACAGGTATTGGCTATTAAAATGCCGCCAAAGGCAGATACCGGGTCGCCCGCAAGCGCATCTGCATACGCCTGCGACAGCGTATTGCGCACGGCCAACCCGCAAGCGTTGGTGTGTTTTATAATAGCAAAAGCGGGCGGCTCTGCCACAAACTCTCCCATCAGGGAAATGGCTGCATCTACATCTAACAAATTGTTGTAGGAAAGTTCTTTTCCGCAAAGCTGCTGAAAAACAGCTTCCATCTCTCCAAAAAAATATCCTTTTTGATGGGGGTTTTCGCCATATCGCAATTCCCGTTTTCTCGGCTCGCTTATTTTTAAAACCGTCCTCTCCGCATCGCGGGTAAGATACTTACAAATAGCCGTGTCATAATGAGAGGTAATAGCAAACGCTTTAGCGGCGAACCGCTTGCGCTCAGCCAATGTAGTACTGCCCTTTCCATTGCCAAGAAGTTGCAAAAACTCCTCATAGTCTTCGCTGGAAGCCACACAAAGCACATCGTTATAATTCTTTGCGGCGGCGCGGATAAGCGAAATTCCACCAATATCAATCTTCTCTACAATTTCCTCCTCCGAATAACCCATGGCCACGGTTTCCTCAAACGGGTATAAATCTACCACCACGATATCTATTGGCAGAATATTGTATTGCGCTACCTCAGCCACATCAGCCGGGTTATTGCGGCGGTTTAAGATACCACCAAAAATTTTAGGATGCAAAGTTTTTACACGCCCGCCCAAGATAGACGGATAGCTGGTAATTTCTTCCACCGAAATAACGGGTATGCCCAGCGATTGTATAAACTGCTCTGTGCCCCCGGTAGCATATAATTGTATGCCCAGCTGGTGAAGTTTTTTTATAATGGGAGCGAGGTTTTCTTTATGATAGGTGGAAATAAGCGCCGATGTGGCTTGTTTTGCAGGGTTCATAGTTGTATGGGTGTGGGGTGCAAAGGTAGGGGTTTTTAGGAAAGGCTGCTATACTTTTCGCCCTCGTGATTTTTTAGAGGGAGTTCTTTTATCGTGGGAAATTTTTCTGAAATTTTACGGAAATCCCTTACTTTCGTCTGGAAAAAATAACTTATATTTGCAATATCTATTTATTCTTTGTAAATAGTTTTTTTCATAGCAGGGTTTAAGTTGTTTTGAAAGCCCGGGTCCTAAAAGACTCGGGTTTTTTACTGTTTGTTGCTATCCCTTTTTCTGAAAACGCCCTTACCATAGCATCTCTAAGAACTCTTTTGCGGCACAGCGGCAACTCGTACTACCCAAACCACAACAAGAAGGCATAGTGGGCTTGCTATAAAACCCGGTTTAAAAATAGAGTGCCTCTTCATTCTTATAAAATAGTTTATAGTATGTGCCGGTACTGTTTTTTTATGTAATATTGTTTTTTACTTCAACGCTTATCAATATGGATTTAACTCAAAAAGAATGGGCCGCCCGTATCCAGGAAGACCCTACTGCATGTGTACTGGACGTGCGGACGCCGCATGAATTTGAAGAGGGGTATATTCCCACCGCCCTCAACTTAGATATTTACGGGGGACAAGCGTTCCTAAACCAATTAGACGCCCTGGACAAAATGCTTACTTATTATGTGTATTGCCGCTCGGGCGGGCGAAGCGCACAGGCGTGCATGCTCATGAAGCAGCGGGGGTTTACCGCCTATAACCTACTGGGAGGTTACTTACAATGGGGCGGTGAAATAGCCCGGTAATCTTGATTTTTTCTGGCGAGATATGCGAGAAGATTTTTTACAGTATGTGTGGCGATTCAGAAAATTTAACTCTTCCGGGTTTGTTACCTCCCAGGGAGAACCGCTTGAAATTATAGACCCCGGAATGCCTAACAATGGGGCAGGTCCCGATTTTTTTAACGCGCGTCTTAAAATAGGCGGCCAGCTTTGGGCGGGAAATGTAGAAGTTCACCTAAAATCTTCTGACTGGTATTTGCACGGGCATGAAAATAATCTTGTCTATTCTAATGTTATTCTCCACGTAGTTTGGGAAGACGATGTGGCGGTTTTTCGCCCCGATAATTCTGTTTTACCCACATTTGTTCTAAAAGAAGTGGTGCACCAGCAGGCTCTCTACAATTACAAAAAGTTATTTGATAGTTCCCAGAAATTTATAAACTGTGAAAACTCCCTCGCTTCTGTTCCGGCGATTGTGGTAACTGGCTGGTTAGAACGTTTATATATAGAACGGCTGGAAGAAAAATCTATTTTTATTCTCCGCGAGTTGGATGCTGCAAACGGCGATTGGGAGGCAACGCTTTTTCAGATGCTTATGAAAAGTTTTGGGCTGAATGTAAACGGGGATGCTTTTTATAGCCTGGCTAAAATGATTGATTTTAGCGTTCTGCGGAAACTGAGTAACGACCCTTTTGCGGTAGAAGCCATGTTTTTTGGGTTAGCAGGATTGCTGGAAGAAGAACCGTTAGATAGCTACCAAGCCCGGTTGAAAGAACAATACCAGTATTTGAAGCATAAATTTCAATGGTCTCAAACGAACCCTGTTTCGCTTAGTTTTTTCAGGCTTAGACCGTATAATTTTCCTACTATTCGGCTTTCCCAACTTGCACGCTTATATTGCATGCACCCCGCTTTATTCTCAGAAATTATCACGGCCACCAGTATAGATACGCTCCATACACTGTTTCAGGGGGGTGTATCGCCCTACTGGAAAGAGCATTACACCTTTGGGAAAAAAAGCCCCGAAAGAGAGAAAAAACTTTCTAAATCTTTTATAGACCTCCTGCTCATAAACACCATTATACCCATTACCTTTTGCTATGCAAGGAAGTTGGGAAAAGAGAATGAAGAAACTTTTTTAACGCTTATGCGGCAACTGCAACCAGAAGCTAACAACCTCGTGGCGCGCTATCATAGCTGCGGCATAGCGCCGGCCGCTTCTGCCCTGGAAAGCCAGGCGCTGGTGCAGCTATACCAAACCTATTGCAGCAAAAATGCCTGCTTGCAATGCGCCATAGGCGAGCGCCTTCTTAGACAACCCTTAGCCGATAGCGCTCCCGGCAGGCTAACTTAACACATCCAGGCTGCCTTTGCCCATTCGTATCACCACCGGTTTTTCCCCGGAAACATCAATAACTGTAGAAGGGACAATGCTTCCATAACCGCCGTCTATCACCACATCTACTATATTTTTCCATTTCTCATAAATCAGCTCCGGGTCGGTTGTATATTCCACCAAATCGTCCTCATCGTGAATGGACGTAGAAACAATAGGGTTTCCCAATTCCTGAACCAGCATTCTGGCAATAGCATTATCGGGCACCCGTATGCCAACGGTTTTTTTGTTCTTAAACGCTTTGGGCAGGTTACCGCCTCCTTCCAGCACAAAGGTATAGGGGCCGGGAAAGGCGCGTTTTAAAATTTTAAAAGTGGGGGTATCTATTTGTTTAGCGTATTCAGAGAGGTTGCTCAAATCGGCGCAAATAAAAGAAAAATTGGTCTTTTCTAATTTCACGCCCTTTATGCGGGCTATACGTTCTAGCGCCCTGGTTTGGCTAATATCGCATCCCAGCCCGTAAACTGTATCGGTGGGATAGATAACTAGCCCTCCTTTCCGCAGCGCATCCACTACTTTTTTTATTTCTTTCGCACTGGGGTTTTCGTTATATATTTTGATTAGTTGCGCCATTTTTCTTTTGTCCATCTCTGTCTTTGTTCCATTGTTTCAGTGTTTTCAGAAACTATGCTCTGTCTTGCAGTTGCTTTTACCTCTTCAAATGTAGCTATTCTTCTTCAAATGACTGGCATATCTAAAAAACTTATGAAATACAGGAGGCGATGTTCTTCCCACATTCATAAACGCTCCATTCTCTCACTGGGAATAGATATTGGGTTATAAACCGTATCTTAGCGGTAGTTTTACAGGATTTTCCATGAAGATATTTTCTGCAACCCAATTCTATGAGGCAGATAGCATTACCCTAAAAAAACAAGGTATTGCAAGCGCTAAACTTATGGAGCGGGCGGGAAACGAGATTAGCAACTGGCTAACCACACGCTATAAAAGCGCTGAAACGAATATCTGCATTTTTTGCGGGGTAGGAAACAATGGGGGCGATGGCTTGGTAACAGCCCGTAAACTCATACAGGCTGGCTATACCGTGAGGGTATATGTGGTTTGCTTTAGCGAGCGGCACTCTGGCGATTTTTCGTTGAATTTGGAACGGCTACATAGCATTTTGTGTTTTCCACAAGAAATTACCGTTTCTTCTGCTCTCCCGGCTATACAAAAAGATGAGCTTATTATAGACGCTATTTTTGGCATCGGGCTTCAACGACCGCCACAGCTGTGGGTAGCTAACTTGCTGCGGCATATAAACAGTAGCGGGGCCAGTGTCGTCTCGATTGATGTTCCTTCTGGTTTATCCCTGCATGCTTCGCCAGAAGACAAAACGGCAGTTATACAGGCTACTGTTACCCTGACGTTGCAATTGCCTAAGTTACTTTTTTTCTTGCCTGAAACTGGGGGGTATGCAGGGCGATGGGAGGTATTGAGCATTGGTTTAGATGAGGATTATATAAAGGAAACCCCGGCGCTCGCACAGCTTATAGATAAGGGTATGGTGAGGGAACGATATCGTCCCCGTAAAAAATTTTCGCATAAGGGCACCTATGGGCATGGGTTGCTGGTGGGTGGCAGCTATGGAAAAATAGGGGCGGTGGCGCTGGCGGCAAAAGCCTGTATTACCGCCGGAGCGGGCCTGGTTAGCGCCTATATTCCCAAATGTGGGTATGAAATACTGCAAACGACGGTTCCGGAGGTTATGGTGTTTACAGATGGGGCAGAAAACCATCTTGCTAACATTTTGCTGTCATGGCAGCCAACTGCTATTGGGGTAGGAATGGGGATGGGAACGGAGCCGGAAACGCTATGGGCTTTTAGCCGGTTTATCCAGGGGGTTACCGCTCCAACGGTGATAGATGCAGATGGGTTGAACCTGCTTGCTCAAAACAGTGGTTTATTAAACCATTTGCCTGAGAAAACTATTTTAACGCCTCATCCTAAGGAGTTGGAGCGACTGATTGGGACATGGGGAGACGATTTTGAGAAGCTGGAAAAGGTGCAGGCGTTTGCCAGGAAATATGGGGTTGTTATGGTAGTAAAAGGGGCTCACACGCTGGTGGCAGATGGAACGAACTTGTATGTAAATAGTACGGGTAACCCGGGTATGGCAACAGCGGGTAGCGGCGATGCGCTTACTGGTATTATAACTGGCTGGCTCGCCCAGGGCTACGCCCCTATAGATGCGGCTATCCTGGGCGTGTATGTGCACGGGCGGGCGGGCGATTTGGCGTTTGAAAAAATAGGCTATGAAGCTCTTACGGCCAGTGTGCTTATAGCAAATATGGGAGCGGCGTGTGTAACCACCTTTGGCGAAAATAAATAAGGTTTATCTCTCTTTATCCTTTCAGCACTTTGTTGAATAGGGGTCGTATTTCAGAAGATGACGGCCGGGGGGCATCTGCCTGCACAATATTTCCATCGGGGTCTATCAATATAAATCTTGGAATGCCATCTATGGCATATTCCGTAACAAAAGTAGAATCCCAATTATTATCAGCTATCAATTGCACTCCTTGTAATTCTTCTTCTGAAACCATTTTTTTCCAGGTTTCGTAAGCAGCTGGGGTATCAATAGAAATACTCACAAATACAATATTTTCGTCCTTGAAATCAGCTTGCAATTTTTTTAAGTGAGGAATTTCCGCTTTGCAGGGGGCGCACCAGGTTGCCCACACGTCTATATACACATAGCGCCCGCGAAGGTCTGCCAGGGTTGTTTTGCCTCCTTTATAATTCTCATACTTAAATGCAGGCGATGGGTTACCTTTGGTAATCTGTTTGATTTTCTCATACTTTTGGGTCAATTCTTTTTTAAATTTTTTATCGGTGGAGAGGTCGAACAGGGCATAGTACACATCTTGGGCTTTTTCATTCGCCGGATTTATCTCATACGCTATTACATTTAGCAATCCCTTCCTAATAGGTTCACTTTTAACTGTTCTAAGATACAATAAGGCTGCCTCATAGTATAGCAGAACGCTGTCTTCTTTCATTTCCTTTTCTATATATTGGCTAAAATTATTTTGAACCAGGTTACGATAGGATTTAAAGTTTTCATAATCCTCTCCATTATCATAGTCGGTAAATGTTTTTAATGGGCCTAAGAAACCAGCAGGCAACACCACATTTTCTGTAGCTGTGTAATATTGGTTATAGGTTTTGTAATTGCCCAATCTAAGCAGATACTCATACTGGATATTTTTCTGTTCCAACGCAACAAAGGCTTTGCTAAGTGGGTTCTTCTTAAGGAGTTCCAGTAATTTATCTTTTATCTCGCTATTTTTTTCGGCAAACTTTCCCGCAGAAAGGCTATAAAAATCTTTTTCGTTGCCGGTGAGTTTCTCAGTTAGTAAAAATTTCTGCGTTAAGTAGCTATTAATCTCAGCGCCTTTTCCTGTGTATGTTACAGACTCATCAAACTGTTGTGCATCTATGGTTACATGGAGCTTATATCCATTTTTCAGGTAAAGTTGTGTATATTCACCTGCCCGTAGTTCATAATAACCGGGCTGTGCAAGGTGCAGGGTATCTGAAAAAAAACCCTTTTCATCTACAGGAATAACTTTTTTATACCCCGCAGCAGAAATAATAACTTCTTTGGCAGAACTGTTGGCAAGCGTTCCGGACAGGGATACGTATGATGTTCTTTGACAGGCAATGCTGGTGGCTAAAAACAAAAGGAGATAGAAGTATCTTTTCATGGTATGGTGATTTTCTTATTTTTTTCCAAAGATAGGAATTTACACGTCTGTAGGTTGGGCTTATTTTTTTCTCTCTCAGGGATTTGGCATTTCTATAAACGAAAATCGCATGGCGCCATCTTCATCCATTTCAGCAAACCGCACCTTGTGTAAGGTATTTGCGAGTGCAGGATTCCATGGTGTTTTTACGCGCACATAATTTTCGGTAAAGCCATATAAATAGCCTTTTTTATTTTCGCTTTCAAACAATACGGTGCCGGTTAAGCCTATTTGGCTTTGATAAAAGGCATGTCGTTTTTTGGCAGATAGCCCGCGCAGGAGCTTACTTCGCCTGGCGCGTACTTCTTTAGGCACCACGCCATCCATGAGCGCCGCTTCAGTGTGTTCTCTTTCAGAATAGGTGAATACATGCAGGTAGGAAACTTCCAGTTCTTGCAAAAATTGATAGGTTTCCCAAAAATGTGCATCTGTTTCGCCCGGGAAACCCACAATTACATCTGCTCCTATACACGCATGAGGCATTGTGGCGCGTATTTTTGCCACCCTATCAGCATATAGTTCACGTACATATCGGCGTTTCATTCGCTTTAAAATAGAGTTACTGCCGCTTTGCAGGGGGATGTGAAAATGAGGGGAAAAAGCTCTCGAATTTGCCACAAAGGTTATAATATCATCCCTTAGCAAATTGGGTTCAATAGAAGAAATGCGAAATCGCGCTGCTTCTTCCACTTCATCCAGCGCCTGTATGAGTTGTAAAAAAGTATGGCGGTTTTTTTTATGCCCCGCTTCCTCTTTACCATAATCTCCGATGTTTACACCTGTTAAAACAATTTCTTTTATCCCTTGCCTAAAAATAGTGCGGGCATTTTCCAGGATGTTTTGCAGCGTATCGCTTCGCGAGATGCCTCTTGCCAATGGAATGGTGCAGTAGGTGCAACTATAATCGCATCCATCTTGCACTTTCAGGAAGGCGCGGGTTCTATCGGTTGTAGAGTAGCTGCCGTTATAAAAAGTAGCTTCTTCAATTTCGCAGCTATGCACTTCGGCTTGTTCTTTTTTAGTTATATCGTGGAGATAATGCGTTATTTTAAACTTTTCGGTAGCCCCCAGTACCAGGTCAACCCCTTCTACCGCAGCCAACTCATCTGGCTTTAGCTGGGCATAGCAACCTATCGCCGCTACAAAGGCATTGCTGTTTTTCCGCAGTGCTTTCCGAACAAGTTGTTTAAATTCCTTATCGGCTTCTTCTGTAACGGAGCAGGTATTAATTACATATACATCTGCTGCTTCATCAAACCCTACTCGCTTAAACCCTTTATCGCTAAGTGTGCGGCTAATGGTAGCGGTTTCAGAAAAATTGAGTTTGCAGCCTACTGTATAAAAAGCAATCCGTTTTGTCTTTTCCATAATTCTCTCTTTACCCTCGCCATTACGCCATAAACCTATATCTTTACACCCAATCACCCGGGGTTGCAAATATACCCACAAATTTTTGTATGGCTATTTTTCAACTTTTCCGATGCTTAACTTTAAGACGCTATTTTTCAATTAGTTGTGCTTTATTTTTCGTCTTTTCCTGTACTCATAGGCGTTCAACCAACAGGGAGCAATTTATTTTTCGCTATAACGAACACGCCAACGTTTCTTCCTTAGACCCCGCCTTTTCCCGTACACAAGCCAATAACTGGCTTATGAATCAACTCTTTAATGGGTTGGTTCAGTTAGATGACTCGCTTCGCATTCGGCCTGCTATCGCTAAAAGTTGGACGATTTCTGACGATGGAACTACTTATTCGTTTTTATTGCGAAAGGATGTGTATTTTCATCCTCATCCTCTTTTTAACACTGTAGATAGCACGCGCACCGTGGTGGCTGCCGATATTGAATTTAGCTTGAACCGATTGCTGGATGAGCGACTGGCTTCGCCCGGTAGGTGGGTAATGAATTCTGTAAGGGGTTTTCATACGCTTAACGACTCTACTTTCAGTATTCAGCTGCGTCAACCTTTCCCTGCCTTCCTGGGTTTGCTGGCCACTCCTTATTGCTCTATTGTTCCACGCGAGGCGGTGTTGTATTTTGGCGAGCGTTTCCGGGCGCATCCCATTGGCACAGGCCCTTTTCGGTTTAAACGCTGGGAAGAAAATGTGAAGCTGGTATTGCGCAAAAATCCTCTTTATTTTGAAAAGGACGAAACGGGGCGTTCTTTACCCTACCTGGAGGCGGTTGCTATTACCTTTTTGCCCGATAAACAGGGTGAATTTCTCCAGTTTATTCAGGGAAAACTAGATTTTTTAAACTCCCTGGATGCTTCTTACAAGGATGAATTACTCACTCCCGATGGAACTCTTCAACCGGGTTATAGAAACAAGATTAATTTCCTTAGCTCTCCCTATCTGAATACAGAATACCTGGGTATTTTCATGGAAACTGAGGTTACTGCGCTTCAGTCAGAAACTTTTCGAAAGGCGCTTAATTATGGTTTTGACCGTCGAAAGATGATGACCTACCTGCGTAATAACATTGGTGCGCCGGCAGAGCATGGCTTTATTTCTAAAGGATTGCCCGGTTACACGGGTTTAAAGGGTTACACGTACCAACCCGAAAAAGCCAGGACGCTCCTCAACCAGTTTAAAAGTGAAACAGGAATAGCGCAACCTCAAATAACCATTACTACCGATGGTAATTACGTTGATTTGTGCGAATATATACAAAGTGAATGGCAAAAAATAGGAATCTCTGTAACCATAGATGCTGTGCCTGCGGCCATGCTGCGCCAGAGCAAGGCAATAGGGAAACTACCCCTGTTTAGAGCCAGTTGGATTGCCGATTACCCGGATGCAGAAAATTACCTGTCTCTCTTTTACAGTAAAAATTTCGCCCCTGAAGGCCCTAACTACACCCATTTTAGAGATGCGCAGTTTGATGCCTGGTATGAGGCAGCAATGCGGGAAACAGATACTGATAAACGGGTAGCGCTTTATGCCCGCATGGATAGTTTGCTTATAAGCAAGGCGCCAATTATTCCTTTGTATTATGACCAAATTATTCGTTTTACTCAAAAAAACGTGTATGGATTAGGTGGTAATCCCATCAATTTGCTTACGCTGAAAAGAGTATGGAAAAAGTAATGAGAAATGATTAATAAGAAATGTGCTCATAAAAATATCCGTGAAAATCTGTGGTATCCGTGAGCAAAATATAGTCTCACAGATAGCGCAGAAAAGCACAGATAAAAATCATCCATGCAAAATAGAATATTATGGATTTAAATGATATAACATATAAAATACGAGGCGCTATCTATACAGTACATAATGAACTTGGCCCTGGTTTATTAGAAAGTGTTTACGAGGCGGCGCTCGCTTATGAGCTTATAAACCTTGGATTATATGTAAAAACCCAGGTAGGCTTACCTGTGAGCTATAAAGGCATTTTATTAGATTTAGGATTTAGGTTAGATGTTCTTGTAAATGATGAGGTGATTATTGAAATAAAATCTGTTGAAGCCCTCCACGATGTGCACAAAAAACAATTACTGACATATCTGAAACTATCTGGCAAAAAATTAGGACTATTAGTAAATTTTAACGTCTCAAAACTGATTGCCAAAGAGAATTTGATACGAATCATAAATTGATTTCCAAATAACCCAGAAAAGCACAGATAAAAATAATCCGTGTAAATCTGTGCCATCCGTGAGCAAAATATAGTCTCACAGATACCACGGAAAAGCACAGACAGAACCATCCGTGAAAATCTGTGCCATCTGTGAGCAAAATATAATCTCACAGATAGCGCAGAAAAGCACAAACAGAATTATCCGTGAAAATCTGTACCATCCGTGAGTGAAAATATAATCTCACAGATAGCGCAGAAAAGCACAGATAAAATAATCCGTGTAAATCTGTGCCATCTGTGAGCAAAATATAATCTCACAGATAGCACAGAAAAACACAGATAAATAAGTTTGCCAGCAAAAAAAATTATATTTTTACAACTTCATCCTACAATAATAGATGCATGAATAAAATTTTAACCCCTTGTATAGCCATTATTTTCTGCCTTTTCCTTGCAAATAATACACATGCACAAGGGCAAAACTTTTGGACAAGTGGCGCCCAACAAACACCCGTTCAGCAGCGAAACGCCTCCTATAAACTAACTCAACGAGAATCTTATACGCTAAATTTACCCGCCTTAAAAAAAGCCCTCCTCGTTGCTCCATCAAGAAAATCTCTATCAGCCCAAGAAAAAAGCGCCCCTCTTTTAATTTTCCCCATTCCCGGCGGAAAAACCGAAACCTTTCGGGTATATGAAACACCAGTAATGGCGCCTGCATTAGCAAAGCGTTATCCCAGCATAAAATCATATACCGGTGTATCTACCAAAAACCCCTCTATCACCCTTAAATTTACCATTACCAATTTTGGGTTTCACGGAATCATTTTAAATCCGGCAAGCCAAGTAAGTTACATTAATCCAGAATCTCTTGCAGATACTTCTGTTTATGAGGTCTTCTCCCGTAGTAGTCTAAAAATAGCCGACACCCCATTTGAATGCTTAGTAAACACCCTAAAAGACCTAACAACCCCTTTAGTAACCGCTCAAAAAACCAGTACGGTAAATGATGGTACACTTCGCACCTTTCGCCTGGCGCTCGCCTGTACGGGAGAGTATGCCCAATATCATGCAAACGCTGCGGGCGTGGGCGCAGGAACCAACGAGCAGAAAAGAATTGCCACACTGGCAGCTATGAATGTAACCCTCACTCGGGTTAATGGCATTTTTGAAAGAGACCTTTCTCTTACTATGCAACTCATACCCAATAACCAGAACCTCATTTTTTTAGACCCTGCCACCGATAACCTTACTAATAATGACGGTGGGGTTCTAATCAATGAAATACAAGCTATTGTAGATAATCAGGTAGGCGCCGCTAATTATGACATAGGACATGTCTTTAGCACAGGCGGCGGCGGTATTGCTTCCTTAAACTCTCCCTGTACCTCCAATAAAGCCCGTGGGGTAACCGGGCAGCCCAGCCCGGTGGGCGACCCATTTGATGTGGACTTTGTAGCCCACGAAATGGGGCATCAATACGGCGCCACACACTCTTTTAACAATTCATGCGGAGGTAACCGCACCAACAGCACCGCCGTAGAGCCGGGAAGCGGAACTACCATTATGACGTATGCAGGAATTTGTCCCCCCAATATTTTACAAAATGTAGAACCGTATTTTCATGCCGTAAGCATTCAGCAAATGTGGGAAAACATCACCTCAGGAAGTAGTCTCTGCGCTTCCTCTGCCGCAACCGCAAATACCGCTCCCACTGCTTCCGCTGGTAACAACTACACCATCCCGGTCGGCACTCCCTTCGTGTTGGAAGGACAAGGCGCCGATGCAGATGGAGACACTCTTACCTATTGTTGGGAACAGACCGATGCTCAGGTAGCTGTGCAGCCTCCTTCGCCCAATTCGTCAAGCGGGCCCTTATTCCGGTCAATGCTTCCTGCTACCTCCCCCAATCGTTTCCTGCCAGACGCCGACCAAATTTTAGTGGGAAGTTTAACCCCTCCCTGGGAGGTACTTCCTAACGTTTCCCGCGAAATCAATTTCTCCCTTTTAGTAAGAGATAACCATGCCGGGGGCGGGCAAACCGCGCGAGATAACATGACGGTAACAGTAACTCAAAACGCAGGTCCTTTTATGGTTACATCTCAATCTACTCCCCAGATGTGGCAGGCAGGAGAGGTACATACCGTTACCTGGGAAACAGCCAATACCCAGGCAGCGCCTATTCAGGCCGATTGGGTAAATATTCTCTTCTATACCGATACTTCCCTTGAAAATTATGTGCTCCTTGCCAGTAATGTAGCCAATGACGGAAGCCATGAAATTATTGTTCCCGGCGGAATTGAAACTACTGCCGGCAGAGTTATGGTACGCCCTGTTGACAATATCTTTTTCGCCATTAACGCAGCTAACATCACCGTTACCCAGAGCGAATACGTTCTATATATAGAACAATTAGAACAAACCGTCTGCCAGCCCAATAATTTGGCATTTTCCTTTAACTACCAGCCTTATTTAGGGTTTTCAGATGTTACCAATTTTACCGCTACCGGGGTTCCGGCAGGATTAACCGTAGCATTTAACCCCCCTTCTGCCATGAACGCTACTCAAATAGACGTTACCATTAGCAATACCATTGCTGTAGCAGAGGGAGATTACATCTTCACAATAGAAGCTACTTCGGGAACTATTACAAAAACATATCCCGTAAATGTGGGGATTTATGACGCTGTTTTTGAAAACATCTCACTAACCGCCCCCGCTGATATGTCTGTTATCGCCAACCTGCAACCCCAGCTACAGTGGCAACCCGTTGATTTCACCCAGGAATACCAGGTTGATATTTCGCAAGTCGCCGATTTTATGTCTCTTGTTGAGACAGAAACTGTGCGCGAAACCAGCTATACCCCTGTTTCCCTGCAAGCTAATACCCTATACTACTGGCGGGTAAAACCCCTTAATAGTTGCGGAGAAGGAGCCTACAGCAATACTTTTTCTTTTACCACCTCGCCTATAGATTGCCGAACTATTGCTAATGCTACCCCCGTTCTTATTTCCAGTATTGAAACCCCCATTATAACTTCCTCTATTATTGTACCCGATAACTTGCCGCTACACCATCTATCAGTAAGCCTAAATATTTCACACACCTGGGTAGAAGATTTGCGCGCCACCCTTACTTCGCCTTCAGGCACAGTGGTGAACCTCTTTTCCAATAGCTGCGGAGATAGCGATAATATAAATGTAACATTTGACGATACCGGGAGCGCCCTGGCCTGTAATGCCTTTTCGCCCGCCATATCGGGTGTACGACAGCCCGAACAACCATTGAGCGCCTTTACAGGAGAGACCATACAGGGAGAATGGGTGCTAACCGTATATGATGATGCTGATTTTGATGGGGGTGCACTAACTAATTTTTCTATACAATTTTGTGCAAATGGTCTTTTTCCGCCTGATACTGATAGCGATGGGGTTGCAGATAGTCTTGATGCTTGCCCCGCCACTCCTCCGGGCAGCGTGGTAGATGTTACGGGATGCCCCTTGTTTAGCCTTCCTGCCAATAATTTTACGCTCCAGGTTACAGGAGAAAGTTGTATTCCCAACAATGATGGTTCTGTACATATCAGTGCCGCTCAATCCTTGGCTTACCAGGCTATTCTAACAGGCGTAGGGATTAATATGGTTACCCCATTTACAAATGAAGCCAGCTTCCTCAACCTGCCTTCAGGGAATTATACCTTATGTATCACGGTGAACGGACAACCCGGTTATGTAGCCTGCTATGAGGCTGTGATTACTGAGCCGGAGCCTCTTGCCGTACAATCTATAATAAGCAGCACCGACAAAACCGTAACCCTTACTTTAAGCGGCGGAACAATTTATAACATTACCCTCAATGGCGTTCTCACCCAAACCTCCCAAGGACAGGCAATCCTCACTTTAAAAAATGGCATCAATACACTCGAAGTTACCACTGGCAAACTTTGCCAGGGCGTTTATAAAGACTTGCTTGTTTTCGGGAAGCCTATAGCAGTATATCCCAATCCGCTTTCAGGTGAAACCTTAAACGTGCTACTCCCCTATCCTGAAGAAGTGTCACTTTCCTTATATACCTTACCAGGACAGCTCATTTATCAGCATGTTTTTAAAGATGCATCGCTGCGGGCAACGCTTCCCCAGCTTTCTGCAGGAGTATATTTAATAAAAATAGATGGTGAAACCATTCACACAACTGAAAAACTAATAAAATTATGAAATGGAGCGTTATTTTCCTGCTCATGGGAGGCCTTCTCGTATCAGGGTGCAAGGATGATGATGACAGCCCTGCTCCATTGGCAGCTCACCTTGTTTTTCCCGAAGAAAACTCAGAATGTACCGATGGAGTAAGCCTCAACGCCACTCAAAGCAGCGTTACTTTTATGTGGGAGCCTGCCCGTTATGCAGATACCTACCAGCTCACAGTTACTAATTTAACTGATGGGAGCGCCCAGCAATTCTCTGCCGGCACTACCTCTGTAGCCGTAACCTTGTTGAAGGCAACACCCTACTCGTGGCGAATAACCTCCCTTTCCGGAAAATCTTCTAAAACAGCCCAAAGTCCTTTGTGGAGTTTTTACAACGCCGGGGAAGGTATTATTTCCCATACCCCCTTCCCGGCAAGTGCCTTGTATCCGGTGCAGGGGGCTACTGTATTTCCGCCTGGGGGCGAAGTACAACTGCAATGGCAGTCCGCCGATTTGGACAATGACATTGCGGGATATGAAGTGTTTATAGATACGGTGAGCCCACCTGCTGTTTCAGCGGGAACCACCACCGCTACCTCTTTAGAGGTAGTGGTAGCTGCCGCTACCATTTATTATTGGAGAATTATTACCCATGATACCCAAGGTAATTCATCGTATTCTGAAATTTTCCAGTTCAGAACAACCGATTGAAGTTACAAAGAAATATAAAAAATTATTTCACTCCTGAATAATAGGGTAGTAAAGTTCTTATAAGCCCCACTTGTTAAAACTCCCCTAAATTTGGTGCACTTTTTGCTATTTTATTTGTAATTTTACAACCTATTAAACTCTATAAAAACTATGTTTGGAATAGACCCTTTATACTTAATTCTCGTAGGCGGTATCGCCTTAGTGAGTTTCCTTGTGAGCCAACGCTTAAAAAGTAAATTCAATCACTACTCAAAAATTCATTTGAGAAATGGGATGAGCGGCGCTGAAATAGCGGAAAAAATGCTGGCAGACCATGGTATTGCCGATGTAAAAGTGATTTCCACCGCAGGCACGCTCACCGACCATTATAACCCTGTTACTAAAACCGTGAACCTGAGTGAAGGAGTGTACAGCCAACGCAACGCTTCAGCAGCAGCAGTGGCGGCGCACGAGTGCGGCCATGCCGTGCAGCACGCCAAAGGTTACGAGTGGCTGCAACTGCGTTCTAAGCTGGTTCCCGTAGTAAGCGTAGCTTCAGGGCTTTCTATGTGGGTTATTATTGGCGGAATTGCCCTGATGGCCACCACCGCTTTTGGTTATACCATCGCTATTGTGGGCCTGCTCATGTATGGTATGGGCACCTTATTCAGCATCATCACGCTGCCGGTAGAATATGATGCCAGCAAACGCGCCCTGGCATGGCTAAAACACAAAAATATGTTAAGCCAGCAAGAAATGGCTGGTGCAGAAGACTCACTTAAATGGGCTGCACGCACTTATGTAGTAGCGGCTATTGGCTCACTGGCTACCCTGTTGTACTTTGCCCTAAGAGTAGTAGGTGGTTCCAGGGATTAGCCTTCCTTTTTATTTAACTACTTTTTTTCATTACAGATGGCAGGCGTTAGTATTCTTCCTCTTCATAATCGGGATAGAGAAAGGTATTATACGGAAACCGACTGGTGTGAATAGCTCGCACGGCATTATATACTTTTTTCCTGAATATTTCCAGGTTTTCCTGCCGAAGAGCGGAAATAAAGACAACTGAGTCGCCCATTTTATTCATCCAGGTCTGTTTCCATTCCTCCAACGTGCGGTGGGCCGGGGTAGGTTCTGTCACCAGGTCATCATCCGAGAGCGGTTGGGGGTGATACGCATCAATCTTATTAAAAACCATCATCATGGGCTTGTCGCCACAACCAATCTCATTTAGAGTTTGCTGAACGATGTTGATTTGTTCCTCAAAATTAGGATGTGAAATGTCTATCACATGCAGGAGCAAATCGGCTTCCCGAACTTCATCGAGTGTACTTTTAAAAGCTTCTACCAACTGGGTAGGAAGTTTCCGGATAAACCCTACCGTATCGGTGAGTAAAAAAGGCAGGTTGCCAATAACCACTTTACGAACCGTGGTATCTAAGGTAGCGAATAGTTTATTCTCTGCGAATACCTCGCTTTTGCTTATAACATTCATCAGGGTAGATTTGCCCACATTGGTATAACCCACCAGTGCCACGCGCACTAATGCGCCCCGGTGGCTGCGCTGGGTTGCCATTTGCCGGTCTATGGCCTGGAGTTTCTTTTTAAGAAGCGCAATGCGCTCGCGGACAATACGGCGGTCGGTTTCAATCTCAGTTTCTCCCGGGCCGCGCATACCTATACCTCCTCGCTGGCGTTCTAAGTGCGTCCAGAGACCTGTTAAACGAGGCAGCAAATACTGGTATTGCGCCAGTTCCACCTGGGTGCGGGCATAGCTGGTTTGGGCGCGCTGGGCGAAGATATCTAAAATCAACCCGGTTCTATCTACAATTTTACAGCGGAGTATTTCTTCTATATTTTTTTGCTGGGCGGGCGTAAGCTCGTCATCAAAAATAACCGAACTAATTTCGTGCTCCTTCACGTACTGTGCAATTTCTTCCATTTTCCCACTCCCCACAAAAGTTTTAGGATTGGGAACGTCTATTCGCTGGGTAAACCGTTTCATTACCTTACCCCCGGCGGTATAAGTGAGAAAATCTAACTCATCTAAATATTCTGTAACTGTACTTTCATCCTGGGATTGATGGATAATTCCTACAAGGATTGCTTTTTCGTATTCGGGTTCTTTTTTTTCTAACATACGTCTTGCGAAGATAGCGGTTTTTTAAGAATCAACTATCTACACACTTACAATTTCTCCCTCCCCGAGAAGTGGCTCCCCTCGTAACCGCAACAACACCTGGGCTACCGCTAAGGTATCTTGCTCGCAATAGGCTACAATTCTGGATAAATCTGCCTCCTCGTAATATACCTCGCGCACCTTGCTACCTTCCAAATCAGTTTTGGGAGAGGGAATGCCGAGGGCATGGGTGAGCAGTTTCAGAGAAGTATAGTGTTTATAATCGCCAAATTTCCATAGCTCCAACGTATCTAAATGAGGTATTTCCCATGGTTTTTTTCCAAAGAAGATTAATTTTTCCGGGAGCGGCTGTTGATGAATCACCATACGGCGGGCGATATAGGGAAAATCGAACTCTTTACCGTTATGAGCGCACAAAACATGGTAAGGTTTATTGAAATAGCTTTCCAGCAACTGCCGGAAACGTTTTAAAATATCTGTTTCTTCCCCGTAAAAAGAAGTTACCCGAAATTTCCGCTCCTTATTCCGAACCACAAAATATCCTGCCGACAGGCATATAATTTTCCCGAACTCTGCCCAAATACCCGCTCGTTCATAAAACTCTTCCGCTGTTTGTTCTTCTTTTCGCTGATAGCGAGATTTTTCATCCCAGAGTTGTTTTTCCTGGTCATTCAAATCGGCATAGGCAGCTTTTTGCGGCACGGTTTCAATGTCGAGGAACAAAATGTGCTCCAGGGGGATATTTTTTAACACCGGTTTTTTTTATTAGTTAATTTTTCTCGCTTTTGTTTCCATCGGCGCCAAAAGCCGGTAAATACACTCATTCACGGGCGTGGGTATGCCCAGGCGCCTGCCCTCGCGAGCAATATATCCGTTAAATGTTTCCAGTTCAGATGGCTTGCCCGCCATAATATCGCGCTGCATAGAAGCAGTGGTATCCAAAGGTTGAGCATCAATAGCTGCAAAACAGCTGGCAATATCGTTTCCCGTGAGAACAATACCTTTCGCATTCGCCACTGCCATAATTTCCTCTGCCGTTTGAAACAAAAGACTGCGAAGATAATCGTCTTGCCGCACAACTCCCATTTCACAACGGCAAAGCGCTGCAAGGCCGCTGATGGTACAGATAAACAAAAATTTTCGCCATATCTCTGTCTGAATATCCGGGGGAATGTTGCTATCTATCCCTGCCTGGTCGAAGAGTTGTTTCAACGCCATGATACGAGGGGTTTTTTCACCATTACGCTCGGCGAACAGTAATTGAGGAGATATGGCTTTATGGTAAATCTTTCCGGGCGCTTCTATAAAACTCACAATGCGGCATACCCCGCCCGCTATATTTTCTGCGGGAAGTATTTTCTGCAACCGCTCAGCAGCATCCACCCCGTTTTGCAGGGGCAAAACAATCGTATTTTTGGAAAGAACAGGCGCTAACTGGCCGGCTGCTTCTTCCAACTGCCAGGATTTCACAGCAAGAATAACCGCCTCCGGCGGGGGTGCCTCTGATGGAACAGCCGTTACCAAAGAAGGCTTTGCATGAAAATCGCCCAGGATACTTTTCACAAACAGCCCGTCTCGCTTAATGGCTTCTAAGTGCTTCCCCCTGGCAATAAATGTGATATGATGCGGCGTTTGAGCCAGTTTCCCGCCCACATAGCCGCCCACTCCTCCTATCCCCATTACAAGTATGTTCATTGTAAGTCTATTTTATTCAACAGGGATTAAAATTAGTTTATTACTTTTACACAGGCAATAAAGAGACTTTTTTCTATGAGTAAATCGTTTGACCGCTACCAAAAACGAAGGTTAATCTCGTCTTATTTCTCCGTGGTAGTCACCATGGGGCTGGTGCTTTTTCTCCTGGGAGCGTTGGGCTTGCTTATTCTTAATGCTGAACGGCTGGCTAATTATTTTAAAGAACAGGTGGCACTGACCGTTTTTTTAAAGGATACGGCTACCGATGTAGAAATTAGCCAATTACAAAAAAATATTGCCCTGGCAGATTACGCAAAAAAAGTGCGGTTTGTATCAAAAGAAGAGGCAGCAAAAAACTTCAGTAAAGAAATCGGGGAAGATTTTGTAGCTTTTATCGGGGACAATCCCCTGCAAAATTCGCTCGATGTACACATACAGGCAGGTTTTGTATCGCCGGAAACGTTAGAAAAAATCGCCGCCGATTTGAGCGGGCAGAAAATAGTCTCAGAAGTGTCGTATGACAAGGTATTGATTACTCTTTTAAATGAGAATGTGAAACGCATTAGCCTGGGAATTTTAATCGCCAGCGGAGTGCTGTTACTCATAGCAGTGCTGCTCATTAACTCATCTATACGCCTTTCCATATATTCTAAGCGGTATATTATAAAAACCATGCAACTGGTAGGCGCCACTAAGGGATTTATACGGAAACCTTTTATTACCACCCATATAAAATTGGGGTTAGCGGGCGCCACGTGGGCTGTGGCGGTGCTGGCAGGCGGCTTGTATTATACTGACAGCCGGTTTTCTCAGCTTGGGCTACTGGAACAACCTTTGCAGCTTCTTTTTATTTTTGGAGGAATTATAGTGTGGGGGGTTTTACTAAGCTTGATAAGTACTTTTTTGGCTACACAACGGTTTTTAAATGTGCGCACAGATGATTTATATTAAACTAATTGGGTTCAACGAGATAAAAAACACCTATGAAACCACAACCGGGTAAAGGAAAACCGCCTAAGCAATCTTTTATTTTTGAAAAGCGCAACTATATAGTTATGTTTATCGGGATAGCGTTTATAGCGCTTGGCTTTATACTGATGAGTGGCGGCGGCAGTGATAATCCGCAGGTTTTCAACCCGGAAATTTATAATTTCCGCCGAATCCGCATAGCCCCTACCCTGGTGCTTATAGGGTTTGCCATAGAGATATACGCCATTTTATTGCCTCCCAAAAAAAAATGATTTCCTGATACTTTTCTTTTTGAAGTATAAGACGAATGGATATTTTAGATGTTATTCTACTGGGAATTATTCAAGGGTTAACCGAGTTCCTGCCGGTTTCTTCAAGCGGTCACCTGGAACTGGGAAAAGCAGTTCTGGGAGCCAACGCTCTCCCGAGAGAAAGTTTATTGTTTACCATAGTGCTTCATGCGGCTACGGCGTTGAGCACCTGTATTGTTTTTAGAAAAGACCTTCAACGCATTTTTAAAGGGCTTTTCCAGTTTAAATGGAATGAAGAAAGCCGTTTTTCATTAAAAATAGTGGTTTCCATGATTCCCGCCACCGCCATAGGGCTCTTATTCGAAGAACAACTCACAATCCTATTTGGGGAAAACATTCAGCTGGTAGGGTGTATGCTTCTCATCACCGCTTTGTTGCTCTACCTGGCCTCAAAAGCCCGGCAAACCCATAAAACGGTAACTTATGCCAATGCCTTTGTAGTGGGGGTAGCGCAAGCCATTGCCATACTTCCCGGCATTTCGCGGAGCGGTGCCACCATCTCCACTTCAGTGCTTCTCGGGATAGACAAAGCCGAGGCAGCGCGTTTTTCGTTTTTAATGGTAGTTCCTCTTATCCTGGGGAGCATTGCCAAGACGCTTCTGTTTAGCGAGGTAATTTTTGAAGGGCACTCGTTGTATCTGCTGGCGCTTGGGTTTGCAACTGCTTTTCTTTCGGGTTGGGTAGCTTGCCGGTGGATGATTGCCTGGGTGAAGCGAAGCAACTTGCTTTATTTTTCATTTTATTGCTTCCTCATCGGCGCTGTTGCCATAGGATATTCATGGTACGTGAACTAATGTATGCTAAGGAACAACTCCAGGAAGGCTCTTTGATATTGGTAGACAAACCCTTGGGGTGGTCTTCTTTCCAGGCGGTAAACAAGATAAAAACCGCCATCCGCAGAAAATGGGGATTAAAAAAAATAAAGATAGGACACGCCGGCACCTTAGACCCCCTGGCTACAGGTTTATTGCTCATTTGCACAGGGAAATTCACCAAAAAATTACCCGCGTTTCAACAACTCCCCAAAGAATACACAGGTATTTTTATGCTGGGAGTTACCACCCCTTCCTACGACCTGGAAACCCTTCCCAACGGTTTTTTTGAGACCTCGCATATTACAAATGAACGCATTTACCTCACTGCACGCCAATTCCTGGGAGAAACCGAGCAAACGCCCCCCATGTTTTCGGCGGTTAAAAAAGATGGGAAACGACTGTATGAATTGGCCCGGAAAGGGAAAGAGATAACCATTGAACCGCGAAAGATAACCCTTTCAGAATTTGAAATTACCGCTATCCGGTTTCCCGAAGTGCATGTACGGGTAGTATGCAGCAAAGGCACTTATATTCGCTCGCTGGCGTATGATTTTGGAAAAGCCCTTAACAGCGGCGCTTACCTGGCTGCGCTGAGACGAACCAAAACAGGCCCCTATAGGGTGGAAGACGCCCTGCCACCAACAACCGTGGCAGCATTGCTGGAAAACCAGGCATAACTGCTCTTACAGACTTTATACGCCTCTGCGCATGCACGCCTGCATAGGCGCATGTAAAAAACCAGGGCGTAAAAATGTTTTTAACCCTACAACCCACATTAAAAAACGCTGTATCTTTAGCCCCGTTTTAGAAATTGTTTCAACTATAAAATATATTATCTATAAATTTAATAAAGTAGTATGAGAACCCTTCAATTTAGAGAGGCGATATGCGAGGCTATGAGCGAAGAAATGCGCAGAGACCCTTCCATTTATTTAATGGGCGAAGAAGTAGCCGAGTACAACGGCGCCTACAAAGCCTCCAAAGGCATGTTAGATGAGTTTGGCGCAGACCGCGTTATAGACACTCCCATTTCAGAATTGGGCTTCGCCGGCATCGGGGTAGGCTCTGCCATGAACGGCAACCGCCCCATCATAGAGTTTATGACATTCAATTTTTCCCTGGTGGGAATTGACCAAATCATTAACAACGCTGCCAAAATGCGGCAGATGAGCGGCGGGCAGTTCAACATTCCCATTGTATTTCGCGGCCCCACCGCCTCCGCCGGCCAGTTAGCCGCCACCCACTCCCAGGCCTTCGAAAGCTGGTTCGCCAACTGCCCCGGGTTAAAGGTGGTAGTGCCTTCCAATCCATACGACGCCAAAGGCCTGCTGAAATCGGCTATCCGCGATGACGACCCGGTGATTTTTATGGAATCGGAGCAGATGTATGGCGATAAAGGCGACGTACCGGAAGAAGAATATACGCTGCCGCTCGGCATCGCCGAAATAAAACGGCAGGGAACCGATGTTACGGTGGTTTCCTTTGGAAAAATCATCAAAGAAGCCTACAAAGCCGCCGATGAGCTCCAGAAAGAAGGTATTTCCTGCGAAATTATAGACCTCCGCACCGTGCGCCCGTTAGACGCCGACACCATCATTGCTTCCGTGAAAAAAACCAACCGGCTCGTCATCCTCGAAGAGGCCTGGCCCTTCGGCAATGTTTCCACCGAAATCGCCTACCGGGTACAATCCCAGGCTTTTGATTATTTAGACGCTCCCATCCAGAAAATAAATACCGCCGATACGCCTGCGCCCTATTCGCCTACCTTGCTGGAAGAATGGCTGCCCCATCACACCGATGTGGTAAAAGCGGTTAAGAAGGTGTTGTATAGATAGTTGCTCCCCAACAAACCTTACAGAGGCAAAACTACATATATTTGTACGTCAATAACATTTTAAAAATCCTAGACTATGGCTAAAAAAGATAATTCATCAAGCAATAATGATACCTCTTCTACCTCATCATCAGGTAATAAACCAGTATTGATGATAAGACCGAATACTACATCAAGTTGGCAAACATTCAATAAGTCTGAGAAGGAAAATAATTCCAAAAATGATAAACGAGATTAGTACGGAAATTGTCGAATTTTTGAATCGCTTAACCATCTTTAACATTTCATCTCTATTGTCAGACATAGCTTGGTTGTAGCTCTGAATTTGAGTGGCTAAATATTCTTTTTCTAATATATCATCTTTAAAAATATCAAAATAGGTATTTATCATGTTCTCTGGCAATGAACCATTAAACCTTATCCTCTGAGGAAAAAGATTCTTTCGTAAAAAAATAAAACCAATAAAACACCCAACCAATAAGACTAAATAGTGATATTGATATCCTGTTAGTTTCATAAACGAAAATGAAAACAGAGAGGATATCAATGTAAAAAGGACAAATGATTTATTTCTATTTTCTGAAATAGATTTTAGAATCTGATCTGCCATTTTATCTGCTTCAGAAAAAATAAATTCCAGTGTATATTTCGTATGTTTTGATATATCTATTGCTTCCATAATTGCAAATTTAAATTAAAAATATTACCTCGCCAATGCGCCCGCACCCTATTCGCCTACCTTGCTGGAAGAATGGCTGCCCCATCACACCGATGTGGTAAAAGCGGTTAAGAAGTTGTTATATCGGTAGGTTTGTTATTTAAGTATTAAAGATTGAGTAAATCCCCACTGCTGGTGCCAGCCTTCGCGCCCGTACCACACGCACCCCCATGCGTCCCCCCGCATGTACACGCCTGCGTAGGTGCACGAGGCGTGCTTACTCAAACCTGTTGCGGGTTAGTTGAATTTGACCATTTTCAGCATTTTTTAAAAATACACCGATGAGCGCCATTGAACTAAAGCATAATTATATTTGTATTAAAAGAGTTGTCCTATTGGACAACTTTAGTTATCTTTGCATCGCATGAGCAATGAGAAAGTACGAACCATCATTACTTATAAAGATTACTTTTCTAGCTTTTACCACAACCAAAAGCAAAAAGTGAAAGACAAAATCTTATGGACTTTCAGGCTCATTGAGACGATACCAAACGTACCTAAAGAGTATTTAAAACACTTGGAAGGTACGGATGGGCTTTATGAAATCCGGGTTCAGCAGGCAAGCAGTATTTTCCGAATTTTTTGCTTTTTTGACCATGGAAAATTAGTAGTGTTGGCAAACGGCTTTCATAAAAAGACACAGAAGACACCAAAACAAGAAATTGAAAAAGCACTTATAATTAAAAGAGAATATGAAAACGAAAAGCAACATAAAAACTCTTGATCAGTTTATTGAAGAACAATACGGGCAGGAAGGAACCCCGAAACGCGATAAATTTGAGAGGGGCTACGAAGCTTTTAAGCTGGGGGTTCTCATTCAACAAGCCCGCCTTGAAAGAGGAATGACCCAGGAAGATCTTGCCCAAAAATGTGGAACCAACAAGGGATATATTTCCAAGATCGAGAACAACCTCAAAGAGGTTCGCGTTTCAACCCTTCAAAAAATAGTGGAACGCGGGCTTGGCGGGCGCCTGGAACTCTCCATTAAACTCTGACAACCTTCAAAACACCATTCGGGTAGGGATGTAGTATATAATTCAGAAGGTTTTATTATATTTGTGAAAAACCAGAAGCAACCAGTTAGTTTGAAAAATAACTAAACACCTGTAGTATGGAAGCAAATACAATTAAGGTATATGAAATTCTCAAATTAAACTTTAGCGAAGAAAAAGCGACAACAGTTTTGAGCTACCTGGAGAACACCACCTCAGAAAAAATTGATGAAAAGATTAAAACTAAGATTGAACACATCGCTACGAAAGAAGACTTATTCAAATTGGAACCCCTTATCTCAGAAAAGTACGCAAATACGATTAAGTGGTTATTTCTCTTTTGGATTAGTACCATAGGGACCATTATAGCGTTAATCAAACTTTTATAAATTACAGACCCTAAAAAATTTTAGGGGGTGTAAGTACGAAATAGGGTATAATTACTTGTGGTAATGAAACCGTAGTGCTATGATAATAATACGATTTGTATCATTTTCCACCTTATAGACCAGCCGATGCTCCTTATCAATTCGCCTGCTCCAATAGCCGTTCAGGTCGTGTTTCAGCGCCTCCGGGTTCCCGATGCCCCGAAAAGGATTATCAAGGATTTCTGTTATCAATAAAGTAATCCGGTTTTGAATTTTCCGATTATTGGTTTTCTTCCAGAATTGCAGGTGGTCTTGTGCTTCTTTTGTAAAGATCACTTCCATATATCATCCACAGCTATCTTAACTACCTCGCCTTCGGCAGCTTGTTTTATGGACTTCTTAAGGACTTCTCTGTTTGCTTCCGTCGAAAGTAAGTATTGGGTCTCTTTCCAGCTATTATACTCGGATATCGGAAGCATTATAATGTCCTCCTGCCCTGCCCTGTGAATAATGATAGCCTCTTTATTCTCAGAAACAATATCTAGCTTTGCTTTCAGATGTTTTCGCAATTCGGTAATGCTCGTGACTTCCATATCTCATTATTTAGCACATACAAAGGTATCAAAAAAACATAATCTGTAATACCTTAGAGGGGTGTAATTACGGTTAAAAGAAGCTCATCTCCTGCCTGTGCAAGCGTCCACGCCCCTACCAGCACACACACCCTCGCATACACACGCCCCGCCCGTACATGCCTACGCAGGTGCACGAGGCGTGCTTAACCAAACCTGTTGCGGATTAGTTGAGTTTGGTGATTTTCAAAACGCTATTCGAGTAAGGATACTGTACCTGTAATTTGAGGGAAGTGTAATTACGATTAGTATGGTAGCTGATTAGGTTATATTGGAACAGCGGCGGATGTAATTCGTGGAAAACATTACTAAATAAATTAATTATGAAAGAAAAATAAATAACTTTACAAAAAATATATAATTATGCCAATGCATACGCTAGAAAAGGTAATAAACGGAGATGAGACAATCCTTGAATCCTACAGACAAGCAAAAAACAAGTGGTCTGAACTATTATATAATTTTAAATGGATAGATAAATCCAATTTGGAAAGAATGACGGAACTTGTACAAACATACGAAACACAAATGGAATATTTAGTTGAAGGAGCAGATATAGGTAAGTGGGCTGGCAAAGGAAAAGAAATAATGGTAATTACAGGCATTGGGCAATTTTATAGTACTGCCTCTGGTTTTGATAAAAATATAAATAAAGCAAAACTTGTTCGGGATGCTTTCTTATCCAGTCGTTGCTCTGAAGAAACAAAATACTATGCCAGAATAGTGGGAGAATTATACTCGCTCTAAAATTTTGCAGGAGCTGATTTTCTCCTGCTGGTGCCAGCCTCCACGACCGTACCGCAGCACCCCCAGGCGTCCGCCCGCACGTACACATCTACGCAGGCACACGAGGCGTGCTTACCCAAACCTATTGCAGATTAGTTGAGTTTGACAAGTATCCCAATTTTCAGTATTTTTGAAAAAAATACAGCAATGAGCGTCCCTGAGCTAAAAAAGAATTTTCACAAACTGATAGACAACGCCGAAAACGAGGCGCTGTTATCGCAATTTTATAACCTCATGGAAAAAGCTTTAGAAGCTACCGAAAACAGGCTCTGGAGCCAGTTAAGTGATGCCGAAAAGAGAGAATTGATACAGATAGATGATGCATTGAACCACGAAGGCAGTGTAATACCTCATTCAAAAATACGGGAAAAACACAAGAAATGGCTCTAACCCTAAAGTGGTCAAAAGAGGCCGATAAAAAGTTCGACAAAATTATTGAATACTTAGAAAAAGAATGGGGCGAAAATGTAGTTAGGGCATTCATTAAAAAAACATACGATTTCTTGTATCTACTTTGCGAGTTTCCCGAAATAGGCTCAGTTGAATGTGCAGAAAGACAAATCAGGGGATTTGTTTTAACAAAACAGGTAACCGTTTTTTATAAATTGAAAAGCGACTGCATCATTCTGCTTAGCTTTTATGATAACAGGCAAAATCCTAAAAAAAGAAAATACGGCAAAAACAGCCGCTAATTTCTCCTCCCTGTTGCCAGCCTCCACGCTCGTACCAGCACACACGAACACCCTCGCAGGCGCCTGCGCGTACATCCCTGCGCAGGTCTACACAGGTGCGCGAAAGCAGCCACAGGTAGTTTTTCATAGTGCGCCCGTTTCAAATACAAAAAAGCCTGTATCTTTGCTTTGCAAATGCCGCCCCGCCGCATACATTTTACGGAATCTGACACCCGCACTATGAAAATACGCTCTGCCTCTCTCCTGCTTTTCCTGCTAAGCGCCGGGGCGCTCGCCCAAACAAAGGTGGGTGGCATAGTGGTAGATGAGGCGGGAGCGCCCGTAGCTTTTGCCAACGTGTTTTTTAAAAACTCTTCAGAAGGCACTATTTCTAACGACGATGGCCGGTTTTATGTAGAATCTGATAAAACCTACACGACCCTAATGGTATCTTTTGTGGGCTACACCACCCGCGAAATCACGTTGGAAAAAAAGGTTACCTATAACCTCACCATAACCCTCCAGGAAGGCGAGCAACTCAAAGAGGTGGTAATTTATGCAGGGAAACAGTCTAAGAAAAACAACCCCGCCATAGACATATTGCGGAAAATATGGGCGCGGAAGCGACAGAACGGGCTGCACCTGTTTAACCAATACCAGTATGACAAGTATGAAAAGGTGGAGTTTGATTTGAATACCATAGACAGCGCTTTGATGCAGAGCAAGCTCTTTAAAGGCATGGAGTTTATGTTTGAGCAGGTAGATACTTCGCGCATCACGGGGAAAACCTACCTGCCCATATTCATCAACGAGGCTTTTTCTAAGGTGTATGGCGACAATCGCCTGAACGTGAAAAAGGAAGATCTCATTGGCAATAAAAATTCCGGTTTTAGCAACAACCAAAACATCATCGCCTTTGTGCAGGATCTCTATGCCGACTACGATATTTACAACAATTACCTGAAGTTTTTTGACAAGGGGTTTGTGAGCCCGCTCTCCCGCACGGGCATAGATACGTATAATTATGTGCTGTCTGACAGTGCTTTTATAGACCAGAAATGGTGCTACCAGATTATTTACTATCCCCGCCGCAAAAACGAACTCACCTTTAAAGGTGATTTTTGGGTGAACGATACCACCTTTGCCGTGAAGAAAATAAATATGCAGGTTACCAAAAGCGCCAACATAAACTGGGTAAAAGAAATTTATATTGAGCAGGAGTTTGATGTAGTGAACGATTCGGTTTTTTTGCTGAAGCGCGATTATATGATGAGCGATTTCAGCCTGAGCAAAAAAGAGAAGGCGCGGGGCGTTTACGGGAAACGGACTACGTTGTATAACCAGTACCGGTTTGACGTGGAAAAACCACCTGCTTTTTACGAGGGGAAGGTGGATCCGTTTGACCCTTCTATTTACGAGCGGGACGATGCTTTCTGGGCGAAAAACCGCCTGGAGAGCCTGAGCAAAGACGAAAGCGGTATCTATAAATTGTTAGACACGCTTAAAACGGTGCCCAAATTTAAGCGGATTTATAACCTGGCTACCATCCTGGCATCGGGCTACATAGAGATAGATAAATGGAATTTAGATTACGGCCCTATCTATTCTACGTTTGGATTTAATGATGCGGAAGGGCTGCGTTTTCGCACCGGTGGCAGAACCTATTTTGGACAAAACGACCCGTGGCGGATTGAGGCGTACCTGGCTTATGGTTTTGATGACACCCGCTTTAAATACGGCGTTTCGGGCAAGTGGCTGCTCAACACCGACAACCGGCTTATTGTTTCGGTAGGAGACCGGCGCGATGTGGAACAGTTGGGCGTAAGCCTCACGGCTACCAACGATGTGCTGGGGCGCAGTTTTGCCTCTTCTACCTTTTTTTCGGCGGGCGCCAACAATAAGCTCACCAACATACGGCTTACCACGGCTTCCGTAGAGTTGGAGCCTTTTAAAGACCTGCAATTCGCCGTGGGTGGCAGCCTCCGCACGCTGCGCTCCGCCCTGCCAGAAGATTTCCGGATAGATTATATAGATCCCGAATCGCCCACCGGTATTGCTTCCCGCATCAAACAGTTCGACCTCACGCTTTCCCTCAATTACACGCCCCGGCGAAAAACCATTGGGCACGGTGTGGAGCGCAGCGATGTGAATACGGACTATGCCAGCCTGTACCTGCGCTACACGCTGGGCGTAAAAAACCTGCTGGAAAGTGATTTTGACTATAAAAAAGTGCAGCTTTACTACCGCCAGCCCTGGTTGGTTGGGGGGTTTGGCAGACTGTTCAGCACCATAGAGGTGGGAAAAACCTTTGGAGAAGTGCCGTTGGGGCTGTTGAGCGTAATTCCCGGGAACCAGACATATTTTTCCATCTTCAACACCTTTCCGAACCTCAACTTTTACGAGTTTATAACGGATACCTACGCCTCGGTACACCTGGAGCACAATTTTAACGGGCGTTTGTTTTCGCGGATTCCGTTGCTGCGCGATTTTAACCTGCGGGAAATTGCAGGCATCCGCGGGGTGTGGGGGGAACTTTCTGACGAAAACAAGCTGTTGAGCGCCCCGGCTAACATACCGCTCCGGGCGCCTTCCGAGCGGGTGTACTGGGAATATTCGTTTGGGGTGGGCAACATCTTTAAGGTGTTTCGCATCGATTTTAACTTTCGCGGGAACTATTTAGACCTGCCAGATGCCCGCCGGTTTAGCCTCACCGGGGCGTTTGGGTTCTTTTTTTAGCCGCCAAGTGCCGGCTGGGGGCGTTAGAATATGTATTTTACTCCCGTCATTAAATAGCCGCTCAGTATAGAAACTTGTGACTGGGAAGTGCTTACATTATCAAAAGAAGAGGTAAGCAGGCTGTTGTTATCTAAATGAAAAATATTATTACCATCTATAAAAAATTCCCAGAGTTGGTTTTTTGAAAGGTAGCGGATGTAGGGAGATACAAATACCAGGGAGTTTGTTCCTAAGTTAGAGTCTTGATATAGATTTGTGCCTTTTAGCTCCCAATTGAACCGGGTTGCTTTTCCCCGTAGTTTTATAAATGAGGTAATCTTTTTAATGGCAGCGGTTTGTTCAATGAGTTCTTGTTTAAACTGGTTGTTAGAATAGATAACGCCTGCATCAAATTGAAGAGGGCTGTTTTTGAAGGTGGAGTTTATGGTTACATTCCATGAGAAAATCTGGTTTATAAAATCTGATGGCGATGCTCCAATAAAGTTTATTCCTCTTGTATAGTGTAGGGAGGTAAAGTTTTTAAAAGAAAAGGGAATGTTTTGGAATTTCCTGTCATATAATATATGGGCATAGTAGTTTTTTTCTTCGGGGGAATAAATAAACTGGTTGAGTATAAATTCCGGCGATACTTCATTAAATTTAATGATGTTATTTTTCTTTTGGGTATATCTGGCTTCTACAGAAAACAGCGCTTCTTTTTTTACATCGAAGCTAAAATAATTTAAGGATATATTTTTTACGGGTATATTTTGGGAAGACCGTACATCCCGGTTTTGAAGCAAGGTACGATAGTCAGCAACAAGCGGGTTTTCTATTATTTTTTCGATGGTGGGAAATTCATTGGATATGCCGGAACTCAGTGTTATTTTTTCGCCTAATGAGAAGTTATATCCCAGGCTCATTTTGGGTTCGTAGAGCCACTTGCTTTGGACGGTTGTGTGTTTACTCCTAAAATACAGCACCCGGTTAAAGAAGTTTATATAGAACCTATCGGTTAAAAAACTATTCCCTGAAAACCCTACTTTATAAAAAGTGTTATGGAGATTAAAATCATTTGAAAAATCATCGGGAAATTCGTGAATAGTGCTGGTTATAGCGCTTCGCTTATCTTCTGCGCCAATAAACGCCTTATATTGCGTTTTCTCTTTTTTAAGAGTGAGCTCAGAATCAAAAAGGTGGTCGAGGTTTTTTGTTTTGTACTGTTGGTTTACTACATACGTTTCATCTTCAAAATTGAGCCCTAAAAAAGTAGTGTCTGCCTCTATGCGTAAATCTTGGTGTGCCGTGAGGTAGTTTTGGGAAAAACTGTTTTGTAAAAACCACCTGTCGTTCAGCTTATAAACGTGCTGGAGGCTGTGTCCCAGGCTTAGGTTGGTATTTGACGCCTTAGTGCGGTAATTTTCGGTAGCCGCCTCATTTTCGAACTGTATATTCTGGCGAAAATTGTCTGTATTGGGAGTAAGTGTAAACTGGTAGTTCCATAAATTTTGCTCGTTGGGATTGTATTTTGCTGTGAGGTATGTGTTGTTAAAGAGTATTTTCCCTGTGCTTTCAGTACGTTCTCTAAAATCTAAGTTGCTGGTATCATAAAACACTTTTTCGGTGAATAGCTGCTCTTTTTGCTGTATGTTGTTGAGCAGGGTATAGGCGTTGACCTCTGTTTTATCGGAAAGTTTTGAATTGAGATTTAATGCAGCAAATTGGTTGTTTTTTGATTTCATGTTTATATCTGAAAACACAAATTTTGGAAATTGCGTTTCGTCTAAGGTAGTAACCTGGGCGCCTGTTGCACTTAGAAAAGCAGCGATGCCGCCTCTCATTTCTATATAATCTTCTAAGGTTATGGGGGTCTCACCGGTAGTATTGAAATCTGTAATGAGCCCAATATTTCCCCGCTCTTTAAATTTAAAAACATTGGCATGGGCGAGGTATTTGTTTACTACCCCTCCCAGGGCCGCTGCATTTCCTATATAACTGCCCTTGTACTCATCTTTTAGCCTCAGATCCATAGCGATTTTTGAGCCACGCATATCAAGGCTGTTTTCTTTGTAATTAGTTAAAATATTAATTCCTGCTATCATATCAGGTGTTAAATTCCGGGTGGCCATTTGGTGTTTATTACCAAAAAATTCATTGCCATCTACCAAAATTTTATCAATTTTTTTACCTTGAAAAGATACCTTGCCGTCATCGTCCACAGAAATGCCGGGCAGCTTATTAAGCGCCTCCCCTAAATTTCGCTCTGTGCCATCTTTCACGGCATTAATATTATAGGATAGGGTATCTTCTTTTACCTTAAACGTTTTGGGATAGCCAGAAACTGTAACTTCTTTTAGTTCAGTAATAGTATCTTCGGTAAGTTCTATATCTATTTGCAGGTTTTGTGTCAGGGTTATTCTTACTTCTTCTTTTTGATACCCAAAGGCGGTTGCTTTTATAAGATAATCTCCTGTTTTAGAGGTTGTTATATTAAAATATCCCGCAGCGTCTGAGGTAGTAAATGAAACAACTTCTAAGCTATCTTCGCTTAAAAGTTGTATGTTGGCTCGCTGAACGGGCAGGTTATATATATTCTTAACAAACCCGCTGACCTGAACCTGGGAAAATATGTTTACACTAACAAAAAACAAACATGAAAACGGGAGATACCAATGCATTAATTACTTCTTATAACTTTAAAAGTAGTTTTTTTATTTCCCTCTTGTTTGGTGTAATCTTGCTTGTTCTTTAACTCATTTAGCTTCTTATCATATTCTTCCTGTGTAATTTTTTCCCCTCTCGCGGGAGCTGTTACATGTAAGTTATCGGGATAGGAAATATGAGTTGCATAAATGATTTTCTTAGGCGTTTCAACTTTCAAAACCAATCCTGGCAATCCCTGGTATATCTCGGGCCCGTCAGACACCGGAATATCTTCGGTGAACCACACTTCTATATCCATATCATTTATATAGGTCGTGGCTTTTTTACAGTTAAACCCGGCTATCGTAATCTTTTCGCTGGCTATCTTCCAGTTTATTTTAACCAGCTCTTTAGTTATAAGATATTCCTCATCAAACAAAGTAGCCTGTTCAATCAGGTTATTCTTCTCAAAATTTTTGAAGTAGTTAGAAACATTTATTTTTGTTTTAGATACATTTTTAGTAGATGTGTTTGCCTGGCTACTCTCAGTAACCGTTTCATCGGGTTTTAAATTATTATTATAATAATAAAAAGAAGCCGTTCCGGTGGTTTCCAGTGTGAATTTTTTAGGTTCGCTAAACTCTTTTTTAATTCTTTCCTGGATATGAGGCGGAAAATTTTTTATCCTGTCTCCCAATTTTACTTCTTCGTTGTATTGAACTCGGATGGATACTTTTTTCGCAAGAGAATTATTTTTCGAAAGCATCTGCGAGTTCTGCATCGTTTCATCGTTACCATACAGGGCTAATTTGTTATGAGGGTTCATAAATACAAGGGTTACGATAAGAGATAATAGTTTCATAAAAAACCAATTAAAATTAATAATGATACTATGGCAGGGCAAATACCCTGCCATAGTTTTCTAAATTAATACTCAAAGATATAAATATCTACAAATACATAATACTCAAAACTGCCATCCGGGTTTTCAATAAGTATCTCAGTTATCACTACAATAATAAGCTCTTCATTTACCTGGGAAACAACAGTTATTTCTTCATTGTTGGGGAAAGAAGGCACTGAGATAACTTCGCTTGCAGATGCGCTAAATGCAAACATAACGGTGGCGAGTAAGCCGAAAAGAAACTTTTTCATTTTATTTAAACGGTTCCACTTGCAGTGTTAGCTGCCATTACGGACGAAAGCTTTAGGAACCTATTTTTAATGGTTAGGTTGTTCCGCCCCGGGTATATTCATTCTCTCCTTGTTAGAATACTAACAGTTTCTTATATTCCTTACATTAAATCAAAGTTTTGTAAGCGATTTTCAGATGCCTTTTAGATTGAATTTTTTACCAACAAGGCGAAATTATAAAATTTATTTGAATAATAAAGTTCTATATATAAAAATATTTTTATTTATATCTAAAATAAGTATAGCAATCGTAAAAATACACTATCAAAAAAACAGCTTTTTTTATTGACGATTATATAAATATGTATAAACCCTATATTCGCTGCTCAACACCGCCCCGCGGGGTGCAAGTGCCTCCGTGCGTGCGTGTGCGGGAAAAAACGGGTCGATAGGCTTAGAATGGGTACGAGTTCGCTTTATGGAAAACTTTTCGAAACTTTTATCCGAAACAAAAATTACTTTACCGATATTTGAACCGAATAGAAAATGTGTTTTAAGAGCGAAAAATGCCTGAGATTACACTTGATTCATTAAAAGAGCTTTGGAAAAAGGAAAAAGACTTTTACCGTTCTGCCGAAGTTGGTTCAGGCGTTCAGAAATTCTGCCACAAACTTTTTCAGTGTCCCGAACTTCTCAATCTCAAAGAAGGTAAAGGTTCAACCAAAGAAATAAAACGCAGGAATGAATTTCTTGAAGAAGCTAAGAAGAACGGCAGGCGAGCTGATGTTGTTATCTTTATTGATTCGGAAATCATTATTCCTGTTGAAGTTGAAAAGCATGGAAACATCAAGGCAGGTGTAAAGCAGATTTACAAGTATCAGGCAGACTGGGTTAAGAAATACGGAATCCTGACAGACGGAAATGAGTGGCGGTTTTATAACAACAAATACATTGAGAAAACTTTTTTCATTGACAAAGTTTTAGAAAATCCCACCGACTTCTTAACCTTTTGGCAGGAATACACCACCCCCGAATACTATTACCTTTCGTTCTTCCGCAAGAAAGGACAACTGCAACTTTTTGAAGAAGATATTCCTCATTTAGATGAAGTTCGGGAAGATTTTTTTAATGACATCACCAAACTGATTGAGAACTTCAAAAATAAACTAAACTTGAAAGGTTATTTCAAAGATGTAAAAGACGAAACCGAACGAGAGAAGAAAGCAGTTGAAATAACCTACGCTTATTTGATTCAGTTCATTCTTTACAAAACTCTTGTTGACAATTCCTTTGCTGATTTTGAAGATGACTGGGAGCAGCGGCTGAAAGCAATTGATAATGCCCTGAACTCGGAATCGTACGGAGAAATTTTGCAACGCATTAGGGGAATTAGCACAAAGATTTCGCAGAATATTTACAAACGATTCAATGATGAACAGGAAATAATCAATCAGCATCTTGAATCCATTTTATCAAAGCCAAAAAATGAAATGAGCGATGTTTCGGTTTGGCTTGACATTTTACTTTTCATAAACCGATACAACTTTGCCAATGTGAAGAATGAAATCTTTGGTTATGTTTATGAAAATTACCTGAAAGACCTTTACCTCGACGAGAAGAAGGGGCAATACTTTACCGATCCTTTGGTAGTTAATTTTATGCTCGAACAAATCGGTTACACTCCCAAGAATTTGAAAAAGCGATATGCGAAAAACAAAGACAGCATTTCAATTATTGACCCCTCGTGCGGGAGCGGAACTTTTCTCTACAACGCAACACACCGATTGGTTGAAGCTTTTTTTGAGGATACTGAAAAATCGTCGAGGCTGGTTGAGGAACTGGTGAACGAAAATATTTTCGGGCTCGACATTGCAGAATTTCCACTCTATTTGGCCGAGATGAATATTCTCATGCGTATGTTGCCGCTTGTCATCAACGCACAATACAACAATCCCATTGACCAGAAAATAAAAGTTTTTAAAACCCGGGACAGTATTGCAGAATTTTTAGATACTGCCATTCGGAATACTGTAACCGACATCTCAACTGCTTTTAAGAAAAGCAAAGGCGGCCTTCAAACCTCTTTATTTTCAGAAGCGCTTGACCTGGGTTATAAAAGTTACATGCGCGACAAGCGTGATTTGGATAGTTTGAAAAACTCGCTTGAAAATCGAAACAACATTCCACGATACCGTTTTGATTTTGTAATTGGCAATCCGCCTTATGTGAGTTACAATGAGTGTGCAGGGCAGCATCTACTTTTCTTTGATTTGATGAAGGAAGGAAAAACTAAATTAAGTGATGTTTATGGTGTCAATCTACATAGTGTTCCAAATGACAGGAAGAAGAACAGGCCGAATCCCAACCTTTATCTTTTCTTTATTTCATTAGGGCTTGCGTTACTTAAAGATGATGGAAAAATTTCTTACATCATTCCCCAAACTTTACTTACCGCAGGTGATTTTAATGTAATGCGTTATCATCTTGCAAAGTTTGTTACGCTTGAGAAAATAATAACTTTTAGCAATGCAATGTTTATCGGCAGAGGAGTTGACCAGAAAAGAATGGTTACGACTTCAAGTTTGATTTTTACTATTTCTAAGAAACCTCCAACTTTTACTCATAATGTTGAAATTATTCGGCATAGAGGAGTAAATCAGGAAGTAAAAAAATCAATCCAAGAAATCAAGTCAAAGAAAAATCTTTCTACTATAAAAGTTTCGCAGCAAAATTTGCTAACCAACTTTCAGAATTGGAATTACATTCTCTTTGATAACGATTATTTGAATTTATATCAAGATTACAAAAGCAAAAATCTTGACATTGGAATTTATTCAGAACACAATCTTGCAGAATTATATTTCAAAAGCAACTTTTATTTTGATGGCGGTTACAGTATTGATGAAAGTTTGAGATTGAAATCTCCTCCTGGTGGAGATTACTATATCTATCCTAAATTCAATTCAAAATTTTATACAAAGGTTTCTGCAAATGGTTACTGGGAGAATATTCGTGAGGGGAAATCAAAAATGAAAATTGGACTTCGACAAGGCAGTCAAGAATATAATTTGCTTGATAGCACTTACAAGATTGTCTGGAGCTACGCTAACCCTCAGCGATATTTCTTTACTGACAAAAAAATCATTTGGGCACGGAATCAATTCAATGCAATAGGTTCTGAAAATCTTGATGAACTTCAGTACTTATTTGCCCTTCTTAGTTCGCCTGTTAACTGGAAAATTTTGACGAAGAATATTAAAAGTGAAAATGAAAAAGATATTCTTTTCTCTTTAAAAGCAATTAAGAAATTTATTAAAGTCCCTGAAATCAAAGAACATAATAAGAATTTGAAACCAGCAATAATTTTAGAAACAAAAAAACTGTTAGAAATAGAAAATACTTCGCTGCAAAATGTTTGTGACTTTAAAGGAGTTCTCCAACAGAAATTTGATTCAGTAAAAGTAAAAGGTAACGACCTTGTAATCTGCTACAAGGAAAATTGTATTAGATGTAACATCACTGGCAATCCAGCGTTAGTTCAGCAAACACTTGCAGACAACCTTTTCTCACTTACCGATGAAAACGGAATCGGAAGTGTCAGCAAATTAAAGAACCTTCCTGTCATTGATTTTACTTTACAGCAAGAAATCAAAAACTATATAGACGATTTGGTTTATTCACTTTACTTCAACGTGAAGCAACTTGATATTGGTTTTGAAAACCGAGACAGAGTTCATGCCGCTTGTCTAAAACACAAATACTACAACCTTATAAATGATGCTCACAATGACTGATGAAAAAGAAATTCTTTGGGCAAACCTCAAAGACAGAGAAAACCTGAAAGAATATATTTTTATGACCCGTTCAGGGTATAGGCATTTCTTTGTGCTTGGCAAAGACCTACACCATGCCGAAGAAAATTTTATGAAAACAGATGAACTCACACGTCGTGGCTTTTCACTTGACGATTTACCAATTCGCTTAGAGAACAAACCCGAAGTGAAGAATTTCACCATAGAAGATTTTTGGAACAAAAATGAAAATCGTGTTGAAATTCATTAGCCCCTCGCAAAAAAATATCCCCCACCAGTGCCCGCCTCCCAACTCGTACCACGCGTAACCCCGCGCTCCCGAATCCTTTCGGGTAGTATTTACAGCAGAGGCGCCTCCGTGCGCGTAAGTGCACACACGGGCATGTAACGGCATCCCTTCCTTACCAACTACTCGAAATTCTCCCTACCCCTAATTTACCCTAAATTCAAACACATCCGAAAAAGAACTATTTCCCTCCGCATCATTCGTAACCACCTGCCAGTAGTAAACAGTCCCCGAAGTTACAGCAACATTCAACGTAGCAGCTGTGGAATTTCCTGCCAGCGCAACCGGCGGGTTAACGGTGCCTGCATATACCTCATAACCGGTAATATCCCCATCCACATCGCTCGCCGTCCAGGAAAGCGTTACCATGCCGCCCACAGCGTTTACAGCTACCCCCATAGCAGGGCTCACCACCGCAGCAGGAAACGGAGCGTAGTTTTGAACCGCCGCCCCGGCATTATAAAACCTCCATTCAGCGCTCTCTGCCGTTTGGCTAACCCCGTTAGCTTTAGAAATTACCCGCCAGGCATACGGAACACCCCGAAGCAATGTAACCTCTTGCTGGGTATTATTGGTGTTGAACGTTTGGCTGCTGCCCGTATCCAGGTTTAGCACACTCAAGGTATAAGAATCGGCATTTTCCGCCGCATTCCACATAAAAGTAACCGTACTTTGTGTAGGCGATACCACCACCCCCTCATTACACTCGGTATTGTCTTCCGGGAAAATAAGGGTAGCGGCAGAGGGCGGCGGCGGGGGTGAGTCGTTCCCGCCCCCGCAGGCGAGCGCACCCATGAATAGCAGTACCAGAAAAGATAGCTTTATGCGTTTCATTGTTTCATGATTTTATGATTTTGTACAAAATCCCCAATCTTTACCACCAGGAGATAATTCCCTTTGGGGAGCGTGTTTACATGAAGGGTAAGTTTATCTCCCTCCATGGGCTGTTTTTCCGAAAACACCAACTGCCCCGTATAGGCGTATATAGAAATGGTTGCCATACCATCTTTCTCTGCAGCCGCTCCCACCTGTAACGTTATAGAATCGGTGAAGGGATTGGGATACACCAACATCTCATCTGACAGGAGAATGAGCTCACTATACGCTCCCTGGCAATCTTTATCGGTGGTTATTTTAAGTTGATTGTGAGTAGCTGGCAACGCCACTGTTACAGTAGCTTCTGAGGTAGTCATTACCAAGACCCCGTTCAATTCCACATAATATACCTCGCCCCCGGAAAGCAAAAGCGATACATTTTTCGAGCCAGTATCTACTTTTGACAAAACAGACAGGGGTTGAGGCTCGCCTATTGCAACACTAAAACAACGCAAGAAACCGGCTTGTGCAGCCACTGTAACACATACCTCATAGTTGCCGGCAGGCAGGTTTGTGAAACTCACCGAAGAAGTAAAGTCAAACGCCTGGTTTATGCCACCGCCGGTAAGAACCGCCGTGTATTGGAGCGCCTGCTGGGCGGTAAGCTGCACCTGTCCATTATTGGCAGACGAGCAGGTTTCATCAGAAGCTACAAGGGTAAAATTGTTTACAGGAAGCGTAAATACTTCACATCCATTCACATTTACCACCGCTCCCAACGTGGTGCCCGCGCAGGTATCATAGGCGTCTAACACGCCATCGCTATCTTCATCGGGCGGGTTGTTGTTGGGAAGCAACGCAGTAGGCTGGTCGCCATAAATCCGGAACTCTCCCGGTTGCAGGTTAATGGTGGCCGTGGTATTGGTAACAATATGTTTCAAATTCCCGTTCAGGAAATTATACCACACCCCGGTTTGCTGGAAGGCAGGGTTAATATTTTGCGCCGTTACGCCAAAGTTGCCGATGATGGTAACGTATCGGAGTTCCCCGGGCGCAGCGCTGTCAAGAGTAAGCTGAATTTTCTTTAAGCCATTGGCGTTCGCCACATCCAGCGTAAAAGTATTGGTTTTAAAAATAGGTTCGTTTTTCTTTAAGTTGATGAGAATCGCCCAAATATCATACAACGCTTTCCGGTTAGGCTCATCATAATAATCCCAGCGGATGGGTTTATTGCCTATCCTTCCGTTTAATTCAATAGAATAATCATAGCCCAACTCCCCGAATTGCCAGAGCATTTTAGGACCCGGAACGGTAAAGAAAAAAGCGCCCGCCGTTTTCATTCTATCTAAGGCAGTGCCCAGATTCTTTACATTATATGAGCCGCTTGCATTGCCCGATTGGAGATTGCGGTACATGAGGCGCTCCTCGTCATGGCTTTCCATGTAAGCTACACTGGAGGGAGACGTCCACCCGCGGGTTTTGTAAGAAACTCCCGAAAAATTAGAGATGCCGCCACTGTGAAAACCCATGGTAGCTTCGTTATAAGGCCCGGTGAGTTTGTTCCATACCATAATGCCTTTGCCCTCACCAAGACGGTAGTTTACCCACTCCGTTTCCTCATTGGCAGAACCGCCCACTCCCAGGTGCTCAAAAATCACGTAAAAATTCGGATTGGCAGCCCATTGTACATCAGCATATTGTTGCAATACCGCTACCCGGTCTGCCTGGTAATTATTGGTGCAGCTTTCAGAGCTGGTGCAGTTTTGGGTAAACCCTTTGGTGAGGTCCCAGCGAAACCCGTCTATATGAAATTCCTCAATCCAATACGTCAGCGTTCGGTTTACATACTGTTGTGTAGCCGCCGACTGGTGGTTGAAATCGTTGAATACACTGTAGGAATGAGTGGCGGTGGCGTTGAAAAACGGGTTTTCGGCAGTAGCCTGCCCGCCGGTGCCGCCGTTTAAGGTGTTCCAGAGGCGGTAATAGGGGTTTTGACCGGTAGCATGGTTATACACCACGTCTATAATAACCGCTATGCCGCGGGTGTGACATTCATCTATGAGTTGTTTAAAGGCATCCCGGGTACCGTAGTATTTATCTAATGCCATGTGAAAGGAGGGGTTGTAGCCCCAGCTTTCGTTGCCGTCAAACTCGCTTACGGGCATCAGCTCAATGGCGTTTACCCCCAGGGCCTGGAGGTAGTCTAACCGGTTTCGCACCGCATCAAAACTGTGCAGGGCGTCAAAATCGCGCAGGAGCAGCTCGTAAATCACCAAATCGGTACGAGCAGGCGCCTGGAAGACGGGGGTTTGCCATACATAGTCGGGATCGCCGGTGCGCAAAACAGTTACGGGTTCCGTGGTAAGCCCGGATGGGTAGGCAGGCAAATCGGGATAGGTAAGCGCATCTATATAAGGGTCGTTAAATTCATCTAAGATAGTGGTAGAATAAGGGTCTGCCACATTGATGGTAAATTCTACCAGGTATTGATAGAGATGGTTGTGCTGGGGCGTTAACCCGGTAAGTTCGAGCCAAAACCGGTTGGTGGCGGGATCTCTTCGCATCAGGTAAGCATCGTCTATTTGCCAGTTACTAAAATCGCCGATAACGTGCACAAAATCTTTCCCCGGTGCGTAGAGCACCAGCGTGGCGTGCGTAGCATCTGCGGGGTCTAAGTTAATGCCATCTTGCAACCCTGGCGGAAGGGGCTCTTCAGTAACTGTTGGAGTAATGACGGCCTGGAATGTTTCCGTGAGGGTTTCCCCGTCATGGGTAGCCTCCAGTTCAAAAACAGTATTAGCATTTACCACAAAATCATAGGTATAATTTGTATTGTTGAAGGTATTGTCTATTGAAACCCCATTGGCCCGCAGCACAAAATCGGAAGGCAGGGAGGTTTGGGCAGAAATGGTAAGGGTTTCCCCGGCGCTCACAATGGTACGCATAGCAGAAGGATTGTTGAGAATAAGCTGGTAGGCACCAACTTCTGCAAAATAATCCTGCGATTTTTTGTCGCCCGTGCCATTATCGGCTTTTACCAACATGCCAATACGCCCTATGCCGGTTCGCTGGAACAGGGCGGTTGGGGTAAAGGTGATGCTGTAGGTGCCATCGCCGTTATTGGTGAGTTGCTGGCTTTCATTGGAATTTGACCAGGTTCCGTTGGTAGGAGAATCCATGCTGTTAGCGTCGTTCAGGTCGAACGACCATGCCCAGAGGTAGATATTATTGGGCTGCCCTGCGTTCCACAGCGTGGGGTTTACGCCGGAAACGGTTACAGTGATTTGCTCATTTTCGCCGAAAAAAAGAGGGTTGATGGAAAAGGTAGCGGTTTGCTGCTGGGCAGGAGCCAGGGAAGCGGAAAGAAATGCCAGAAGGTATAAAACTTTTTTCATGATGAAGTATTTTACTAATTATCAATTCATAATTCTGAATTATAAATTTAGTATGCGGTTATGAGTTCTGTTCATGTGGTTACCAACCTTGTTGATTTGGTATTTTGTAATTTCTACGTTCATACTTACTTTGTGGGCTTTTCGTCTCCCTGGTGTGCTTTGCGGTTATAAAAACCGCTGCGTGCGCTATGGTTTCGCGCAGAGACGCTAAGACGCAGAGAAAATTCATAATTCATACTTAGTTTGTGAGGAGCATTTTTTTAGTATCAATAACTTTCCCGTCTGCCACCAGTGCGTACAGGTACATACCCGCGGGGAAACGTTTGCCCGATATTTCCACGGTTACTTTTCCCCGTTCCCGAAGCGGGTAGCTTGCCAACTCCAGTCCTTGTAAATTATAGACTACGATTTTGGCTTGTTGCACGTTTTCGGGAACTTGAGCGCCAATCACCGTGGTTTGAGTAAAGGGGTTGGGGGCATTTTGGTAAAGGGCTATGCCCTGCGGAAGGGCTTCCGTGGAAGTGGTTTTGTCACTAAGCTCGGGTATGGCAGCTGTACCTACCAGCCGCTCTAAGGTTTCTATTCGTTGTTGCTGGGCTTCGTTTTGTTGTTGAAGGGTTTTTACCAATGTGCTTAGTTCCTGCACCGCTTTGGTTAGGGGCACCACGAACTCACTGTAACGAAGGCTGTACAGGTCGTTTTCGCTCTGAGGGGTTTCTACGCCTATGGGAGCGTACCCGTTTTTGGTGAGCACCTGTTCTACTTCCTGGGCTAAAAAGCCAACATTTCTTCTGCTGGTTGTTGCCGCTTTGGCTTCGCCGTTAGTGTTAGAGGGCTCTTTTTTGAGGAATTGGTTGAGTTTGGGGGCGTCTAACTGGTAGCTTACAGGGCGTAGTTGTTCTATAAAAGCCAGGCCGGGAATGTCTTCCCGTACTTCCTTCTTAAACCGGCCGTCGGAGAGGTTAGACCAGGGTTGGTAACCTCCTATACTCATTATAGAGGAGTTTCCTATGCGAACTTGGTTGGCATTGGCAAGGGCGCCATTTCCCAGTGCCATTGCATTAGCTCCCTGCGCCTGGGCGTTATTTCCTAACACGATGGCGTTATTGCCCTGCACGGTAGCGGCATATCCTATGGCAACCGTATTTTGCAGGGTATTATTTCCAACTGTGGGCCCTGCCGTATAGCCAATGGCAACGTTGCCAGACCCAGTGGTGTTAAGGGCTAATGCGTCTCTGCCGAGGGCTATGTTATGATTGCCAGATGTATTGCTATAGAGAACATCGTGGCCCATAGCTACATTGTCCACCCCGGATTGATTTGAGTGTAACGCCTGGTATCCTACGGCAGTATTATATATGCCATCAGTGTTATTCAGAAGGGCGCGGACACCGGTAGCGGTATTCCCAATGCCGGCGGTGTTAAAGCCCATGGCGGCATAGCCTACAGCAGTGTTTTCATTGCCGGTGGTGTTAGCAAAAAGGGTATAGACCCCGTTGGCGGTATTGCGGGCGCCGGTGGTGTTGTTTTCTAAGGTGCGGGAACCGAGGCTGCTGTTTTCGTAGCCGGTGGTGGTGGCAAGCCCGCTGCTGTTGCCGATAAAGGTGTTGTGGGTGCCGGTGTTGAGCAAGCCGGCCTGGTGCCCGAAATAGGCATTGGTGATACCCCCTCCATCGCCTGCGCTGGCAGGGTAGCTGGGGAACTCATGGTTGTCTCGTAAGGTGGTGTCGTCCCGCCAGTGGAGGTTGCCATCGGTATCGGAAACCAGTACACGGCTAAGGGTGTCGTTTTGGGGGAGGGTGGCAATGGCTACGCTGCCGTTAAACCGCAGCAGGTCATTGGCAAAATCTCCCCAGATAAGCGGCGAAGCGCTATCGGAGTTTTCGATATAGAGGAGGTTGGAGCCGAGTTCATTATAGCCTGCCTGGTAACCTAAAAAGACATTGTTAGAACCCGATGCCTGCCTTCCCGCCTGAAACCCTAAAGAGATATTATTTGAACCTACCGTACTGTAGCCTGCTTCATAACCTAAAGCTGCATTATTTGAACCGTTTCCATTACCTAGCCCACTTTGACACCCGATAAAAGCATTGTAACTTCCGGTATTGAAAAGGCCACTATTATTACCGAGAAAAGCATTGTAGCTTCCGGTTTCATTTATGACACCGCTTTGAACTCCGATGAATGTATTACCTTCCCCCGTGGTATTATTAAGTCCGCTGCCTCCGCCTATAAAAGTATTGCTACCTCCCGTAGTGTTGTCATGACCGCTATTATATCCTATAAAAGTATTGGAAACCCCGGAGGTATTTGCATATCCGCTATAGGCACCCAAAAAAGTGTTATAGTTTGCATTGTTATTAAAACCGGATTGATATCCTAAAAAAGCATTGTACGCGCCAATCGTGTTAAACCGGCCACTTTGATAGCCCACATAGGTATTATTGTTTCCCCCAGTGTTATCCTCTCCGCTTCCACCTCCTATAAAAGTATTATTGGTTCCCGTATTTACCAATCCCGCCTGGTGTCCAAAATAGGAGTTGGTGTTGTTCCCACCGGTACCGGCCGTAGTTCCGGCAGCTTCCATTCCGCCAAAGCTGGTTTGCGAGTAGGCGGCTGTGGTGAGGCAAAACGTTAGGGCTATTGTTAGGAGAATGTGGGATAGAGGTGGTTCTTCGCCACGGCGAACAAGTTCGCTATGTCCGCTATGGCGGACATGCTCAGAATGACAAGTAGTGCGTCCGCCAGGACGGACAGGCTTAGCATGACAGGTGTTGCGCTTATCTGCCAGGGCGGACGTAGCACGACAACTGCCGGTTTTTGAATTGTAAAAGAGGGTAGATTTCATAACTTATGTGTTTTGGGGTTGTTTTTTTAATTAAAAAAGGGCTGCCCGGTAAGACAGCCCTGTTTAATGTGCTTAATTCTGAACAATGGAATAGGTGTATTGTCGTGGATTGCTCAAATCTAAGGTAACGGTATAGTTACCGGTGGCGGCTACGGCAAAATTAGGCCCGCCTTCATTTAAAGAGCCATCATCATCACTATCCGTTCCAAAATTTAAGCTCCAGGCATCGTTCGCCCTAAATTTGAATTCCTGGCCGCCGGTTAAATTAAGCGTTACAGACCAGGTCATGGCTACAGGATCATATACCATATCTATGTCTTGTCCCGGGGTGCCCTCCGGGCCGGCAGGCCAGCCTAACGCGGTGGCAGAGCCTGTGATAGCCCAGTTGGTGAGCAACAGGTTATAGGTCAGGGCTTCGGTATCTGCTCTTATCAAATAATATCCTGCTAAACCAGCTGGAAGCCCGCAGTTTACTTCGTTTTCTTGTTCCAGTGTTCCTGAATAGGCGCCATCAGCGAGTCCGGTGTCTCCATAGTCGCCGGAAAAATCCACATTTGTGGGTAAAAATTTATAGTTTGCATTCGCTTCATTTATATAAACAAAACCTTCAAAATCGGTAGCGCCATAGGCGGAAGCAGCGAGTGGCGCCCCATCATCGGGGTCCCAATTTTCTTCCATATCTCCATCGTGATACCCACCAGCCAGTTGAAAACTTCCCACCACATAAAGTCTCGGCAATTCCGTGGTGTAAGGGGTTATGTTAACACTTACCACATTGGAAATCATTTCCATAACGTCTTCCACGCCGAGGGAAGATTTTACGCGGATGTCGAGACTACCCTGGACAAAAGGGGAAAGCCCGGCAGTTACGGCGGCGCCGTTTAGCTCAGCTACCGTCCAGGTTAGGAACCGGTTGGAGGTAGTCCCTGCGTTCACGGGGGTGGCGAACCCGGTATCGGAAAGGGCCACTTCTACGGTGTAGTTTACCTGGGTGGCAACATCGTAGCCGGCATGGTTCCAGACTACGGTGAGGGCGGGGTTGGCAGGATTGGCAGGGTCTAAGATGAGGGATGTGCCTGCTTCCGGGGCAATGAGGTCGGGAGCGTTCATAGCCTCGGCGATGGGTTTGTCATCGTCTTTGCTACAGGAAATAGCCAGCGCTAAAAGCGCCGGTATGAGTAGAAATTTGGTGAAGGTTTTCATTTTTTATGAGATTTAGAGGTTTATGGATTAGTAACCGGGATTTTGAAGTAGGTTTGGATTTGCCTGGAGGGCTTCTAAGGGAATGGGATAGAGGCGATAGGAGCTGGGTATAGAGGTGCCGTTAGGGACGCCGCCTTTCCAGGGCCAGTTATAGACACCGCCGGTAAACCTGCCGAAGCGAATTAAATCTTGCCTGCGGTGGCCTTCGTAATACAATTCCCTGGCACGCTCGTCTATGATAAAATCGAGCGTTAAGTCGCCGGCGGTAATATTGCCGGAGGCGTCTCCGTAGGCGCGCTGGCGCAGGGCGTTTACATATCCGAGCGCGGTGGCAGCGCTTCCTCCTCCGCCCCTCAAGTGGGCTTCGGCATACATGAGGTAGGCATCTGCCAGGCGAAAGAGGGGAATATCGGTATCTGAAAAATTCATTTCAGGGGCGGTGGGGTCATTGTAGTAGGTATTCCGGAATTTGGTGGTAGGGTAGCCATCTGTCCATTCTCTATAATCATTCATTTCGTATTGATGGCCGGTTGTCCAAAAAATAGCCCTGGAATCTTGGGTGGTGACCAAATCGCCAAAAAGACTGTACAATGCTTTGGTGCACCGGTGCCCCACCCACCCGGCGGAAGCGCCATAGTCTGTGAGTGTCATGGTATCGGAACTGAGGCTGCCATTAACAAGGTAGGTGGCATTTCCATAAGATTGAACATTGTTTCTATCGCCTATGAGGGGAAATATAATTTCGGTGGACAGGTAGTTATTTCCCTGGAAAATAGATTGGTAGTTTTCGGCTAAGGCGAACTGGCTGTCTGCAATAACGCGGCTGGCGTAGTCTAAAGCCTGTGCATAGCGGTTTTGCCCGGTGTAGATTTCTGAATTGAGGTATATTTTGGCTAATACCATCTGCACGGTGGCGCGGTTGGCTCTGCCATATTCATTGGTTGCCGGGATGAGGTTTTCCAGGTCTAAGAGTTCTCTTTCTACAAAGTCGAAAACTTCTTCGCGAGTTGCCCGCGGTTTATTGGCGCCGCCTATTCCATCGGCTTCGGTTACAATGGGCACGCCGCCAAACAAATCCATGGCATGGTAGTAGGCCAGGGCTCGTAAAAAGCGGGCTTCGGCTATGAAAAGATCTTTATCGTCAAAACTTATGCTGCCTACATCTAAAATAAAGTTATTTGCCTGGCCTACCTGGAAAAAGATGCGGTTGTACATGTAGCCGAAGAATTTGTTGGTGGCTACCCAGCCAGAGGCCGTGGTGAGGGGGTCTAAGCCATTGTCGCCCCATCGGTTTTTAACAATGTCGGTAGGCATTTCCTGCAAATTCCACAGGCTTCTGAAATAAACGGTTTCACCGGGGTCGTCTCCCAAAATATCGGGGATTTGATTCCCGGAGCCGGGAACGCCCTGCCCGTGAAGGACTAATCCTCCATATAATTTTGCAAGTATTCCTTTTACGGCATCCGGGTCGTTTGCCAGGAGGTTATCGAGGGTTTGCTCTATCTTGGGTTCGGTATCTAAATCGCCCAGGCAGGAGATATAGAGGGGTACGCAGAGTAGCAGCAGCCATATTTTTTTAGTTTTCATATTTGTTTGTTTTATTAAAAGTCAACATTTATTCCAAAGGTATAGGTTCGGGGGCGGGCATAGGGGCTTTGTTCTATACCGCCAAAGTTTTCAGGGTCTAAGCCATCGTACTCTGAAATGACAAAAACGTTATTGATGGCGCCGTAAATTCTAAGCTGAACGTTTTTTTCGAAAAGGCTTTTGAATTTATAGCCTACCGTAACATTATCGAATCTCAGGAAGCTGGCGTCTGAGACATAAAAATCAGAAAGCGCCTGCTGGTCAGAGGGGGCTACGTTAAACCCATTGTAGTTGGTTCCGTCATAAAGGTCTAAAATATTGCTAATGAACCCAACACCATTGGCGGGCACTACTGCTCCTGTACCCAGAAAGCCCCGGTTTAAAAGGTTGGCGTTAAAGATATTACCGCCTATTTGCCCCCTGAAATTAGCAGTAAAATCAAAATTTTTATAGTTGACATTCGCTCCAAAACCATAGGTCCATTTGGGGTCAATAGGGATAAAAACCCGGTCGCTGTCATTTACAAAGCCATCCCCGTTCTGGTCAACAAAGGCGTTCTGAATGGGTAGGCCATTTACATCATATAGCTGTTCATAGAGCCAAAAATTACGAGAGCGATGGTCAACGGCAAAATAGCCGATATTAACGCCGGTTCCCCTGCCAATGCCGGTTCCTGCAATAGGGGCTTGGGTTATGTTTTCTAAATCGGTGATGTAGGTTTCGTTAAAGGCGACGTTTCCATTGAGGGAAAATTCAAAGTCTTCAGATGAGATGGGTGTAAGATTTAATCCTACCTCTACGCCTTCGCTTCGGGTGCTGCCTACGTTGGAAATGAAGCGGTTGATTAAGCTTCCTTCAGACTGGGGGACTACGGAGAGGAGGTTTTCGGTTTCGCGGAAATAGTAATCTACATTTCCGCCGATGATGCCTTTCCAAAGATTGAAATCGACACCTACGTTTGAGGTGGTGGTTTCTTCCCAGGTGAGGTTAGAGTTATAGGGTTGGGCCCGGTAGGTGGTATAAAAAGTATCTCCAAAGCCATATTGTACTGTGGGGTCGCCGTTGAGATAAAGGGCTGTATAGGGATAAAACCCGGCTGCGCCCGTGATGTCTTGCTGGCCGGTGATACCCCAGCCTGCTCTTAGTTTTAAATCGGAAATTACTTTAGATTCTTTTAAGAATGATTCTTCGTTTATTTTCCATGCCAGGGCTACCGCTGGGAAATGACCCCAGCGATTGTCTTTGGCAAATAGCGAGGAGCCATCTGTTCTATAGGAAACAGTGGCTAAATATTTATTGCCAAAATCGAGGTTCACTCTTCCGAAGAACGATTGAATGTTAAGTTCGTTGAAATATCCGAATATATCGCCCGGCACTCGTTCTCCATTATCATTAATAATAGTAGGAAACTGCATTCCATCATTCTTAAAATTCTGGTATGAATACCCGGCTTGGGCATCTATTTTAGAAAGGATACCGGTTTCAAAAAGTTTTGTGTAGTTGAAATAGCCTTCTAAGGTTCTGTCTTGCCGTAATTGCGCCTCGCTATAGGTCTCGCCGATATTAAACAGGGGGTTGCTGTCAAAATTATTATAGGCTAATATGGCGTTTTGTAAGAAGCGCTCGCTTATATCGGATTCTGAATAGTCTAAGGCAAGGTTTACGATGGCTCTGAGTTCTGGCAAAAAGTGAAATTTATAATCTAATTCTATATTTCCCAAAAACCGGTTAACATCTTCATCTCTTTCGCGTTGTTTTAATTGAGCTACCGCATTGATGGGGCCTGTTCGCCGCAACGGGTCGGTTGATTCAAGAGGTTGATAATACCCGCCAAAGGGCAGGTTGCCCGTGGGGTCGAAAACAGGTAGTGTGGGGTTTAGGGTTAATGCGTTTCCTATGGCGCCCTCATCGGGTTGGTTTTTTCGGGTGAAGATTCCCTTGGCATTGATGCTCACCTTTAGGTGGTCTTCTATAAATTTAGGGGCTACGCTTACAGAAAGGTTAAGCCTGTCTAAAGCCGATTCTTTTAGTATTCCCTGGATGTTGGTGTACCCCAAAGAGCCCCTGAAAGGAATTTTTTTAAATAAATTGGCGGTGGCGCTGAAACTGTTATCTGCCGTGAAAGAGGTTCTGTAGATTTCTTTTTGCCAGTTGGTGTTGTATATAACACCCTCTACCCCCAGCAAATCTGTTTGTGCAGGATAAAACTGGTTGATGAACGTTACATACTCATTAGATGAAAAGACATCTAATGTATTAGTAAGTGTGCCTATTTGAATATTAGAGGAGTAGTTGAATTTTGGGGTCCCTGCCGAGCCTTTTTTAGTGGTAATGATAATAACCCCGTTAGAGGCTCTTGAACCATAAATAGCCGTGGCGGAAGCATCTTTAAGAATGGAGAACGATTCTATATCATTAGGGTTCACCAGCGCCAGGGCGTTGCTCTGCCCTGCAGGGTTGTTGATGGAGATGGGCACTCCGTCTATAACAATAAGCGGGCTGTTGTTGGCATTTAAGGAAGCCCCTCCCCGTATCCGGATATTAGGAGAGGAATCAGGCTGCCCTCCTGCATTTACGATTCGCACCCCGGAAGATTTTCCGTTCAACATCTGGTCAACTGTTGTAATAGCGCCTTTGTTAAGCTCTTCTGTAGTCAATAATTCCACAGAGCCGGTGGCGTCTTTTTTGCTAACCGTTCCATAACCTACTACCACTACCTCTCCCAAGGTTTGTATATCTTCTTCCAATGAAACGTTTAAGGTATTCCCAGATACGGTAAGTTCTGAGGTCTTAAAACCAATATACGAAAAAACCAATACATCTCCCGCATTCGCTGTAATTTGATAGTAGCCTTCAAAATCGGTAGTAGTTCCTGTGGAAGTTCCCTTCACCACAATGCTTACGCCCGGTAAGGGTTCATTGCTTCCTTTTTCTGTTACTGTACCGCTAATGGTTACCTGTGCAAGCATTCCTAAGGGAACAAAAAATAACAGAAAGAATACGTACTTTTGTAAAATTCTCATACAATTTTTTAATTTATTAAACCAAAAAAATAAAATGTGTGTTTACTTCTCGGCGTTAAAATTATGTAAAAACCCTGTTAGCAAAATAATTAGGTAGGTTAAGAAAGTTAAGAAAACGTTTTCGTGTTGAAAAGTTTTTGATTTTTGAGGAACTGACTACGCTTATCTCATGAAAAACACCCATATTGCAAAAATAAAACTATTTTTTTACAATCCCAATAATGCGAAAAAAAATAACCCTTAAAGAAATCGCCAGAGAACTTAACGTTTCGGTTTCCACGGTTTCTAAAGCCTTACGAAACAGTGTGGAAATAAGCACAGACACCCGCGAAACGATACAGGCTTTTGCAAAATTATATAATTATAAGCCCAATAATATTGCGGTAAGCCTTAAAAACAAGCGAACCCGGAACATCGGGGTTATTATCCCTGAAATTGTGCATCACTTTTTCACAACTGTTATCAGTGGCATTGAAAAAATAGCCAATGAAAGAGGGTACAACGTTATTGTGTGCTTGTCGGATGAATCGTTTGACAAAGAAGTTATTAATATGGAAACGCTCGCCAATGGCAGTATTGATGGGTTTATCATTTCCTTGTCTAAAGAAACGCAGCTAAAAAAAGATTTTCGCCATCTACGGGAAGTTATAAACCAGGGAATGCCCTTAGTGATGTTTGATAGGGTTACCGATGAGGTGTATTGTGATAAAGTGGTAATTGATGATGCCCAGGCTGCTTATGAGTCCGTTGAATTTCTTATAGCCAGTGGATGCAAAAAAATAGCTTTAATAAGCACCTCAGATTATGTGAGTGTGGGCAACCTGCGCACCCTGGGCTATCTGAATGCGATGGAAGACGCAGGGATTCCTATAGAAAAAACACTTATACTCAAAATTGAAGACATTGATAATTGCGCTGATGAAATAGAGAAATTGTTCAAAAAACAAACCTTCGACGGTGTTTTTGCTGTAAATGAGCTTTTTGCGGTAACTGCCATGAAAATAGCCCAAAAAAGAGGATACAAAATACCGCAAGACATCTCATTTATAGGATTTACAGACGGCATTTTATCTAAATACACCACCCCTACCCTCACCACTATTGCCCAGCACGGCTTGGAAATGGGTGAAAAAGCAGCTGTTATGCTGATAGAAAAATTAGAAAATCCAGAGACCGAGGAGTATTTTAAAACAGAAGTGATAAAAACCTCTCTCATTATACGAGAATCTACAAAAAAACAAAAAAAAGCATACAAATAAAAAAATATATTATATTTACCCCCCCGTTATAGGGGTGCGTTTACTTCTCAAAAATTCCCAGCCCAAACCTTATAAGTACAGGTTTAGGAGCAGGATTGCATATAATTTTAATTTATTGATATATGAAAAAACGGACACTGCGTTTCTGGGAAATCTGGAATATGAGCGTGGGTTTCTTGGGAATACAATTTGGTTTTGCGCTCCAAAACGCAAACACCTCCCGCATTTTTGAAACGCTGGGAGCTAACGTAGATGATATTCCCATTCTCTGGATAGCCGCTCCGGTAACAGGTTTACTGGTACAACCCATCATTGGTTACTTTAGCGACCGAACGTGGACCCGATTAGGCAGAAGAAGACCTTATTTTTTGGTAGGCGCTATAATGGCCTCTGTTGCACTGTTCATTATGCCCAACTCTCCGGTTCTTTGGATTGCGGCAGGTATGTTGTGGATTATGGACGCCTCCATCAACATTTCCATGGAGCCTTTCCGGGCTTTTGTAGGTGATAATTTGCCTTCGGAGCAGCGCACGTTGGGTTTCGCCATGCAAAGTTTTTTTATCGGCACAGGTGCCGTAGTAGGCTCTGCCTTGCCCTACATGTTAACCAACTGGTTTGGGTTGGATAATACTGCACCTGAAGGGATTATTCCCCAGTCCGTGAAATGGTCTTTCTATCTGGGAGGAATTGTCTTTTTATCGGCGGTATTATGGACTGTTTTTTCATCGAAAGAATATCCACCCGAAGAATTGGAAGCTTTCGAAGAAAACAAAACAATTCCCATACCTCAAATTACCACTGAAGAAAATATCAGTAAGATAAAAAAACTTCTACACTACGGAGTTGTACTTATCCTCGTTGGAGGTATATTCACGTTAGTTTTAGCTTATATAAATGTCGAAAAAGAACTCTACATATTATCTACAGGTCTTCTGCTTGCCGGCTTGCTATTTGCAGTGGCATCTTATGTGAGAAAAGTAAAGGGAAGAACTGGTTTTGTAATTATTATGAGCGATTTGCTCTATATGCCCAAGACCATGAAACAATTGGCTTGGGTTCAGTTTTTTTCCTGGTTCGCCCTATTTTCCATGTGGATATATACCACGCCAGCCCTTACCAGTACAAAATATGATATGAAAATTGAAAAACCCGAATTTAACTACCTTAAAACCACTCTCTCAAATACTGACGCCATACCAGGTTCAAACCAGTGGAAAGATATAAAAGGGGTTAAAGAAGATATGAATTTGATGGCAAAAAAATTCGAAAAAAAAGAACACGTGCCCGTTACCATACGAGTAGCTGGGTTTTTTACTGAAAAAGACAAAAACACAGCGCTCAAAATCACTCCCGAAATAACTAACCGATTAGAATTTATAAAGAAACAATACAACACCGGCGCCGATTGGGTTACTGTACTCTTTGCCGTTTATAATGGAGTTGCCGCACTCGTAGCATTTCTACTCCCTGTAATGTCAAGAATAACCAATAGAAAAATCACCCATCTGGTATGCTTATCCTTAGGTGGATTAGGTTTCATTTCCATGTTCTTTATTTCCAATCCCACATTTATCATTCTATCCATGATTGGCATAGGCGCCGCATGGGCGAGTATACTCTCCGTTCCATACGCCATGCTTGCCGGGGCATTGCCCCCTACTAAAATGGGCTATTACATGGGCGTTTTCAACTTCTTTATCGTTATCCCCCAAATTATTGCAGCCACCATACTCGGGTTCATCATCATTCAATTTTTTGACACCGAACCCATTTATGCACTCATAGTAGGAGGCTTCTCTATGATACTCTCCGGAATATTAACCCTTAGAGTTCACGAAAACGCCACCATTGAAATAAAAGAACAGCAGTAACCCAATGCCGCGCAAAGGATTTATATTCGATTTAGACGGGGTAGTGGTAGATACCGCTATATACCATTACCTATCCTGGAAAAAACTCGCCAACCAATTGGGATTTGATATTACCGAAGCCCAAAACGAACAACTAAAAGGCGTAAGCAGAGACCAGTCCCTCAGAACCATCCTGCAATGGGGAAACATAACGGTTACAGAAGCTGAATTTATACACCTGATGGCGACCAAAAACAACGACTATCTCACCTACATTTCCCGCATGACCGCCAAAGAAATACTCCCCGGCGTGCTCCCCATCCTAAACTACATGGTACAAAAAAAATACCCCGTTGCATTAGGCTCCGCCAGCAAAAACGCCCGCATCATCCTACAAAAAACAGGTATAGAATCCCTGTTCAATACTATTATAGACGGCAACGACGTAACCATAGCTAAACCCAATCCCGAAGTTTTTATTACCGCCGCCCAAAAAATGAATATTCCCTCGCATCACTGCATTGTATTTGAAGACTCCGCAGCAGGCATAGAAGCCGCCCGCAATGCTAATATGCTCTCTGTAGGAATTGGAAACAAGACTGTTTTGCGGCAAGCCGATTATATTTTTAACAATTTTACCGAAATATCCGTAGAATTTATAGACACCCTCATTCACCATGAACCAAGACTACATACTACCCGATAACTGGTCTATCCTGGAAGAAGGATACGACCCGCAGCGCATAAAAGCCTCCGAGAGCCTTTTCAGCCTCGGCAACGGCGCCATGGGGCAACGCGCCAACTTCGAAGAAACCTATTCCGGCCCTACTTTCCAGGGAAGCTACATCGGTGGCATCTATTACCCTGACAAAACCCGGGTGGGTTGGTGGAAAAATGGCTATCCTGAGTACTTCGCCAAAGTGCTCAACGCCCCTAACTGGATTGGAATAAACGTAACCGTAAATGGCGAACCGCTCGATCTAAACAGCTGCAAAAAAGTAACTCACTTTCGCCGCGAACTCAATATGAAAGAAGGCTGGTACCAACGCTCTTTCGAAGCCACCCTCCCTAACGAGCTAACCGTGCGGGTTGTTTCTAAGCGATTCTTAAGTTTAACGATAGACGAACTGGGCGCCATCGCCTACACCATTACACCCCTGAACCAAAACGCCCGCATCGTCACAGAACCCTACGTAACCAGCAACGTAAAAAACGAAGACGCCAACTGGGAAGAAACCTTTTGGGAAACCCTGCAAACCTACCAACAAGGCGAGCAAGCCTGCATTGTAGCCCGTACCCTGAAAACCCATTTCTACGCCGGCGCTTTTATGCAAACGCAAGCCATCCTCAACGGAAAACCCCTCACCCCCGCAGGCGCGCCCGCGAGTGCACCCGGCTATGCAGGCGTGCGTTACGAGTGTGAAGTTTCACAGGGAGATTCCCTGACCCTTTACAAATATGGAGGCTACGTTACTTCCCTGCACCATCCCCAAGACCAGCTTCTCGCCGCCGCCCAAAAAACCCTTTCCAAAGCCGGCTCACTCGGCTTCCAGTCCCTCCTGGAACAACAAAAAGAAGCCTGGGCGAAAATCTGGGAAATGGCAGATATTACCATTCAGGGCGATGTAAGAGCCCAGCAGGGCATCCGCTTCAACATCTTTCAGCTCAACCAAACCTATACCGGCAAAGACGTCCGCCTCAACATAGGCCCCAAAGGCTTTACCGGCGAAAAGTATGGCGGCAGCACCTATTGGGACACCGAAGCTTATTGCCTGCCTTTTTACATGGCTACCAAAAACCAGCAGGTAGCCCGCAACCTCCTCGTCTATCGCTACAACCACTTGGAAAAAGCCATCGAAAACGCCCAAAAACTTGGCTTTTCCAACGGCGCCGCCCTCTACCCCATGGTAACCATGAACGGCGAAGAGTGCCACAACGAGTGGGAAATCACCTTCGAAGAAATCCACCGCAACGGCGCCATCGCCTTTGCCATCTACAACTATGTAAGATACACCGCAGATTACCAGTACATTTTAGAAATGGGGTTGGAAGTCCTTATCGGCATCGCCCGTTTCTGGCACCAGCGCGCCACCTTTTCAACCACCCGAAACCAATACGGCATCCTGGGCGTAACCGGCCCCAACGAATACGAAAACAACATCAACAACAACTGGTACACCAACTACTTAGCCAGGTGGTGCATAGAGTACGCCGCCCAACAGTTAGCCACGGTAAAAAACCAATATGCGCCTCAATATGAACGCATCATCCAAAAAACCAATCTCCCGGAAGCCGAAATAACCCAATGGCTGGAAGTAGCCCGCAACCTCTACCTTCCCTATTCCGAAAAACACGGCGTCTATTTGCAGCAAGACGGCTTTTTAGACAAAGACCTCTCCGTAAAAGCAGCCCAATTAGACCCCGCCCAGCGACCCATCAACCAAAAATGGTCATGGGACCGCATTTTGCGCTCCCCCTACATAAAACAGGCCGATGTGCTGCAAGGTTTTTATTTTTTTGAAGACCACTTTAACCGCGAAGAATTGGCGCGCCATTTCGATTTTTACGAACCCTACACCGTTCACGAATCCTCCCTCTCTCCCTGCGTGCACAGCATCTTAGCCGCCTCGCTTGGCAGGATGGAACCGGCATACAATTTTTACCTGAGAACCTCCCGTTTAGATTTAGACGATTACAACAAAGAAGTAAAAGAAGGCCTCCACATCACCTCCATGGCAGGCACCTGGATGAGCATTGTAGAAGGCTTCGCGGGCATGCGCGTGAAGGAGGGTTGCCTTTCCTTTACCCCCCGCATCCCGAAACAGTGGGCTGCCTATTCCTTTAAAGTGAATTTCCGAAATACCATCCTGAAAGTAACTGTTACCCAAACCGGCGCCACCTTTCACATAGAAGAGGGCGAAGACCTTACCCTTCTTGTAAACAACCGGGAAGTAACGGTTTTGCCCCGAAAGATGGTGGCTTTGTAATAACCGGGTAACGCAAAGTCTCCTGATTTTGTGCAGCAGGGAGTGGTTTTTGGTATATTTGCTTTATTAACGAGTTGTATTGCATTTAAAAATAAACCATATTTAGAACATGGCATTAGATATTCAAAATAAAAAAATTGAATTAAGACACTGGTGGAATGAAATTTCTGGTGCAGAAAAAAAATCCGTATTTAAAGGAATAGCAGACGCCAATAATGGAAATTTAAAACCACATTCTGAGGCAAAAAAAATATATGGAAAGTGGTTATAGAATTCTATGGACAGAGCATACCCCACTCCGCAAAGTCAGGAGATTTTACGCAGCAGGAAAAATAGACGGATTTATGTATTTTACCAATTTTTGGTGTTTTTGAAAAAATGAAAAATGAGTAAAAACACATCCATATCACTCGGAAATCATTTCGACCGGTTTGTCAGCAGCCAGATTTCGGCAGGCAGATATAAAAATGTCAGTGAAGTAATCAGGGCAGGGCTTCGACTTTTGGAAAACGAAGAAAGTAACACGATGGCGCTAAAAAATGCCATTCAAGAAGGTTTAAACAGCCCGTCTGTCGAGAATTTTGATTTTGACGAACATCTCGTCAAACTAAAATCTGCGAAAAGAAAAAATGGCTAACCTTATAATAAGCCCCCCCGCTACCGCCCGAATCCTTTCGGGTGGTAGAGAACAAAATCCTATCCCCATGAAAAACCTCCTCTTCCTCCTCCTTTTCTCCGCCAGTCTTTTCCTCAACGCCCAGGTAACCCGTGTAGAACCCCCTTTTTGGTGGAGCGGCATGAAACTGAGTGAAATCCAGGTACTGCTTTACGGGAAAAACATCGCCCAATACCAGCCCGTTGTAGCAGGCGTTACGATAACCGACATCCGCAAAACCGAAAACCCCAATTACCTTTTCCTCACCCTCGAAACCGCCAATCTTCCGGCGGGCATCGTTTCCATTCAACTCAAAAAAGGAAACAAAACCGTTTATACCCTTCCCTACGAATTGAAAGAACGGAAAAACCAATCCGCCCTGCGGAAAGGCTTCGATTCTTCCGATGTAATGTACCTGCTCATGCCCGACCGCTTCGCGAACGGCGACCCCACCAACGATTCACACCCCTCCGTTACCGAAAAAGCCAACCGAAGTTTTGACGGCGGCAGGCATGGGGGCGACATCCAAGGCATCATCAATCACTTAGACTACATACAGGAACTTGGCGCCACCGTTTTATGGAGCACCCCCCTGCTAGAAGACAACGACCCGCAGTATTCGTACCACGGCTATGCTCACTCAGAAACCTACCGCATAGACCCGCGCTACGGCACCAACGAAGAGTACCTGCGTTTGGCAAAAGAAGCTCACCGTCGCGGCATAAAACTCATCATGGACTTCGTTACCAACCACTGGGGCGCCGAGCACTGGCTTATAAAAGACCTGCCTGTATATGATTGGATTCACCAATTCCCCGGCTACGCCAACTCCAACTACCGCATGACTACGCAGTATGACCCCAACTATTCTGAAATTGACCAAAAATACTGCGTAGAAGGCTGGTTTACCCGCACCATGCCCGATTTGAACCAGGACAACCCGCTGGTGTTGAAGTACCTCGCCCAAAACGCGATATGGTGGGTAGAATACGCCGATTTGGATGGGCTTCGGGTAGACACCTATTCCTACAACGACAAAGAACCCATAGCCCAATGGACTAAAACCGTTATGGAAGAATATCCCAACCTCAATATTGTGGGCGAGGTATGGCTGCACGACCAGGCGCAGATAGCTTACTGGCAGAAAGACAGCCCCATAGGCGCTTTGCAGAGCTACAACTCCTACCTGCCTTCGGTAATGGATTTTACGCTACACGACGCCATTACCGCCGCTTTCAACGAAAAAAATCCTGGTTGGGATACCGGCATCATCAAAATATATGAAAATTTTGTAAACGATTTCCTGTACCCTACTATCAATAATTTATTGATATTTGCAGATAATCACGATACGTCCCGGATAAACCAGCTATACCCCGATATAGCCGATTACAAACTCATTATGACTCTTATAGCCACCGTGCGCGGCATTCCCCAACTCTACTCCGGCAGCGAAATCGGCATGCAGGGTGATAAAGCCAAAGGAGACGGCGACCTCCGCCGCGATTTCCCCGGCGGCTGGCAGAACGATACCAACAATGCCTTTACCGCCACCGGCAGAACCCCCACACAACAAGACTATTTTGATTTTACCGCCAAGTTGTTCAACTGGCGAAAAAATAAAACCGTCATCCACAACGGGAAAACCATGCACTTTGTTCCCGAAAATAATGTGTACATTTACTTTCGGTACAATGAACCCGAAACCGTTATGGTCATCATCAACAACAGCCCCCAAACCCAGGAACTCAAACTATCCCGTTTTGCAGAACGCCTTAAGAACTTTTCCTATGGAAAAGACATATTCACAAACCAGCAACTCTCCCTCAAAAACACTATTGAAATAAAAGGAAAAACCAGTTTAATCTTAGAACTAACCCCATGAAAACCCTCAGCATCCTTACCCTCGCATCGCTTTTACTGCTAAGCCCGCAAGCGAAGAAAAGCGATTACTCAACAACCCTAACAACCGTCCCCGTTTCGGGAAGTGAAAAATTTACCAGCGGCACCCTTCAGACCCTGGCCAATTTTCCCTCTAAGCACGTGGCTCCCCGAAATGTGTATATATGGCTACCGGAAGACTACTACGCCAAGCCCCAAAAACATGCGGTGTTGTATATGCACGACGGCCAAATGTTGTTTGACGATACCCAGACCTGGAACAAACAGGAATGGGGCATGGACGAAACCATTACCAAGCTCATAAAAGCCAATACCATCCGAAGTGTTATCGTGGTAGGCATCTGGAACCTGCCCGGCATGCGCCACAGCGAGTACTTTCCCGAAAAACCCTTCCTGTCCCTTACCCCCGAACAGCAAGACGCAACCCTGAAAACCACCCGCAACAACGAATTGCTCCTCAAAGAAAAACCCAAATCAGACCGCTACCTCAAATTCATTGTAGAGGAACTGAAACCTTACATAGACAAAAACTTCGCTACCCTGCCCGACCGGCAAAACACTTTTATCGCCGGCTCCAGCATGGGCGGGCTCATCTCCATGTACGCCATGTGCGAGTACCCGGACACGTTTGGAGGTGCCGCCTGTATTTCCACCCATTGGATTGGAACCGAAAACGCCAAAAACAACCCCATTCCCGATACATTTGTGAAATACATGACTGAAAAATTGCCCGATCCCAAAACCCACAAGTTTTACTTCGATTACGGCACCAAAACCATAGACGCCTCTTACGGGCCCTCCCAGCTTAAGATAGATAAGGTAATGAAAGCCAAAGGCTACACCACCAAAAACTGGATAACGAAAAAATTCGAGGGGCATGACCACACCGAAAATTCCTGGAAGAAACGACTCTCTGTCCCGCTAACCTTTCTCCTAAAACCATGAAGTCCTTTCTTTTAAAATCGGCGCTTGTCGCGCTAAGCGCAACCACCCTCATCGCCTGCAAATCCCGAAAAGAATCCTCCCTTCCATCTGTCATAAAAGGGTTGGCGACTCCCATTTACCTGCCCTACGAAGGGGGAACGGTATTGCTTACCGATTATTTCCTGGATGTAACCCAGGTAGATTCCATCCAAAAATCTGAAGGATACACCGCCACCCTTTCGCCCGATAAAACAGCCGTAACCATCCGGGTAACCCCGGAACTCGGTTTTATCTCCAACCTGAGAGTGTGGACAAAAGGCATCCCCAACGACATTCCCGTTTACAAAAGCACCGAAAGCCCCATAACCTTCCAACTGCCCGACCCGCAGAATAAATACCGCTCGGTTATGATAAAAGGCCAATTCAACGGCTGGGTGCCGGAACGTTCCGTGATGACCTATCAAAACGGTGCCTGGCGGTACGAAGCGCGTTTCAACCCCGGCGAACACCCGTACCTGTACGTGATAGACGGCAAAGAAACCTTAGACCCCGCAAACCCGCTGCAAGCCGGCAACGGCATGGGTGGCATGAACTCCCTGCTAAGGGTGGGCGGCGATGCCCTAAAGCCGCACCTTGCCACCTCTCAAAACAACGGGAATCGCTTCTCCTTAACCACCTCGCAGCCATTGAAAGAAGTTTTCGTATATTTAGACAACCAGTTAATTCCATCGAAAAACATACAAACAACCGATCGGGAAATAACCGTACAAATTCCCCGCGAGCCCGCTGCCGCGCGCGCATCTGTGCGCGTGTATGCGTACAACGACAATGGAAGAGCCAACGATGTGTTCCTGCCATTAGAAAATAATACCATTATTTCAAATGTCGCTTCTTTAAAGCGAACCGATTTTCACGCCCAGGTGATGTATTTTCTCATGGTTGACCGCTTTAAAGACGGCGACCCCAAAAACACCCACCCGGTGAAAAACGACAGCATCCTGCCGAAAGCCAACTATTTTGGCGGCGATTTGCAGGGGGTTATCGATAAAATTGACGACGGCTACTTCGAAAAACTCGGCATCAACACCATCTGGCTATCCCCCATCAGCCAAAATCCCGAAGGCGCTTATGGCTTGTGGAAAAAACCGCTCACCAAATTTTCGGCATATCACGGCTATTGGCCCATATCCAATACTAAAATTGATTCCCGTTTCGGCAGCGAAACCGCATTTAAAGAACTCCTCGAAAAAGCCCATGCCAAAAATATAAATGTCATATTAGATTATGTAGCCCACCATGTTCACAAACAACACCCCTTATACAAAGCCCACCCAGATTGGATGACTAGTTTATACCTTCCCGATGGGACGCTCAATACCGAACAATGGGATTCGCACCGCCTTACCACGTGGTTCGATGTATTTTTACCAACGTTCGATTTTTCCAAACCCGAAGTGGTAGAACACATGACCGACTCGGCAGCTTACTGGGTTACAAACTACGAGTTAGATGGATTCCGACATGACGCTACCAAACATATAGAAGAAGCCTTTTGGAGAGCCCTTACCAAAAAAATAAAAACCCAAACCGATAGACCCATCTATCAAATCGGAGAAACCTACGGAAGCTACGAGCTCATCCGCAGCTACGTGAGCACGGGCATGTTAGACGCTCAATTCGACTTTAACCTATACGACGCCTCCGTGAATGCCTTTGCACGAAGCGAAGCCTCTTTTGAGCAACTGGCGAGCGCTCTTTCGCAAGGATTGGAATACTATGGCTCCCATAACCTCATGGGCAATATTACTGGAAACCAAGACAGAGCGCGTTTTATAAGCTACGCTTCGGGCGATGTTCGTTTTGATGAAGACGCCAAAGCCGCCGGCTGGCTTCGCAACATTGTTATTTCCGATTCGGCAGCCTACAAATCATTGGAAATGCTCCACGCCTTTAACCTCGTTATCCCCGGCGTACCTTGTATTTATTATGGAGATGAATACGGCGTTCCCGGCGCCAACGACCCGGACAACCGCCGGATGATGCAATTTGATGGGTTAACCGCCCGGGAACAAGCGCTGTGGGATAGGGTTTCCGCCCTGGTAAAAATCAGGAAAAACCACCTGGCACTGCTCTACGGCGATACCCAAGTATTGCAGGCAGATGAGAACACCCTCGCCATTCAGCGCAGCTATTTCGGCGAAACGGCGGTAGCTATTTTCAACAAGTCAAAAGAAGAAAAAACCTTTCATTTCCTTGGGAAAGAAACAAGCGTACCGGCAATGGATTACGTTATTGTATTTAATAAATGATTAAACCCCTTTAAACTTACTAAAAGATGAAATCAATTAAAATTGAAATTAAATGGGCATTGCTATTTTCGCTCATGATGCTCTTATGGATGCTTTTAGAAAAAACGGCAGGGCTACACGGCCGCTACATCGATAAACATGCCATCTTCACCAACTTTGTCGCCATCCCCGCCATCGCCATGTACGCTCTGGCGCTCTTAGACAAGCGAAAAAACGCTTACAACGGGGTTATGAGCTATCGGCAGGGGGTTATAAGCGGGCTCATCCTTACCGCTATCATCACGGTCTTAAGCCCTCTTACCCAGTATATTACTTCTACCTTCATCACTCCTGATTATTTTTCCAATGTAATCGCTTATGCAGTGCGTACCGGAAAAATGACCCAGGAAGCTGCCGAAGCCTATTTTAACCTGAAAAGTTATCTCATCCAGGTACTCATCGGAACCCCCATTATGGGCATCATCACCACGTTGGTGGTAGCCCTGTTCACCCGGAAAAAAGCTGCTTCGTAAAGGAGTTCCGGGCACCCGGTAACCGATAGCATACAAGGCCACGGCGGGGTTGGTTCTCCCTTCGCCGCCGTGGTTTATTCTCTAAAAATCCTTTCACTATATCTTCATTTTGTATGTTTGCAGGGAGATGCAATTTTATATAAAAATCTCAAAAATTACTAAAGTAATGCCGTAAACACATATAAACAGGCTTTTTTCTTTTCTATAAAACAAAAACCCGTGCATTACATCAAAAAATAGTATCTTGCGGAAAAATGAGATTAAAAATTACATCCTTCAAACTATGGAGGAATATTTTGCCACTTACCGCAGCCATATTATCGGGGACAACCACCTTATAAAAACGCCGTGCCACCAGGCTATCCGGATGGTGTATGCCGACTGGACTGCGAGCGGGCGAATGTATAAACCGATTGAAGACCGGCTGCAACGCCAATTCTTCCCCCTGGTAGCCAACACCCATACCGATACCAACCACTCCGGCTCTGCCATGACCTACGCTTACCACAAAGCGCAGCAAATCATCAAAAACCACGTGAGAGCCAACGCCCAGGACATCCTCATCTCCTCGCATTCTGGTATGACGGGGGTGGTAAACAAATTTCAGCGGATTTTGGGGTTAAAACTCCACGAATCGTTCCGGGGCAAAATCTCTGTGCGCGAAGAAGACCGCCCGGTGGTTTTTATTACCCACATGGAGCACCACTCTAACCAAACCAGCTGGATTGAAACCATCGCCCGAGTAGAAATTGTTCCGCCAGATGAGCGCGGGTTGGTTTCTCTTGAGAATTTCAAACAACTGCTCCACCAATACCGGCATTACAAAACCAAGATTGCCGCCGTAACCTCCTGCTCCAACGTTACCGGCATCACCACGCCCTACATGGAAATAGCGGAACTTGTTCACCGCGAAAATGGTTTTTGTTTCGTGGATTTCGCCTGCTCGGCGCCCTACGTGTCCATCAACATGCACGAAGACGATACCCGGGGACGGTATTTAGATGCCATTTACTTTTCGCCCCATAAATTCTTAGGCGGTCCCGGCTCCAGCGGTATTTTAATTTTCAACCAGAAGTTATACGCCAATACCGTTCCCGACCACCCTGGTGGCGGCACGGTGGACTGGACGAATCCGTGGGGGCAGCACAAATATGTGGATGATATTGAAGCGCGCGAAGACGGCGGCACACCCGCCTTTTTACAAACCATACGGGCCGCTATGTGCATCCGGCTAAAGGAAGAGATGGGTGTAGAAAATATCCTGAAGCGAGAAGAAGAAATCCTGGCTTTGGTCTGGGAATCCCTCTCCGAAATACCCAACCTGCACATATTGGCCGGCGAACATAAAAAGCGGTTGGGCGTTATTTCGTTTTATATTGATGGGCTTCATTATAATGTAGGCGTAAAGTTGCTGAACGACCGGTTTGGCATTCAAATGCGCGGGGGTTGCTCGTGCGCGGGCACCTACGGGCACTACCTGCTCAACGTTAGCCCGGAGAAATCTAACAGTATTACGAACCAGATTAGCCAGGGAGATTGTTCTACCAAACCGGGCTGGATCCGCATGTCCATTCACCCCACCCAAACCAACGAGGATATTCACTACATACTGCAAAGCATTAAAGAGCTCGCCCGAAGTTTCAGGGATTGGACAGGCGATTACGATATCGATTTGGTTAAAAACCGCATCCAGCCCAAAAACAAAGCCGCTTCCTTAGAAATGGAACGGGCTATTGATGGTTGGTTAGACTGCGGGTTTGGCTAAATTTTTAACACCTTATTTGGCGTGCGCCCGCATCTGCAACAACCATTCGGAAATAATTTCAAAAAATTCCCTTTTTTATCGTAAAATTGCACACTCATAAAATTAAAAACACGTGAAAAAGATACTCCTCCTTGCGCTCAGCTTTTCCTTAATGGTTTCCTGCAAAAAAGAAAAAAAACAACCGGTTGAAACGCCCGTAGCCACCCTGGCGCCTATTTCGAATGAGGTGTTGGAAACGGCCACCATTTACGAGGCCAACATTCGCCAGTATTCTCCCGAAGGTACGTTTAACGAATTTACCAAAGATATTCCCAAACTCAAAGAAATGGGGATAGACATTATTTGGGTAATGCCCATTTATCCTATTTCTAAAACCAAACGGAAAGCGCAGGGAGGCGTTTTTGCCGAGGAACTGGCAGACGCAGTGGCGCGCGAGCGGGCGTTGGGCAGCTACTACGCCGTTTCCGACTATACCAAGGTAAACCCGGAGTTTGGTACGCTGGAAGATTTCCGAAAACTGGTAGAAACCGCTCACGAAAATGGAATCTATGTTATTTTAGACTGGGTAGCCAACCACACCGGCTGGGACCACGTGTGGCTGAAAGAGCACCCAGATTACTACTCCAAAAACGCCAAAGGAGAAGTTACCGACCCACTGAACCCCGATACCGGCGAGTCCTGGGGCTGGGGCGATGTGGCAGACCTGAACTACGACAATGCAGCGATGCGGAACGATATGATTGACGAAATGAAATATTGGTTGAAAGAAGAGAATGTGGACGGTTTCCGTTGCGATGTGGCTTTTGCGGTGCCTACCGATTTTTGGGAGACCGCTACTGCCGAGTTGAAAAAGATAAAACCTGTTTTTATGTTGGCAGAAGCGGAGAGCCCCGAACTGATGAAAAAGGCTTTTGACATGCAGTATGGCTGGGAGTTGATGCACATTAATAACGCTATTGCGAAGGAGAAAAAAACCGTAGCCGATTTAGGCCGCTACATGGCAACCCGCAACTCGGTGGTGGAAAAGGATGATATTTATATGTATTTTACCAGCAACCACGATGAAAATTCCTGGAACGGAACGGTTACGGAACTTTACGGCGAGGGCGCCGAAACGTTTGCTGCACTCACGTATTTGCTTCCCGGTATGCCGCTCATTTACAGCGGGCAGGAATACGATATGAACAAACGCTTGGCCTTTTTTGAAAAAGACACCATGCCGAAAACTGTCGGAAAATTTTATCCTTTTTATACCAAAATGAACGCGCTGAAGGGCGGCAACAAAGCGCTGCACGGCGGTAAACAGGCGGCTTCCTATTGGCGAATATCAACTTCGCAGGATGCAAACATCCTCGCTTTTAAGCGGGCAAAAGAAGGAGATGAGGTAATTTTTGTCGCCAACCTGACTGCCAAGCCCGTGGATTTTTCATTGGACATTTCGGGGGATTTCACGGATTATTTTGGCGGGAAAAAAGAATCGTTCCAGGGAAAAACGGCAATGGTTTTTCAACCGTGGCAGTATAAGATTTTGGTAAAAACCACTGAATAGTAAAATAAGCAAAAACTGTTTTTTATTTATACGTGTTGTTGTAAATAAAAAAATTGTAGTTTTGCAAGATAACGTACCCATAAAACCAACCTATACAATGAAACGAGTACTACAAATTGTTCTATACGTTTTAGCAGGCGTTCTTGTTTTCATGATTTATCGTTCCATAAACAATCCTATAAAATTTAAAAAGATACGGCAGGAGCGATATACCGCAGTTATAGCAAAGTTAAAAGATATACGGGACGCCGAAGAGGCGCACCGGATAGTTACCGGCAAATATACCGGCAGTTTCGAAGAGCTCATAAAATTTATAGAAACAGCGCGGTTTACTATTACCCAGCAGCGCGATTCTTCGTATGTAGAGTTTAACAAAACATACCAGATTGATATGTTGAAAGAGGTGAAAATTATAGATACGCTTGGGTTTAAATCGGTGAAAGACTCTCTTTTTGGAACATCTGACCGTTATAAAACTCTTATGTATGTTCCCTATGCGCCCAACAAGGAAAAATTCCAGTTGCAGGCTGGTTTCATTGATAAAAGTGGTTATAAAGCCCCGGTATTTGAAGCGAAGGTAGCTAAAGATATTATTCTATATGACCAGCCGGCCGACCTGGTAGCGCAGGAAAAAGAATTAATTTCGGTAGATGAGGTTAATGGGCCTGAAATTATTGTAGGTTCTTTAACAGATGTTAGTACCAACGGCAATTGGCCTACCATTTATGATGCGAAAAAGCCCAACTGAGAGCCCCGGAACTACGTATAATGAATTGTCCATTCAAATTGGTTTGAATGGATTTTCTTTTTGTGTATATAACCGCCTTACCCATACTATAACTGCCTTAGAGCGACACTCTTTCCATGAGGAGCTTTCCTCTCCTGCAAATCCAGATGGCATTGCCGATGAGCTGAAACGAGTTTTTGAGAAATCTGGCGCATTGCAATTGCCTTTTAAAAAAGTGTCTCTCATCCATCAAAATGAATTAGCCACTTTTGTACCTCTTTCTCTATTTGATGAGAGAAACCTGGCAGATTACCTGGCATATAATGTAAGGGTAATGGAAAATGATTTTATTGCGTATGATTTTATAAAGGAGTATGGTCTTGTAAATGTTTATATACCTTACGTAAATGTAAATAATTTTATTTTTGAATGGTTCGGTGAATTTGAATATGCTCATTCTTCTGGCTTGCTGGTAAAAAGCCTGCTAAAAAGAGCTCCTGCCAGCAAAGATGCCCAGTTATTCGCTCACTTACATTCCCGGCAGATAGACCTCGTGGCGCTTATAGATGGGGCGTTGCTATTTTATAATACATTTCATTACACCACTGCCGAAGACGCCCTGTATTATCTCCTCTTTACCATAGAACAACTGGGGTTAAGCACAGAAACCCTTCCTGTACACCTATCTGGGAGCGCACCCGCAAAAGACGCCATATACAACCTGGCATACACATATATAAGAAATCTGGCTCTTTTTGAAGGGTTTGAGGGAGAGGGAGATGGAGCGCTTCACGATTCTTCTGTTTCTAAGGGTGATGCACTTCTTTTAAGCAGTTTTTGATGCGTATTATCGGGGGTTCTCATAAAGGAAAGCGTATTGTAGCCCCGGCAAAGCTGCCCATTCGCCCTACTACCGATTTTGCCAAGGAAGGGCTTTTCAATATACTGCACCATCACTTTGCATTTCAGGGGTTGCGGGCTTTAGATTTATATGCCGGTTCAGGAAGCATCAGCTACGAGTTTGCTTCCCGCGGATGTTCACAGGTTATAGCTGTAGAAGCCCATGCAGGTTGTATAGATTTTATCCGCAAAATGGCGAGGGAACTATTTTTACCCATCCAAACCATTAAAAGCGAGGTGTATAAATTCCTGGAAAAAACAACTCAGCAAGCTGATATTATTTTCGCTGACCCGCCCTATGAATTTACCCCTGGACAGCTGAGCCAATTAGTAGCTCTCATCTTTCAGCGACAACTGCTCGCTCCGCAGGGCTGGCTCATTATAGAGCATTTTAAACGCACTGGTTTAGAAACTCTTCCATATTTTATGCACACTAAAAAATATGGCAGCAGTGCATTTAGTTTTTTTGGATGGGAAAACGGTTGAGATAGTCTGCTTAACCGGGTTGTTTCTCAGTGCGTTCAAAATTTCAAACAAGAAAAAAATAAACTGTATGTTCTCTTTTACCAACGTATTTTCTATTAAAACCAGCTCTTTTTCCACTCGCATAAATTGGCATTTCCTGCGTTATATAGTTCGTTCAAAGCAACGCATAACTATGAAAAACCTCATCCTTTTAACCCCGTTGTTAGGCATATTTTCCTTGTATGGGCAAGAAAATACCATCATCAAGGCAGGTGAAAAACTCACCTATTCTGCCTCCTACAACATGAGTGGCCTCATGACTGAAATTGCCCAGGTGAATATGGAGACACAAGAAGTAAAAACCTCTAAAAACACATTGCTTCATCTTAAGTGCAAAGCGACTACCTACAGCAAATGGGATGGGTTCTTTAAAATACGCGACCTCTATGAATCGTATGTAAACCCAAAAAACTTAAAACCTGTATTGCACAAAAGAGACATTTATGAAGGCGGGTATATAAAAAAAATGAAATATGTGTTTAATTACGCAAAAAAAAGCGTAAACAGCACTCTCACGAAAAAAAACAATATTCCCCGCAATAAAACCCTTGCCATAAAATATAATACACACGATGCGGTAGCTACCCTTTACCAGGTACGGAATTTAGACCTGCAAAAAATAAATGTTGGGGAGATGCGCAATTTTTCTATCCTTTTCGATGAAAAAGAAATTCCCATAAGTCTTACATACCTTGGAAAAGAAACCATACATACCCCTGCGCTGGGCAAAAAAGAATGTTATAAAATGGCTGTTAGCGCCAAAACAGACGCTTTGCGGGGTGCCCATCAAAATCTTGTTTGGCTCACCGCCGATGCCAAAAAAATTCCTGTTCTCATTAAATTTCACATCCCTGTTGGAACGGGGCAACTAAAATTAACTGCTGCACAAGGCATATAACCTTTAAAAACTAAGTGATATGAGACGTATAAGCATTATAGTGTCTGTTATAGCCCTAATCATAGCGCTACTACTTGTTTTTTTGCGCTTTGGCACCCTTCCATTGCTTCCCGCCGCAGTGGGCCTGGGCAGCGCTTACTTAGCTCTGAGGCTATCTAAACAACCTGTGCAGAAAAAATTCCCTAAAATCCTTATCCTCCTTGCAGCGCTCACAGCCCTGGTAGTTGGTTTTCAACGGGTATTTTTAAAGAATAAAGTAGCCGAAGACGCTTCTTTTGAGCAGCTACAGGAGGATTCTCAAAAGAAAGCGCTGGAAGAATTGGAAGAGTTGGATGAGGAGTTAGATATTTCGACTGATTCTATTCCAAAACCATAACACGAAACCCCACGTATTCTGACAGGGGTATTTGTTTTTGGTTAAGATTTTCTTCTTTTCAAAAATTTCTCCACCTTTGGGGTTTATGACTACACTGCTCACCCACATAAAAGAACTACTTCAAATACGGCCTTCTCATATCTTGAAGGTTGCCGGCGGCGATATGAATACGCTTCCTTTGCTGCGAGATGCGTATCTTTTAATAAAAGATGATGTTATTGCTGGTTTTGGCGAAATGAGCTTGCTTTCTGCTGTAGATGCTGATGTGGTGTTGAATTGCGAAGGAAAAACAGTGCTACCCGCCTGGTGCGATAGTCATACTCATTTAGTGTATGCCGGTAACCGGGTGCAGGATTTTGTAGATAGGCTCAACGGTTTCAGTTACCAGGAAATAGCTGCGCGCGGGGGTGGCATTTTACATTCCGCTCACAAGCTCCAGCAAACGTCTGAAGCGGTGCTTTTTGAAACTGCGTGGGAACGGCTCCAAGAGGTTATACACTTAGGCACGGGCGCTATTGAGATAAAATCGGGTTACGGGCTTACACCGGAAGCCGAAATAAAAATGCTGCGGGTTATTAAAAAACTAAAAAAAGAGTCTCCCATACCCATAAAAGCCACTTTTTTAGGCGCTCATGCTATTCCTGAGTTTTTTAAAGACAATAAAAAAGGGTATATAGACCAGCTCCTTCACGAGATGTTGCCGCAGGTAGCTGCCGAAAACCTGGCAGATTTTATAGATGTATTTTGTGAAACTGGCTATTTTTCCCCGGATGATACCGATGAAATTTTAGCTGCTTCCGGCCGCTATAAATATATTCCAAAAATACACGCCAACCAGTTTACGGCTATAGGAGGCATACAGGTGGCTGTGAAACACGGGGCGCTTTCTGTAGATCATTTAGAGGTGATGCGGGATGTGGATGTGGACTGTTTAAAAAACAGTGAAACAATGCCGGTTGCTTTGCCGGGATGTTCTTTTTTCCTTAGCATTCCCTACACGCCTGCCCGAAAATTGATAGATGCCGGGTTGCCGCTGGCGCTGGCAACTGATTATAATCCTGGTTCAGCTCCCAGCGGTAATATGAATTTTATAGTGGCCGCTGCTTGTATTAAAATGAAGCTTACGCCGGAGGAGGCTATTAATGCTGCTACTCTTAACGGCGCTTACGCTATGAACCTTTCTCAACAAGTTGGCAGCATAACGATAGGAAAAAAAGCTAACCTTATTATTACCCGCCGCATTCCCTCTTATTCTTATATCCCTTATTCTTTTGGCGCTAACTGTATAGAACGTGTACTGATAAATGGAAAAGTATTATAGATTGAGCAAAATAAATTCTAAATTCTAATTTTCAGATGAAATTTAAATACTACTCATCGGCAGCTCTTGAACCATATATTCGGCATCGCAAAGGGGAAAAAAAGTTCGGGGAGGCGGTGCAGTGTCATACAGGCGATTCGGAACATTTTCTCGCTGCTCTTCAGCAATCTAAAGCCAGTGCGGTACTGATAGGTATTCCCGAAGATATAGGCATACAGGCAAATTGGGGGAAAAAAGGGGCGCGGCACGCCTGGGAGGCGGTTCTCACAGCGTTGCTCAATACCCAGCACAATTCTTTTAACAAGGGGAATAAGCTTTTTGTAGGGGGGCATTTAGATATGGAGAAAGAGTTAAAGGAAATAGATAGCCTTCCTGAAGGCAGCCAGGAAAAATTGCAGGTATTAGGAAGTTTGGTTGAAAAGATAGATAGCGAGGTAATGTACCTGGTAGCCCAGGTTGTGGCGGCAGGAAAAAAACCTATCGTGGTGGGGGGCGGACATAACAATGCGTATGGTATTCTTAAAGGTTGCGCCCTGGCGTTGAACAAGGCGGTGAATGCGGTGAATTTAGATGCTCATGCTGATTTTAGGAAGAAAGAGCGGCGACACAGCGGAAATGCTTTTTCGTATGCGCGTTCCGAAGGTTTCTTGCAGCGCTACTATATTCTGGGATTGCACCAGAACTACACGTCTAAAAATACTTTTGAACGATTGGAAAAACACGCTCCAGAGGTTCTATACACTACTTTTGAAGAGATGGCTTTACAGCAAAAGAAATCTTTTGCAGAGTATTTAGAGGTTGCTTGCGGGCATGTGTGTGTAGATTCTTTTGGCATTGAGGTAGATTGTGATTCGGTAGCCGAGATTACCAGCAGCGCCCAGTCTCCGAGCGGGTTTACCGTAGAAAACGCCCGCCAGTTTGTATCGTTCATGGCAGCTCATAAAAATGCACTTTACCTGCACCTGTGCGAGGGCGCTCCGAACCCGGGCAATGAGCAGGAAATGGCCCGGGTTGGGAAATTCATCACCTATCTTATCACTGATTTTCTAAGAGAGCTGTAAGTATTTCGTTGTTGGTGCTGTAAATTGAACACCCACTTTCCAAGACAAAGATGGAATACAGAAATGGGCATTTACCGAACTGTTGACAGTAATTTCAAAATAATATTGCATATAACAACTAACAGTAAAAAAATTTACTTTTGTGAAAGTAAGAAATTGACATGGCAATCACTCAATCTGAATATAATTTTTTAATGGGCCAGGAAAAAGTTTTTTACGACCCTATTTCACCCATTCAACTTGGACTTGCCCCTATTCAATGGACGAGACAGATAAATTCTACAGTAAACAAAGAAATGTTTTTGCTTGACTTTTAAAGAGGCAGTTTTGAGCTTTCAAAATATACACTCAATAAACGTCATCGTCAAACAATAATACTTCTGCGGTATGATAGTGCTGGGCGACATACAAACCCAGATGGAGTAACCTTTGAGGGGAGACATGTGCATCTATATAGAGAAGGGTTCAATGGTAAATTTGCCTTTCCTGTATCTGAAATTGGCGTAACTGACACAGATACAATAGAAACAGTATTCAACAAAATAATGCACTTTTGTAATGTAAAAAGATTTCCGATTATTCAAGTTCCAATGTTTTAATAAGAAATGGATTGTAAACAAGTTATAGCAGAATACCTTAAATGGATAAAAGACAATACGGTTATAAGAACGATAGAGGAGGGGAAGGTATGTTCCATTTCTACTCCATTTCTTGACCAGCACAACGACTATCTCGACATTTACATGCTCAAAAATAACGGAATAATTAAGCTGACAGATAACGGCTACACTATTGCCGACCTTAAAATGTCTGGATTTGAAATAAACACTCCTAAACGGGAGAGCATCTTAAAAATCACACTCAACGGGTTCGGGGTAAAAATGAACGGTAATGATGAATTATATGTAGAGGCCACAGCACACAATGTTGGACAAAAAAAACATTATTTACTTCAGGCTATTTTGGCTGTTAATGATATGTTCAACCTTGCACAAGAAACGGTTTACTCCCTTTTCAAAGAAGATGTGGAACTATATTTCCGTAGTAATGACATTTTCTTTTCTAAAGATATTAAATTAACTGGGAAAAGTGGCTTTGACCATAACATTGATTTTTTAATTCCTGCAACAAAAAATAAACCCGAAAGATTAATAAAAGCCATTAACAACGCTAAAAAAGATAGTGTGCTTTCTTCTATCATGGCATTTAATGACATCAATCAAACCAGGGAAACGACAACCAAAAATTTTGTTGTTTACAACGACGTAGAAAAAGAGGTTTCTAAAGATGTAATTGGTGCATTAGATAACTACGATGTTAAGCACATTCCTTGGAGTAAAAAGGAACTTTGCCTGAGTGAATTCTCCTTAAACTGACGCTTACTTCGAACGGCAGAAAAAGAATAATTATTGGCAGCAGTGGTTTTGTGTCAGGTAGAGTAACGTGTGCGGTGGGTTTTTCGCATGAAGTTTGGTGCTAAAAATCCGCCACCTCCGCCAAGCCAAAAACCATTCCCTCCATCATTTTATACTACATAAAGGAATTCCTCCTTCTTATTTTTTCAAAAGAGCAGGTGTTACTTCTTCCTTTCTGCCTAAAAGTTGAAAATCGAGATGGCGTTTTATTAAGTCAGTATTTTTCACTTTCACCACCACTTCGTCTCCCAATTCAAAAGTGTTTTTGGTAACTTGTCCCACCAGGGCATATTGCCGTTCATCAAAAACATAATAATCGTCCCGTATGTCGCGTAGGCGCACCATCCCTTCACATTTATTTTCTATAATTTCTACATACATGCCCCACTCGGTGAGCCCTGATATAACTCCTGTAAAGGGTTGGTTTTGGCGGTTTTCCATGAATTTAATTTGCATGTATTTCACAGAGGCGCGCTCGGCGCTGGCTGCGGCTTCTTCCATTTTAGAGGCGTGTTTGCAGGTTTCTTCATACGCATCGGCTTTTACAGATTTGCCTTTTTCTAAATATCTGTGGAGAAGCCGGTGAACCATAATGTCTGGATAGCGACGAATAGGAGAGGTAAAATGGGTATAATACTCAAATGCCAGCCCGTAGTGGCCTATATTTTCAGTGGTATAAAAGGCTTTGCTCATGCTGCGAATGGCCAGGGTATCTATAAGGTGTTGCTCTTTTTTACCTTTCACCTGGTTCAACAGGGCGTTTAGCGAATTGGCTATGGTGTTGCGGTTTTTTAGCTGAATGGTATAGCCTAAGTGCGAAATGATGCCGTTTAGCTGAATGAGTTTATCTTCATCGGGCTCATCATGCACCCGGTAAACAAATGTTTTTTTCTGTTTGCCAATATATTCGGCAACTGCTTTGTTTGCCAGGAGCATCCATTCCTCTATGAGTTTATTGGCATCTTTAGCTTCTTTGAAATAAACGCCCACGGGTTCATTAGCGGTGTTTAGTTGAAATTTTAGCTCTACTTTGTCAAATGAGATGGCGCCGTTTTTTGTCCTTCGGTTGCGCATTGCAATGGCAAGTTCATTGAGTTTTAGAAGCGCTTGTGTAATAGGGTCTGGAGAGGTTAGAGAATTTTCTTCAATAATATCCTGCGCCTGCTGGTAGGTAAATCGCCTGTCAGAATAAATTACAGTTTTTCCGAACCATTGGTTAAGAATGCGGGCCTGGTCATCAACCTCAAAAATAGCGGAAAAGGTATATTTTTCTTCATGGGGGCGAAGTGAGCAGGCGTTATTAGAGAGTATTTCGGGGAGCATAGGCACCACCCTATCTACCAGGTAAACAGAGGTTCCCCTGCGGGCGGCTTCCTCATCTAATGGCGTTCCGGGCACTACATAATGAGCCACATCGGCAATATGAACGCCTATTTCATAGTGGCCGTTTTGCAGAGGCTGAAAAGAGAGAGCATCGTCAAAATCTTTTGCATCTTCAGGGTCTATGGTAAAAGTGGTAACAGAACGCATATCGCGGCGGCATTCTACTTCGCTTTTAGTGATGGAAGTATTGAGCTGGTTAGCATAGTGTTCCACATCTGGCGGGAATTCGTAGGGAAGCCCATATTCCGCTAATATGGCGTGCATTTCAGTATGGTGCTCACCCGGTTTTCCCAAAACGTTTACAACTTTTCCATAGGGCGATGCCGCATTTTGGGGCCAATCGGTAATTTCCACAAGAACTTTATCGCCGTTTTTGGCGCCGCCCAGGTTGCCCTTAGAAACAAAAATATCGGTGTACATCCGAAAATCAGAGGTTACTACAAAGGCGAAATTCTTTTGCATTTGCACAATGCCCACAAAAGAGGTTTTTTTGCGCTTAATGATTTTGATGACTTCGCCTTCTGGTTTGCTGGCGCCTCGTCTTTTGGGAAGTAAAAAAACCTCCACCTCATCGCCGTGTAATGCCTTTCCCAATAACCCGGAGGGAATATAAGCATCTTGTTCCCGTTTATCTGAACTTACATAAGCGCTGCCACGGGAGGTAATTTCAAGAGTTCCTGTGAAATATTCCGGGGATAAAACGAGCCGATAGGATCCTTTGCTTATTTCTTCTATTTCTTTCTTTTTGCAGAGAATGCCTAATTGTTTAATGATGGTATTTCTTCCTTTAGAATCGTTTATTTGCAGCCTGGCGGCTATCTGTTTATAGTTGAAGGATGTATTTCTGTCGCTTTTTAAAATGGAGAGGATACGTTTGCCAGTTTCATCTTTCTGTGATGGTTGGGGGTGTTTTTTGTTTTTTGACATAGTAGGATATAACATACAAAGGTACGAAACAAATGTGGATGTGGCTTGATTAAAAATTATGGCTATTTTTTTTAAGAAAACTGTAACATTTTCTTTGGGCGCTCGTCTATAGAGTATAACTAACCCATCCTTATGAAACGAGTATATAAAATAGTTGTTCTCTTTGTAATTATTTTTCTCGTAGGGGTTTTTTGCCTGGTAGGGTATATTAATTACACACTTAACAAAAAGGAAACTGTACGTTCTACTGAAATTAGCAGGCAGCCTGCCAAACAAAATTCAGTGAGAGTTATATACTTGCCGTAGCAGATTGTTTTTAACACTACTATAAAAAAACAACGTTCTAAAGAACGTTGTTTTGCATTTCATGAGGGTTTGTTATAGGTTTCACTCAGTATCTTTTACCAGGAGTTTCTGGTAAATGGGCTGAGGGTTTCCGGCGATTTGTATTTGCACAAAATAGAGGCCGCGGGCTAAGGAACGGGTGTCTATAAAAGTAGTTTTTGTTTCTAATACTTTTTGCCCCTGTAGGTTATAAAAAGTAATGGTTTGCAATTCAACACCCATAGGAAGGTAGAGGTTAACGTTGCCATGAGCGGGGTTAGGATAAAGTATAGCAGTTTCTGTAGAAAAATCTTCAGAGGAGAGTGCGCAGTTTTCAGAATAGCTTGCTATATCATCTTTTAACCAGGACGTATATATATCTGCTCCCATGGTGGCAGCGGCAGCATCATCTACCTGGATACAAGAGAGCCCGGGATTATTGATAGCATTCATTTGGATTAAACTGGCTAAATTATGTAAGAGCAGGCTACCTGTTAATTGATTGGCAAAACAATAGAGATAGGTTAAAACGAGATTCCCGGTAACATCTATATTCGCTAACTGGTTAGCAGAACAGTTTAGATAGGTTAGAGCGGGGTTATTGCTAAGGTCTAAACTCGTTAATTGATTATTAGAACAATAGAAATATATTAATTCCGGATTTCCGCTAACGTTTATAGCTGTTAATTGATTTAGGTGGCAGTCGAATTCCCGGAGAGCGGGATTTCCCATAACATTTATGCTCGTTAACTGGTTTGTAGAAAAATTGAGGTGGTTTAGAACCGGATTCCCGGTAACATCTATACCCGTTAGTTGGTTCGTAGAACAATCGAGATAGGTTAAAGCCGGATTCCCGGTAACATCTATACTGGTTAGCTGGTTAGCAGAACAATCTAATTCCTGGAGGTTGGGATTTCCGGTAGCATCTATAGTTGTTAGCTGATTATCATAACAATAGAAATAAATTAAAGCGGGGTTTGCAGTAACATCTATATCTGTTAACTGGTTCGTAGAGCAGTCTAATTCCTGGAGGTTGGGATTCTCTGTAACATTTATACCGGTTAGCTGGTTAATAGAGCAGTTGAGTTGCTGGAGATTGGGGTTGCCGGCAATGTTTATCCCTGTTAACTGGTTATCATAACAATAAAGCGTTATTAAATTAGGGTTACCGGTAACATTTATACTGGTTAACTGGTTCGTAGAACAATGGAGATGGGTTAGGGCCGGATTCCCGGTAAGGTCTAAACTCGTTAATTGATTATTATAACAAATAAGGGTTGTTAAGTTAGGAGTTGCCGTAACATCTAAGTTGGTTAATCCGTTATAATAACAGATAAGAGTATTTAAATTGAGGTTTCCCGTAACATTTATGCTGGTTAACTGGTTACCAGAACAGGTAACATAAGTTAAATTATGGTTTTGGGTAAGGTCTAAGCTCGTCAATTCATTATTATTGCAATTGAGGCTCTGAAGAGATGTAAAACCTTCTATGCCCGTTAAGTTTGAAATGTTTGAAGAAAAAACCTGTAAAGACAGAACCTCCGAGATAGCCTCCGTAGGCATCTGGTGGTCCCCGGGAATATCATCATACGCCGCTAAAGCGTTTTCAAAATTAGAGTCAGGAATAGCCGTGTACTGCGACCGGGCAGTGAGAGCTACAAAACAAAAAACTAAAAGTAGTAAAGGTTTTCTCATAATAAATAGTATCACTTTGTAAGGTATGCAAAGTAATGACTATTCTCCTGAATGAGCAACAAAACCGCCGGGTTTTTTTCACACGTTGCACCCTGCTCAGAAGTTACTATTCTGAAGGGGCTACTATTAGCTTTTTGTAGAAAATCTTAGAAGAACCATCCGTTTGTATTGCTAATAAATACACTCCCGGCGACAGGGATGAAACGTCTATCTGGGCAGCCCTGGATTCCATTACTTTTTGTCCCTGGAGGTTGTAAACAGCGGCGGACTCCAACTCCACGCCCGTTGGAAATGAAAGGGTTACCGTTTCACGGGTAGGATTGGGATAGAGCACAGCGGTTTGCAGGGAGAAATCGGGAGAAGAAAGGGCGGCGCAATTCTCGGAATAAGTAGTGGTACCGTCTTTAAACCAGTTGGCATAAATCCCGGTTCCGGCATCTGCTGCCGTAGCATCATCTACCTGGATGCAGCTAAGGTTGGGGTTAGCAGAACTATCAAAATACTGCAAACTTGCAAGACCGTTTAGTAACAAGCTCCCCTCAAGTTGATTTTGCTGGCAGTAAAATCTAGCTAATTGCGAATTAATATTTACATCTAAAAAAGTCAATTGATTACTATTGCAGTCAAATAAGCGTAATTGCGTGTTAGCGCTTACATCTAAGGAAGTTAATTGATTACTGGTACAGAACAGTAGACTTAATTGCGTGTTAGCGCTTACATCTAAAGAAGTTAATTGATTAGCCTGGCAACGTAACTCACGTAATTGCGTGTTAGCACTTACATTTAAGGAGGTTAGTTGATTATTCCAACATATTAAATAGAGTAATTGGGTGTTAGCGCTTACGTCTAAGGAGGTTAATTGATTATCCCCGCAATGCAACGAAGATAACTGTGAGTTAGCGCTTATATCTAAAGAAGTTAATTGATTATCCCCGCAACTCAAGATTTCTAAATTGTTAGCATCATCAAGTGTGAGGTTGATGAGTTGATTATTTTCGCAATATAAATGAGCTAATTGCGTGTTAGCACCCACATCTAAAGAAGTTAATTGATTATCCCCGCAACTCAAGATTTCTAAATTGTTAGCATCATCAAGTGTGAGGTTGATGAGTTGATTATTTTCGCAATATAAATAAGCTAATTGCGTGTTAGCACCCACATCTAAAGAAGTTAATTGATTAGACTGGCAATGTAACTCATGTAATTGCGTGTTAGCGCTTACATTTAAGGAGGTTAATTGATTATCCCCGCAACTCAAGATTTCTAAATTGTTAGCATCATCAAGTGTGAGGTTGATGAGTTGATTATTTTCGCAATATAAATAAGCTAATTGTGTGTTACCACTTACATCGAGGGTAGTTAGTTGATTACTATCGCAATACAACTCACGCAAACTCAGGTTAGCGCTTATATTTAAAGAAGTAAGCTGATTGCCAAAACACTCTAAAACAAGTAACGAAGTAAATGCCTCTATACCCGTTAAGTCCGAAATGTTAGAAAATCTAACATCCAGTTCTGTAACTGTAAATATATTGGCGGTAGGCACCTGACCATCGCCCGGTATATCGTCATATACAGCCAGGGCATTTTCAAAATTAGAGTCGGGAATAGCCGTGTACTGCGATCGGGCAGCGAGAGCTACAAAACAAAAAACTAAAAGTAGTAAAGGTTTTTTCATAATAAATAGTACCATTTTGTAAGGTATGCAAAGTAATGACTATTCTCCTGAATGAGCAACAAAACCGCCGGGTTTTTTTCACACGTTGCACCCTGCTCAGAAGTTACTATTCTGAAGGGGCTACTATTAGCTTTTTGTAGAAAATCTTAGAAGAACCATCCGTTTGTATTGCTAATAAATAGACTCCCGGAGACAGGGAAGAAACGTCTATTTGAGTGGCTTTCGATTCCATTACTTTTTGTCCCTGGAGGTTGTAAACAGCAGTGTACTCCAATTCCGCACCCGCTGGAAATGAAAGGGTTACTGTTTCCCGCGCCGGGTTGGGGTAGAGTGTAGCCGTTTGCGCTGAAAAATCGGGGGAAGAGAGAGCACAATTTTCAGAATAGCTGGCGGTACCATCTTTTACCCAACCGGCATATATCCCGGTTCCGGCATCTGCCGCCGTAGCATCATCTACCTGTATGCAAACAAGTGCAGGATTATTAGAGCCATCAAAACTAACCAAATTAGCAAGGCCATTTAACAATAAACTGCCGTTAATTTGATTGTCGTTACAAAGTAACTGACCTAAGTTGGGAGCATTCGTTACATCTAAGCTGGCAAGTTGATTAGAATAGCACCATACTGTAGTAAGGTTTGCAAGCCCACTCAAATCTATGTTAGTCAAAAAATTATCATGTAAATAGAGCTGGGTTAAATTGGCGTTGCTTCCTACCTGGAGGTCTGTTAGCATATTACCAGGGCAATACAGGAGCTGCAAAGCAGGAACTCCTGTTACATCTAATGCAGTTAACTGGTTACCTATACAATAAACTTCCTGCAAATCATTAGCTCCGTTAAGGGTAAGGCTGGTAAGCTGGTTAAACTGGCACCATAAAATCCGTAACATATCATTACCACTTACATCAAGGGTAGTTAATTGATTACTATCGCAATACAACTCACGCAAACTCAGGTTAGCGCTTATATTTAAAGAAGTAAGCTGATTGCCAAAACACTCTAAAACAAGTAAGGAAGTAAACGCCTCTATACCCGTTAGGTCCGAAATGTTAGAAAATCTAACATCCAGCTCTGTAACTGTAGATATGTTGGCGGTAGGCACCTGGTTATCACCCGGTATGTCGTCATAAGTTGCTAAAGCAACTTCAAAATTGGAGTCGGGAATAGCCGTGTACTGCGACCGGGCAGTGAGAGCCACAAAACAAAAAACTAAAAGTAGTAAAGGTTTTTTCATAATAGATGGTATTCTTAATAAGGCATACAAAGTAACAACTATTTCTTATAACGAGTAAAAAAAGTACGCCATTTTTTTTAGCCACTGCAGGTTATAAACACACCACATACACCATCATAGTTATTATTTCTTTTTTTAAAAAATATCTACTACTATGGTATCATATAATTGCTTGTTAATATACCTCATAACTTTTTTACCCGTATGCCTGTAAATTATTTTTTTAACACCTTCAGGCCTGTAAATAAACAATTTTGAGACAAGAAAACCCTTTTGCCAATGGCTTTATAGTAGGTTATGAACAAACAAGAATAACCTCCTTTTTCACCTTCTTTTCTTAATAAATTATACAGCCTTCACTGGTTAACAAACCCCCTATGTTTGTTAGTTTTTAACCTGAAAAAACAAAAAAAGTTTTTCTTGCAATTCATTAGAAAAAGAACATATACCTATATTTTGGTAATCTTACATGAAAACATCTCAGTTTTTTATAAGCAGATATTAACCTCGTAACTAAAAATATACCCTATTGGTGGTTAGGCAGTTAAGAAAACATATCAACAAGCCTGTCAATACACTGTTTAATTCCCCTGTTCCGGTTGAATGTCTTTTATTTTCAGTTGAATACTGGTTTCTCCATTCCACTCGTTTTCCTCTATGGAGTACGCAGCTGTAAAGAATTTTCCATTCCTCACCAGCGGGAACTTTTCGCCCAGGTTGAAACCAATTCCTGCAAAGCCTTCCGAGCCAGGCTGTTTTACAAAAACCCGGAGGTGTTTTTCCGCTTCGCCCACACAAGTGGCAAAACCCGTATCCTGCAATCGATGCGTTACAAAAACCGGCGACCGGTTGCCGGGGCCAAACGGGGCGAATTGCTTTAAAACCCTGCAAAATTTGGGAGTAATATCCAAAAAATCCAGTTCCGCATCAATCCGTAGCTCCCGAATCAACGAATCCGCATGAATTGTTGCAGAAACAACCTCCTCAAATTTCTGTTTAAAGGCGTTGTATTGCTCCTCTTTCATAGTAAGCCCCGCAGCGTACCGATGCCCGCCAAACTGCTCCAAAAAACCTGAACACAATTCTAAAATATGGTACAGATCTACATCGTTAACCGAGCGTGCCGAAGCCACCAGGCTGCCATTGTTTTTGGTAAAAACCACTGTAGGTCGGTAGTACGTTTCTGTTAAGCGCGAAGCCACAATCCCAATAACCCCTTTATGCCAGTTTTCGCTGTACACCACCGTGCTGTTTCGTCCCTGCTCGCCCCGTTCTTTAATTTGTTGTAAAGCCTCCTCTGTAATTTGCTGGTCTAAGGAGCGCCGGTCGGTATTAAAGAATTCTATTTCTTTTGCCAGTTCCGTAGCAATTTCACCGTCTGCTTCCGTGAGCAGCGCCACCGCATGGCACCCGTGCCTCATGCGCCCGGCCGCGTTAATGCGCGGCGCCAGCGTAAACACCACGTCCGAGACAGTGATTTCCCTCTTTTCTGCAAACGAAAGCAATGCCCGCAAGCCCGGGCGGGGACGAGTGTTCATCACCCGGAGCCCGTGGTAAGCCAGCACCCGGTTTTCTCCGGTAACAGGCACCATATCGGCCCCAATCGCCGTAGCCACCAAATCCAAATACGGAAGCAACTCCTCCACCGGCTGGTTTCGCCGAAGCGCCAGCGCCTGCACCAGCTTAAAACCCACGCCGCAGCCACAGAGTTCCTTATACGGGTAGTCGCAATCCGCCTGCTTCGGGTTCAGCACCGCTGCTGCCTTGGGAAGAACAGCCCCCGGCTGGTGGTGGTCGCAGACAATAAAATCAACCCCCTTCGTGCTCGCATACGCCGTTTTTTCTCCCTCCTTAATCCCGCAGTCCAACGCAATCACCAGCGAAAAACCTTCAGCCGCTGCAAAATCAATCCCCTGGTAGGAAATCCCGTACCCCTCCTCCATCCGGTCGGGAATATAAGTGCCTACGTGAGCGTAAAAAGTAGTGAGATATGCGTACAGCAACGACACCGCCGTAGTGCCATCTACATCGTAATCCCCGTAAACCAGGATTTTTTCTCCTTCGGCCACCGCTTTTTCAATACGCGCCACCGCTTTATCCATATCTTTCATCCGGTATGGGTCGTGCAAATCCGAAAGAGCCGGCCGGAAAAACCGTTTCGCCTCCTCAAATGTCCCGATACCCCGTTGCAGCAGCAGGGCCGCCAGCAGCTCCGGGATCCCCAGCGTGTGCGCCAGTGTGCGTACGTGCGCGGCTTCGGGTTGTGGTTTCAGGCGCCAGTGCATGGAATTTATTGAGACAGAGTTTGTTTTTAAATGTTAAATTTGGAAAGTAAAGGTAGCCGTTTTTCCCCTTATTATGGATGTTCTTTTATAAAGTTTAAATTTTCTTTTTTGTATTTTGCAGCTGCAATTCAAACCGATATCTATGCCCCTCGTAGCCCCCCTAAGCCCCGAACACGACTCTGAAACCCGCCAATTAGCCGATTTTTTCAACGAAACCCTCGGATTTTGTCCAAATTCAGTGCTCACCATGCAGCATCGCCCTGCCATTTCCCGGGCGTTTATTCAACTCAACAAAGCAGTTATGGCGAATGAAGGCCGGGTAACCTCTTCCCTGAAACGGATGATAGCCTGGGTGAGCAGCAACGCCGCCGGCTGCCGCTACTGCCAGGCGCACGCCATACGCGCCGCCGAGCGCTACGGCGCCGAAAAAGAACAATTAGAAAACATTTGGGATTACCAAACCCATCCCGCTTTTTCCCCGGCGGAACGCGCCGCCCTCAACTTTTCGCTGGCGGCTTCCGTGCTGCCTAACCAGGTAGATGAGGACATAAAAGCCGAGCTCTACCGGTATTGGAACGAAGGCGAAATCGTAGAAATGCTGGGCGTTATTTCGCTTTTCGGCTACCTGAACCGCTGGAACGACAGCATGGCAACGGCGCTGGAAACGGGCGCCCTACAAAGCGGCGAACAATATTTACGTAAACACGGTTGGCAAACCGGCAAACACCAATAAAAATGAAACTACAGGGATACATTACAGACATTGAAAACCGCCGCATCTACCCGGGCGAAATCACCGTTGAAAACGGGAAAATAACAGCTGTTACCGAAAAAGAGAACGCCCCCCGGCGTTACCTACTGCCCGGGTTTATAGACGCTCACATCCACATAGAAAGCTCCATGCTGGTGCCTTCCGAATTCGCCCGTTTGGCGGTGCTGCACGGCACGGTAGCCACTGTTTCCGACCCCCACGAAATAGCCAACGTGCTCGGAAAAGAAGGCGTTTTGTACATGATTGAAAACGGCAAACAGGTTCCCTTCAAATTTCACTTTGGCGCCCCTTCCTGCGTGCCCGCCACCGCGTTTGAGAGCGCCGGCGCCGTCATTGATTCGGAAGGCGTAAAGGAGTTACTCCGCTCGCCGGACATCTATTACCTTTCGGAGATGATGAATTTCCCCGGCGTGCTCCACGGCGATGAGGAGGTGCTGAAAAAAATCGCCTGGGCGAAGCATTTCGGCAAGCCCGTGGACGGGCACGCGCCCGGGTTGCGCGGCGCACAGGCGCAGGCCTACGTGCGCGCGGGCATTGCCACCGACCACGAGTGCGTTACGCGCGAAGAAGCCGAAGAAAAACTCGCATTAGGCATGAAAATCCTTATCCGCGAAGGCAGCGCCGCCAAGAATTTTGAGGCGCTCATAGACCTGCTGCCGGAGCATTATGAAAAGATGATGTTTTGTTCCGATGACAAGCACCCGGACGATTTGCTGTTAGGGCACATTAACCAGCTCTGCGCCCGTGCCGTCGCCAAAGGTGTGGATGTGTTTAAGGTGTTGCAGGCCGCCTGCCTAAACCCTGTGAAACACTATGGCATGCGGGTGGGGCAACTGCGGGTAAACGACCCGGCGGATTTTGTAGTGGTGGAAGACCTGCTGCATTTTAAGGTATTGCAAACCTGGATTGAGGGGGAATTAGTCGCCGAAAACGGGCAATCGTTTATAAAAACCGTTCCATTTGAAAAACCAAATAATTTTCATGCCTCGCCTAAAAAACCGGCGGATTTTGAAATCGCCGGCACGGGCGCCGACATCCGCGTGATTGAGGCTTTAGACGGGCAGTTGATAACCAACGAAATTTTTTGCAAACCCTTGCTAAAAAACGGCAAACTCCTGCCCGATGTACCGAATGATATTTTGAAGATAATCGTGGTAAACCGCTACCAAGATGCGAAACCTGCGGTAGCCTTTATCAAAAATTTCGGATTGAAAAGCGGCGCCATCGGCGGTTCGGTAGCCCACGACTCGCACAACATCATTGCCGTAGGAACCAGCGACGAAGCCATTTGCCGCGCCGTGAACGGTATCATCGCCAACAGGGGCGGTATCGCCGTGGTAAACGGGGAAGAAGAGCGCGTGTTGCCCCTGCCGGTAGCCGGTATTATGAGCGATGCAGACGGTTGGGAAGCCGGGCGGCGCTACCAGGAATTAGACGCCCTGGCAAAACAGTTGGGCTGCACCCTCCGCGCGCCTTTTATGACACTCTCGTTTATGGCGCTGCTGGTCATTCCCGATTTAAAACTTTCCGACAAAGGACTTTTTAGCGGCGCCGCCTTTGAGTTGGTGGGGTTGGAGGCGGGGTGAGTGAGCGCTTATTAACAACGGTTCATAACTTTAAGAAAAAGTTGTAGGAAAGTTCAAAAAAAAATGAGTAGTATTGGTGCTTAAAAGAAATACAACTCCCTAACACTCAAGAATATGAAATCATTTTTACTTTTCGCCCGCATTCTTGTTTTTATGACCACCGCCACCGCCCTTGCGCAGGTGCGACCCTCTGAAATACAACTGACCGATAAAAAGGACAATCCCAGGATGATTCGGTTCAGAGAAACCCGTATTACCGCCGACAGCAATTCGGTAAAAGCCTTTCTGAAAACCCAGTATAAAGCTGACGCTGATACCGACTTCCGGCCCCTGAAAGCCTACCGCAGTACCAACGCCGGGTTTACCTCCCAGAAATACCAGCAATACTACCAAGGCATTCCCGTGGAGTTCGCCATCTGCAATGCCGTTTCCAGAAATGACAACCTGCACGCAGTAACCGGAAACTATGTGCCCATCCGGGATCTGTCCGTAACGCCCCGCCTATCCGAAGCGCAGGCGCTGGAAGCCGCCAAAGCCCACATCAGGGCCGAAAGCTATATGTGGGAGAACGAAGCTAACAACGAATTTCTGAGGCAGGAACAAAACAACCCCAACGCCTCGTTCTTCCCCAAAGGCGAGCTTGTGATCGTGGAAAAAGATATGTTCGGGGAAAATCCCATGCCCGTGTTAGCCTATCGCTTTGATATCTATGCGTCCAAACCCGTAAGCAGAAACTATGTGTATGTTGATGCTCAAAATGGAGAGGTGGTTTTTGTAAACTCTATGATTCATCATGCCAATGGAACAGCCAATACCCGGTATAGCGGAACGAGACAAATCCAAACCGAATTTAATGGCGCAAATTATATATTGCATGACATCACACGAGGCAGTGGTATTGAGACCTATAATATGGGGGGCGGAACAGATTTTGCAGCAGCCACCAACTTTTATGACAATGATAACAATTGGGCTGGCGAACACGACAATGCTGCTAAAGACAATGCTGCCTTAGATGCCCACTGGGGTGCTGCCATGACGTATGATTATTTTTTAAACGAACACAGCAGAAACAGTTATGACAATAACGGAGCGGTAATCAGAAACTATGTTCATTACGATACTAATTGGAATAATGCCGGTTGGGATGGGGGAAGAATGATCTGTGGAGACGGAGACGGAATGGACTATGACCCATTAACTTCCATAGATCTTATTGCCCATGAAATCAGCCATGCGGTTTGTCAAACCATGATCCCTCCGTATGGACTCATCTATCAGGGTGAATCCGGCGCCATAAATGAAGGACTCAGCGATATATGGGGGGCTATGGTAGAAAATTATGTCATAGATCCTATGAATCCCGAAGACGCAGACAAAAACCCTTACCTGCATAATGAGGAAATTATGTTAAATCCGGCTATAGCAGCAGAACGTTCCCTGCAAGATCCCAATATGTTTGAACAACCAGACACTTACCAGGGAACCTATTGGTTAGATCCCAATTGTCCGGCCCCGGCAAGTAATGATAACTGTGGTGTCCATACCAATAGTGGCGTTTTTAATTATTGGTTTTATTTGCTTGCAGAAGGTGGAACGGGTGTTAATGATAATATGGATGCGTATGATGTTACCGGTATTGGAAAAACCGAAGCAGCAGCTATTCTCTATGCAGTGGAAAGCCTCTATTTTACTCCCACTACCAACTATACCGATGCCCGCTATTTAACCCTACAGGCAGCAGCAGATCTATATGGAGATGATTCCGCAGAATATATCAATATTTACAATGCCTGGTATGCCGTAGGTATTGGGAATGAATACTCTCCACCTCCACCTCCATCTAATGAATGGATAAAACTTGGACAGGATATTGATGGAGAAGCGCCAAATAATCATTCAGGATTCTCTGTAAGCCTTAATAGTAATGGAAGCAGGGTAGCCATTGGAGCATATGGTACGTATGATGTCGAAATTGGTTCTGGCCATGTCAGAATATATGAATTCGATGGCGTTAATTGGGTTCAATTAGGGGAGGATATTGATGGAGAAGCTGCTAATGATTGGTCTGGTTATAGCGTAAGCTTAAGCAGTGATGGAAGCAGGGTAGCTATTGGGGCAATGTATAATGATGGCAATACAGGTGTTTCTAATGATAATAGAGGCCATGTTCGGGTATATCAATTTGATGGACTCAATTGGAATCAATTGGGACAGGATATTAATGGGGAAGCTGCTAGTGATCAGTCTGGGTGGGCTGTAAGTCTTAGTGATAACGGCAACATTTTAGCTGTTGGAGCACCTGCAAACGATGGTAACGGTGCTAATTCGGGGCACGTCAGAGTGTTTGAATGGCAAGGAGGGAATTGGATTCAACTAGGATTAGATATAGATGGACAAAATGCAAATGATATTTTTGGTAGAGCAGTATGTCTTAATTCTAATGGTAATATCTTAGCTATTGGGGCACCTGATAATAATAATAATGGATTCCATTCCGGTCATGTTCAGGTATATGAATTTAATGGATTTAATTGGGCTCAACAGGGTCAGGATATGGGTGGGGAAGCTGCAGCTGATGGATTTGGAGTGTCGGTGAGCCTTAGTGATAATGGTAATATTCTAGCTGTTGGGGCAATTGGAAATGATGGCAATGGTGCTCAATCTGGTCATGTGCGAATTTATCAATTTGATGGCGTTAATTGGAATCAATTGGGTAGTGACATAGATGGGGAAGCTGCTAATGATTGGTTTGGTAATAGTTTAAGTCTCAGTAGTGATGGAAATATAGTAGCCATTGGGGCGACTCAAAATGATGGTAATGGAGTTAATGCTGGCCATGTGCGTGTTTATGAATTTGATGACGTTAATTGGAATCAATTAGGAAGTGATATTGATGGAGAGGTAGCAAATGACAACTCTGGTAATTCTATCTGTTTAAGTAGTAATGGCAATATTGTAGCTATTGGAGCAATGAATAATGATGGAGATAATGGAGGTAATTCAGGGCATGTACGCGTATATTTGAATGCAGGGGGAAATGGCTATACATCTATTCCCGATCCTATCTTTGAACAAGTTTTAATCAATCAGGGTATCGATAGTGAAGGAGTATTAGACGGTCGGGTACTCACTTCTGATATTTCCGGAATAACCGTTTTAAATGTTCCGGCTCAAGGTATTAACAGTTTGGTAGGGATAGAAGATTTTACAGTGTTGGAAGAATTAAATTGTAATAATAACAATCTCACGGGGCTATATGTAGGCCATAATACGAACTTAAATACCTTGTATTGCAGTGGTAACCAAATCAATAATTTAGATGTAAGAGAAAATGCGAATTTAATCACTTTAACCTGTAGTTCAAACCAGTTGCTCAAGCTGGATGTCAGTAACAATACTAATTTAACGCTCTTATTTTGCAACAACAATAGGTTAAGTTCTTTAGATCTAAGTGGCTTAGCTTCTCTTGCCAATATTAATACTATTGATAATGACGATTTAGCCTGTATTCAGGTTGATAATGAAGTTGATGCCAATGCAGGAATCGGCAACTATAGTGGCTGGATTATAGACAATATGGTTTCTGTATATTCCGAAGATTGCAATGACCTCTATTACACCTATATTCCAGACCCTAATTTTGAAATTGCGCTTGCCAACCATGGCTATGATAGTTTTTTAGGAGATCATCAAGTCCTTACAGCCAATATTTCCGGGATTACTGATTTAGACGTTTCATCCTATGATATTAATGATTTAACGGGTATAGAAGACTTTGCTTCTTTACAAACCCTCATCTGCTACAATAACAATTTAACGATACTAGATGTAAGTAACAACAGCAATCTGGAAGTATTGTATTGTTTTAACAACCAACTTACCAACCTGGATGTGAGCGCCAATACCAACTTAACAGACCTCCGCTGCGGTGGAAACCTGCTGGCAAACCTGACTATCTCCGGTGCAGCCAACCTCACGATATTGCACTGCTATATGAACCAGTTGACCAGCTTGAACACCAGTACAAATACCAATCTGGAAGAACTGCGCTGTTATGAGAATCAACTGACCTCCCTGGATGTCAGTTCCAATCTCGCCTTAACAAGCCTGGAATGCGATTTCAACCAGTTATTGACCTTAGATGTTCACACCAACGTAAACCTGGTAGATTTGAGTGTTGGGAACAATAATCTTACCGGTAGTTTAGACCTGAGAGGGCTCAACCAGCTTACCAATTTTTATGGCCTTAAAAACTCCGACCTTAGCTGTATTTCGGTAGATGATCCTACCGGCGCCAATGCGGGTTTGGGTATTTATGCCGGCTGGGTAAAAGACACCGATGCCGGGTATTCTCAAAACTGCTTCTACACCCTTATCCCCGATCCTAATTTTGAACAAGCGCTTATCGATCAGGGCATAGACAGCGAGGCATTGCTCAATGGCGCGGTTCTTACCACAGACATTTCGGGGATCACGGTTTTGAATATCTCCAATGAAAACATTTCCGATCTAACAGGGATAGAAGCCTTTACCAGCCTCCAGAACCTGGATTGCAGCCATAACAACCTGTCTGGGTCATTAGATTTCAGCGCCAACTACAGCCTGATATCCTTAGATTGTAGCTACAACAACCTCACGGGAAACTTAAACCTTGGCTCTAATCCATATATAACCCATTTGAGTGTCAACCATAACCAACTGAGCGTCATCAATGTAAGCAGTTGTTACAACCTGGTTCACCTCCATTGTCAGAACAACCAGCTTGCCGGTAGTCTTTTCCTGAGACAAAACAGGCGTTTAACGGAAATGCACGCCGAAAATAACCCACTGTTGAGTTGTATAGAAGTAAGTAGCGCCGGGCGGGCTAATTCCGGGATTGGAATTTATGCCACCTGGGTAAAGGACCTTACCGCTTCCTATTCTCAAAACTGTGGCGGGGTCATGCCTAAAGGCATCGCTCCCGGCTCGGTGAAGAATACCACCGGGAAAACAGTTGAAGAAACCGAAAGGGCAACGGTAGAGAGCTTAACCATTTATCCCAACCCCGCCGATGAAACCCTCTACATTGCCGTACCCGTGGGAAGAAAAGCAACAGAGGTTGCCCTGTATAATCTTCGGGGCGAGCGGTTGATGGAGGTAAAAGATACCGTCCTGTCCGTAAAACAACTGCCGCCGGGGCTTTATTTTGTGGCCGTTCAGTTTTTGGATGGAAAGCAGGGTGTCAGCAAAGTACTCATCTCAAGGGAATAAAGAAACCGCATTCATAGCCTGCGGTTTTCTCATGGTATTCGCCCGTTTTTTATTACGGGAGAATAGGTACTTAAAAATAAGAATTGATATTTCGAGTCGTTTCTTTAAAACTTTCCGACAAAGGACTTTTTAGCGGCGCCGCTTTTGAGTTGGTGGGGTTGGAGGTGGGGTGAAGTATTCCTGTAACTGGTTATTTTTGTAAGCATCACCCATTATTCTTCACGTTTACGCATTCAATTTTCGGGGCAGAAATACCTCTGCGAGCATACAGCGGGCGCTTCCACCCCCACATTGTTCAATGGTGTACAGGGGCGCATGCAAAAGTTTCCCGTGTTTTTCCAAAGCGGTGCGCTGCTCATGGGTTACGATACGGTAAGCTGCCTCGCTCATTACCACATACCGTTTGCCGGCGCTATTTTTCACCTGGAGCATATTACCGGCAAAATGGGCTACCTGGGCTTCCGTGAGCAGAATAAGTTCCATTCCATCTGCCCGGAGATGTTTTTCTACGTTTTTTCGTTCCTCTCCACTATCAATACAATCTAAACAAATTACGGCGAAACCTTCTCCCAGCGCCATCACTACGTTGGTGTGATAGATAGGTAACCGCTTGCCATTAACGGTTTGACGGGCGGTGAAAACTACCGGCGTATAAGCAAAATCACGGCAAAATTTTAGGAGCAACACCTCGCTTGCCCGGGGCGACAGGGAGCAGTAGGCTTTTTGATGGAGGTGGTCTAAGACCAGGCTACCGGTGCCCTCTAAAAACAAACCTTCTTTCTCTGCCCGGGTATAATCTGTCACTCGCCCGAGTTGGAAGCCTTCTTTTTCCACAAAGTCCAGGATAGCCTCTCGCCGCTCCAACCGGCGATTTTCGGCGAACATAGGGTACAACACGGCAGCGCCATCTTCGTGGAACGATACCCAGTTGTTGGGGAACAAGGCATCGGGCGTCTCGGGTTGGGGGGTGTCTTCCGCCACCAGCACCCGTATGCCCGCCTGTTGCAACTGTCTTACAAAAGCGTCAAACTCTTCCTGCGCCTGCCGGTTCAGGTTATTTCCCAGCTTTTCGGCAGCTTTTTGATAGTAGTTGTTAACGGCAGTTTGTTCATTCATCCTGAAAGAGACAGGACGAATCATAAGAACGGTATCAGTTAGCTGCTGCATAGGTTTTTGTAGTTAGGAGTTCACATCCATTCGTTTTCTCACTACCCACTCTAAAATTCCTCCTGGCTCTTGTTTCTTGGCTCTTGTTTCTTGTTTCTTGTTTCTTGTTTCTTGTTTCTTGTTTCTTGTTTCTTGGCTCTTGGCTCTTGATTCTCTATATTTTGCGTTCTTTCTTATCCCTGCACATTCCCTATCGCCCTTACAGCTTGTTCAATACGGGCGAGTGTTTCTTCTTTTCCTAACAAAGCGCCTATGGCAAACACCTGCGGTCCCTGCAATGCGCCCACCAGTGCCAGCCGAAATACCGGCATCACCTGCCCGAAATTCAACCCTTTTTTCTCAATCCATTGTTTTACCACAGTTTCCAGATTTGGGGCGGAAAAATCTTCACGTGTCTCTAAAAAAACTGTCAATTCTGTCAATATACTGGTAGTTTCCGGTTTCCAGTGCTTCTCAACAGCTTTAGGCTCGTAACCCGCTGGCGCGATGAAAAAATAATGTCCCAGATCCCAAAAATCGGGTACAAAGGTGGCGCGATCTTTAATCAGCGAAATCACCCGGGCTATGTAGGTTATATCGAGGCGGTGAGCGGGTATATCCCCGTTCAATTTTGAGCGGAGAAGCGGCAGGAAAACCGTTGCTAATTCCACGTCTGTTTTCTGTTGCAGGTAGTGATGATTGAACCACTTTATTTTATCCGGGTCAAAACGCGCCCCCGACTTGTGTACTCGTTCCAGTTCAAAAGAGGGGATAAGCTCCCTCATGGAAAACAGCTCTTGTTCCGTACCGGGATTCCAACCCAATAATGCTAAGAAATTAACTACTGCCTCCGGGAAATAACCCTCTTCCCGATACCCCCGGGAAATGGTTCCCGTTTGAGGGTCTGTCCATGCTAAGGGGAATACCGGGAAGCCCAGTTTGTCCCCATCGCGCTTGCTCAGCTTGCCATTTCCGGTAGGTTTTAAGAGTAAGGGCAGGTGGGCAAAGACAGGTGCTTGCCAGCCGAATGCCCGGTATAGCAATACGTGCAGTGCCAGTGAAGGCAGCCACTCCTCGCCGCGGATAACGTGCGTAATTTCCATGAGGTGGTCATCTACCACATTCGCCAGGTGGTAAGTGGGCATACCATCACTTTTAAACAGCACTTTGTCGTCCAGGATATTAGTGTCTATCTGAATGTCGCCCCGGATGACATCATTAAAAACGAGGATTTTATCCTGCGGCGCTTTGAAGCGAATAACGTATTCTTCGCCACCTTGCAGCCGTTTTTGCACCTCTTCTTGCGATAGCACCAGCGAGTTGTTTAGTTTCAGGCGGTTGTGCCAGTTATAGATAAAGGTTTTTCCTTTCTCTTCATGGTCTTTCCGGTGCGCCTCTAATTCTTCTTCCGTATCAAAAGCATAATAGGCATTTCCGCTCACCAGCAGCCTGTCGGCATATTGACGATAGAGATGTTTGCGTTCACTTTGCCGATAAGGGCCATGAGGGGTTTCTCTCCCGGGGCCTTCGTCAAACGAAAGACCACACCAGTGAAGCGATTCTATGATGTAGGCTTCGGCACCTTCCACATAACGGTCCTGGTCGGTGTCTTCGATGCGCAACATAAATGTTCCGTTGTGTTTTTTGGCAAACAGGTAGTTGAAGAGGGCAGTACGGACGCCGCCAATATGTAGCGGGCCTGTGGGACTGGGCGCAAACCGCACGCGCACGGGTTGATTCATGAGTTTTTAATTTGGAGGGGTAAAGATACGAGGTTTGGGGGTAGCGGAGATTTCCCGAAGGCAGCTATTTGTGTTTCGGTTATTGGAAAAGTGGCTCACAGATGCCACCGATTTTCACAGATACATTTCTTTCCTAATCAGGGGAGCTATATGTGAGGTTTATAATCAGGTAGGTTCCACATTGCTGGAAAGCGTTTATGAAGCCCCGCCGGGTGAAACCGGGGGAAAAAGGACTATTGGTAAAAAAACAGGTTGAGTATTTTAGTCAATTTTAGTGCCTCTGTTTTGGTTGACAAAGTGAGTTTGATCCGGATAGTAAATTGAGATACTTGCTACACAGCAATTCTGTGAAAATCTGTGCTATCTGTGAGCGAATAAACCCCTTTCAGATAACCCCAAAAATCTGTTCCACCAGATTATTTTCTATCTTTGTTATAAAATAATTCCCATGAATATAGAAGCCGACTTGAAATGGATCCAAAACGAATTGCGAAGCGTGGACGACCCTGCGTTTATCGCTGTCATTAAAAGCATGTTGACATACCGGAAAAAATTGGTACAATCGCAACGCATCAGCCTGGAGCAGTACAACGAGGAAATTGACCAGGCAATACAAGACATAGAAAACGGAGACTATTACACACAGGAAGAAGCCCGAAAAATTGCAAGTCAGTGGTGAAAATTGTCTGGAGAAAAGCCGCGCTAAAACAACTCAACGAAGTTTACGACTACATCAAAAAAGATTCCGTAAAATCGGCTGAGAAAGTACGTGCCGCTATTTTCGATGCTATAGAAACCCTGGCAAATAACCCCGAAATATCCGTTAGATAAATATCGAAAAAACAATGACGGAAGCATTCGGGCTTTTGAAAAACACAAATGCCGGATAGCGTATCAAATAACCCAAACAGAAATCAGGATTTTACGCGTTCGTCACGCCAGCCGGGAACCCTTAGAATATTGAACGCATCACAAACGCCCGCCTATGAGCCATTTTGAAGCCATCACCCAAAAACTACAGCAATTCATTCAAAAATACTACCTGAATGAACTGCTCCGGGGCGCTATTTTGTTTCTCAGCGCAGGCGGGTTGTATTTTCTCTTTACACTCCTCCTGGAATACTTCCTCTGGCTCAACCCAACTGCCAGAACCGTGCTTTTTTGGGTATTTATCGCCGCAGAACTCGCATTGCTGTACCGGTTTATCGCGTTACCGCTCAGCCGCTTATTCCGGTTGCGGAAAGGCATTAGTCCACAGCAGGCTGCCCGGCTCATCGGCAGGCATTTTCCCCAGGTGAGCGATAAATTGCTCAATGTGCTCCAATTAGCAGAAAGCCGCGAGCGTTCCGAACTCCTCATGGCGAGCATTGAACAAAAATCTGCAAGCATAGAACCGGTGCCGTTTAGAGCGGCGATTAACTTAGCGAAAAACATCGCCTATTCTAAATACCTGCTCCTGCCCTTTCTCATCGTTGCCTTGTTGTGGCTCTCCGGCGATTTTAAAGCCTTTTCCCGTAGTTATGAACGCGTGATAAACTACCGGGAAGCCTATCAACCTCCTGCACCCTTCCAATTTTTATTGATGAATGACTCTCTCACCGGCATCGAAAACAAACCTTTCACCCTGTATCTCAAAACAAAAGGCACTCTCATCCCCGAAGAAGTGCAGTTAAATGTAAATGGTCAAACCTATTTCCTGCAAAATACCGGCCCCGGAAATTTTGTGTACACTTTTCCCGGGTTGCAGGAAACCACCGATTTTTATTTTACCGCCAACAACATTCACTCCCCAACCTATCATCTCAACGTGCTGAAGGTACCCGTCCTCACTGACTTTGAAATGCGCTTAACCTATCCTGCATATACCCAAAAACCCCCTGAAACTCTCAAAAGCACCGGCAACGCCACCCTGCCCGAAGGAACTACCGTTACCTGGGCGCTAAAAACCCACGAAACAGAGCGGATAGGTTGGATATCGAACGACACTACCTTGTTCTTCCACGGGACGGATAATGATTTTGAATTATCTAAAAAAATATTTCAGCCAGTTCAATATACTCTCAGTACGAGTAATGAAAACCTGAAAGAATATGAAAAACTCAGTTTTTATATAGATGTTATTAAAGATGCGTACCCTCAAATTACCGTTACTCATACGCCCGATTCACTCAACAATCAGCGAATGGATTTTTCCGGGGAGCTTTCAGACGATTACGGGCTGTCTAAGCTGCAACTGGTCTATTATCCTAAAACCAACGAAACCGGTAAAAATATATATACATTTCCTTTAAAACCTGTCCAGTTCAGCCGGTTTTCCTACATCTTTCCCAACCAGCTTCAGTTGGAAGAAGGTGTGGCCTACGAATTCTATTTTGAGGTATTTGACAACGACGGGTTGCGCGGGGGAAAATCTGCAAAAAGCAATGTGTTCAGCTACCGGGCGGCTACCGAAGCGGAAGTAAAGCAGCAACAATTAGAACAACAGGCAGAAACCATTAAAAATTTAGACCGTACCCTTAAAAATGCCACCGAACAGGAGAAAAACCTTGAAGAAATCAGCCGCAGCAACAAGGAAAAAGCCCAACTTTCTTACAATGAAAAACGGAAGCTGAACGACTTCCTGCAACGGCAGCGACAACAGGAGCAACTCATGCAGCGCTTCACCGAAAACCTGCAGGAAAACCTGGAGAATTTCCAGGAAGAAAAGGAACAACCGGATGCGTTCAAAGAATTGCTCCAGGAACGGCTGGAACGGCAGCAACAGGAAATGGAGCGGCAGGAGAAATTGCTGGAAGAGCTCCGTTCCGTTACCGACAGAATAAACCAGGAAGAACTGGCAAAACGCCTGGAACAGCTTGCCAAACAGCAAAAAAACAACCAACGCAACCTGGAACAACTTCTCGAACTGACCAAACGCTATTACGTTTCGGCTAAAGCGACCCAACTTCAGCAGGAACTGGAACGACTTGCCAACGAACAGGAAAAATTCGCCAACAAGAGCGGGATGGAAAACAACGCCGAAAAGCAGCGGGAACAGAACGAAGCGTTTAAAAAATTCCAGGAGGAGATGAAGCAGCTGGAAAAAGAAAACGAAGCCCTGAAAAAACCGATGGAAATTGGGCAGGACGAGAAGACCTCGGATGCCATTCGCAAAGAGCAAGAAAATGCACTGGAACAATTGAAACAACAACCTGAACCGGGCGAAAATCCCGAACAAAGCCCTTCGCAGGAAAAAGCGCAGCAACACCAGAAAAACGCCGCCCGCAACATGAAGCGCATGAGCGAGCAGATGCAGGCGCAGATGCAGGCAGGCGGGCAGGCGGGCGCATCGGAAGACGCCCAGGTATTGCGACAGATTTTAGACAATCTCCTCGTTTTTTCGTTTGAACAGGAGGACTTGTTGAAGCGGTTTGACAAGGCAACTTCTTCTGACCCGAATTTTTCTAAAAACCTGCGAAAACAACGGGAACTACGGGAGCTATTCCAACACGTGGACGACAGCCTTTTTGCCCTGTCGCTGCGCCTGCCCGAAATCTCTGAAACGGTAACACAGGAAATTTCCAATGTATATTTCAATATCGACAAAACCTTGGAACGTTTAGCGGAAAACCAGGTCTATCAGGCCGTTTCCAGCGAGCGGTATGCCCTCACTGCTACCAATAACCTGGCCGATTTCCTGAGCAATGTGCTGGATAATATGCAGCAGCAGATGGGCTCGGGAAGTGGCAAGGGTAATCAGCAACAGGAATTCCAGTTGCCAGACATCATCCAGAGCCAGGAACAGATCAACCAGCAAATGCAGAATGCTATGAAACAGCAGCAAGGAGGTGAAAAACAGGAAGGTGAAAAGCAGGGAGAAAAAGATGGGAAAAACCCGTCCGGGAAATCCCAGGGCGATTCTGACGAAGAAAATGCGGAGCAGCTCTATAAAATCTACCAGCAACAGCAGCAACTCCGGCAGCTTTTGGAGCAGCAATTGCAGGATAAGAAAGGCAATGGAACCGGCAAAGATGCCAAAGAACTCCTCAAAGAAATGGAACAAATAGAAAAAGACCTGCTGGAAAAGGGCTTGCAGGAACGCACGCTGCAACGGATGGTGAACCTGCAACACCGGCTGCTGGAACTGGACGATGCCGCCTTTCAGCAAGGTGAAAAGCAGGAGCGGGAAAGCGAAACCAGCCGGCAAACGTATCAAAATCCCGTAAACAAGCCCCTGCCGGGAACCAATCCCTACTTTAACCAAACCGATATATTAAACAGGGATGCCTTGCCCTTACAACCGGTTTACAAACAAAAAGTGCAGGAATATTTTAAGAACGGTACGGATTGATTTTTTTTTTGCCGCGGCAAACATTGCGGTTAAATAACTGTTCTGGCGCCAAGCCTAAAGGACGATAGCCCTGAACAGTCAACTTAATGTAAAAATGGTTTGAAACATTCATTCCGACTGCGTACGTTCGTTATGCCGGGCGGCGAAATCCCTTTGGGCTTCCGAGTTACCAGTAATGCTATTACGAACTTTTAACAATGACAGGACAAGAACTGAAAATATTATTTAAGCAAGACAAAGCATACTTGACAACAGACAGACCAATGACGTTTCAGCAACTTGGTTTGCCTGAAGTTGCTAAAAGTTTTAAATCACCAGCATACTGGACAATTAGAGTTATTAATTACAGAGCAAATGAGAAGAAAATATTTTGCGAGATACTTTCATATCAAATTGGGGAAATTGAATTTGGATACAATCAAAAACAGCTTTCAGACATACTAAACGACATTCAAATTATAACCTTTCGTAGTATTGATACAACAGCACTTTTAAAAACTTTAAGGGGAACAACCCCAGTTTCAATTTTACCTTCTAAGAATATCCCCGTTTACGGAACACAAAACCAATTTGTAAGACAGCCAATCAAACAAAATATCAAGGAAGCATTTTTTATGCCACTAAAAAATGTTCGCTTTAAACTTGGTGGTGTATCGTTTGACAAGAAATTTAAGGAACATAAAAAAACTCTTGAACTGACTATAGCCAACCATGATATTAGAGAAGAGTTTGATGCTGTAAAAAACTATTTTGCAAACGTTCTTAAAACAAAAAAGATACAAGTAACAGTAAATATTGAAATTACTGACAACGAGGTAACTTCGATAGATGTAAAATCGCCTGAAATAGACAAGATTGATAAACAACTAATTGACAGTGTGAAATTCGAGTTTATAAAATCAACCACCAAGAAAAAAATCAATGGGAAAACAGATAAGATATTGTTTACAATGGATGAGTATTTTGACACATTTGCGGACGAAAAATTTAAGTCAACCACCTTCTACAATAACGAGAAAGAATTTTTTGAAGATTTGCTGACAATTTCAAAAACTAAACATTATAAGCATTTGAGATTTCTGTCAAGCAAACATTCTCACGACATTATAAAGCTTAGGTTTGTTCATAAACCCTTTTCATTTATCTTTCTAATACAAGGTGATACAAATTATCACATTGTTTGGGAGACACTTGACACGGAAGAAGCAACCTATGTTTGGCATATAACAAAAGATATTGATGAGCTTAAAATGACTTTGCGAAAAATAGAAAATATTATCAACGTAATTAAAGTTAAAGGTAAGACAGATTACATTCTTTCGACAGAAGACTCGTTCAGACGAATTTATCACGACTACTCTGACCCAGTGGACGGTTTTGTAAAATGGAAAGACGAATTAGAAAGTATATTGACATAAGAAGCACTAATGATAACAGGGGTTTTGTGTCAGGCAGGATGACGTGCAAACTTAACCCCCAAATATACTATTAAATATTGGTAATAAATTTAACCTTTGTGATATGAAACCCGCCCAAACGCAAAGCCCAAAACCGGGAACTATAAACTTCACCATCGTTTTTATTTTCTCATCCCGGGGAAGTTAAATAGCTTATTGAAAAGGCGTTTTTTAAGTTAAAAAGATAACAAACCAAAAGGTCGTATTTTTGCTTTCCGTTTACAAACAAAAAGTGCAGGAATATTTTAAGAAAGATAATGATTGACTTCCACTACAAAACCGATTTCCAACTGCCCGGTGAGGATGCATACCGCAACTGGCTCACCACAGTTATTGCTTCCGAAAACCGGGAAGAAGGCGCTGTTTTGTACATTTTCTGCGATGACGTATATTTGCATAACATAAACACTAAGCATCTGAAACACAAAACGTTAACAGATATTATCACTTTTGATTATTCGCAGGGAGATGTGCTGCATGCCGATATTTTTATTTCGGTGCCGCGGGTTACGGAAAATGCTGCTTTATTTGGCGTACCGTTTGAAACCGAGCTGAAACGAGTTATGGCACATGGTATTTTGCACTGTTGCGGATACACCGATAAAACCGAAGAAGAAAAAACCGTGATGCGGGAAAAAGAAGAAGAAAAAATGAGATTATTTTGAGAACAGCCCGAATGTTCCACGTGAAACAATTTTAAAAAATCATGTTTAGCCAGTTATATGATGTTATAGTAGTGGGCGCCGGCCATGCCGGCTGCGAAGCCGCCGCCGCCGCCGCTAACATGGGCGCCCGTACCCTGCTGGTAACCATGAACCTGCAAACTATCGCCCAGATGTCCTGCAATCCGGCTATGGGCGGTATTGCCAAAGGGCAGATTATCCGCGAAATCGATGCGTTGGGCGGCTACAGCGGTATCGTTACCGACAAAACCGCCATCCAGTTTCGCATGCTCAACAAGTCCAAAGGGCCTGCCATGTGGAGCCCGCGCACCCAAAACGACCGCATGCGTTTTTCCGAGGTCTGGCGGCAGCAGTTAGAGCAAACCCCCAACCTGGATTTCTACCAGGAAATGGTTTCCGGTTTGCTCTTCCACAACGGGAAGGTAGAAGGCGTAAAAACCGCTCTTGGGTTAGAAATACGCGGAAAAACCGTTATCCTCACCAATGGCACTTTTTTGAACGGGCTCATCCATATTGGCGAAAAGCAATTTGGGGGCGGACGAGCAGGCGAAAAAGCGGCTACGGGAATCACCGAAGCGCTTACAGCCATTGGTTTTGAAGCCGGACGTATGAAAACCGGCACACCCCCGCGTGTGGACGGGCGCTCGCTGGACTACAGCGTGATGACGGAACAACCGGGCGACGAAAACCCGCAAAAATTTTCATTTTCCGACGCAACGGCTCCACTGACCCAGCAACGTAGCTGCCACATTACCTATACCTCCGCCGAAGTACACGCTCTTTTGCGGGAAGGCTTTGACCGTTCGCCTATGTTCAACGGTAGCATTCAAAGTATCGGGCCCCGCTACTGTCCGTCCATTGAAGATAAAATAAACCGGTTTGCCGACAAAGAGCGCCATCAGCTTTTCGTAGAGCCCGAGGGTTGGAATACAGTGGAAGTCTATGTAAACGGCTTTTCCACCTCGCTGCCGGAAGAGGTGCAATACAAGGCACTTCGGGCGGTTCCCGGCTTTGAAAACGTGAAATTTTTCCGGCCCGGCTACGCCATAGAGTACGATTACTTTCCGCCCACGCAACTCAGGCATACACTGGAAACTAAATTGGTGGAAGGCTTGTATTTTGCGGGACAAATCAACGGCACCACCGGCTACGAAGAAGCAGCCGCACAAGGCATTATGGCCGGCATCAACGCAGCGCTGTCCGTGCAGGAAAAAGAACCCTTTATCCTGAAACGGGATGAAGCCTATATCGGCGTGCTGATAGATGACCTTATCACAAAAGGGGCAGAAGAACCTTATCGGATGTTTACCTCGCGGGCAGAATACCGTACGCTGCTGCGCCAGGATAATGCGGATATCCGGCTTACGCCTAAATCATACCAAATAGGACTTGCAGGCGAAGAGCGGCTGCGGCGGGTAGAAGAAAAATATGCCGAAACCCAGGCATTTATTGACTTTTTTAAAGAAACCAGCGTGCGCCCGGAAGAAGCTAACCCGGTGCTGGAAGAACTGGATTCAGCGCCCATGAAGCAATCGGACAAACTTTACAAAATCCTGGCAAGACCGGCGGTTTCTATGGAATCCGTGTCCCGGTTTAAGGAAGTAGCCGAATACCTTGACGAGCACCAGCCAGATGTGGAAGTGCTGGAGCAAACAGAGATAGCCATCAAATATGCCGGCTACATTGAAAAAGAAAGAAACCAGGCAGATAAGCTGAACCGGCTGGAAGACATAAAAATTCCGAAAAGCTTCAACTACGACCGACTGACTTCGCTTTCCTTTGAAGCACGCGAAAAGCTAAAAAAAATACAGCCCGCCACCCTATCACAGGCATCCCGTATCAGCGGAGTATCGCCGAGCGACATCAGCATTTTGCTGGTGTACATGGGACGGTGACAAATGTTCCACGTGGAACATATTTATTTTTTGCTAAGGCATAGATAAGAATAACTCACAGATTCCACTGATATACACAGATAATAAAACTGTAGGGGGTTATTTTTATATAATTTATTGAAAGCCAAATACTTAAATTGAAAAAAAGAAATCTCAAGCCAGCAAGCCCAGCCTGGATGCGAAGGAAACCGCTTCCATGGAATTGTCGGCACCGAGCTTTTCCAGGATTCGCTGGCGATGCGTATTTACGGTATGTACACTGATGTAGAGCTTATCTGAAATTTCCTTGCTCAATAAACCCTCTTTTACTAATTGCAAGACTTCCCGTTCCCGTTTGGTCAGGTCGGTTTCAGGGAATTCTTTCCGGGGCGGTTCTTCCGGGAAAAAAGAAACAAGCTCACCGGTTTTGTAGTTCAGCAGCTGGCTTTTTATTCCCGGTTCGCTGTCCTGGTTGGGTGAAAGGTCCATCACGCCCAACGACAGCCATATATTTCCCCGGGCGTCCAGCTCCAGCGCCTGGTGCTGCTCGATAACCCGGATGTAGCGATCTTCGGCATTCCGCACCCGGTATTCATTGATCAGCTTATATTCCGCCCGCGCTGTCCCGGACAGCCGGTAAAAGAGCTTCAGTAAAGCAATCCCGTTTTGCAGCAGCGCGATGAGATCTTCCGGGTGAACCCTTGCATCAAAATACGAATTACCCGAGCGTTCAATTTCTCCCAAATCATACCCAAATAAGCTTTCGAAATTATAGGAGGTGAATACATGCTCCTTCCGGTGCATATCAAACACCGTAACACCGCTGTTTCCCACCGTCGAAAGCTTTTCCAGCAAGGGCTTGTGCCTGTCCAGGAGGGTATAATCCAATTCTGCTTCATTGAATTGTTGCCGGTTCAGCAATTCGTAATATTCACGTTGTAAGAGTTCCATGCAGCTCATCGGGCTTAAACTACTGATAAATCAGTATTGCCGGTTTTTCAGGGATATCGTTGGTTTGCAAACAAAAATACAACATTGTTATGAAACGGCTTTTAAGTGTATTGGGTATCGTATTTGGGATATGTCAGACCATAGCTGGACAGCAGCCCGCGCAAACGATCCGGGGCGTGGTAACCGACCAGGCATCGCAGTTTCCGGTTGCCTACGCCAATGTTATCCTCCTGCATACCGAACCGGTTGTGGGAACGATCACGGACATGGACGGAATTTTTGCACTTCCTGACATCCCTGTGGGCCGGTATGACGTGCAGGTGAGTTCTATGGGCTACGAGCCTTCCATTATACGGGAAGTGCAAGTCTCTTCGGCTAAAGAAACCTACCTCACCGTGCAGCTTAAAGAAAGTGCTATTGCGCTGGATGAGGTCGCCTTAACGCCGAATGTGAACAAGGAACAACCCCTGAACGGCATGGCGACGGCAAGCGCCCGGATGCTGAGTGTAGATGAGGCTTCCCGCTATGCCGGGGGTTTTGACGATCCCGCCCGGTTGGCGGCATCGTTTGCAGGCGTTTCCAGCAACATCGCCAACAACGGCATCGCCATCCGGGGAAACGCGCCCAAATTTCTGCAATGGAAGATGGAGGGGATAGAAATCCCGAACCCGAATCATTTCGCTGACCTGGCGGCTTTCGGGGGCGGAGGACTGACAGCATTGAGCACACAGGCGCTGGCTAATTCCGATTTTTTTACGGGAGCTTTCCCGGCGGAATACGGGAACGGGCTCTCGGGGGTATTTGACATCTTTATGCGAAACGGGAATAACCAGCGCCACGAGCATGCGTTCCAGGCGGGGATAACCGGTTTAGAGGCATTTTCAGAAGGGCCGCTGGGCAGCGCGCATCGTTCTTCGTATCTGGTGAATTACCGTTACGCTACGTTGGGATTGATCGCTTCGCTGCTGCCCGAAAACGCAGGTGGCGTATCGTACCAGGATCTTTCGTATAAAATACAGGTGCCTACGGAGAAAGCGGGTGTATTCTCGGTTTGGGGAATTGGGTTGACAGACCGTTCGGGGCAGGAGGCGGAAAGGAATCCTGCCAGGTGGTTTTACGACTCAGACCGGGAAGATCAAACCGTGAAGCAGTATATGGGCGCAACGGGGATAAACCATACCTATTTTTTCAGTGAGAAAACCTACGTGAAGACTTCACTGGCGACTACCGTAAACGGAATTGACCTGAACACCAAACGATTGGACGATGAATTGGCGTTCCAGCCCGAAAATACCATCAACAACCGGGACTGGCGGTTTGTCTTTGCTTCATTCGTAAACACCAAGTTCAGCGCAAAGCACACAAACAAAACGGGGATTGCGCTCACGGGAATGTGCTATGACTTGCTTTTGCGAGAGGTTTCGCCGGATGACGGTATGCTCCGGACAATTGCCGATGAATCGGGCTTTAGCTCGCTGCTTTCGGCTTACACGAGCTCTGCGGTGAATTTTTCGGATAAATTGACGCTGACACTTGGGGTAAACAGCCAGCTTTTCACGCTCAATAACCGCTATACGATCGAGCCGAGACTGGGCATACAATGGCAATTCGCCCCCTCGCAATCCGCAGGAGTTGCGTATGGGCTGCATAGCCGTATTGAGCGCCTGAACTACTACTTTACGAGGGATGCTGAAGACGGCAGGCAATACAATAAAGACCTGGATTTTACAAAAGCGCACCACATTGTGCTGAGCTACGATGCAAACCTGGCGGAACAGCTTCGTTTGAAAGTGGAGCCGTATTTTCAGTATTTGTTCCGGGTTCCGGTGGTGGACGGCAGCTCATTTTCGTTCCTCAACCTGCAGGATGACTGGTTTTTCCGGGAAAAGCTGGTGAATAACGGCAAGGGGATCAATTATGGAGTGGACATAACCCTGGAACAGTACCTGACGAGGGGGCTCTATTTCCTGCTGACGGGTTCGGTGTTCAATTCAAGATACCGGGGCGGGGACGAGATTTGGAGAGATACACAATACAACCGGAAGTATCTCTTTAATTTCCTGGCAGGGAAGGAATGGATGACAGGAAAAAACCGGCAGAATGTGCTGGGGCTGAACGTACGGCTCAGCTACCAGGGTGGTGACCCCTACTCGCCGTTAGATGAGGCGGCTTCCTTTGCGGCAAAAGAAGCTGTGCAGGATGAAACGAGGGCGTTTTCCAGCCGGTTTCCGGCTGCTTTTACAAGCCACCTCACGTTCATCTACCGGCTAAACCGGGTGAATAAAGCGCATGAATTTGCCTTAAAGGTCATCAATACTACGGGCTACAAAGAATTTTCAGGCTTTCAATACAACCTCATCCACAACCGGGTGGACGAGCGACGGGAGGCTATTTTTATTCCCAACCTGAGCTACCGGTTTGAATTTTAAGCAAAAAGGTCAAAAAAATTCTACGGTTAACCTGAGTTCGGGATAAGAGAATAAAAGAACTTTATACACGCCGTGTAAAAATCTTTGCGCCTTTGTGGTGTAGTGCTTTTTTAACCACAGAGCCCACAAAGAAGGTGTAAAAAACCTGCAATTTTTAGCTACTCATACTCTCCAAAAGATCCGAAGAATACGGTTATTTCCGGGTAATTATTAAATTATTCAATATGGCATTACAACAAGTGTCAATATTTTTTTAATCCACTTTAAGTCTTCTCACAACCTGAGATTTAACTATTTTGTAGGATATGTAAGTAAAATCAAAATAATAGGCTAATATAGGCGCATATTCACATTATTTTAATCAATTATTTAATTAAATAAGCGAAAAGAAATTTATAGTCTTTGTAATCTACTTTTGGGCAATAGTTCCCGAGTTTTCTCTCGTCTGCATGTATAATATTCTATGTATCAATGGTAAGCGGTCATTTTTATACTATTATGGGTTATCACTAATACTTTTTCAACGAAAACGTTTTAGTTGATTTTTAATAATATAACGATAACGAAATAGTAATCTTAAAATTATAGGCAAAATTTTGAGAATATAATTTTTTCAATATTTTTGCCGCCGAAAAAAATGAACAAACCATCAAATCTATTTTTTATGAATGCAGAGAAAAAGAAAATGCCCCATTACGTAAAGAATTTTATGAAGAAATGGCTATGGAATGCCAACATAGAGATGAAGCGAGCCCGGAAATATAAGATTTTATTTGCGCTGATAGCCACCATAGCATTAGGGCTTTGGGCTGTAGTTCACCCGAGAGTACAAGAAATACCCGGCTTATTTAGCGCCGAGCAATTCCGAATATTCTTCAATGTTGATGATGTTGATGTATCGGGAATAAAAACGCCTATAGCCAATATGATTTTGTGGGCTTGTATATTCCGGGTTTTATTTGGTATTATTATCGGGATAGCCGACCTGATTTTTTACAAGAAAATTATGGGACGCCCTTTTGATTGGGACGCCATGGTAAATATGTCTATTGTGAACGCCATTTTTATCTTCACGGCCATATTTTCCTTTATGAATCCTTTGTTCGAGACCATACTGGTGGGATATGAAAACCTTATCCAAAATATACCCACCATTGTACACCTTAATGGGCCTCTGGCGCTTCTTATTACTTGTTTAATCGGGGATTTTTGTTTCTACTGGTCGCACAGATGGTGCCATAACATTCGTTTCTTCTGGAATCTCGGCCATGTACACCATCACCGTAACCGAAATTTATCACAGTTAACATTTTCGGTAGATCCGCAGGCGCTGGTTATAAATGCAGCAGGCGGAAAAGCCTTTATGGTTGTTCTGCTTCCGTTGTTTATGAAATTATTTTCGGTAAATATTCTCGATGCCGGATGGCTGCTTCTCATAGCTATTGCATTTGACATTATAACAGACCCATCGCATTCTCCCACACTGTATTATGCTGAACTCAAATTTCCTCCACTGAGAAAATTGCGATATGTGTTTGTTACCTCGGCAGTACATTTCATACATCACTCCCGGGAACCTCGCCACGACATTAAGGGAGGGTGCAATTTTGCTGCCCGATTCACCATCTGGGACCGATTATTCGGAACATACGCAGAACCGCCGGCATACATCCCCGAATCGGGCTTATTCAGCGACCAGACAGATTATTGTTTAAACCCTGTAAGATACCTTTTTTATCCTACTGTACGAATGTTTAAAGAGTTAAAACAAAACAAAATTAAGTATTGGCCTAAGATTCTGTTTGGGCTAACTACCTACAACCCGCCTAATCCTGTAGATATGCCTCATTAAGCCCATGCGGCAAAGGTTTTCCCATTCACAGGATTACAAAACCATTAAAATTATCTGAATGAAAAAATACAAGTTAAATACAATTTTGGTTGCCTCTCTCGCATTCATCTCCTCGTTGTGTTCCGCACAGAGCCTCCAGCAAAAGACATTGGAAATTTCCAGGGCCGGTTCAACTATAAAAATAGATGGAAAACTCGATGAACAAGATTGGTTGAATGCCCAGGAAGCAGGCTACTTTGTAGAGTTTGAGCCGGACAATGGAAAACCGGAACTTCCCGAAATAAAAAACCTTGCAAAAGTAACGTATGACGATGTTGCGATTTATGTAGGAGCTGAATTGTCTGACGTAAAAATGGATAGTGTTTTCACCCAACTAAGTCAACGCGATTCCTTTGATACTTCTGATTGGTTCACGTTCTCTATAAACCCTTATAATGATGGGCAACAGGAATTTCAATTTACGGTTACCGCCGCCAATGTGCAATCGGATGTGTTTTTTACCAATGAAAATGGCTCAGACAGCAGTTGGGATGTTATTTGGGAAAGTAAAGTAGTAGTACATGAAGGCGGCTGGACTGTTGAAATGAAAATTCCGTTTACTTCGCTGCGTTTTCCGAAAGAAAAAATGGCAGATTGGGGAATTAATTTCTACCGGAAGATCATCCGAAAAGGAACTACCTATTCGTGGAACTTTATTAACAACAATAAAGGAAGTCAGGCGCTCTATATGGGTAACCTCAGGGGGTTAAACGATATTCAACCCCCTACTCGCTTATTTTTAATTCCATATTCTTCCTTTTATGTAACTTCTACAGACGGCATCAATAATAACCAGTTTAAAGCCGGGATGGACGTAAAATGGGGCATTACAGATGAATTTACGTTGGATGCTATCCTGATTCCCGATTTCGGGCAAACATCTTTTGATAATACGGAATATATCCTGGGGCCTTTTGAACAAGAATTTTCTGAAAGACGACCTTTCTTTACTGAAGGCGTAAACTTATTTCAAAAAAACGGATTGTTTTACTCTCGCAGGATTGGTGAAGTACCCGGCCCTAAAATTCTGAATCTCCAGGAAAATGAAGAAATCGTAAACTATCCCGGAGCTATAAATTTAGTAAATGCAGCCAAAATTTCGGGGCGTACTAAAAGCGGATGGGGCATTGGGTTACTAAATGCCATAACGGAAGAAACGCATGTTTCTATAAAAGACACCAACATGGGCACAACCCGTTCTGCCGTTATATCTCCGCTCACTAATTATAATGTCGCTGTGGTAGATAAACGATTCGGGCAAAACTCATCCTTCACCTTCACCAATACCAACGTACTCCGCGAAGGAGATTTTACAGATGCCAATGTAAGCGCTGCTTCTATTGATTATATTGACAGAGAAAACAAATACAACTATAAAACAACGGTTCGGTACAGTCATCTCCAGGGAATGGAAAATCCGCAAGATGGTATCGCTACAGAAGCCGGCTGGGGAAAGGTTTTTGGAAAGAATCGCTATGGAATTGACGGCGCCTATGTGAGTAAACACTTTGAGATGAACGATTTGGGCATCAATTTCTACCGGAACTATTACCAGATTGCCCCGTGGCACAGCTACCGGATTCTACAATCTAATAAAACATACAATGCCTTGTTGATAAACAACAGCTTTTTTGCCCGTTGGAATAGGCTCAACAATAAACCCGAAAACATTTACTTTAAGTTTCAATACAACTCCACCAGCCGATTCTTAAACTACAACGAGTACGGCTTTGAATTGAAACCCTTTACCATGTACGATTTTTATGAGCCCCGAACCGAAGGCAGGTATTCTGAAGTTCCCAAACAATATGGCTTCTGGTACTACAGAAAACCCAATTATAATAAGGTTTTTTTAACCGAAATATCCCCTTATCTATATTTCACCGAACACAAAAACCGTTGGGGTTATTTTCTAAATGTAGCGCCGAGATACCGGCTAAATGACCGTTTTGTATTTATAGGACGTATTATCTGGAGAGAAGATTTCGCAGACCGGGGATTTGTAGAAAATATGGGGGGTCAAATTATTTTCGGAGGAAGAGATTTACGCACTATTACCACTACCTTTGAAGGAAATTATTTTATAAATCCCAAAACATCCGTGGCGCTTAATTTCAGACATTACTGGACGAGTGCTTCTTATAAAAACTATTTTGATCTGAATGAGGATGGCTCCTATACAGAAGCCAATTATCCAGGATTTAATCACGATTTTACGTACAATAACTGGAATATTGACCTCAACGTTACCTGGTGGTTTGCTCCGGCAAGTCAATTGAGTTTTTTGTACCGAAATACTATATCCGGAGTCAACGATAGAGTCATTAAAAATCTATCCGAAGATCTGGACAGCGTTTTTTCACTGCCCACAACGCATATTTTTTCGCTACGGGTAAGTTATTTATTAGACTATCATACTGCCAGGCATTGGTTTAACTGATAATAAAGCATCAAAAATTATCTTAGTTTCGTAAGAAATTCAATGTTCTATGAATACTTCATGGTTTAGATTAGATGGACAAGTTGCTCTCATAACAGGCGCCAGTCAAGGAATTGGCTACGGACTGGCTAAAGCATTTGCCGAAGCGGGCGCCATAGTAGTTGCATGTGCCCGTACCCTGCATTTACTAAATACTTTGGTAGAAGAAATTACTGTAGCCGGAGGAAAAGCTGTTGCATGTGAGTTGGATGTTACAAACATGCATAGCATTTCTGTCGTTTTTCAAACGGTGAAACAAGATTTCGGACGATTGGATATTTTAGTAAACAATGCCGGTTTGGGTACCAATCATAACACCCTTGAGGTAACGGAAGAAGATTGGGACGCTATTATGGCTGTAAACCAGAAAGGTCTGTTCTTCTGCTGTCAGGCTGCCGGGAAAATCATGATACCTCAAGGTTATGGGCGCATTATAAATATGAGTTCACAAGCCAGCATTGTAGGCATTCCTCATCACGCCGTGTATTGCACCTCCAAAGGAGGCGTTAATCAACTCACCAAGGTACTGGCACTGGAGTGGGCACCTGCAGGAATTACCGTAAATGCCATCGGACCCACATTTATTCGTACTCCGGGAACTGCCGAACGGCTAAATGACCCCAGTTACTTACAAACAATACTCACCCACATACCCGTGGGAAAAGTAGGTACCATTCGAGATGTCGCCTCGGCAGCCATATACATGGCTTCGCCCGAAGCTGCCATGGTAAATGGAACGTTGCTACTGGTAGATGGCGGATGGACGGCTTCCTGAATAAAACCTTATTTCAGTATTTCAAACTCCAAAAGTGAAAAAAACCACCTTCCGATATATCAGCCCCGAAAAATTGTCCAGCGTTGCCATTGCAGGAACCTTTAATAGTTGGAATGGCGACCGGGATTTTCTCGAGGAAATTGAGCCCGGCTACTGGTACATTTCGCTCGAAATTCCCAAGGGAAGACACCTTTATAAATTTGTCCTGAATGATGACGCATGGATTTTAGACCCCGATAATCCATCTATATCCGAAGACGGTCAGAACAATTCTTCCATTACCATTACAGAAGAAGGAGAAGCATTGCTCCGTACGTTGGATATTTCAGATGAAAACCCAGGGTATATGTATCGTCACTTTGAGGCAATACATAGTCCCGAATGGCTACAATCGTCCATTATTTATCAATTACACCTGCGCGCCTTTTGCCGTGGCGGATTCCAGGAACTATCGGACAAAATAGCCTATCTGAAATCACTGGGGGTGAATGCGCTATGGCTCATGCCTTTTCAGCCGGTGGGAGAACTGCGCCGCATAGGACGCTACGGCGACCCGTATGCCATAAAAGATTATTATGCCATAGACCCTGAGTTTGGAAATGAATGGGACCTGAAAAATCTCGTGGATAAACTGCATGAAAATCACATCCGGGTCATTATGGATATACCGGTAAACCGGGGAAGTTTTGACCATATCCTCACTAAAACAAATCCTGAGTTTTTTACAAGAGATAAAAACGGAACCATCATCTACGAAGTACCCAACAGAGACTATTTCGCAGGGCTGAACTTCGCCAATAAAAACATGAGAGCCTATTTTATAGATGCCCTAACCTACTGGGTTTCAAAGTACAATGTAGATGGTTTTCGGTTAGATGACTCCGATTTGGCGCCTCACGACTTTCTTGCCGATATAAAATCTTCGTTAAAACGGGTAAAAGATGACATTGTGCTCATCTCTCAGTCCTACGACGAATATCATCATATTGACTCGTGCGACCTCACCTACGAGGGAGGGATTAGAATGGCTATTAAAGACATGGCACTGGGCAAGATATCGCAAAAGCAGTTCATCCAAACCTACCTCTCCTATAAGTACAGTTTTCCAAAGAACGCTTTGCGTATGCGGTGGCTGGAAGAGAAAGAACAACCCAGGGCCCGCGAATACTTTGGCGAAAAATTGGTTTTTCCTGCAACTGCCATTCTACTCACATTAGAGGGCGTTCCGATGTTGATGATGGGCGAAGAATTTAATGAAAAAACGTATAAAAACTGGACGTCTTTGTTTAATGAGTTTTATCTCGATTGGAATTCATTTGATGAAGCGATGTTTGAACACACCCGGTTTCTCTGCCATTTTCGAACCAACAATCCGGCGTTTTGGAAAGGCAATATTGCGTTTGTAGAAACCCCGGGATACCCGTTACTCGCTTTTAAAAGAACCTTTCAAAATCAATCGTTCTTAGTTGCCGCTAACCTATCAGACAAACCCCTTACCATTCCCCTACCTCAGCTGGTACCTTCTTCCCACAAGCTGAAAGAATTGCCGGAAAAAATAGCTTCACCCTACCTACAGGTATCACAATCTCCCGGAAATGACTATTCCTTAGCGCCCTTTCAAACCAAAATCTGCCGGTTACTCCCGAATGACGAATCATTTTCGTATAGGCATTGAGAATTTTAGTATCTTCACCCCGTCAAAAAAAACTAAAAAATTACTGGTATGGAATTTATCTATTTAATCCCTGTCGCCTTTTTTGGGCTACTTATTTTCTTTTCGGCTTTCTTCACCGTAAAACAACAAACCGCTGTGGTGATAGAACGTTTCGGGCGGTTTCACAGCATTCGCAATTCGGGGTTGCAAATGAAAATCCCCCTGATAGACCGCATTGCAGGCCGGCTCAGCTTAAAAATTCAACAGTTAGATGTGATTGTGGAAACCAAGACGCTGGATGATGTGTTTGTGAAACTAAAAATTTCTGTGCAATACGTGGTGCTTAAAGATAAAGTGTACGAGGCTTTTTACAAGCTGGAATACCCGCACGACCAGATAACATCGTATGTGTTTGATGTGGTGCGGGCGGAAGTTCCCAAACTAAAATTAGATGATGTTTTTGTGAAAAAAGATGACATTGCCATTGCGGTGAAGCGCGAATTGCAAGAAGCGATGCTGGAGTATGGGTATGACATCATTAAAACCCTGGTTACCGATATTGATCCGGATGCGCAGGTGAAAGCTGCCATGAACCGCATTAACGCTTCTGAGCGCGAAAAGATTGCCGCCCAGTTTGAAGGAGATGCCGCCCGTATTCTCATCGTAGAAAAAGCCAAGGCAGAGGCAGAGAGCAAACGCCTGCAAGGACAAGGTATTGCCGACCAGCGCCGCGAAATTGCACGGGGATTGGAAGAATCGGTAGAAGTGCTCAATAAAGTAGGCATCAACTCGCAGGAGGCTTCGGCGCTCATTGTGGTAACGCAACACTATGACACCTTGCAGTCCATTAGCGAAAAAACGAACAGCAACCTCATTTTGCTGCCCAATTCTCCGCAAGCGGGAAGCGATATGCTCAACAATATGGTGGCTTCCTTTACGGCGAGCAACCAGATTGGCGAAGCTATGAAGCAGCAAAAACACCTGCCTAAAAAAGAAGAAAAATAATTTTTCCCGGGAAAACCCGCCCGGGAGCTTAAAAAATAACAACTACGGGAAACAGCACCCGGAGAAATGAACGAAACAGAACGGCTCTACCTGCTGGCGTTGCAACATGTGCCAATGGTAGGCGATGTAGTGGCCAAAAAACTAATAGCCCATTGTGGAAGTGCCCGGGCGGTTTTCAGCGAAAAAAAGCGCACACTTCTTGCCATAGACGGTATTGGAGATGCTATTTGCACGCACCTGGCCAACCCTCTGCATCTGCACGCCGCCGAAAAGGAATATGAGTTTATACGGCAAAACAAGATTGCATGCACTTCTTTTTTAGAGGAAGCGTATCCCCGTAACTTACAGCATTGCTACGATAGCCCCATACTACTTTTTAGCAAGGGAAACCTCCGGCTGGCGGCTCAAAAAATTATCAGCGTGGTAGGCACCCGTCGGGCTACTGCCCACGGGATAGATTTCTGCGAGCAGTTAATAGCGGCGCTCTCACCTTTACACCCCGTTATTGTGAGCGGCTTTGCCGCCGGGATAGATATTGCAGCTCACAGGGCGGCTGTGAAAAACCACCTTCAAACAGTGGGCTGCCTGGCGCACGGGTTAAACCAGTTTTATCCGCGCCATCATGCCAAATACGCTCCCAACATAGAAGAAAACGGGGGCTTCATTACCGATTTCTGGAGTTCCAGCAAGCCCGACCGGGAAAATTTTTTAAAGCGAAACCGCATTATCGCCGGAATTTCAGAGGCTACCGTGGTTATTGAATCTGCCGAAAGGGGCGGGAGTTTGCTCACGGCTACTCTTGCCAATTCATACGACCGGGAAGTGTTTGCCGTGCCAGGGCGACCTGGAGATGAGAGGAGTATAGGCTGCAACAACCTCATTAAGCAACAAAAAGCGCATTTGCTCACCTCGGCTGCCGATTTGGTGTATATGCTCAGCTGGAAACTGGAAGAAGGGAAACCCAAACCTGCCCAGAAGCGCCTTTTTGTAACGCTCGATGAAACAGAAACCAATATATACGAATTTCTGCAAAAAAACGGCAAGGCGCTGCTGGACGATATTGCGCTTAGCTGCCGGCTGCCTATACACAAAACCGCTACTACGCTGCTGAACATGGAGCTAAAAGGGGTTATACGTCCTCTTCCCGGGAAATGGTTTGAGGCCATTTAGGAGAGATTTGGGTTCTCGCTGCATTTTTCCGCGGTCGGGCACGGGTGTGCGCTTGCACCAGCCAAGGGGGTAGTATTACCTTCTTACTGGGACAGAGTTAAACTGTTTGAGGAAGCAATTACCATTTTGGTTGGCAATAATCTTTGCAGTGTTTGTGCTTCCAAAAGCATGCATAGTGGCATGAAAAGCAGATAAAACTTTGTTTTGAAAATCTTGATTATCTTCAAGTTGTTCTATTTTTAAACCAATCTCCATTGCTTTTTCAATATTTATATGTTTTCCGTGCGTTTTAAAATTGCCATGATTAGATAGGTATTCAGCAATCCTGTCAGGAATTTCTACTCCTTCAACCTTAAACATATATGCTTTGAGCCAGTTTCCAACCAACTCTTTACCAAAGTCAATTTGGTCTTGACATCTTACAAGCAAAGCCGGCCCATACTGGCTGAGCATAGGTAGCCATGAATTTAGATTTTTCGGGTTTGCACTACAATCTTCTTGTGCTTTCTTAAACTGTTCTAAAATTGCATGTGCTGGAATAGCTTGAACGCCAACAGCTGTTTGTAAAATAAATTGTGGATCTATTGGTCCAATTGAAGATTGTTTACCCATAACAATAATATCAGCAGAGCAAGCCAGCATAGTTCCTGCACTCATTGCTGCTTGGGGAATGATAATTCGTATGTGTTTAAACTTTTGTCTTAGATATGAGACTATTGCGTCTGTGGCTTCAGCAGAACCGCCGCCAGAATGAATTATTAGGTCTAAATTTTCGCATTTTAAACCTGAAACGGCTTCCATGAAAGCATGAATGTCTTCATCTGTAATTGATACCAAATTTGGAGGTGCATCACCAGAAGTCCAGCGAGTAGCATAAATAATCGTGTCCCTACCCGTGTAATCCGATAACTCCTTTAAGTATTTATTGCGAATCGTGTCAAATGCTTGTTGGTCACCAGTCTGAATTTGAGTGCGGATTTCGCCTAAAAGTTGTCCCCAAGTTGGCATCAAGCAAAAGAAATTCGATTATTAGAGGTTTCGGCAGGTGTTTGCAAGGTTAAGTTAAGGTAGTCTTGCAGATTTGTTGTCTGAGATGTCATATTATTAAGTGTTGCAACAGCTTCGTCTATATTTGGATAAAGCTCCTTTGCCTTTTCAAGTAACTCTTGAAACTGCTTTTCAATGAGTTCTTTTTTTTGTTCATTGCTTTCCATGTCCGTCTATTTGGTTCTACAAATGTATGACATATTCTAAAAATTCTAAAATTGTCAACTGCTAATTTTATTGCCTGAATGTTGTCCAATTATTATGGCCAACGGATAAGCAGCTTCCCGCAGTTTGCCCGGTGTTGTGAGAAAACCCCGGGAGATTTCTACAACTGCTCAGGCGCCTGTAAATATAAAAAATGTGGCTGTTTTTACCGGCTTTCCCCCCGCCTACAGGCGCGCCTGTATGCATGCGCGCGGGCGCACGCCGGCGAAGGATGGTTTTGTTATGTATTTATATACGCTATGGTATCTTTAATTTGTTCCAGGTGTCGTTGTGAATGATGAATTGTAAAATTTAGCCAATCGGTAATAGTCATTTCATTTACTAACGGGTGTTTGTGAATCCTGTTGTCAACCAAAATTTTACCTGTAAGAATGTGGTCTTTAAGGGTTTCTCGCTGAGCTAAAAAAACCTTCTCAAATATATCCAGGTCTTTTATTTCTCCTTTGGGTTTGAGGATTTCAGGGGCATTTAGTTTTTGGTGTCGCTCTTCAACCAATAGTTTTTTTATCCTGTCATTGCCAACAATTTCGGGCGAGGGGTTTATATTGGCAGATGGCCGCGAAATAATTGTATAGATAATGCGGTCGGTTAAGTAAAGATGTTCAAGAATTTCAAGCACGCTCCAGTGTTCGTCTTTCTTAATGTTTAGCTGCTCCGGGGAACAGTTTTTTACGGTTTGTAAAATATCATTCGTGGTTTTATTAAGCCGGTCTGTAAAATCTTTAATGTCCATACGGTTATTAGTTTTCTTGTTTTTAGGGGCGGTTGAAAAACAAATCCACTTGCTTGTTTGGGCGCCTTGCTTGCCTGGACGTGTGGCGGCTCAAACGCAATCGCCGGGGATTTGGAACTGATTTCTCCCCGCTAAGGGAGACGAAGTTAAAGGGTTGTTAGCGGCTGGCATTTGATTCTGGTTTATTATAGAGTTTTAAAGCCGTGTAAAATATCCACAGTAGGTAAAAGAAGAATACGATTCTTTGCCCAACTGCCGGAGTATTTGGAAAAATAAAGGGCCACACCCCAAATAAAATCGTCAGCCAGGTAAATATTAAAGTGGGTTTTACAGATTGTGCCCAATATTCTGTTTTTTTCATTTGTTTTGGGTAGGTAAAAGCGCCAATCAAGAAAAATATGTAGCTGGCAAAACTACCTAAAGAATGAAATAGCATTGTGGTTGATTGTTTATTGTCAAAGTCGCCTGGAAATATCCCGGAGAGCGACATGAACAGTCCGCTTAAAATAAAACTTAGTAAGGGCAATTTACTCCCGTTTTCTGTTGATATGGATTTAAATAATCCATAAGAATAAATTGAAATTAGTATTCCTGTAAGGATATAACCTAAGATATTCCATATCCATTTGTTTGGAGCGTCTAAAGATCCGAGTTCACTTACCGCTTTGGTGAGAAAACTATATTCAGGTCTAAGATTAGACATAATTAAATATGTAAGCCAGAATATCAATGGCCCCAACAGCCCCAAAATTGCATATTGTCTTGGTTTCATTTCGTATTGGTCAAAGGGTAGTTAATTTTCTTAAAATGTTTGCTACTAATGTCCCGCCCGGCTTTGCGAGGGTACGCAGTGGGAATGAGTGTTTCAAACGGAGTAGGTTATGGTAAGCCGGCTGCCGGGCGGTGACGCACTCCTCGCTTGTGCCCATAATCTTCATTCTTTCCCGCATGGCTACACTCATGCACACGCGCCTGTGTGCAGGTAGGTGCGGGAGCACGCATAAATGCCTGCCTGTTGGGTACGCACACACAGTGGGTACAGGTATGTGGGGTAATTTTCATACTACTTCAGTTTTTCTAACTTTCCTTTTCTTTTTATCAAGTTTTTATAGTCCCATCTAATTTCTCTGGATTTTTTAAGCCACCTTTTTAAGTCGTCAATGTCAATTTCAGATTGTTTATTGTAAAAAATTGAAGCGTCTTTAAATTTCTGTCCTCTAACAGTCAGTTCTCCTTCTTCAAAGTCAGCACCGCTCCAAAACATCAGTCTTACTCCTTTTTTCTGTTTGCTGTAACCAACGGTCGGATTGCTGTCCAGGAACCAAACAGGATGTGAGTGCCAAATTTTGCTTTCAGCTTCGGATAGTTCGCTGTTAATGGTAATTGCAAGCAAGTCGCAAATTTCTTTGTCTGCGGGTGTTTGTTTGTCGTTGAATACTTGAATTTCTGAGTTCATATTTTTTTGTTGCTGTTTTTTAACATAGCCTATAACGGGCGGGCAGCTGTGGGGATTTCGCCACAACGTTTAGATAACCGCAAATATAGAAAAGATGATTTAGTTTGTTCTTTTTGTTGCGCATATCTAACTCTAAAACGCAGGGAGCATGCAACACCCCTCTGCCACAACCCCCTGGTTCGGCTCCCCGCACGCAGGCGCGCCTGTATGCATGCGTGTGCGCCTGCACGGGCGGGAAAAACAGGTGAGCCGGGAGCTGGTGGGCAATTAGCATAAAAGCATTATAAAAGCACATCGGCGACCGCTGCGGCAAGCTGAGGGGGGTTACCTGGCATTCTCGTTGTATGTAATGCTGGTTATCTCTAATTTCAACCAGGTCCAATCGCCTTCCTCAAGTTTCCAGGTTGCTGTCATTTTCGCAGGAATCTTACTTCCTTCAAATGTCTTGTAACCATTCACTAACAATACCCATTCGTATCTTTTTGCACCGGGTTTATGGTCCTTGTAACGCAAAGCAGAAAATTTAGTAAAATTACCATCAGAATTGAAATAAAATGTTCCGCTACCCTTAGTTCCTTTATAAAGCATAGTTGCCTTTGCTGTAGTATCATTTAGCTGTTCCCAGGTAATATAGGGGCTTACAGCCAATGAGGGAAACCATACCATTTCGCCCAGGTATCGTTGTATAGCGCCTTCGTTTATTTTTTCACCTTGCTCATTTACAACATTGATGAGTGAGTTTATTTTTATCAACATTTCGCCTTTCCCGTTTTCAAATTTGTCTCTGCCCCGGAAGCTGAGCAACTCATTTATTTTTACATCGGCTATCCAAATGAAAGCGGGTTTGTCAATGGTTGTGTATTGAATTGCCGAGGCGGGCATCCAATTATCCTGGCCGGGCTTCATTTTCATCTCTGCTTTCTGTAGAACTTTTCCCACGCTAATAAAAGGCTTGCCAATGGCTCGTGAAGTGCGAAGCCATTTTTTCACGGGTTCGGGCAAGTTTTTAATGGTGGTTTCAGACATGTATTTTTCTTTAGGAATTTTGGTTTGGTGTAGTATGTGGTTTGTTTCTTGTTGCACGAGGTTATGAAAGTGGTATGAACCCAATGACGCGATGGAGACGATTGCGATGACACTATTGGGTATTGTTCCAAATTTGGCGTCTTTCCAACATAGTATCACAAGAATTTGGGAAATTACCACCGCCGCAAATCCAACAAGCCAGGTGTACAGGGAGTGTGTAACATATAAACTACCATACAGCAGGAATAGGGTGGTTGCGGTGAGCCACAAAAGTCCCATGGGTTTTGATACAGGAAGGGTTAGTGCGCTCACTTCCTTTAATCTAAACCCTTTTGCAAATCCAAGCAAGTGGATTAGCCCGTGCAGTAATACGAGTATTAAAAAAACTGTTTTTATCGTTGTTGCTTGTTTTATGTATGCTATCCGTTGTGACACCCCTCCATAGGGATTTCTGCAACGGGTTACATACCTGTAAATATAAAAAAATGTTATGGCTGCTGGTTAGGGGTTCCCGGCTTGCGCGCATACGCCTGTGCAGGTGCGCCCACGCGCACGAGCGCCGGCACGGGAAGGAACAATGGGTGAACGGCTTTGGCTACGGTATGTGTCTCATGTGCGCATTTTAGCGCTCTTTATGCTCTAATAGTGCTCGTCTTAACTTTTCTCGCCCGCTTGTATGTGGTAATAATAAAACCACTTGGTGTAACCACACTTTTCTGTTAATGTAAATGCTGCCGGAATGGTTCTATTATCAAAAAGCTTTTTCCCTTGTAATTATTGATAAAACAAGTATTTTTCGCATAGCATTCTGTTTTTATAATGAATTCTTTATAAGTTTCTTCACGCTGAGCGTATGCGCTATAGTTCTTTTAAGCCCGTTTTTATAATTGTTCTAACTCGTATGGCTTGACAAACTTGAGGATTTCTGGTTTAAATTTTATAGATTTTGAGAGCGCTGTGTCGCCTAATATATTATGAATGCCATCGATGGATGACTGCATGCTTCCAAATCCTTCAACATTGAAGTTCTTATTTACGGTTGGTTTAAAATATTTAACCAGGTTATTTCCCTTAATACCATAGGTTTGTAAACTATAAAACACTTGTGTTTTTTTGCTGTTAAGTTGCGCCGATGCCGCTATGCTGGGAATGTTGTCCACGCTGATGCCTTTTTCAACCTTCTTGAATAAATAATGGATGGAATATCCACAGCCATACACAACCGTGTCTGTGGGGCTATTCACTACGCTGGTTTCTATGTAATATACATTGAGGCTCGATTCGTCTTTCCCCAGCGTAAGCCCGCCAAACCCTGGAAGGGTAATACCTGCATTGTTTTTGCCGTTAAAAACTTTCACCACCGTTCTCATTTTATCCAAATCGTCCCGGTTTTGAGGAATTTGGGCTGTTGATTTTGTCCTTACAGTGTCGGGCAAATCTTTCTCATTATCATAGTCATTTACCGCCAGTATGTTCGCCAATTTGGTCAGCTCAATACTGTCGCCGGGCAGGCTTTCACTTTGTTTAGTTAAGCAGCCACTCATATATGCGATAGCAATTATTGTCATTGCAACCAGGATTTTGTTTTTTATTGTCATTTTATTGTGTATTTAGCGGTTTCTGTTTCTTAAAGTTACCCCTATCGCTCCCTGCTAATGCAAATCTCCGGGGGTACTCATATAGGTTGAGCGGCTTGGGGTTAAAGTAATTTTTTGTGTTCTTTCATAAAACTATAATCCAGTTTTTCATCGAGATTGCCCAAATCATAAATGCCGCCGTTTTTCGCCGGGGTCCAGCCGTTTTTTAGGGCATATAAAATAGTTTGCCGAACAATATAAGGGGGTGGATGGTCAATGACAACATTGAGTTTATGATTTACTTTTTTATATTCGGCATATAACTTATACCTGCAAATATAGAAAAATAGGCTTGTTTTTGCTACGGGAATCCGGGCTCGTGCCCTCGCCTGCGCGCATATAGGCGCGCCTGTGCGGGCACAAACGCGACGCTTGGGTCGGTGAGGAAGGAAAATAGTATAGTGCAAAGCCGGGAGACTTTGCGGGGCGAAATTTTTTAATCGTCCCAATTTTCAAGTTTTCCATTATCCTCAACCCGAATTTCCAAATAAATATTTTCCTCAATCGGTCTGCCATTCGTTTTCAAAATATCAAATTTCAAATCTTGTAAGCCTTTAAGGACCGCCTTAATACAATAATTATATTCATTTCTTTCCCAAAATTCTTTTATTTCTTTTTTAGTTTGATATTCAGGCATCATTACTTTATTCACTTTTCCGTTTTTTCCAATAGTCACAAGGTATTTTTCAGAACAATCAAAATCTTTTTTATTATTCCAATTTAACTTATATAGTTCATTGAACATCGCCTTAGAAATAGTATCTCCGTATTTTCGATTCATTCGGTTTGGGTCGTCTATGTAATTTTCTATTTTAGAAATCTTACGAATTTTTCCTTTTTGAACAGTAATCAATATTTCGTTTTCAAAAGTTTTGTGAAAAACACCGTCCCATCTTAATAATTCTCCATTCGGTAAACTAAAATCTCCTGAAAACCAATCAATATAGACTTTTCCATTTTTTACTTTATTGTTGAAAATTTCACTAATTCGTTGGTCAGATGCTTTTTGGTCAATTTTTCGTTCCCCGCAGTCAATTACATTTTTTAGAAATAAGCTGTCATTTTCGATTGAATAAATTGCTTGATATCCTCTCCAACAATTCAATGACGCACCGCCTCTAAATTTTAAACCGAATAGGTCTCCTTGGTTTGGTGTGTTTATCTTTTCAAGATATTGTTCTAAAATTAAGCTATATACAGGTATGGTATCTCCATTAAAGATTAAATAATCAGGTAATTGCGGACTTGCCCAAACATTTTGTTTGGACGCCAGAAGAAAGAATGTCAATATGATAATTCCTGTTTTTCGCATATGCTGATTAAATGACTGTTAACGGTTTGCACCCTGGCGCAGTAGTACATTTGAAACCACAATATTATTCAGCGAGAACAAAGTTAATTAAAAGCATTGAACTTTATATTTGCATGAAAACCGGTGTTCAGAGGTATCTTGTTTTTCACAAAAATGTATCTGCCCTTCATGGTTTTCCTTAGTACCGTTCGCCAACGGTTACAGAAGGTATATGCTCTTCAATAACGGCCAGGTCATGTTCAGTTAACGTTACCTTTAGGGCGCCCATATTCTCTTCCAGGCGGGGTATATTTCTTGTACCCGGAATAGTTACAATTTCATCGTTCTGACTTAGTATCCAGGCAAGGGCAACCTGGGCTTTGGTTATTCCTTTGCTTTTTGCAATACGGTCAATAGCCTCCACAAACCGTATATTTTTATTAATGGCTTCATCTGTAAAACGAGGATTGTCAAGTCGGAAATCTCCTTTTTCAAAATCGGCCCGGCTTTTAATTGCGCCTGTCAGGAAGCCTCTTCCCAGCGGGCTGTATGCCACAAAAGTAATTCCGAGTTCATGGCAAACCTCAAAAAGTTCTTTCTCCGGCTCACGGCTCCACAGGGAATATTCTGTTTGGAGGGCTGTAATGGGGTGAATGGTGTGGGCACGGCGAAGTGTTTCGGGGTCAACTTCAGAGAGTCCAAGATATTTTACCTTTCCCTGCTTCACCAGGTCGGCCATTGTACCGACAATTTCTTCAATCTCCACATGGGGGTCTTTTCGGTGCATATAATACAAATCAATCGCCTCTATACCTAGGTTCTGAAGGCTTTGGTCGCAGGCTTGCCGTATATATTCCGGCTTCCCGTTAAGCCCGAGAAATTCACCGTGAGGGCCTCGCACCACGGCAAATTTGGTAGCTACAATCACCTCATTCCAGCGACTTTTAAATGCTTTTCCCAATAGGCGTTCATTCGCTCCCCAGCCATACATATCGGCCGTGTCGAAAAAATTAACTCCCAGGTCAATGGCTTTGTGCAATGTTTTTATAGATTCTTGCTCGTCAAAAGACCCATAAAACTCTGACATGCCCATACACCCAAGCCCTATTCGGTTACTGTTTATTGTACTGTGTCCTAAAATGGTTGTTTGTTTCATTGTTCTTGTGTTTTAAAATTTGCTATGTATCGTTAAGAATAGTATATTGATTTGTCTTCCCGTTTTTATTTTCTATTTCTGCCAACGGTAAGCGGCTTCCCGCAGTTTGCCTGTGACAAAGGGGGCGAGCGCGGTGTTGCGAGAAGCCTCTAAGGGGTTTCTGCAACAACTTAGATATTTGCAAATATAGAAAATACTGTTTTTGTGGGTGCGAGCCTCCTGCTCGCATGCGCGCACGGGGGAGGCAGTTTTTAAGTATTACCGCTCCATAATATTGCTTTGGCGTCGCTTTTGGCAATATGCTCTTAGCAGCAGGCATTTTACTTGAGTGTATGGGTTAGTCCTAAAAAAAATCCATTGCTGTCGTGTGAAGGGTTGTGCGCTACTCCTTTTATATTTCCGTTTGAAATATGCAAGTGCCTAATGCCCACCATAATAGAGGCATTTTTGTGAATAGTTATGCCCGACCCAATGCCGTATTTTGTTATGCCATTTAATTGAAGTCCCAGCCTATTATCCTGGTCGGTTGGTTTCGGAAATTCAGTGAATGTGTACACAAGACCGCCACCTGATTCGAAATAAAGCTGCCACTTTTGTTTGTTTATGGCGTAAAATCTTGCAAATGGCCGAACAGCAAACCCGGTAGTTTTATTGAAATCGTCTCTTGGGAAAAGTATATCAAATTCAACCCCAACAGCCATATATTTTCTTAGCTGGTAGGTAATGCCTGTGTTGTTTGTGGGCATAAATGTATGAGGATATTTATAGCCCCAAGAAAGCCCTATTTCGTTGTAAATAGAAAATTTTTGTTGTAATGCTGTGTCTTTCTTGGTCAAAAGTAAACAAGTTCCAACGGCAACCGCCGGGACAATAAACCCCATTGAAGTATGCAATTTCAAGGGCTCAAATCCGAGGGGATTATTATACCAATGGTCGCCATAAGAAAATTGAGCATTTGTCCTGGTGAAAAATGCCAGGAAAATGAGAAACGTACATGAAAAATTGTTAATTGTTTTTTGTATAGCTATTATATTTTATAATGAGTGTTTCAGCACTACGGGTTATCTAAAAAACGAAAGTTTGGTCAAGCACTTAACTATCATAGTAGCCCCCGCTTTTGGCAATACCATGTTAGTGGTAGTTCTATTTATTCGGTTATCGTAAATTCCATCGTTTTTTCCATGTGTTTTTCCTCTATTATTCCGATTGCATATTTTATATTTTGAGGTGTCTTATATTTTGCCAGGTAAGCACTGTTTATTTTTTCAGTTAATGCTTCTTTATCTGCCGATATAGATGCTTCTATGGAAAAAACCATTTCGCCACATTTAATTTGCCCTAATGGGTTTTGTAAAAAACTGTTGTATCAACTTTTCTCGGCAAATCCCCAAGAACGAGCAAAAATTCTATTATCAACTACAACCATCCAAATGTCTAAAAATGTAGGGCGTAGCAAGCCTGCTTTTATTCCAATTAGGTTGTTATTATTTATGTAGTTTATGGCTATCTCTTTTTGTATTATCAATTTTTGTCAAATGTTTGTGTTTGTTAAAATTACCGCTCGCCCGTTTTTGGCCGTTATGCTTTTTGTTTTCCTCTTATTATAAATTTAGTTCCTTATTTAAGTTGTAAAGACATTCTTCCACTTTTGCAAAATCGCCCTCACTGTCTGCAAGAACCATTAAAACATCTTTTGCTTCTAATTCGGTTGAACCTCCTGGACGAATATATTCTCCGTTTCTTTTAATCATTACAATAAATGCCGATTTTGGGAAATTCAAATCAACAATTCTTTTGTTTACTGCTTTAAAATCAGGAAATATTTCGAATTCTTGTAAGGATGATTTTGGAAGCTCTAAAATGAGTTTCTCTATTTCTGTAATCTTTTTTGCTTTTTGGGGCAAGGCAACATGGAGCCATTTTGCAACGATTGATAAAGTTGTTCCCTGAATGAGAACAGATGAAACGGATATAAAAAATACGATGTTGAAAATCATATTTGCTTTTTCAATTCCTGCCAAAAGCGGGTACGTGGCAAACACGATAGGAACAGCACCACGCAAGCCAACCCAAGAAATATAAAATCTTCTTCTAAATTTCATTTCGAAAAACATTAAACTGAGGAATACACTCACTGGTCTGGCAATAATTATCAGGAATAATGAGATGAGTATTCCAATTCCGAAATATGGAATTATCTGGGAAGGGAAAACGAGTAGGCCTAAGGTAAGGAACAACACAATTTGCATCAGCCAGGCCAAACCGTCATACATTTTCAAGATGGTTTTCTTGTGTATGAGGTCTTGGTTGCCTAAATAAACCGCGCAAATATAAATAGCAAGAAAACCGTTACCGCCTACAAAATCAGTTGCAGAAAATGTAATAAACATTAGAGCGATAAGCAATATTGGGTAAAGCCCTTCAAAGTCAAGTTTGATTTTATTAATGATGAATTTACTCAGCTTTCCAAAACCAAAACCTGCCACTCCGCCCAAAATCATTTGTTGGAGAAACAGGGGAATGATGGATGCAATACTTTGGTCTTGATGAATTACCAAAGTCAAAAACGCAATAGTAAGCACATACGCCATTGGGTCGTTGCTACCGCTTTCCAACTCTAACGTAGGTCTAAGATTAGATTTTAGAGCAAGGTTTTTTGAGCGTAAAATTGAAAATACGGCTGCTGCGTCCGTAGATGAAACAATAGACCCCAGCAACATACTTTCATAAATCGTAAAGTCGGTAACGAACCAAACAAATGTCCCGAGTGAAAGGGCAGCCAGCAAAACCCCTAAGGTGGACAAAACAAGTCCTTCTCTTAGAATTGGCTTTACAGAAGTCCAATTGGTGTCAAGACCGCCTGAAAACAAAATAAAATTAAGCGACACAACACCGATGAATTGAGCAATTTGTGGATTATCAAAATTGATACCGCCAATACCTTCAGAACCTGCCAACATTCCGATTGTCAAAAAAAGCAGTAAAGTAGGAACGCCAAATTTGTATGAAGTCTTACCTGCAATAATGCTCACAAAAAGTAATAGAGAACCAACTAATAGTATATTTTCAATTGTTAAATACATTCTTTTATTCTCTTATCTATGCCACTGCAAAGGTATGTTTAATCGCCGGTTAAAATGTCCAATAGTTCTTTAGTCTTGCCGAGCCGAAAAATGTTCGTTTGCACGATTTTGTTTCGGGCTTGGTTAGCATTGCAACCAATGGGCCAGCGGCCTCAAGAAGCTCGCCTATAGCAAATGGAGTAAACCCGGTGTTGTGCAAAGTTCTCAGGGAATTTTGCTTCAACTATTAGATTCCTGCAAATATCGTAAAAACCAAACCAACTAGTTTAATTGTCTTTTGCCTACGCTGCCACCTCTCATGCGCGCCTGCGCCCGTGCACCCTCGTCCTCGCGGGAATGCGCCTATGCTCTTCCGCGAGCGAGCCGCTCAAAGTTCCGTCCTGGCCGCTATAGAGGTGCAGACATTTTGCCTACGGTACAATCTGACCCTATTCCGGGCTATGCCCAGAACAGGAAACCAGGTTGTGCCCAAGCCATTAGCCAAATGAGCGTATTTTTATACTATTCTTACAAAAACACACAAGTAAATTATTTATCTATTAAAAACAATTTTATTTTGCATATATTTGTTACAATAACCATTAAAACTATAAAAAATGAAAAAGTTGTATTTCTTAGGAATTGCCCTCCTGGCAGGACATGGCATCCTTCCGGCGCAAAACACTAGTTATGGCGGGCTGATTGATCCTTTTACCACCGCTGGCACTGGGGGAGGTGCTTCTTCCTTTTTTGGACACGAAGCAGGCCTAAATAATGGAAATGAGTTTAATACGTTTATAGGAGACCATAGCGGCTATTCTAATACCGATGGGCGTGACAATTCTTTTTTGGGTGCCGAGAGCGGGTATCTTAATGAACACGGTAGTTGGAATGTATTTGTAGGCTTTCGCAGCGGGTATAACAACCGCTTAGATGATAACGTATTTGTAGGTGCCTTCAGTGGGGAAAACAATGTAGAGGGAAGCCAAAACACCTTTATAGGCAAGGAGAGCGGGCTTGCTAATGTTAATGGAACTTTGAATGTATTTATGGGATACCGAAGCGGCGCCGCTAATATTGATGGATATGAGAATGTATATGTAGGCGCTTCCAGCGGGGAAAACAATGTAGATGGGCGCCGAAATACTTTTGTAGGTAAAGAAAGCGGGTTTGCTAACAACACCGGAGACCTCAATGTCTTTATGGGTTACCGCAGCGGCGTAAATAATAATGCGTCGGATAACGTATTTGTAGGCGCTTCCAGCGGGGAAAACAATACAACAGGAACCCATAACACCTTTGCAGGCAGGGAAAGCGGGTTTGCCAATACTACCGGCGTCTATAACACTTTTATAGGTTCCCGAAGCGGCTTTAACAACACCACAGGCTATGAAAACAACGGGTTAGGCTATTTAACGCTCTTTGCTAACACCACCGGGGCCCGCAATACCGCCAATGGCATTTATGGGCTGTATTCTAATGTTACCGGTAATGAAAACACTGCTATTGGGTATGCCGCCCTTGGATTTAATACCGTTGGCAATGCCAATACAGCTAACGGGACCCAGGCGCTCCTGGGCAATACCAGCGGATTTTGTAACGTAGCGGTGGGACACCAGGCGTTAGCCCTCAATACTACCGGGAGCCACAACACCGCCATCGGTTGTGAGGCTGGCCCTGATGCGGGAAATTATTCAAACACCACCGCCCTTGGCAACGGGGCTACTACCACCGCCTCTAACCAGGTTCGCATAGGGAATGCCAGCGTTACCAGTATTGGAGGAATCGTTGGCTGGACTGCTGTATCGGATGCGCGGTTTAAAAAAGACATTAAGGAAGATGTAACGGGACTCTCGTTTATTCGGCAACTACGCCCTGTGAGCTATGAGTTGGACCGGCAAAAACTGCACCACTTTTTACAGGGCAAAGGCGAGCAGCCCATAGGTATCTCCAAGGGAGAGCGCACAGTGGGGTTTATTGCCCAGGAGGTAGATAAGGTGGTGCAAGAAAGAGGCTATGTATTTTCGGGGGTAGATAAACCCCAGAACGAAACCGCCCCCTATGGGCTTCGCTACGCTGAATTTGTGGTGCCCTTAGTGAAAGGAATGCAGGAACAACAGGAACTCATAGAACAGTTGCAACAGCTGGTAACGGTGCAACAACAGCAAAACGAAACGCTTAGGCAGGAAGTAGAGGCCTTGAAAATGGCCGTGTATGGAACGTCTAAAACCCCCGGCACAAATGCGGAAACAATGCTGAATGCTGGAAACACAGACCTTTCTCAAGGTTTTACGCTCTATCAGAACACGCCCAACCCCTTTCACAAAACCACTACCATTCGGGCGCGCGTACCCCAGGGCGTGCAACAAGCCAACATTCTTATCTATAACCTCCAGGGCATGGAATTGGCGAACTATCCGCTTGTTGAGCGGGGAGAAATTTCTTTGGAAATTTCCGCCGGGCGATTTGCTTCCGGCATGTATCTCTATACACTGGTGGCAGACGGGCAGGCGCTGGATACTAAAAAGATGATACTTACCCATTAGAAGAGTCTAATTTCAATAGCTGTGGGGCTTCGCCTCACAGCTTATTTATTTTCTTCCATTAACCGTGCACTGGTGTAAACCTCCCCCGGCTTGTGCCAGCAAACAACCTCCAACATTTTTTTCTCATGTGCCCGTGCATGCACACGCGCGTGCCTGTGTTCGGGCGGGGACTGTGTGTGATACGAGCCAGAGAGCCCGCCCCAGCGGGCGAAGTTAGCAGGTAACGGGTTTTCGCGCGGGCGTGCTTGTGTATATGTGGGGGCGGCTGCGCGCGTATGTGGGCAGGCGGGCGCGGGGCTGTATGCGGTACGAGCCAAGAGACTCGTACCGGCGGCAGGTTTTATTTTTTATTGCTATATTTGTAGATAATTAACCGTTAGACGGTATTAGAAGCATCGGCTACAGAAGTGAGTTATTGGAAGATTGGAAACTGGCTTCCGAATTGAATGAAGTTAAACCCATTGAATCATTACAATAGAGAGCGTATGAATAAGGTAGTAGCTATAAAACATATAGGGAATTTTAAATTATGGCTACTGTTCCATGATGGAGCATCTAAAATAATTGACTTTACCAATTTCTTAGGAAAAGGAATAAGCGCTGAACTTTTAAATGAACAGTACTTTAAACTTGTTAAAATAGATACTGGCGGAGGAATTGAATGGCCTAACAGGTTTGATTTTTGCCCAAATTTCTTAAGAGAACATATTGATTAGACATTCATACCATCGAACAATTAAACGCCGCCTAACCCGTAGGTAAAAGCAACACTTTCTTTTTTTATCCTCGAAGTTTCGTGCGCGATGGCGCGAGCCTGTGTGCGGGCGCGGCTGCGCGCGTATGTGCGCGGGCGGGTGAGACTGTGTGTGATACGAGTGTGAGGCTTGCAGGGGCAAAGGATGTAATTGCTCTTCATTTTCTTCTTCGCTTATATTTTTTATAGTAAAATGCCTTTGAAAATTTGTTGTCAACGATTGCGATATCGCTATTATTTAAAACCTGCTCAATCAACTCCTCTTTGCAGTCAAACTGAATTGTCAAGTCAGGAATAGAAACGCCTTTGAGGTAACGATTCTGAATTGCTGACTTTTCCGATTCTGTCAGAGTTCTTGCACGAATCTTTGTTGTTATTGATGATTTTTTTGCCTGTTGCTCCTCTTTGTCGCCAGGAATTAATTCCTGATACGAGTTTAGCACAGCCAAAATGTCACTTAAAAGCGATGGATTGATTTTAATTGCTCGCTTGTTGTTTGACTCTTCGTCTTGAATGGTCTGTAAAATTCGAATGTACTGTTTACCGCTGCTGTGCTTAACTAAGTCAATGATAAAAGCACTTTTCTCGAACTCAAGCAGGGTTGTTTTAAGAATTTCCTCCATACTTTAATTGGTGAAATTAAAGGAGTAGTATTTGAAACTACTTTAGGCATTTGCAATATCTTCTCTTACATCACCAGGAGCGTACGGTTCCAGGGCAGATATTTTATAGGTAGCCAGTAATTCGAGAAAATCCAGTCTTGTCAATCCCAACACCTTAGCTGCCGTACCAGATGAAACCTTACCCAATTCGAAGAGTTTTACCAATGAGATTGTTTTCATTTCCCGCTCAAATTCTTTTTCGCTTAATTTTAATGAATTAGCCAGCGATTCCGGATATTCTACCTGTATTACGCCTTCCATAGTTCATCATTTTGTACAAAGATACAGAAACCTATACCGGTTTTCCGCATTACAGTACTGTATTTTTATACCTGTCGGTGGCATGGCTTGGCAGTTGAATTTTTAATTTTGATATTTGCAGTATGAACATCCTGGTATTCCCCGCCCGCCTGCTGGTAGGCATCACCTTCTTGCTGAGCGGGCTCATAAAGCTAAACGACCCGCTGGGCTTTTCCTTTAAATTAGAAGAGTACATGAGTCGCGGCGTCCTGAACCTTCCCTTTTTAGAACCCTATGCCCTGCCCATAGCGCTCGTGTTGGCATTGGCGGAAAGTATGCTGGGTGTGCTGCTGCTGCTGGGCATGTACCGTATCTTCACCCTTCGCAGTTTGCTGGGCATGATGGTATTTTTCCTGTTTCTCACCTTCTACTCCGCATATTTTCACAAGGTTACCGATTGCGGCTGTTTCGGGGACGCCCTAAAACTCACCCCCTGGCAGTCGTTTTACAAAGATGCAGCGCTGTTGGCGCTCACACTCGTTCTTCTTGCCCGCAGGAAACAAATACGCCCTCTTTTCCATCCAAAAATAAGCCATGCCGGTTTGGCAGTCGCCCTGGCAGGATTCGGTTTCCTGGCGTATTATGTGCTGAACCATCTCCCGCTCATAGATTTTCGTCCCTATAAAATAGGGGTACATATTCCCACAGCTATGGCAGTACCGATAAACGCTCCCCAGCCGGTGTACGAGTACCGATGGACATTCAACATAAACGGAAAAGAAAAAACCATTGCCACATCGGGCGCCTTTCCTTCTGTGAACGGGACATTTACAGGGGTAGAAACCGTGCGGGTTGAGAAAGGATACGAACCGCCTATCCACGATTTTTCTATGGAGCGCAACGGCCAGGACTACACCCGGGAATTGCTGGGAGAAGAGCGCCTGCTTCTTATAACAGCGTATGATTTGCAAAAAGCCTCGGAAAAAGGACTGAAACAGGTGAAGGAAGTAGCCGACAGGGCGCTAAAAGCCGGGTATAAGGTGGTTGCCATAACCGCTTCTACTCCCGAAGAGGCTGTTGAAGTCCGGGAAAAATACCGGCTGCCGGTTGATTTTTATGATACCGACCAAACTACGTTAAAAACCATTATCCGCTCCAACCCCGGCATCGTGAAATTGCGGCGAGGTACCATCCTCCAAAAATTGCATTACAACGATGCCGCTGCGCTATCTTTGTAAGCGATGAACCGGAACGCTCGTTATAGATTTTAGATTGATTCGCTACCTGCTCCGTAAAATAGGATATGTCTTTGCCACGCTTTTTGGGGTGGTAACGGTTATTTTCCTCTTATTTACGGTGCTTCCCGGCGACCCGGCGCGCATGATGCTGGACCAAAATGAAAACAGTGAGCAGTTGGCGCTTATAAAAAAGAAGTATGGATTCGATAAGCCTGCCATCACCCAATACGGCTATTACCTGAACGATTTGTCGCCCCTGTCGTTCCATTCCGCAAATCCCGGGGACTATACGTTTTTAGCCCCCGGCAAATACTATGCGGCGCCGCTCTTCCGGGCAGGGAATACCTGGGTGGCGCTGAAAACACCGTATTTGCGTGAGTCGTTTCAAAAAAACGGGAAAAAGGTAACCCGCATTATCGCCGAAACCTTGCCCAATACCTTTGTCCTGGCGGTTTCGGCTATCGTCATCGCTATGGTAGCGGGTATATTGCTGGGTATTTTCTCCGCTCTTTTTAAAGATACGTGGTTAGACAAAACCATTCAACTGCTAAGCACGCTGGGTATGAGTGTTCCTTCCTTTTTCAGCGCCGTGCTGGCTGCCTGGCTGTTTGGCTTTGTACTCCACGAATACACGGGCCTCAACATGACGGGAAGCCTGTATGAAATGGACGATTGGGGGGAGCGCATTGCCATCCAATGGAAAAATATCGTGCTCCCTGCCTTAGTGCTGGGCATACGCCCACTGGCGGTGGTGAGCCAGCTGATGCGCAGTTCGCTCCTGGAGGCGCTCTCGCAGGACTACATACGCACGGCGCGCGCCAAGGGGCTAAACGAGTTCCGCGTGGTGCAGCGGCACGCTTTAAAAAACGCCTTAAATCCTGTTATCACTGCCCTTTCCGGCTGGTTTGCCAGCCTGTTGGCAGGCGCTGTTTTCGTGGAATATATTTTCGGGTGGAATGGCTTGGGAAAGGAACTGGTGGATGCGCTAAACACCCTGGATTTGCCGGTAATTATGGGCGCTGTGCTGGTAATAGCTTCTTCGTTCCTGCTAATTACTATTTTGGTAGATATGATATATGGATGGTTAGACCCGCGGATTCGGTTGAAATAATTTATACATTGTTGAAGCTGCTGAAGACTGCAACAAATTCCTTAACTGGTTTCTAATGCCCCGTTAGAATACCCAAAAAAATCATTACACCGCACATCAATCTTCCTCGCTAAACAATAAAGTCGCCAGGCAATTATATCCCTCCGTTTTTTAGAAAGGTTTACTACTCAGAAGGCATGGTATCGCAGTTAGTGCCAATTTTTACCCAAAATAAATAAACTGACGTACAGCAGATTTCATATCCGAGGTTAGTTGGAATGCAGTTGGTTTCGCTTCCAATAAATGGTTTTGCCTGGGCAGCGCTGATAAATCCTAAAGTAAATAATACAGTTAAGCTTACGGTTAGGCTTACTTTCCTGATTCTCGATAACGATTTAACCCATTTCATACTTTTAGTTTTAGAATGCGAAGATATATCTTTTCTAAAATAACATAACTATACTTTAGAATTTCATGCTATTTCATATATATATTCACTACACTATATAAAACGCCTCCTCCGTTTCGTGGCATTCCGGGGACATTCAAAACTCCCCATCGGAAAAAGCCTTAAACCGCTCAGATTTTAAAGAATACTGGAGCAATGCAAAAATTGCGGGGTACACTATATCTACTCCGGTTACAAAGCCTATCTCTAAAACCCGGAAAACCCACAGGGAGCGATTAGAGAGTCCCACTGCTCCTGCCCGAATCCTTTCGGGCGGCATTGTTTTTATCGTAGCCCTCCACACGCAGGCACGAGCACAAGCGTGGAGGTACGAGCGTGGACGCTCGTCATAGAATGCATCAGCGAGGGTATTTTAAATCTTTTCCATAAGCAATAAAAAAGGCTGAAAAATTTTCAGCCAAAAATATCCCTCACCAAAAACAAAGAGACAGCCTTTTGAAACAACTTCTTGTTTTTTACCTGGTGTATGAAACCCGTCGCGAAGCTTTACGCATCAATCTGTTTATGAGATCCTCCGTTGTGCTCCCGATAGAGCCGGAAACCGCTTTGTTATAGTTTACCAACAGTTGTCCATCTGCTCCATTGTGAATATAGAGATTCATAACCGCTTTATTGGTGCTGCCCCAGAAACCCACCAAAAGTCCAAGTGCAACGGAAGCACCTTCCGACATAGGCTTATTTGTTTCAAAAGTTCCCAATATCACGGCATCCACACCAAGAATCTTAGCCAATTCAGCAGGCGTTTGGTCTGGAATATTATCATACGAAATATTTTGTCTTTTCAGCAATGCATTCGTAGTGGAGGGGTCTTGTACCTGGATAAAAAAGCTACCCTCTTTTTCCCGTTTTAAAAACCACGAATACATGGCTGCCTGAATACTTTCTCCTTCCGACTTTTCCATTTTGGCAAGTTGTTCCGGGGTCGTTTCCTTCATTTCCTTGGGACGAAGGGTTATACTCGTTTTAAACGGAATAATGGCAATAATTTTATGGTCTTTGGTAATCTCATCGAATTTTGGATTTTCGTAGAGATGCGTTTGTCCGAAACCTATAGAAGCGATTACAAATAGCAACAGGGTAATAAGCTGATTTTTTGACATGTTTTTAGGGTTTAAATTTTTGCAAACATAGAAATAATTTTTTGGATATACGGCATGGCAAACCTGCTACCACACGAATCCTTTCGTGCGGCACTGTTGCAGACGCCCGCGCACGCGGGAAAAAAAGATTTACCGGAAAATGTTTGTATATTTAACTATTTTAGATGATTACAACCACGATTCGGGGCAGCAAGGAGAGAATAAATAAAAAAGAGGCGAAATTACCTCACCTCTATTTGCTTACTTGAAAACTGAATAAATAAACTTCAGTTATTCAAAAAAACGGGTTCCAATGCTATACGCCGTTTCATTGTAACGAATCTATACACACAAGGCGCAATACACCCCATTACAACAGGTACCAGCAGGACAAGGAGCGCCATCTCCGCAATATTTTTTCCCGCCAGTAATAGCCTTTTGCTGTTCTTTACTCAATGAATAAACTCCTTGCTGTTTTAAAATTTGTTTTAACATAATAAATAAAATTTAAAATTAATATTTCCCAAACACTTTAAAAGACACTTGGGTGTATGTCTGTTTTTCCAAATGTATATCTTTACCCATATTTTCCAGCTCCTGTATTTTAGTATTTGATGGGAAACAAATATAGGTTATTTTAATTTTAAAAACAAATACTAATTTTTTACAGGTATTCTTGTTGAAATTTATGGAGAAGTCGCGAAAAAAGTAAAATTTTGTTTATAAAAATGTCGTTTAAATACCCTGCTGCTGCACGAATCCTTTCGTGCGGCAGCAAGGAGAGAATAAATAAAAAAGAGGCGAAATTACCTCACCTCTATTTGCTTACTTGAAAACTGAATAAATAAACTCCGGGTATTCAAAAAAACGGACGTAAATGCTATACGCCGCTCCATTGTAATGACTCTATATACAAAAGCCACAATATCCAGATAGAGCATTATATAAAACACAACACTGGCTGGCAGGACAGGGAGCGCCTTCTCCGCAATATTTTTTCCCACCGGTAATTCCCTTTTGCTGTTCTTTACTCAATGAATAAACTCCTTCCTGTTTTAAAATTTGTTTTAACATAATAAATAAAATTTAAAATTAATATTTCCCAAACATTTTAAAGACACTTGGGCGTATGTCTGTTTTTTCCTATATCTATTGTATTTTAGTATTTGATGGGAAACAAATATAGGTTATTTTAATTTTAAAAACAAATACTAATTTTTTACAGGTATTCTTGTTGAAATTTATGGAGAAGTCGCGAAAAAAGTAAAATTTTATTTATAAAAATGTCATTTAAATACCTGGTATTAGTAGGATTTCACCATCCGGAACATCTGTACGTTAAAAAAACAGCCTCCTGCGACGATTGTAAATTCAGCTATATTTGCACCGATTGCCGCGCCTATTTGGAAAACCCGGAAGATATGTATAGTAAGCCTTTAAAATGTGGGTACAATCCTTATACAAATGAATGGGAAGAATGGAGCGCCAACCCGCTGAAACAAAAGGCCATAGACTTTTACGGAATGCAAAATATACTACCTTTATGAGAAAAAAAATTGTAGCCGGCAACTGGAAAATGAACCACACCCTGCCCCAAACACTAGCATTTATAGAAACCTTTAAGAAAAACCCGCTTCAAACCAGCGCCCGGGTTATGATAGCCCCCGCCTTCCCTAACCTCTATGCCGCCGTAGAAGCCCTGCACAGCTACCCGGTAGAAGTTATCGCCCAAAACGTGCACGAACAAGAAAGCGGCGCCTACACCGGCGAAGTATCGGCCAGTATGCTCACCAGCATCGGGGTGCAAACCGTTATCATCGGGCATTCAGAACGCCGCACCTATTACAAAGAAACCGATGCGTTGCTGGCAGCCAAAGTAGCCACCGCCTTGCAACACGGCATGAACGTTATTTTCTGCTTTGGCGAAGAGTTGGCAGAACGCAAAGCCGGCAATCACTTCCAGGTAGTAGCAACCCAGTTGAAAAACGGCTTGTTCCAGCGCCCCGCAGAAGATTGGCAGCGCCTTATCCTCGCCTACGAGCCCGTGTGGGCTATAGGCACGGGCGAGACTGCTACGCCTGCACAGGCACAGGAAATGCACCGGTTTATACGGCAAACGCTGGCGCAACAATACGGTGAACCATTGGCGCAAAGCGTTTCCATTTTGTACGGCGGCAGCGTGAAACCCTCTAATGCCACCGACATCTTCTCCCAACCCGATGTGGATGGCGGCCTCATAGGTGGCGCCTCGCTCCTGGCAGAAGATTTTGCAGCCATTGTAAGCGCTTCTCATTAACTCCCGCAAAATATAACACCCCATGCGAAACATTTTAATCATTGGCGCCGGTAAATCTACTTCGTACCTGGTAGATTACCTGCTGGAGAAGGCGCAGGCAGAACAATTCCGTTTAGTTATCGCCGATATGAACCTCGCACAGGCGCAGCAACTCCTGCAACACCGCCCACACGGTCAGGCCGTTCAGTTGAATGTACAGAACGCTGCTGAACGAGAGCCTTTCATTAACCAGGCAGATGTTGTTATTTCTATGCTGCCCGCAGCCCTGCATACGGGAGTAGCCAACGATTGTATAAAATACAAAAAACACTTAGTTACCGCCTCATACGTGAGCCCGGAGATGGAGGCGCTAAACGCCGCCGCAAAACAGAACGGGCTGGTTTTTATGAACGAGGTGGGGGTAGATCCGGGTATAGACCACATGAGCGCCATGCAGGTAATAGACCGCATTCGCAACAAAGGGGGAAAAATGCTACTGTTTGAGTCTTTTACGGGCGGTTTGGTAGCGCCGGAGAACGATACCAATTTGTGGAATTATAAATTTACGTGGAATCCAAGAAATGTAGTGGTTGCAGGGCAAGGAGGCGTAGCCAAATTTATCCAGGAAGGTTCTTATAAATACATTCCCTATCACCGGCTTTTTAGGCGCACGGAGTTTTTAGATATTGAAGGCTACGGCAAGTTCGAGGTGTATGCCAACCGCGATTCGCTAAAGTACCGCAGCACGTATGGCTTAGATGATGTACTTACCCTCTACAGGGGCACTATCCGCCGGGTAGGGTTTTCCCGTGCCTGGAATATGTTTGTGCAGTTGGGAATGACGGATGATAGCTACGTGATGGAAAACTCGGAAGAAATGAGTTACCGCGATTTTATCAATGCGTTTCTGCCATATTCACCAACAGACAGCGTGGAGCTAAAAACCCGCCACTATCTTAAGATAGACCAGGACGATAGTATGTGGGATAAGTTGGTAGAGTTAGATTTGTTTAGCAAAAAAAAGAAAGTGGGGCTTAAAAATGCAACTCCCGCCCAAATATTGCAACGTATTTTAGAAGACTGTTGGGCGCTCAGGGAAAGCGATAAAGATATGTTGGTAATGTATCATAAATTTGGATATGAACTCGATGGAAAAAAACAACAGATAGACGCTCACATGGTGGCGCTGGGTAAAGACCGAACCTATACCGCTATGGCAAAAACGGTAGGGCTGCCGGTTGGTATGGCCACAGTAGGAATTTTAAATGGCAAAATTACCACCCCGGGCGTTCACATTCCCATTCAAAAGGAGGTATATGAGCCTATTTTAAAAGAATTGGAAGCCTACGGAATTGTTTTTATAGAAAAAGAGGTACCCTATTTAGGCTACAACCCGGATAACGTGGCTGGTTGAGGGCTGTTTTAGAGCATTTTCAGGTTGGCGATTTCCTGTGCGCCCAGGTAGCGCCAATGCCCTCTTGGCAGGCTTTTCTTGGTAAGCCCTGCGAAAACCACCCTGTCTAATTGCACCACGGTATATCCCAGGTGTTCAAAAATACGCCGAACTACCCGGTTTTTACCGCTGTGAAGTTCTATGCCCACTTCCCGCTTGGGGGCATCTTCAATATAGCTCACCGCATCTACGGTTACAACGCCGTCTTCTAACTGAATGCCGTTTTCTATCTTTTTAAAATCGGCATGAGCCAAATTCTTGTCCAATACTACGTGGTAGATTTTGCGAACCCCGTGTTTAGGGTGCGTGAGTTTTTTAGCCAGTTCCCCATCGTTGGTAAACAGCAACAAGCCGGTGGTGTTGCGGTCTAACCTTCCTACGGGAAGCAACCGGGAGGGAGAAGCCTTAGCCACTAAATCCATAACCGTTTTCCTGCCTTTTTCATCGTCTGTAGTGGTAATAAACCCTTTGGGTTTGTTAAGAAGCACGTATTCTTTCTTTTCGGGAGTTATCTGCTTCCCGTCAAACCGAACCTCGTCGCCCGGTTTTACCTTATACCCCATTTCAGTAATCACCTTCCCATTCACCATTACATTCCCGGCGGCTATATAGGTGTCCGCATCGCGGCGAGAGCAGATGCCTGAGTTAGCGATGTATTTGTTGAGGCGAATTTCTTCTTTTCCAGGTAGTGGCGCTTTTTCAGTGTTTTTCCTCAAAGGAAGGGACGTTCTTTTACTGCTTTTATAAGTGGGTTTACTCTCTTTTTTTCCGGGATCATTCCACTTCCCGTGAATGGGTTTTTTAGGCGTCTTATCGCCCTGTTTTTCCGAAGCAACTCGTTTGCGGTAATTATCTCTTTTATCCATCAATCCTTTTTTGCAAAGATAGGGAATGAGTGCCGGTGTTTGGGAAAATCGTATAGATAACCAAAAACAGAAAAGGTTGCGCCTATAGATGAATTATTATATAATTCACTCCTTTTACTACCCGCTGAAAGTTGAGCAAGACAATTCCCAGCACCCCTGAAACAATAATAAACTTCAGGATGTTGTGCAGCCAAACATAATGTTTTTTCCGCTCCGATTTCCAGAGCAGGAACAGGAATAGGGCTAACAAGACGGCGCTCTGGTAGAAATAAATATCCATATACCCTATTTGGAAACGGGTAACGAGCAGGTAAATGGGCAGCAGTGTTAGCGCCACCAGTAGCGAAATGGCTTTTTTAGAGGCTTTTTCCCCATACAAGACCGGCAGGGTACGGTAGTTTTGCGCCAAATCGCCTTTCATGTTCTCTAAATCTTTTACCAGTTCCCGGATGAGGATAAGCAAAAACAAGAAGACGGCATGTACGAAAATAACGGCCGCAAAATTCTTGTAATAGACAAATACGGCAAAGAAGGGGGTAATGGCTAAAAGGGCTGCCGTGAGATTTCCCAAAAGAGGTATTTTTTTGAGCTTGTGCGAATAGAACCATATCCCAAAAATATAGGCGGAAAAAAAGACTACTGCACGGAAGGATGCATAGCTGGCGGCAATGACAGATAGAAAGTTGAGCACAAAATAGGTAGCGAGGCGTGTTGTAGGGCTCAGCAAGGTATCTAACAGTGTTTTTTGGGGACGGTTGATGAGGTCTTTCTCAGCATCATAAAAGGCGTTAATGATATAGCCACCGGCAATGGCAAAGGCGGAGGCGAGCACTAAGGCAAACAGGTTTCCGTCTAAGAGTACGGTTTTGAGATCCTTGTTGCTTGCCAGGATGAAGATGGAGGCGAGGTATTGCGCCACAACAATAACTACGATGTTATAGCCGCGCACCACGGAAAACAAACTCAAAAACTTGAGCGGCCAGCGTTTTGGTTTTTGAGTAGCCATAGGGGTTGAAGGGATTTAGAAGTAATAGACTACCTCTAATTTGTACGGGTGGAGCAGTTGGCGTGTTTTGTCTATGTTTTGCGTAAACCCCAGCACATAGCCGCCCCCGCCTGAGCCGCAGAGTTTCAGGTAGTAGGTGTTGGTTTCGATGCCCCGCTGCCAGATGTCGTGCAGCTTTTGAGGAATCATGGGTTTAAAATGGTCAAAAACCACGTGCGAAAGTTGCTTTACATTCCCGAAAAGCGATTTTACATCGCCCTTCAAAAAATCGTCCACACAGGCGTCTGTGTATTTAATAAACTGGTCTTTGAGCATTTTCCGAAACCCTTTTCGCTTCATGTTTTCCATAAAAATTTGCACCATGGGCGCTGTTTCGCCCGATGCTCCGCTGTCTAATAAAAACACAGCGCCGCCGCCCTCGGGTTTTTGGGAAGGGATTCCGGTGGGTTCTATGTGATTTTTAGATTGAATGAGGATGGGAAGGCTCAGATAGCTGTTCAATGGATCTAAACCCGATGATTTCCCGTGGAAAAAGGACTCCATCGCGGCGAAAATAGCTTTGAGGGTTAATAACTTTTCCCGGGTAAGGTTCTCCAGAACAGTAATTTTGTCTTGAGCGTATTTATCGTACACAGCCGCCACCAGCGCGCCGCTGCTACCTATGCCATATCCCTGCGGAATGGTGCTGTGAAAGTGCATGTCGGCGTCTAAATCGGCTTTCAGGCGGGGAACATCAAAAGAAACCAACTGAGGTTGCGTTTGTTGCAGCGTTTCTAAATAGGCTGCAAACCGCCGCAGCGTAGCGTTCGATTGCCCGGCCTGCGCCCGTTGTGTTTCTTCCAGGGGGTAGCCTTTTTTTAAAGCGCCTTTATAAAAATTGTACGGCACCGAGAGTCCTTTAGAATCTTCAATAATGCCGTACTCGCCAAACAGGAGTATTTTTGAATAAAACAGGGGTCCTTTCATCGGGTGTATGAATTATGTGGAACTTATTGTTTTGGCAGGTTTGAAATTAGCATCTTCACTTTATTTTTTATGTTGGCATTAGTTTTTCCCATAATCCTTTCAATCATATCTTTACCTAATGTAGCCAATTTGTGCACTCGGATAACTGAAGGCAGTTTTAATCCTGATTGTTGCCAGTCCTCAATATAAATATCGTTCCCGGTTTTGTATAGCCGACTTGTTATTCTACATACAATAACATCTCCATCACTGTAATCATTTATTAACAGGGCTGGTCTCTTTTTATATGTTTTACCATCTGTATAAGGGAATTTTAATAGCACAATGTCTCCAAAATTCAATTTATCCATAGTTAATACGTATCATAAACAGAGTCTGCATCGGCATATCCTTCCAAGAATTGGCTCTTTGCAGATTGCTTAAAAATAGCTTCCTCGTCATTATCCAAGTCATCCAGCAACAGGATTACCCGGACATTTTTACCCCCACGTGTCCTCAGTTCCGATTGTATCTTGTCCGGGATCGAGATTTGATTATTTTTAATTTTTGATTTAAATTCCAACGCTTTCATAACGTGTAATTACTCACAAAGGTACTGATTTTTCCGGCCCCCTTCCAACCTCATCACAAATATACGACTGATTTTCACAATAGGCGCTGAGCGTATCTTTAATAAATGCTAAAATTGCTTCTTTTTCTGCTTTCGGGTAGAGCAGGTGCACATTGGCGCCGGCATCGAGCGTAAAACAGGGATGCAGGCCGGTGGCGTTTCTGAATTCCCATATTTTTTGGATGATGTGGAGCGTATTGGGTTGCATCAGCAAAAAATACGGCTGGCTCGTCATCATCAGGGCATGGAGGCTAAGGGCTTCGGTTTCTACCACCGCAATAAATTCGGCGAGGTTCCCACTTTGCAGCGCCTCGTGCAACCTGGCTATGTTTTGGGCAGCCTGCTCTAAGCGAGCCGCCGCAAACGGGTGCCCCTGCATGAGCTGATGCCCTGCCGAACTACTCACGGGCTTAGCACCTGTGTCCACCAGCAAAATAGTGTCCTGGTAACCGGTAAAAACCTCATGAACCTTTTCGGGGTAGGGAATTGCGTACAAGTCGGAACTCCCCGTCCACAATGAATGTTCTCCCCAAACTACTATACCGCCGGCAAGGCTGCGGCAGGCGCTCCCGGAACCTAAACGGGCTATGAAAGAGGCTTTTTTATAAAAAAAAGCCTCCGTTATTCCGGGGCATAACTGCTGTTCCAAACTCATGAGGCATAGCGCAAGCGCACCCAGCGCGCTGGCGGAGGAGGCGATGCCGCTGCTGTGTGGAAAGGTGTTGGCGGTTTCTATGCGGAAGTGATAGGTCTTTAAAAAGGGTAAATAGGGCTCCGCCCGCTTGAAAAAGGCAGCGATTTTCGGCTCAAAAGCAGGTTGTCGGATGCCTTCAAAAATCACCTCAAAAGAGAAATGGGGTGCGGGTTGGAATAGTTTCTTGTAGGAAAGCCTGGTAGTAGTGGCGGCATGAGAGAGGGTAAAACTGACGGAGGGGTTGGCGGGAAGCTGGGGTTCCCGCTTTCCCCAGTATTTTATGAGGGCGATGTTGCTGGGCGCTTCCCAGGCAACGCTTCCTTCGGCTGCATTGGCTGAATAGGTAAGCGGGAGAAAATCGGTTTCGGTAAGCGTCATACGGTAGTGCAAAGATAGGGGGTTTGGGGTATAAGCTGCATCATACCACAAGCTCGTTACTTAATCCTATCCGGAAAATTAGTGAAAATACCATCTACTCCCCAATCTTTCATCTTTTGAATATCGGCTGGCTCATTTACCACGCCGGCATACACCTTAAATCCTTTCTTGTGAAGGGTTCGTATAATGGATTTAGTTAGTTTTTGGTAATGGGCATGTATGGAAACGGCTTTTAGCTCCTGGGCTAAGGGAAGGGCTTTCAACGGGGTGTCTTCTATAATGAGAATGCCAATGGGTATAATGGGATTACGGGCGTGAAATTCCCGCAATTCTGTTTCATTGAGGCTGGAAACGAGGAAATCTTCGGGCTTCCACCCTTTTTTTTCAATATAATAGTGAAGAATATGGGCTACTTTATCTGCGGTATTAGCACCTTTTAATTCAATATTAATACGGCATTTTCTATCTATGGCTTTCAAAATATCCTGCAAGAGCGGAACCCGGTGCCCGTCATTTAAAATAAGCGATTTTACCTCTATTATATCCAATTCTTCTATGGATCCGGCGCCGTTAGTTAATCTTTCCACATTTTCATCGTGAAATACCACAATTTCACCGCTTTTACACTGAAATACATCTATCTCTACCATATCTGCCCATAGGGCTATGGCTTTTTGAACGGCGGCTACTGTGTTTTCAGTTTCGTAGCCCATAGCGCCCCGGTGGCCAATGGTTATAACTTCTTCATTTCTATGGCACCCAAGGATTACAAGGAGCGGGGTTATAAAAAACAAAATCCGTTTCATACTAATAGTATCTTTGAGGTTTCAAAAATACAATTCTCATAGAAACAAGACAATTTTAGTAGGGAGTGGCGAGATATGAGTAATTTGGAGGGATGGGCCTTGCAATTATAGATAAAGGCAGGAAGCAAGACAGTTTTTATTTTTAAATAGACGGCGGTTTTAACCGTCGGCTAATGGAAACAGGGAACAAGAAACAAGAGGCAAGACAGTTTTTATTTTTAAATAGGATATAATTTTTAATAGCTGGCGATAAAAAAAAGACGCTTTTACTATAAATAACCTCCTGTTAGATTGTAGAAAAAGGAACTCTGGTTGGAAAATATGAACTATCTATTCTGTTATCTGAAATATAAAATCGTACCGAAATGTGGCAATTTTATTATTTTTACCCCTTGTTGCAACCGATGAAAAAAATAGCTGTTTTAGTAGCTCTTTTGTATGGGGGAATGTTGAACCCTCAATCTGTTCGGGTTGAAACCAAGCGTCCCGCTTTCGAGGTGGGAGAATGGTTTCTTTTCCGAATTCATTACGGTATTTTTAACGCCAGTTACGCTTCCTTAAAACTTCAAAACCACCAACTCAACGGAAAGACGGTTTATCATGCTGTGGGAGAAGGGAAAACAACCGGTTTGGCGCGTTTATTTTTTAAAGTAGATGACCGGTATGAAAGTTATTTTGATAAGGAAAGCGGCACACCGTACAAATTTATCCGCCAAATAGATGAAGGGGGGCACACAAAAGACCTGGAAATAAATTTTGACCATGCAAGCAAGCAGGCTACCGTTAAAGACCATAAACACAACAGCGCCAAAACCATAAAAATCTATGAAGGCATACAAGATATGCTCTCTGCATTCTATTATCTTCGGGATAACTATCGCACAGATGAATTGTTCCCAGGCCAGGAAATTATATTAGATATGATTTTTGATGATGATGAACTCTTCCGTTTTAAACTAAAGTTTTTAGGCAGGGAAACCATCCGCAGTAAATTTGGTAAAGTACCTTGTTTAAAATTCAGGCCTTATGTGCAGTCTGGAAGGGTTTTTAAGGAAAGTGAAAGCCTCACGCTTTGGATTTCTGCCGATGATAACAAAATTCCCATCCGCATAAAAGCCGATTTACGGGTAGGTTCTCTAAAAGCCGATTTAGACGCATATAAAGGACTGAAACATCCCTTTAACCTTATAATGGAATAAAATGTGTTTATTTTTGTTTATAATTCTCATACCCCGCTAAAATAATGTAAAAACGCAATGGGCAGGACGCCGTTTATGTTGAAAAATAAAGTATCGTCATAGCAATGAAACGCATCTGTTTTATTTTTATAGCCGCTTTTGCAATAGCCTGTAAAAACCGTAATAGCGCTGAAACTACTAACACAGAAACCGCTCCTGTTCCGGTTATAGAATTTGGGTTCGACCTTAACAACTATATTGTAAAAAGAGATACTGTGCGCAATGGCGATAGTTTTGGGCAAATACTATTGAGAAACAACATAGCGCACGGGAAAATTTTCGAGATTGTAGAAAAGACAAAAGACAGTTTTAACACCAAAAAGTTACGGGCCGGAAAACCCTATACCTTACTATGCACCAAAGATTCATTGCAACAACCCCAGTGTTTTATATACCAGCCCAATGCTATTGACTACGTCGTTATCAACTTCACAGACTCTATCCATGCCTATTCCGAGCAGAAGCCTGTAAAATTGGTGGAAAAAATGGCTTCAGCCACCATTACCAGTTCCCTTTCCAAAGCTATTGCAGGGCAAGGGTTGCCGTACCAGGTGGCGAATGATCTTTCTACTATATATGCCTGGACGGTTGATTTTTTTAAATTGCAGAAGGGCGATTTGTTTACAGTGATTTATGACGAAAAATATATAAATGATAGCCTGTACGCAGGGATAGACAACATAAAAGCCGCCTATTTTCAACACAAAGGAAAAGTATTTTATGCCTTTCGGTTTACAACAGATAGCATTAACCAGCTACACGATTATTACGATGAAAAAGCAAACAGCCTGCGGCGGGCTTTTTTAAAAGCCCCCCCCCTCCAATACAGCCGTATTTCCTCCCGCTACAGTCCACGGAGGTTTCACCCGGTTCAGAAAATATGGAAACCCCATTTTGGCACCGACTATGCGGCTCCTTACGGAACGCCTATTATGGCTACCGCCAACGGCACGGTGGTAAAAGCAGGCTATACAGCAGGAAACGGCAAGTTTGTGAAAATACGCCACAACAGCACTTATGAAACCCAATACCTGCACATGTCTGAGCGCGCTGTAAAAGAAGGACAGTATGTGCAGCAAGGCGAGGTTATCGGTTATGTAGGCAGTAGCGGCCTTGCCACAGGCCCCCATGTATGCTACCGGTTTTGGAAAAACGGCGTTCAGATAGACCCCTTCCAGGAAAACCTGCCCTCTTCACAACCCATAGAAGATTCTTTAAAAATCCGCTATTTAGAGTATATAAAACCCTTTAAGAAACAATTAGATAATATTACAAAAAATGCAGGTGAAGAACAACTGGCAGCTAACAGTCTGAACCCCGAAAAGCCATAAAACCATGACCCTCCCCAAAATAAACCCTACCACCACCCCAGCCTGGAGCAAGCTCAAAACCCACTTCAACACTGTAAAACACCTTCACACCAAAGACCTGTTCGCCTCAGACCCACAACGAGCGGAACGGTTTAGCATCAGCTGGGAAGATTTTTACATAGACTATTCTAAAAACCGCATCACCCCCGAAACCCTTCATCTGTTGATAGAACTTGCCCAGGACTGCCAACTGCAAAATGCCATAGCGAGCTATTTCTCCGGCCAACCCATCAACGAAACCGAAGGAAGAGCCGTGCTGCACACCGCCCTGCGAACCCGCGAAACCGACACCGTTCTGGTGGATGGCGTAAACGTTGTTCCCGATATTTTCAAGGTGAAACAACACATAAAAACCTTTACAGAAGCCATTCTTTCAGGCGAAAAACGCGGCTACACAGGCAAATCGTTTACCGATGTGGTGAATATAGGCATTGGCGGGTCTGACCTGGGGCCCGTAATGGTTACCGAAGCGCTGCGGTTTTACAAAACCTCCCTCAACCTCCATTTTATGAGTAATGTAGATGGAGACCACGTGCAGGAAATTTTAAAAAACCTGAACCCGGAAACGACCCTCTTCGTCATTGTATCCAAGACCTTTACCACCCAGGAAACCCTTACCAATGCCGAAACCGTTCGGCGGTGGTTCCTCCGCAGCGCACCCGAAGAAGCTATTGCAACACATTTTGTAGCCGTTTCTACCAACCTGGCCCGCATCCGTTCCTTTGGAATCGCCGAAGAAAACACCTTCCCGATGTGGGACTGGGTAGGCGGACGCTTTTCTCTCTGGAGCGCTGTAGGACTTTCCATAGCCCTGGCAGTAGGGTATGATAATTTTGACAAGTTGCTGGAAGGCGCCCGCGCAATGGACGAACATTTTAGAAAAGCCCCTTTCCAGGAAAATATTCCCGTAGTTTTGGGTTTGTTGAGCGTTTGGTACAACAACTTTTTCGGTGCGGAAAGCGAAGCCATCATCCCCTATACCCAATACCTCAGTCATTTTTCTGCCTACCTCCAGCAAGCCATTATGGAAAGCAACGGGAAACGTGTTGACCGTACCGGCGCTGCCATATCCTACCAAACCGGCAATATTATCTGGGGCGCTCCCGGCACCAATGCCCAGCACGCCTTCTTTCAACTCATTCACCAGGGCACCAAACTCATCCCCGCCGATTTTATAGGATTTATAGAGCCGTTGCACGGCGATAAAGAACATCACGACAAACTCATGGCGAATTGTATCGCCCAAACCGAAGCACTTTTAAACGGGAAAACCCGCCAGGAAGTGGTGGCGGAACTGGAAGCTAAAAACCTGCCCGAAGAAACCATTGCTAAATTAACACCCTTCAAAGTTTTTGAAGGCAACAAACCCACCACCACCCTACTCATCCAAAAACTCACCCCCCGGTCATTAGGCAGCCTGATAGCGCTGTACGAACACAAAATTTTTGTCCAGGGCATTATCTGGAATATCTTTAGCTATGACCAATGGGGAGTGGAATTGGGCAAGCAACTGGCAGACAAGGTGCTGCAAGACCTATCGGCTGAAAACCCTTCAAAACATGATGCTGCTACCCTACAACTTATAAAAAAACTGGCAAGAAAATAAACACTTGTTAGTAATTTGGTTTATAAATCTACCTCGTTGAGGTGTAAGAATAGAGCCATAGTACCTACCTTAGCCCTGTTAAAATATTTAACATTGGCTTAATGTACGCCCCTTCAAAAAATACAATATTTGCAACCTAAACTAATACTATCTTTATGAAACCAATATACCAAAAATTAGCAGGAGCATTTTTTATGTTGATAAGCCTCATGGGATTTTCCCAGGGAATTACCAGTTCGGGAATGAGCGGCAGGGTATCTGATGATGCAGGAGAGCCCTTACCGGGCGCCAATGTAGTAGCCGTGCATACGGCATCTGGAACCAAGTATGGCGCCGTTACTGATTTTGATGGATATTTTAGAATGTCTAACATGCGAACGGGAGGCCCCTACCAACTAACAATTTCCTATATAGGTTTTAAAGACCATGAAGAATCTAATATTATTCTTCAATTAGGCGACACTAAAAATTTCAATATAAAACTCATAGAGTCTGTAAACGCCTTGGAAGAGATAGTATTAGTAGGCGACAGAACAGGGCTTTTCAACTCTAATAAAACAGGTGCCGAAACAGTAGTAGGTCTTGAAAAAATACAAGCCCTGCCAAGTCTTTCAAGAAACATAGCCGATTTTGCCCGGTTAACCCCACAAGCGCAGTTGCGAGGCGATGATATTCTCTCTATCAGCGGTCAAAACAACCGCTACAATGCCATTTATATTGATGGCGCCATTAACAACGATGTTTTTGGGTTAGCTGCCAATGGAACTAACGGCGGGCAAACCGGTGTAAGCCCCATTTCGGTAGATGCCATTGAACAATTCCAGGTGAGTGTTGCGCCCTTCGATGTAAAAATATCGGGCTTTGCAGGAGGCGCCATAAACGCCATTACCCGCTCCGGAACCAATAAAACAGAAGGTTCCGCTTATTTTTTATATAGAAATCAAGACCTTGTAGCCAAAACCCCGCCCGATATTGCCGGGGGCAATGACAGGGAAAAATTAGCCGACTTCACCGCCCAAACCTTTGGTGCCCGCATAGGAGGCCCCATCATCAAAGACAAACTGTTTTACTTTATAAACTACGAGCGGCAAGACAATGAAACACCCCAACCTTTTGATGTAGCCAACTATACCGGGAACTCTGCGGCAGCCAATTTAGACGACTTGCGAAACTTCCTCATAGATACGTATGAGTATGACCCGGGTTCTTATACCAACAATGTACAAACACTGGTAAGCGATAAAATTATAGGTAAGATAGACTATAACGTGAGTGATGACCATAAACTCTCCTTTCGGCACAGCTATGTAAAAGCCGTTAACTTTTCGCCCACCCGTTCCACCAACTCCTCTATCAACTTTATAAACGGCGGGCAGCTTTTTGAATCCATAACCAACTCCAGTTCCTTAGAGCTAAACTCCCGCTTCAGCAATAGGTATTCCAATAACCTGATTATAGGTTATACAGCCGTGCGCGACGACAGGGATGCCGATGGTACGCCCTTTCCTACGGTGCAAATACAAGACGGTAACGGCTCTATCTTTTTCGGAGCCGAGGCTTTTTCTACGGCAAACCTCTTAAACCAGGATATTGTAACCTTAACCGATAATCTTGAAATTTTTTCGGGACGTCACGCCATTACCATTGGAACCCACAACGAATTTTCCAAAGCCAAAAATGTTTTCTTCGGCCGAAATTACGGCGAGTACCGGTTTGCGAACCTAAACGCTTTTCTCAACAACACCACCACCCGACCCAACCGATATCGCATTGGCTATTCGCTTATAGGAGGTGTAGGAGATGACTCGGAAGGTGCTGCTGAATTCAATATATTCCAGGCAGGCTTTTATGTACAAGACGAGGTGAAGCTCACCGATAACCTTAAGGTTAGCGCCGGCTTGCGTTTCGATGTTCCTTTCTGGTCAGACGGGCCAGAGAACGAAGATTTTAACACTCGCACCATTCCCTTGTTAGAAGCTGTTGGCAAAGATTTACAAGGAGCTACAGTGGGAAGGGGTGTAGCCACTACCATTCACGTATCCCCGCGAATAGGCTTTAACTGGGATATAAACGGAGAAAAAAATACCCAGATACGCGGCGGGCTTGGTATTTTTACCTCCCGGCTTCCCTTGGTGTGGCCCGGGGGTGTTTACAACAATAATGGCGTAACCAATGGCTTTACACAGGTTACCGGAGGATCCACCCCTTTCTTTAACCCTGACGTAACTACCCAATTCAAAAACCCCGCTCCAGGCAGTGGTTTTGTAGGCGGAAATATTGATTTATTCGCTTCAGACTTTAAACTACCCCAAATACTTAAATTTAACCTTGCTATAGACCAGAAACTTCCCGCAGGGTTAACTGCTTCTGCCGACCTTATTTTTAATGATAATATTACAGGCATTCGCTATGAAAACCTCAATTTACGAGGCCCCCAGTTTTACCTAACCGGCGCTGACAATCGGCCCAATTACGGAGGGGTATTGATAGACCCCGTATATCAGGGTATCTACTTAGCTTCTAATACTGGTGCAGGCAGTTCGTGGAACACCACCTTTACGTTGGCTGAGAATTTTACCAGTGAATATATAGACATAAACGCCCAGTTTTCTACCTCCTACGGAGAATCAGACGGGTTTTTTGATGGCACTTCTTCCCAAAACAGCTCTCAATGGAACAATATTGAAACGGTGAATGGCTCTAATGCCATACGGGAGGTTTCCCGCTCCGATTTTGACCCCGGGCTCAGGCTCATAGGAACTTCTTTATTTACCTTTAAATGGACGGAAAATATAAAAACTACTCTGGGCTTTTTCTACGAAGGTGCAGAAGGTACTCCCGTAAGTTACGTATATAACGATAATAGTTCCGCAGATTTAATAAGCGACACCTTCTCTGAGTCGGCTTTAATATATATTCCGGCAAGCGAATCTGAAATTTCCCTGAGAGACCTTTCTGGTTCCGGAGGGCTTACACCCGCACAGCAATACGCAGAGTTGGATGCTTTTATCAACTCTAATGACTACTTGCGAAACCGAAGAGGCCAATATGCAGAACGAAACGGAGACCGCTTAAAATGGAGCCATGTGATTGATTTAAAATTCGCCCAGGAAATTGGCTTTATGGTGGACAATAATAAACACGCCATTGAATTGACAGCCGATATCTTTAACTTTACCAACCTGCTGAGTAAAAACTGGGGAAAACGCTATTTCGCTACGTTTGACCAGGTTCAGTTAATTGATTTTGTTGGATTTGCCCCCGATGGCACCACCCCCCAGTTTACCTATAATCCAAATAATGTTAGCCAATTAAATCAAATTGATGATGTAGGCTTAAACAGCTCTCGCTGGCAAATTCAATTAGGTGTACGCTATAAATTTAATTAACCCTATAAAATTTACTATCTAACCCCTTAAACCATCACCTTAATATGAAACGTATCTACAAAACGCTTTTGGCAGGCATGTTCCTGCTTACTTCTGTTATTGCTTTTTCACAAGTTACCTCATCTGCCCTTACCGGCACCGTAAAAACCAATGTAGGCGAGCCGCTCCTGGGGGCAACCGTAGAAGTTCTTCACAATCCTTCTGGCACAAAATACTATGCAACTACCAACGAAAAAGGAAACTACGGCATTCCTGCTATTAGAACCGGTGGGCCTTACACTGTTAAAGTATCGTATGTAGGCTTTAGAACCAGTGAAATAACAGAAATCACCGCCCCACTGGGCAATACCGTTAATGTAAATGTAATTTTAGAAGAGGAAGTATCCGATCTTGAAGAAGTAGTAATTGTAGGAAGCCGTTCCAGCACCATCTTCTCACAAGAAAGAAATGGCGCCTCCCAACAATTTAGCAACCGCGAAATCAGCGCCGTACCAGTCTTAGGTTCCCGGTCTATAAATTCAGTAACCAAGTATAACCCCAACGGTAACGGGAGTTCCTTTGGAGGGCAAGACTCTCGTTTAAACAACTTTACCATAGATGGCTCCGTATTCAACAATGGCTTTGGTCTTGGCTCCGATGCCCAGGCCGGCGGAAGAACCAGTTCTACAGCCATCTCTTTGGACGCCATAGAACAACTACAGGTAAACATAGCCCCTTTCGATGTTCGCCAATCGGGCTTCGTAGGCTCCGGGATAAACGCCGTAACCCGTAGCGGCACCAATGATATAGAAGGCTCTATTTACCATTCCTTTAGAAATAACAAAAAAACCTTTATAGGCACTAAAGCCGGAGATGTAAGAATAGTTCCCTCTACCTTTGAAGAAAAAATATGGGGAGCTCGCATTGGGGCACCTATTGTGAAAAACAAATTATTTTTCTTCGGGAACTTTGAAACAGTTGATAATATAAGCCCCGCCACCACATGGACATCAACCGGGTCTCCCAACCCAACCCCGCAAGTATCGCTCCCTACATATACAGAAATGGAAGCGCTTTCTAATTTCATGCGAACCAATTTTGGCTACCAGACAGGTCCTTGGGAAAATTTTGACGCCAACCGGGTTTCCGAAAAATTCTTACTACGGTTAGACTGGAATATAAATGATAACCACAGGCTTACCGCCCGTTATGTGCAGCACGACTCCTCATCAGACGAACTCATCTCCAACTCAGCTTCCGCTGGTGTAGGTAACAGGCGTACAAATCCAGACTCCATGTCCTTTCAAAACAGCGGCTACACTATACAAGACAATACCCGCTCAGCCGTTTTAGAATTGAATAGCAAATTTTCTGAAACTATGCACAACAGCTTTATCGCCGGGTACGATAAACAAATTGAAGACAGGGGTCTTTTAGGCTCTGTATTCCCTACTATAGATATACGAAACAACGGCGCCAATGCCGCCAATTATATTTCGTTGGGATTAGACCCTTTCACCCCGGGAAACAAACTCAACTATTCTACCTTGCATTTCACCAACAATTTAACCAAATATGTGGGCAACCATACCCTTTTAGCAGGGGCTAATTTTGAACGATTTGTATCTAATAACCTTTTCTTTCCTGCCTCCAACGGGGTTTATATCTTCAACTCCTTAAACGATTTCTATGCTGCCGCAAACGAATCTGTCGCCAATAACTTTGCCCCGTCAGTAGTAAACCTCCCTGCCAGGTTTCAGTTCCGCTATTCTGCCTTACCCGGCGGCGAAGACCCCCTACAAATTCTCAAAGTTAACAAGTTAGACCTCTATGTTCAGGACGAAATTAAGACAAGTGATAATTTTAAGCTAACCGTGGGACTCAGGGCTACACGAGTATGGTTTAAAGATACCGCCCTGGAAAATCCCGCCGTTACCGATTTAGAATTTATAGACGGCGCTAACTATAATACCGGGGATATGGCAAAACCCCAGTTCTTGTTCGAGCCAAGACTTGGGTTTAATTTAGACCTCTACGGAGATGCTACTACCCAGTTACGTGGCGGAAGCGGTATCTTTACTGGAAGACCTCCTTTTGTGTTTTTATCTAATGCCATAGGAAACAATGGCGTTTTAACCGGTTTTATTGATGTAAGCGGCGCAGCGCTTTCTGCAGGGGGATACGGATTTACCCCTAATCCTAACCAGTATTTTATCCCCGAAACACCCACCCTTCCTTCCACTTTCGATTTAGCCTTTACAGACCGCGGCTTTAAATTTCCCCAGGTTTGGAAAACCAACATAGCTATAGACCAAAAACTACCCTTTGGCTTTGTAGGAACTATTGAGGGAATTATCAATAAAAACATAAACGCTATTGATTATTACAACGCCAACCTGGAAGCCCCTGTCGGAACTTTTTCAGGCCCCGATAACAGACCTCGCTACGGACGCACAGACCCCACCGTTCGTATAAACGACAATGTTTCTAATGCCATTGTGTTGAGAAATACTGACCAGGGTTATTTTTATTCTACCACCTTTAAATTAGAATACCCTTATAAAAATGGCTTCTGGGGCTCTCTTGCCTACACCCATTCTGCCGCTTATGATTTACTATCTGCCGGGTCTATTGCTTCGGGTTCATGGACCGGCGCTAACTCTGTAAATGGTAACAACGACCTGCGCCTTTCACTGTCTAATAACGATATTCCCCACCGGATAGTGGGTATTTTGGGCTATAAAATTGAATATGGTGATGATTTTGGCGGCGCCACTTCTATTAACATAGGATATGTGGGAGAACAATCTGGTAGGTTTTCTTATACCTATGGAGGCGACATGAATGGAGATAGAATTTCTAACAACGATTTACTATACGTTCCCAACAATGCCAGCGAAATCCGGTTTCAATCCTACAACGCCACCGTAGATGGTGTTCTCACCACTATTACCGAGGCAGCCCAACAAGCGGCTTTTGACGCTTATATTGACCAGGATAAGTACCTGTCTGGCAGAAGAGGCCGCTATGCCGAGAGAAACGGAGCCGCCCTCCCTATGCTTCATAGAATAGACCTCTCTGTAACCCAGGATTTCTTTATGAAAATTGCCGGCAAAAAGAACAGTTTCCAATTCAGGGCAGATATTTTGAATGTTACTAACCTCATCAGTAAAAACTGGGGTATTTCCCAGAGAGTGGTAGCTCCAAGAATTTTAAATTACCGAACTACTGATGCCTCCAATGTGCCCTTCTATCGGATGGCTACTGAACTTGACGCCGCTGGAAACACTGTTTTTATAACCGATACTTTTAGAAAAAATGCCTCAGTATTCGATGTTTGGCAAGCCCAGTTTACCCTGAGATATATTTTTGGCAAATAGTCCATTTTTAATCACACACCAAAAACCCGCCCCGCTGCGGGTTTTTTTTACCCATAAATATAGTACCTTTGTTACCCCATCAAAAAAATAAATGCCATGTACATCGTTCTACAAACCCTTCACTCCTACTGGGCCTATCTCACCCTGCTAACCCTTATATTAGCTGCTCTAAACGCCCTTTTCGGGTTTTTTGGCGCTAAAAATTTTACCTTAGGCAAAGACCTGCGCATAAGCCTTTTCGCCCTTATTTTTAGCCATATTCAATTCTTGTTAGGCGGTATTCTTTACTTCGTTTCCCCCCGTTTCAGCTTATGGAATGAGCTAAAGATGAATGAAATAATGACCAACCCACTTGCCCGCCTCTATTTAGTAGAACACCCTACCATAAACATCCTCGCCATAGCCCTTATAACCATAGGCTGGAGCAAACACAAAAAAGAAGAAAACAGCAGGCGAAAATTTGGTAAAATAAGCTTCTTTTACACCCTTGCCCTTATCCTTATCCTTTCCCGTATCCCCTGGGATATATGGCTGGGATAATGGTAAAGAAAATAAAACCCGATAGCTAACAGATTTAGCCATCATATAAAAAATAAAAAGGTTAACTCAATAAATATATCCCCCCATCGCAAAAACAACCTTCCACACCTCGTAATACCCTATGTATATCTACAACGTAACTGTTCATATTGAAAACAACCGCCGCGAAGAATGGCTTCGCTGGATGAAAGAAGAACATATCCCCGATGTGCTGGCGACAGGGAAATTCAGCAGCGCCCGGTTGTTCCGGGTTTGCACAGAAGACGAAAAAGAAACCACCTATGCCGTTCAATACACCACAACCAGCAAAGAAACACTCAATGCCTATTATGAGCAAGACGCCCCTCGCTTGCGGCAAGAAGGCATAAACCGCTTTGGAGCAGCTTTGGCAGCTTTTAGAACAGAATTGCAACTCTTGCATATACACGAACTCCCCGTTCCGAAAGATTAACGAAATGGACAAGGTGCGTCCTAAAAAACAACTCGGTCAACATTTTCTCAACGATGAAAACATTGCCCGAAAAATAGCCGATACCCTTAGCCTGCAAACTACTAACAACGTCTTGGAAATAGGCCCCGGCACCGGCGTGCTCACTGCACACCTAATAAAAAACCCCATCAACCTTACCCTTATAGAAATAGATGGCGCTTCCGTAGCCTACCTCAAAAACCGTTACCCCCAGCTAACCCCCAACATCATTCACGCCGATTTCCTGTCTTACCCCTTAGAAGAACTCTTCCATGAAAATTCCTTTGCCATCATAGGCAATTTTCCCTACAACATCTCATCTCAAATACTCTTTAAAACCCTTGCGCTACGCGGGCGGGTGCCCGAGCTTTGCGGTATGTTTCAAAGAGAAGTAGCTATGCGAATTTGCGAAAAAGCGGGCAGCAAAACATACGGCATCCTCTCTGTACTGGTACAAGCCTTCTATGAAGTAGCCTACCTGTTCACCGTTCCGTCACATGTATTCATACCCCCTCCCAAGGTGCAATCGGGCGTTATTCATCTCACAAGAAAAGAAAATTACCACCTTCCCTGCAACGAAGAGTTATTTTTTAAATTAGTAAAAACCGCCTTCAACCAGCGCCGAAAAACCCTTCGCAACAGCTTAAAAATATATTCACCCCCCTCTCTTTTAAAAGAAGATAGTATCTTTGAACTTCGCCCTGAACAATTAACGGCTACAGATTTTATAGAACTCACAAGGAAAATAGAACCCCATGTCCTTTAAACTCAGCAGCAAACTCCTCCTCCAAATAGAAGAATCCATCGCCCGCAAAGACGATGAAACCCTCCTGAGCCTTTTAAAAGACATACATTATGCCGACATAGCCGAAATTGTACACGAACTCACCTTAGACCAGGCAACCTATCTTATAAAACTGTTAGACAGCGACAAAACATCTGACGTACTTACCGAACTTGATGAAGAAGTGCGGGAGCAAATATTAGGAAAACTATCGCCCCAGGAAATAGCTGAAGAATTACTTGCCTTAGACACCGACGACGCTGCCGATATTATTGCTGAACTTCCCGAAAGACGTAAAGAAGAAGTTATAGCTCATATTGATGATTATGAGCATGTGAAAGACATTGTAGAGTTGCTACGGTATGATGAAGATTCTGCAGGAGGGCTTATGGCGAAAGAATTGGTAAAGGTAAATGAGAATTGGACGGTGCTTAAATGTGTTAAAGAAATGCGCTTGCAGGCTGAGCATGTTACGCGAGTACATTCTATTTATGTAGTAGATGATGAAAATCGCCTCAAAGGAAGGCTCTCCCTAAAAGACCTTCTCACCGCCTCTACCAAAACTCCCATTAAAGAAATATACATTCCCAAAGTAGATTTTGTATCTGTTAATGACAGCGCCGAAGAAGTAGCCAATATTATGTCTAAATACGATCTGGAAGCCATTCCTGTAGTAGATGAAGCGGGCAGGTTGGTTGGTAGAATTACCATTGATGATATTATAGATGTTATTAAAGAACAAGCCAACAAAGATTACCAACTCGCCGCCGGGCTTACCCAGGAAGTAGAAGCCGACGACAGTATATGGCAGCTCACCAAAGCCCGCTTTCCATGGCTGGTTATGGGGTTGATGGGCGGTTTGGGAAGCGTTTTTATTATGGAAGGCTTCCAGGACGCCCTATCAAAGTACCGGGAACTCTTCTTCTTCACCCCCCTTATTGCCGCTGTAGCAGGAAACGTAGGCGTTCAATCCTCCGCCATTATTGTGCGGGGCCTTGCTAATAACACTGTAAAAGGAAGCCTTTTTACCCGCCTTCTTAAAGAAATACGGTTAAGTCTTATAAATGGCTTGGCGCTTAGCCTGTTAATTATAATTTTTGGATCTCTTATCTCATTAGAAATTCTCTTTAGCTTCACCATAGCCATTTCTATGCTATGCGTTATCACCATGGCAGCCCTCATAGGCACCTTTATACCCATTCTCCTGCATAAAAGAGGTATAGACCCCGCCATTGCAACAGGCCCTTTCATTACCACCAGCAATGATATTTTAGGTATATTTATGTTTTTTTACATTGCAAAACTAATCCTTGGCTTTTAATGAACATTCTGCATTTAGACACTAATCACCCGTTGCTAATAGAAGAATTGCATCAATTGGGATTTGTAAATTATGAAGATTATACTCACGATAAAGAAACCATAGCCCGCAATGCCCAGCGCTATCATGGCATTGTTATAAGAAGCCGGTTTACCATTGATAGAGATTTTATAGATAGCGCCCCCAATCTTACATTTATAGCCCGCGTAGGCGCCGGGTTAGAAAATATTGACTGTGATTATGCCCAAAAAAAGGGAATTCACATTATCTCAGCGCCCGAGGGCAATTATAATGCTGTAGCAGAACACACCCTTGCTATGCTCCTTTCCCTTCTCAATAATCTCCACAAAGCAGATAGAGAAGTGCGCCAGGGAAAATGGATACGCGAAGCTAACCGGGGAGTAGAACTCGAAGGTAAAACAGTCGCCATTATAGGCTACGGAAACATAGGCAAAGCCTTCGCCCGAAAACTCAGTGGGTTGGTCGTAGAAGTCCTCTGTTATGATGTGCTGGAAAATGTAGGAGATGAGTATGCAAGGCAGGTTTCTCTTGAAGAACTACAACAAAAAGCCCATGTGGTGAGCCTGCACATTCCCCAAACACCCCAAACAATAGGGATGGTAAACACTTCTTTCATAGAAAAATTTGCTTCGCCCTTCTGGCTCATCAACACCGCACGGGGAAAAAATGTATGCACGGCAGACCTTGTTACAGCCCTTCAATCTGGAAAAATCCGCGGCGCAGCATTAGATGTATTAGAATATGAAGCCACTTCTTTTGAAACCCTCTTCACCGATGGAAATATCCCTCCTGCCTTTACCTATCTTGCCCAGGCAGATAATGTGCTGCTTACCCCCCATATTGGCGGTTGGACATTGGAAAGCAAGGAAAAATTAGCCCGCATTATAGTTGAAAAAATTAAAACCCTGTTCAATAGATAACATGTATTATTTTTAACCTCGCACCCATCTCAATATTCTGTACTAACCATGACGGTAGAAGGATTTTCCAAACTCAGTAAAACAGCCAAGATAAAGTGGCTCACAGACCACTACTTTAATAACAACCCGGCCATTGCCCCCATTATAAAACAATATTGGAACCCCGATAAGTTGCTCCAGCAATTACACGACGAATTTGTAGAAAACACCCTCACCAACTATTACCTTCCCTATGCCGTAGTGCCCAATTTTATGGTTAACGAAAAAATATATGCCATCCCCATGGTAACCGAAGAAAGCTCTGTAATAGCCGCGGCGGCTAAAGCAGCCAAATTTTGGGCGAAACGAGATGGGTTTCGGGCACAAGTCTCCTCTATGGAAAAAACAGGGCATGTGCACTTTTTATATAAAGGAGACCCTCAGAAACTCAATCCATTTCTGTCTGCCATAACCCCTTCCCTACACGAATCGATAGAAAGCATAACCCATAATATGAAAAAGAGAGGCGGAGGCGTTACCCGGCTAACCATAGAAGACAAAACGGCATATTTACCAAATTACTACCGGTTGCGTTGTTCTTTCCTTACCGCAGATGCCATGGGGGCTAATTTTATCAATTCCTGCCTGGAAAGATTCGCCCACGTGCTCATTGCCAAAGCCAGCGAATATTCCTCATTCACCCCCGGGGAGCGCGCCATAGAAATCATTATGAGCATTCTCTCCAACTATGCTCCTCAAAGTACTGTAGAAGCAAGCGTATCATGCCAGGTGAAGGAACTAAATGAAGACACTATTTCTCCTGCTCAATTTGCTCAAAAATTTATTCAAGCCGTTACCATCGCCCAAATAGACACCTACCGTGCCGTAACCCACAATAAAGGAATTATGAATGGTATAGATGCAGTAGTGGTAGCTACCGGCAACGATTTCAGAGCCGTAGAGGCTGGCGCACACGCATACGCAGCCGCCGCAGGAAACTACAAAAGTCTCTCTCATGCCACGGTAGAAAACAATATATTCACCTTCTCGGTAAAACTCCCCCTCGCCATGGGTACTGTTGGAGGCTTAACCCAGGTGCATCCCTTAGCAAAATTATCCCTGGAGATGCTGGGAAACCCATCTGCAGAAGAACTGATGCAAATTATCGCTTCCGTAGGGTTAGCCCAAAACTTCGCCGCCCTTCGCTCTCTTATTACCACCGGCATTCAAAAAGGCCACATGAAAATGCACCTTCTCAATATTTTAAACCAGCTACACGCCACCCCCGAGGAAAGAACCCGACTTGCAGTACATTTTAAAGACGAAACCGTAACCTACAACGAAGTAGCCAAAGCCCTTAAAAAACACAGAGGAGTGTAATATCTGTATTTTCTTTCTGTATAGTGGGCCTTTCTGACATCTTCAGTAAGTAGAATTTTCACGTCCCAAGAAAAAAAGAATTTTACACAACGATTGCAAATAGTGTTCTCACAAAAACGCGAAGAGGTTTTTCCTTGTAAGAGTTAACCATTCTTGATAACATTGATAGTGAACAATTAAACCTCAATAAGCTCCGGGGCAAAAGCAGGCCTATTGCATTACCACATCTTCGCTTTACAACTCCCCAATATGTCAAATTCAGCATAAATTCGTGCGTAAATATATCCCCTCAACCCATCCAACAGAACAATTTTATAAAAACTCACTACTTTTACACCTTCATACATCACACCCATGTCAGTAGCCAAAAAAGAATATAAGAGAATCACTGTAAAATCGCTTCTGGATATGAAGCAAAACAGGGAAAAAATATCTATGCTCACCGCCTATGACTACAGTATGGCCAAAATCCTGGACGGAACGGGGATAGATGTAGTGTTGGTAGGCGATTCTGCAAGCAACGTTATGGCTGGTCACGAAACTACCTTACCCATTACCTTAGACCAGATGATTTATCACGCCTCCTCTGTAGTTCGGGCGGTTCATCGCGCCCTGGTAGTAGTAGATTTACCTTTCGGGAGCTACCAAAGCGACCCCAAGGAAGCGCTTCGTTCTGCCATTCGCATTATGAAAGAAAGCGGCGCACACGCTGTAAAATTAGAAGGGGGGAGCGAAGCGAAAGAATCCATAAAGCGAATCCTGCAAGCCGGCATTCCCGTTATGGGGCATTTAGGATTAACCCCCCAATCCATCTACAAATTTGGCACTTACTCTGTGCGGGCACGCGCAGAAGAAGAAGCCAACAAATTGAAAGAAGACGCTGCCATGTTAGAAAAAATAGGCTGTTTTGCCCTTATTTTAGAGAAAATTCCCGCCCAACTCGCCACCGAGGTAGCTCAGATGTTAACCATTCCGGTAATAGGTATCGGTGCGGGTGGGGGTGTTGACGGGCAAGTGCTGGTGCTTCACGACATGCTGGGAATAACTCATCAATTTAATCCTCGTTTTTTAAGACGCTACTTAAATTTATATGAAGAAATAACCCAGGCGGTTTCTAACTATGTAGTAGATGTGAAAGCTAACGATTTTCCTAACGAGGAAGAGCAATATTAAGATGGGAAAAAACAGCTCTTTTTTTAACCTCCAAAAATTCTCAAAAATTTACGGAAAAACCATACCTTCAACATAAAATACTTTTATAGTTTTGATTTATTAAAGTGGAGGCGTTAGCCATAGCTTCTTCAGACACACATACACACGAGAAATTCCCGCAGCCTTGCGGGTTTTTCTTTTTGTAAAACATCCCTGTAGCTCAAACAATTTATACTCCTATCTTCTTGTAAGATTCTAAAAGAGCAAGAACCCGCCTATGCATAGAATCCGTATAATCCAGGTGAGTAACCATGCGGAGCCGGCCATTTCCCATCCCTGTAAGCCGTATCCCGTTCCGTCTCAGATGTTCCAAAAGCTCCCGTTCAGAAACAACCGTGTCATTCAATTCAAAAATAACAATATTCGTCTCCACCGGAACCACCTTTTTCACAAAGAGTAATTCTTGTAAAATAGCTCCTATTTCCTTCGCCCGCCGGTGGTCTTCTGCCAACCTATCAATATGATGCTCCAGGGCATACAAAGCCGCCGCCGCCAGGTAGCCCGCCTGCCGCATTCCACCCCCTAATACCTTGCGAATACGCAACGCCTTGTTCATGAGCGCCTCGCTACCCACCAATACCGACCCTACCGGGCAGCCCAAACCCTTACTAAAACATACCGAAATGGTATGGAACAACGCCCCGTATTGCTGGGGTGTTTCGCTCTTTGCCACCAATGCATTCCACAACCGTGCCCCATCCAGGTGATAAGCCAGTCCATGCTCACGGCAAACATCCCCTATTTTTTTCAACTCCTCAAAATCCCAACACGTACCACCGCCCCGGTTTACTGTGTTCTCCACGCATACCAGCGAGGTAAGAGGGCTGTGGTAAAAATCGGGCGGGTTAATATTCTTTTTCACCTGTACTGCCGTAAATGTGCCCCTATCCCCGTCTATCAAGCGGCAAGACACCCCGCTGTTAAAACTCACCCCGCCGCCCTCATAATTATAAATATGAGCATCCTTATCACAAATAAGCTCATGCCCCGGTTGGGTGTGAATTTTAATAGCTGTTTGATTCGCCATGGTACCACTCGGAAAAAACAAGGCAGCCTCCTTCCCAAACAGGTCGGCTACCGTTCGTTCTAACGCATTCACCGTAGGGTCTGCCTTAAAAACATCGTCTCCTACCGGCGCTCTCATCATAGCTTCCAGCATAGCTGGGGTGGGGCGTGTAACCGTGTCGCTTATCAAATTAATTTCTATATCCTCCATATATACTATTTTTGCAACTGTAAAACTACAATTAAAATGATTACCACTGAACACCTGAAACACCTCAATGATCGCCTGGATGCCTTAAGGAGGTATCTTTGACGTAGATGCCAAACGGATAGAAATTCAAAACGAAGAAGAAAAAACCTATGCCCCCGGTTTCTGGGACAAACCTAAAGAGGCCGAAGCACTTATGCAGAACCTGAGGGTTAAGAAGAAGTGGATTACTGACTATGAAACCGCCCAAACTCTTGTAAATGACCTGGAGGTGCTGTATGAGTTTTATAAAGAAGGGGAGACGTCTCTCGATGAGGTAGAAGTTCTTCACCAAAAAACGATATTTCTTATAGAGGATATTGAATTTCGGAATATGCTCTCAGACGAGAGCGACCCAATGAGTGCTGTGCTCCAGGTAACTGCCGGCGCGGGTGGAACGGAAAGCTGCGACTGGGCATCTATGCTCATGCGAATGTATGTGATGTGGTGCCAAAAACAAGGCTACAAGGTACGCGAACTCAATTACCAGCCCGGCGAGGTGGCAGGCATAAAAACTGTAACATTAGAAATTGACGGGGAATACGCTTTTGGCTACCTGAAAGGCGAAAATGGGGTTCACCGGCTGGTGCGGATTTCTCCTTTCGACAGCAACGCTAAGCGGCACACTTCTTTCGCTTCGGTGTATGTATATCCATTGGTGGACGATTCTATTGAAATTGACATAAATCCTTCTGAAATTAGTTTTGAAACTATGCGTTCCAGCGGCGCCGGCGGGCAAAATGTAAATAAGGTAGAAACCGCCGTTCGGTTGCGGCATCACCCTACCGGGATTATCATTGAAAATTCTGAAACCCGCTCTCAGCTTGATAACAAAACCAAAGCGCTACAGCTTTTAAAATCTCGCTTATATGAACTGGAATTGAAAAAGCGACTGGCGGAGCGCGAAAAAATTGAGGCCGGGAAAATGAAGATAGAATGGGGGTCTCAAATTAGAAACTATGTAATGCACCCCTATCAACTGGTAAAAGACCTCCGAACTGATGAGGAAACTTCTGACGTAACGGCGGTAATGAATGGGGAGATAGATGCATTCCTGAAAGCCTATTTAATGATGATGGGACAGAAACAAGAAAAAGAATAGCACTTTTGTTATTGGGGGAGAAGAGCGCAGGTGAAGATATAATGCCGATGGAGAAACACCTCTTTATGAATTGGCGACTTAAATACCAAAAAACCCATGGAAATGCTTCTTTTCAACTAATGCTTTAGTGGGAAAATAGCTATGCTAAGGGGGATAGGAGGCGCTAAGAAATGCGTTTTTTCTCAGCCGTCTTCTTCTGCAAATTTCTGTAACTGGTGATATATTAGCTCACGCGTCTCCAACTTCAATCGCTGCCGGTCTTCCAACGCCAGGGAAATTGTTTCTATAGCCGGGTGTATCTTTACCCGCATCTTTCCGGGGCGTCCCCCAAAAAACCGGTAGGGAAATCGTTTCTTGTTATCTCCAAACGTAAGCGGTAAAATAGGAATGGCATGTTCAATAGCCAGGCGAAAAGCCCCATCTTTAAAAGCATCTAAGAAAATGGTTTCTTCCGGGATACCTCCCTCCGGGAAAATACAAATACTCACCCCTCCCTGCAATCGCTCCCGCGCCGCTTTAAAAGCCGCTTCCCTGCTTTTGGCACTACTCCTGTCCACCAAAATACAGGTTTTCTTATAGAAAAACCCAAATACGGGGAAGCGCGCCAACTCCTTTTTCCCGATAAAAACAAAGGGGTACTTAACCACTGTAAGCATCAACATAATATCCATCATAGAAGCATGATTGGCAACAAACACATAACTTTTCCCCTTTTTTATTCGCTCTTCTGCCATTACCACAGGATAAAAGCCCATGCCATATAACACTGCCTTTCCCCACAGGCGAGCAAGCAGGAAAAAAAACCTATAAAATTGCTTAGAGGAAGTAGCTATTAAAAGGAAGGGGAATAACAAGAGTATAACGCCAAACATGAGAAGGTAAAACCAGGTACGCCACAAAACATAAAAAAAAGCCTTAAAAACCTGTTTCATCGCCCCAAAAATACAACATTTCAAAAATGAGCGCCAAAAATGCTACCTTTGTAATCTTAAAAACCTATGGCGCGCATCCTCACAGGCATACAAAGCACTGCTACCCCTCACCTGGGGAATATACTGGGCGCCATTATCCCTGCCCTCAACATGGCAAACCAGCCAGAAAACCAGGCATTTTTGTTCATTGCCAACCTTCATTCTCTTACCCAGGTAAAAAACGCTTCGCTCCTGCGCGAGCACACCCGCGCCACCGCAGCTGCCTGGCGGGCCTTTGGGCTAAACACTCACAAAACTGTTTTTTATCGCCAAAGCGATGTTCCCCAGGTTACCGAGTTAGCCTGGTATCTCAGTTGCTTTTTCCCATACCAGCGCCTCACCCTGGCGCATTCTTTTAAAGATAAAGCAGACAGGCTGGCAGATGTAAACGCTGGTATCTTTACCTATCCTATGCTCATGGCTGCTGATATTTTATTGTATGATGCAGATGTGGTTCCGGTAGGAAAAGACCAGTTGCAACACCTGGAGATAACGCGCGATGTAGCACTTCGGTTCAATGCCCAAATGGGCGACACTTTTATAATTCCCGAAGCCAGTGTAAGAGAAGAAACTATGTATGTTCCCGGAACAGACGGCTCTAAGATGAGCAAATCTAAGGGCAACACGCTCGATATTTTTTTGCCAGAGGCTCAACTGCGCAAGCAAGTAATGGGCATACAAACCGACAGCACTCCTTTGGAGGCTCCTAAAAATCCAGATAATTGTACTGTATTCGCCCTCTATAAACTCCTGGCCACACCCATGCAAACAGAAGAGATGCATGGCAACTACCTGGCAGGAGGGTATGGGTACGGGCAAGCGAAACAGGCTTTGTTTAACTTGATTATTACTAAATTCGCCATAGAACGAGACCGTTTTCATCACTATATGACCCATCCCGATGAAATAGAAGAATCGCTGTACAGAGGAGCCGAAAAAGCGAAAAAGATAGCGGAGCAGGTTTTGCAAAGGGTGCGGGAAAAAGCGGGATATTAAAAAACAACTTCAAACAGTAGTATTTTTTATTCTTACCTCTATTTATAAAATAAATAGTAGCTACTTTCGCAGTAACTAAAGACCATTTTGTATGAGCCGTAATGCCTATACTTTTTTAGGGATATTTCTCTCTTACACCGCTATATCAGGAGTTAACTGGCTATTCAATACCTATACGGGAGGACGCCTGGGCAATGCACAGGTTATTGCCAAGGAACTTCTTATCCTATCATTAGTGGGCGTGTTATTCCTACTCATAAAAAAAGGCGAAAAGCTGGGGTTAGATTCTATCGGGTTGTATTTTCACAGCTATAAAAAATCGCTTTTACGCGCTTTATTTTTAACTGTTTTGTCGTTCCTTGCCATAGCAGTCGCCATTTTTATATCGCAACAAATTGGCTGGCGCTTTGGCGAATCGAAAGCCTTTGAGTCGCTATCGCCCTGGACGGTTACTTTAATAGTATTGCGGGCAGGGATAGCCGAAGAGGTTTTTATGCGGGGGTATCTCCTGGAGCGGATACAGGGGCTCACCGGGAGGAAAACGCTGGCTGTTTTGCTTTCTTTACTTCCTTTTGCATTGTTGCACTACCCGGGACAAGGATGGGCGGGTGTACTGGTTTCACTGGCGGGAGGCGGGGTGCTCACGTGGTTTTATTTGTGGAAACGCGACTTAAAGGCAAATATAATTGCGCACTTCACAGTAGATTTTATCCCCAATGTGGCAGTGCAGTGGTTTCTATAGGCTGTGGCAGCTACCCAATAATAATTCCCGCCAGGGTGGCAGAGAGCAGGGATGCGAGGGTGCCTCCCAACAGGGCTTTTAACCCCAGTTCTGAGAGGGTTTTCCGTTGGCCTGGGGCTAATGAGCCTATCCCCCCAATCTGGATGCCTATAGACGCAAAGTTGGCAAACCCGCAGAGCATATAGGTGGCCATAATTACCGATTTGTTATAGGTGAAATGCAGGGCATTGGCAGGGTTTTTTAATTCGGTGAGCTGAATATAGCCAACAAATTCGCTGGCGGCTAATTTTATGCCGAGCAGTTGCCCCATGAGCATTATATCTTCTTTGGCAATACCAATAAGCCACATCAAAGGGGCTAACACTACGCCAAGAATAGATTCTAAAGAAAGTTTTTCATAGGGTGTATGAGCGGCAATAAAATCGCTCAGGGTGGTGAGGTTTCCTATCCAACCTAAAAGAGAATTAATGAGTGCAATAAAGGCTATGAAAACCAGTAGCATGGCGGCTACATTGGCGGCTAATTTTAGCCCTTCGGTGGTGCCGTTAGAAATAGCGTCTAATACGTTGGAGCCTATCTTCTCATGCGATACGGCTATGTTTTTTTGGATGGCTTCTTGCTGGGGATATAATATTTTTGAAATGAGCACAGCACCCGGTGCAGCCATTACAGACGCAGCAAGGAGGTGTTTAGCGAATTCTAATCGCAGTTGCTCATCACTTCCGCCTAAAAATCCTATATAGGCTGCCAAAACGCCCCCTGCCAGTGTTGCCATGCCGCCTATCATTACGAGCAATATTTCAGATCGTGTCATTTTTTCCAGGTAGGCTTTAATCATCAGGGGGGCTTCGGTTTGCCCAAGGAAAATATTCCCGGTAACCGAAAGGCTTTCGGGACCCGAAATACCCATTAGTTTAGTGAGCGCCCAAGCCATTCCGCGCACTACAATTTGGATAACGCCAAGGTAGAATAGCAAAGAGGTTAAGGCGGAAAAGAAGATGATGGTAGGCAAAATCTGGAAGAGAAAAATAAACCCGAAGGTATCTACATCCATCATACCGCCGAGGAGAAATTCGCTACCGGCTTTAGTGAAGTCAAGAATTAAAACAAATATTCTGCCTATTTCTTCAAAAATGAGTTTCACAAAGGGCACTTTTAGAATGCCAATAGCCAGGAGGAGTTGGGCGGCAAGCCCCATGCCAACGGTTTTCCAGTTAATGGCTTTTCGGTTACTGCTAAACAAATAGGCAAGCGCTAACAGGGATAGCATCCCCAATGCCCCGCGCAATAGCCCGTTGAGAGAAAAACCCATGTTTGGTTTAAGAGTGCTGGCGGCCATGAGGGTAGTTGGTGCCTTTGAGGCAGATATAAACTGGTATAACATTTTTTTCTCACTTAGCACTAAGGTAGAGTCTGTGAGTTCTGTTATTTTATAACGCCGCAGCGTATCTGATGGAGTATCGTAGTAAAATAAAAGAAGGTTATTCTGGCGAATATAATTTCCAGAAGCGTGCAGGTTTTTTCCTTTTATATGGTAGGTAAATGTTCCTTTGGCGAGAGTTAATGAATCGGCAGAATCTGTTTTATAAAGTGAATCGGTTTCGGTATTTAGAATTTTATAAAACGTCCATTTTTTCTCAAGTTCCTGTGAATTTACCTTTGCGAAAAGGGCAAATGCCATGAGGAGGAGGGCTATGTTTTTCATATAATGAGAGCTGGTTAGCTATTTTTGTTCTCCCTCCCTTCGGGATATTTCGTCTCGTATCTTGGCGGCCTTTTCATAATCTTCATCCTTCACGGCATCATCAAGAAGGGCATGAAGTTCTTCAAGGGAATGGGTTTTATAGGATTCTGCCGCTGCCGGCGGATGGGTTTCTTCTGATAGTATTTCTTCCGTAATACGGGTTGTGGCGTCTTCTTTAGGAGCTACTTTTAGGTAAATACCGGCCTTGTCCAGGATATTTTTATAGGTGAAAATGGGGGCATTGAACCGCAGGGCTAAGGCTATAGCATCGCTGGTACGGGCATCTATAATTTCTTCTATTTTATCTCGTTCGCAAATAATGCTGGAATAAAAAACGCCATCTACTAACTTATGGATGATTACTTGTTTTATAACTATGTCGAACCGGTCTGCAAAGCTTTTAAAGAGGTCATGGGTAAGTGGGCGGGGAGCTTTTATTTCTTTTTCCATAGCAATGGCAATGGACTGGGCTTCGAAAGCGCCAATGATAATGGGTAGTTTGCGTTCTCCCTCGACCTCGTTGAGAATGAGGGCATACGCCCCGTTTTGGGTTTGGCTGTAGGATATTCCTTTAATTGTTAATCTCACTAAACTCATGGTGAAGACTGCATAAACGCCCGGGATAAACAAAGCAACAGAAGTGCCTGGGTTCGCGTGGCTCTTTGGGGGTACAAGTTACTAAAATTATGTATGCTTTGCTTTAAATTCTTTTAATTTTTCAATGAGTTTGGGAACTACCTCAAAAGCATTTCCTACCACACCATAATCGGCGGCTTTGAAAAAAGGGGCGTCGGGGTCTGAGTTGATAACTACTTTTATCTTAGAAGCGTTTACGCCGGCTAAATGTTGTATGGCTCCAGATATACCTATGGCGATGTAGAGATTGCAGGCTACCGGTTTACCGGTTTGTCCCACATGCTCGCTGTGCGGGCGCCAGCCCAAATCTGAAACGGGTTTGGAACAGGCAGTAGCTGCCCCCAGTACATGGGCTAATTCTTCTATCATACCCCAATTCTCAGGGCCCTTTAAACCTCTGCCTCCCGATACTACAATCTCAGCATCGGCAATGGTTATAGCGCCTTTTACAGCTTCTGTACGCTGTATGGGGACATCAAAATCTGCTTTATCCCAATTGGGAGTAAAGGTTTCTAAAGTAGTTTCTACAGGGGATTCTTTTAGCCCGAATGAGTTTTTTGCAATACCAATTATCGCCCGTTCGCTGCGAATTTCAGTAATACTAAAGGCTTTGTTGCTATAGGCAGTTTGTTTTACCCGAAGCGGCTGGAGGTTTTGTGGCAAGCCTATTACATTGGGGGTATAGGCGGCTTCTGTGTAAATTGCTAACAGGGGGGCTATGTATTTTGCGTTGACGCTGGAACTAAGTACTATTAGCTGGGCGTTTTCTTTTTGAATGGCTTGTTGCAACAGGCGGGCGCAGGCGCCTAAGTGAAATTGCTGTAACCGGGGCTCGGTTACCTGAAGAATTTTATCTGCCCCATAGTTGGCTAATAAATTTGCCTGGATTGCATTCAAGGCAACCGCGGTTACGGTGGTGGACAGTTCATTGGCGAGAGACCTTGCATAAGAGAGTGTTTCGAAAGCGGTTTTGCGAAAATTTCCGTTTTCCGTTTCGGCATATACTAAAACAGGCATAGAATGGGGTATTTAGTGGGGTTATGGAATATTGTATGATGAATATAATTCATAATTTGTTCAGGTTCGTGCGCCAAAAATACTACTTCCTATCCGTACCATGGTACTCCCGCAGGCTATAGCTATTTGGTAATCGCCACTCATTCCCATAGACAAGATACGGAATTGGTTGTCTGCAAGAGACGAGGAGGTTATTTGGTCATATAGCGCCTTCAAAAATAAAAATTCTCTTTTAATCTGGAGGGTGTCTTCGGTAAAACTCGCCATTCCCATGAGACCAACTATGGAAGCATGTTGCATATTTTTGTAGCTATCTGAGGCGAGAAGAGCGAGTGTTTCTTCTTTAGTCATGCCAAATTTGGTTTCTTCTTGCGCAATTCTCACCTGGAGCAGGCAGTTAATGCGGCGGTGATGTTTGGCGGCTTGCCTATCTACCTCCTCTAAGATAGCCAGGCTGTCTATTCCGTGTAGTAAAGTTACATAGGGCGCCATGTATTTTATCTTGTTGCGCTGCACATGCCCAATGTGGTGCCACTGGATGTCTTTGGGGAGTTGTCGCCATTTTTCGGTCATTTCCTGGACTTTATTTTCGCCAAAAATCCGTTGCCCTGCGTTGTAAATCTCCATAATTTCGGTTACTGACCTGGTTTTAGAAACGGCTACCAGGGTTACATTTTGGGGCAGTTGGTTTTGTATGCGGGTGAGGTTTTCTGTGTTGCTCATAGCGCCCATTTCCTGTGAAACTAATTAAAATTCATAAATAGTTAACCCGCTTAACAGTTTGGGGGTTATGTAGGTGCTTTTGGGAGGCATTTGCAAACCAGCGTCAGCTACTTCTTTGAGCTCCGCCGCCGTAACAGGAGTTAAGCCAAACCCTACTGCAAAAAGCCCTTCATCAACAAGTTTTTTCACCCGGGCAAGGCTATCCTTCCCGGAGGTATATTCTAATCGCTTGTCGTTGCGCAAATCGGTTATTCCCAATATAGGTCTGAGCAGGGTAACGTAGAGAATGTATGGGTCTAAACGGGTCAGTGCATTGGTAAAAGAATAGTCCTGGTGTAGTTGCAGCCGGTAGAATGTTCCGTCTAAGTACATGCTGAACTGGTGTTTTTCTACAGGTTTATAGATTTCTTTACCGGCGTTTTCTATATGGTAAGTTGTTTGTAGTTTTTCTAAGAATGTTTCTTTTGATAGCCCGTTCAAATCTTTTACGAGGCGGTTAAATTCATAGAGTTTTAGCTGGGATTCGGGAACGAGATAGCTCATAAAAAACCCGGCGGGATGTTTATCATTATTAGAGCCAGAGAGGTTTTTTGTTTCTTCGGCGAGCAGCCAGGAGGATGCTGTGCGATGGTGCCCGTCTGCAATATAGACGGCGGGCATGGCATAAAATTCATTCTGAAGGCGGCTAAGAGCCTGGGGCTCAGTACATTTCCAGAGCTGATGTTTTCTGCCCAAATCGTCTGTAAATTCGGTTTCAGGAGCACTTATCATACAGGTTGCCATAATATCTTCAATATGGGCATTATCAGGATACATGAGTAAAACCGGCTCAGCATTAAAACGTACAGCGCTTAAATAGTTTTTAAAAAGTTGTTCTCGTTTCTGAAGGGTGTCTTCGTGTTTTCGCACTATCTTGTTTGTATAGTCTTCTGTGCTCACGGCGCCAATGATACCACAAACGGTTTGGTCTTCGCTGGTGATTTTATAAATATAATAGGCCGACTGGACATCTTTTATAAAGATGCGGTTTTGTATATAGGCAAGATAATTGTTTCGCACGGTTGCATAGCGTTCTTCACCTGTGGAAGGATAGACTACGGGATAGCCCGGATGAATAACGTGTAAAAAAGAATACGGGTTGGTGCGAAGTTGTTTTTCTATTTCTTCGGCAGTATATTGTTCGTAGGGACGTGAAACCACCTGGCTTGCCTTTTGAGCTGCGGGTCTCACCGCAGCAAAAGGAATTACGGTTGCCATACAGGTTGTTCTAATAGGTTATGAAAGAGCACGCACAAAACGTTCATGAGAGGTTTTTAAGGCAAAAATAAGGAATATCGGCACTACATTTAATCCTGGTGGGTTAATTAGGTTTTTTCTTATGGAATGATTAGAAATATATTTCTAACCCATTTATTTCAAAAATTGCCGGGCTACTTTTTCTGCTTTATTTCCCTGGGAATAGTCATAAAAACCTTCGCCCGATTTTACACCCCATTTACCGGCGGCTACCATGTTGACCAATAAAGGGCAGGGAGCATATTTAGGATTTTTGAATCCGTTGTATAGTACATTTAAAATAGAAAGGCATACATCTAACCCTATAAAATCGGCTAATTGCAAAGGCCCCATAGGGTGCGCCATGCCTAATTTCATTACGGCATCTATTTCTATAACGCCGGCAACCCTGTTGTAAAGAGTTTCAATAGCTTCATTTATCATGGGCATCAGTATCCTGTTAGATACAAAGCCGGGATAGTCTTGCACTTCTACCGGTATTTTATTTAGTTTTTGGGAGAGGTTCATCACCGTTTCGGTAACAGCATCGCTGGTGTTATAACCGCGAATTACCTCTACCAGCTTCATCAGCGGCACAGGGTTCATAAAGTGCATACCAATGACGCGCTCCGGGTGGGCAGTAACAGAGGCGATGGCGGTGATAGAAATAGAAGAGGTATTACTGGCAAGGATGGTCTCTGCCGCACAGTACTCGCTCAACTGTGTAAAAAGGTTTTGTTTGAGTTCTTTATTTTCACTGGCGGCCTCTACCACCAAATTTGCCCCTTCTACTCCTTTTTTCAGTGCAGTGTGGGTGGCAATGCGTTGCAGCGTCTGGGTTTTGTCGGTTTCAGAAAGGATTCCCTTTACCACCATGCGGTCTAAATTTTTAGAGATAGTTTCCATCCCTTTTGCCAACGCTTTTTCTGAAATGTCTATGAGCGCCACCTCATACCCAAACTGGGCAAAGGTGTGTGCAATTCCATTTCCCATAGTGCCGGCTCCTATTACAGCTATTCGGTTCATTTTTCGAGTGATTTTAATTGGGATTGAAGTATGGTTACAATTTCTGAGGCTACTCGCAAGGCTTCGGCTCCTTGCTGAAGGGTTACTACCGGCTCGCGGTTATTTTTAATGGCTTCTGCAAAGGTTTCCAGTTCGCTTAAAATAGCGTTACCAGGTATTATTTTAGGATGCTCAAAGTAGAGTTGCTTTTTTTCACCTTCTGCATTTTGAAGAACCAGGGCAAATTCATCGGGGTTTTCGGGGGCGTTTTTCATTTTCACCACCTCTACTTTTTTATCCAGGAAGTCTATTGAAATATAGGTATTGCGTTGAAAGAAGCGCGATTTTCGCATATTTTTCAATGAAATGCGACTTGCTGTAAGGTTGGCTACACATCCGTTGGTAAACGCTATCCGCACGTTGGCAATGTCTGGAGAACGACTTAGAACCGCTACGCCGCTGGCGTCTATTCGTTGAATGTCTGCTTTTACTAAACTGAGGATAATGTCTATATCGTGAATCATTAAATCCAGCACTACTGGCACATCCGTTCCCCTGGGGTTAAACTCCGCCAGCCGATGCGTTTCAATGAATAAAGGATGCTCTACCTGGTCTTTTACCGCTAAAAAGGCAGGGTTAAACCGCTCCACATGCCCAACCGTTCCTTTTACTCCTTGTTTTTTTGCCAAGCTAATAAGTTCTTCTGCTTCAGTTACCGTATTGGCGATAGGTTTTTCTATAAAAACATGCTTCCCTTTTAAAATAGCGTTGCGGGCGCAGTGAAAATGAGACAGTGTAGGTGTTACCACCACCACTACATCTACTTCGTCTATCAACGCCTCCATATCCGGGAAACAAGTATAGCCACCTTCGCCAACGGCTTCCTGCGCATGTTCAGGATTAGGGTCATAAAACCCTATTAATTGGTATAGGCTCGATTGTTGCAGCAACCGAAGGTGAATTTTCCCCAGGTGGCCGGCTCCTAAAACGCCTGCTCTTAGCATAGGTGAATATTTTCAACAAAAATAATTATTCTGTAATTCTTTTTTACATGCCTCTCAAAACCTTCTTGTAAGCGGGTTATTTTATACCTTTGTGAGAAAGCGAAAAGAGTATGTTGCGAGATACCTCAAAACACAGTGGTATGCGCAGGAAGTTAGCGGAAACAGTAGCTTCTAAGGGCATTACAGATAATAATGTTTTAGAGGCGATACGGAAAATACCGCGCCACCTGTTTATGGATAGCAGCTTTGAAGAGCATGCTTACGAGGATAAACCTTTTCCTATAGCCGCCGACCAAACTATTTCGCAACCATATACGGTGGCTTTTCAAACAGAATTGTTAGCGGTTAAGAAAGGAGATAGCGTACTGGAAATTGGCACAGGCAGCGGCTACCAAACAGCCGTTTTATTAGAGTTAGGGGCGGTGGTATATTCTGTGGAGCGACAACGGGAATTATATCAGAAAGCGAAGCTTTTCTTGCCCAAATTGGGGTATTTTCCTAAAAAACTCATCTTTGGAGATGGTTATAAAGGCTATCCCGAAGCAGCTCCCTATAACGGTATTATTGTTACGGCAGGGGCGCCATATATTCCCAAAGCCTTATTAAACCAACTAAAAATAGGCGGAAGACTAGTGATTCCGGTGGGAAAAACGCACCAAAAAATGACTTTGATTATACGGAAGTCTGAGAAAGAATTTGAAAAACAGGAATTAGGAGAATTTCGTTTTGTGCCATTGCTGGAAGATAAAAATTAAAGATTGTTAATTGGGGTAACAGCCATGGGAAGCGCTGTTTTTTCTTTTTTACATAATTTTGTCCTATCTTCGCCCCGGTTACTTTCATCATAAAAAGAACGACCTGAATGTTTATGCGCCGTTTGAAAGTCTATTATAAGGAAAGTTGGCTATGGTTATTGCTCCCAGTAGCTCTTATAATTGTTTTTACCACCGCTGGCAGCCCTGTAAAAATTCACCCAAAGTATGTGATACAAGAACCTGTTTACCAAACTGTATTACCGGAAGATGAGTTTTTTACTATTGCATTTCCTCCTTTTGTGGGGCGGTCTTTCAATGGTTTTAAAGAAGCGTTGGGGTTTAAAGAATCGAAGGGAAATTATGGTGCGGTTAATCGTTTTGGGTATTTGGGAAAATACCAGTTTGGCATCTCCACATTGAAAAGTCTTGGGGTGCATGATATAGATTTTTTCTTGCAAAACCCGGAAATACAGGAGCGGGTTTTTATGACAAGCCTGGAACGAAATAAGGGAATATTAAGTGCCTATATTGAACGATTTGACCATACTTACCTGAATGGGATTAGGATAACAGAATCTGGCATACTGGCTGCCGCTCACCTGGCAGGGGTGGAAAATGTGAAACGCTATTTTTATTCTAAAGGAGTGCGGACTTTTACAGATGCCAACGGGGCATCTGTGAGGTATTATCTTAAAAAATTTTCGGGCTACGATTTATCTGGTATAATAGCTAATGAAGCTGCTAAATTATAAATGAAATGATTTTTTTAGAAACGTTTGCTCAAGCGCCTGTTTTATTTTCTAAATTTGACCCTTTCATTTTTTATTGAAAAAGCGTTTCTTATTATTTCAAAGCTACTAACGTATGATTAAGCAAACGGTTGCCACTCATTTAGAACAACTGAAGGGGGTTTTGTTTCAAGTTTCTGATGCCCAGTTCGCAGAAAAATTGCCGGTTTTAAGCTACTCCACTATAGGAATGCACGTGCGCCACATTATTGAATTTTACCAGTGTTTACTGGCTGCTTCGGCAGCCGGGTTGGTAGATTATGATGCCCGCAAACGCAATGCAGAATTAGAAACAAATACTGCCAAATGTATGGTAGCTATTGATGATATAGTGAGCTCTGTAGTAAATAATACTGCCGATTTTCCTTTGCAGCTTCGCGTAAATTATTCTCTTACAGAAGATATATCCATGCAATTAGAAACTACTTTTCTACGAGAGTTGCTCTATAATATAGAGCATACTGTGCATCACCTGGCTATTATTAAAATAGGCGTCATGCAATTACATAGTGGTATAACCATGGATGAGCATTTTGGAGTGGCTGTTTCTACCATTAGGAATAAAAATCTATGTGCACAGTGAGTTATATCCCCATAGAAGGGGGTTATATATTGACGTCTAACCGCGATGAGAACCCGCTTCGGGAAACGTTATCGCCCCAGAAGCAACATCTTTCTAACGGAGAGACGCTCCTGGCACCGGTTGACTCGGAAAAACGCGGAACCTGGATTGCTACCAATATGCAAAATAAAACCGCTTGTTTGCTCAACGGCGCTTTTCAAAAACATGAGCGTACCCTTCCTTACCGAAGGAGCCGTGGACAATATGTAGTAGAGGCATTTACCCATGTTACTTTTTCGGCTTTTGCAAAACGGGTAGATTTGCATCAAATAGAACCATTCACCCTCATTTTTATAGAAGATGGGACGCTCCAGGTATTAGTATGGGATGGAAAAGACAAACATTATTCCCTGTTAAATGCGCATACTCCCTGGTTATGGTCATCTGCCACTTTATATACTCCTGAACAGCACCAGGTGAAAGAGCGTTTTTTTACAACTGCCATCCAGGATACTGTAAAAATAACTCCACAGCACATTTTGAATATACATGGGTTACATGAGGAAACGCCTTTTATTTTGAACAGGTTTGCTGTAAAAACAGTGAGTATTGCACAGGTGGTTTCTAAAGACAAAAATATAACCCTCAATTATTACCCTAAAACTGAAGTATATGCCTAAAAAGCTTTTCTTTTATATAGATAGACTCTTAGCTATCGTGGCTGCCGTGATTCTATTGCAAACGCTGTTTTATAAATTCACGGCGCACGAAGACAGTGTGTATATTTTTTCCCAAATAGGTGTAGAACCCTACGGACGGATTGGATTGGGGGTCTTTGAACTTCTCACGGCTGCCCTGCTCCTCTACTCGCGAACGGCGGTCTATGGGGCAATATTGGGCATTGGCGTTATGCTGGGCGCCTTAGTAACCCACTTGTTTATCATAGGAGTAGTGGTGAGGAATGATGGTGGGGCACTCTTTACGCTGGCGCTAGTAGTTTTTTTGTGTTGCAGCACTATCTTTTTTATACGGCGAAAGGAAGCCGCTTCGTTATTGAAAAAACGAGGCGCCGGGAAAACTCTATGAAAAAACTTTGGCTACTTATTCAGCGCCAGCCCTTTTATATCAGGTGGCGTTATGTTGAGTTTTGGCCTATGTTTTTCTACTATGTCCCGGTTCTCATACAACACCTGTGGCTATCTCTGAAAGCGCATAATTTTTTTTTCTTCCTAAGAACCAACCCGGCGATAGACGGGTTTATTTTGAGCGATTCTAAATATAAAACCCTGCAACTAAGCCCGCCAGAATACCTGCCCAAAACAATTTTGGTGAAAAAAGGCGATTCGCTGGAAACGGTGAACCATCTGTTGCAAGAAGCGGGGATAGGTTTCCCGGTAATTTTGAAACCCGATATAGGTTTCCGGGGGCTTTCTGTTAAAAAAGTAACCAATGAAGTGCAGTTGTGCTACCTACTCAGCATGGCTACCGTTGATTATCTTATCCAGGAATATATTGATTTTCCTGTGGAGGTGGGCATTTTCTATTATCGGTTACCAGAGAGCCAGCAAGGCGTTATACCCTCTATAACTTTAAAAGAGTTCTTAACGGTAACGGGAGATGGGAAACATACGCTGGCAGAGTTAATATTCCAAAACCCACGAGCTATTTTGCAGGCGCCGCGGCTGAAAAGGGAACGAAGCGCACAGTGGAACTGCATTATTCCTGAAAATGAAACTATTTTTTTAGAAGGAATCGGGAACCATAACCGGGGCACTAAATTCACAGACGCCCGCTACCTCATAGAACCAGCTTTGCTGAAGGTGTTTGATGAATTGAACCAGAAGATGAAGGGCTTCTATTTTGGGCGTTTTGATATTCGCACTCCAAGTCTTGAAATTTTAAAATCGGGAACGGGGTTTAAAATCTTAGAAATAAACGGGGTGGGCGCTGAACCTACACATATATACCAGCCGGGCTACAGGCTTGGCAAAGCGTGGAAAGAACTCATGGCATTGTGGCAGGTAGTTTACACCATCGCCCGGCAAAACCAGCGAGCAGGTATTGCCCTTCCTTCTTTTTCGGAAGGGAGAAAAAAATGGAACGCTTACCGCGCGTATAAAAAACGCTTATCAGAAAGTGTTTTATCACAGGCAAAAAGTTGTTAAAGTTATTCTTAAGGAATTTTTTAATTCTCCTAATTCGCCATATCACTCATAAACTTAATGCGGTAGAGCCGTAACTCCTCGTCTTCATAATGCCCGTTAAATTCTTCCATCGCTAACGATATTTTGTCTGTTTGAGCCTCAATAAAATAGTCATGCAGATTCTCCTGTTCTTCCTCGTCCAGCATTTCATCAATCCAATAATCAATATTCAGCTTAGTGCCCATATACACAATCTGCTCCATTTCCTTTATAAAATCATCCATAGACAACCCTTTCGCAGCGGCAATATCATCCAGCGGCATCTTTCGGTCAATATTCTGGATAATGAAAAGCTTTAACCCAGAATTAGAGCCCGTGCTTTTTATCACCAGGTCATCCGGGCGAACTATCTCGTTTTCTTCCACGTACCGTTCAATGAGTTGTATGAACGGCTCCCCGTATTTTTTGGCTTTTCCTTCGCCAACCCCATGGATATTCATGAGCTCTTCCATAGAAATGGGGTATTTAAGCGCCATATCATCTAACGAGGGGTCTTGAAAAATAATATAGGGAGGCACACCTAGTTTTTTAGCTTCTTGTTTTCGCAAATCCTTGAGCATTTGAAGGAGTTCTTCATCTGCAGCTCCACTTCCTTTTCCCCCGGCCGTAATAATACTATCATCTTCCAAATCATCATACACATGGTCTTCCGTCATAAGAAAAGAATGAGGATTACGAAGAAAATCCAACCCTTTTTTGGTGAGGCGTAAAATGCCATATTGTTCTAATTCTTTATACAGGAAGCCAGCCACCAGGAGCTGGCGGGCGAGCGCCATCCAGTATTTTTCATCTTTGTCCTTGCCAGCGCCAAAAAACGCCTGCTCATCCATCCTGTATGATTTTACGAGAGCGTTTATCTTCCCTATCAGCGTATAGACAACTTCTTTCGCCTTGAATTTTTCTTTTGTCCCCTGCACCGCCTCTAACAGCTTCACAACATTGTTCTTCGCCTCGTGTTTTTTCTTGGGATAACGCACATTATCATCCATATCAGCCCCTTCACCTGTTTCCTCGTCGAAAGCCTCTCCAAAGTAGTGCAGCATAAATTTCCTGCGCGACATGGACGTTTCGGCATAGGTAATAACATCTTGCAGCAACGCCAGCCCTATTTCCTGCTCTGCTACCGGCTTGCCGCTCATAAATTTTTCTAATTTTTCCACATCCTTATACGAATAGAAGGCCAGGCAATGCCCCTCACCTCCATCGCGTCCTGCCCTGCCTGTTTCCTGGTAATAACTTTCTATGCTTTTGGGCATATCGTGGTGAATAACAAACCGCACATCGGGTTTATCTATTCCCATTCCAAAAGCTATGGTAGCCACCACTACATCTACCTCTTCCATGAGAAACATATCCTGGTGTTTGGCCCTTGTTTTAGGGTCTAACCCGGCATGATAGGCTACTGTGCTAATGCCATTCACCTGGAGCGTTTGAGTGAGTTCTTCTACCCTCCTGCGGCTCAGGCAATATACAATACCCGATTTACCGGTATTTTGTTTCATAAACCGAATAATATCGGCATCTACATTCTTGGTTTTAGGGCGAACTTCATAATATAAATTGGGGCGGTTAAAAGAGGCTTTAAAAACCCGTGCATCTGGAATACCAAGATTTTTTATAATATCTTCTTGCACTTTGGGAGTAGCCGTGGCCGTGAGTGCTATAATGGGAATATCGCCCCCCAGGCGGTCTATAGTATTGCGAAGATTGCGATATTCCGGTCTAAAATCGTGCCCCCATTCTGAGATACAATGCGCCTCATCTACAGCCACAAAAGAAACCTTGTCTGCCCGCAGAAACTCTACATATTCATCTTTCATCAACGACTCCGGGGCCACATACAACAATTTCGTAACCCCGCTTTCAATATCCCTCATCACGGTTTTAATTTCAGTTTTGTTGAGAGATGAGTTCAACACATGCGCTATTCCCGGGTTATCAGATATTCCCCTAAGCACATCTACCTGGTTTTTCATAAGGGCAATGAGAGGCGATACCACAATGGCAGTCCCTTCCTTTACCAGAGCAGGAAGCTGGTAACACAAGGATTTGCCTCCGCCGGTGGGCATAATAACAAATGTGTGCCTGCCTGCTACAAGATTTTTTATAACATCTTCCTGCAAACCCTTAAATCGGGTAAATCCAAAGTAATCCTTGAGGGGTCTATATAAATCTATCTCTGTAATGTTCATACGGTGGTTGCTTATTTTAGCTACATTTGCACCTAAAAATACTATATTTTTTGTTTTTACAAACATAAAAAAAAGTAAAAATTTTGAACAGCCCTAAAAACATCATTCACACCGCCAGGAAAGTAATTGAAACAGAAGCCGCCGCCATTCAAAACCTTGCTGATAGTATTGACGAAGAATTTGCCGCCGCCATTCAATGCATCTACCAATCTGCCGGGCGTGTAGTTATCACCGGTGTAGGAAAAAGCGCCATTATCGCCACTAAAATTGTGGCTACCCTTAATTCTACAGGAACACCCGCCATATTTATGCATGCCGCCGATGCCATTCACGGCGACCTGGGCACTATTCAAAAAAACGATGTGGTGATTTGTATTTCTAAAAGTGGGGACACGCCCGAAATAAAGGTATTAGTGCCCCTCATAAAAAACGCCTGTAACCCCCTCATCGCCATTACCGGGAATAAGGATTCTTTTTTGGGCAGGCAGGCAGATTATACTCTAAACGCCTATATTGAAAAAGAGGCTTGCCCCAATAACCTGGCGCCCACCACCAGCACTACAGCCCAGTTAGTTATAGGCGATGCTATAGCTGTATGTCTTTTGGAGTTGCGGGGATTTAGCAGTGCCGATTTTGCCAAATATCACCCGGGCGGCACACTGGGCAAAAAATTATACCTGAGAGTACAGGATATTTCTGCGCTGAATTTAAAACCTATGGTTTCGCCAGGAAGCGATGTGAAAAAGGTAATCGTGGAAATTTCTGAGAAAATGCTCGGCGTTACGGCAGTTATTGAAAATACCTATATTATAGGTATTATTACCGATGGCGATATTCGCCGTATGTTGAACCGATATGACAATATAAATGGGTTGAAGGCGCGCGATATTATGTCTGCAAACCCTAAAAAGATAGACGCCCAGGCCATGGCGGTAGATGCGTTGGAACAGATGGAAAAGAATGGCATTTCTCAATTATTGGTAGAAGAAAACGGCGCTTATGCGGGCGTTATTCACCTGCACAACCTCATTAAAGAAGGGATTATCTGATGAAGAAGAAAAAGAACAGCCACGAAATGTCTTTTTTAGAACACCTGGAAGAGTTGCGGTGGCATCTCATTCGCTCTACCCTGGCGGTAATAGTTCTGGCGGCAGGGGCTTTTTTTGCAAAGGGGTTTATTTTTGATACGGTTATTTTCGGGCCTAAAAACCCCGATTTCCCCACCTACCATTGGTTCTGTAATCTTTCCAGGCTACTGGGCATGGAAAACACCCTTTGCATCACCGAAATTCCCTTTCGCATTCAAAGCCGCATTATGGCTGGGCAATTTTCCGCCCATTTGTGGACTTCTATCTGGGCTGGCTTTATCGTGGGGTTTCCGTATATTTTATATGAAACGTGGCGGTTTATAAGCCCCGGGCTTTATCCCAAAGAACGCAGCCATGCAAAAGGGTTTATTTTTATAGCGTCTCTCTTGTTTTTCCTCGGCGTTCTTTTTGGGTATTACATCATTGCGCCGCTCTCTGTAAATTTCTTTGCTACTTACCAGGTGAGTAAAGAAGTTTTTAATGATATTGATTTGAGTTCTTATATAGCCACTGTGCGAATGTCTGTTGTTGCCTGCGGGCTCACTTTTGAGCTGCCTATTATTATGTATTTTCTTTCGCGGCTGGGAATTGTAACCCCTCAACTGCTCAGGAAATACAGGAAACACGCCCTGGTGCTGGTGCTCATCTTATCTGCCATTATTACCCCGCCGGATGTGGTGAGCCAGGTTATCGTGGCTATTCCCATCCTTATATTATATGAAGTGAGCATTTATATCTCGGCAATTGTTCTAAAAAAAGAAAAACAAACTCCTCAAAAAACATGAAAACCATCGTTACCGAATTTAATGACTATCGCTCCCGGATGAATGAGCGTATCCTGGCAGATAACAATCTTATCATCAAGCGGATATTTAATTTAGATACCAATGCCTACACAGCAGGGGCATTAGACGTAAAAACCAAGGAGTTGCTGGGTTTGGTCGCCTCCGCTGTGCTGCGCTGCGACGATTGTGTAAAGTATCACTTAGAAAACTGCTACAAAGAAGGCCTTAAACAGGAAGAAGTGATGGAAGCGCTGGGTATTGCCACCCTGGTAGGCGGCACCATTGTAATTCCCCACCTGCGCAGGGCGTATGAATACTGGGATGCGCTCCAGGGCAATGCTATGATACCGTAAAACAATAGCATTTTTCTACTTCCGACTATATGTTATTATATAGAAAAGAACGTCTTTTTAAGAAATTGATTCACTATTTTAACCGTACTTTGCACCCATGAAACTACGGGCAGAACATCTTACTAAATCCTACAAGGGAAGGCAGGTGGTGAAAGGGGTTTCCTTGGAAGTGAACCGGGGCGAAATTGTGGGGTTGCTGGGCCCGAACGGAGCAGGCAAAACCACTTCTTTTTACATGATTGTGGGCTTGATAAAACCCGATGCCGGGGTTATTTTTTTAGATGACCGGGAAATAACCCATTTTCCCATGTATAAGCGCGCGCAATGCGGCATTGGCTACCTGGCGCAAGAAGCCTCTGTATTCCGGAAACTGAGTGTGGAAGATAATATTTTGAGTGTGCTGCAACTTACCCGGCTATCTAAAGAAGAGCAGCGCCAACGGGTGGAAGCATTGTTAGAAGAATTTGGCTTAACGCATATTCGCAAAAACCGCGGCGATTTGCTGTCGGGAGGGGAGCGGCGGCGAACCGAAATAGCTCGTGCGCTGGCTACCAACCCCAGTTTTATTTTGTTAGATGAGCCTTTTGCCGGGGTTGACCCTATTGCGGTAGAAGACATTCAGCGTATTGTGTCCCAGCTGAAACACAAAAACATAGGTATTCTCATTACCGACCACAACGTGCAGGAAACGCTTGCCATTACAGAACGTTCTTACCTGATGTTTGAGGGTAGTATTTTAAAAGCCGGCGTACCCGAAGAATTAGCCACTGATGAAACAGTGAGAAAGGTGTACCTGGGGCAAAACTTTGAACTGCGCCGTAAAAAGTTAGATTTTTAGCCTCCTGATGACTTCTTTCCTCCATCGGTGTATGTGGCGGCTACCGACATGAGTACATACAAAACAATTACTAATGGAATAGCTGCAAACCGCAACACTACCAGCAGCAAAATGCTGAGCATGATAAACAGATATTTGGTGGCATTGCGGGCGAAACGCCAATCTTTAAATTTAAGCGCAAATAGTTGTATGGGGGCTTGTAGCAGGTAGGCACTCACAATACTTACCCCCACTAAAAACCAGGGATTTAGGATGGTGCTGTTCATCATATCATTTCCCTGGAATTTTAATATCAACGGAAATGACAAAATCAACAGCGCATTGGCTGGTGTGGGTAAGCCTTTAAAAAAATAAGCCTGGTCTTCATCTATATTAAATTTCGCCAGCCGGTAAGCAGAAGAAAGGGTAACGATGAACCCTATCCATGGCAGCCACGACCCGCCCGAAATGTCGCTCCAGCCATATCCATCGGAAAAAGAGGCGTATTCTGTAGCCCAGCTAAGCAACTGAAACAAGGCGATTCCCGGAACCAGCCCGCAGGTTACCATATCTGCCAGCGAATCGAGTTGTACCCCCAATTCACTTTGAACCTTCAACGCCCGCGCCAGCAGGCCGTCTAAAAAATCGCACACAATACCGGCAAAAACCAACAAAGCTGCTGTTTCTAATTGTCCTTTTGCAGCAAAAACGCTGGCTATACTCCCCAACAGCAAATTCAGGAGAGTAAAGACATGGGGAATATATCGTTTCATACAAACCTAATTTGGGGTAAAAATAGCTATTTATTTAGTAACGGCTATGAGCCAACTAACACGAAAAACGAGAATTAAGGCAGGAAAAATGTTGAAATTCAACAGAAAAAATATGGGAACAAGCCATGTGAGATGGTCTTGATACATTAGCAGAAAACGGGACAACTAAAACGGGACAGCAAGAAATTACCGTATTTGGCGAGGGGTCAGATATAAGTGATAATAACGTTTTGAAAGGAAGGGCTAAACGCAAAACCATTACTCAAAGTATGGCTTTGAATATGGTAGATGTAGCCAAGCGAAAAGGAGACTACGAGAGATAAAATAGTTACTGGAACACCTACTATTGTCAAAACACCATTATAACAGCCGGTGGAAGATTATATGGCAGATATTGCAAAAACAGGCATTGTACCCTTTGTTGCAGTATCAGAAAAGCGGAGATTATAAATAGATACCTTCCTGTTATTCAGGAATGGGAAGATGCCCATTTTGTAACCCTAACTGTAAAATCATGCAGCGCCCAAAGGCTAAAAACTTTTATTGGTAAAGTGATAGAGGGTTTCCAAATCATAAAAAACAGGAATAAAAAGAGGTATCAACGGGGCAAGGGAATGAAGCTAATAGGCATTAAATCCTTAGAATGTAACTACAATCCGGTGAAAAAAACCTATAACCCCCACCTTCATATAATCGTATTCAATAAAGAAATGGCAGAGGTTTTAGTTCGTGAATGGCTTAACCTGTGGACTTCCAAATACGCTCATAAAAGCGCTCAGCACATCCAAAAAGTCTATAACATAGAAAACAACTTAGTGGAGATTATAAAATACGGTAGTAAGATATTCACTGAACCCGATATAGACAAAAAGTCCAGGTCAAACGACAAAAAGCAAATATACATAGCTGCCTTAGATACCATTTTTACCGCTATGAAAGGGAGGCGTATTTTTGAGCGTTTCGGCTTCAATTTGCCAAAGGTAAATACCCCCATTCCATTAAAACACAAACCCTCAGTCAATATAAAGAATGGGAGTTTAACCCCAAAATGGCAGACTGGCAAAATGTTACTTCCGGCGAGGCATTTTCCGGCTATGTATCGCCTCCCAAACTGATTTCCATACTGGAAAACGGCATAAATACAAATTTGGAATAGGAGACCATACCAAACATCGCTCATCTATTAAAAAACGCTATTTTTGAAAGGTAAAATTTTTCTTCAACAATTCTGAGGTTATATGAACGTAATAGAACAGGGTATCGCCAAACAGTTAATCGCTCTGAGCGAAGACCACAAACAAATAAAGTACCTCCACCAAAACAAAACCCGGAACTATACCAATCCCGAAGAAAAAATACAAGCGGAAACCTTCTTAAAATTAGTTTTGGAATACGGCTATCCGGTTGAGTATATTGAGCAGTATAGAACTGTTACTATGGGTTCAGACAAAAAGGAAGCCGATATTATCGTATATGAAGATAGCGCATGGAAAAAGCCTAAAATTATAATTGAGTGCAAAAAACAGGAAGTTTCCCAACAGGAATTTAACCAAGCCGTTAAACAGGCTTTCAGCTATGCACACGCCCTGTCCGGTACGGTAAAATATGTATGGGTTACTTCCGGCTTATTAAATGAATACTTCCGTTTTGACAAAGAAAAAGATACACGGGACGAATTGCGGGATATTCCCCGATACGGCTCAGATACCGTTGCCCCCTATCAATTTGTAAAAGGTGGCGGATTTAGAGAATACACGGATGAGAAAGGGAAAACCCAAAAGCAACGTTTTTCCGATATTAGAACCGTATCCGAAGAAGAACTAACCCGGCGTTTTAAGCAGGCTCACGATGCACTTTGGGCAGGGGGGCAACTCAACCCCTCAGAGGCGTTTGACGAGTTGGACAAACTCATTTTCTGTAAAATTTGGGACGAAAAATATAACCTGTCAAAAGGCGAAAAGATACGCAGGAAAAAAGGCGAGATATACGACTTTCAGGTTATCGCCGAAGCTACCGAAGAAAAAACCAATACAGCCCTCGCCGAGCGTATTAAAAAGATATACCAAACCGGAAAAAACTTTGATAAAGCAGTATTTGAGGACGATATTCGCCTATCCCCTCAGCGTATCCGAACCATTGTAAACTACCTGCAAGAGATAAACCTCAGCGAAACCGACTTAGATAGCAAGGGGCGTGCCTTTGAAACCTTTATGGGCAGCTTTTTCAGGGGCGAGTTTGGGCAGTACTTCACCCCCCGTATAATTGTACAATTTGTGGTAGAGGCGCTCCCCATAAAAAACACCTCCTTAGTGTTGGATACCTCATGTGGGAGCGGCGGGTTTCTGTTACACGCTCTGGATAAAATAAGAAGGCAGGCAGATGCCGAATTTCCCGACTATAAGGATGAGGTTACGGAATACGAGGCGTGGAAGGAATACTGGCACAATTTCGCCCAAAATAACCTCTACGGTATAGAGATAAACGAACAGATTGCCCGAACTGCCAAAATGAATATGATTATCCATGATGACGGACATACCAACGTTATTTCTATGGACGGGCTTATACCGGAAGCGGACATTATCAAAATAAACAAAGGGTTTCAGTATAACCATTTTGATTTTATCATTACCAATCCCCCGTTTGGAAGTAGTGTAAAGCAAAACGAAAACCCCTATTTGAAAAACTATCGCTTAGGCAATAAACCGCCCGACTGGTTAGACGATAAAAATACCCATACGGCGCTCCGAAATAACCAAAGTACCGAAGTCCTATTTATTGAGCAATGCCATAACTTCCTAAAAGAAGACGGGTATTTGGCGATAGTATTACCCGATGGTGTTTTAACCAATAGCAGCCTGCAATATGTGAGAGACCAGATAGAGGACTGGTATAGGTTAGTCGCCGTAATTTCCATGCCCCAAACCGCCTTTAGCGCCACCGGAGCCGGTGTAAAAAGTTCCGTTCTATTCGTAAAGAAACATCCCCTCATCCATACCCAAAAATTGATAACCCTAAAAGAAACTATTCAAAACCAACTTAAAACAGAATATAAGTATAGCGAGACCTTAGAGAAATGGGAAAAAGAAAAAGCCCGAAAAATAAAAAAATTGGAAGGCTTTCCAAATACTACCAAATGGGCTACTCCAAAAGAAATAAAAGCCTCGCCGGAATTTAAAGCGTGGAAAGCCGAAATAAATAACGAATATGCCGAAAGGGTTGCGGAACTCAAAGAGCGCCTTAATGAGCGATACAGGCAGGAAAAAATAAAACAGTTACCCGACTATCCTATTTTTATGGCGATAGCCGAAAATATCGGCTACGATACCACCGGAAAAACCTCATCCGTATTAGTAAACAAAACCGAGCGCATAGAGAGCAATTATACCCGCATTACGGAACACTACCGCCACGATTTATTTGATGAGGTACTACATAGAACCTACGATTTACAGGGAGAGGAAACCACTGTTAAAAAGGAAATACAACCCGCCGGAATTTTAAAGGAATTAACCCACTTTATAACCCAAATAGAAAATGGCAGCTTATAAGTTTTTGGATGAGGTAGATACAAACAGGGTTTTTACAGTTAATAGGTCTCATATTTTAGATAGGTTAGACGCAATTTTTTACAGAATAGGATTTGATTTTAGTAATACTATTAAACTTTCCAACTTAGTGGAAATTAGGGGAGGGAAAAGATTACCGAAAAACTTAAACTATTCTAAAAAGGAAACAAACTATCTCTATTTAAGAGTAAAGGATTTAACTACTGAAAAAGAACTTAATTCTGGTGAGGTAAAATATATCACAAAAAGCGTGTTTAATATTTTAAAACGTTATGAAATAAAAAGAAATGAGATTGCTTTTTCAATAGCAGGAACTATCGGAAAAATCCGTTTAATTGATGAAATTCCAAATAAAAAGCAAATTATTTTAACTGAAAATTGCGCAAAACTTTCTGTAAAAGAGAACTCTAAACTTATTCCTAAGTATTTGGAAATTTTATTGAACACAAACTTTGTTCAAAAGCAAATTCAGGTTAATTGCATCCAAACAACGATACCAAAATTGGGGTTAGATAGGATTAGCGAGCTAAGGATTCCAAAAATTCCACCGATTGAAGCCCAACGAAAAATCGTTAACCTATACACCCAAGCCTACCAGAGTAAACAACAAAAAGAACAAGAGGCTGAGAGGCTTTTAGCAGGCATAGATGCCTATTTATTGCAGGAGTTAGGCGTTACCTTACCGGAGCAGGAAAAAAGCCTGCAAAGCCGTATATTTACCGTTAACTTTAGCGAGGTTACGGGAGGGAGGTTTGACCCTTTTACCATATTCACTGACGATTTTAAAATTGAGGGGGGCGTATATCCAAACAAAAAATTATGGAAAATAGCTGAGATTACCAAAGGGCAAAGCATAACTTCTAAGCATGTTATTGAGGGGGAGTATCCCGTAATAGCCGGAGGAAAAACAAGCCCCTACACCCATAATAAGTACAATTTTCAAGGGAACGTTATTACCGTGAGCGCTTCGGGAGCATATTCCGGTTATGCTTGGTATCATACAAAACCTATTTTTGCCTCCGATTGCTCTGTTATCTGGTCAAAAAATGAGAATGAATTATTAACGTTATACTTAGCTGAGGTATTGAAAGCCAAACAAAAAGAAATATACAATCTCCAACAAGGGGCGGGGCAGCCTCATGTTTATCCAAATGATTTAGCAAAACTCAATATCCCTACCCCTGAGATGGCTAAGCAAAAAGAAATTGCAGACACAATAAGCAAGCTAAGAGCAAAAGTCAAACAGCTAAAAAAAGAAGCCAAACGGCTATTAGAAGATGCCAAAAAAGAAGTGGAGCAACTTATTTTAGGGGAATAACCCTCACAGTTTGGTAGGAACTAACAACTCTCTAATATCCACATCCAGTATTTCAGCGATACGTTTTAAGTCCTTTAAGTGCGGTTGCGATTTATTGTTACACATCGCCGTAACCGTGTTCGGGTTTTTACCCAACTTAGCAGCTAATTCCTTTTGGCTCATCCCCTTAATAACGAGTAGCTCTTTAATGCGGTTAATTCGTTCTACCATACAATAAAAATAGTAAGGGAATATTCTTTGCCCCATCCGGCAGGTAAATATTATTTCTTTGGATTATCGCCTTCGCTCTTAGTAGAAGTATCTTTTAAAGTAGTCAAATCAATTTTCCCGACATTCACATATTTGCCGTCCCGTAAAACAAACAAATCGTTATCCTTTGTAGAATTGGCAAACAATTCCTTTACCTCTACTCCCAAAGCGTCCGCAATTTTTTTGAGCGTTTCCAAAGTAGGATTTCCGTTAATAATCCTGCTAAGAGCTACCACGCTTATATCCAGTTTTTCGGCTAATTTCTTTTGTGTGATACCTTTTGCTTTTAAGATTTCCTTTACCCGTAAATCCATGAAAAACGACCTTTTGAGCGACAAAACTAACTATAAAAGTAACGCAAAAAAACGGGGCTTTATACAGCAAGGTTAATGAAATTTGTTTTTATTATACTTATATATTTATATTTGCATCAATGTTTAACCTTTAAAGTATAATAAAAAATGAGAGCCGAACAGGAAAATTTAGACTTAGGGCAAAAATTGATGCTCTTACAGGGCGTTAACTTAATTCAGGATGGGATGCAATTCTTTAACTGGATAGATATGCCGAGCGAAACCGCCTTTGATGCGCTGAATATTTTAAGAGACCGTTTCCAGTTGTTTCAGAAAACCGTTACGATGGATGCGCAGTATGACCATTTGGTAATAGACCGGATGCGAGACCAAGCCGAAAACATCAAATACGGGAATGAACTAAACCGGAAAATAAAAGCCGAGTTAGAGGAACTTCGGAAGTTGGTAGTTATAAAACAACATGAAAGCAGAGCCGAAAAAGAACGGGAAAAAGAAAACGAGTAAGGCAGCGCAAAAATCCAAACAGGGACAAACCTCTACTTTCTCACAGGTAGAGGTTTTTTTATTGCCTGTTTTGAGGGGTATTTGTATGCAAATCGTATGCAAATGAAAAAGAGCCACAAGACATTAGTTTTGTAACTCTTTGATTTTGAAGTGGTCCCACCTGGATTCGAACCAGGGACCACCTGATTATGAGTCAGGTGCTCTAACCGGCTGAGCTATAGGACCGGATTTTTGAAGATGCAAAAATACAACTCTTTCGTATATTCTCCAAACCCATCAGCGTATCTCCTGGCAAAGTTCCACCAACACCCCATTAGTAGATTTAGGGTGAAGAAAAACTACCCATTTATTGTCTGCACCCCGTTTGGGCGTCTCATTCAACACGGTAAATCCCTCCCCGGTAAGTCGCTCCACCTCTTTCTTAATATCGGTTACCTCAAAGGCAAGGTGGTGTATGCCTTCTCCTCTTTTCTGGAGAAAGCCGGAAATGGGGCTTTGGGCATGAGTGGCTTCCAGCAACTCTATTTTAGTGTCGCCCACGCTAAAAAAACTTGTCTTCACCCCTTCGCTTTTCACCTCTTCCCTTTTATACGGGGAAACTCCCAGTAGTTTCTCAAATAAGCCTTCAGAAACCTCGAGGCTGGTAACGGCAATGCCTATATGTTCTAATGTATTCATTTTCCAAAAATAGCAAATAGCCGCTACTTGTTGTATTTTTGCTCTTATGGAAACACATCGGCAACGAAAAATCGGGAAGTTAATTTTGAAAGATATAGCTGCGATTTTTCAACAAATCTTACGGGAAGAAGTTATAAAAGACGTCCTCGTATCTGTAACCAGGGTATATGTTACGGCAGACCTCGCGATAGCGAAAGTATATGTAAGTATTTTCCCGGTAGTTCATACACAGTTTATCATAGATTTTTTAGCAGAACGCACTCCTTTTATAAAACATACGCTGGCGCAAAAAACTAAAACCCAACTACGCAAAACGCCCGATTTGGTGTTTGCCGTAGATGATTCGCTGGAATATGCAGATGGCATTGAAAAAGCCCTGAAAGGAAATGAAAATCCTATTGAAAATCCCGAGTTGTTACCTAAAAGAAAACTTTCGTAGTCTTGTATTTTCTCCTCTATATGGTGCGGCGATACGGGCTGTCTAAGAGCGCCCGAAATGTAGTTACGGTTATTAACCGCGTTACTTTTTTAGTGGTTGTTATAGGAACTGCCTCCCTGCTTATTGTGCTTTCTGGTTTTGCAGGTTTAAAAACGTTCAGCGTTTCTTTTACTAACAAATTTGACCCCGATTTGAAAGCGGTGAGCGCTCGCGGGAAATTTTTTTCGCTCTCTTCCCAGGAAGAGGCCCAGCTATCGCAGGTAAAAGGGTTAGATTGCTACTCTAAGGAAGTAGAGGAACGGGTTTTTTTAACGTTTAAAGAAAAAAATCACGTGGCTTATATAAAAGGAGTAGATGATTTGTATAACCGGGTTACGCAAATAGATAGCGCCTTGTATGCGGGCGATTGGTTCACAGGCACTCCTGGGGGGGTGGTACCCGGTTTAGGAACTTCTTCGCTGTTGGGGCTGGCGGTGGGAGACTCTGAAAATCTCCTGAAAATACTGGCGCCTAAGCCCGGCAAAGGAACTTTACTGAATGACCCGAAACCTTATAATGAATGGCTGGTGCAGGTAACGGGTGTGTATGCCATAAGCGAAGAGTTAGACAAGAAATATATTTTTGCGCCTCTTAACATGGTGCAGCAATTATTGCAAAAAGCGCCCACAGAAATTACAGGGATTAATGGTAAGTTGCAAAAAGGGGCAGACAGGCAATGGGTGATGAATGCTATTACATCTATTTTAAGGGGCAAGGTGGTTGTTAAAACCCGGGAGCAGCAAAATGAAGCGCTTTACAAAATGCTGCGTACAGAACACCTGGCTATTTATTTTATTTTCACCCTCATTCTCATCATTGCCCTGTTCAACGTGGTAGGGGCTATTTTTATGATGATATTAGATAAGCGGGCCCATATAAGAACGTTGTTTTGCCTTGGGTTAACAATAAACAGAATAAAAATGCTTTTTTTTATACAGGGGCTCTCGGTAACGCTAATAGGAGGAATAACCGGCATTTTGTTGGCGATGCTTCTCATCGCTTCTCAGCAGGTTTTTGGCTGGCTTAGAATCACCGCCTCGCTACCATACCCCGTGGAGCTTACCTTTTTTAACGTTGCCATTGTTTTTGCAACTATTGCCATGCTGGGAGCGGCCGCCTCGGGAATTGCGGCGGGGCGCATATCAGAAAAACTGGTGATGGGTTAACGGGGTATTTATAAAAAAATTAAGCTACCAACTGATTGCGAAATACTATGCTATCGTCAAACGCATCTATAAGCACTACACTGTCATTGGTTATTTTCCCGCCGAGCAATTCTTTAGAAAGGGCATTCAATATATCATGCTGAATAACCCGCTTTACCGGTCGGGCGCCATATTGAGGATCGAATCCTTTGCGGGCTATGTAGGCTATGGCTTCTTCGGTGGCATCAATGGTAATGCGCTGCTTCATCAACATAGCCGCAACATTTTTGAGTTGTAGTTTCACAATTTCGTGAATATCTTTCTGGGTTAGAGGGGTAAACATAATGATGTCGTCTATACGGTTTAGAAATTCCGGGCGTATGGTTTGGCGCAACAATGCCACTACTTCTACTTTAGCGGTTTCGGTGGCGCTGTACATATCAGGATTGGTTTCATATATTTCCTGGATGAGCTGACTGCCCATGTTAGACGTCATAATAATAATGGTATTCTTAAAATCGGCTACACGCCCCTTGTTATCTGTGAGCCTGCCTTCATCTAATACCTGGAGCAGGATGTTGAAGGTATCGGGGTGGGCTTTTTCAATTTCATCGAGCAGCACCACAGAATAGGGTCTGCGACGAACAGCTTCGGTGAGTTGACCCCCTTCTTCGTAACCTATATACCCGGGAGGCGCTCCCACAAGCCTGCTCACGCTGTGGCGCTCCTGGTATTCGCTCATATCTATTCGGGTCATAGCAGTTTCATCGTCAAAAAGATACCCTGCCAGCGCCTTGGCTAACTCTGTTTTTCCTACCCCGGTAGTTCCCAGAAAAAGGAACGAGCCTATGGGGCGCCTGGCATCCTGCAAACCGGCTCTGCTGCGGCGAATGGCATCAGATACGGCCTGTATGGCTTCTTCCTGGCCCACTACGCGCTTGTGAAGTTCGGTTTCTAATTTCAAAAGCTTTTCGCGCTCACTTTGCAACATCTTAGTTACCGGAATACCCGTCCATTTAGCTACTACCTCCGCTATATCATCTGCCGTAACCTCTTCTTTAATAAGGGTGTTTTCTTCTCCCTCAAGCTGTTGCTGAAAGGTATCGAGTTGAGATTGGGTTTCTTTGATTTTTCCATAGCGCAACTCAGCCACCTTGCCATAGTCGCCCTCGCGCTCAGCGCGCTCAGCTTCCAATTTGTAGCGTTCAATGGTTTCTTTAGTAGCCTGCACTTTTTCTACAAGTTCTTTTTCAGATTGCCATTTGGCAAATAGTTCGTTCCGTTCTTCCTTAAGGTTAGCTACCTCAGCGTGCAGCGATTTTAGTTTTGCTTCATCTTTTTCGCGTTTAATGGCTTCTATTTCAATTTCTAATTGCATTATTTTGCGGTCGAGAACGTCTAACGTTTCGGGTTTAGAGTTAATTTCCATACGAAGTTTGGCAGCGGCTTCGTCCATCAAATCAATCGCTTTATCGGGGAGAAACCGGTTGGTAATGTAGCGCTGAGAGAGTTCTACGGCTGCAATAATAGCTTCGTCTTTGATGCGTACTTTATGATGGGTTTCGTATTTTTCTTTGATGCCCCGCAAAATAGAAATGGCACTTTCGGTATCGGGCTCTTCTACCATAATTTTCTGGAAACGGCGTTCCAGGGCTTTGTCTTTTTCAAAATATTTCTGGTATTCGTCTAAGGTAGTAGCGCCAATAGCGCGAAGCTCGCCTCGTGAGAGTGCAGGTTTCAAGATATTAGCAGCGTCCATGGCACCTTGGCCACCGCCGGCGCCTACCAGGGTATGAATTTCGTCTATAAAAAGCACAATATCGCCTTCGGCAGAGGTTACCTCTTTTACCACCGCTTTAAGGCGCTCTTCAAACTCCCCTTTATATTTTGCCCCGGCAATAAGGGCGCCCATATCTAAAGAATAGATAATTTTATTTTTGAGGTTTTCAGGAACATCGCCCTGGATAATGCGATGGGCTAATCCTTCTGCAATGGCGGTTTTTCCTACACCTGGCTCACCTATGAGCATGGGGTTGTTCTTGGTGCGGCGAGAAAGGATTTGAAGCACCCTGCGAATTTCTTCGTCCCTGCCAATAACAGGGTCTAATTTACCGGTTTCGGCAAGATGATTGAGGTTTTTAGCGTATTTATTGAGTGATTGATAGGTTTCTTCAGCGCCCTGGGACGTTACGCGCTCGCCGCCTCGTAATTGTTGAACGGCTTCGGTGAGATTTTTTTCAGTTACACCCTGGTTTTTTAGAATTTGGGCGATGTTGCTTTTCGATTTAAAAATAGCGAGGATAAGGTGCTCCACAGAAACATACTCATCGTTCATTTTTTTGGCGATATTCACAGCTTCGTTTAGTGTACTGGCGGTTTCGCGAGCCAGCATAAGGTCGGCGCCGCTTACTTTGGGAAAACTATTGAGTGCGTTATCTAAGGATTGGGTTATAAGAGCACTATTTACATTGAGTTTTTTGAGGAGAAAGGGAAGCACATTTTCATCTACTTCAAAAATGGCTTTTAGAATATGTTCATTTTCCAGTTGCTGGTGTCCGTGGCTCTGGGCTATTTGTTGCGCTTGCTGAACGGCTTCCTGCGATTTTATGGTGAAATTATTAAAATTCATACATTATTACGTTTATACTAATAGCAACGCAATAGTTGTTCCACGGGAAATTGGCTGACAAAGTGGCGTTAAAACGATAAAAATCGGGGTCATTATGGCGCATTTTTTTAATCTAAACATTCTTTTCCGAAAATCCGGGGTTTAAAATCCCATTTCTTCTATATCTTTTTTGAGAAGATTTGGGGGGAATAAAAGTAAAAGGCTGCTATTATATAGCAGCCTTGAAAAGATATACAACCATTGCGTTGCGTATGGGTATGGTTTTTTAAAATTATTCAACTACCAGTTTACGGGTAGCGGTTTTTTTGTCTTCGGTAATTTTAATAATATAAACGCCGGGCTGGAGGCTGGAAACGTCTAATGTTTTATCTACCAGGGTTTTGCTGAGCACTTGTTTGCCTAACATGTCAAAAATAGTAACCTGTTTAGCGTTGTTTTTAGCCGAGGTAATCATGAGGATGTCTGAAGTAACAGGGTTAGGATAGAGATTAAACTCCCCGATAGCGTTTTCTTCGTTTGAAAGTACAACAGCCTGTAGCTCTCCAGGACTATCATTGGTACTTACCACCCAAGACATGGCTGCTTCATCATATTCTAAAGAATATCCTACAGGAGTTGCGTCTGTTTCGCTTACTCCGATATCTACTGATAAGAGGGTACCAGCTGCACCATCATTTGCAGCAAAACTCCCCTCGTAGCTCAGGAATTGAACGTCTGTACTTCCCATCATAGATAGGGCTATACCATCTGGGGCACCGTTTTGGATATCCCTTATAGAAAAGGACACAGCGCCAAATCCGCTTCCTTCATTGTCTATTATGCCCGATAACTGATAGGGATTGGGTAGCGGAGTGGTTAACCCTCTACCTGCATAGCTATTACCATTGGCTCCATTATAAAGGGTAATATAATAGGCGCTTAAATCGGTTCCGGCAGGGCCTGCAACTTCAACAAATTCACCGGTATCCGTTCCGGTATTATCATAATGAATTTCGTTAATGTAAACCCCGTTTACATTTCCTGTAATACCCACATTCACCTGGGCCATTAGCCCCAAGGAGAAAAAGAACAGGAATAGCGTGTAAATTTTTTTCATAGTTTATATATTTTACAATAACTACGCAAATATAAGAAAAAATAGTTCTTGTGCAAGAAAATCTTACTATTTATAAAATTTTTAACCTTTAAAAAATTACCTGTATATAGATTAGCTTATAAACAGGCTATTTCTTACTTGGGTTTTTGGAAAGTGCTTGTTTTCGGAGCATTTTAGTATGGGGAATGCCATCTTCCAGGTATTCTTTACCCGTTGCCGCAAATCCATGTGTTTCATAGAATTTTTTGAGGTGAGTCTGCGCCCCGATTTCTATAATTTCCTCGTTAAAAACCTCGCGAATAACCTGGATGGAGGCTTTTAGAATAGCGTGCCCGTAGCCGTGCGCGCGCTCGGGGGCGCTAACCGCCACCCTGCCAATACTGGCGTGAGGGTAATAATCGCCTGCGCGGAACAGGCGGGTGTAAGCAATTATCTTCCCGTCTTTTTCACCTATTAGGTGAAGCGCCAAGGCATCTTTCCCGTCCAGGTCTTGATAGGCGCAGTTTTGTTCTACCACAAAAACTTCGCTGCGCAGTTGAAGGATAGCATATAACTGAGCGGGAGTGAGGTCTGCAAAAGAGAGGGTATATAGATGGATGGGGTTGAGTGATTGATTTTGCATGATTTTAGTATATTTTACATTAAAAAAATGCTTAATCTTGAACTATCAAATCCTTAGGGTCTTCTTTATTAAACTCGGGTTGAATGTTCACGTGGTTTATCTGGAACTTATGATGCAAGCGCTCCTCTATTTCACTTAAAATAGTATTAAATTCCGATATGTTCACGTCTTCCTTGAGGTCTAAATGCGCCTCCAAATGCAATTCGTCCTCATTTAAACCCCATATATGAATGTGGTGTAGCTTGTTTACTTTGGGGATTTGATTGACTTCGCGGGCTACTTCTTCCAGGTTGATGTGCTGGGGGGTAAAAAGCATAAGCATGCGGGCAGATTCCCGAAACAAACCATACCCCACGTAAATGAGGTAAACAGCGATTAAAAAAGTAAGAATGCTATCTACTTGATAAATTTGATAATACTTCATCAGCAACCCACCCGCTAAAACCGCTACGCTGGCCAGTGTGTCTGTGAGCAGGTGCAGATAGGCAGAGCGGATGTTGAGGTTTTTACCGGCATCCCGGCGCAGCAGTAAGGCGCTAAATCCATTTGCTACGATACCCAGGAGCGAAAGCCATATTACAATATTAGCGCCTATCTGGGCGGGATGAAGAAAATGCTTTACAGCTTCTATAATCAACAAAAAGGCAACTACAAGCAAGGTAGATGCGTTGATAAAGGCAGCGATGATTTCCGCTCGTTTAAACCCGAAGGTTCGGTGCGGAGAGGCTTTTCTTTTGGAAAGTCTATAGGCTATATAACTCACCACTAAGGAAACCACATCGGTAAAATTGTGAAGCGCATCAGAAAGAAGGGCTAAGCTCCCGGAAATAAATCCACCTATAATTTGAGAAAGCGTTATCAGGACGTTTAAAATAACGGTAAGAAGCAGGTTTCTGCCCTTCTGGTGGCTGTGCGTGTGCGTATGCGGGTGGGTGTGGGGCATATTAGGTTGTTGCAGAGATTTTATCAATTCTTCCCTGGTGCCTGCCTCCCTCAAACCCGGTTGTAAGGAACACCTGCACCATCTCTAAAACCTGGGGAAGCGGTGTAAAGCGGGCGGGAATACTCAGCACGTTGGCGTTGTTGTGCTGACGAGCTAATTGAGCGAGTTCTTTGTTCCAGCAAACGGCAGCCCGTATTTCAGGGTGTTTGTTGGCCGTTATAGCGGTGCCGTTGCCGCTGCCGCAAATAACAATTCCAAAAGCAGCTGTTTTGTCGGCCACATCCCTGGCGACAGGATGCACAAAATCCGGATAGTCCACGCTTTCCGTTCCGTCCGTACCGTGATTGAGCACCGTTATGCCCATTCCTTCCAACAGCTTTACAATAGCGAACTTGTACTCGGTGCCGGCATGGTCGTTGCCGATAGATACGGTCATTAGTTTTTTGTTTTTAAGATGTTTTTACAAAGATACGGTTTTGAACGTTTTATTTGTTTAAACTCTTAATGAAGCCTTTTGGGGCGAAGACTTCTATCATTGTTTTGTTTTAGCCCATTGGCCCCTCTCAAACACGTTCACAGGGGTTCCCCAGCCTATCAAAGGATTAGACAAACCCAAATATAATAAAAATATCCCCTGCTTTCGCTCCTTCCTGCCACCACCAACACCATCTCACCTTTCAGTGTGCGGGCGGCGACCTGTTGCTCTACCTCTTTCAAACTTCCCCGGATGGTTTCCTCATGGAGTTTAGAGATCTCCCGCGAGAGAGACGCCTGCCGGTTTTCCCCAAAGTGATGGATAAATTCATCCAGTGTTTTCGCCAGTTTATGAGGCGACACATAGAAAATCATGGTGCGGGTTTCTTCTGCCAATTCCTCTAAGCGTTGCCGTCGCCCCTTTTTATCGGGCAAAAAACCCTCAAACGCAAACCGCTGGGCAGGCAATCCGCTCATCACGAGCGCGGGAACAAAAGCCGTGGCGCCCGGTAAGCACTCCACTGCAATGCTGTTGGCAATACAAGCCCGCACTAACAAAAAGCCAGGGTCAGAGATAGCAGGCGTACCCGCATCGCTCACGAGCGCGCCCGTGGCGCCCTCCTTCAGCCGGGCTACAATTCCCTCCACTGTTTTATGCTCGTTGTGAATGTGGTGGCTATAGACCGGAGTTTCAATGCCAAAGTGTTTTAGCAGGTTGCCGCTGGTACGCGTATCCTCGGCAAGGATAAAATCTACCTCCTTTAAAACCCGGATAGCGCGAAGCGTCATATCTTCTAAGTTGCCAATGGGCGTGGGAATGAGATAGAGTTTTGCCATGTTGTAAGGGCTATGAGTACAAAAATAGGAGAAAATCCGAGAGTTATTTTACCCGTTCATCCCTCATACCCTAAAATTAATATTCCGCATCTATTTATACGTCTTGTGTTCTTGGAGATAACGCTGCGCAGGCTTCCCGCCTTATACCCGATTACTTAGCTGTGGGCTCCGAATTTTCACTCTATTTATATACATTATTCAGGTTAGCTTCCTTATCTTTGCCTACAGGTTTCACAGCTTTCTCAATACAACTTACAACATGCTCTTGTATTTTTATCCCATATTTTATAGCAATTCCCATGTTTCTCGAAAACACTATTAATTATAAGGAACAGTTTGGGTGGATAGAGGTTATCTGCGGCTCTATGTTTTCTGGGAAAACCGAAGAATTGATTCGCCGGCTAAAGCGCGCCCAGTTTGCCAAGCAAAAGGTAGAAATATTTAAACCCGTGTTAGACAATCGTTACCACGAGGAAATGGTAGTTTCGCACGATGCCAACCAAATTCGCTCCACGCCCGTTCCGGCAGCCGCCAACATACGGCTTTTGGCAGATGGGTGCGAGGTGGTGGGCATTGATGAGGCGCAGTTTTTTGACGATGAGATTGTAAGTGTCTGCAACGACCTGGCGAATAGTGGCATACGGGTTATTATAGCAGGGCTGGATATGGATTTTAAAGGAAACCCTTTTGGCCCTATGCCCGCGCTTATGGCAACGGCAGAATATGTAACCAAGGTGCACGCCATTTGCACCCGTACCGGCAACCTGGCGCAGTATAGCTACCGGAAATCGCCCAGCAATCGCCTGGTTCTCCTTGGCGAAGCAGATATATATGAACCATTGAGTCGTGGCGCTTATTATAAAGCCATGTTGCAAGAAAAAGTAAACAAGCTGGAGGTGAATGACCCATTAGAACTCTCCGGCGAAAAAGACCGCTCTGAACATGCCCGTTGAAGAAACCACGTTAGAGATTCACTTGGGCAATCTCACCCATAACTTTCATTTTTTACAATCTAAACTCCTCCCGCGAACCCTGTTTATGGCGGTGGTAAAAGCCGCCGCCTATGGCAACGGGGCGGTAGAAATAGCTCTTCATTTAGAACGTCTTGGCATAGACTACTTTGCCGTGGCATACACTTCTGAAGGCGTTGCATTGCGCCATGCCGGCATACATAAACCTATTTTGGTACTGCATCCGCAGCTGGCCAACTTGCAGCTGCTGCTGGAAAATAGGCTGGAGCCTGCCATTTATGCCCCTTACCTGTTAGATGCCTTCGTAAAAACTGCCCGGGAAACCGGGCAAAAAAACTATCCCATTCACCTCAAATTCAACACCGGCTTAAACCGCCTGGGGTTTGAAGCAACCGAGATAGAGGCAGTTTCGGCTGCGCTCGCGCATGCGCCGGCGCTGCGTGTGGTTTCTGCTTTTTCGCACCTCATGGCTTCGGAAGACCTTACCGAAAAGCCATTTATATTGCGGCAGATAGATTTGTTTGGGCAAATAACCCGCCGGTTACAGGCCGGCATCGGGTACAAACCCCTTTACCACCTGCTGAACACCTCCGGCATTTTGAACTATGCCGATGTAGCCGCTTTTGACATGGTGCGAAGCGGCATCGGGTTGTATGGCTTCGGAAATGACCCGGCATACAGTCAATACCTGAAGCCCATAGCTGAGTTAAAAACCGTCATCGCCCAGCTTCACCACATCGCCAAAGGAGAATCGGTGGGCTACAGCCGCGCTTTTGTGGCAGAAAAACCAACGGTAACCGCTACGTTGCCGCTGGGGCATGCAGACGGCATCGGGCGGCGCTATGGCAACGGCAAAGGTTTTGTAACGCTGCACGGAAAACGGGCGCCGATTATCGGGAATGTGTGTATGGATATGTTGATGATAGACGTTACGGAAATTCCCTGCCGCGAGGGCGACGAAGTGTTGGTCTTTGGCGCAGCCCCCACCGCCGAAACGCTTGCCGAAGCCGCCGGCACTATCTCGTATGAACTCATCACAGGCATTTCCCCGCGCGTGAAGCGGGTTTTTTTGGAGTAGCGGGAAACACCGGGTAAAATTACTTTTATTCCCAACCCAAAGTGGCACGTCCCCATCATTAAAAACCGCTATGCAAAGAGAATTTTTGTGTACTTTCGCCTGCACGTAATCCCTTAAACCAAAAAAAATATGGGTCTTTTTAGAGAATTTAAAGCCTTCCTCATGAAGGGAGACATTGTAAACCTCGCCACCGCCGTTATCATCGGCGGCGCTTTCGGGAAAATAGTAGCCTCCTTTACCGAAGGCGTACTGATGCCGCCCATCGGGTTGCTCCTGGGCGGGGTAAATTTCAACGAACTGCAATGGGTTTTACAAGAAGAAGTGCAGGATGCCGCCGGGGCAGTTACCCAAGCCGCCGTTAGCATCCGCTACGGGAGTTTCCTGCAAACAGTCATCGACTTCATTATCATTGGCTTTTTTGTTTTTATGGTGTTGAGGAACTACGAAAAGAACCGCAAACAAGCCGAGGTGCAGCCGGAAGCGCCCAAAGGGCCTACCCAGGAAGAGTTGCTAACCGAAATACGAGATGAGTTGCGCAGGCAGCGGGGATAAAAGAGAAGGTATTAGGTTATAATATAGTTACCTTATATATAAGGTAATTATTTTTAGAGAGTAGTAGTTCCTGAGCTGGCTGTGAACAAGCATTGAAAATTCGGGGAAATGACGGGTTGTTTCTTCATCTTTTATAAGAAAACAGTTTGCGGGCTATGTTTTCTGGTTTTTCTTACGGGCTGCCGGGAAAAGCACATTATTGAGGATGAGCCGGTAACCGGGCGAAGTGGGGTGTAGTTCTAATTCTGTTTTAGGGTCGCCAACCCGGTGTTGGTAGTCTTCCGGGTCGTGGCCGCCATAAAACGTAAAAAACCCCTTTCCTTTAATGCCATGAAGGTAGCGTACCTCGCCATTCAGCTTATTTTCGCCGAGCACCAAAACAGAGGCTTTAATTTGTTTTGGGTCATAGGCTGTGGTTTGCCCCATAAACCCTTTCACCAGGGCGGTATGGTTTTGGCATAGCATGGTAGGAACGGCATCCCACTTGGCAGAAAAATCCATCAGTGAAAAATAATCTGTTTCTTTAGGCACTGACCGTTTATTGGTCATATCAATAGAAGAAAACTCGTATGCGTATGGGTCGCGCTCGAGCAAAAAGTTTGTAAAGGCAAATGTTTTAGAATAGTCTATTTTGCTTTGATAGTTGGCTTCCGAAGGGTCACCGTCAAACATCGGTTCACAAATATCAATTCCCTCTGCCGCCAGGGCAATGTCAAAACTATCTGTGGCAGAGCACATGGCAAACATAAAGCCCCCTCCTATTACGTAGTCGCGTATTTTTAGGGCAACGGCGCGTTTTTCTTCCGAAACTTTACTGTAACCCAACTGGTTTGCAAGGGCTTCGGCGTTTTTTTTCTCTTCAATATACCAGGGGGCCATGCGATAGGCGCCATAGAACTTGCCATATTGCCCTGTAAAATCTTCGTGGTGCAAGTGCAACCAGTCATATTGTAAAAGTTTATCGTTTAGTACCGCTTCATCATACATAATTTTATAGGGAATTTCGGCATAGGTGAGCACCAGGGTTACGGCATCGTCCCAGGGTTGTTTTCCTTCGGGAGAATAGACGGCTATTTTAGGGGCTTTTTCTAACAGCACCGCTTCCTGGTTTACAGCGGGGCTGCCTATGGAAGCTAACAGCTCTTGGGCGGCGGTTTGAGAGAGTACCTCAAACGAAACGCCTCTTATCTGGCATTCTTTACGCAACACATCTGCATCGGGCAAGAGGAAAGAGCCGCCGCGGTAGTTGAGGAGCCATTGTATTTTAAATTTTTGGGCAATGGCAAAGTACGCTATTCCGTAGGCTTTGAGGTGGTTTTTCTGACCTTCGGCATCCATGGGGATGAGAATGTCTGCCCATATTTTCCCCACGCTTAGAATGAATACAAACAGTAAGAATACTCGTTTTTGTTTAAAAAGGCACCTCGTCATCATCGGGGGTATTTGTAAATGGTGAGTCTTTATCTGTTTCAAAAGCCTCACGAGGTTGGGAGAGCGCCCGTTTGGCAAAGGCATCGTTTCCTGGTCCATTCATTTTAGAGTGAAATTCAACCGTGCCAAAATCGTCCAGATTTTCAAATTTACCCAAATGCCCTATAAATTTAAGTCGTATGCTGTCTAATCCGCCGTTTCGGTGTTTCGCCACCATAAACTCAGCCTGCCCCTGTGTGGGGGTACGCTCCTCATCGTCCCACTCATCAATTTTATAATATTCGGGGCGGTAAATAAACGATACAATATCTGCATCTTGCTCAATGGCGCCCGACTCGCGAAGGTCGGAAAGCAAGGGTCGTTTGCTGCCTCCGCGGGTTTCCACGGCTCTTGAAAGCTGGGAAATGGCGATAACCGGCAGGTCTAATTCTTTGGCAAGGGCCTTCAGGTTTCGGGAAATGGTAGAAATTTCTTGCTCCCGGTTTCCTCCTTTCTGGCTGGCGCCGGTAGTCATCAGTTGCAAATAATCAATAACCACCAGTTTAATGCCATGTTGTGAAGCTAACCGGCGCGCCTTGGCGCGTAAATCGAAAATAGAGAGCGATGGGGTGTCATCTATGTAAAGCGGGGCTTTTTCAAGGTCTTTTACTTTTATATTGAGCTGTTCCCACTCATATTTTTCTAATCGCCCGGTGCGCAGTTTCTCGGAAGAAATGGCGGTTTCAGAAGAAATTAAGCGGGTAATGAGTTGAAGGGAAGACATTTCTAAGGAAAAAATAGCCACGGGTATATTACTTTCTACAGCTACATTCCTTGCCATGGAAAGTACAAAAGCAGTTTTTCCCATACCGGGGCGGGCGGCAATAACCACCAAGTCGCTGGGCTGCCACCCAGAGGTGAGCCTGTCTAATTTTTCAAAGCCGGAGGGTATTCCGCTCAATCCTTTTTTATTGGAAATCTCCTCTATTCGTTTGCGCGCCTGTATAACGAGATTTTGCGCTGTTTCAGATGATTTTCGTATGTTGCCCTGGGTTACTTCATAGAGTTTTGCTTCGGCATTATCTAAGAGGTCAAAGACATCGGTAGCCTCATCATAGGCCTGTTCAATCACTTCATTAGAAATTCGGATAAGCTGTCGCTGAATATATTTTTGGAGAATAATGCGGGCATGAAATTCTATATGGGCAGATGAAGATACTCGTTTGGTAAGTTGAATGAGGTAAAAATCGCCGCCTACCAGCTCTAATTTCTCTTCCTTTCTAAGTTTAGCCGAGACAGTCAATAAATCTATGGGTTCTGAACTTTCAAAAAGTTTTAAGATAGCCTCATAAATATATTTATGAGCATCTTTGTAAAAGGCGTCGGGGTGTAGCAAATCAATCACCTCATCCACTCCTTTTTTATCAATCATCATGGCTCCCAACACTGCTTCTTCCAAATCTGGCGCCTGGGGAGGTATTTTTCCTTTTTCTAACTGGATGAGATTCTCTTTTTCTACCTTAATGCCAAGAAGTGGTTTCAACTGTTCCATAGAGGGGCGAAGGTATGAAAACTATTTCTACCTCGTTTTGTTTGAACTTGTGGAATGTTCACCAAAAATTAACATTTCGCCTGTTGATAAATCGCTGAGGCGTGTTAACAAATGTTTTTTCGTCTTATTTCGTTACCTGTTTTGGCTTTTTATCTAATGAGTATTTGCTTTTTTCAATACTGTATATTTATTTTTTATATACCATTTGCTATGGGTGGCAGATAATGGAAGTATCATAACTTTCTTTTTAATTTTTTATGGGTGGGCGGTGTTGTATAAAATTTCAGTCAAATTACATTGCCGCATTCAAAAATTCCCTACCTTTAACTTCATAAATCCACTCATTTCTTATGAAAACCTACCATGTTTCTCGAAACCTGTTGAGGCGTATATGCCTGAAACAGGCGTTTGTGACGCTTCTATTATTTAGCGCACAGCACGTTTTTTCCCAAACCATCAATACCTCCCAGGGGACTTTTGTACTCGTTCCTCCCGCAAACCTGGTGGACGCTTCTGCTGCGAGAAGTGCACGGGCGGTGGCAGAATTAGCCGTCGCCGCCGTTACAAATGATACCAAAAAGGTAATGAGCGAACAAAAAAATCTACAGCCTACAATAGATTCATATACTAAGGATACTAAAAAGTATAAGGATGAGCTTGACGGCTACAACCAGGACTTAAATGCCTATAATTCCCGTTTAGAACCCTACCAGGAGGAATTGGCCCGCTATAACCGGGATTTAGAGCCTCACAACGCAGCTGTGGCGGCAAATAATGCACTGGCTCCTGAAAACAGGGACCCGGCTACTTACCAGCAATTGGTGGCTAACAAGAACCGGTTAGACGGTTGGCTGGCTGATTTAAACGCTAAAAAGGCGGTGTTAGATAATGAAGTGTCGGTGTTAGATACCAAAAAAGGGATGTTAGACAAGACGTATAGCGACCTTTCTTATAGGTATGGCCAGTGGAGCGCCGAACAAAAAACGCTGGATATAAAATTGGGAACCGCCTACCAGCAGTTGAAACAGTTGCATGAATATGCTCTTGAGATAAATAAATTGTTGGAGAAATGGCAGCAACCGCCTATTGAAACTACTAATTTAAACACCCAGTTAGAGCAGCTAAAGGCGCTTAGTAATAAGGGATGGGATTAGTTTTTAAAACTGGCTTTGTATAAGGCAGTTAGAAAAGTACCATTCCTGTCGGGATAATATGTTTCCTGTGTTTATGAAAGAAGGAAGTTCCGGGGTTTTTAGCATATATAAATACGTTTCACCCGAAAAACTACGTTATAACAATAAAGGATATAGTTATGAAACCCATACTTTTAATCTTGGCGTTACATGTTTGCCAGATAGTTTCTTCCCAGGAAGGGGTAACCCGTTCTGTTGGCGATTTTTCTGAGGTAAAAATATTCGATGGCATTTCGGCTCAACTCATAAAATCTACTGAAGATAAAATTAGTATCTCTGGTGAAAATCCTGCTGATGTGGTTACGGTAAACAACTCGGGGAAGTTAAAGGTTCGCATGGAGGCGAACAGGATTTTTGACGGGGCGAAAATTTCTGTACAAATTTACTATACCGGTGTGTTGGAGGCGGTAGATGTGAATGAAAATGCGTATATCTGGACGGCTGAACCCATAGAACAGGTGAATTTAGAGCTACGGGCTCAGGAGGGTGGAAAGATGAAGGTATCGGTGGCTGTGCAAAGACTCAATGTAAAAAGTGTAACGGGCGGGGAAATAGAAACTACCGGTGTAGCGAAAAACCAGGATGTACAAGTAAATACCGGCGGGCATTATGAAGGGGATGGTTTACAAACCGAACAAACTACTATTGATGTAAATGCCGGCGGAAGAGCGTATATAAATGCTTCTGAATATGTAAAAGCTACCGTGAGAGCGGGAGGGACTATTAGGGTTTACGGAAATCCGAAGGTTCTTGATAAACAGACTTTCCTGGGTGGCAGAATTATAGAGCAATAAACTTCTACCAGAAAAACAATTAAAATAAATAGTTCCACAGCCAGATTTTGGTAAATTCTGCCTATTTTTGAAAAATAGTATGATGATACCTGATATACTTGCTGCTATACCCTGGGGCATTTTGCTGGCATTCACCATTGGGCCTGTATTTTTTGTATTGCTGGAAACCAGCGCTCTTAAAGGTTTCAGGGCGGCTATTTCGTTTGATATGGGAGTGGTTACCGGCGATATTATCTTTATACTCATTGCGTATTTAACTACCAACAAACTTCTTCAAAAACTAAAAGACGACCCACAACTCTTTGTCTTTAGCGGAACGCTCTTAGCTACTTATGGAATTATTGCGTATATAAAAGGTAAAAAAGACTACCGGAAAAAATTAGATGAAGAGGTAGATGAACCTCTTCCTAAGAAAAACTACCTCTACCTTTATTTGAAAGGGTTTTTACTCAACTTCATAAACATAGGCGTTCTGGGCTTTTGGATGGGTATTATTATTATTTTCGGGCCCAAGCTAGATATGCAACCGCAGCGTATTGCTACTTTTATAGCTTCGGTGCTGGTAACGTATGTGGCGGTAGATTGTATAAAGATTGTGCTGGCAAAACAGCTAAAAAATAAACTTACACCTTTTCGCATTTTCAGGATAAAACGCATTATCAGTATTGTACTTATTATTTTTGGGGTAGCGCTCATGGTTCAGGGTTTTTTTCCTGAAGAAAAGCAAAAAATCAGGGAAAAAATACAAGAGATACGGAAAAACAACCAAAAACAAACCCCGCAGGCTCTTATAAACCAGCGAGGTCTGTTTAAACACCAACATTCAGAGGCATCGAGCGGATTTGAACCGCTGTAAAAGGTTTTGCAGACCTCTGCCTAACCACTCGGCCACGATGCCATACCTTTAAAAAGGACGACAAAAATACGAATTTATTCCAGAATATTTTATTCTTTTTTCACCCTCTGTTCATCTCCCTCTTTTTCAATTGCAGGCTAACCGTAACCTTTTCTACGTTGCCCTCTACAGGGGGGTTTATTTTTGAGACAGACACATACGCTTTGCTCACAATGGCAATTTCTTCTAAAATGCGGTGTAAAATACGGCTGGCAACATGCTCCAGTAAATTAGACGGAATGGCCATTTCTTCCTTTACAATACGGTTCAGATGCACATAATCTACCGTGTCTTGCAGGGCATCGCTCGCAGCGGCTTTTTGTAAATTAGTTTTTACAGTTACATCAACCCGGTACTCACTTCCTATCTTTCGTTCTTCTTCCAAACAACCATGATAGGCGTATAAAATAATTTTTGTAAGTGTAATGCGTCCCATAATCTTGTAAAAATTCAAAAATACAAATCATCCCTCAATTACACAGTTTTTGCTTACTTTTGCTTGTCTTAACAACACCCGTTATGCCCGAAATATCTCATCATTTTTTAAAACAAATTATAGAAGAAGACCTCGAAAACGGATTTTCTTCCGAAAAACTACGATTTCGATTTCCACCCGAGCCCAATGGCTACCTCCATATCGGGCACGCCAGCGCCATTTGCCTCAATTTTGGGCTTGGAATAGAATACAAGGCTCCTGTAAATTTACGGTTTGATGATACGAACCCCGAAAAAGAAGAACAGGAATTTGTAGATGCTATTAAGAAAGATGTCGCCTGGCTGGGATTTCAGTGGGCGGAAGAATGCTATGCATCTGATTATTTTCAGCAACTATATGACTGGGCGGTACAACTTATTAAAGAAGGAAAGGCTTATGTGGACAGTCAGCCATCAGAAGCCATAGCCCGCCAGAAAGGAACGCCTACCCAGCCCGGGGAAAACAGCCCTTTTCGGGGGCGGTCTGTAGCCGAAAACCTGGAATTGTTTACCCGTATGAAAAACGGGGAATTTGAAGTCGGGACGCACGTTTTACGAGCTAAGATAGACATGGCTTCGCCCAATATGCTCATGCGCGACCCTGTTTTGTATCGCATTATGCACAAACCGCATCACCGCACCGGGACAGGTTGGTGTATCTATCCTATGTATGACTGGGCGCACGGGCAAAGCGACTATATTGAACAGGTATCGCATTCTTTTTGTACGCTGGAGTTTGCCATGCACCGCGAGTTGTATGACTGGTTTTTAGACCAGATTTATGATTTGGCAAAAGTGCGCCCCAAACAACGGGAGTTTGCCCGCCGAAACCTTAGCCATACGGTAGTGAGTAAGCGAAAACTATTGCAGTTGGTGCAGGAAAAACATGTAGCCGGGTGGGACGACCCGCGTATGCCTACTATTTCTGGGTTGCGTCGTCGCGGTTATACACCTGCTTCCATTCGCAATTTTGCAGATACTATTGGCATTGCCAAACGGGAAAACCTTATAGATGTATCGCTGCTGGAATTTTGTGTGCGGGAAGACCTCAATAAAACCGCTCCTCGCGTGATGGCTGTATTAGATGCTGTGAAGGTGGTAATTACTAACTATCCCGAAGGAAAAACGGAATGGTTAGACGCCGAAAACAATCCTGAAGCGGAGGTGTTAACCTATCGAAAAGTCCCTTTTTCACGGGAGTTGTATATTGAACGGGATGATTTCAGGGAAATCGCCGATAAAAACTTTTTTCGACTGAAATTAGACGGTGAAGTGCGTTTGAAAAACGCCTACATCATTCGGGCAGAGGGTTGCTTGAAAGATGAAAGCGGCAACATTATTGAAATTCACTGTGTTTATGATGAGGATAGCCGTAGTGGAAGCGGTAGCGAGGCGAGCCTGCGCAAAGTAAAGGGAACGCTTCACTGGGTTTCTGTGCGACATGCTTTTACTGCCGATGTGAGGCTGTATGACCGTTTGTTTACTGATGAAGCGCCCGACTCGCATAAAGATAAAGATTTTTTGGAATTTATAAACCCCCATTCTCTCCAGGTGATTAGCGCCTACACCGAGCCGAGCCTCGCGGGCGCACAGGCCGGCGAGCGCTTTCAATTCCAGCGACTGGGTTATTTCTGTGTAGATAGAGATTCAACGCCCGAAAAGCTGGTGTTTAATAAGACGGTAGGTTTGCGGGATACGTGGGCGAAGGTAAAAAATACAGCCGAAGATTAGAAAACTCTCATCATTGGTTTTTGCTCACCTCGTGATAGCGAAAACAAGACACCTCGTGGTCATTTACCATACCGGTAGCCTGCATGTGAGCGTATATTACGGTAGTGCCTACAAATTTAAATCCCCGCTTTTTTAAATCCTTGCTAATAGTGTCTGAAAGCGGCGTGTTTGCCGGTGCCTCCTTATAATATTTCAACTGGTTTTTAATGGGCGTTCCATTTACAAACCCCCACATATACTTGCTAAAACTACCAAATTCATCCTGTACAGCCAGGAAAGCCCGTGCATTGGTTACTGCCGCTTTTATTTTTAACTGGTTTCGGATAATGCCCGGGTTTTGCATCAACTCTTCCATTTTCTTTTCGGTATAGGCTGCCACTTTCTTATAGTCGAAATTATCAAACGCCAGCCGAAAATGTTCGCGTTTCCGTAAAATGGTAATCCAACTCAGGCCAGCCTGAAATGTTTCCAGGATTAAAAATTCAAAAAGCACCTGGTCGTCATAAACCGGAACGCCCCATTCACAATCGTGATAGCTCTCATAAAGGGCATCGCCTACGCACCAGCCGCACCGATGTATTTGCATATATCTATTGTTTGATTTTTGATGGTCCTAAAATAATGATATTTTTTAAAGAATTAATGTGCCTTTTTAAAACCCCGTTCTTTATGGATTGTTTACCAGCTTAGGTATTTTATACCCAAATAATTCTTTATTTTTTATAATTTCTGCAACTCCTTCCGGCAACATCTTTTCCCAACCTTCATCTCCTTCGGCTATCATTTTAAGCACCTGCCTGGAGAAAACACCTAATATAGCAGGGTCATAGTCTTCTATATCTGTTAATTTACCATTAAATTTAAAAAATTTATAAAGTTCCTTTACCCTGGGGTGAACCCTGAGGTTATTACTGTTCAAGATTTGCCCTGTTTCAGGGTCTTTCATGGGGTAGAGATACACTTTTAGGTCTTTAAAGAATAACTTACCAAAGGCTTCCAATATACCACCACTGAGATCCCGGTAATAATGCTCATCAAAAATATCTACTAAATTATTCACCCCCATTGTGAGCGCCATACGACACTTGGTATAGTGCGAAAAATACTCTACCAACTTGTAATACTCCTGGAAATTAGAAATCATAACCGTTTGCCCCAAGGAACAGAGCAAACGCGCCCTATCCATAAAATCCTCCTCGTCAATTTCACCCTCCGCCCGCAGGTTAGAAAGCGTTATCTCAAAAATTACCTCAGTGTTGGCGGCAGATACCCGCGCTTCGTTGATAAATAGCTGGTACGATTTGTGAAACATATCCATATTCACCTTCGTTACCGGTCTATAACTACCGCGAAGAGCCAGGATATTTTTTTTATAAAGCAGCCCGGCAGGCAAAATATTATTCCCATCCGGCCCAAACATCACCGCCTGCGTCATCCCATTTTTAATGAGTTGCAAACTCATAAGCCGGTTATCTATTTGGCTAAAACGAGGCCCCGAAAAGTTTATCGTGTCTATCTCAATAGTATCCCTGTCAATATGGTCATACAAGTATTTGAGCAGTTTCTTGGGCTTATCGTGCTTATAGAACGCCCCATAGATAAGGTTTAACCCCAGCACACCGAGCGTTTCCTGTTGCAGTTGTGTCTCTGTTTGATGGAAGCGAATGTGGAGGATAATATCATTATAATCTTCTTTAGGATCTACCTGAAACCGAATCCCGAGCCATCCATGTCCTTTATATTTTTTCGAAAAATCAATAGTGGCTACGGTATTGGCATAGGCAAAAAAGATTTTACCAGGGTGTTTTTTGCGCGAAATACGCTCCTCCATCAACGTTATTTCGTGGGTGAGCATCTTTTTTAGCCGTTGTTCCGTTACATATCTTCCATCTTCTTCGGCGCCATAAATAGCATCGCTAAAATCTTTATCATAGGCGCTAATAGCCTTGGCAATAGTGCCAGAAGCGCCGCCCGCTCTGAAAAAGTGACGCACTGTCTCCTGCCCGGCACCTATTTCTGCAAACGTTCCGTATATATTTTCATTTAGGTTAATGCGAAGCGCTTTCGCTTTTAAAGAAGGGACATTCTCAAGCGCTTTGTCTCCTTTTAAAACAATGGGCATTTTCGTACAGGTGTTTATTGGTAACAAAGGTACGAATATTAGGGCGATACCTGAAAATAAGTTATACATTTGAAGGAAATTTTTAACGGTTGTGAGAGTTACGTTTTTAGGAACGGGCACCTCGCAGGGCATACCGGTAATAGGGAGTTCGCACCCGGTTTGTATGAGCGTTGACCCCAGGGATAAACGATTGCGCGTATCGGCGCTTGTGCAGTGGGAAAACTATACATATATAATAGATTGCGGGCCCGATTTTCGCCAGCAAATGCTCACCCATCGGGTAAAGCGCATAGACGGTATTCTCTTTACGCACGAACATGCCGACCATACAATGGGGTTAGACGATATTCGCCCTTTCTTTTTCCAGCAGGGAGCTATCCCCATCTATGCCCATCCGCGCGTATTGCAACTGCTCAGGCAGCAATTTTATTATATATTTACTGATACCGACCGCTATCCCGGCGTTCCTGCAGTAGCTGAATATCCGCTTGAAAACGGGGTGCCTGTTCAGTTAGGGAATAAAACTGTTATTCCTATTAGCGCTTCTCATAACCAGCTACAGGTTTTTGGCTTTCGGCTTGATGATTTTGCATATTTTACAGATGTTAAAACCATGGGGGAGAAAGAGATGGAAAAACTCGCTAATCTCAAGATACTTGTTATAAATGCTCTCCGCATAGAGCCTCATCCTGCCCATTTCAATTTAGAAGAAGCGCTTCGGTTTATTGAAAAGATACAGCCTAAACAAGCCTATCTTACTCATATAAGCCATTTATTGGGATTTCATGCCGAGGTGGAAAAACAATTACCGTTCAACGTGCGGTTGGCACATGATAACCTGACGTTGACTATTTGATTATGAAATATTGTATTTTCAGTAGAATGCAGGTGAATTAACTATTTTTAGTATTATTGAAGGATGGTTTGGATTATTTTTATAAGTCTTGTTGGAATATGGTTGATGATTGACCTGGGCGTTTTTCATAAAACGGCGCATGTTATCACCAACAAAGAAGCTTTTTTCTGGACGGCTGTCTGGGTGAGTTGTGCATTTCTTTTTTCAATAGCCATATATTATATATATGAGAAGGGATATGTTCACTCACGGGAAAACTTAACCGCCTCCCAAGCCGTACTGAAATATATTACCGGCTACCTGGTGGAGCTATCCCTGAGCGTGGATAATATTTTTGTTATTGCGGTTATTTTTAATTCCCTTGGCATTCCCCGCAAGTCGCAGCACCGGGTACTGTTCTGGGGTATTATAGGCGCTATTATTTTCAGGGCTTCTATGATTTTGTTCGGGGTGTTTTTAATCCAAAAAATCGCCTGGGCTACGTATATTTTCGGAGCGTTTTTGTTATACACCGCCATAAAACTATTACTTCACAAACACGAAGAGGAGTTTAACCCCAAAAAATCATTTATTTATAAAAAAATACGGCGGGTTCTTCCCATCACTACCTATATAGAAGGAGACCGTTTTTTTGTAAAGCGAAGGCATATCCTGGCAGCTACCCCTCTTTTCATAGCGCTGGTGGTAATTGAGTTTACAGATATTGTATTTGCCTTAGACAGCATTCCTGCTATTTTAGCCATAACCTCAGATTCCTTTATCGTATTTAGCTCCAACATTATGGCTATTCTGGGGTTGCGTTCTATGTATTTCTTCCTGGCAAACATGTTGCACCGGTTTAGCTACTTAAAATACAGCCTGGTGGTTATTTTATCTTTCGTGGGCATTAAACTCATCCTGGCGCACGAGATTCATATACCAGAGTGGTTTTCTTTATTGGTTATCGGGATTTCATTGCTCACTGGCATAGTAGTGTCTATGAGACTTAAAACTGCAAAAATTAAATAGGGAGGGCTTAAAAATCTAACTCATCAAACGGCTCTTCCTCATCGCCGGCAGAGCGGCTGCAATCCATGGAGATAGTAATATGCTCTGGCTTTTTAAAATCTTCCTGTGAGACCTCCAGGGCAGGATTTTTATAACACCGTTTCATATACAATCCCCAGACGGGCAGGGCAGTGCTGGCACCCTGGCCATACGCCAGTGAGCGAAAATGAATAGCGCGGTCTTCGCCGCCCACCCATACGCCGGTAACCAGGTTAGGCACCATTCCTATAAACCATCCATCGCTTTGGTTCTGGGTAGTTCCTGTTTTTCCGGCTATAGGATTTGTAAACTGGTAGGGGTAGCCGGTAATAATTTCTTTATAAACGGGGGCGTTTTTATTCCCGCTATGCCGTAGCCGCGCTCCCGAGCCAAACTGGGTAACGCCCTGCATGAGGTTCAGCATGGTATAAGCCACCTCCCGGCTCAAAACATCCTTAGTTTCAGGAATATATTCATATAGCACCGCACCATTTTTATCTTCTATACGAGTTACCACAATGGGTTTTACATATACTCCCTCATTGGCAAAAACGCTGTATGCAGCTACCATTTCATATACCGAAATATCGGCAGTGCCAAGGGCAATAGAAGGCGCTGCGGGAATGTCGGAAGTAATTCCCATTCGTTTAGAGAGGTTTACAACTGGTTGAGGGCTCACCTTGTCTATAAGCTGGGCGGTAATGCTGTTGATGGAGTTGGCAAGGGCATCTTTTAGAGTACGCATTCGCCCGCTATACTTTCCATCGGAGTTCTGGGGGCACCAGGGGCGCAGGTTTCCATATTTATTGGCTTCTATACAATACATAACATCTGGCATAGAATCGCAGGGCGAAAGATGCAACTCATCTATAGCGGCAGCATACACAAAAGGTTTAAAGGTAGAACCAGACTGGCGGGCGCCTTGTTTTACCTGGTCATACTGGAAATGTTTGTGGTTAATGCCTCCTACCCAGGTTTTTACAAAGCCTGTTTGCGGTTCCATGGACATGAGTGAGGCGCGCAAAAAATGTTTGTAGTATTTAATAGAATCCATCGGGGTCATAACCGTATCTTTTTCTCCCGACCAATGGAAAACGGTCATTTCCGAAGGTTCTTTAAAAGAGGTTCGGATTTCTGCTTCAGAGAATCCGGCTTCCCGCATCTTTCTCCAGCGTTCTGATTGTTTCATGGCCCGCTCATAGCTTTGTTCTATTTCTTTCTGGCTCAAGCCCACAAAAGGAGCGGTTTTGTTTCTTTTGGGAGTATTTTGAGCAAAAAACTCTGCCTGAAGTCGTTTCATGTGCTCAGTAACCGCATCTTCGGCATATTTTTGCATACGGGAATCTATGGTTGTATAAACTTTTAACCCATCTAAAAAAAGATTATACTTAGAGCCATCTGGTTTAGGGTTTTTCTCAATCCAGTCTTTTAAAAAATCCTGGAGATAGGTTCTGAAATAGGTGGCAATGCCTTCGTTATGCGATTCGGGGTTAAAATTTATTTGCAGGTCTAATTTTTTTAGTGAATCTCGCTCTGTACGAGAAATAAAGTTGTTTTTATACATTTGGTTGAGAACCGTGTTTCGCCTGGCGGTTACCAGTTCTTTTCGGCGCATTGGATTATAGAGCGATGAGTTTTTTAACATGCCCACCAGCATGGCGGCTTCTTCGGTTTTGAGTTCTTTAGGTTCTTTTCCAAAATAAATACGTGACGCCGAGCGAATGCCATCTGCATTATAGTTAAAATCGTATATATTAAAGTACATCGCAATAATTTCCTCTTTAGTATAGTGCTTTTCCAGGCGTATGGCGATGTTCCATTCTTTCATTTTTTGAAGCCCCCTGGAGAATATGTTAGAAGAAGCCCGTTCTGTGAAGAGCAGTTTGGCTAATTGCTGGGTAATAGTGCTGGCGCCTCCTTTTCTTCCTACAAATACCAGGGCGCGGAGAGTGCCTTTTCCATCAACGCCCGAGTGTTTATAGTAACGCTCATCTTCTGTTGCTACCAGGGCATTTACCAGGTTTTTAGGAAGGTCGTTATAGGTAACAGGGGTTCGGTTATCATTAAAGTAGTATTTTCCCAGTGTTTTGCCATCGGCAGAAATGACTTCTGTAGCCAGGTTGGTTTTTGGGTTTTCTAAAACATCAAAGGAGGGTAATTTGCCAAATACCCCCCAGGAAACTAACAAGAATAGTAGTATCGCCAACAAAACTCCCCCGGTGAATAACTTCCAAAACCGTTGCACATACAAATCTTCTCGTAGTTCTTTCTTTACTTTTTGGAAAAAGGCTTTAACCGCTTCTACTTTACTCATGCTTTTTTTCAATTTTAATCCCTATGTCTGTAACCCCGGGTAATTGCTCTATCCCTTGCGTTTCGCCCCGTTTTCGCATGGCATGTTCTATCGAAAAGAGATATTCGCCTGCCATGGGAAATAATAGGTTTTCTCTATACCAGAGTTTGTTTTCCTTTAAGGAAGTAATTCCTTTTCCCAGCCACTCGCCGGTAGGCTTCGCCATAGCATATTCCAAGGTATCTTTTACAGTTTCTCCATTGGGGAATTGCAAGGTAGTTATTAAAAAGAGATTGCGAAAGGGATAATGTTCGTTGTTTCGGAGGGTAATAAAGATATTATAGCGTTCCACCGTGTCGGGCGCTAAGAAACGGAATTCTATTTTTTCATTTTTCTTCCAGGAATTGCCTATAGCTTTGTTTGCTGAAAAAATCATGTTCTTATCGCATGAAAGTACCAGGAAAAGAAAACAAAAAAAGCAGGTTTGGCGAAACATTTATGTTGTGGGTTTTTTACGCATCTTTCTATTTTTCCTCCGTTTAGATGGTTTTTTATCGGGCTTATCGAACCGTGTTAAACTATCCTGGCTAAGACTAACACCCATTTCTTTATCTTCGCCGGGAGCTTCCCATGCAAATTCTTCCAGGCTTGGCACTTTTTTTCCCTCCTGGTTACGTTTCACAATCTGGTGCACATCTTTCAGGTTTAGCCGGTGCCACTGCGCCGGATTATCGGTATAAGCATACCACATCCAGTCGCTAAAAATATCGGTTTTCTGGCAGGTAGCCGTTCCTTTTTCGGTATCTAAGAGAACTTCGGTGGACGGGAATTTCTGGAGAGCTTCTAAATAAAGGTCTAACTCGTAGTTTAAGCAGCATTTAAGTTTACCGCACTGCCCCGCCAATTTCTGGGGGTTTATGGCGAGTTGCTGGTAGCGCGCTGCCGAGGTATTCACCGTTCTGAAATCGGTTAGCCACGTAGCGCAGCATAGCTCTCTCCCACAAGAGCCAATACCTCCTAAACGAGAGGCTTCCTGGCGATAGCCTATCTGGCGCATTTCAATTTTTACGTGGAAGGCTTTCGCCATATCTTTAATAAGCTGGCGGAAATCTACCCGGTCTTCGGCGGTATAGTAAAAAGTAGCTTTTGTGCCATCGCCTTGGAATTCCACGTCAGATAGTTTCATCTCCAGCTTCAGAGCTATCGCCAGTTCGCGGGCGTGTTTTTGCAACTTGGCTTCACGGTTTCGCGCCTCCACCCAGGTATCAATATCCTTTTTAGATGCTTTACGGTATATTTTGGGTAAACTAACGTGTTTCCAGTCTATCTTTTTCTTTCTCATCTGCACCTTCACCAGTTCTCCGGTTAACGTAACCGTTCCCACATCATGCCCGGCAGCTGCCTCTGTGGCTACTACATCTCCTATTTGTAATGGTAAATTACGAGAATTTTTTAAAAATTCTTTGCGACTATTTTTAAATCGTACCTCTACACAATCAAATACTTCCTGCCCATTTGGCAAAGCCATATTAGACAACCAGTCGAAAACCGTGAGTTTGTTGCAACTATCATTACCGCAAGCGCCATTGTTTCGGCAACCCTTTGGCAATCCATTTTTTGCAGAAGTGCAGGTATTACAACTCATGGGGTTCTTTTAGGGTGTTTTTTTATATAACAATACTTGCGAGCGCCCTTTTTTATAGATGAGATTGCTCTTATACGCTCCTTTTCGGAGTGCTTTCTGGTCCTGGTAGGGCAACGCTGCAATCTCCATACATCCAACAGAGCAACAGTGGTTCATTTTTTCGGCGCATGACGGGCATTGAATAAACAGTAAATTGCAGGCTTCGTTAGCGCAGTTTGCATGTGTATCGCAAGGCGTTCCGCATTGGTGGCAACGGGCGATAATATCATCTGAAATACGCTCTGCGCGCCGCTCATCAAAGACAAAATTCTTCCCGATAAATTTATTTTCTAACCCTTCTTCTGTTACCTGGCGCACATAGTTAATAATACCTCCTTCTAATTGATATACGTTTTTAAATCCTTTGTGTTTAAAATAGGCGCTTGCTTTTTCGCAGCGAATGCCTCCTGTGCAATACATTACCAGGGGTGCATCTTGCGGATAGTCTTTTTTCAATTGCTCCTCAATAAGCGGCAACGATTCCCGAAAAGTATCTACATCGGGTGTAAGGGCGTTTTTAAAATGTCCTATTTCACTTTCATAATGGTTGCGCATATCTACTAAAACAGCGTTGGGTTGTTCAATAAGACTATTAAAGGAGGCGGCATTTACATGTGTCCCGGCATTGGTAACATCAAATGAGTCATCATTCAACCCATCTGCTAAAATTTTAGCGCGTACTTTTATCTTTAACTTTAAAAACGAAAAATTATCTTGTTCTATAGCCACATTCAAACGGGCATTTTCTAAGAAAGAAATACTATCTAAGTGGGCTTTTAAAGCATTAAAATTTTCGGCGGGAACAGATAGCTGGGCGTTTATGCCTTCGGAGGCAACATAAATTCTACCTAAAACATCTAGTTCATCCCAGGCAATGAAGAGGTGATTTCTAAAAAGCTGCGGGTTGCCTATGCGGGCGTATTTGTAAAAGGAAAGCGTAATACGCCTTTTTTGGGCTTTTTCTATAAGTGCCGCCCGCTCTTGAGCGCTCAGCTTGTTGTACAGTTGCATGCTATACCAACGTTTACGGGTTGAAAAATATTTTTACAAAGATACCACTTTTAAGCGGGTTTTGGCACTAATGATGGATTTATGTTGATGGAAAAGAAAGGTTACCAATTGAGGTATAAAAAGCAAATACAATGTAATTGCGGGCTTGGAAAGAAGTTGTATTTTAGCGCCTTCAAATATAATACAACCATGAGCACTGAAAAAGACGCTAAACTTAAGGCGCTAAAACTTACACTGGATAAATTAGATAAAACCTATGGCAAAGGCGCCGTGATGATGATGGGTGATAGCGCTGCTGAAAATATTGAAACTATTTCTTCTGGCTCTGTTAGCCTGGATATAGCCCTGGGAGTGGGTGGATATCCCAGGGGAAGGGTTGTGGAAATTTTTGGCCCTGAATCTTCCGGGAAAACTACGCTGAGTTTGCATGCTATCGCAGAAGCCCAGAAAGCGGGTGGTATAGCTGCTTTTATTGACGCTGAACATGCGTTTGATCGTTTCTATGCGCAGAAATTGGGAGTAGATATAGATAATCTTATTGTTTCTCAACCCGATTATGGAGAGCAGGCGCTAGAAATTACGGATAATTTAATTCGCTCGGGGGCTATTGATATTATTATTATAGATTCCGTCGCTGCGCTTACGCCTAAAAGCGAAATTGAAGGTGAAATGGGAGATTCTAAAATGGGCTTGCAGGCTCGCCTTATGTCTCAGGCATTGCGGAAGCTCACCGCCACCATTAGCAAAACAAAATGCACCGTGATATTTATTAACCAACTGCGTGAAAAAATAGGCGTTATGTTTGGAAACCCTGAAACTACTACCGGGGGAAATGCGCTTAAATTTTATGCTTCCGTGCGATTAGATATTCGGCGCACTACCCAGATAAAAGGAACTGATGGAGAAGCCACTGGCAATAGAACCCGTGTTAAGGTGGTAAAAAACAAGGTAGCTCCTCCGTTTAAAACGGCAGAATTTGATATTGTTTATGGAGAAGGGATTTCTAAAATAGGAGAAATTATAGATTTAGGGGCTGAGTATGAAATCATTAAAAAAAGTGGTTCGTGGTTTAGTTATGGCGACACGAAACTGGGACAGGGAAGAGATGCCGTGAAAATACTCCTGGAAGATAATCCTGAATTAGCCGAGGAGTTAGAACATAAGATAAAAGAGGTGTTGTCATCTAAATAAATTGGGTTAGAATTTCATCTCCTCCCAATTATTTTCACGTATCCTTTATACAGGAATATTCTGTTAAAATCTATATCTTTGTAACATCATCCTGTAAAAAATCACCTGTCTATGGCTCATCACACAGCATCTGCGAGAACAATCTCTCTGGAAGGATATGGTATAAAAAACGCCTTGCTTAATTACCAGTTGCCACCGGAAACACTGCATCGCATTACCCTGCAAAAAAACATGGGAAAACAAGCCTCCAATGGTGCTTTAGCAGTGAATACGGGCGAGTTTACAGGACGTTCTCCCAAAGATAGGTTTATTGTGAAAGATGATAGTACTAAAGACGCTATTTGGTGGGGCGATATTAATATTCCTTTTGACTCAGCCTCCTTTGACCGTCTCTATGATAAAATGGCGGAGTATCTTTCTGGAAAAGAATTGTATGTAAGAGACTGTTACGCATGTGCAGATACGCGCTATCGCATGAATATACGCGTTATTAATGAGTTTCCCTGGAGCAATTTATTTGTGTATAATATGTTTTTAAGGCCTTCTGAGGAAGAATTGGCTCATCTTACACCTGAATGGGTAGTTATCAATGCACCCGGCTTCAAGGCTAATGCTGAAATTGATGGAACGCGCCAGCACAATTTTGCTATTCTTAACTTTTCCAGGAAAACTATTTTAATAGGAGGTACAGGCTATACTGGCGAAATAAAAAAAGGCATCTTTTCTGCTTTAAATTTCTTATTGCCACTCTATAAAAATACCCTGTCCATGCACTGTAGCGCTAATGTAGGCGAAAATGGAGAAACTGCCATCTTCTTCGGCTTGTCTGGCACTGGCAAAACAACTCTCTCTGCAGACCCGCAACGAAAGCTCATTGGCGATGATGAACATGGGTGGACGAATGAAAATACTGTTTTCAATTTTGAGGGCGGATGTTATGCTAAAGTAATAAACCTTTCAGAAGAAACCGAGCCCGATATTTACCGCGCTATTCATAGCGGGGCGCTCTTAGAGAACGTGGCGCTAAAAGACAACGGGGAAGTAGATTTTGCAGATACCTCCCTCACAGAAAACACCCGCGTTAGCTACCCTATTAATCATATTCATAATATCCAGGTTCCTTCCATCGGGAAAAAGCCCACCCATATCTTTTTTCTAACAGCAGATGCTTTTGGGGTATTACCTCCCATTGCTAAACTTACCCCGGAACAGGCTGCCTACCATTTTATTTCGGGTTATACTGCCAAAGTAGCCGGCACAGAGGCAGGAGTTAAGGAACCTGCTCCTATTTTTTCAGCCTGTTTTGGCGCCCCCTTTATGCCGCTCCACCCCTTTCACTATGCTGATATGTTGCGCCAAAAAATGCGCGACACCGGCGTACAGGTATGGCTCATAAACACAGGCTGGACAGGAGGCCCTTATGGAATAGGTCAGCGAATGAAACTGGCTTATACTCGCACCATGATTCATGCAGCTTTGGAGAATAGCTTGCAAGAGGTTTCCTATACACGGCATCCCATTTTTAGAATTGCCATTCCTAATGAATGCCCCGGCGTTCCTTCAGACCTATTACAGCCCCGAAATACATGGAAAGATGGAACGGCCTATGATACTAAAGCCATCCAGGTAGCCGCCGCTTTCAAGAAAAATTTTGAAAAATTCGAAGAAGTCGCCCGAGAACTTTTGGCAGGTGGCCCTGTTTAACGGCTATTTGCTTTTGTTGATTTCTGTAATATATTTTTCCAATGCTATCGTCATAGAAAGCGTTTCCGAGGCAGGTGCAGCCAAATCTACCCGCAAGCCGGCGGCTTTGGCAGCCTCAATGGTACTATTACCAAAAACCCCTATTTTAGTATTGTTCTGTTTAAAATTAGGGAAATTTTTAAACAATGATTCTATTCCAGCTGGGCTGAAAAACACCAGCATATCATACTGCACATCTTTTAAATCAGATAAGGTACTGGTTACCGTTTTGTACAAAATAGCCCGCTTCCAATTCACCTTTAAGCTATTTAAAAGTTCTGGTATCTCAGGTTTCAGGACATCTGATGAGGGAAGTAAAAATTTCTCCTCCTTATACCGGCGTATCAGCGGATATAAATCCTGGAAAGAACGCTTACCCACATATATTTTCCGTTTCCTGTACACCACATATTTCTGGAGGTAAAATGCCACCGCCTCCGACTGGCAAAAATACTTCATGGCATCTGTTACCTTAAATCTTGTCTCCTCGGCCATCCTGAAGAAATGGTCTATAGAATTTCTACTGGTAAAAATAATGGCAGTAATTGTATTCAAATCAACCTTTTGCTGCCTGAAATCTTTGGCAGCGACTCCTTCCACATGAATAAATGAACGAAAATCAATCTTTACCTTTTGTTTTTCTATGATAGATAAATAAGGGGAATGGTCTCCTTTTGGTTCGGGCTGAGAAACCAGGATGGTTTTCACTTTCATATACAGCGATGGTTTAACCCTTCTATCCCTTCAGCAACCAATGCAATGCCAAGAGGTAAGGGGCTATTTCCAGAGTGCAAAAATACAAAATAAAATAAAACGATTTCGTAAATAGCACCTCCCGGTAGTTTTTTAAAATAAGCGCCCACGATGAAAGATATAATGTTCCAGAAAAAATAAGTGCGCTATACAATACGGTAGGTTTATAAAGAGGGCTATAGAGCAGCAGAGCCGTAAAAGGAAGAAGCGCTACCGCTATAAAATTCCGGTAGCTATATTTACAAAAAAGATAGTAGTGTATGAGTTTTTGCAGGTTGAACACATGAGCCACCAGCATCGCCAGTAAAAACTTTATCAAAACAGCAACCGTTAGCAACCCAATGAACATAATCTCATTTACCTCTGTGTGAAGAGAAAAATAAGTGCTTCCTATTTTTAGGAACAAGCCAAATGAAATTAATTGTACAAAAAATAAGAGAATATGAAACGCTTTGTATGGGGCGGAAAGTTCTTTTCCATACCAGTTAATATATTTATTGGAGAAGAAGACAGACAGGAATTGTTGAAACTTAGTGGGGCTAACAACCCGCGAAGCTGCTATTAAAAACAAGCAACCGAAAAATAAAATTGTTTCTGTGAAGTGCGCCGGCAGGCTCCGGGGTATCGCTTCCATATAAATACATTGCAACTACAAAAGTACATAAAGCAAAAACGTTTTATGGTGAAATCAGCATTTCATTACCAAACCCTATCACCTTTCTGCCACACGGCAACGATGAGAATACTGTCTCTAAGCAAACAGACGCTCCACCAGGTCTTCTATCCTGCTCAAGCGTTGTATTTTACTCCGTGGTTCAGCGCTAATTTGATTATACTTAGACAAAAATACATCTGTAAATCCCAGCTTCTCAGCTTCCAAAATCCGCTGGTCAATACGCTGCACCGGGCGTATCTCGCCTCCTAACCCCACCTCGGCAGCAAAACAATACCTATTATAAATAGGTATATCCTGGTCACTAGACAACACCGCCGCTATCACTGCCAAATCAATGGCAGGGTCATCTACTGTAATACCTCCCGTAATATTCAAAAAAACATCCTTGGCTCCTAAACGAAACCCTGCCCTCTTTTCTAACACCGCCAGCAACATATTCAGCCGTTTCACATTATAGCCCGTGGCGCTCCGCTGCGGGGTACCATATACCGCACTACTCACCAGCGCCTGTATTTCAATGAGTAACGGGCGCATCCCCTCTATGGTAATTGCTACCGCCGTTCCGCTCAACTCCTCCTCATGTTGCGAAAGCAATAGCTCAGAAGGATTACTCACCGGGCGCAAGCCCCCGCTCTGCATTTCATAAATACCTAATTCTGAAGTGGCTCCAAAACGATTTTTTAGCGCCCGCAACATGCGATAAACATGATTGCGGTCTCCTTCAAACTGCAAAACGGCATCTACTATGTGCTCTAAAACCTTGGGCCCCGCAAGATTTCCTTCTTTGGTAATATGCCCTATCAACACCACCGGTGTAGCCGTTTCCTTGGCAAATTGAATGAGTTCTCCTGCACAGGCGCGTATCTGCGAGATACTCCCCGCAGGAGAATCAATATAGTCTGAATGCAATGTCTGGATAGAATCAATAATCACCCAATTCGGTTGCACCGTTTCTAATTGTTTAAAAATACGCTGTGTATTAGTTTCCGTAAGCACATAACAGGTAGTATTTCCCGGGTCTATACGTTCCGCCCGCATCTTAATCTGTTGCTGGCTTTCCTCGCCCGAAACATACAACGCCCGTAGAGGCATCTGAAGAGCTAACTGCAAGAGAAGTGTACTTTTTCCAATGCCAGGTTCTCCACCCAAGAGAATTACCGAGCCGGGAACCATCCCGCCCCCCAGCACCCTGTTCCATTCCAAATCTGTAAACCGTATTCGCTGCTCTTCGGCGCCCCCGATTTCCCTGATGAGCAAAGGCTTGGTAACCCGTTTGTCTGAAGGAGTTTCCCATTGCCGTGGCGCCTCTCGCTGGATAATCTCTTCTACAATAGTATTCCATTCTCTACACGAAGAGCATTGCCCTTGCCATTTGGCATATTGAGCGCCGCAATTCTGACAAAAAAAAGAGGTTTTAACCTTTGTCATTTCGGGTAGATTTTTTCCGGTTCACAATAGGCAACAACATAAAAGAAAGTCCCCCCAGAAACAATATCATCACAAATTGAGAAGTCCATGTAAGCCAGCCAAAAGCAGTGCCCGTTTCATACGGAATACTAAATAATACCAATATCTGGGCTACAAAAATAGGATAGTATGCAAACCCACCATTGGTAAAAGCTATGGCAACACTCCCTACCGAAAAACCCGTGAATGCAGCTGACAGAGAGATAACAGACGTTTCTTTTAACGCCAGGGTGCTGGCATAGAACATGCCGAAATACAAGACCCATATCAAAAGAGTGTGCAGGGCAAACCAACCCGCTTTAGGAGCAGTTAAAATAATCAACATTCCCTCTTTAAAACCAGCCGCATATCGGTTTATTTTTCTATTCCAGGCACTTTTAGATTTAGCCAGATACACAAACCCCGCTATCAATACCAATATAACAATCCCTGCTATCCATAGAAAAGTGGCAGACGGAGCGTATTTAAACAAAAAATCTTTAATAATTTCATATTGAAGATAGAGTGTAAGCAATAAACAAAGACATAAAATAGCGGCATCCACCAGCCGTTCCGCCACAATAGTACCAAAACTTTTTTCAAAAGGCACCTGCTCATATTTTTTAAGCGCCCATGCTCGGGAAACCTCTCCAAAGCGCGGAATAACCATATTCATAAGGAAAGAAACCCCCACCGCCATGGCGTTGTTATAATACTTTGGGTAATACCCCATGGGGTGCAATAAATAATTCCACCGATAGGCCCTCGAAAGATGGCTCAAAAACCCAAAGAACAAGGCTAACCCGAGATACCCATAACGGGCGTGCTGAAAGTGAAACCGGATGGTAGCCAGCTGCTCCGGCGTGAATTTTTTATAAATCCATCCCATTAATAATATTCCCAACACTATAGGGAGAATAAGTTTTAGCCATTTGAAGAGTTGCGATTTCAAGTTAGTTTAGCGTATTATACTGTTCATTCGGAAAAATAAGAGGCGCCCTAAATTTCTTAGCCTCTTCAACATCCATACCGGCATAAGAAAGTATAACAACAATATCTCCCTTTTGCACTTTGCGGGCAGTTGGCACATTCACCACCCGAGTCTTTTCGCCCTCTATAAGATTAGCAGCTTCTGTAGCGGTAAACCGGTGTGTTTTAAATTTGAGAACCTCAATTTGCATGCGGCAAAGGTAATCAATTTCGCTTCAGTTGCAGGGTGGCAGAATACGCTTACAGCCAAACAAATTTTGCCAAATCCTTAAATTTCTTATCTCTTATAGCACGGCGGTATCATTTACTTCGCTATTTTTGCCGCTTATTGGTTTCATACATATTTAACTAATGAAGAAAATACTTCTCTTACTAAGCGCACTGGCAGCTTTTGCAGCATGCCAGCAAAACACCATAGTTTTTGTAGATAATACTAAATTGGTGAACGACTACCAGGAAAAGAAAGATATAGAAGCTACTGTGAAAGGTAAAGTGGCTGCTTTTGACAAGAAGCGCGATAGTCTTTCCAAGGCCATCCAGTTAGAGGCGCAGGATTTTCAGGCCAAAGAACCCAAACTTTCCCGGGAACAGGCGCAACGACAATATAATGCCCTCATTCAAAAAAGCCAGTTTTTACAACAACAACTCCAGTTTGAAGAACAGCAAATTCAATCGGAGAGCCAGGCGAAGATGGATACTTTAGTGAAAAAAATAAAAGATTTTGTAAAAGAATACGGCAAAAAAAATAGCTACACCTATATCTTAGGCGCCAACGAGGCGGGTAGCGTTCTCTATGGCAGTGAAACAAAAGACATTACAGAAAAACTCTTAAAAGCCCTTAATGAACGCTACGCTGGCAAAAAGCCGTAAGCGGCACCTTCAAGAAGCCAGTAAAAACAAGCCAAAGGCGGCTATTATAAAATAGACAGCTATTGTTTGAGCGCCTGCATAATCTTTTGCAACCCGTTGCCCAAACAAAAGCATGAGCAATGCTATGCAAGAAATAAAAGCCCCGTAATATCCCAGCGTGGTATTGCCTGTTAAAAATAACTGAACAATACCCGCGGCGCAGCACAACCCAGCCAGTGTTTCTGCAAGCAACACTACCAGGAGCATTGGAGGCACATAGTTTTTAAGAAACGTCTTAGAAAAATGCTCGGTGAGCCAAGACAGGTTTCCCTTCCAACCTATAATCTTATCCCACCCGCTTTGTATAAAGGTAATGGCTAAGAAGGCTAAAATTACAAGTTCTGCACTATACGTTACAATGGTTTTCATAAGCGATATTTTTTAGGTATTATGTAAATGACGGGTGAGTTTTATAGACAAATCTGTTAAAATAAGTTTGGCATTGCCATTGCGTTCTATATGAAATATAGCTTCTTGCATTTCGCGGAAAATAGCAGCTATACTATTCCCATTCACAAAAGGAGCGAGTTGAGATAACCGGAAGCGAGAATCCTGAAATTCAGTATGCACAAGGGGTGTAATATTATAATGAAGCAGCCACGCCTGCCTGAAAATTTCTACCCCATAATGAAGGAATTGTTTCTGGTTTTCTCTTCCCGTTCCGGCGAGTTGTTCGCTCCAGGCAATAAGTTCCTGAATAGCGCCTTTGTTTCCCCTGGCTTTAAGAGCACTTTGCACCCACCTGCTAAACCGCTCTTCAAAGGCATTTTCTTCCGATTGGTTTTGAGCCAGTTGGAGCGCTTTATTAAAATTTCCCTGCGCCCGGGGAGCTATTCTGTTTGCAATCTCCTGGGAAAACCCACGCGCACCCAGTTCAGCGTGTATAACCTCTTCCGTTAACGGCGGAAGATGCAACACCTGGCAGCGCGAGCGAATAGTATCCATAAGTTGCTCTTCTTCCTCTGCCAATAAAAGAAAAAGCGTTTTATGGGGCGGCTCTTCCAGCAATTTTAAAAGTTTATTAGCGGCGGCGGCATTCATTTTCTCCGCCATCCATATAATTACCACCTTATACCCTCCCTCATACGCTTTCAGGGAGAGCGTGCGGGTTATTTCCTGGGCCTCATCTACCCCAATTTGTCCCTGCTGGTTTTCTATACCAAGTTTTTGATACCAATCAAACAAGCCTCCATAGGGTTGTTCTTGCACAAAAAGTCGCCAGCTATCCAAAAAATCGGCGCTCACAGGGCGGCTTTTCACCCCGCCTGCGGCTGCCACCGGAAATACCATGTGCAAATCGGGGTGCGCCAGTTGGTGGCAGCGGGTATTACACGCCCCGTTTCCATTAGTATTTTCACCCCCTGCATTTTGGCATAATACATATTGGGCATAGGCTAATGCCAGCGAAAGCGCCCCGCTCCCTTCCGGGGCTATAAACAACTGGGCGTGCGGAACATTGCCTGCATCAGCTTGTGAGGTAAGATATTTTTTTATGCGTTCTTGCCCTAAAACTTCCTTGAAAAGCATGGAACAAAGATACAGGAATCTATACTTTTATGGCAGGAAAACCTACAAACATAATGGGTAAATAAATGAAACCGAAAGATGCTGCTTTATAAAAAGCCGGGTTCTTTTATTTATAAAAGAATGGTATCTCTTCAGGTTTGTATAATTCCCATGTTAAAGGGTTTTTCAATAGGGGCATGGTTAGCGGCTTCAATTCCCATAGAAATCCAGCGGCGCGTTTCCAGCGGGTCAATAACAGCATCTGTCCATAAACGAGCGGCGGCATAATAGGGAGAAACCTGCTGGTCATACCGTTCTTTAATGGTATTGAAAAGTGTTTCTTCTGCCTCTTTGGTGAGCGGCTTTCCTTTTTTCTCTAACCCCGCTTTTTCAATTTGAAGAAGCACCCGGGCTGCCTGTTCGCCACCCATAACCGCCATGGCGGCGGTATGCCAGGATACCATGAGGCGCGGGTCGTAGGCCCTTCCGCACATGGCATAATTGCCTGCCCCGTATGAATTTCCTATAATCACTGTAAATTTAGGCACCACGCTATTGCTCACGGCATTTACCATTTTGGCGCCATCTTTTATAATGCCTCCATGCTCGCTCTTGCTGCCTACCATAAACCCTGTAACATCTTGCAAAAATACCAGGGGAATTTTTTTCTGGTTGCAGTTGGCTATAAACCGCGTAGCCTTGTCTGCCGACTCAGAATAGATAACGCCCCCAAACTGCATTTCTCCTTTAGGCGTTTTTACCACGGTACGCTGGTTGGCCACGATACCCACTCCCCAACCGTCTATCCTCGCATAACCGGTGAGGATGGTTTTTCCATAATCGGCTTTATAGGGTAAAAACTCACTCCCATCGGTAAGCCGTTTTATTATTTCCATCATATCATAAGGTTCGCTACGGGTTTTGGGAAGAATGCGATAGATTTCACCTGGATTTTCAGCAGGCTCTCGGGGTTCTGCCCGGTTGAAGCCCGCTTTTTCAGGAGTTCCCATCCTGGCGAGGATATTCCTGATGGTATCCAGCGCATCGGCATCGTTTTTCGCCCTGTAGTCGGTTACCCCGCTTATTTCAGAATGGGTGGCGGCCCCGCCCAGGGTTTCATTGTCTATTTCCTCGCCAATGGCAGCCTTTACCAGGTAACTGCCGGCGAGAAAAATGCTGCCGGTTTTTTCCACGATAAGCGCCTCATCGCTCATAATAGGCAAATAGGCGCCCCCCGCTACGCAACTGCCCATAACGGCGGCAATTTGCGTAATGCCCTGGCTGCTCATGCGGGCATTGTTGCGAAAAATACGCCCAAAATGATGTTCGCCCGGAAAAATCTCGTCTTGCATGGGCAGATATACCCCGGCGCTATCTACCAGATAAATAATAGGCAAGCGGTTTTTCATAGCTATTTCCTGGGCTCTCAGGTTCTTGGTGCCGGTAACAGGAAACCAGGCGCCGGCTTTCACAGTAGCATCGTTAGCTACTACCACGCAAAGCTGGCGGGCTATGTAGCCAAGAACAACAACTACGCCACCGGAAGGGCAGCCGCCGTGTTCTTCATACATCTCATACCCCGCAAAAGTTCCTATTTCAAGGGAGGTAGTGTCTTTGTCTAACAGGTAGTGTATCCGTTCACGGGCGGTCATTTTACCTTCTTTATGTTGCCTGGCTATGCGGTCGGCGCCGCCGCCCAATTTCACAGCGGCTGTTCGCTGGCGGAGTTCTTCCAGGAGGGCTGTGTGGAATTCTTGGTTTGTATGGGTGGTTTTGTTCATAAACATGGTGTGGGCGCTAAGATACAAAAATACAGCGCAGCGGGTGGCTCTTAAAAGGGGTTTCGCATGGTTTTCTCAGCGCACTTGGCGGTTTGGGAAATTTAGAAACCACAAAGAACACAGAGAACTTACACAAAGAGCACAAAGGTGTTGGGCTAAAGACGCTGGTTTTTTCTTTCTCTTATACTTTGTGAACTTGGGGTTTTCTCAGCGTACTTAGCGGTTAAAAATTTAGAAACCACAAAGAACACAGAGAATTTACACAAAGAGCACAAAGGTGTTGGGCTAAAGACGCTGGTTTTTTTCTTTCTCTTATACTTTGTGAACTTGGGGTTTTCTCAGCGTACTTGGCGGTTAAAAATTTAGAACCCGCAAAGAACACAAAGAATTTACGCTAAGGACGCAATGAAAATCTCCTTAGCTGGTTTCTTTGAAGTGGATGCGGTATTTCCAATAGCTCAGGGCGCTCAGCAGCGCTACGCCAGCCAGTGCATAATAGACAAAATTGGGGGTAATGATTTTATCGCCACTCGCGTAGGAGTGCAAGCCGGTGAGATAAAAATTCACGCCGAAATAGGTCATCATAATGCTGGCGAAGGCTAATATGCTCATCACATTGAAAAACCAGCGCCCGCGCAACCCGGGAACAAGCCTTGCGTGGATAACGAAGGCATAGACCATGATGCTGATGAGCGCCCAGGTTTCCTTGGGGTCCCAGCCCCAATAGCGCCCCCAGCTTTCATTTGCCCATTGACCGCCCAAAAAGTTGCCGATGGCAAGCATTACCAATCCTACGGTGAGTGCCAGTTCGTTGATGATGGTAATTTCTTTCAATTTGGCTTCCATCTGCTCCCGGTTCCGGGCAGTGGTAAAGAGGATGAGCAGTAGCGCCGTTACGCCCAATATCATGCCGAGCGTGAAGGGGCCATAGCTTGCGACGATAACCGCCACGTGGATCATCAGCCAGTAGCTGTTGAGCACGGGTTGCAGGTTGCCGATGGCCGGGTCCATCCAGTTCCAGTGGGCTATCATTAAAATAATGGAGGTTACAAAAGCGGTGGCGGCTACCGTCAGCGCCGATTTGCGGGCGAAGAGCAGCCCCATGCCCATAGCAGCCCATGCCACGTATATCATGCTCTCGTAGGCATCGCTCCAGGGCGCGTGCCCGCTCACGTACCAGCGCACGCCCAGCCCAAGCGTGTGAAGGACAAACAAGCCTGCCACAACCACCACCAGCGTTTTGATGAGGATGCGGACAACACGGTTTTCTTTAAAAACCTGGAAGATAATGAGCGCAAACAGCAGCGTCCCGGCATAGAGGTACCAGCTAAACAGCCGCTTAAAAATGTCGTAGTGGTTGTAGCGTATTTCTGCTTCTATTTTCTTTTCGGAAGGGAGGATGGCGCTGCCGTATTTTTTCTGGAAGCCCTGGAGGCTTTTCAAAAGATTGGCGGCATTGGGATAATCGGGACGGGCGGGGTTGAGCGCCTGCAGGTAGAGGGGCAGGGCGCCTTGCACGTAGAGCGAGTCGGCGCCGGTAAAGGGATAATCGGCGCGCTCAGGGTAGGAAACCCATTTGTGGTTGGCATCGTTGGGGACGGGAAAAATTTTGAGGATTTCGCCGCCCAGGGCGCGGTTAAAGAGCGCCAGGCGATGGTCTATATCTTTAAAATCTTTCTGGAACTGGTTGGGGTTGCGGGCGGTGTAGGCGGCTTCTAAGTAGGGGGCTAATTTGTAATTTCCCAGCGCATCTATGAAATCGAGGGCTTTGGCATATTTTTTTCCTTTGGGCAGCCCTATGATTTTGCGCAAACTGTCGTTGCCTCTTTTCAGGTAAATGCACTCTGCCTGGTACCAGAGGGCGGGGCGCTGCATCATGGAGAGCAGGGCCTGGTTGGCGTCTAAGCCGGCGTAGGTGTCGTGCTTGCTCATTTTGCGGAGCAACTCTGAGGCGAAAGTGTTTATGGGTTTCATTCGGCCGCCATCGTCTTGCATCACCAGCCTGCCAAAGGCGGCGGCTTGTTCGGCGGGAACGGCCGTGGCGTGCAGGATAGAGTCTATTTGCCGGGGGGGTGTAGCCGGGGCGGTGAGGGTTGGGTTGGGGGGCGCCAGATTGGGAAAAGGCCTGGGAAGAGGCGAAAAAAATCGCCATAAGAACAAGGGCAGTGCGGGGAGTTTTTAGGTTTCTGAGCTGGCGGGAAAGGTTTTTGAAACGGGTTTTGCCGTAAAACAAAATGCCCATCAAGCCCACATACAACAAAAAGTAACCGGTATAGCTAATCCAGGTACCCCAAAAGTCGTGATTTACGGAGAGGATGGTGCCTTTTTCGTCGGGCTGAAAGGAGGCTTGGAAAAAGCGGTAGCCGCGGTGGTCCAGGATGTGGTTCATATAAATATCAAAGTCGAAGGGTTTACCGTCGTTCACCGTGATTTTGCTGGTGTAGGAGGCGTAGCTTTTTTCGGTGCCCGGGTATTTTTCGGCGATAAAATCGAGCAGGGTGAGGCTAAAGGGCAGTTCGCGGCGGATGGAGCCGTAGGAGAGGGAAAAATCCAGGTCGCCGAGGCGGATGCGTTTGGGCTCGTTCCAGGCTCCTTTGGCGCCGAGGAGTTTTACGCGGCGGGTTTCTTTCCCTGCGGTTACATCCACTATCAGGGCGTCTTGAGCGGGGGTTTCGTCGCCGGTAGCTTTTACTACGTCAAAACGGCCCTTCACGGGGGCTTCGGGAAAGACAAACTGCACGCCGGCAAGGGTGTAGAGGGTGCGCAGGCGAAGGGGTTGCAGGCTGTCTTTGGGAACGGGGCCAGCAAGCCGGTCTGCCATTTGCATAAAAGTTCCTTCAAACGGGGACTGGAGGGTAAGGAGGCTGTCGGTAACGGTGAGGTTAATGGTGCCGGGGGTGGGCTTATTGAGGGCGAAGAGCAGGTTGTGAATATTGGCGATTTCGCCGTTTTTCAGGTAATGGTCGTGGCGGGCACCGTCGGAGGCTTCTACCAGCTTCAGGTAGGGCTCGCCGGTCGGATCTGTTACAAAGGCCTCTTCAGTGCCTTTTATAAAGCCGGCATAGGCAATGGTGAAGGGCTGTCCGTTGAAGTCGGACCGCCAGGGAAGGCTGGCGTCTTGGGCTTCGGGGGTTATCATTACGGCGTCTTGCAGGGTTTTGCGGCGGGGCTGGCCATTGAGGTCGCCGTCCACCCAAACGGTGAGGTACGTCTTTTCGGTGAGGAAGGTGTTGGCGGTTTCGCCTTCGCGTATGGGCATGATGCCTTCGTAGCCGAAGTAGCGGGTAACGAAGGCGCCGAGGAGGATGAGGATAAAGGAGAGGTGGAGGAGGAGGACAGCCCATTTTTCGCGCCGGTACAGCCGGTAACGGGCAATGTTGCCGCAGAAATTGAGGGCGAACAGGAGCATGATGGTTTCGAACCAACGGGCGTTGTAAATCCAGATACGGGCGGTTTCGGTGCTGTAGCGGCTTTCTACAAAGGTGCCTACTGCCATGGCGGTGGCGAAGGCGATGAAGAGAAAGGCGGTGAAACGGGTGGAAAAGAGTATTTTTGCGAGTGCGTTCATGGGTGCCTGTTGAATAACCGGGTACAAAAATAGGGGTTTTGGGGTTGTGAACGGTGGACGGGACGCTGCGGGAACGTTAAAAAAAGTAGGGGAGTGCTCTCGCGGGCGCAGGGATGTGCATGTACACGCGGGCGGGAGGCGCCTGTGTGCGGGGTGCGAGGGCAGGCGCTCGCGGGAGGCACGAGCCGGGAGGAAATACTATAATGCAAGGGAGACTTTGTGGAGCAGGGAGGTACGAGCCAAGAGACTCACACCAGTGAGGGATAATTCTAACCAACAGATTTACCCTTCAGCAATATCTTCATATCAATTACATATATTGGCTTTATCATTCCAGATAATCTTAGCACGTGCGTAGAGTTGGGAAACTTGTTGACTGATGGATTTAATATACTTTCTTCTGGAACTTCTTCTAATGTTATTCCTACATCTCTGAATTGTTGGGCATCATCTTCCGACACATCCCAGCAGACAACACAATCAACTTCATTAAAGAGTTTAGTCTCATCATTAAAGTCCTTTATTATTTTATACAAATTAGACTTAAACTCCATCACTACTCGTTTACCCTCCCACATAGCATATAAATCATATCTGTTTTTATAACCCGACACAAGCGGAGATATTTGTGTTATGTTTCCATTCCCAATCGCTTCAAAAAATAGAGCAGCAACAGTACCTTCTTGATCTCTTGGTGTTTTTAAAAATTTAGTTATATCATTTTTTAAATCAACCAACCCTTCAATCTCTTTAAAAACTTCATCTTTATCCCATGATGCGACTTCAGGAATATCACCAGACACATATTTTAAAAATGTTTTTCTGAATTCATTAAATAAATCTCTTGCATATTCTTGATATATTCGAGCAGTTTTACCATGTATTGACTTTCTTCCAATATCAAATCTTAATTTTCTGTCTTCAAACAGCATGAATACTTGTCCCCAAGTTCCAGCGGAACCGGTTATTGGGTGTTCCACCCTAATCCCAGTTGGCATACCTTTGACTGAGGTATAAATTCCTGGCTGCAATGTAGCATACGAAACCGCCTGTAAAAATTCTTCTCTACTTAATTGTTCTTCGGTTGCGAGTTTTGCATTTTGAGTTAATGATTCCCATGTTGCCCGCTTAGGGACAAAACAAATTACAGCATTTATATTCCTATTTTTCTGATCAAACTTTTTAGTATGATAAATTACCTTGTTTTTTAGTTTAATTCTTTTTTGCTGGTCAGTTCTATCCGTACGGATATACTCGTAATATTCTGTCATGCTTATTTTATCAGTAGGTGCGAGCCCTTCATATGGTAGCCAATATCTGAAAGGTATTTTTTCAGTTTCTTCTCTTCCATCAGGATTTACATATTTTAAAAAAACTGAAATATCAATGTCATCTTCATCCCACAATGAAATAGTATTGCCCACTGCTGTTTTAGTTCTTAGAACATACTTTAACTGATGAAATGTTAGGTCAAAAATTGGGCAATCAATAACCCTGTTCAAAGTAACTGACGTTCCTTCACCATCTTCATTCAACCTATCATATTCTAACGGCAATTCTTTTTCTTCAGTTCCTATTTTCCAATTATAAGCATCTACTACCCTCGCATAAGACGAACCACTTTGAGTATGAGTTTTCAAGGAAAAATCGTTGCACGAAAAAATAGCAAATTTTAAGCCAACACCTTTTTCTCCGACAGATCGTTCGTCGTCTTTCTTATTGGTCCCAAACATACACATCAATGCAGGAATATCTTTGTTTTCAATCCCTATTCCGTTATCTTCAACAACTATGGTTTTACTTTGACAGTTTACAGTGATTGTTAGCTTTCCGTCCGTTTTCCTTTCCGCTTTTCTTATTGCATCAACAGAGTTCTGAATCAACTCTGCAAGTATATCCCAGTCATTATTGTAGCTGTCATCTATATCAATAACACTTTGCCTAATATGGCCTATTCCCTGTTGTAAAAAATTAATTTGTGCCATTTTTGAGTTTTAGCAAGCAAAGTAACAAAATTATCTCTATTCATTTTTCACCCGCTTCCCGAAGTCTCCCGGCTTTGGAGTTAAAACAAAACCCGCTCCCGCGCAGACGCGCACCTGTATATGCACGGGTGTACGCAGGCGCTCGCGGGAGGCACAAGCCAGGAGGCTCAGAATACCACCCGAAAGGATTCGGGCGGTAGCGGGGGAGACTTTGCGGAGTGGGAAGGTACGAGCCAAGCGGCTCGCACCAGCAGGGGTCCGACAAATGGCATTTATAGCGTGTTAGGGCTATTTGGTTTTTTAGTATTCGCTGTTATCGCGTCCAGCCAATCGATCAACTCATCTAAATAGGTTTCTATTATACTCCAAACAATTTCATAATCAATCCCAAAATAATCATGAACTATACGATTACGAAATCCCCGTATTCTTTTCCATTCAATCTCCAGGTTTTTATCTCTAAAATCAAGGTCAAGGCGATTAGCCGCTTCTCCAATTATTTCAAAATTTCTAACAACAGCATCTATTGTTTTATCATCTGCTAAAAACGCATTGTAATCAAGCCCTTTTGTATATTGCTTAATCTTCCGGGCAGATTGCAACATATCATCTAGTAACAATAATGTATCACGCTTAGACATATATTAAATCTGAATCTATTGATTTTAGATATTTTTCTTTAATTCCATTTTTTGAAACTAAATCTACCTTAAACCCAATAATATTTTCTAATTCATCAGCTAAATCAATAAATCTCACTCCAATCTTGTCAGAAAACTCAACAAGTATATCCAAATCACTAGAATCATTTTGTTCTCTGCGAGAATAAGAACCAAAAATTGCCATAGATTTAATTGGATAATCGCGAAATAATCTACCTTTATGATTATCCAGGATATTTTTTATTTCTTGTAATGTTCTCATAATTCAAACATACGACTTTATATTCGATCGCAAAAATCATTTTACTAAATCTTGATTCATCAACTGTGCTATTTTTGCCATTAGTCTTAATGTCCAAGGCTTGCCACAGTAGGGGATTCAGTATTCCGGCTGCTATTAGTCTAAAAGTAAGAAAAACCCGCTCCCCCAACTTAGAAATTAAAACAAAAACCGCTCCCGCGCAGGGGCGTGCCTGTGCGCGCGGGTGTACGCAGGCGCTCGCGGGAGGCACAAGCCAGGAGGCTCAGAATACCACCCGAAAAGATTCGGGCGGTAGCGGGGCGTACACAAGCGCGCATGCGTAATTGTTTTCCTGTACTGGTGCGAGCGTCACGCTCGTACCACCGTGCCTCCCCGCCCACACAAGCGCGCCCGCGCGAAAACTAGTTACCGGGTAGTTTCGCTCCTTTTCTCCGACAATAAAATAAGCGCAAACACTGCGTAGTTCACAATATCCTGGTAGTTAGCATCTATTCCTTCGCTCACCCGCGTTTTTCCCCGGTTATCTTCTATTTGCTTAATGCGCAGCAGCTTCTGCAAAATCAAATCCACCAGCGAACCCATCCGCATCTCGCGCCATGCCTCCCCGTAGTCGTGGTTTTTGCGTTCCATGAGCGCTTTCGTTTCGGCCGCCTTTTCATCATACCAGCGTACCGCCTCTTCAACCGACATATCCGGCTGCTCGGCAACCCCTTTTTCCAACTGGATGAGCGCCATGAGACTGTAGTTCACAATACCCATAAACTCAGGACCATCTCCCTCATCCACCTTTCGCTCCTGCTTTTCCTGGAGGCTGCGGATGCGTTGGGCTTTTATAAACACCTGGTCGGTGAGCGAAGGAAGCCGCAAAATGCGCCAGGCGCTTCCGTAGTCGTGCATTTTTTGCAGGAAAAGCGCCCTGCAGGCAACCATCACCTCATCATACTGTCGGGATGTTTTTTGCATCTGGGAAATTTAAAATGAGTGTAAAAATCGCTCAAAAATTCCAGTTACAAAAATCTATAGAGAAACCGGCACCTCCTCCCGGCACTCGTGCAGCCAGTTTGCCAGTATTTTTTTTCCGCAGGGAGTTAAGATAGACTCGGGGTGATATTGCAAGCCTTTTACTGCATACTGCCTGTGGCGGAGAGACATAATGCATCCGGCGGCATCTACCGAGGTGGCCTCTAAACAGGCGGGCAGGCTGGGGCTCACCGCCCAGGAGTGGTAGCGCCCTGCCTTGAAGGGAGCTTCTAAGCCGGCAAATAAAGATTCGTTGGTTACCATAGGATATATATCGGTAGCTACCCCATGACAGGGCTGAGAGAGGTTGATGAGCGTTCCGCCAAACACCTCTGCAATGGCTTGCATGCCCAGGCAAATTCCCAGGATATGTTTATACGGCGCATATACTGTGAGAAGCGCTTTTAATAAACCAGCCTCATCGGGGATACCGGGGCCGGGAGAAAGAACCAGGTTGTTATAGGCATTCACCTCCTGCAGGGTGAATGCATCGTTGCGTTTCACAACAACCTCGCAATGCAAAGCCTCCAGGTAATGCACCAGGTTGTAGGTGAAACTATCGTAATTGTCTATGAGCAAAACTTTTTTCATTCCCATAGAATTTCAGTGTAAATATATGCATGAATCGGAAAGAAATAACTACTTTTAGCGCTTACCGGGCTATAGCCACAATGCGTTTTGGCAGCCGTAGGTATAGGTTTATTAACAACAAAATAGAAATTTGCCCAGATGTATATTCCCCCACATTTTTATAACCCCGATATTCAGGCGGCGCTTCAACTGGTAAAAGAACTCCAGTTTGGCATTTTGGTAAGCATAGATAAGCACACTCCCGTAGCCACCCATATCCCGTTCGATTTGCTCACCGATGCCAATGGCAAGCCCTATTTATGGGGGCACCTGGCAAGGGCTAATGAGCAATGGCGCAGCCTGGCGGGGCAAAGAGCGCTCGCTATATTTAGCACCCCGGGCTCTTACATTTCTCCCAGTTGGTATGGCCACCTCAATGTTCCCACCGCCAACTATATCGCCGTTCATATTTATGGAAATGCCACTCTTATTGATGACCCGGAGGAATTGGTGAAGCTGTTGGCGCATAGCACCTCTGTGAGGGAAAAAGAGAATGGCGATAACTATAGGGTAGGCAATTTACCGCCCGGTTTTCTCAAAAAAGAAATGCGGGGGCTGGTGGGTTTCACCCTGTCTGTTGACGAGGTTTTGCCCAACTTTAAACTGAGCCAAAACAGGAATGCGGCCGATTTCTCTAACATTATTTCCAAGCTGAAAGAGCGGGGAACTGCTGCCGATACATACCTTGCCGAAAAGATGGAAGCGCTGGGGAAGCCAGAGAAACCATAAGAAAATAGGGGAGAAGTATGGCTAAAAAAAAGCTGCCTTTTAAGGCAGCTTTTTTCAGTAAACAATAATACATTAAAACTGCAAATCTACCACCAGGTCAAACTCATCATAAATAGTCTTATCGCCCAGGTTGTCAAAAAAACTACCCGAACCATACCGAATATCGTATTTAGAGCGATCTACCTTCATAGAAGCGATGGCTTTTTGTCCATAAACCGACAAATCGAAAGAAACCGGGTTAGTTTTTCCTTTAATGGTAAGATTTCCCACCGCTTTATAAGAATTTTTGCCCGAGCGTTTCACCTTGGTAATTACCAATTTAGCGGTAGGATATTTTTCAACCCCGAAAAAATCATCCGACTTCAGGTGGCCGTCTAACTTATTTTTATACTCTCCCGATAAGTCGGTAGCCGTAAGAGACGTCATATCCACCACAAATTCGCCGCTCGCCAGTCCGGCGCCCTTATAGGTTAAAAAACCCTCCTTCAGGTTAATAGTTCCCTCGTGCGAGCCGGTTACTTTATAACCCTTCCACGTAATTTTAGAAGCATTAACGTTTACTTCTTTTCGTTGCGCCTGGGCAGGGATACTTCCCAACGCCACCGCAAACATAACTACAAGTGCATACAATTTCATGTTCATACAATTTTGATTTTAGGTTAATAAATTAAATAAAAAAAGAGCATTTTTCAACTTAGTTTTTTAGCTGAGGTTGCGAATGTATTTTTTCTAAAAGGCTATTCAAAGTCTCCAGCTCGGGCAAATTCAGCCCCCTCATAGATTCTGCCTCTATATGGTCAATAACCGGGTCTAAGCGGCTTAGCATGGCCAGCCCCTCCCGGGTAATAAAAACCTCTATCTTCCGCCGGTTTTCCGGGCATACGGTGCGGCTCACTAACCCCTTTTCAAGCAACTTATCTACCAGCCGCGTAATATTGCTCATCTTGTGAACCATTCGCTCCTGGATGGCGAATGCGTGAATAGGATTGCCCTTCTGCCCTCTCAAAATACGGAGCACATTAAACTGTGGAAGCGAAATGCCAAAAGGCTTTAAAACCTCCGAGACAGCTTCCATAAGCATAGTAGCCGTATAAATAACATGCACCACTGTTTTTTTAGGAAGCGGCATAGCCGAAGTTTTTATAAGAGCCTCAATATTCATTTGTCTCTACAATAATTGTAGGTACAAAAATAAACAATTCTATGATTTCAAAAAGGAGGTGATTGATAAATTTTTGTTAAATAATAATGAGGATACTCCTGATAGTTCTATTTTTAAATCAAAAAACAAGCCCGTGCGAATAATTTTATGCGCTATTTTTGTATGTTTGTTTTCAAGTTGCAAAAACGGGGAAAGCAAAAATCATTTGCCTGCCCCAAAAACGGTGCACTATAAAGGCGGAACAGTAGCGGTGTATAAATATGATGGGTTAGCGCCTTTTTTAACGAAGAACGATGGAAAACTTCATATTTTCAACTTTTGGGCTACCTGGTGCAAACCATGCGTGGAAGAATTGCCCCACTTTGAGAAACTATACCAAACCTATAAAAATAAAGGCGTTGAAGTGAATTTAGTGAGCTTAGATATTCCCGCCACCGTGGAGCAGAAACTCATTCCTTTTATTGAACGGGAAAAGTTACAAACACCGGTGCTGCTTTTAGATGACCCATACCAGAATGATTGGATACCTAAGGTAGATGCCAACTGGTCGGGCGCTATTCCGGCAACGCTGTTCTATAAAAACGGGAAAAGCGCCTTCTTTGAACAATCCTTTACCTATGAAGAATTAGAAAAACAAGTAGTAAAATTTTTAAATCCCCAATAATTATGAAACCTATCAAATTTTTTTCACTTGCCCTGCCCCTCCTTATCCTGGGAGCATTTTCCTTCAACCCCCATAAAGAAGAAGGCTATACAGTAGGCGATTATGCTGCGGACTTTACCCTTAAAAATGTAGATGGCAAAATGGTGTCGCTTTCTAACTATAAAGACGCTAAGGGATTTCTGGTTATTTTCACCTGCAATAGCTGCCCCTATGCCATAGCCTACGAAGACAGAGTGATAGCTCTTGATAAAAAATACAGCAAAAAAGGTGTGCCTGTTATAGCTATTAACCCCAATAACCCTGAAAAACAACCCAAAGATAGCTATGCCGAAATGAAGGTAAGAGCTAACGAAAAAGGATTTACATTTCCTTATTTGTTTGATGAAGGACAAAAAGTATTCCCTCAATATGGCGCCACCCGCACCCCCCATGTATTTTTACTCGAAAAAACAGCTAAAGGAAATATAGTTCGTTATATTGGTGCTATAGATGATAACTACCAGGATGCTGATGCCGTGAAAACTAAGTACCTGGAAAATGCCGTGGATGCGATGCTAAAAGGTGAAAAAATTGAAATGACTACCACCAAAGCTATCGGATGTTCTATTAAAGTGTGATGAAGTTATGGTTTGTTGAGTATCCGGAGTCTAAAGACTTCGGGTACTTTTTTTTAACCGTAAGGCAATAAGGATATAGAACCAAGAGCCAAGAGCCAAGAACCAAGAACCAAGAGCCAAGAGCCAAGAACCAAGAACCAAGAACCAAGAACCAAGAGCCAAGAACCAAGAGCCAAGAACCAAGAACCAAGAGCCAAGAGCCAAGAGCCAAGAGCCAAGAGAACTCGCCTGCCTGCTCTGAACATAGTTGAAGGGAGGGAAGTGGAAGGTAGAATCAAGAGCCAGAACAATTTTCGTTTTTAAATAGATGGTGGTTTTAACAGGCGGCTATCAAAATCCTGTAACATACATGACAAAAAAGACCATTGCTATTTTCTGGTTTCGGCGCGATTTGCGCCTGCACGATAACACAGGACTATACAATGCCTTGCGGGGAGGCTCACCGGTATTGCCAGTTTTTATTTTTGACACCTCCATTCTCCATTCTCTTCCCAAAGCCGATGCCCGGGTAACATGTATATACCAAACCCTGCAAACCATTGAAAAAACTCTTGCCGAAAAAGCCAACAGCGGCATAGCTCTTTATTATGGCACACCGCTGGAGGTTTTTAAAAAAATTACCGAAACCTATTCTGTAACAGCTGTTTATAGTAACCACGATTATGAGCCCTATGCCCGAAAGCGGGACCGGGAAGTAGGCGATTCTTTACACTCAAAACAAATCCCCTTCTACACCTTTAAAGACCATGTTTTTTTTGAAAAAGATGATGTTGTAAAAGCACCCGGCGCCCCCTATGTAGTTTATACCCCCTATTCCCGCAAATGGCTTGCTCAATTTGAGCAAACCCCGATTGAAACCTATGACTCAGAACCCTATTTTCATAACTTTATACAAGATGAAAACCTTCCCCGCCTCTCCCTGGCAGAAATAGGATTTGTAAAATCTCACTTCCAGGCGCCTTCTTATACGCTCACCGAAGAACTCATCCATCAATATGAAACCGTTCGGGATATTCCCGCCATAGCCGGCACCTCAAAACTGAGCGTACACTTGCGTTTTGGCACTGTAAGCATTCGGGAGGCGATACAAAAAGCCCGTCAAAACCCCCGTGGTACATTCTTAAAAGAACTAATATGGCGAGATTTTTTCTCCCAAATTCTCTGGCATTTTCCGCATACCGCCACCCGCAGTTTCAAACCCGCCTACGATGGCATAGCATGGCGGAACAAAGAAGAAGAATTTGCACGATGGCGCCAGGGTGAAACAGGCTTTCCCTTAGTAGATGCCGGCATGAGGGAGCTAAATGAAACAGGGTTTATGCACAACCGCGTGCGAATGGTTGCCGCCAGTTTTCTCTGTAAACACTTGTTAGTTCACTGGAGCTGGGGAGAGGCCTATTTTGCAGAAAAATTACTGGATTATGATATGGCAAGCAATGTAGGAAACTGGCAATGGGTAGCTGGGTGCGGGGTAGATGCAGCGCCTTATTTTAGAATTTTCAATCCCGCCGAACAACTCAAAAAATTCGACCCTCAATTTCTATATATAAAAAAATGGGTACATGAGTACAAAACGCCTTTATACCCCACTGAAATGGTAAATCACACCCTGGCGCGGCAACGCTGCTTGCAAGCCTATAAAACAGCCTTAGAGTCGCAGACCTGAAAAATAGCCACTATGAATTTTAGATTTCAACTATTAGATACTAAATTGCAAGGTAAAGCGATAATTTGTCCCCTTCTTATTTCTATCCTAAACGAATAAAACCATATCTAAAAATGCCTTGGATTCTCATACCTTTGCCCGGAAGGAGAAAAAATAACCCTTAATAAATATTTATATTTATCAATCTTTTTCTATAGAAAATGCTGCCTTTACTAAAATAAATCAGTCAACACGTATGAAAAAATATACACACCTCATTCTTTTAGCGCTCGGCATAACCGCCTTAAAGGCACAGCAACCCGCTACCCCGGCAGATGCCTATCAACAGGCGCTCCTTCAAAAAAGAACACTCCACGAAAATTCCCTGGTAAAAAATATCCCTTTTGAAAATATAGGACCATCTATTATGAGCGGTCGCGTGGTGGACGTAGCTGTAAACCCCCACGACCCTACAGAATTTTATGTAGCCTATGCTTCTGGGGGGCTGTGGCACACCAGCAACAATGGAACCAGTTTTACGCCTGTTTTAGACAACGCCCCCACTCAAAATACCGGTGCGGTTGCCGTGGACTGGGAAAACCGAACCATTTGGTTAGGCACGGGCGAAAGCAACGCCTCCCGCTCTTCTTATCCCGGGATAGGCATACTAAAATCTTCAGATAATGGCGCCACCTGGCAACCCGCTGGCTTGCCCGATTCGCATCATATTGGCAGAATTGTTATTAACCCCCGTAATCCCAACGAAGTAGTAGTGGCCGTGGTGGGGCATCTCTATTCGCCCAACGAAGAACGAGGCATTTACAAAACTACCGATGGCGGCAAGACCTGGAAAAAAACACTCTATATAAGTCCTGAAACAGGAGTGATAGACGTAGCCTCTGCCCCGGGAAATTTTATGATACTTTATGCCGCTGCCTGGCAAAAAGATCGCAAGGCTTGGAATTTTGAAGGGAATGGCAGCCAATCTGGAATCTATAAAAGTACAGATGGGGGCGAAACCTGGCAAACCATAAGCAGTCCTGAAAGTGGTATTCCTGTTGGAACTGGTGTGGGAAGAATAGGGATAGCGGTTTTTGACGAAAATACTGTTTATGCTGTTGTGGACAACCAGTTTCACCGAAAAGATGATTCTAAAAAGAAAGACCCTGCCACTCTTTCTAAAAATGATTTTAAATCTATGCCAGTAAAGGATTTCCTGGAATTAGATGCTAAGAAACTAAATGACTTTTTAAAAAAACATGGCTTCCAGGAAAAATACACTGCCGAAAATGTGAAACAGTTAGTGCGAAGCGGCACGGTAACGCCTGCCGATTTGGCTAAATATTTAGAGGATGCCAATGCCCTTCTCTTTGATACAGAAGTTATCGGGGCCGAAGTGTACCGTAGCAATGACGGTGGAAAAAGCTGGAAAAAAACTCATGAAGGTTATTTAGACGACCTTTTTTACAGCTACGGTTACTATTTCGGTCAAATTCGGGTAGATGCCCGGGATAAAAACAAATTATATATAGCCGGGGTTCCCTTGTTGAAATCTGCCGATGGAGGAGTTACTTTTGAAACAATAAATCGCGAAAATGTCCATCCAGACCATCACGCCCTCTGGGTAAACCCTTACAAACCCGGGCATCTCATCAATGGAAATGACGGGGGTATTAATGTTTCGTATGACGATGGAAAAACCTGGGTTAAAAACAATTCTCCTTCGGTAGGACAATTCTATTCTATCAATATAGACAGGCAAAAACCCTACCACGTCTATGGCGGATTGCAAGATAACGGGGTTTGGGAAGGCCCTCACGATGCCAAAGAAGACCGTTCCTGGCAGCAAGAAGGAGAATATACCTGGAAAAATCTCATGGGAGGAGATGGCATGCAAGTGCAAATAAACCCGCAAGACCCTACTTTGGTATATACCGGGTATCAGTTTGGCAACTATTTCCGAATCAACCGGAAAACGGGTGAGCAAACTTATATACAACCCAAACATGAGTTGGGAGAATATCCCTACCGGTTTAACTGGCAAACCCCTATTTTACTTTCGCCCCACAACCCTGATATTTTGTATATGGGGAGCCATAAACTCCATCGGTCCATGAACCGGGGAGAAAATTGGACGGCGATATCAGGAGACCTTACCACAGGAGGAAAAAAAGGAAATGTAGCCTATGGAACTCTTACCACTCTTTCAGAATCGCCTTTTCAATTTGGGCTGCTATATACGGGCAGCGATGATGGCTTGGTGTACCTGAGTCGCGATGCGGGGGCAAGCTGGCAAAAACTATCTATCAGTTTTCCAAAAGACCTCTGGGTAAGTAGGGTAGTAGCCTCTCAATTCAAAAAAGAACGGGTATATGTATGTCTCAATGGCTATCGCTGGGATAATTTTACTCCCTATATTTACCAGAGCGATGATTACGGGCAAACCTGGAAAAGTATAAGCGCTAATTTACCCATGGCGTCCATAAATGTTATTCGTGAAGACACGGAAAAGGAAAATATTTTGTACGTTGGCACCGATAATGGTGTGTATGTATCACTGGATGGGGGTGGTAAGTGGGAGCCGTTTGGCAAAGGATTGCCCCATGTGGCAGTGCACGATTTGGTTCTTCAGCCAGATGCAAAAGACCTGGTCATAGGCACGCACGGGCGGGGAATTTACAAAACCTCGGTCGCTCCCTTGCAACAACTCACTCCGGAGATAACAGCTAAAACCATCTATCTTTTCCCCGTGGACGATGCTACAACTTCTGAGCGGTGGGGTAATACCTGGAATAAATGGCTCCCGGCGTATGAGCCTTCCCTGTCTATTTGCTTATATGCTTCTGCAAAGACTCTTATCCAGGTAACCATCTCTACTCAAGACGGGATAACACTCTACTCTTTTCCGGCAGATGCAGATAAGGGGTTTACCTATCTTTCCTATGAACTTACCATAAATGCAGAAGGAGAAAAAGCGTATTCTAAAAAACACAAAGATACACCTCTGCCTGTAGCGGCTAATGGAAAACGGTATTTGCCAAAAGGGAAATACTTCATACGGTTAATAGGAAAAGACACTAAGGAAGAGCGTTCTTTTGAGGTGAAATAAGCAGCATAAAAGTTATCAGTGCAGCTTTTTAGAGAGTTGCTCTATCCTTTTTTCACCGTTACTTCCTGGAAAGCTTCTAAAATATCGCCTTCTTTAAGGTCGTTGTAGTTCTTTAGCTGCAAGCCGCAATCATAACCTTTAGCTACCTCCTTCACATCATCTTTAAATCGTTTCAGGGAAGCCAATTCGCCGGTTTGTATTACCACCCCATCGCGGATTACCCGTATATTGGAATTTTTATAAATTTTACCATCTGTTACCATACAACCCGCAATTATACCCACTTTAGAGATTTTAAAAATTTCCCTCACCTCCGCAGTGCCCGTAATTTCCTCTTTCACTTCGGGAGAAAGCATTCCCTCCATAGCATCTTTGAGGTCGTTTATGGCATCATATATAATAGAATAGTTGCGAATATCTATTTCTTCTCTTTCAGCTAAGGCTTTTGCCCCGCCCATAGGACGCACGTTGAAACCAATAATAATAGCATCGGAAGCAGAAGCTAACAGAACATCTGACTCGGTAATAGCCCCTACCGCTTTGTGAATGATATTGATATGTATTTTCTCGGTAGATAGTTTTTGGAACGAATCGGTAAGCGCCTCTACAGAACCATCCACATCTCCCTTCAGAACAATGTTGAGTTCTTTAAAATCTCCAAGAGCTATACGCCTGCCAATTTCATCCAGGGTTATATGGCGTTGGGTTTTTATAGATTGCTCTCGTTGTAGCTGCATTCGTTTTGTAGCAATTTGCTTCGCTTCCCGCTCATCTTCATATACCCGAAACGTATCGCCTGCCTGCGGAGCGCCATCTAACCCTAATACAGATACAGGAGTAGCTGGCCCAGCTTCTTTTATGGTATGTCCACGCTCATCTTGCATGGCTTTTACCTTACCACTATGCCTGCCAGCCAATACATAATCGCCTACGTGTAGGGTTCCGCCCTGTACCAATATGGTGCATACATACCCTTTTCCTTTGTCAAGAAAAGATTCTACCACTGTGCCAGAGGCATTTTTGCGAGGATTGGCTTTTAACTCCAGTAATTCGGCTTCCAACAACACCTTTTCGAGAAGCTCTTTTACTCCTTGGCCCGTTTTGGCAGAAATCTCCTGCGATTGAATTTTACCCCCCCAATCTTCCACCAATAAATTCATGGCAGCTAAACTTTGTTTTATTTTATCAGCGTTGGCATTGGGCTTATCAATTTTATTGATAGCGAAGATAATGGGCACACCCGCTGCCTGAGCATGGCTTATAGCTTCTTTCGTCTGGGGCATTACATCGTCATCGGCGGCAACCACGATAATTACCAGGTCAGTTACCTTGGCTCCGCGTGCGCGCATGGCCGTGAAGGCTTCGTGTCCCGGTGTGTCGAGAAACGTTATCTTTTGCCCATCATCTAAGACCACACTGTAAGCGCCAATATGCTGGGTGATGCCGCCGCTTTCGCCGGCAATTACATTTTCTTTGCGAATGTAGTCTAAAAGCGATGTTTTTCCATGATCTACATGTCCCATTACAGTAACCACCGGCGCACGGGGTTCAAGGTCTCCCGCTTTGTCTTCCACCTCTTGTGCCACTTCTTCCAAATCGGCAGATACGAATTCTACCTCATACCCAAATTCTTCGGCTATGATAGAGAGTGTTTCAGCATCTAAGCGCTGGTTCATCGTTACCATAATGCCCAGCGACATACAGGCGCCAATAACCTGGGTGATGGGAACTTTCATGAGGGTAGCTACTTCTGCCACTGTAACAAACTCAGTGAGTCTAAGTACTTTACTCTCTAATTCCTGTTGAATAATATCTTCTTCGGTTCGCTGGCGATGCGAATCTCTTTTTTCCCTGCGGTACTTGGCGCCTTTAGATTTGCCCCCTTTTCCCTGTAGTTTTTCAAGGGTTTCCCGTACCTGTTTTTGAATTTCTTCTTCAGAAGGTTCTACTTTTCCCGGAATACGATTGCCGGCATCTTTCATTCCAGGTTTGCCGGTTTTTAACTCTTTATCTAAGGTATCTTGGAGGTTGATTCTTTTACGGCGTTTCTTCCTCGCTTTTTCTCTTTCAGCGGTATTGGCAGTCTCTTTCTCGGGTTCTTTTTTCTTCTTTGATTTTTCAAATTGGGTAAGGTCTATCTTTTCTCCTATAATTACAGGTTTAGAAAGCTTCTGGTATTTTGTTTCAATAATAGTGGAAGGCTCTTTAACTTCTGTAGGTGGAATGGTGGGGGCGATTTCTTCTTTTACATCTTCGGCGGCGGCGGTTGTTTCCTCTGGTTTTGGCTCCTCTTTTTTAGGAGCAGGCTCATCTGTACGTTTCTCTGCAACTGGTTTGGCAGGCTCTAATTCTATCTTTCCTACCGTTTTTATACCTGCCAGCGCGGCTTTCGCTCGTATAATTTCTTGTTGCTCCTGCTGTATTTTTTTAAGTTCCTGTTCTTTCTCCTGGGCTAACCGAATGGCTTCTTTTTCTTTTCGTTTTTCCTCGCCTATTTCCTTAGAGGCTTCTCGTTTATTTCTGTCTGTTTGAAATTCTTCCAGGAGTACGTGATACACCTCATCGCTAATTTTAGCGGTAGGGCGGGCGTCTATATCATAACCTTTGGATAGGAGGTATTCTACCGCCCTGTCCAGCGAAATGTTTAATTCTATCAGTACTTTATTGAGCCTCATGCTTGCTTGTTCCGCCATAAATTATAATTTAGCTGTTGCGCGCGTTTCTATTATTGTTCAAACTCTTCTTTGAGTATTCTCATAACATCTAATATAGTTTCTTCTTCTAAGTCGGTGCGTTTTACCAAATCTTCCACATCCTGGTCTAAGATACTCCTGGCAGTATCTAATCCCGCTTTTTTAAACTCTTCTATAACCCACCCTTCTATTTCATCTGAAAATTCGCTCAGCTCCACATCTTCCTCGGCGCCCTCTCTATATACATCTATTTCATAGCCCGTAAGCTGGCCGGCGAGCCTGATATTATACCCTCCCTTGCCAATAGCTTTAGAGACCTCTTCGGGCTTTAACATTACTTCGGCTCGCTTGTTGGCTTCATTTATAGTAATAGAGGTTATTTTGGCAGGGCTTAACGCTCTGCCTATTAGGAGTTGCGAGTTAGCAGTATAGTTAATAACATCTATATTTTCATTTCCCAGTTCGCGTACAATGCTGTGAATGCGCGAGCCCTTTACACCTACGCAGGCGCCCACGGGGTCAATGCGGTCGTCATAAGAATCTACCGCTACCTTGGCTTTCTCCCCGGGTATGCGCACTACTTTTTTAATGGTGATTAAGCCATCAAAAACCTCCGGGATTTCCTGTTCAAAGAGCTTTTCCAGGAACTTGGGAGAAGTCCTGGACATAATAATCAGCGGTTTATTCCCTTTCAGCTCCACACTTTCAATAATTCCCCTCACCGTATCGCCTTTCCTGAAAAAGTCAGAAGGTATTTGTTTTTCCTTGGGCAATAAAATTTCGTTACCCTCATCATCTAATAAAATCGCTACCTTGTGCCGAATATGATGCACCTCTGCAGTAAAAATTTCACCTATTAAATCTTTAAACTTCTTGTAAACAGTGGTATTGTCGTGCTCATGTATCTTGGCTACTAAATTTTGACGAAGGGCTAAAATAGACCTTCTTCCTAAGTCAACCAACTTCACTTCTTCCGAAACATCTTCGCCCACTTCAAAATCGGGTTCAATTTTCCGGGCCTCAGAAAGAGCTATCTGCTGGTTAGGGTCTTCCACCTCATCATCGGCTACCACCACCCGGTTGCGCCATATTTCCATATCGCCCTTATCGGGGTTAATAATAATGTCAAAATTCTCATCAGAACCATATTTTTTCTTGAGGGCGTTTCTCAAAACATCCTCTAAAATAGCCATTAAGGTTACACGGTCTATTAACTTTTCGTCTTTAAATTCAGAAAAAGACTCTATCAGTGCTATGTTTTCCATAGATACGGTTATATTAATTACATTGCTAAAATTGCCCTTGCTTCTTTTATTTCTGAGTAAGGTGTTTCTATTATTTTAATGTGTTCTTGTTTTCCTTTACCCGATGGTTTTGCAATGCGGGTTTTGCATGTTACGGTTAGCATAGTATCATCTACGGCAGTTAGAGTTCCTTCTATTTTTTCCCCATCGTTCAGCGTAATTGCCAGCCTCCTGCCCATATTTTTTTTGTACTGTCTTTTATTTTTAATAGGTGCGGTAGCTCCCGGGGAGGAAATTTCCAGCGAAAAATCGGTCGTTTCTTTTTCCAACCCCTGTTCTAGGTAGTGGCTTAGCAGCGCACAATCATTTAGGGTAACCCCCGCATCCCCGTCTATAATCACTTTAATAAAATTGCGGTTAGAAACCGAAAGTTCCACCAAGAAAAGCGATGGGTTAGCGGCGAACGCGTCTTCTATGAGCCGATGAACGTTTTCTTTTAGCATCTACAAAACTACGAAAAGAGGGGACTTTTCGTCCCCTCCCTTATCAATAACAATTTCTTTTAACGATGCAAATATACTACTTTTTTAACTATCCCCACATTCTTTCCTGTAAAGTTTACATTCTAATAGGATTACCAACCTATAACCTCATTGGTCTTTTTAGGAATTTTCTCTTTCCCGCTCCTAAATAGGTTTCTCCTGTGCGCCCCTGCGGGCGCTTGCGCGTGTGCGTAAGCGTTCCCGCCGGCGGGGGGGGGGGGGTTACCGTGAACGGGTAAATACCCAGGCGCCTTTTTCGGCTGTGGCGTGGAATGAAATGGCATGCTTTTCACAACTGCTTTTCCAGCGGGCCACATCGCTCCTGTAATTACTGCCATCGGCTATAACAACAGCCGGGCGCAAAAACTGTAGCACGCGCTCCATGTTTATACGGGGAGAATGAGAAAGTAACAGATAGTGCGGGCGTAACCCGGCAATTTGGTAAACGCCTGCGCTGTCTATTAAAAAGAGCGATTTTCCGTTGGGAGTGCGATAGCTGTTTTCTAAAGGAGCCTGAAGGGTTGTTTCAATTTCCTCTGCCACCCGGTACGATTGCACCGGGGAACTGTTTACAACGCTTTTTCCCGGGGCATGAAGGGTAAAGTGTGCCCCATCTTGTAATCCGATGAGTGTTTCGCCGGTTTTATGGAAAACAATAAACCGCTCGGTATGTGAGGTTTTGTAGCGGTGAAAGATAAAAATACCCTGCATGGCTAATACGGCGGCTAAAAAGTAACAAACCCGTGAAAAAACAGGCTTTTTCAACAGCCATATCCCGCTACAAATCAATATATATGACAGCGCTACATGTTCTGCACGGAAAGGAATGTCTTTAAACAAAAAGGTTTCCTGCGAACTCACCCATTCCACAAAATAGTTCATCCAACGAATGAGAAAAGCATATCCATTGGCTAAAAAGGGAGGGAGCGCCTCACTTAGCGCCAGCGCCACCACTAAAAGGCCGCCTCCCAATATAACCCCCATAAAAGGTAACACCACCAGGTTAGAGAGAAAAAATAGCCCGGGAAATTGGTGAAAATAGTATAAGCTTATAGGGGTTACCACTACCTGTGCGGCAAGGGTTACCGAGAGGAGCTTCCAAAAAAAATTGAGCGAAGGGTAGCGAGGCGACCATTTTTTGTAGAGCATGGGTTGAATCCATACGATGGAAAAAACGGCTGCATAGCTGAGCTGAAAGCCCACATCAAACAGGAAAGAAGGTTTATAGAGGAGAAGAAAAAACATGGAGATAGCCAGGGTGTTATAGATATGAGTGGCTCTTTTGAGGTGTATTGCCCAGGTAATAAAAGAAAACATGGCTACCGAGCGCACCACGGAGGCAGACATACCGGCAAGGAGGGCAAAAAGCCATAAAAAACTTACCAGTAACACCAGTTTTAGAGTGCGCCCGCGCCGAAACCGCTCCAGGGGACTAAATAACCCATTTAAAAGCATGGCAAAAATGCCTACGTGAAGACCCGAAACCGCCAGGATGTGGATGGCGCCAGAATTGGCATAGCGTTCATATACTTCCCCGGAAATATCTTCTTGTTGTCCTATGAGCAAGGCTTTTATAACGGCTAACTCGTCTCCCCCGAAGCCTTGTTGCTGCAAAGCTTGGTTAATGCGCTCGCGCCAGGCGGCTACCTGTGTAAAAAAAGAAGCGTCTCGTTGGGGGAGCGTATATATATGAGAAGGAGCTACGTATAGCTGGTGGTATAGTTGTTTGCGTTCAAGGTAGTTTTTATAGTGAAACTGGTGAGGGTTTAGCGGGGGTGTAAGGCCATGCAGTGCGGTGCTTACCCTGTACAGGCCGCCAGGCTGTAGCGGTTGGGCGCCTTCTTTTTCTACATGGAGTAACAGTTTGCCCGATACCGGCGTGGTATCGAGGAAGTGAAGCCTTATTTCATAGCGCTCGTAGCGTTCAGTAGGTTTCAGTTTTTTAGAAAGACTAAATTGTAGGGTATGCGCTTCGGGTAGCCGGAGATGTTGGCTATAGTGATGGGGATGATGGGTTTCGGAGTGAATGACTACGTTGAACCATCCCGCGAGAAAGGTGGTGGTGAAGGCCAATGCCCCAAAGAGCGTTTTTGTGGTATCTTTTTTATAAAAAAGATATAGCCCTGCCAACCCTGCGCATAGGGCGATGAGAAGAGGCTGCCAGGCAACGGGGGCGTAAAAACCAGTGAGGATGCCGGTGGCAAAACAGGCGGTAAGCCTGATAAAGGGATAACGGAAGGAGCTCATGTGAATAAACCGTACCTTACTGAAATTGAATTGCGGTCAAATGAATAGGCGATTTTTTTTGTTGTATAAAATGCGCTCATACCAAACTACTTCATCGTTCTGCATCCTAAATTGGTAATTACTTGGTGTCTTCGCGCCTTTGCCTGAGATTTCCACGCAGAGACGCCAAGACGGTAGGGAAATTATGAATGCAAAATTCAGAATTTTTTTGGATTTCTAATAACTCCCTTTAATTCATAATTCTGCATTCTGAATTGGTAATTACTTCGCGCCTCCGCGCCTTTGCGTGAAAGTTCACGCAGAGACGCAAAGACACAAAGAAAATTCAGAATTACCAATTCAGAATTCAGAATTTTTTGCTATGCCGGAATTTTATAACCTCGCAACCGTATCCCTAATTCATCATTCTGAATTGATAATTCATAATTAATTTGTGAGGATCATCTTTTTTGTGTCTATCACCTGCCCGTCTGCAATGAGGCTATACGCATACACCCCCGCCTGTAGCGAGCCGCCGAGCACCGTTACGGTTACCTTACCGCGTTGGGTGATAGGATAGCTTTGCAGCGTTACGCCCTGTAGGTTTTGTATGAGCAGAGAGGCTTCCCGTACCGTTTCGGGCAGTTGCGCCGCTATCTCCGTACTTTGGGTAAAGGGATTGGGCACGTTTTGCGACAGGACGAACCCTTCGGATAGTGTATCCGGTTCTAAAAGAGCAGGTTTCGGATTTTCCTGGGCAACCGGTTCTACAGGAATTCCTTTAACCTCGTCAACAGGTGGAACATAATTACAACCTATTTCCGCCTTTGCTACAAAAACCCCATTCCCGGTAGGGTCTGATAAAAAAGATATGTCGGGACCATCAACCTCTGGGTCTAACAGCACATAACCTGCCGGATTGACATCTAAAGTAACGTTAGCCGTACTTACAATGGTAGTGTTTGACCACTCCCATGCTATTAATAATCCGGCTGAGGTATATCCATTACTATAATTACCCGTTATGAAAATACTCTGGGGGCAACTAACATCACCGGGGGGTTTATTCAAAACTTCAGGGTCTGTATCCTTACTAGTCGTTACTGTTGGTGGGTTCTGTTTCACGGAATTGTCGTCTCCTTTAAGTATCTGCGCCTTTACACTCACTCCCCAGAGCAATAGGCATGTCAATAACTGTATTGTTTTCATAATGCTTATTGGTTAGGGTTGGCGATGGCGGTTTTTAACGCCTTATTTTCTTTTTTCAGCGTTTCCACCTCTTTTTTTATTTCGATGAGATAGAGCGTCAGTTCTTCTATTTTTTCCAATAGTTTGGCGTCCATCTGCGCCATGTCGATCCCTTCTTTCACCACCTCCTCGGCGGAGGGCACCCCGGGCAGGTGCTTGTTCGCTTTTACAAACGCCTCTACTTCCGCCAAAGGCCGTAGCGCATAGTTGTCTGCAAACACATAGTCTGACCACTGAGCGCCGTTGGGCACAGCTACTTTTACTTTCCCGGCAAGAATACCGCCCGCTACCGTGAGCTTGTAGTTGGCTGCCGGGGTAGCCGTGCCAATGCCTACGTTGCCATTTTGTTGAATCCGCAGGGCATTGGTAAAGTTTACCACCCCGTCGGATACTCCTACGGGAGCGGTTTTAAAAGTAAATCCTCCTGTGGCGAATTCTATTTGCGAAGCATAGTCATTTACAGCGTATTTATACTCTGAATTATTTACCGAATATTTATACCCATAGCCCACTGAACCGTAACTTCCCCCTGAACCTCCTATGGAAACCCTATAGGACGCATTTCCGTTTTCATTGCCAATATAAGCGCTTCCATTTACGTGAAGTTTTCCGCCAGGAGTGGTAGTGCCAATGCCTACGTTGCCGGTAGCATTTGAAACGCTTACCCGGGTAGTGCCCGAGGTTTGGAGTTGTAGGTCTTCATTATAGCTTCCTATCAATCCCTCATCTACCGAGATGCCTGTATTAAAATAAAACCTTGGACGGTCTGTTTGAAAATGAGACCAACTCGCATTTTGGGGACCTACGTCAACATAGCCGTAGCCAGTGCTGATACGCAACGCCCCGTTTTGGTTGCCTCTTACAGAACCGTTCACGTGCAGGGCTTCGGAGGGGGTTGCTGTGCCAATGCCTACGTAGCCATTTTGGGTAATAAAAAGCCGTTCCTGATCACCGGCTCGTAGAGACAGGTTTCTCAACCCGTCCACACCTGCCATATCGCCTATTTTTATAGTATTTATATCGCTGTCTATAACCCGTTGCCCATTTACGCTGATAATGCCGGCTACATCTAATTTAGATTGCGGGCTGGTAGTGCCAATGCCTACATTACCTGCCGAGGTAATCATCATTTTAGCGTCATAATTTGTCAGGAAGAAAAGGTTGTGATTACTCTCCGTACCGATAAAACCACCACCTCCATACCAGCCCGCATCGTGCGCAAAAATACCGGCTTTGACCGACCCGGTATTGGTTGTGGCTAAAATCTTAGCGTGATTTTGCCCATTCACATCCAATACCCTTTGCCAGCCCTGGACATTTGAAGGAGTGGTAGTGCCAATGCCTACGTTGCCGGTAGCATTTGAAACGCTTACCCGGGTAGTGCCCGAGGTTTGGAGTTGTAGGTCTTCATTATAGCTTCCTATCAATCCCTCATCTACCGAGATGCCTGTATTAAAATAAAACCTTGGACGGTCTGTTTGAAAATGAGACCAACTCGCATTTTGGGGACCTACGTCAACATAGCCGTAGCCAGTGCTGATACGCAACGCCCCGTTTTGGTTGCCTCTTACGGAACCGTTCACGTGCAGGGCTTCGGAGGGGGTTGCTGTGCCAATGCCCAACCTGTTGTTTGCTTCGTCATAAGCAGAAGACCCCAGTAGTATTTTTCCTTTTGTAGCATGGTTGGTTGAGGTAAGCATGAGATTTTCAGAGGCTGCCGTACCACCTTTAACGGTTTGTCCGCCGGCTAAACCAGTAAGAAGGGTGTTGGTGGTCAGAGAGGAAAGACTCACACTATTCCCGTTAGAAATAGATAAATCGCTCCCTGTAAGACTCAACGTTTGACTATCCGTATTCAGCGTAGCCGCTTCCCGCCAGTTAAGGTTGCCGGTGGCGTCTGCTACCAACACGCGGTTGAGCGCATCATCCTGGGGCAGGTTAGTTACCCGCAGGCTCCCGTTCACCCTCAGCGCATCCGCGGCAAAGTCGCCCCAGATGAGCGGATCAGAAGTGTCCGAATTA
>CAYLNL010000001.1:0-348910 GCA_964385175.1 uncultured Flavobacteriaceae bacterium | reverse complement strand
TTTTGTGACACAGATAAGGTACGTCCATGGTTAAAGTTTTTGGTTATATTTGCTGGATATAAAATACATGGTGAAATCATTTAATTGCGCAAATATATGAAAAATATTTTACAAAACTAATTCTATGAGAAAAAAATTACGCTATATACCTACGCTATGAATTTAAAAATTCAAGAATTTAGAGAAGGCCGTCATCTATCGCAAGCAGCTCTTGCAAAAGCCATTGGTGTAAGCTTACGAAGCATACAAAATTGGGAGCGTGGCGAAAGTAATATAACTCTCAAGTATGCAAAAACAATTGCAGCGTTTTTTAATATTTCACTATCAGATTTATTGGGCGAAACAGCAAATAGTGAAAAGACTGTTGAAAAAGTTAATGAAAGTGCGTCAGGTGATGAAAAAATAGTATATGAGTTATTGAATGCCAAAAATCAAATTATTGCGTTACAGGAGAAATATATTAAAATATTAGAGGAAAAAAATAATATACCTGGAACCATTATAGAAACATTACGACCCCTTTTTCAGAAAATACTTCTTAATCAGGACACGCTCGCCAGTGCGCTCGGAAATATTGTATTAGATATAGATGACATTCTCAATAAAAAGAAAAAGGCGTAAACTAACTTTCATTTATTTTATCGATAATTTTTATAATGACCTCAGAAATATTATTCATAGAAATTGGCAGATTTCGTCTTAATTCTTTTTTGAGCTTTATTCTTTCTTCTTCTGTATAAAGCTCTTTCATCTCTTTGTAGATTAAAATCTCTGATAAAGCTTTTATACTCATTTTCTGCGAGAATTTTTTTTTATAAAATAAAAAACGGTAATAAAGATAGCCACTACAAGAGTAATTGTAAATTTTATATCGAATTTATTGATATAACTCTCTCTTTCATTGAGAATATAAACCGTGAGTTGATATAATAGCATGAAAATAGGTACAAGCAGGGTGAAACGATATGCTTTTCCTTTTGAAGCTATAAAAAATAAAATCCACGGTATGAGCGAAAATATGTAAATAGAAAGAACCCATATACCTATACGGAGAGAAGAAAAACCGCTAAAGCCTTTCTTCTCTTCAAAAAATTGTAAATCATGCAGATAGGGAAGTACTGCTGAAAAAACAATCAATAATCCAATAGAAAATTGCTTAAATATCTGTCTCTTTGATTTCTTTTTTATCAATGGTTTGTATATTTGTGTCATACTTATCGTCTTCCACGTTGGTTTTAGTACAAGAAACAAGAGTTGTTGCAACCAGCAAAACAAACAGTAACTTTTTCATGGTAGTGTATTTTTAGGTTAATAGCCCAAAGATACAGTTGTTTCTGTTGGTGAAACGTATATGTTTTGCAAGGAAAAAGGGTTTTTATAGCCATACCCGCAAAAATTCTTATACTCGGCAAATATATACAAAAAATAATTCTGTTACGAATTCTTTTGCTCTTTTTTAGGCAGCAACTGGTTTCTCTATGAAAAAGCATAGTGTTCTGCTAAAAAAACAGGCATATTATATATTTTGGAATTTTAATTAAAGCTGATGGTTAAAACCCCCGCTGTGTATGGTAAAGAAGAAAACCTTCCACTCTTTGCTATCGGCAGGGGCATATTTATATAAATAAAAAGCAAAAGGGGAAAGTATTAAAATACTAGCGATACTAACCCCTATTGATAATTTTTTCTTTCTATATGTTGATGAATGTTTGGTAATCTTATTTGTAGATGAGTTTTGTTTTAGTTTCATAAACACTCTGTTTAAAAATAGTATTTACATAAAAAACAAACCTGCAATAATATTACATTAAAGATTGTTTTGTTTTTATTTGAGCTAATAATTAGAGAAAAATAGGAAACCCTAATTTTCTGAATAATCCTCATCTATAGTAACTATCATTGAACAGCAAGCACTTTCACATTGAAAATGATGCGTTCCGTCAGGCTCTACAGTACCCTGAACCCGACAGTTTGCACAATTTTTACATGTTATCGTAATGCTTCTATCTTCACTGCCAGGGTAATTTCCTCCAATACTTAGACTATTTGCATTATACGAAATTTTACCTCTTGCTATAGCAAAGTTAGAAAGTGCTTCCCCGCTTTTTGAGGCAAGAGAAACAATAACAGATGAAGCTACTTTACTCTCTAAGAATTGAACATTGCTAATTACAATATCATCTCTGCCAATAACTGCTATAGCTTTCTTAGTTAAATCTGATGTGCTTTTGGCAAAAACAATCCCTGAAGGGGAAATAATAGCTTCAGAAGAAAGTGGAGACTTTTCATTTTCGCTATCTTGGTTACAGGATATCAAAACTAAAAAAAATACTGCTAATTTTTTCATGGTATTTTAAAGTAAAAAGTTACACAATAATATACTATTATAAATATACTATTGCAAAAATAATCACTCTATATACCAACTAACAAGTTTTTTCCCTATTAAAAAGTATGGTTTTCCCGTAAAAAAATAGAGATATTTCAGAATTTGGAATTTTCTCTTTGTTGTAATAGGCATTTTTTTACATAGTAGTTTTAGTAAAAGAAACAATGGTTGTTGCAGATAACAAAACAAACAGTAACTTTTTCATGGTAGTGTATTTTTAGGTTAATAGCCCAAAGATACAGTTGTTTCTGTTGGTGAAACATATATATTTTGCAAGGAAAAAGGGTTTTTATAGCCATACCCGCAAAAATTCTTATACCCGGCAAATATATACAAAAAATAATGTGGCAACGATTTCTATTGCGCTTTTTTAATTAAAGATTGGTTCTATTTTTTACCACAAAGAGCACAAAATAAAAGCCGACGGTTGAAACCATCGGCTATTCAAAAAATAGAAATTGTCTTGGTTCTTGGTTCTTGCCTCTTGGTTCTATTTTTTACCGCAAAGAGCACAACTTTTTTTCGCAAAGCACACAAAACCAAGCCGACGGTTGAAACCGTCATCTCTATTCAAAAACCTGTCTTGATTCTTGGTTCTTGTCTCTTGGTTTTATATTTTACCGCAAAGAGCACAAAGTTTTTCACAAAGAACACAAAGTTCTCAATATTCACATCTCAATACTCAATACTAAAATTAAGCCGACGGTTGAAACCATCGGCTATTCAAAAAATAGAAATTGTCTTGGTTCTTGGTTCTTGCCTCTTGGTTCTATTTTTTTACCACAAAGGGCACAAAATTCTCACTACTCATATCTAATATCTCAATACCAAAAATAATTGTTACTTTGCCCTTTCAAGAATAACAAGCCGCCTATGAAAAAACAAACCTTTTTGTACCCTGTTTTAGGCGCCGTGCTTTTAGTAGCCTCTCAGTGCGCCAAACGAGGGTCGCCCAGCGGAGGCGAAAAAGACATAACCCCTCCTGCAGTGGTAAAGGCAGAACCGCCCAATAATAGCCTACATTTTGCAGAGAAAAAATTTCGGATATATTTTAATGAATACGTTCTCCTGAAAAACATACAACAACAACTCATTGTTTCGCCTCCTTTACAATACCCCCCCGAAATATACCCCCGTGGCTCAGCGAGCAAATTCATAGAAATAAAAATACGAGACACCTTAGCCCCCAACACCACCTATGTTTTCAATTTCGGGCAAAGCATTACAGACAACAATGAAAACAACCCGTATTCTTTCTTTAGTTACATTTTCTCTACCGGCAGCCATATAGACTCCCTGGCTCTTTCGGGCGTTATAAAAGATGCGCTTCGCCAAAAACCCGATAATTTTGTCTCTGTAATGCTCTACGAGGTAAACGAGTCTTTTACCGATTCTGTTCCCTATAAAAAACCGCCCACCTACCTAACCAATACTTTAGACAGCACGCCTGCTTTTCGGCTTACCAACCTACGCCCCGGAAAATACCTGCTGCTGGCTATAAAAGATGCCAATAATGATTACCTCTTTAATCCAAAAACCGACAAAATAGCTTTTCAGAAAGAATACATCCAGCTACCTTCCGACTCTACTTATCAACTAAAATTATTCAAAGAAACCAGCAGTTACAAAGCAGAAAAACCTATTTTGGCTGCCAAAAACAAAATTATCTTCGGCTACCAGGGCGAACCAGGTGATATGCAGATAGAACTCCTTACGCCCACGCCCGAAGATTTTAAATATCGCATTGTTCAATCTCAAAACAGCGACTCTCTCTATTACTGGTTTACCCCTATAAAAGCCGATTCTCTTGTTTTTAAGGTATCTCACCAGGAACAGTCCGATACTTTTTCGGTGAACATGAAAGAGCTAAAGGCCGATTCGCTACAACTAACCACTCCCATAAAAGGATTTTTGCCACTGGGCGAGTTATTTACCATAAACGCCAACACCCCCCTCACTACCTTAAACAAGGACAAAATAAGCCTCCACAACAAAGACTCTGCGCAGGTAGCTTTTACAACAGAATTGAATGAGTTTAAAAATCAACTTCGCCTGTTATGGGACGTACAGCCCAATGAGCGCTACAAAATAACCCTGTTGCCAGGAGCCTTGCACGATTTTTTCGGAAATACCCACGATACGCTCCAATATGAATTGAAAACCCGCAGTTTAGCCGATTATGGCAATATACGGGTGCGGCCAAAAAATATAACCAATTACCCCATATTGCTGCAATTAGTAACTGAAAAAGGAGAGGTAGTAACAGAACACTACGCCGAAACCGCCCGGGAGGTATATGATTTCCGCAACCTGGAGCCGGCGAAATATTATATCCGGGTGATTTTTGACCGAAACCATAATAAAAAATGGGATACCGGGAAATACCTCAACAAAATACAGCCCGAGGAGGTTTTCTATTACCCTTCTGTCTTAGAGGTTAGAGCTAACTGGGAATTAGAGCAAGAGTTTAGCATACACTAACAAGCGCCAAATAAACCGCTAACCTATGGCAGGTTAAGGCTGTTTTGTGCAGAGAACAAATCCCCCTGTCAAATTGTCACGCCTATTAAAGAAATTCCTATCTTTGCAACCGATATTCAACACACTGCCCACCTCTATGGATAGGATTACAGACAACCCGCAACAAGCCAAAACTATTTTCACGGAAGCCAAAACAGCAACTACCCGCAAACTATACATAGAAAGCTATGGTTGCCAGATGAATTTTTCTGACAGTGAAATTGTAGCTTCCATACTGGCAAAGGAAGGATTTACCATTACCCAGCAAGCGGAAGAGGCCGACCTGGCGCTGCTAAACACCTGTTCTATAAGAGAAAAAGCCGAGCAGAGCGTGCGTAAGCGGCTGGAACAATTTAATGCCGTGAAACGCCTGAACCCAAGCATGAAAGTGGGCGTGTTGGGTTGTATGGCAGAACGACTTAAAGATAAATTCCTGGAAGAAGAAAAAATAGTAGATATGGTGGTAGGCCCCGATGCCTATAAAGACCTCCCCCAGTTAGTTCGCCAGGCAACCGAAGGCGATTATGCCGTGAACGTGCTCCTCTCTAAAGACGAAACCTACGCCGATGTTTCTCCCGTGCGCCTCAACAGTAACGGAGTTTCTGCTTTTGTTTCCATAACCCGCGGCTGCGACAATATGTGCACCTTTTGCGTAGTCCCCTTTACGCGTGGGCGCGAGCGCAGCCGCGACCCGCAATCTATTCTCCACGAAATAGAAACCCTTTCCCAAAAAGGATTTAAAGAAATAACCCTGCTTGGGCAAAATGTAGATAGCTATTTGTGGTATGGCGGCGGGCTTAAAAAAGACTTTCTGCGCGCTTCTGCCATTAAACAAGCCTCTGCCGTTACCTTCGCCCATTTACTGGCGCTTGTAGCCCAGTCTCAGCCATCCATGCGGATTCGCTTCTCCACTTCTAATCCCCAGGATATTAGCCCCCAGGTTATTGAAACTATGGCTGCCTATCCTAATATCTGCAAACATATTCACCTTCCCGTACAAAGCGGCAGCAACCGCATCCTTTCTGCCATGAACCGCCAGCATACCCGGGAACAGTATATAACGCTAATAGACACCATCCGAACTCATATCCCCGGTTGCGCCATCTCACACGATATGATAACCGGTTTCCCTACCGAAACAGCCGCAGACCACAAAGACACCCTTTCCTTAATGGAGTATGTGAAATACCATTTCGGTTTCATGTTCGCTTATTCCGAAAGGCCTGGCACCCTCGCCGCCCGAAAAATGAAAGACGATGTTCCCGCCGAGTTAAAAAAACAACGCCTCGCAGAAATTATAAACCTGCAACAACAACACAGCCTATACCGAAACAAAGAACACATTGGGAATACAGAAACCGTATTGATAGAAGGCGTATCTAAAAAATCGCAAGACCATTGGATGGGCAGAAACACCCAAAACACGGTTGTAGTATTTCCAAAAGAAACCTATCAAACAGGAGAATTTGTAACTGTAAAAATAACCCATTGCACCAGCGCCACCCTCATAGGCGAAGCCCGGGGATATGCTAACAAAACCAGTTAAACAACGCAGCTCAAACAAAGAAAATAGAAACTAAACAAATCTAAAATCACCCTTAAAATACCTCGCCATTCAATACTAATACCTCCAACAACGCAGCATGGAAAACATTCAAACTATAAAACAACGTTTTGAAATTATTGGCAACGACATACAACTCAACCGCGCTATAGAAAAAGCTATCCAGGTAGCTCCTACCGATATTTCAGTACTGGTAACAGGAGAGAGTGGCGTGGGAAAAGAAGTAATTCCTAAAATTATTCACAGCCTTTCGCACCGAAAACACGGCAGGTATATAGCGGTAAACTGCGGCGCAATACCAGAGGGAACCATAGATTCTGAACTTTTTGGGCATGAAAAAGGCTCTTTCACAGGCGCCACAACTACCCGAAGTGGTTATTTTGAAGAGGCAGACAGCGGCACTATTTTCTTAGACGAAGTAGGTGAATTGCCTATTACCACCCAGGTACGACTATTGAGGGTTTTAGAAAACGGGGAATTTATAAAAGTAGGCTCCTCTAAAGTGCAGAAAACCAATGTACGCATTGTAGCCGCCACTAACCTAAACATGTTTGAAGCCATTAAAAAAGGGCGTTTCAGAGACGATTTGTACTATCGTCTCAGTACCATAGAAATTTCTCTCCCGCCCCTGCGCGAGCGAAAGGAAGACATTTATTTACTCTTTCGGAAATTCGCTGCCGATTTTGCCCAAAAATACACTATGCCCCCCATTCGGCTACAAGATAATGCCATTCCACCCCTTACCCGTTATCATTGGAGCGGTAACATTCGCCAGTTACGCAATGTGGTAGAGCAAATTTCTGTATTAGAACGTCAACGCGACATTTCGCCCGAAGTGCTTAGCGCCTACCTCCCGGATACAGAATATCTATTGCCCGTTTTAGCGAAGCCCGCCGCTCAGCCTGACGGGGATTTCAAGGCTGAACGTGAAATTTTGTATAAGATTCTGTTTGATATGAAGAGCGACCTGAATGATTTAAAGAAACTGACCCTTGAGTTGATGCAAAGCGGAAACATGGAAAAAGTGCAAAAAGAAAACCAACCACTCATAAAAAAAATATATGGCGATGAAGAGCAAATTGAGATAGATGTGGAAGATTCTAATGAGCCTGTAAACATTATGCATCTTTCTAAAAAACCCCACACTTCGCCAGGGTTAATAGAAGACAAATACCACTTCGCCGAAGAAATTGAAGAAGAAGAAACCCTTTCCCTCCAGGAAAAAGAACTGGAACTCATAAAAAAATCGTTAGACCGCAATCGTGGAAAGCGCAAAAAAACAGCCGCCGAGCTCGGAATATCTGAAAGAACACTCTATCGCAAAATAAAACAATACAACCTGTAGCCTCCTATGAAACGTAGCATCTATATAATAATAGGTTTCAGCATAGCAGCCCTGTTTTGTGCCTGTGGCGTCTATAATTTCACAGGCGGCGATGTGGGAAATGCCAAAACCTTCCAGGTAAACTTTTTTCAAAACAACGCCCCTATTGTAGAACCGGGGTTAGACAGGGATTTTACCCTGTTCTTGCAAGACCTAATCCTGAACCAAACCAATCTTGCTCTTGTAAATGCCAATGGAGACCTGTTATATGAAGGTGAAATTGTAGAATATTACATCTCTCCCATGAGCGCCACAGCGCAACAAACCGCCTCCCAAAACCGCCTCACCATTGGGGTGAATGTTCGCTTTTCAAACAAGCAAAACCCCGAAAAAGATTTCCAGAAACGATTTTCGTTTTTCTATGATTTTCCTGCCGCCCAACAGATAAACCAAGTGAAAAATACCGCTTTCCAGCAAATCTTTGAGCGGATAGGGCAAGACATTTTCAATGCCTCTTTAGCCAACTGGTAGAATGGACAAAACCACTTTTACATACCTCCTTCAACATCCTGAAAATCTATCGGAAAAAGATATTCTTTCTCTCCAAACCCTATTAAAAAACTATCCCTATATACAATGTGTAAGAGCATTGCTACTAAAAACCTTTTCTAAAACCGCCGACCCGCTTTACCAAACAGCGCTCGCCCAAACCGCCGCCTATACCGCAGACCGTTCTGTTTTATTTGAATACATTGCCTCAGAAAAGATTCCACCCATACCCCCCTCGGAACAAGAACCTGAAAAACTCCGCCCGGTAACAGAAATATTCAGGGAAAATTCTTTCCTGCCCAATGAAAAAGAAGCCGAAGCGGTTTTAAACCCCCAGCTCTTTCTCCCTAAAAATACCTTTCCTACAGAGGCAGAAAATCTCCCTGAAAAAAGTGCAGCCCCGCAGAAGCCGGTAGAATTTTCCACCCGGGGACGGCATTCTTTTAGCGAATGGCTTAAACTCACCTCGCCACAAACTGTTCAACACAGTACAAGCCCTGCCGAGCCCGTTTCTGTTTCTACCCTCAAAAAGGAAAAATTTGAGCGAATAGACAAATTTATCGCCGAAAACCCTAAAATTATACCTAGGAAAGAAGAAACAACCTTATCCCTACCCCAAAATCCCTTACCTTTTGAAAAAAATGAGCTGATGACAGAAACCCTCGCCAAAGTGTATGTAGAGCAACGAAAATATAAAGAAGCCATACAAGCCTATAAAATTTTAAGTTTGAAATATCCAGAAAAAAGTGGTTTCTTTGCAGACCAAATGAAAGCGATAAAAAAATTACAGCAAAATAACGATATTCCATGAGCATGTTTTCTATCTTCTTAGTATTAATTATTGTAGTAGCCTTCCTATTAATACTGGTAATTATGGTACAAAACCCTAAGGGAGGTGGGTTATCTTCTTCATTTGGCGGAGGCGGCGTTCAGGTAGCGGGAGGCGTTAAAAAAACCGGCGATTTTTTAGATAAAAGCACCTGGGTATTAGCCTCTATACTGGCAATCCTCATTCTATTATCCAATATAGCCCTCACTAACCGCTCCTCATCTGAGCCCGAAGCGCCCGCACAAGCTACCGAAAAAAGAGCTACTCCCCCAAATAATACAGGGCAAAATAAACAACCTGTTACCCCTAAGCCTTCTAACAACAACTAAGCCTCTCCATCCCAAAATGACATATCGCTATGCCAAGTTGGCATTTTTATTCTTTAAAATGTCATTTTTATACACATGGCACAATTTCTGCCAAATCAGAAACCAACTCCAATACATATAAAAAATAGAAATTAGTATGGCTAACAAATTAAAAATTAAACCGCTTGCCGACAGGGTTCTGGTAGAACCTGTTGAGGCAGAAACCAAAACCGCTTCCGGCATCATTATTCCCGACACGGCTAAAGAAAAACCCCAAAAAGGATTGGTAGTTGCCGTTGGCCCAGGCAAAAAAGACGACCCCGTTACCGTAAAAGTAGGCGATACGGTATTATACGGAAAATATTCTGGTACCGAGATTAAACTTGAAGGGAAAGACTATTTGATGATGCGCGAAAGCGATATTTTAGCTATCATATAATTTAGTATCTACCAACTATTCATTTAAAAACACAAAAAAACCAAATACATTATGGCAAAAGATATAAGATTTGATATAGATGCCCGCGACGGGCTTAAGCGAGGGGTAGATGCTCTCGCCGATGCCGTGAAAGTAACATTAGGCCCCAAAGGAAGAAATGTTATTATAAGCAAATCGTTTGGCTCTCCTTCTGTAACCAAAGACGGAGTTACCGTTGCTAAGGAAATTGAGCTAAAAGACCCTTTAGAAAATATGGGCGCTCAAATGGTTAAAGAAGTAGCCTCTAAAACCAATGACCTGGCAGGCGATGGCACCACTACCGCTACTGTTCTTGCACAAGCCATTGTAAAAGAAGGGCTCAAAAATGTAGCTGCCGGCGCTAACCCTATGGATTTAAAGAGAGGAATAGACAAAGCTGTAGAAGCTATTGTAAGCGACCTTTCTAAACAAGCTAAAAAAGTAGGCGATTCTTCTGAAAAAATTAAACAGGTTGCCTCCATTTCTTCTAATAATGATGAGGCTATTGGCGAATTTATTGCCCTGGCCTTTGAAAAAGTAGGAAAAGAAGGCGTTATTACCGTAGAAGAATCTAAAGGAACCGACACCTATGTAGATGTGGTAGAAGGAATGCAGTTTGACAGGGGATACCTCTCTCCCTATTTTGTAACAGACTCTGAGAAAATGATTGCGGCTTTGGAAAACCCATACATCTTATTATCTGATAAGAAAATATCTTCTATGAAAGAATTGCTACCTGTTTTAGAGCCGGTAGCCCAAAGCGGTAAATCCCTTCTCATTATCGCCGAAGAGGTAGAGGGCGAAGCCCTGGCCACTCTTGTGGTAAACAAACTAAGAGGTTCCTTGAGAATTGCAGCTGTTAAAGCGCCTGGTTTTGGCGATAGAAGAAAAGCCATGTTAGAAGACATTGCTGTATTAACCGGGGGTACTGTTATTTCAGAAGAGCGCGGCTTTACAATGGAAAACGCTACGATAGATATGCTGGGGGTTGCCGAAAAAATTACTATTGATAAAGATAATACTACTATAGTAAATGGCGGCGGGTATAAAGAACACATTAAAACCCGTATCAACCAGATAAAAGCCCAAATAGAAACTACTACTTCTGATTATGACAAAGAAAAACTGCAAGAGCGATTAGCAAAATTGGCAGGTGGAGTTGCGGTATTATACGTGGGCGCTCCCTCTGAAGTAGAAATGAAAGAGAAGAAAGACAGGGTGAACGATGCTCTGCACGCTACCCGTGCAGCTATAGAAGAAGGTATTGTTGCAGGAGGCGGGGTAGCTTTGGTGCGCGCCAAAGCAGGCTTAGCGAAAGTGAAAACCAATAACCCCGACGAGGCTACCGGCGTACAAATTATTATGCGCGCTATTGAATCGCCCCTGCGAACCATCGTAGAAAATGCGGGCGGAGAAGGTTCAGTAGTATCTGCAAAAGTAATGGAAGGCAAAGAGAGTTTCGGGTACGATGCCAAATCAGATAAGTATGTAGATATGTTTAAAGCGGGTATCATTGACCCTAAAAAAGTAACCCGCATTGCTTTAGAAAATGCTGCGTCTGTGGCCGGTATGATTCTGACTACCGAGTGCGCTTTGGTAGAAATTAAAGAAGAAACCCCTGCACCTCCTATGGGCGGCGGCGGAATGCCAGGAATGATGTAAAAAAACCCGGTTTTTTATAAATAAAAGAGGCTGCCTAAAAAGACAGCCTCTTTTTCATGCTTTATAGCGCCCACTTATTAAAAAGGAAGGTCGTCATACTCTTCTTCCATAGCCTTGTTTGCCGGCTCAAAAGCATTCATTGGTGGCTCCGGGGAAACCTCTTGCGCAGTGTTCTCCGTTAAACTTTCAATTCGCCAGCCCTGGATAGAATTAAAATACTTCGTTTCACCCTGGGGATTCACCCATTCTCTTCCTTTCAGGTTAATGCTTATTTTTACCATCTGCCCTACTCTATAGTCATTCAGTAGCTCGCATTTATCCTGCACAAACTCTATGAGAATATGCTGTGGGTAATTCTCTTCCGTAGTAAGCACTATTTCCCGTTTTCTAAAACCATTTGCTCCGTAGGTTTTAATTCCGTCAATAAATTTAATTTTTCCTTGTATTTCCATATCTTTATTTTTTTAACTATATACATTTTATGAGATACTTGCTAAAAGCAACTTCCATGCGGTTGCAATATCGTTATTTTCTATATATTCCTGGGCTTTTTTGTGTATTTTTTGCATATCGGCGGTATCCAGCAGGTTTTGCAACTGTGGGGTTTGCGCTATAAAAGCCGCCGCTTCTTCTTTAGAAGGAAGCAGGTTTATAGTCCCCAGCCTGCCCAGGTCGTTCCCGGTTAAAATATCGCTCTCTCTAATTTCACGAGGAATCCCATCTACCCCTATACCCAGGTTAGATACTGGTTTAGGCATTTCAAACATACCCAGTCGGCTTCTACAATACCAATCGCCTCCCATACGACTCACCAAGTCAATCTTATACGGGTCTATATTCTTATCCGCATCTAAAATAGCTTCCGAAAGATGAAATCGCACCACTTCGCAAATAATCAAGTTTCCCGCTCCGCCTCCTGTTCCCAAGGCTATTATATCATTCACCCTGCACTCAAACTGAACGGGAGATTCTGCCACCCGGTAGGGTTTCACAAGGTCTGAGGGCACCATGGTTAACCCCGATTTGATAAATTCATTAACCCCCTTAGGGTATTCTGTGCTGGCGAGCGACATTTGCTGCACCAGTTCATAGTTCACCACATTTATAACCACCTCGCGTGTTTCCTGTGCATTTTCCAGCGTATGCTTGGTAGTATTATCTCGCACTCTGCGGGAAGGGGAAAAAATCATAACTGGTGGATTGGCGCTAAACACATTGAAAAAACTGAAAGGTGAAAGATTGGGATTGCCTTTGGCATCTACCGTACTGGCAAAAGCAATAGGTCGCGGCGCTACGGCATGAAGCAGGTAGTTGTGCAACCTGGAGGTAGCAATGGCGGTAGGGTCTATGGAAAGCATGCCGTATTTTTAGGCAAAAATAACGAATTTAATGGTGAGAACTGAAGCGACCTGCCAGGTACTTTTACACTAATTTGTCTTTAAAAAGTTGCCCGAAAAGAGAATTTTGCCTCACTTAAATCTATTCATCCATCGCCTGAAAAGACTTTTTATGAAAAGTCTTGCCGGTAAAGAGCTAAGCAGCTTCCATTCTTCTTTTATGGTGGTCTGCTCACCGAGAAATCTGAAAATCCGGCGGGGTGGGTTTTTTTTAAACAAGGCCAAAAACAGGGCGCCTCCCAACTCATTACGGCGATGCAGCACATCTATAAAAAGGCGGTCGTACCAACGGAAACGCCATTTCTGAGCCTGTGCCGACAAGGGAAGCTCTTGTTTCAACCGGGTAACCAACTCTTTTGTTTGCCGTACCATATTTAAAAAGGTATAACCTGTACTCGGTTTCGTCCACCCGCCTGCCGTGCCTATATGATGAATATGGGCAGAATTGCGCTTCCCAAAATTATATCCCGTCATGGGGATGCTGCCTTTTTCTTTTTCAACAATTTTATACGACTCAACTCCTAATTCTTTTATATATGCTTGCAAGGCCTCTTCATAGTCTTTCTCCGGGAGCAACGTTTCAGAAAATAAGGTATATTCTACCAACGCCTCCGTAGGAGAAAAGGGCAATACATACATAAATCGCGTATTTCCCTGCTGCGGCACTGTAAAATCCATAAAAGTAAGCGCCTGCTCATCAAAAATAGCCTGTTCGGTTTGTATAAACCAGCCCCTGAAGTGTTGTTGCAACACTGGGTATTTTTTTTGTTTATATAAATCTGCGTTGTTTAAAATACTGTTGAAAACTTTGTTGGCAGTGAAAACTGTAGTTTCAGTTTCTACCTCAACTCCCTCTCCCCTGTTATGTATAGACTTAACTCTATCATATACTATTTCTATATGAGGAGTGGCAGCGATTTTTTCCTGTATAAACCGGTACAAGTCGCCGCTCCGCAACATTTTGTAACGATATGGCTGCATGGAAAACCTGCGATAAACCGTTGGGCTTTTAAAGATAGCTTGTTCCCATGTTTTAAAAAGCAGCGCATCTAATTCTCCGCCAGGCTTTTCCCAAAAACACCATGTGCGGTCATTTTTTATTTTGGGCTTTTCCTCAATGATAAGAATGCGTTTATCATCAAAAAAAGCATCCATCGCCATCCGATAAGCCAGCAACAAGCCAGCTGCTCCGCCTCCGCTAAGGATATAGTGATAGTGTTTCATACGCCGTTCCACATCAAAGGTAATTAATCTCTATTAACCTGCCATTGCGCTCGGGTATTGACTCTATTGGAGAAGTATTGTGTGTGGTGTTTTAGTTGCTCTTATTTTTAGATTTGTCTAAAAATTTATTTATATAAATAAAAATGTATTTTTGTCAAAAATTGTCCTTGTATGACGCTTTCGGAAGAAGATTACCTGAAATCTATCTATCACCTCACCGGGGAGAGGGGCAGGGAAATTACTACCAATGCTATTGCTATGCAAACGAAAACACGCGCTTCTTCGGTTACAGATATGCTTAAAAAACTGGCAGAAAAAAACCTAGTTCGGTATAAGAAATACCAGGGCGTAACGCTTACTCAAAAAGGGAAAAAGAGCGCTGCTAAAATTGTGAGAAAGCATCGGCTCTGGGAAGTTTTTTTAGCGGAGAAGCTGAATTTTTCATGGGATGAGGTGCACGAGGTGGCAGAGCAGTTAGAGCATATTCAATCGGAAAAATTAGTGGCGCAATTAGATGCTTTTCTAAATTTTCCTGAAACAGACCCGCACGGAGACCCTATTCCAAACGAGAACGGGAGTCTCCGAGCATTTCAAAAAACCTCGCTGGCGTCTTGCAATGTGGGGGAGCGGGTAGTTTTTTCAGGGATAAAAGATTCGTCATCTGCTTTTTTGAAATATTTAGACCGGTTGAATATGGCGTTGGGAGATGCGCTTGAGGTACTGGCAAAAGAGCCGTTTGATGGTTCTATGAGGGTGTTGCATAAAAATACCGAAATAAACCTATCTGTATTGGTTACTCATCATATATATATTAAAAAATAATGCTATGTTTCGCGAGATTACTAATTTTTTTGAATCTATAAACCCTATACTGGGGGCTTTTTTGGCAACCTTGTTTACCTGGATGGTTACCGCAGCAGGCGCCGCATTGGTTTTTTTCTTTAAGACTATGAAACGCAGCGTCTTAGACGGTATGCTGGGGTTTACAGGCGGGGTTATGGTAGCTGCCAGTTTCTGGAGTTTATTATCGCCAGCTATTGAAATGAGCAAGGGCGATGGGTTTATAAAGGTAATTCCCTCTGCTACGGGGTTTTTACTGGGGGCGCTTTTTTTGTATGCGTTAGACAAGTATTTGCCACACCTGCACCTCAACTTTAGCCCTGCTAAAACAGAAGGTGTGGATACTAAATGGAGGCGAACAACTTTGTTGATATTAGCGATAACGCTTCATAACATTCCCGAAGGTTTGGCGGTGGGGGTTTTGTTTGGCGGGGTAGCAGCAGGTATTCCCGAGGCGTCTATAGCGGGCGCCGTTATTTTGGCGCTGGGCATTGGTATCCAGAATTTCCCGGAAGGGATAGCCGTAGCTATGCCGTTGCGCAGGATGGGGGTTAGCCGCCGAAAAAGTTTCTGGTATGGGCAACTATCTGCTTTTGTAGAGCCTATAGCCGGGGTTGTGGGGGCGTTGGCGGTAACATTCTTTACGCCGGTTCTTCCGTATGCGCTGGCATTTGCGGCCGGCGCTATGATTTTTGTGGTGGTAGAGGAGGTGATTCCTGAAACGCAGCAAGATAAGTACACAGATGTGGCTACACTGGGTTTCATAGGCGGGTTCCTGGTGATGATGACGCTGGATGTGGCATTGGGCTAATGCATGCAACGGGGCTAAGCGCTAACGAAAAGGAGTGAAATAGAGTTTTTATGAGGTAGCTTGTGTAGGCAAGGGACGGGAAGTTAGGGTTTGCTTTTTTGGTTCCAGCCTTATTTTGTATGGTACACTATTGCTTTAAGTAAGTTTCATAGAGTTGAATCCATTTTCCCGGGGTCATTTTTTGTACGAGTTCGGCGATTAAGTTTAATGGAATTTGATTTGGGTTTTTAAACCGGATGCAACTTTTTCCCATGTCTAATTTTAATTTGCTGTGCTTAGGATATTCTTTTTTAAACCACTCTAAAAGGGTTTTATCGGCATAGATGCCCATGTGGTAGAGGGCGATGAAATTTTTTTGCGAGGCTATGTTTATAAAGGGGAGTGGAAGTTCGGGGGTGCAATGGTAGCCTTGGGGGTAGGTAGATTTGGGCACTACATAGCCTATCATTCCATAATTTATTGTTTCTTCAAAGCCTTGCGGTAAATTATCGAGAATGGTTTGCCGCAATAGAGTCATTGCCTGTTTTCTGTCTTCGGGAACCTGCTGAATGTAATGCTCCGGGGAAATAGCTTCAATCTTCATGGTTTTGTTTTAAAATGGTTTTTGATATGTATGGCGAAGGTACGGAAACAAAAGTTTTTAAACAACGCCTCTATAATTCGGGTTGCTAACCGGCATGGAGTTGCCACGCATGCGGCGCAAGCAGGCGTATGCGTACACGGGAGGGTAGGCCTACACTCTTGGGCAAAAAGTTTATCCACCGGGGGTACGGGCAACCCGGGAAGCTCTTACGGGCAAAAGGTAAAACAGGTAGTATAATTCTCCTATGCCGAGTTGTTTTAGCGGGCTATATATTTTTATACAACGTGGGGTAATTCTGTGGGTTGGTTGGTAGCTGGTTTTTACAAAATTTCAACTTCCTGGGGAACTATAAAAAGAACTACACAGCCGGTTTCCGATTTTACAGCATGTTTAAAGTTGGGCGGAGTATATAAATAATCGCCCTGAGATAGGGTTGCGCCTTCAATACTGCAACTGCCTTCTAAAACAAAAAGTTCTTCGCCTGCCGGGTGATTGTGGTATGGGTAGCTGGCTCCCGCTTCAAATTTCAGGAGAAAACTGGGAGGTCGCCCGTCTTTTTCAAACCGTAAAGGCATAATAAAAATTCCTTTTGTGTCCACACCTTCTTCTTGTAAGGGTTTCCATTGTTTTGAACGGGTGCTGATGATGTAATTCTGGATGGGATTGCTCATAGTGTTTCTATTTTTTTGCAATAGTAATAATTGGTAAAGGTACGAAGCGGGAATGGGAGTTGCAAAATAAACCCTTTATAGCCCGGGTTGCCAATTTTGGTGTGGGTTTGTGGCGCGCAGGTTCGGGCAGGCGCACATGATGGAAACGTAAGGACGCTGATGGTTTGCTGTTAGCTATGGAAATACAGAATAAGGGCATACTAAGAGGCTAAGGCTAACAAAGGGTGTTGTATGTAGTTATCTTATATAATTTATAAGCTAAAACATTCGTTTTTCAATTCCACGTGAGGTAATTTCAAATATGAACGGGCGCTTTGTTTCCTGAATTTTTATTTTCAAGTCTTCCCATTTAACAATAATCGTTTTAACTATCCCCCAGTAATTATAATCTTTTTTGGATAGATTAAAGATTACTGAGCCTACATTAAATTCTCTGTAGAGAGGGTAATAGCTTTTCATATATTTAAAATCTTTATCGAAGGAAATAATAACACCTTCATGTACTCCTGCATATCTAATTTGTTCTTCATCCGAAGCGCCTTCATTTGAAATTTCGCGTGGGTGCACAACCTTAGCCTGATAATTGCTTTTATGATTAGCTTCTTCAATAAGTGCCAGTCCTTTAACAAATTTAAATGGCACGTTCTCATCAAAAAGAAAAAACATTATGCAGTTCGTTTGTAGTATTTAAGTGCATCAAAAACCTGGGAGTCTTTAATTTCATATAGTTTACTAATATCATTAACAGATTCTCCGCCATCGTATAGCTTTTTTATGATTGAAACAGCTATATTTCTACCAGCTATTGTAGGCTGTCCAAATTGATGTTTAGGATCTACAACCACTAACTTTGAATTATTTAAAGGATAAAATCTCATGGCTACCTTATTCTCGCCAAAATCAATCTTATGAAGAAATTCGACAATAAATTCTTTAATTGCAAATTGCTTTTTCCCATCAACCTTGATAAGATTTTCAAGAGTTTCATACCAAACTTTCTTTCCATCTGTTTTTATTCCAGACAGGGCGAAGGGATATTTTACATTCAAATCTTTTGCTAAAATAGAATGGGCTTTTTTTATTTCATTAGCCGTTACACCCAATTCTCTTAATTGAAAAAATGTATAAAATTCAATTAATCCATAAAAATTTATAGCTCTATTTTTCTCCTCGCCAAATGTACTTCCATGCCAAAAGCCTTTCATTAAATGTCTAACTCTTGAATACGGAAGCATAAGTATAGCAGCGACATCTCTAATTAAATAGATGCCTTCTCCTATACGAGGTACTGCTGTATTTTTATAGTCTTTGAACTCGGTTACTCTCATTTGAATGCAAAACTACTAAAGTAGATTATAATTTCTTAATGACGTTCTAAGTCTTTACTTTTTAAACAATTACATATAATATTCTGTAATAGCAAAGATACAAAGTTAGAATAAAAGCAGCAAACGGAGTATTTTATGATCTGTTCTTTTTCCTTAAATAAGGGCAGATTTGTATTCTATGTGAAACAACAGCCCAATCTGGTGTGGGATATTAGGAATAGTACACACCAGGAGGTTCTCACCAACGAGGGTATAGAAACGGAAAGAGGTAGCAGGTGAGTAGGTAAAATCTATCGCACTTTTAAATCTTCTCGCTGGGTATTACAGGAAGTTTTATGAAAATCAGGGATATTTCCACCGGAGGGTTTCCATAATACGCCGAATATCTTTTTCCAAGTAGAGGGCTGCGGGGTACACAGAGTCGTAGTTAGGTTTTGCGTAAAAGTATAAAGCGCCTGTTAGAAAATGTTCCAGGCTGTCTGTTACATAAAACTGGTAATGAGAGGCGGCGTTGCCGGCTACCTGGTAGAGCATGCCATATACGCGGCGCTCTTGGTTTAGATAGGGTTGTTCGGTTATAGCGTCGGCTTTCAAAGTATGCTGATAGGTGCGTTTTTGGGCATCTGCGAGGAGTTTATCTATATTTCTTTCTACTTTTTTATAGGTGAGATAAAGGGTGGCTTTCATGGCGGGATAAACCAGTTCCATGGAGGCGGCTTTTTTTTTCACGGGAAGGGCGAGGTTGTTTCGTTGAAACTCGTAACAACCATTATTCTCTGTATATTGGTAAACTGCTGGCGGATATTCTAAGCGCAACATGCCGGCGGGCTTGGGCAGGGGCTCGCGCTGGCATGCGCCCGCAAAAAGAGCGGCGAGAAGAAGGAAAAACAAACACTGGGGCATATCAGAGGGTTACTTTAAGCTGTTTAATTCGTTTGTTGTCTATGGCTTCTATTGTGAATGTATAGGTGTGAAAGTTTATTTTTTCACCTTTTTGGGGGAAGTTGCCCGCTATTTCGAGTACAAAGCCGGCAAGGGTTTCCGCATCTCCTTTATGAGTTTCAAAAAGAGCATCGTCTTGTATTTTCGCCATGCGGTAAAAATCTTTCAAAGCGGTTTTGCCATCAAAAATATAACTGTTATCGTCTAATTTAGAAAATACTATATCCTCATCGTCAAATTCATCGCTTATATCGCCTACAATTTCTTCTATAATATCTTCCAGCGTTATTAAGCCCGCTGTACCTCCATATTCATCTACCACAATAGCGAGGTGGTTTTTCATTTCCTGGAATTCCCTGAGCAAATCGTCTAATTTTTTGGTTTGAGGAATAAAATAAGGGTCGCGCACCAACGATACCCAGTTAAATGAGGGTTGGTTAAGGTAGGGCAACAAATCTTTTACATAGAGCACGCCGGTAATGGTGTCTAAATTATCGCGGTAAACGGGTATCCTGGAGTATCCATTTTTAATAATTTCCGTGAGTAAACGAGTAAAAGAGGTTTCTTCATTCACGGCGAAAATGTCTATTCGGGGGCGCATAACTTGTTTGGTATCGGTATTTCCGAAAGACACAATGCCCCGCAGTATTTTTTGCTCTTCTTTGGTAGTTTCGGTTTCCGATGTAAGGTCTAAGGCCTGGGAGAGTTTATTAACGGACAGGTTGGTTTTTTTGGCGCCTAATTTTTCCTGGAGATATAGGGTGGCAGAGCGCATAGGAAGGCTAAGGGGCGAAAGCAGGCGGTCTAATACATAGATGGGGTGCGCCATAAAATAGGCGAATTTTTTGTGGTTTCTACGGGCATATATTTTAGGGAGAATTTCCCCGAGGAGCAGAATCATAAAGGTAACTACTACCACTTCCAGCATAAAACGCAGGTTTAGCACGCCCCATAAAACAGTAGTGATGCCGCTAAACAGGGTATCGCTTAGAGAAGAGAAAATAAGTACAACGGCTATGTTTACAAAATTATTGGCTATTAAAATGGTGGCGAGGAGCTTTTTAGGTTTATTCAACAATTTTACGAGGATATTCCCAGAAGAGGTTTTAGACGCCTCGGCTTCATTTATATCCGTAGAGGAAAGGGAAAAAAAAGCTACCTCTGCTCCCGATATAAGGGCGGAGCAGGCAAGCAGGCAAAAAAGGGCGATGGGTTTAATAACCGATATGCCGGCAACTGTAAAAGCAATTATAAGTAAACCCGGGGGTTCCGTTTCCAAGTGTTTAAAATTTAGTTAAACGCATTTAGAAGGGTAAATCATCTTCTTCTGGTTCCGCTGCGTAGCGTTCTTTTTCTTCTTTAACCATATTTTGTTTGGGGGCGGTTGAAGAGCCTCCTTCGTTTCCTTTTTTGGTGCTTAAAAATATAAAGTCTGTAACATGAACTTCGGTGGCATAGCGGGTATTACCATCTTCGCTTTGCCACTGGCGGGTTTTTAATTTTCCTTCTACATATATTTTATCTCCTTTGCTGAGATATTTTTCGCAAATTTCTGCCGCTTTGTTCCGGGTTACCACCGTATGCCATTCTGTATTGGTGGTTTTTTCTCCTGTTTGTTTGTTTGTGTAGGTCTCATGCGTTGCGAGCGGGAAACGGGCAATGCAATTACCTCCCTCGAAATAATGTATTTTTACATCGTCTCCCAAATGCCCTATGAGCATTACTTTATTAAGTGTACCATTCATAATTTTAAAAATATAAATCCAAATATACTAAAAAACTATATTCTCAAAGAGAGTAGTGAGCGACAAAATTAGCAATTAAAACGGAAACAGGGTACTTTTTCATTTCGGCCAGTGGAATAGCATTTTCTAAGGCATCTTGCACAGACACTTGCCAAAAACGGGCGTGTATATGCTGGTGAGATAGTTTATGAATGATGGGTTTTTTATTGTAAAGGTGCATTTTAAAAGGTTTCTTTTGGAGTAGTTGTGTGAAAAGTGAGTGGGTTTTTACTTTTTTCGCCGAAATGTTTCCCATGGTTTCTATGAGTGGAAATTCATATAAATTTTGCCAAATATCGCTTTCTGTACGCTGGGTAAGAAGCACCTGTTGTCCATTAGTAATTACGAGGTAATTGAAAAAACGATTTTTTATGACTCCTTTTCGCAGCTTCACCGGGAGGCTCTCTACCCTGTTGTATTGTAACGCCTGGCATGTTTGCTCAAGAGGGCATACGTTGCAACGGGGAGACTGGGGCTTGCACTGCACAGCTCCAAATTCCATAATGGCTTGGTTATAGGTGGCAGGTTCTTGCTGGTAGAGGAGTTGTTGTGCCAGGGCTTTAAAGTATTTTTTTCCTTCGCCAGAGTTGATGGGGATTTCTATTCCGAAATACCGCGCCAATACTCTATACACATTGCCATCTATAACGGCGCAAGGCTCGCTAAAACATATAGAAGCGATGGCGCTTGCAGTGTATTCTCCTATTCCCTTGAGAGTTAACAAACCTTTATAGGTTTGCGGAAAAACACCGTTTAGCTCGTTGGTTATATAGATAGCGGTGTTGTGGAGGTTTCTCGCCCTGCTGTAGTAGCCCAGCCCCTGCCAAAGTTTTAAAACCTCTTGCAAGGGCGCTTTTGCCAAATGAGAAACGGTAGGGTAGGTTTCTATAAATCTCAGGTAATAGGGTAATCCCTGTACCACACGAGTTTGCTGCAAAATAATTTCTGACAACCATATATTATAGGGGTCTGCAACTCCCCGCCAAGGCAATGGGCGTTTATTCTCCTGGTACCAACCCATAATTAATTCAGAAAAACCCATACCGTCTATTTACCAAAAGTTGGTCAAAAATAAGGAGGTTCGTCATTAAAATTTAAATAGGGGCGGTTTATTTTTGACTAATTAATTTATATATTTGCACCCTCTAACTTGTATTTAAAGACAGAGAAATAAATATGAGAAAAGCAGACATAGTAACTACAGTTTCACAAAAACTAGGGGTAGAAAAAAGAGAGGTACAAAAAATTATAGAGTCTTTCATGGAAGAAATTAAAACTTCTTTGGAAGATGGAGATAATGTTTACCTTCGTGGTTTTGGCAGTTTTATCATTAAAACCCGAGCCGAAAAAACGGGTAGAAATATCTCCAAAAATATTACGCTTACCATCCCGGCGCACAATATCCCGGCATTTAAACCTGCCAAGTCTTTTGTAGAACTGGTTAAGACCAGTGTAGCAGTTAAAAAATAGAACCTGTATAAAAAAAGTAACCAATTATACCAATATGCCAAGCGGAAAAAAAAGAAAAAGACACAAAATAGCTACTCATAAACGTAAAAAAAGAAGAAAAGCTAATCGGCATAAAAAGAAAAAATAAGTGTATTTTCCAGGGAGAAACAACTTCCCAAAATACAAAATAGTACAATCAGCACACACCACGTTGGGCATATAGCCCTTGAAATATTGTTTAACCTACTATTTGCTTGCGGCAAATAGTTAAAACTTAGTCAGAGTGAATAGAGAGTTAATTGTGAGATCTAGTTCCTCTGAGATTGATTTTGCCTTATTAAAGGATGGAAAGCTTGTAGAGTTACATAATGAGAAGAGCACCAGCGGATTTGCTGTTGGCGATATTATGCTTGCCAAAGTTAAAAAATCTGTGCAGGGACTTAATGCAGCATTTATTGATGTAGGGTATGAAAAAGATGCCTTTCTTCATTATCATGATTTAGGACCTCAACTGCCCTCTTTATTAAAATTTGTAAAACTTGTAGCCGCCGGAAGAATAAAAGATTTCTTGTTAAAAGATTTCAGGTTTGAAGGAGATATAGATAAAAACGGTAGTATTACACAAGTATTAAAAGCCAATCAGCCAATATTGGTTCAAATTGTTAAAGAGCCCATCTCTACTAAAGGACCCAGGATAAGTTCTGAGCTTTCTATAGCCGGGCGATACCTGGTTCTTATTCCTTTTTCTGACAGGGTTTCTGTTTCTCAGAAAATAGAAAGCAAGGAAGAAAAAGACCGCTTAAAGAAGCTTGTGGAAAGTATTAGGCCCAGGGGTTTCGGAGTTATTGTCCGCACTGTGGCAGAAGGCAAAAAAATCGCAGAGTTAGATAAGGATTTACAGGATTCGTTGGAGCGTTGGGTTTCTTTGTGTAAAAAAATTCACCGGGGGCTCTATCCTTCAAAAGTATTGAGCGAACTGGGGCGGGTGTCTTCTACGTTACGGGATATTTTTAATGATACTTTTACGGGTATTTATGTTAATGATGCATCGTTATATTACCAGATGAAAGATTATTTATATGAAATAGCGCCTCAAAAAGAGTCTTTATTGAAATTGCATGAATCGCCGGTACCTATTTTTGAAAAGTTTGGTATTGAGCGCCAAATTAAAACCTCTTTTGGCAAAACCGTTTCTATGAGTAAGGGTGCCTATTTGATTATAGAACATACGGAGGCGCTCCATGTAATTGATGTAAATAGCGGAAACCAATCTAACAGGTCTAAAACGCAGGAAGAAAACGCACTGGAGGTAAACCTGGTTGCCGCTTCTGAAATTGCAAGACAGTTGCGTTTGCGCGATATGGGCGGAATAATTGTGGTAGATTTTATTGATATGGGCGTTCCGGAAAATCGTAGCAAACTTTATCAGCGTCTTAAAGAGGAAATGGAGGGAGACCGGGCAAAGCATAAAATTTTACCCCCCAGTAAATTCGGGCTGGTGCAAATTACCCGCCAACGGGTGAGGCCTGAAACTCATATTAATACCTATGAAGAAAACCCCAATGTGAGCGGTGAGGTAGAAGCGCCTATTGTTTTAATTGATAAGATAACAGCTGTTTTAGAGCATCTCATTCAAGATACATCATTTAAAAATGGTATTATTCTAAATGCCCACCCGTTTGTAGCGGCTTATCTTACAAAAGGTATTCCCTCCATACGGTTTAAATGGTTTTTAAAATATAAAAAATGGATACGAGTGCTGCCAAGAGATGCGTATAAGTACCTGGAATATAGTTTTAATGATAGAAATGGAGAGGTATTGTAGAATGGCTTTGGGCTAAAATGGGCAGATGAGACTGTGGATAAGCCAGAAGAAATAAGGAAAAAATTAGAACGGTATTGCAGCTACCAGGAGCGCTGTTCTAAAGAAGTGCTTGAGAAACTTAGGTTGTTGGGGGTTTCTGGGGTTATGGCGCAGCAAATTATAAAATACTTAATTCAGCAAGATTACCTCAACGAGGAACGATACGCCAGGGGGTTTGCCAGGGGAAAATTTACGATGAAAAAATGGGGGCGACTACGGATTGTGAAAGGGTTGAAGGCAAATACTATTCCTGAGCGGCTTATTAAAATAGCTTTAACAGAAATTGATGCAGTAGTTTACAGGCATATTTTTGAATCGTTGGCTGAAAAACGGTTTTCAGAGTTGAATGAACCGCATCTGCTTAAAAAAAAGAAAAAACTGGCAGATTATCTCTTATATAAGGGCTGGGAGCCTGAATGGGTATATGAAAAAGTAAATGAACTTATTGAGTGAGATTTAATTTTTTATGCGTTCGCACAATAGCTTGCTCATTTTTCCAATCTATCCAAGACTTTCCTTTCCATTTTCGCATACTATTGTCAAAGTGCCTCATAACAAACACATTGTAAGCGGCTTTTACAAGATTTTTTGGGCTACGGGGTAATGCGCGCAGGCTCATAGAAAAACCCGGTGTTACATACTTCATATAGTGCCAGTATCCTTCGGGCATATACAATACCTCACCATGGGTTAAGTTTGCTATGTATCCTCTGGCATCTTTAAGAGCAGGCCACTTACCATAATCTATCCTATCAAAATCAATCCCTTCATGCGAAATTAGCGCATGGGGAACTTTATACAGATAGGGGGTTTGTTCGGGAGGGAAAATAACGCATTGCTTTTTACCATGGAAATGAACATGGAGAATATTTGCATAATCTATATCAAAGTGCATAAAAACACGGCTGTTTTCACCTCCAAAAAACAGCATAGGCATTTGCTTCACCAACCGCAAGCCTATATCGGGCCAATGGAAATCATTTTGAAGCGTTGGCGTTTCCTTCATCAAATTATATAAAAATATACGGTAGTTGGTAGGCGCTTGCTGCAAGAGTGAAAGGTACTCGCTCATTTTCATGCGGGTATGCGGCTGGTTGAAACCATCGCGGTAGTCCACCGGACGGTCATCATATAACGGAACTATTTTATCACCGGCCAATTGGTTTATATAATCAAAATGCCATTTCTGGTAGGCATCCCATCCATGGGTAAGGCGCTCTATAACCACCGGCTTCTGAGGTTTTAGGTACTGAGCCACAAAATCTTCTTTTGTTATAGTGGCTACACGAGGTATTTCTTGCAACGTCATACCCAATATAGTTGTAGTTGAAATTGTAAAATTAAGAAAAGCTTACTTATATAGCATACCTCAATTATGTATCCTTTTGAGAGGAAATTCGCATTTTCGCCCGTTTTTTTGCCACCTCATTACGTGCAACAGTATGTTCAGGGCGAGTCCACCTGGGGTTTTCTCCCATAGAGAGATATTGAGATGCTTGGGCTTCCACCGTTTGGGGCTGTTCTTTCTTGGCAAAGGCTTTTTGCGGTTTCAAACCAAGCAGGTTAAATAGTTCTTTATCTTCATTTATATCCGGGTTGGGTGTAGTGAGCAATTTATCGCCTGCAAAAATAGAATTGGCGCCTGCAAAAAAACACAGCGCCTGCCCTTCTTTGCTCATTTCAGTGCGCCCTGCAGAAAGGCGCACCTGGGTTTGAGGTAATACTATACGGGTAGTAGCTACCATACGAATCATTTCCCAGATAGAAACAGGTTGTTGGTCTTCTAAAGGCGTTCCCTCTACCGCTACTAAGGCATTTATGGGCACCGATTCGGGGTGTGGGTTCAAGGCGGCAAGCGCTACCAGCATACCGGCGCGGTCTCCGGTTTCTTCGCCCATACCTATAATGCCCCCGCTACATACAGTGATATTGGTTTTTCGCACATTTTCAATGGTTTGCAACCGGTCTTGATAGCTGCGCGTACCTATAATTTCTTTATAATAGTCCTCAGAAGTATCTAAATTGTGGTTGTAGGCATACAAGCCTGCTTCGGCTAAGCGTTTTGCCTGGTTTTCGGTGAGCATACCAAGGGTGCAGCAAACTTCTATGTCTAATTTGTTGAGGGTGCGCACCATTTCCAGAACGGTATCAAACTCTGGACCGTCTTTCACATTGCGCCAGGCGGCGCCCATGCACACGCGGCTGCTACCAGATGCTTTGGCGCGCAAGGCTTGAGCCTTCACCTGCTGAACGCTCATCAAATCGTTTCCTTCTATATTCGTGTGGTAACGAGCCGCTTGAGGGCAATACCCGCAATCTTCGGGGCAACCGCCTGTTTTTATAGAAATAAGAGTAGAAACCTGCACGGTATTTGGGTCGTGATACTTGCGATGTATTGTGGCAGCCTCATATAACAACTCCATGAGAGGTTTGTGGTATAGGGCTAAAATTTCTTCTTTTGTCCAACTATTTCGTAATTCACTCATGTTTTTAGGTTTAAGAATAGGTATTGGTTTTTATTAGTTGTCATTCACAGAATTAAACGAGCGTGCCAACGAGTTTCAGAAAAATAGTATTTCAACGCTAACAAGGCGTCAAAAATACTAAAAAATACACGCCATTTAATTAGTATAAATGAGCATTATGTTAGTATGTAACATTTCTTATTTTTAAGGCACCATACATTTTATATACATAATATCCTGGTTCTGGAATTATAAACTCACTATTTTTTGGCGCCCACAGCCTGGCTTTATCCAGCTCTATTTCCGTGGCGGCTATAATTATTAACCCGGGCGTATGTCCTGAATGATACTTCTCGCGTAATAAATAGCTGGCGCGATTTAAATTGGAAGGGATTATTTTATTAGTAAGTGCTTCTTCCCAATACACAGCATATTTAAAAGCGCAGGCGGTACATAACTCCACTGAGAGGAGTGTGAATTTTTCTAAGGTGCGTTTTGAATAAAATACCCTGAAAGTATCTGTTTCAGCAATAACAAGGTGGAAATTTTTGCCTATTGGCAGAATATTACAATAGAGTTCTCCCCATGGCGATTGGCTTTCATCTTTTTCAAAATACCAGGTGAGGTGCATATCCTTATAAAGATTGTTTGAATCGGGTGAAAAAACAATCCCGTTTTTCTCTAAAACAGGCATAGCCTTTTGCCAGATTTCCTTTGCGCTTAATTCACTGCCAGAGAAAACAACCTCATTATAATGTCCCATACTTAGAAAAATTGTTTGTCTTATTCAAAACTATACTTGTTTTGGCATTTTAAGGATATGATTTCTGCTATTGTGGTATTTTTTTAGCAGTAGTTAGCTGCCTCCCCAATTCTGCCAGGAATGGTATGCCAATTTCTTCATATTCATACACATCATCATTAAAAATACCGTCCTTATTTACATAGATAGTAGCTGTGAGAAGGTATTCTTTTTTCCGTTTCCTGTCCACAATATAAGCGCAATCGGTGAGGTAGCCGTATGCTTCTCCTGCTTTATTATATAGTTCCACCTGGCTATCAATAGGGTCTTTAGAATCGCCATAAATAAAAAATTTCACATAACTGTCATAATACTCCTCACTACTATAACCCACCTGTCGGGGAAGTGTTTTCATAGCTTGAATGATAAAATCTCTATCGTCTTTGGAAAGGTGAAATTGTTCTTTTTCTGAAAAGATTTCGGGAAAAAAGAGGCGTTTCAATATATCATGGAGAGTGGAAAGTGGGAGGTAGTTTTTTTTCGAGAAATCTTTAGGTTTTTCAACCCGTAAACCCTCGTCTATATATCCCTTACCGGTAAGGATGTTTTTTAACTGAAGCGATTTTATAGGGCTACTGGAATATGGTTGGGTAGGAGTAGTGGTGCTATCATTAAGATAGAAGATAAGCGGCTTAGTGGTTACATTGTCTGCATCGGGCGCAGAAAGGCGATGCGAAATACGCGCCTGCAAGCCTTTTTGGTTAAGTCGTTTAAGAATCTCATCTTGCCCCAGGTACTCAAATAGCCGGTTATAGGCATCATTATCGCTCACAGCAAATATTTTTTCGATTTCCCGTGCAAAAGTGGTAATAAGGGTATCTCCTTCTACATAAAAGCGAGTGTTGCGGGTATAAGTTTTTTCCTCGTTCATTTTTTCTAAGGCGAGCAGGGCGATGGGGAATTTTACTGTGCTGGCAGGATAAAAATAAGCACTATCCCTCACCTGAAAACTATAGTCGGTAAATGTTACCCCCGCCGAGGTGTGTTTTATTTCGGTAAATAAAATCTGGGGACGATACTGTTCCAGGTTACTCATAACCCTCTTTATTTTTTCGTTTTTAGAAGCCAGCGCTCTGCTGAGAGGGTCTTTGCGGGGATTACAACTCAACAGGAAAATAGCCAGGAGGAAAGGTGTAATTTTCATGGACTTTAATTGAGATAAAGATGCCCGCAGCATTTTATGTATTTGTAGGATGGGTATTTTGTTTTGATTGGTTAAAAGCATTTTTATACTTTATAAAGTAATTATATAAATTTAAGGTTTACTAAGCAACACACTTACTGCATTGCCGCCAAAACCTACGGCGTTTACTAATATGGTATTCAATTTCGCGGGAGCTACCTGCATCGGAATAAAGGGAACGGGGATAAATCGCTGGCGCTGGAGCATTAAAACCGCCAATTCGAGGCTGAACAAGCCTGAAGCCCCCAGGGTATGCCCTATTTTCCATTTGTTGGTAGTGAGCACCGGTAGCTGTTCGCCAAATACCTGCCGAATGGCATCTACTTCGGCGGCATCGCCTTTGAGGGTGCCGGGGGCGTGTAGCACCACCGCATCTACTTGTGCCAAAGGGGTTTGTTGCAAGGCCATTCTCATGGCTTTTTGCAAGCATTCGCCATTGGCAGAAAGCGAGGCATTGTGTTGCAGCGTTTCGGTAGCATAACCTACCCCTTCGAGTTTTGCAAGTGCGTGCGGGGAACGTCCTTTTTCTAAACAGGCTACCGCCGCTCCCTCACCCAATACCATAGTATTAGCTGTCTTTTCTATGTCGAGAGCCCGACATGGGTAGTGGTTTTTTGTTTTTGCATAAATTTTTAAAGCCTGCATCTGGGCTATGGTGAAAGGTGTAAGAGGTGCTTCGCTACCGCCTACTAAAAATTTATCTGCCCAGCCGGCTTGCAACCAGGCAGCGCCATTGAGAAGGGCATGCAGGGAGGTAGTGCAGGTAATAGAATGGGAGCTTTCGGGCCCTTCTTGCTGCAAATCATGGGCTACCCAACTGGAGATATTGCCCAATGTAGTGGTGGGAGAAGCTAAGGGTTCTGTTTTGCCGTTTTTCAAAAAGGCTTCGTGGTGAGCTTCAAAAAGGGTGGTAGCTCCGCGCGAAGAGCCTATGTTTATACCAAAAGAGTCTTTTTTTGTCCAACCTGCTAACTTTACAGCTTTTCGGGATACATACAGGGCATAGAGAACCGATGGGTCTAAGGGTTTATATTTAGGCTGGGCAGATTTCATAGCTTCTATTGCCTGTAGCTGGTTTTGGGAAAGAGTGGCTGCAAAAGTAGGGTGGTTTTTAATGGGTATTTCTTTAATAAAATGATGGTTATTACAATAGTTGCTCCACACTTCCTGCGGGTGGTCTCCTAAAGGAGACAGGGAGCTTAGAGCGGTTATGGAAATAGGTATTGTTAACATACTTGCAGCAGGGCGAAAATAGGTGTTTTTAAGGAGAGAGCGCCCGGGAAGTTACTCATTGGGATGGTAATAGCATGCAAGAATTGAATCTAAGGTTTCTTTCCCCTCTATAATATTGGTTACTTTTTTAAGGGTAGCGGGTGGCAATACATCTAACAGGGGTTGATGTAGTTTTAAAATAAGCGGGAAGGTTTTAGAAATAGCTTTATCCCAAACAGGGTGATATCTCAGGAGGTCATCTGGATAAACGGTTTTGCGTTTGGTGCCTTCATCGGCAGCCCGAAAGGGGTGAGAAATATTGAGATAGCCATAATCATCTGTTAGCTGGTCGCCGGGATAAATATCCTTCACAGCTATTTCAAAATCATAGGGAGTAGTAAGGCAATTACTTTTAAAACTATGGTTTACATATTTGGCTGTGTCCCAACACAATATATATTCGCCACGACTATTCTTAAAGGCATACACATCTATAATGTTTTTATAAACCGACGCCATGTCAGCTACTTCTTCATCGGTAAATATCTTATCAAAACTATCTTGTGCCCACGTAATAGTGCCTTTGGGAATAAATTTAGTGGCAACAACGCCGTAACCTATTTCATCGGAGATAAATTGTAGCCTGGTATGAGGGTGAATCATGTTATGTATAAAATTAAGGTTCGAAATTATATATTTTTTCTAATATGGTTTCTATGGCATTATAAATTTTTTGAAGGTGTTTTCGGGAACTTATAAAGGGAGGAACTATATAGAGGGTATTGCCTAAAGGGCGTAAAAATATACCCTTACTCATAAAATATGTAAATAGTTGGTTACGAAATTTCCCGTAACGTTCTGTTTCTATGTGCAGGTCTATAGCAAGAATAACCCCTAACTGGCGCACGCTGGTTACAGCAGGGTGTTTTTGAATGCTGGCTTGAAAAGCCTGGTGTTGTTGGATAATGTTTTTTAGATTTTCGCTAATGGCTTTTGATTGTAGTAATTCTATTCCTGCAAGAGCGGCTGCACATGCAAGCGGGTTGGCAGTGTAGGTGTGGGCATGAAAGAAACTTTTTGAAACATCTTCATCGCAAAACGCATCGAAAATCGTCTGGGTGCAACTGGTTATAGCCATTGGCAACAAGCCGGCAGTAAGAGCTTTGCTCAGGCACATCAAGTCGGGTTTACTCTCCAGGTAATCAGATGCAAAATAGCGCCCGGTTTTTCCAAAACCTGTCATCACCTCATCTGCTATGGTTAGCACGCCCTGTTTCTGGCAGGCAACCAGAAGTTGCTGTAAACCCTGGGCATCATACATTTTCATGCCGGCAGCGCCTTGTACCAATGGTTCATAAATGAATGCGGCTACCCGGTTTTTATCAATAATTTGATATAATTTGGCTAACACCTCCCTGTTATTATATCCTTTAGGGGTGGGTATGCGGATGACGTGCAGGAAAAAATCTTCAAAGGGATGGTTATAAACAGATAACCCAGAAACAGACATGGCGCCAAAGGTATCTCCGTGAAATCCTTCTTCAAAAGCAATAAGGGTATTGCGTTTCTCGCCCCGGTTGAGGTGGTATTGGAACGCCATTTTAAGAGCTACTTCTACAGCTGTGGAGCCATTATCAGAAAAAAATAGTTTTTGCTGGTTAGGGGGTAGTATTTTTATAAGGTTTTCTGACAGTTGAATGGCGGGCTCATGGGTAAATCCTGCAAATACCACCTGGTCAAGCGCCCGCATTTGGCTCGCTACCTTTTTAGTAATATAAGAATGGCAATGCCCATACATAGCAGTGTACCAGGAGGCTATGGCATCTATATACCGGTTTCCATCCTCATCATATAAATAAACCCCTTTTGCTCTCACTATCCCCAGGGCGCTGGAATGGTTGTTATAGTGGGTAAGCGGGTGCCAGAGGTGTTTTTGGTCTCTTTCTGTTAATTTCATAGAATAGTATTCAGCGCCTCAAACAAGTTCAACATAGTTATATAGTTTCGGTCTTTAGTAACTCTTCTCTAAACAGGGCGGCATATTCTCTTACAACAGTTTTATCCCAGTAAGGCTCATTCTCTACCCGCCCCATTACAGAGATGCCTGTGATATGGGTAATGATATCTTCTGTACTTTGAGATGAATAACTGGCAGGGTCGCTGCCATTGAAGATAAGAGCTATATTTAATTCCCTGGTTTTTAAAAACTGGGTCGTGAGAAGTGTGTGATTTATGCTGCCTAAATAATGACGAGATACTACCACTACTTTGTAGTGGGGTTGTATGAGGTTTGCTATGGTATGGGTATCATTTAACGGAACCAATACACCCCCGGCGCCTTCTATTATAAGGTGATTGCTGGTAACTGGCTCTTTTATTTTCTCCAGGTTTATAGTTACCCCTTCTATATATGCGGCGGCATGGGGGCTCATAGGGGTTCGCAAGATATACTGGCTGGGGTGAATAATTGTTTTAGAGTTGGATATTAATTTCTGTATGGTGTGTGCATCTGATTGCTCCAAGTCGCCTGTCTGAATGGGCTTCCAGTAATCGGCTTCGAGCGCTTCTGCAAGAATAGCAGCCGCTATGGTTTTGCCTACACCGGTTGATATGCCGGTTACAAAAATTCTCTTTTTCATGGAGGGGTATTGATGCCTGCTATGGAAGATATTCCCTGAGTAGCCCTATAAGGGTATTAGCATCTTGCTCACCGCTTTGCCGCCACACCATTTCACCGTCTTTATATATAGTTAGCGTTGGCAATCCTTTTATCCGCAGGGCTTCCGCCAGTTCTTTATTTTTTTCCACATCAATTTTAATCACTTTAGCCCTATCGCCCATTGCGGCTGCCACATCCCTCAAAATAGGGTGCATGGTGGCAGAAGGGTCGTTCCAGTCGGCATAAAAGCACAATAAAACAGGGGCACCGGTGTCAATTAATTCACCAAACTTTGACATTTTTTTAGATTTTGGCTCTCTTGGTAGTACAAATGTAGTATTTTATATGAATTAGGCGAGTTTTGCCGATTTTTTTAATTCAATAACAGTAATTTCGGGCCAAATCCCTACTCTGCCAGGGAAGGCTAAAAATCCAAACCCTCTGTTCACATTTATATATCGTCCTGCTTCCTGGTACAACCCTGCCCAGTATTTATACTTAAATTCTATGGGGCTCCACTTTACCCAGCCCGGAATTTCAATGCCAAATTGCATCCCGTGCGTATGCCCGCTGAGAGTGAGGTGATAATGATACGGCGCTTGAATAACTTTGTGTTCCCAGTGAGTAGGGTCATGGCTCATCAGGATTTTAAAATCGGCGCTGTGAATGCCGGAAGCAGCTTTTGTAAGGTCGCCCGCCTTTTTAAACCTGCCAGCACCCCAGTTTTCTACTCCAACAAGAGCTATTCGCTCCCCATTTTTTTCAAGATAGTGGCTTTCATTGAGCAAAAGATGAAATCCCAGTCGTTTTTGAATGGCTTTTAATTGTGCCAGATTAGCCGCTTTAGCCTCCTCGTTTTCCCAATCCACATAATCGCCATAATCGTGATTTCCCAGCACAGAAAATTTACCGTCTTTAGCTTTCAGGCGAGAGAATGTTTCTACCCAGGGTATCATCTCTTCCGCCCGGTTATTTATCATATCGCCTGTAAAAAGAATAACATCACTACCTTGTTCATTAATCAAATCTACCGCATATTCAATTTTATCCCGATTGTCAAAGCTACCACTATGAATATCTGATACCTGCGTAATGCGGTAGCCATCAAAAGAAGCCGGCAAATCTTCAAACTCCAGCGTGTAGCGCAGCACCCTAAAATCATACTTTCCCTTATACATACCATACAGCAGCGAAGCGAAGGGAAGCGCAGCAACACCCAATGCCACCTGGCTTATAAATTTTCGGCGAGAAGGCAAATGAAAGGCTTCCCGCGCACCAAACAACCGGTTGTATAAAGCAGCGCCTAAGCGCACGATGTCTTCTCCGAACAGGAATGGCAAAACGGCCAGTTTTAATGACAAAAGAGTGAGCAAAAATCCAAAAGCATAGCTTCTGGCAGGGTTTAGAACTTTACCTCCATCGCCCGGCGCCATAAACTGATATATAAAATTCCCCACTACTAAAACAGAAATGGCAAGGTGGGCATAGTGTAGCCAACGATTTTTGGTAAGAGTTCGCACTGCCTGAAAAGCATACCCATCAATAACAAGATAAATAAGTAAAAAAATAAGCCAGCGCATCCTTGAATCTCTATAACAGCAAAAATAAGCGTTTCAGCCTGTTTATTAGCTATTTAAACAAAAATTAACATCTTTTCTTTTTAGGCATACCCAAATACCTTCGCCAGCCTTAACGGTAACCGATTTTCCATTTTATCTCTCGAGCATAACAAAAAATAGAAAAAAGATGAAAAATCAAATACAAAATAGTACCTTTGACAAAAATTGTCAACAGCAAAATGCTACCCCAATCTATTGGAGAAAAGCTCCGGAAACTGAGATTAGAAAAGAAACTGCCATTACGCAAGGTAGCCGCCGTTATAGAAGTAGATGTGGCTGTTTTGAGCAAAATGGAACGGGGCGAAAGACGATTGAACCGGGAAATTGTGAAAAAACTGGCAACCCTATACGAATATAACCCCGAGGAGCTGCTGGTGCTATACCTAAGCGATAAAGTGCTTTACGAAATAGGCGATGATGCACTGGCGCTAAAAGCTCTACAGGTAGCCGAAGAACAGGTAATGTACCAGTCTTCTTTGAAAATAGACAGAAAAGAGTTGATTCGGAAGCTAAAAATAGTTTTAAGCGCCTTCACCGCCATTGAAAAGGCATGGATATATGGCTCTTTCGCCCGTAAAGACGATGGCCCAAGAAGCGATATTGATGTAGCTCTAAAAACAGACCAGACGTTTAGCTATTTTGACCTCGCCGAGGTTCAATACAGAGCCGAACAGGTATTGAAAAGAAAAGTAGATATAGGCTTTATAGATGCCTTTAAACCTCATATATTAGAGAGTATGAGACCAGATTTGAAGTTGGTGTATGAAAAAAAATGAGTTGCTGGAAAATAAAATCAGGCTGGAGCATATACTGAAAGCTATTCGTGATATTGAAGAGTATGTTTACCTCCAAACGGCTACTCTATTTTGTGAGAATGATATGTTGAATAATGCCGTATTATTTCAATTTTCAAGTATCAGCGAAGCGGTGCATCACGTAGAACGAAATATTTTGTCTAACTATGAATATCCGTGGCATAAAGTCTGTTCCTTTTTCAATCTTATTGCCCATGAGTATTTTAACATACAGCCAACCGCCGTGTAAAAAATCATAGAAAACGATTTACAGGGATTAAAATTGGTAATTTTGGAAATGCTAAAAAACGAATTTTAACATCTCCTGAGGTGATTGAAAAATAATGAGAAAAATTAAATACTGGAAAAAACACGTACTTTACCAATTATCTTATGCCGCCATCTACGCCGTATGTTTCACCCTTAAAACCTACCTACTATGACAACCCCTAAACGCCTTTTCCTCTTAGATGCCTATGCACTCATTTTCAGGGGGTATTATGCCTTCATCAAAAACCCGCGCATCAACTCCAAGGGAATAAACACTTCTGCTATTATGGGTTTTATGAATTCCCTGTTAGACGTAATAAAAAGTGAAAAACCAGACCACCTGGCGGTGGCTTTTGATAGGGGTGGCAGCGAAATGCGCCTGGCATTGTTTCCCAACTACAAAGCCAACCGGGACGAAACACCCGAAGCCATTTCTATAGCCGTTCCCTACATTAAAAATATATTGCAGGCCATGCACATCCCCGTACTGGAGAAAGCTGGCTACGAGGCAGACGACATTATTGGCACACTGGCAAAACAAGCCGAAAAACAAGGGTACCTCACTTATATGGTAACGCCCGATAAAGACTTTGCCCAGTTAGTATCTGACCGAATTTTTATGTATCGCCCCTCTAAAATGGGCAATGGAGTAGAAGTATGGGGCGTTAAAGAAGTGCAGGAAAAATTTGAAGTGGAAAAACCCGAACAGGTGGTAGATTTATTAGGAATGATGGGCGATGCTATTGACAACATTCCCGGCTTCCCGGGAGTAGGCGAAAAAACCGCAAAAAAACTTATCCAAGATTTTGGCAGTATGGAAAACCTCCTGGCAAATACCGACAAGCTGGCTGGTAAACTACGGGAAAATATTGAAAACAATGCCGAAAAAGGAAAGCTTTCCAAGAAATTAGCAAAAATTATGCTCGATGTGCCCGTGGAATTCCACGAAGAAGATTTTGAATTGAACTCTCCCGACATAGAAAAAGTAAAAGAAATTTTTCACGAATTAGAATTCCGGCAACTCTTAGAAAATTTTCTCAAAACCTTCCAGTTTCAAACCTTACCCCCCCCCCTCTTCTCCCGGGGCGGTGCAACCCACACCCCCTGCAACCAGCCAGGAACAACCCGTTCAGTTCACCCTTTTCAGCCAGGTGGTAGAAAATGCCCCTCCCCCGGAACCCGCTACCTCTCACAAAACCAGTAAAAGCATTCCCCATTTATACCAATACATACAAACCCCATTGAGCCGCAAACTACTCCTGCAAAAATTACTACAGCAGCCCAGCGTGTGTTTTGATACGGAAACTACCAGCATCAAAAGCCTCGAAGCAGAACTGGTGGGTATTGCCTTTTCCTGGGAAGTAGGCAAAGGGTATTATGTAGTATTTCCTAAAGACCAGCCCGAAACCCAACAAATTCTCGATGAATTCCGTCCTTTTTTTGAAGCCGAATCCATCCAAAAGATAGGTCATAATCTAAAATATGACATCAAGGTGCTTTCCAACTATTCTATACCGGTAAAAGGCCCTCTCTTTGATACGATGATAGCCCACTATCTTCTCCATGCAGACATGCGCCACAATATGGATTTATTAGCAGAAACATACCTCAACTACCAGCCTATTTCCATAGAAACCCTTATCGGGAAGAAAGGCAAAACCCAACGCTCTATGCGCGAGGTTGACACCGCTCTCCAAACCGAATACGCCGTAGAAGATGCCGATATTACACTCCAGCTTAAAAAACATTTTGAACCCGAACTAACCCGATACAACGCCCGGAAACTCTTTGAAGAGATAGAAATGCCGTTGCTACAGGTATTAGCCGATATGGAAATTGCAGGTATTAAAGTAGATGTACCATTCCTGAAATCGCTCTCTAAAGAACTAACAAAAGATAGCCGAAAATTAGAACAGCAAATCTATGAACAGGCAGGCGAAGAATTTAACCTCGCTTCACCCAAGCAGCTGGGACCCATTCTTTTCAATAAATTGAAACTGGTTAGCCAGCCTAAAAAAACAAAAACAGGCCAATATGCCACCTCAGAAGACGTGCTCGCTACCCTTGCCAAAGACCACAAAATTATAGCCGATATTTTAGAATGGCGCCAGTTGCAAAAACTACAAAGCACCTATATAGAAGCCCTTCCCGCCGAAATAAACCCCAGAACCGGGCGGGTACACACCATTTATAGCCAGGCCGTAGCTTCTACCGGCCGTTTAAGCAGCAACGACCCCAACTTGCAAAACATCCCCATACGCACACTACGCGGGCGCGAAGTGCGAAAAGCATTTGTAGCCGCAAGCCCTGAGTATGTATTGCTATCTGCCGATTATTCCCAGATAGAACTCCGCATTATTGCCGCACTTAGCGGTGAAGAAAACATGATACGCGCTTTCCGCGAAGGAGAAGACATTCACGTCTCCACCGCCTCCAAGGTATTTAATGTGCCCCTTGAAGAGGTAACCCGCGAGCAGCGCAGCAATGCCAAAACGGTGAATTTTGGAATCATCTACGGCGTTTCCGCATTTGGGTTAAGCAACCAAACCACCCTCTCCCGCAGCGAAGCCAAAGCGCTTATAGATGCCTACTATGCTACCTATCCCCAGCTACGGGCATACATAAACCGCCAAATTCAATTAGCCCAGCAGCAAGGCTACGTAGAAACTATTTTAGGCAGAAGACGCTACCTGCCAGATATTCACTCCCGCAACCAGGTAGTGCGCGGCGCTGCCGAGCGCAACGCCGTTAATGCCCCCATCCAGGGAAGCGCCGCAGACATTATTAAAATAGCCATGATTCGCATTCACCAAAAACTAAAAGAAGCCCGTTTTAAAACCAAAATGCTCCTGCAAGTGCACGACGAACTGGTATTTGAAGTTTATAAACCCGAACTGGAACGCGTGAAACCCCTCATAAAAACCGAAATGGAACAAGCCTATACACTCACCGTTCCCCTGGAAGTAGATATAAATACAGGCGACAACTGGCTGGAAGCCCATTAATTTACCTAAGAAGAGTTAAAAAAACGGCTATTTTGTGCACCCGCTGTAGTTTTTGGCTACCCCCTTTTCGTTATTCTATTCTCTATTTTCTCTACTAACTGCAAAGACCCCTGGGAATTATCAATTCATAATTCCAAATTCATCCTCAATTTATCCCTATCTTTGCAACGATAGTTATGTAACGGCAGCATGTGGCTTTTTTTCAAACAATTTAAATACCTCGCCATAACCCTTGGTTTTCTTTCCATTATTAGTATTTCTCTCTTTTACCGCGCCCTGAAACCAGCCCCCACCCTCCCCGTCTATCAACCCGCCATGGTAAATGCAGAATTGGTGGACACCGCCGTCCAGTATGTGCGGAAATACCACACCATAGCCAACTTTTCGCTCCTCAACCAAAACGGGGACACCATTACGCAGGAAGATTACCGGGGCAAAATTTACATAGCCGATTTTTTCTTCACCACCTGCGCTTCCATTTGCCCGGTTATGACGGACAACATGCGGAAGATACAGCAGCGCATTCTCCACGATGAGGAGGTCATGCTGCTCTCGCACTCGGTAACGCCCCGGATAGACTCCGTGGCGCAACTGAAAAAATACGCGCGCGCGAAGGGGGTGAACGACCGCAAGTGGAATTTGGTTACCGGCGATAAAAAACAGATTTACGAACTGGCGCGAAAATCGTACCTGGCGGTTAAGGACGATGGCAATGGGGATGAATACGACATGATCCACACCGAAAATTTTATCCTGGTGGACAAAGAGCGCCGCATCCGCGGGTTTTACGATGGTACGGATGAAAAGGCGATGAAAAAGCTGCTGGCAGATGTAAAAATTTTGCAGGCGGGTTACCAACATTGATTTTTGTGCTATCTTTGCTTACTTAAAATCATTCTAAATAAGGATGAAAATCACGGTAGCCGATTTAAAACGAGGCGAAAAGGGAATCATCAAAGCCATTTCCCCGGACGTTATCCCCATAAAACTCTTCGAGATGGGCTGTTTGCCGGGCAACGAAGTAGAGGTAATCCAGTACGCCCCCTTCCACGACCCGCTCTACCTCAACATAAACGGCTCCTACTTAGCCATCCGCAAAGAAACCGCTCTGTTAATAGAGGTAGAGCGGGTAAATAATACCAGCGCCCTATGAGCAGGCAGCTAAAAGTAGCGCTCATCGGGAACCCCAATACCGGCAAAACCTCGGTGTTCAACCAGCTCACCGGTCTCAACCAAAAGGTGGGCAACTACCCCGGCATTACCGTGGAGCGCAAAGAAGGGGTGTGCCGGCTGCCGCGGGGTGTAAAAGCCCATATCTTAGACCTGCCGGGCACCTACAGCCTCAACGCCACCTCCATAGACGAGAGTATGGTGATTGAGTTGCTGCTCAACAAAAACGACAAAGATTATCCCGATGTGGCGGTGGTGGTTACCGATGTGGAAAACCTGAAGCGAAATCTTTTGCTCTTTACGCAGGTAAAAGACCTCAAAATTCCCACCATATTAGTTATTAACATGGCCGACCAGATGCGGCGCAAGGGCATTTCCTTAGATATTCCGCTGCTGGAAGAGCGCCTCAAAACTAAGATTGTGCTCACGAGCGCGCGCAGGGGTGCGGGCATCGCGGAAATTAAGGAGTGGCTGCTCGACTACAAAAACCTTTCTACCGAGCCTTGTGTACACGCTTCGGTGATTGATAAAACGTATTTTGACGGCTTGCGGAATGCTTTTCCCAACCAGGACCTCTACAAGCTCTGGCTGGTGATTACGCAAGATGTGAATTTTGCGCGGGTAAGCCGGAATCCTGTTAAAGACGCCTCGGCTTTTTCTACCAAATCGGGGGCAGAACTGAAGCGTTTGCAGCAAAAGGAGACTATTTTGCGCTACCAGTTTATCAACGATGTGCTGAAGGAAGGATACCAGGTAAACCGCCTCCGCGGCAAAGACCTGCGGGCGGTTTTAGACAGGGTTCTCACGCACAAGGTGTATGGGTATTTTATTTTTTTCGTGGTGCTGCTCACCATTTTCCAGGCTATTTACGACTGGAGTAGCTACCCGATGGATTATATAGACGGGCTGTTTGCCTCGCTGAGCGAAACGGTGAAGACAGGCTTGCCGCATGGGCTGTTTACCAGCCTGCTCGCCGAAGGCATTTTGCCGGGCTTAGGCGGCATTGTGATGTTTATTCCCCAAATTGTTTTCCTGTTCCTCTTCATTTCCGTGCTGGAAGAAACGGGCTACATGAGCCGCGTGGTGTTTTTAACAGACCGCACCATGCGCCGTTTCGGGCTCAGCGGCAAGAGCGTTATCCCCCTTATTTCGGGCACCGCCTGCGCCATCCCCGCCATTATGGCCACCCGCAATATTGAAAGCTGGAAAGAGCGGTTGCTCACCATCCTGGTAACGCCTTTTACCACCTGTTCCGCCCGCCTGCCGGTATATCTCATCCTCATCGCCCTCGTTATTCCCAACGAGCGCTTTTTGGGGATGAATCTCCAGGGCATCACCCTCATGGCGCTGTACCTGCTGGGCTTTGGCATGGCTATTTTTTCGGCATACCTCCTCCACAAAATCATCCGCCTGCGGAACAACTCATTTTTTGTGGTAGAAATGCCCAATTACAAGCTGCCGTCCCTGAAAAACGTGGCGCTCACAGTGGTCGAAAAGACGAAGGGCTTTGTATGGGGCGCCGGGAAAATTATCATGGCGATTGCCGTTATCCTCTGGTTTTTGGCGTCTAACGGGCCTTCGGGACGGGTTGACGGCACTGAAACGGCTTCCCTCACGGGTGCGCCGGCGCAGGAGGCAGGTGCGCGCCAGCTCAAAAATTCCTACATCGGCATCGTGGGGCAGGCCATAGAGCCTGTTCTTGAACCCCTGGGCTACGACTGGAAAATCGGCATCGCCATCCTGAGCTCCTTCGCCGCCCGCGAGGTGTTTGTGGGCACGCTCGCCACCATTTACAGCGTGGGCGAAACGGGAGAAGAAACCGTGAAGCAGCGCATGGCGGCGGAGGTGCATCCCGTTACCGGCGAAAAGCTGTTTACGCCCGCCTCCGGCATTTCGCTCATGCTCTTTTACGCCTTTGCCATGCAGTGTATGAGCACGCTTGCCATCGTGAAACAGGAAACCAACAGCTGGCGCTGGCCGCTGCTGCAATTGGGGTGTATGACGGCCTTTGCATACCTGGTGGCGCTGCTCGCCTATCAACTTTTAAAATAAATGTATGAGCTACCTGCAACCGCTCCTCGCCTATACCGCCCTGCTGCTTGCTATTGGATTTTTGGTGAAAAAGTTCCTGTTGCCTAAGAAAAAACCCGCCAAAGGCTGCGGAAAAAAAGACTGTGGCTGTCATTGACCGTTGCGATGGGGAAAAGCCGGTTTTTACTATTTTTGAGGGGTTGAATAACATGGATTTGCGGTACGAGCCGGGAGGTTCGCACCAGCGTGGGGTACGGGCGTGGGCGCTTGCGCGGGTGTGTAGCCGCGCGTGCACACGCGGGAGAGCGGGCACGCGTGCGGGGGGATTGTAACTACCACCCGAAAGGATTCGGGCGGTAGCGGGGGGTATGAAGACAGCTATTTTAAAAAATCATAAAAATGAAAATTGAAAGGATAAATTCACTTGTAGTAGCGATTCTAATTCTTTTTTATATCGGAGTTATAATGACCCTATTAATTTCAAATAATTCGTTTAACTCTAATATCCTAAAGGATATTTTTCTAACTACAACCTCATTTATAACCTTAATAATTGCTATTTTGATTTATGATAGATTTGGGTACAGAAAAATCATTTTCGAAAAAAAATTAGACATAGTGCTAAAATTATTGGAAAAAATTAAATCCACACAGATAATAGTAAGCTATGAAAATAGAGAGGAAAGAAAGATGTCAATATGTAGCGTTATGATAAACCAAGAAGAGGTAAATCGCCTTAATGAAACTTTGAATCCAAAGGCTTATGTTGTTTTTTCTATAGAGGAATTAAATACATATTTTAAAGAAATGAATTTAATGTGTTCAAATATCTATATGCCTAAAGAAATATCCAAAAGACTTGAATTTATATCAATTACTTATTTAGAAGGCGTTACTGGTAATAAAACCTATGAAAATGAAAACATAAAATTAAGTATCAACAAAAATGTTGGAAATATATCAAGCCTCGATGGCTGGTACAAAACTCATGAAGACCTCTCTTTTGAGACATTTACAAATAATTATTTTACGTGCGTAAACACAATAGAAAATTGGATAAACAAATATTCAAGTATAAGGGCTGATCTAAATATTTAAAAATAGTTTACCCCCTCGCTGTTGCGAGCCTTTTGGCTCGTACCGTATCGTTACCTGCCTGTGTGCGTGTACCCGCAGGCTTGCGCGGGGGTAACACTGTCTAAAATTCTTCAGGATAATAACGATAAATGGGACGGAGAAAAAAACTGTTCGGAAAATGTAAAATATGTGGATACTATGGACAACTAAGTTATGAACATGTTCCACCTGAGAAAGCATTTAATAATCAACGATATTTTTACCAACTGGAATTTGATAAGTTAATTGAATTTGAAGACAATTTTTTTGATTTAACAATCAGCCAAATTTATGAGAAGGGATATTCAAAAAAGAAACAAGGAGGGATTGGTTTCTACAGTCTATGCGAAAGATGTAACAATGAAACTGGGAGTTGGTATGGACATGCTTTTGTGAGTTGGGCATGGCAAGCAATGAGTATTTTGCAGAAAACTAAGGGACAACCAAGTTTATACTATCCAACTTTTTTTTATCCGTTGCGAACAATCAAACAAATTGTAACTATGTTTTTCTCTGTTAATCCAGATAGTTTCAGAGAGGTTGAACCCGAATTGGTTAAGTTTGTAAAAAACAAGGAAACGAGATTTCTTTCAAAAAAATATAGACTTTTTTGCTATTACAACATTCAGGGTAATAAGAGATATATAGGATACAGTGTTTTAGCGCAGATTGATATAAATAGCATATCCAAACTTTCGGAGATTACATTTCCACCATTTGGTTTCGTTTTGACAATTGATTCTAAACCACCAGACAAACGACTGACAGAGATAACTCATTTTGCAGATTATAAGTATGATGAATGGACTGACCATTACCAAAGATTTGCGACACTTCCGACATATTTACCAGACATACCTGGTGACTACAGAACAAAAGAGGAGATTAAAAAAGGAATTGAGGAATCCAAAAAATATAAGACATTCTAATGCCCACCCCGCTTCGCAAAGTCTCCTGGCTTTGCACGATACTATCCCCCCGCTTCGCAAAGTCTCCTGGCTTTGCACAATACTATTCCCGCTCCGCAAAGTCTCCCGACTTTGCACGATACTATTTCACCGCTTCGCAAAGTCTCCTGGCTTTGCACAATACTATTCCCGCTCCGCAAAGTCTCCTGGCTTTGCACGATACTATTCTCACCGCTTCGCAAAGTCTCCTGGCTTTGCACAATACTATTCTCCCCACTGACACGAGCCTTCGGGGCTCGTACCGTATCGTTACCTGCCCGTGTGCGTGTACCCGCGCGTGCACGCGCAACGCCTGTGCGGGTGAGCTAAAATTTAGAAAATGGCACACTATAATTTTGACAAAGATTTAGAAGATGGTTTAAAAGCCGAAGATGAAGTAAAAGAATTATTGAAGAAGCATTTTAATGTTCAGGAACCCGACATTGAAAAATCGGCCATCAAAGATTATGATATTAAAATTGTTTCAAAGAATTTGACTTTTGAAGTAAAAAACGATTTGATGGCCGAAAAAACCGGGAATGTGGCTGTTGAGTATGAATCGAGAAAAAAAGCAACCGGCATTTCGGTTACCAAAGCAGATTATTGGGTGTATAAATTTGCAGGTGTTTTTTACATGATCGAGACAAATCGCCTGAAAAAAGAACTTTTAGAAAACAAAAATTACTGGAGAAGTGGCGTTAACGGCGGCGATTTAGGGAGTAATACCATGATGTTTTTAGTTAAAGTAAACGAGTTTAAAACATGGGGCATACAGTTATGAAACATTCCCTGTTACCGCACAAATCCTTTCGTGTGGTATTTACCCCCTCCCGCTCCGCAAAGTCTCCTGGCTTTGTATGAGACTATTTCTCCCGCGGTCGCGAGCGCGCGTGCCTGCTCGCATACAGGCGCTCCCGCACGTGAGAGCGGTTTTTGGTTTAGTTCCGAAGTTGGGAGATTTAGGAGAGCGAGGTGGGTGGGGAAAAGCAACAGCATTTTTTCTATATTTGTCGCAGACGAACTGCGGGAAGCCGCTCGTTGTTGGCTGCTACTCTAAACGAGGGTTCGACAAACGAATAACAAGTATATTTTCCAGGAATAAAATTAACAAAAAGTATGAACGGAATGAAAGCATCGTGGTTTGGATGTATGGGGGTATTGTTTTTTATTTCAGCAGCTATCCTGGGTGGGCTACAATTTTCAGATTATAGCCATATTTCTCAACTCATTAGCGAATCCTACGCTATTGGGACACCTTATGGTCCTCAACTTAGATATTTAGGCTTTTTGCCTGGCGGGATATTTATTGCCGTCTTTGCATTTTATGCAGCAAGGGCAGTACCAAAATCTACTCTTACAAAATTAGGGTTTGCAGGACTTGGAGTATTTTACGGGGTTACAACAAGTATGGTTAGTTTTTTTCCATGCGACAAAGGTTGCAACAAAGAATTGGTTCACCCAAGCCTTTCGCAGTTAATTCATAACCTCATGGGGCTATTGACATACATGATAGTTCCCATCTGTTTACTGGTTCTTGGAATTGTAGCCAGAAAATGGACAAATGGAAAATATGTATCATACTCAGGCATTGTTTGCGGATTGACCGCTATTCTATTGGTTAGTATTTTATCATCTAACATGCATTCAAAAGTTGTCGGGCTCTATCAACGGATTATTGAAGGCTCTATACTTGCCTGGATAGTGATATGTTCTTTCTATCTTAGAACGCTGCATAAAGAGCGCTGAAAAGGAGCCTCCCGCCGCTGCAAGCCCCCTGGCTACTACCACCTGTTACTAACATAGCTTTCCTCCCCGTGCGCCGGGGAACCCCTGTTTTCTTTGAAGAGAAAAGCAAGCAAGCTATGGCGCATAGCCAGGAATCTTTATGAAAGGAGAACATCAATTTTTTTAGTATTTTTGAGAAGCTTCTATAAGTTGTCTAACAGGTTCCCAGGAGATTTGCAGAGAGAAAAGGGTAGAAGCAGTTAAAATTGAAAAACCGAAAAAATGCAACCACCCAATACACCCTGTTCAGGTTTTTTTTACAACCAATAACTAAAATACAACCGATATGAAACAATTTGGAGTTAAAGCCATACTATCTCAACACTTCGTTGCCTGGAGCTGGTGTGTGTTTCTTGGGTGCCTGGCAATAGAAAATACCGTGGGGCAACCGGTGCAAGATTCCCTCGTATTGCACGAGCGAAGCGGCGGTCCCTGGAAATGCAATCGCGATACACTAACATTGAGCAAACAGAGCTTTTATGTAAAATACGGAGGAGAAATTTACTTCAGCGGAGAAATTCACATACAACCCATTATCTATTTATATGACAGCCCGCAGGGAAGGCGACTTTCCATTAGCCCCCAGGTAACAGCTACCGTGTTAGAAGATAAACCCCTGGGAAACCGTTTCTGGCTTACCTATCGCCTGGCGCGCCAACATTTAGACTATCCCGAACAAAGTGTTGCCTATATTAAACTCCATTTCAACAACGGGGAAACCTTAGATTACAATGGAAATATGCTTATCCCGGAAGGAGCTACAAAAATTACCTCCTTAGAAATCAAGTGGAAAGGAAATGAACTGCCGGTAACCCGCGTATTTTTTTGGGGAAATTTGGGAACTCCATGGAGCGGCTCCCGAAAGTGGGTTAAAATCATTGGAATAGCAGCCCTGGCAGGAGGTATCGGAGCGGTTGCATACGGCATGATGCGTTTAAGGCAAAGACGGTTGAGAAAAGACAATGAAAGAGAGGAAGAGCAAGATGTTGTTCTTTCCATCACCAGGTTAGACCCATCGGTAGCAGTAACCCGGTTGCATCCTCACGAGCTCCTTCGCGTCAAGGCCGTTTTTAAAAAACCTCCCCTGCAAGAAGTGTCCGTCATGCTCAGCAGTACAGCGGGAAGCTCCCTCAGTGTCAAACTGCAACCCTACCGTTCAGATACCGTGTATCTTTCCGAACCAATTGATTTGGTCCTGCCCGAATATGCCTCATTACTTGGAATTCTCAGCATGCAAGTACCTGCTGAAGGAATTTTGACCCTTCAATGGAATGAAACTATTGAGACATTTCTGATTTCCTGGCCAGAGCTGCCGGAAATTCCCGATTTACCCGGCATTCGCATTACGAGAAATGGCCCCCAGGAGGTAGTGATTGATCCCCAGGCGGGCATCCACGGAGCGCTCTCGGTACGGGTTATTGACGAATTTGACGACCCTATACCCAATTGTCGCATAGCATGGCACATTGAAAACTTTGAAGGAAGTATGCCCTGTACTGTTACCGATGCAGAAGGTGTAACCGAGTTGAAATTCCTTGAAGCATCTTTTGGCGGGTTTATCCCCGTAGAAGATGGACTCCCCTTATCAGATCAGCTGCACGCCACCCAATATAAACTTTTCCCTGTTGTGGAAGATGCAACGCTCGCCCCCCTGGTTTCTTCCGAAGCCATTGAATTTACTGTTGACCTCGTGGCCCCAACCTATCTCAGCATTCTGAATCATGAGTTTAAACCCGCCGTTTATCTTGTAGAAGGAGAGAATACCACCTTTAGGGTAGCGCCGGGAAGAGCAGACGGAAGGGGAATATCGGGAAAAGTGCCTGTAACGGTAATCGACCCTAAGGAAGATAGCCATGAATGGGAACTCCCCGAAACATACAAAAAAGGTTCCTATGAAAGTAAAGAACCCTGGGAAGCAATTTATCGGGAAGATGGCGATAAGGTGGTCTTACGCTTCCAGCAGCACCAGGTAGAAGTTCCGGTGTACAAAGATGCTTTGAGAGGACAAAACGCACAACTATACCCTCTACTAAACACGCTTCGCCAGGTGAACCTCAAAACCCGGCAGGCAGAAGGGCTTTCCCAGGAACAACAACGGGAATTGCACCTGAAGGGAAGAATGATTGCCAATGCCATTGCCTGGTTAGATGAACCTCACCCTGTGTATGAACTACCCATTGCCATTACCCATAAATACTTAGAACTTTTAGAACTCCCGGTTGCAGAGTTGGGCGCTATGGAAGAAATTCCCGTTACGGTGCACAAAATGCCGAATGCTCTCAAAAACACCAGGATAATGTATACCTGTAAAAAAGAAGCCGAAGAAATTGATACAGTCATCAGCATTACAGCGCGGGAACGATATGACAGAAATTATTGGATTATGCTCTCTACCGCGGTAGAAATCATTGCCGCCCCCCATATCGGGGCTTACACAGCCTACACAGGACGAGACCTGGAGGGCAGGAAAGTTAGTATGCTGGAGCGGCTTGCAGGAGGCGCCGTGGTTGTTGCCTCACTATTGCCTCTTGGACTTGCTTTTAGAAGATATGCCAAAGCCGCCAGAGCATTAGAACGGCAGGCGATTAACCATTTAGATTGGTATGCAACCACCATGGAAAGAGCCTACTTAGAAGATATTTTCTCAATACAGGCAGCAACCTGCCGGCAACTGCGCTCCCAAATGGCCAGCCTCTTCAGTAAAAGCGTTAAGGCAGAACAGAAAATCCTCAGCCAGGCGCAAAAAGCGTTAGATGATATAGAATCTCTTGAACAACGAATCACAAAACTCGAAGACGACATAAAAGCCACTAAAGAGAAATTAAAAGCCGAAATACAACGCCGGGCAGATGACCCTTCTTTAAAAGCCGTTACCCAGGAGATGCAATCATGGGAACGCGGGATGGTGCGACAGGAAAAGAGCCTTGATTTGCGAAGACAGGAACTACAAAGCGCAAGAACCCGGCATGCCATGCACGTGGACAGGCTGAACGAACTGTACATAGGCAGAAATTTAGAAAAGCAACAATTGAGTAAAATGATGGATGAAGGAATCCTCCCAGCCCAAAACGACAAGTTCGGGGGCAGGAAGTCAACCGACTTATACCAGGTACAGGCAGAAGCCGATTTGGCAGCTACGGATAGCGCCTGGGCAGGGGTAACCAAACGGGAAATACATACCCCTTACCGCCAGACCCGTTGGGGCGACAAATTTAAAGTGGCTGAGAAAAAAACAGTAGCCCCCGAAGCCGACCATTTGTGTATGAGTGATTTAAAAGGCGCCGATTCTAAGTACTGGACTTTTTGGCCACAGGAAGGCGGGAAACTGGGAAATATATTAAAAGATGTAGATACAGTTACACACCGGGTTCGGCAGGCAGTAAATTCCATCGAAAAAGGACGGCAAATACAATACAACATCCTTAGCGAACGTGTTGGGCGGCAGGGAATGGATGTTTGGCAACAAGTATGGGACCTAGATTTTCACATCGTTACCCCTATTCCTGTTCCTGCCGAAATACAAAATATAATTAGAGCCAGCGTAGGCGGCGCCGGGCGGAATATAAAATTTACCGTTGTTCCCGCGCGGCTTAATCATTGGGTACAATCGCTCCCATAAACAAATAACCGGTCTTCCGGAACCCGGTAATCCAGGTTTTGGAAACCATTACAATGCGTCCATAAACAGGCTGAAAAAAATAAGCCTCCCGCCAGTACAAGCCTTATGGCTCGTACCACCCCCTCACTCTCACCGGCGCCAGCGTCACGCTCGTGCGCCCGCACCCGCGCACATACAGGAGTGCCTGCGCGGGAGTGGTTTTTGTTTTCGTTTCCAAATCGGGAAACTTCGGGGAGCGGGGAGATTTGGATAAACGCAACGCCGGAACCCGTTTCGTTTTATCCTGTAAAATTAGCTGGATAGACGCAATCGGCAGGGTTTTATATGCTGTTTTTTCTATATTTGCGTTTATCTAAACGTTATGCCACATGCTAAAGACACATAAATAAAAATAAGATATGAATAAAAGAGATTACACTTTTGAATTGCTAATTATAGACCCAAATGGTAATAGCGAGATTCAATCTACTAAAAGCTTGTTGTATGGACTTTTATCTACAGAAAAATTATGGGAAAACCCAGAAGAAATTGATGAAAAAGGTAAAAAATACATAAAGGACAAAAACCTTAGTCTTAGAATAAAGCCCGTTGACACAAGTTCTGTTCTTTATAACTTGTATGAATCAGCATTCATTATTAAGACAACCTGCAATGACTTCGATAAATTAGAGAAGTTTCGTTACCCGCTTGTTTTGCACTTGAAAAGTAGATTGCGATTTGACCATATTAGGATATTAACTGACGATGTTTCAACAGAAATATCAAACAAAATTTATCCATTGATAAATGAACTTGAAAATATTTTACGAAGGTATCTTGCAAAATTTTTCACTCAAAAAGTGGGTTTAGATTGGTGGAAACAAGCTGTACCAGATAAAGTCATTGAAAAGACTAAATTGAGACAAGACAATGAGACGGTATTTTCTAAAATAGTTGAAACAGACATGACCTTAATTGACTTTAATGATTTAGGTGAAATAATCTATAAACATAAATTAGGATTTAATAAACCAGAAAATCTTGTTGATAAAATTTTATCAATTAATTCTGAAGATGAATTACAAAAATTAAAACAGGATTTAGATGGTAATTACAATCGATTTTTTAAGCAACATTTCAAAGATTTTAATTTTGATAAAAAATGGAAGCTTCTTTTTCAACTAAGGAACAAAGTAGCTCATAACAACTTATTTATCCAACCAGATTTAGATTCTGCTAATGAACTATACACCGAAATTAAAGATATAGTTATAAAAGCCGAGAACAAGATAGACGATTTCAGATTTTCTGTTGAAGAGCAGGAAGCAATGATTAAGACTTCGAACGCATTAATTGAATCAGAACAAAGTAAAGAGTCAAATATTTCAGGAATAGGCTTAAAAGTAATAGGGAAAATTGATTTACCAACCACGCTTGACAACAATTTTGAAATAATTAGTGAAGATGAATTACTAAGAGAATTAATCCGAGCAGAAGATACTTTAAAGTCAAAGGGACTTACATTTATTGGGCTTAAATCTTTTGTGACAAACGTTTTAGGGAGCAAGGGTTATTCATTTGGACCAACTTACGCTCAAGTTAATGTACTTAAAGACAAGGGGAAAATAGAAATTTATGACATTGAAGATGCAGAATTTTCTAATTGGCCAGTAAAGGCGATAAGAGTTTTGAGATAAGCACGAAGGCATAACAGCACCTACCCAAAAGTGGCGGTTCAGTGGTTAAATCAAGCCTTGTGCTTCTATCAAAGTTTGTGCTTGGTTGACAGTTTAGTGCTTCGAAATCGCCACCTTCGGGTAGCTGCAAACCGTTGTGGCGAAATCCCTGCGGGCTTCCGCCACAACGACGAGCGGCTTCACGGCGATGCCGTGAGAAGCCCTTGGGGACTTCTCACAACATCGGTTTCACACAATTCGCCACAGGCGAACTGCGTGAGGCCGCTCGTCGTTGGCGGTCATGCTAAAAACCGACAGCTATCGACAAAACATTAGTATTTTGGCAAAACCGACCTTAAAATTTGTATTTTTGAGACCTAAATGGCAGACAAAGCATACATAACACCAAATGTTCTTAAATGGGCAAGAGAATCGGCAAGAATGACCGAAGAAACTGCTGCTGCCAAAGTTTCCGTAACGGTTGACAAATTGAAAGAGTGGGAAGCAGGGACAAATCATCCGACAATAAGACAAGCACAAACGCTTGCTAAAGCTTATAAAAGACCATTTGCTTTATTCTTTTTACCAGATGTTCCTCGTGACTTTCAGCCACTTCAAGACTTCAGAAAATCAGGCTCAAAAAATCTGACAACATCTTCAATTTTTATCATCAGAGAAATCCAACAAAAGCAAGCTTGGATAAGCGATGTTTATTCAGAAAATCAAGAAGACAAATTAGCTTTTGTAGGTCGCTATTCAATAAAGGATAATCCTCAAACTGTAGCAAAAGACATTCTTGATACATTAAAAATAAATCCTGCATCCTACAAGACAGACAACCCAATTAAAGAATGGATTGATGCAGCAGAAACGAATAGCATTTTTGTTTCAAGAACAAGTTTTATTCACTCCCGTCTTAAACTAGATTCGGAAGAGTTGCAAGGTTTTGCAATTGCTGACCCATACGCACCTTTCGTTTTTGTAAACTCGGACGATTGGAATGCACCACAATTATTTACACTTGTTCATGAGTTAGCTCACATTTGGATAGCTGAAACAGGCATTTCAAATGAAGTTGAGCCCGACATAAAACACAAAGACAAGTTTCATCCAGTAGAATTATTCTGCAATGAAGTTGCGGCAAATGCTTTAATGCCAAAAGAAATTGTTTTGAGTTTTGATTCAACTTCTTTTCAAACCTCTAAAGATGTTTTCAAGGTTGCAAAGCAATTAGGTGTAAGTTCATTTGCTCTCTTAGTTCGTGCATTGAATCTTAATATTATTCCGACACCAACATATCAGAAGTTAAAAAAACAAGCTGACATCGATTATGCCGAATATTCGAAAAGAGAAGCCGAAAATAAAGCCAAGCAAAAAGAAAAGGATAAATCAGGCGGACCGAATTACTTTTTGTTACAACTAAACAGAAATAGCAGACTATTTACTCAAACTGTTTTAGATGCATTTCGTGGTGGATTTATCGAGCCTACATTAGCCAGTAATCTGTTAAATGTTCAAGTAAATAAATTTCCAAAACTCGAATCCCAATTATTTAGATGAGCACAAAGGCAAACAAATATTGTTTGGATGCCAATGTGTTAATCCAAGCATGGCAAAAATACTACAACCCAAAATTTTGCCCTGATTATTGGAAAATCTTAACCGAACTCGGAAAAAACGGAAAGATTTTTGTTCCTGAATTGGTTTACGAAGAAATCATTCGGACAGAAGACGACCTCTCAAAATGGTTGAAAGGGAGCAAAATCCCAATCAATAAAATTAGCGAATCCGTTACAATACACATTCGTAAAATTTTACAAGATTATCCGCTGTTAGTCGATAATACAAAACTCGTTCATTAGCTGACCCTTGGGTTATTGCTCATGCTTTACACGAAAATGCGATTATCGTTACCAAAGAAGAAAAAGTAACCGCTTTAAACTCGAATAAAATAAAAATACCCAACGTTTGTGACAACATGGGAATTAGATGGATAAACGACTTCCAATTTATTGACGAGTTAGACATTAAATTCCAATGTTCCTTGACCTAACCAACGAAGGAAAAGAAGCACGAACCGCCAACACACGTTTGGCGTCATGCGGAGTGACGATGATAAAGTCAAATGCAGTTTTTCAATTTAACCTTAGCGCTGGATTGACAGTTTTTTGCCCTGAAATCCCGCCCGAACGCAAAGCCCGAAACCGTTAGTGGCTATAATTTGGCAACAGTGCGAACTTCAAACTTTTACGACAAAATATGAAACTATGGACAGTTAGAGCAGGGCGGCACGGACAGCAAGAACAAACTTGCCTTGACGAAAAACTTATCACAATCGGTTGGGACGACCTGCCTGACTTGACACAGTTCAAAACAAGGGACGACCTTTTTGACAAGTATCAAGAACTCTACGAGCAGACAAGCAATGTGAAAATTGGTATTACTGTTGGACAGATTTGGCGGTTTAAAAACGAAATCGCAAACGGAGACCTTGTTGCACTTCCTTCAAAGTTTCAACCTGTAATTCACATTGGCAAAGTTACTGGCGACTACAAATACGAAAAGAAAGCGGACGTTATTCATTGGCGACCTGTTAAGTGGTTAGCGACAATTCCCCGAGTAAGATTTGACCAAGACATTTTGTATTCCTTTGGCTCTTTACTGACAGTTTCACAAGTTTCAAGAGTGCAAGCAGTAGAGAGAATTCTTGCTTTGATAGAGGGCAAAACAATCCCGACACAAAAAACCAACACTATTTCATTGGAAGCAGAAGAAGATTTTAATGTTGAGCGTTTCGCCAAAGACCAAATAATAAAAGTAATTGACCGTAAGTTCAAAGGACACGACTTCGCAAAACTTGTAGAGCAAATTCTAAAAGCACAAGGTTACACGACACAACTTTCACCGCCTGGTGCAGACGGTGGACTTGACATTCTTGCAGCTTCTGGGACTTTAGGTTTTGAGCAACCGAGAATTTGTGTTCAAGTAAAATCTACGACAACTCAAGTTGATGTAAAAATCCTCCGTGAGTTGCAAGGTGTAATGAGAAAAGTAAAAGCAGAATTGGGACTGCTTGTTTCGTGGAGCGGTTTCAATAGCAAGGTTCTTTCTGAAGCTAAAGAGGAGTTCTTCTTTATTCGCTTGTGGACTGCGGACGACATTCTTGAAAATATATTCAAACACTACGACAACTTTAGTGACGAGTTTAAAGCCGAGTTGCCGTTAAAGCGCTTTTGGCGACTTGTGGACGATGAAGATTAACGAAGCCCACTCCCCCACTCTCATCAGCGCCGCCACTGCTCCCGCCCGAATCCTTTCCGGTGGTATTGTTATAACTCTCCGTATCCGACTCTGCGAAAGTACGCAGCAGAAACAAATGTCCCAAAAACTAATTTAGGGTAAACCGGCTGTTTCTGGGAGTTGCGTTGGGCACTCGCGCACGCCGGGGAATTTTCCACTCCGCAAAGTTTCCCGGCTTTGCGAGATACTATTTCCTTCTCACCGGCGCGAGCGTCACACCCATTCCCACGTGCGCATAGGCGCGTGCCTGCACAGGAACGGGTTTTGTTTTAGCCCCGAAGCCGGGAGACTTCGGGCAGCAGGGGTCGTTAGCGGCAATCCTGCTTCGCTCGCTCACTTGAACGTGTGTGCATAAATCCAACCGTTTTTTTGACTAAGTTTGACGAATAATTTTGAATTAATAATGGTTCAACAAGAAATAATAACAACCAGGATATTTAGAAGCACACGCGAATTTATTAAGCAGCGAGAGATGCGGATTGAAGAGGCAATGGCATTTGTTCGGGGGACGATAGCAAAACCGAATAAACATTTGATTCCTACTTTGCCCAATCAGAAAGAGGCATACTTTTTCAAACCATGGAAGGAAACACTACGAGTAAATCCAAACATTCACGACATATTTCCCAATGTTGGCAAAGACAACATAAGCGAAACAGATAGTTGGACATTTGATAAAATTTGGGAATACCTCATTAAAATTTCAATTATCATTCAACTTACTTTTAAAAAAGTTTTGGTGCTGTTATATAGGATTTGTTTTCTTATTGACCATAAAGAAATCAGCTTGTTGGAATATCTTCACTTCATTGGCTTGCTAAGCTGGAATGAAGATGTAAAATATCACATCACAGATAATAAACCTGACTTCAAAACACGAAATGCAAAGGTCGGCAGAGTAAATACAATTTTAACTGTCATCAGTGCTCCACTTCTGATTAGCAGTTTCATTCAGGACATAATTTACAAGACGGAAACCAAAAGTGTGATTGATGTAAAATTAATTACACAGACAATTCAAATATTTTCAAAGACAAGAGGAATTTGTATTCTCTCTCATACGGAGCTTCAGAAATACTTAAATCCTTATTTACAAAATGGAGACACTAAATAAATTCCGCAACAAGGTCTTCAACGAAGATGTTTTAAAGGTTTTATCTAAACTGCCCGATGGTAGCTTGGATATGGTTTATGGTGACCCTGACTACAATGTGGGCATTAACTACGCAGGGAAAAACTACACCACAAAATGGAACGAGTATATTGATTGGTATATTCAACTCACAAAAGAATGCATGAGAGTTTTGAAGCCGACAGGTAATTTATTTATGATGAATTATCCGAAGCAGAATGCTCATTTGCGAGTTAAGTATTTAGATGAAGTGGCCTATGATGTTCAGGACTATGTATGGGTTTACAATACTAATGTTGGACACAGCCCAAGACGATTTACCACCGGACACCGTTCCATTCTTCATGCAACAAAATCAAAGAAGAATAATTTTTACAAAGACAATGTTGCCGTTCCTTATCAAAACCCCACAGACAAACGCATACAAAGTAGAATTGCAAACGGACACTTAGGTAGGATGCCTTACAGTTGGTTTTATTTTGACCTTGTAAAAAATGTGAGCAAGGATAAAACTTTTCATGCCTGCCAAATTCCTTTGCCACTTGTTGAGATGCTGATTAAATCTTGCACACAGGAAAATGACGACTGTTTTATTTTGTTTGGCGGCAGTGGCAGTGAATTGGTGCTTTGCAAAAGTTTAAAGAGGAACTTTATCAGTTGCGAACTTCACCCCGAATATTATAAAATGATACTTGACAGGTTTGACAACCACGGAAAAATTAAAAACGAATACCGCCTTGACTTCATTCAACAGAAAAAAGCGAATGGCAACGGACACCACCATACAATTCTGGAGCAGGCCATTGACTTATTCGCACAGATGGAACAGAAGCACAACCGCTAACGTAAGATTAAACTAAATATTTTTTCTTGCTCCCTCCGCCCCGCAACGTCTCCCGGCTTTGCAAGATATTATTTCCTTCTCACCAGCGCCCGCGCCACACTCGTGCGCGTACCCATGCGCGCAGGCGCCCCTGCGCGCGAGCGGTTTTTGTTTTCGTTCCGAAACCGGGAGCCTTTGCGGAGTGGGGGAATGTTAAGTAAAAGGTTTTGGGTATAGTTGCCATATCAACAAGTTGTAGGGCATGCTTAGAAAGACAGATTCCTATGTAACTTGAAAAAGTTATATATTTGGATTATGATTACCAGGAATGACATATTGAATACGTTGAGCGATTTAAAGCCAGTTTTATACCGGGAATACGCTGTTAAGCAGATTGGGCTATTTGGTTCATTTTCTGATGATTCAAATACAGATGATAGTGATATTGATTTACTTGTTGAATTTGAAAAACCTATCGGATGGAAATATTTTTCCTTAGAAATTTATCTTGAGAATATTTTTGGGCGAAAGATTGATTTAGTGACCAAAAACGCATTAAAGGAACAAATAAAGGATAGGATTTTAAATCAGGTAAAATACGTATAATGTGAGAAAAGAAGAACGTAGTCACAGAATGTTCCTTGATGACATCCAAACAGCGATGAGTCGGATTGCTGAATATATCAAAGGATATGATTTCGAGCATTTCAAAAGGGATTATAAAACAGTTGACGCAGTTATCAGGAATTTTGAAATAATAGGTGAGGCCTCTAAAAACTTAGATGAAAGGATAAAAGAAAAGTATCCTGATATTCCATGGAAAGAAATGTACTACTTGAGAAACAGGGTTTCACATGAATATTTTGGAGTTGATTATGAGATAATTTGGGATGTAGCTACCAATTATTTACCAGGGAACAAAATCCAGATTGACCGGATAATTGACAAAGAAAAATAATGTCCCCGCTACCCCACAATCCCTTTCGGGTAGTATTTGTCCGTGCATCTGCGCCCGCGCGTGTACAGGCGCGCGCCTGCGCGTGAGGGCGGGTACGCGAGGTTCCGAAGTCGGGAGACTTCGGGGAGCGGGATGGTATTTGTGAGCGTCACGCTCGTGCACCTGCGCCCGCGCGTATATAGGCGCGCCTGCGCGGGAGGTTTTTGTTTTAGTTACGAAACCGGGAGACTTCGGGGAACGGGGCAGGGAGATATGTCCCTAATATTAAATAACCACAATTTCTGCTTGAATATCAATTCTAAACCCCGTCTTTCTATACAATATTAAATTCTCCTCGTTGTCTATCTCAGCAAACTTTTTTCTTCGTTTGTTACAAGCAAAGGCTTTTTTCTTTTTGTACCGGGTTATGTCGTGGTTCGCTATTAGTAAATCAATTGTAGAAAGGAGCTGATTCTTTGCATCAGTTTGCCAATCTTCCTTCTGATTCTTAAGTTCAACTAAATATAAGTGATTACAAGTTGTAAGCATTCCATCACACCTACCTTTACCCACCTCCTCATTATTTTGTAAAACACATTTGTCAATAGCAGTAAATACCACTGAAAATTTTTTCTCGTTTTTAACTATGGCTATCCATTGTGATTCTTGATTTGCAACATCTGTATCAGGAAAGGCCTTTGTATCATCTTGATTGTCACATAGGCCGAATATAGCTGACGTAATAGGTTGATACTGGCAATCGGCCTTGAAAAAATTCAAACTCATAATTCCTGTTCTATCTCTAAAAGATTATCAAACATTTCGTTGCAATGTCGTAGTGATTCATTTAAATAGTTATTATCTGAAGGTATCCCCTCTGTTGTTGGCAATTTTTTAATTATTCCATTTGTTTCGTCAAGCTGATAAACAACAACATCAGAAGCGGAAACAAGCGCTTTTTGAGAGATGATTTTTTCGATTTTATTGATTAAAACAGTGGCATTGATATTTTCTTCAATCTTGTTTTTCAAATATTCAGCTTGGATTGCAATACTGATATAGTTTATTAAATAGGGGCTATGGGTAGTCATTATTAATTTGTTCCCCTGATTGAAATTACTGAACTCCAGAAGCTTTTTCAGCATTTCCCATTGCGACAAAGGAAACAAGTTTTGCTCTGGCTCTTCAACAATATTAATAAAACAATCATTTTTAGTAATGGAAGAAAGCAATTCAACAGCCTGACTTCTCATCAAATCGTCAGTTAGCTTTTCATTTCTTAATATCATTAAAATTCTATCTCTAAGTTTTTGCATTTCTTCCAAACTTATTTTGCTTTTAGAATTGTCGGATGCTCTATCAATGCCTTCACTCAGATTTTTAGATACTAAAAAAAGAGGAATTGCAGATTGTAAACCACTTGAAGCTTGGTATAAAAGCAAATCATAATCTTCTCCTATTATCTTAGACTCTCCTTTTCTATTATCGTGTTGAAATTTTAGATTATTGATTGGAATATCTAAATTATCAGAAAGTTCCTCCTTAGAACGTTCGTATTCTTCCAAGAAAGTGTATAACGTCTTGGGTAAATATTTAAGTTTTTCTGGTTGAGAAACAGCACTGACAAAGTTTCTTTCTGCTGGTACATACATTATTTTGGGAACTAAATACTTCCCACCCTTTGTTTCGTCTATTGACAATCTTCCCCTTTTATAAGTGAACTTAAAACTATCTCCTTCAAATTCAATCTCACTGTCATTTTTAAAATAGTTTTTTAAGTTTTGGTATTCACAATAATAGTTTTCAAATTTAGATTTTCTTTTGACATCTTCTTTCTTAATCCCTTGCTTGTATAGAGCTTTTTCAATCCAAGAGAAAGTTGAAATCAATTTTGCAACAGTACTTTTCCCGCTTCCTTGATTCCCTATTAAAACAGTCACTTTCTTGATATCAATCCAATCATCACCCAATCCGCCTTTAATCGGCCCAAAATTTTTTATTTTTATTTTACTCATCTGTCTTGATAGTTGTGTATTCTTATAGGTTGCAAATGTATGAATTTAAGTGTTTTTCTTAAAATTCCAAAAGTGAGTGCTGTCACAGACAGTGGCTTGCCGCTAATATTTTGTCCGGCTTCACGAAGGTACAGCAGGAATAAACATTCCTCTCGCCGGTGTGAGCCTTCTGGCTCGTACCACTCCCTCACTCTCACCGGCGCACGCGTCACGCTCGTGCCCGTACCCGCGCACATACAGGCACGCGCCTGCGCGGGAGCGGGTACACGAGGGTTCCGAAGTCGGGAGACTTCGGGAGCAGGGGAAATTCTGCGGCGGTTTACTCCTCTAATTCTAAAGCAAGTGTGCGGAAAAGCTGAGCCTGGGCGGCGAAGAATTTTGTGTAGAGGTCTATCTGCTTCAGGCGGGCGTCTATATAACCCTGCTCGCGGGAGTTGATGAGAAACACGGAACTTTCGCCTAAGTAAAACCTGCGCTCTTCGGCCTGGAGAAGTTGTTGGTAGCTCTCCACTACGCTTTCTATGAGCCGGAGTTGCCCGGTGTAATTCTCCACTTCATTTCGGTTGGCTTCTACCCGGTTCAGCAACGTTACTTTTTCCAGGAGGAACTGGTATTCAGCATCTTGCAGTTTATAGCGCGCCAGGAGCAAATTACCACGCTCTTTCCTTAAAAACAGCGGGAAGCGAAAACGAACCCCCAATTTATAATCGCCCGTATTAATAGTGTTTAGCTGTTCGGCATCGCTGGTAATAAAATTATAGTGCAGGTCTAAGCGGGGCTTCAACAACTCGGCTTTTAACCTTCGTTCTATGGTTAAAGCGTCTATTTTATATTGCAAAGAGCGGATTTTGGGATGGTTTTCCACTGAAAAATCAGAGGGCACAATCTGGTTTAGCCGCAACGTTTCGTCCAGGCGTTCCAACAGCAACGTATCGGGAGTTACCGTAGGTTGCAACTCCAGCGGAATTCCGTTACCTATCCACAAAAAATTGGCTAATTCCAGCGATTTTTTTAAATAGTCTATGTTGGCCTGTTGCAACCCTACTTTCCGGCTGTTTACAATAATACCCGCCTCCACGCTGTCTATGGCAGCTTTATCGCCCTGCAACACCTGCTGTTGAATGCCATTGAAACGAATGCGGGCGTTTTGGAGAAAGTGCCGGTAGAGTTTTTGCTGGTGGTAGGTTTGGTACCACTGAAAGTACGCCATGGCAGCTTCAAAAAGAATTTGGTTTACCTGGAGTTGGCGCTCGGCTTCGGATTGGTCTAAAAATACCTTCGCCTGCTGCAAAGTAGCCATGCGCTGGTTTATAAAAAGCCCCTGCCCCAGCGGCAGGGAAATACCGGCGCTATACAACCCGTTTTCCGGCAGGGTATTTTGAGGATTCAGGAAAGCGCCGTCCGCCAGTTCATACCCCGCCTTTACTTCTATGCCAAACCATGTAGGAATGGTAAAGTTGGCATTGAGCAGGTCGTAGTATTCAGACGCGGCGAATTTTTTCCGGTCGTAATCTATTTCTATATTGGGATCGAACCCGCCGCGGGCGCTCATCAACTCTGCCTGCGCCTTGCTCACCTCTAAATGAGCCTGTTTTACCACGGGATGGTGTTTTTTCACAAAGCCCAGGTATTCGCTCAACGTCATAACCCGGTTAGCGAACGCCGTGGAATCCTGCGCCTGCAGAGCGGCTGAAAAAAAGACGAGGAAAAAGATACACGGTTTTTTCATTTGGTAGCAGAATGGTTGGTTGCAGCCTGGGCAGATTGGTAGTAGTTGGGCGGGAACCCGTTGAGTCTCCGCCACAGTTCAAACCATATCGGCACATTGTCTAAGAGCGCCATGGTGTACGCCCCGGAGCCTACGCGGATGGCTTTGGGCCAGGGATGGTCGTTAGGGTCGGGCGCTATGAGAACACGGAATTTTCCATTATCGCTGATAAAGGTTTCCACCGCTACCACAATGCCGCCGTAGGTGCCATACGATACGTTGGGCCAGCCGCTGAAGACAATGGCAGGCCAGCCGTCGAACTGTACCCGCACCCTTTCTCCCACGTGAATGAGCGGCAGGTCTATGGGCGCCACAAAAGTCTCTACCGCCGGCTCGTAGTTGGCAGGCATAATACCCACCAAAGGAATGCCTTCTTTGAACGTTTCGCCTATGCCAGACTGGAGCGCTTTATTGATGTAGCCATCCTGGGGAGCGGTAACATAATAGAGCTGGTTGCGGATTTCGTAATTGGTAAACTCATTTTGTAGTTTGGTAAGTGCGGCATCTGAGTTATATTGGTCAGACAGCGCCGTGTACCGGTCGCTCTGCGCTTTGGCTATCTTATCTGCATACTCGGCCTGGGTTCGGGTAATTTCCACGCGGGCATTCAAAATCTCGTTTTTGCTTGCCAGGAGTGTGTTTTCCCGGGCAATTATGGAAGCCTGGGTTTCCTGTAGTTTCAGGCGTTTCTCTTCCACATCGGTAACCGCTTTTAATCCCTCCGCCTGCAGTTGCTGCGTGCGCGCATACTGGCGCTCGGCTATAGAAAGGTTGGTTTTGGCAGCTTCAAAATCAATACTGTCGCTCTGCGCCTTTAGCTTTGCCTGGATGAGTTTGTTGCGCGCCTGTTGCAGTTTTAACCGCTGCTCGCTCTGCAAAGCCGCAATTTGATTTTCCAGCGCCTTTACCTTTTCAGAATAAGCGGTTACGGTAAGTTCTTTGGCTTTTACCTGCTGTTGGGTTCTGCCTAATAAATCGGGGTCTAAATACTCGGCTTTTATTTCGGAAATGTGCAAAATAGTATCTCCTTTTTTTACAAAGTCTCCCTCACGCACATACCACCGCTCTATCCTGCCGGCTATGGCAGATTGAATGGTTTGCGGTCGCTGGTCGGGCTTGAGCGTGGTGAGAAAGCCCCGCCCCGAAATGGTCTGTGTCCAGGGCAAAAAAAGCGTTAAAATCCCTATGAAGAAGAATACCCACAAAAACCGGTTGAGCTTTTTGTAGTGCCCCCGGCGCGCCACCTTCTGCATAGAGCGGTAGCCGGCCAGTGATACTTCTTTGTTGAGTTTATAATTGGTGATATTGAGCATGGGTTTGTAACGTTTAGGTTTCGGGGGACAATAAAGCTCCGTCTTTTAGACGCAGGATGGTTTGGCACCGGGCAGCCCAGCGGGGATCCTGGCTGGCTACAACGAGCGACCAGGGCTGGGAGGGATGGGCAAGGAAATCCATAATCCGCTCCGCCTCCGCTTCCTCAAACTGGTAAAGCGGTTCTTTCAGGAGGAGGAGTTTGGGTTTTCGCAAGATGCTGCGCGCCAATAGTATTTTCCTGGAGATGGTGTAAGGTAGCTGCCTGCCTTCGGGATACAGCATGGTGTGCAGCCCCAGGGGCTGTTCTTTTACAAAGGTTTGCAGCCCGCTTTTTTCGAGCGCCCATTGAATTTCTTCGGGAGAAATAGCAGTGTCTCCAAAGGTGAGGTTGTCTAAAAGCGTTCCTTCAAAGGGAGATTCTTCGGACAACACCTGCCCTATGTGAGCCCGGTAGTGGTTGAGTGGAATGCCCAGGAGGTTGGAATGGTTGATGTAGATGCTTCCTGAATGGGGGACGATGAGGCCGGCTATGAGTTGCAACAGGGTAGATTTGCCGGACCCGTTTTCGCCCTGCAGCAAAATACGACTGTGGGGCGGAATGGTTAAAGACAGGTTGTGGATAATTTTCCGGGAGGTTTCCGGGATGGAATAGGTTATTTCTTTCAATTCCACCGTTATCTCCCCGTGTTTAGAAAAAGGCATTTCGCCCTGCTGAGACTCCAATTCCTTATCTACCACCTGCCCTAATTTTTCTAAGGACGTAAGCACGTCGTAAAAGGCTTCTAAGCTGAGGATTAGTTTTTCAACGGAGCTAATGATTAGCAGGATAATGATTTCTGCGGCTACAAATTGCCCGATATTCATTTTTTGTTCCAGTACCAATACGCCTCCTATCAGCAACAGGCCGGCGGTAACCAATACCTTAAACCCGATGAGTTGCAAAAACTGGAAGGCTAAGATTTTAAAGTGACTTTCCCGGGCGTCTATATAGTTTGATACCAATGCATCATTTTTATCGAGGGCGTGCGAGGTATTCCCGGAACTTTTAAAGCTGATGACGGTGCGGGCTATTTCCTGTATCCAATGGGCTACTTTGTATTTGCTTTTCGACTCTGCCAGGCTGGTTTGTAACCCTTTTGGGGCGGTGTACTTAAAGAGGATGTAAATGAGGGCTATGAGCAAAATGCCGTAAAAGATAAAGAAAGAATGATAAAAGGAAAGCAGCAGTAAGCCTAAAATAATTTGCAGGAGCGCTGCCGGGAAATCTAACAGCAGCTTGGCGACTCCTTTCTGGATGGTAAGCGTATCGAAAAAGCGGTTGGCAAGCTCGGGCGGGTAGTAATTGCGCAATTCGCTCATTTTTATTTTCGGGAACCGATAGACAAACTCAAAGGAAGCGCGGGTAAATATTTTTTGCTGCAGGTTTTCTATAATGCGCAGCTGCATAAACTGTAAAGCCCCTGCAAACGCTACCCCAAGGGTTACCAGGATAACCAATACAACCCAGGAAGTGCTTATCTGGGCGCCCTGGATAAGGTTAATGATGGCCTGTATGCCTAACGGAAGCGATAAGTTTACGATACCCGCAAAAATGGCGTAATAACCTACCTGTAAAATGTCTTTTTTGTCTAAAGACAGTAAGTTCACCAATCGTTGCCAGGCGGTTAGTATGGGCCGGGTCATGGGCTTAGGGTTTTAGAGCGTTAGTTACGAGGTCTTTAAAGAAAGCCGTGGGCGTAATCGTTTCGTTACAGTTGGTTATAGAGGTAAAGTGCTCCCGCAGGTAGTGCTGGTGGAGCGCTCCTTCTAAAACGGTTGAGGCAAGGCTTTTAGCATATTGGTAATCCGGGTTTACCGCTAAAAACATTTCGCTCATGCGGGTAACAATGCGTTTGTAAATGGTATAGTACCCCTCTTTGTTTTCCTTGTCCACTTCTTTGGTTAGGTACGATTTTGAAAATTCAGAAATCACAATTCGGCTTAAAATGCGCTCATCCACATGCTCAAAATTCAAATCGTCTTCTGTAGTAGCCGTTGTAATTTCTACCGCTACCAATACCTTTTCCCAGGCATCGGTAAGGCTGTTGGTGGCGAAAACCAACTTGTACTCCAGCCAACCCCAATACCAGGAAGTAAGGTATAACAACAATTTGTGCTTGTTTTCAAAATAGCGATAAATAGAACTTTCGTTAGAGCCTATTTTTTCGCCCAATTTCTTAAAAGTAAAACTCTCAAAACCCATTTCGTCAATCAACAAAATACTTTCTTTTACAATGCTTTTGCCCAAAGAAGACGATTCCGGGTCTTTAACGTAGAGCTTTTCATGGAGGCTCATACGGATATTTGACAGTAATGTAATCATATTAAAATATAAAAACAAGCAAATATAATAGTAATACTTTTAATTTAAAAAGAATTTTAACAATGTCCTAACACTTCTTTTGCGGGAAAGCCCCCGGTTTGTAGCACATCATTTCCTGCCCATGTGCGTGTACCCGCGCCGCCCGTGCGTGCATGTGAGAGCGCAGGTGTATGCCAATATAACCACCCGAAAGGATTCGGGCGGTAGCGGGGCGCCTAACGCAACTCCCCAGAACAGCCGGCTTACCCTAAATTAGTTTTTGGAACATTTGTTCCTGTTGTGTATCTTTGCTAAGCTGGATGGGATATTATGCGACATAATTTTAATTATTTCCTAAACAATTAAACAATGATTAGAAATAAGATAAAGATTGATATTAACGAAGCTCTAAATAGACATAAATATTTTAGTTCTTCTGATTTTGAGATACAGACTAAGGGTCAGACTATTACTATAAAGTATGAATATGATCCTAAATTTTACTTTAAAATAACCCTTCCAGCACGAGTTTCAACAAAAACTGTTAAAAGTAATCATAAAAATTTATTATCTCTACAAGAATCATCACAGGATAAAGAAATAGAATATTATGAAGTTACTGGAAAGGTTTGTCCAGGAGGGATGGTTTTAGAAGAGGATATAAGATTTGAAGGCAAGGAAATAGAAAGTCAGATTGAAATTTGGCTTTCTAATATGTGGCAGGAAATAAAATCGATTCCTCTTAATAAAATTATTGAAGAGCAAAATACTGTCTTAGAGCAAATAAAATCTCGCGTTAATGAAATTTCAGAGGATTATTTTACAAAAGAAGAAAGCGAGGAACTTCAATCTAAGCTAGACGCTTTAGAAGAAAAGTTAAAGGTAAAAATTCAAGAACAAGCGAGCGGAAATGAAAATATCAACCAACGGTTAAAAGACCTTGAATATCAAATTGACGTACTACGTGAAACAGTTGATGTTCTAAACAAAAGAAATTGGTTCAAGTCATCCATGACCAAAATGTATAAATGGATTTCTAAATCTGAAAATAGAAAACTTTTAAAAGATGGCTCTAAGCTATTAAAGCCTTTGTTGCCAGATTCTATTAAAGATATTATTGATTAATTATGTCCCCGCTCCGCAAAGTCTCCTGACTTTGCGCGATACGATTTCCCCTTCGCCAGCGTCGCGCGTACGCCTGCATTCCCGCGTTCATGTGCGCGGGTACACGCATACAGGCGCGCCTGCGAAGGAAATCGCAAATACGATGCAGCTAAATGCAAGTTTGGGAAAGAAGTGCCGGGTAGCTAAATAAAAATTTCTATTTTTGCTAAAATTCAATTTTAATGAATGTCAGGCTGACTAAAGAGCAAAAAATAAAGGCGCTTACTGACGATGACGTTTGTAGAAGTATGCCGCAAATCGTATTCCCTTATTCTATGACAGTTTCTTAATTTTTCCTTCAAAATTCATCCCCCACTACTCAATACCCAAACCATGCCAGAATACAAACAACCCACAACAGAACAGGAGTTTGAAAAGAACTTCGGGCAGATTAAACCCCTCATGACAGACAACCAGGCGTATTACGAAAGCTCGCGTTGCCTGTTTTGCTACGATGCCCCGTGTGTTACAGCTTGCCCCACTTCTATCGACATACCCGTATTCATCCGGCAAATAAACGCTGCCAATGCCGAAGGCGCCGCGAAAACCATCTACCATTCCAATTTTTTCGGATACGCATGTGGCAAGGTTTGCCCCACGGAGGTTTTGTGCGAAGGCGCCTGTGTTTACAACAATACAGATGTAAAACCTATTGAAATTGGCAGGTTGCAGAGTTATGCCACCAACAAAGCTATTGGAAAAGGTCTTAAAATATTTACCCCAGGGAAATCAAATGGAAAGAAGGTAGCTGTCATTGGCGCCGGCCCCTCCGGCATTGCCTGCGCCTGCGAGTTAAGAAGAAATGGTTTTGAGGTAGCTATTTATGAAGCCAAAAGCAAACCATCGGGATTAACAGTACATGGGGTGGCGCCTTATAAAATCACCAATGCAGAGGCGCTGGATGAGATGAGTTACCTCGAAAAGCAACTCGGGTATAAAATCCATTACAACAAACGCATACAAACAAAAGAAGACATCCGCGAGTTAGAGAAAAAGTACGATGCCATTTTTATCGGGGTGGGATTAGGGCCTACCTCAAAATTGAATATTAAAGGCGAAGAGCAGGAAAATTGTTTGGGAGCTGTAGAGTTTGTAGAAAAGTTGCGGATGAGCCATCATAAAATTTCCGTTCCCGCAAGCGTAATTGTTTTGGGAGGAGGAAATACCGCCATGGATGCCGCTTCTGAATGTGCACGGATGGGGGCGGAAAAAGTTATAGTGGCCTATCGGCGCGGTAAGGAAGAAATGGGTGCCTATAATTTTGAATATGAATTGGCAAAAGGAGTAGGCGTAAAAGGAATATTCAATGTTGCTCCTATTGAAATTTTGGGTAATGGAAAAGTAGAAGGGGTAAAATTTGCCCGGACGAAAATGCACAACGGTAAACCGGAAAACATTGCTGGCAGCGAGTTTACAGAAACATGTGATTGGGTAATCAAAGCAACCGGGCAATCCAAACAAACAGCCTTGTTTACTTTGATTGAGGGCATACAATTAAACCCAAACGGAACCCTTATCGTCAATGAAAACCAGCAAACCACCAACCAAAAGTATTTCGCCGCCGGCGATGCGGTAAGCGGTGGCCAGGAAGTGGTGAATGCGGTAGCCGATGGTAAAAAAGCGGCAATAGGGATTGTGAATTATTTAGAGGTAAAAAAATGAATACTGAATAGCGAACAAGGAATTTAGAATTTCGAAATATACGTATATAATCGGGGATAAACCCCCAACCGTTAAAGTTAGTCATATATTATGGAAAAAAGAAAATTTGACCTGGAAGAACGGCTCATTGAATTTTCGGTGAATACAATCGGATTGACGGGATCGATGTTTAACACACGAGCGGGAAATCATATAGCCGGGCAGCTTGTGCGATCGTGTACCTCACCTTCTTTACATTACGGTGAAGCCCAAAGCGCAGAGTCAAAAAATGATTTTATACATAAACTTAAATTGTTATTAAAAGAATTAAGAGAGTCATTAAATGCCCTGAAAATCACGCAGCGGGTTCCGCTTAGCGAGAATCAGGAACAGGTTCAGAAAGCAATGAAAGAGTGTAATGAGCTAATATCAATCTTTGTAAAGAGCATTGAAACTGCAAGGATGAATAAAACCGCTTTGAAGAGCAGCTAACCATAGAATTCAATATTCATAATTCCTTGTTTGATATTCGATATTAATTGGAGTTTATATAAATACATACATTTACATCATTATCCGTTAACATTTCAATACCGTATCCTATATGGCTGACCTAAGAGTAAACTTTGCAGGAATAACATCTCCCAACCCTTTCTGGCTGGCTTCGGCGCCGCCAACCAACAGCGGCTACCAAATCATGAAGGCGTTCGATGCCGGATGGGGAGGTGCGGTGTGGAAAACCCTGGGCGTTCCCGTAGTAAATGTATCCAGCCGCTATGGCGCTTTGAATTACCGCGATACCCGCATGATGGGTTTCAACAACATAGAACTTATCACCGACCGGCCGTTAAAAGACAACCTGAGGGAAATAGAAGAAGTGAAAAAGCGCTTCCCTCATCATGCCGTTATTGCATCGCTCATGGTAGAAACCCGCGAGGAGTGGCACCAGATTGTGCAGGATGTTACCAATGCAGGCGCCGATGGTATTGAGCTGAACTTCGGTTGCCCGCACGGTATGTGCGAGCGCGGAATGGGTTCTGCCGTGGGGCAGGAGCCAAAAGTTTTAAAAACAATTGTGAGTTGGGTAAAGGAAACGGCGAAAATTCCCGTCATCGTAAAACTCACCCCCAATATTACCGACATAACCCGCCCTGCCGTTGCAGCCAAAGAAGGCGGCGGCGATGCCATTTCCCTCATCAACACCATTCAAAGCTTAATCGGGGTAGATATTGATAATTTTGTTCCCTATCCTGTTGTGGACGGGAAAAGTACGAATGGCGGGTACTGCGGCCCGGCAGTGAAACCCATTGCTATGAACATGATAAAAAACTGTGCGCAGCACCCCGGTGTGCAGATTCCCATTTCCGGTATTGGCGGTGTGGAGAACTGGAGAGATGCCGTTGAATTTATCTTGCTGGGCGCCACAACCGTCCAGGTTTGTACGGCTGTAATGCACTATGGGTTTGGCATTATCCGCGAAATAATTCCCGGTATTGAAAAATATATGGACGAAAAGGGGTTTGCAACCATTGACCAGATGGTGGGGAAAGCGTTGCCGAATGTAACCCATTGGGAAGACCTCAACCTGAAATATAAAGTTGTCGCCGGCATCCATGAAGATAAATGTATTGGCTGCCAACTCTGTTACACAGCCTGCGAAGACGGCGCTCACCAGGCAATCGGTCTTCCCACCGACCCGTTGAACCGCAAACCCTACATCATAGAAGAAAATTGCGTGGGCTGCAATTTGTGTTCATTAGTTTGCCCGGTAGAAGGATGCATTACCATGGAGCGCAGGGACAAGGGCGCAGAACACCTCAACTGGAAAGAAAGAACCCAGGCAGGAAATATACCCGTAACCTTTAATGATGCGCTTGCCGGCGGATTACATCACTGGGTTCCGGAACCTGCCGATGCGTTGACAACAAAAAAACCGTTGCATTACAAAAACCCCGTTAAATAGGCGCGGCCTAACGGTCGCCGGGTTTTCGCTATTCAATCTGCAGCTTCCGGGAAGCTGAAAAATTGTTACCCGCCTGTGTGCATGCGCACCCGCGGGCGTACCTGCACATACACGCGAGAGCGTAGGCACACGCGCGTCGCACACACGAGCGGGGGGAATGGTATTGTGCAAAGCCGGGAGACTTTGCAGAGCGGGAAAATATTAAGTAAAAGGTTTTTGGGTATATTGCCATATAAACAAGTTAGCGAAAATGCCTTTGGCACTATCTGCTAACAAGCGGATAAAGACTTTCCGTTGTTTCGTAGAGCAAGCTCTACAACCAACCCACCTTATCCGCCTGGCCGTTGGCAACAAGCTAAAAAAATAGAATTTATTACCAATTCGGTAACTTTTTTATTACATTTGCGACAAACAAATATAGTGTGAGAGTAATAGCGAAAAGAACCTTACGAGATTTTTGGGGAAAACACGCTGACTGTGAGGAACAATTAAAGTCTTGGTTCAGGGAAATCGAAAAATCTGAATGGAAAAACATAAACGAATTGAAGATTGATTATCCAAGTGCCAGTATTTTAAAAGACAATAGGATTGTATATAATATCAAAGGAAATAATTACCGATTGATTGTAAAATTCAACTTTGAATACCAAATATGCTGGATAAGGTTCATTGGAACTCACGCAGAATACGATAAAACAGACGCAAATAACATTTGATTATGAAAATAACACCGATTAGAAACGAAAAAGATTATCAAAAAGCACTCGACAGACTTGAGGAAATTTTTGAGGCAAAAAGAGGAACAGACGAGGGAGACGAATTAGAAATCCTTTCAATCCTAATTGACCAATATGAAAATGAAAAATTTCCAATCGAAATGCCAGACCCAATCGAGGCAATTAAGTTCCGAATGGAGCAAATGGGGATGAAACAAAAAGATTTGGCAGAAGTTGTTGGATTTAAAAGTAGGGTAAGTGAAATTTTAAATAAAAAGCGGAAACTGACCTTGGATATGATTAGAAAACTGAACACAACACTTCACATTCCGACCGAAGTTTTAGTTCAAGATTATTAATTTAAAAAGCCAGTTGCCAACAATGTATAACTGCAATTGCTTCGGATTTTCTTATTTGGAAAATTCTCGTGAACGCCAAACGTTCTTGATTTTTAACTAACTTAGTACCAAACCTAACGCAACTGACGGTTATACGAGACCGTTAGCGAAAATGCCTTCGGCAAGCAAAATCCCTTCGCTGGTGCGAGCCTCTCGGCTCGTACCGCATTTTTCCTGCCCGTGTGCCCGCACGCGTACCTGAGCATATACGCGAGCGCAGGCGCCCGCGAGACCTACATACGAGCAGGGGAACATGGTATCGTGCAAAGTCGGGAGGTTGGCAGTAATAGTTCTTATTGATCAATAATTGAATTCTGATATTTTACAAATCCAAATATCTCAACCTGATTTGTATGTATCCGAAACACGATGGTATATCCTTTAAAAATGAGGTCTCTTATTTCACTTTCCGGGGCATTAAAAAACACATATGAGATGGTATATCCTTTAAAAATGAGGTCTCTTATTTCTTCTGACTCAAAATATATTGATTTCCTGTAACGATAGGGGTTTTTTTGGAACCTCTCGAATGCTTGCTAATAAATCATTCTTAAACTTTCTGGCCCTCTTTGGGCTATCAAGTGAAATATAGTCGATCTGATTTTCTAGTCTTTTTAAAAAAGTATCCTTAAAGACTATTCTCATGATTTTTAATCCGATTTTCTAACCTGGCTTCAGCTTCATCTATCTCAACGAGATTAGTTTTGCCATTGATAAGCTCTTTCAGTTCTTTTTCAAGATATTTCTGGTTCTCAAAAAATTCAGAATCCTCATTGATAATCTCAACTTCATCATTGCTGAATTTGCCCAAAAACCAAACTAATTTATCAAAGACTTTATCATTAACTTTTAATCGTAGTGTATGCATTTCCAAATCCTTTCTACAAAAATACAAATTTTATCTATTAAAAAATAGCCTAATCGGGAGGCTTGAAACTATTACCCGCTCCCCGAAGTCTCCCGGCTTCGGAACTAAAACAAAAACCAGCTCCCTCGCAAGGAAGCACCAGTACACGCAGGCGCACACGGGAGTGCAGGCGCGGCGCACGCACGGGGGGAAATAGTATCGTGCATAGTGGGGAGACTTTGTGGAGCGGTAGCACAATTTTGACTACATTTGTAAAGCAGAAATAACAATGGGTTCTTAAAGCACGATGGAGTTATTTGGCAGTATGTGAAAACATTGAAAATCGATCACTTTTTAGGTTTAAGCAATTTATTGTTGAAGATGATTTTCAGACAATAATCTTAATTGGTGATGAAAGTCAAAGTTACAGAAAAGAAATTTTAAAACAAAAATAAATGGACGGAACAATTAAAGAATTTATAAAAGAGACAGTGGAAGAAATTCAGGCAGGACTTCCAGAAGGCTATGAAGTGAGTAACGAAATTAAGTTTAACATTTCTTTAATAACAACAACAAATAAAAAAGGAGGTATAAATATTAAAATTGCTACGGGGGTAATCGATAAAGAAAAACAGACTGTTCACAATATTAATTTTGGAGTAGTTAATCCTAAAAAACAACGAGAAACAATGCACCAGACAGCGGTTTCTGTTATTTCATACATTAAACAAGGACTCACTGCATTTGCATCTGTGGCAACTGAAATAAGTCCTCCTTCGACAGAAGTGAAGGAAGTATAACAAGGTAAAGAAAAAGAAAAATAATGCCAATATCTAATCTCCTGCCCCCTGCTCACTACTACCACACGAAAAGACTCGTGCGGTATTATTTTTTACCTTCGCCCTGCCCACGCTCGTCCTAAATCTTTCCTGCCCCGCCCCGCTCTCCGAAGTCTCCTGACTTCGGAACGAAAACAAAAACCCGAGCGCATGTGCAGCGCGTGCGTGCGAGACTGGATTTCGATAGCAGATGCTCCTGAACGATTTTTTTCTTTTTTGTCCATGCTGAATCGGTTGTAACACCCTCAACCTATTTTAGGATGATACAAGCCATTAACAAGGATTTTCAGTGGATTATTAGTTCCGGTTGATATCTAACAACTAAAATACCTCAAAATAAATTATCCTTATATTTGTCTCATATAAAAATACTATTTTCCCAATATGGAAACAGTTACACTTAAATACCCCGAGGTAAAAAATTATATTGATGGAAAATTTATCTCTGAACCCGGAAATTTCCTCGATGTACACAGCCCGCTGGATGGTACCGTGATTTCACATACCCCGCTTTCCGGGAAACATGTAGTAAACAAAGCCGTGCATTCGGCAGAAAAAGGATTTCAAACATGGTCAAAAATCCCTATTAAAGAACGCGTACAGGTTTTCTACCGATATAAAACCTTGCTGGAAAAAAACCTCAAATCGCTTGCAAATCTCATTCACGAAGAAAACGGAAAAACCCTCGATGAGGCTATAGCCGAAGTGGAAAAATCCATCGAGCTCACCGAGTTCGCCTGCTCCCTGCCTCAATTAATTTCCGGCGAAATCCTTGAGGTGAGCAAAGGCGTTGAATGTCGTATCGATCGTATGCCATTGGGTGTGGTTGCCTCTATAGTACCGTTTAACTTTCCTTTAATGGTCCCGAACTGGACCATTCCAAACGCCATTGCGCTTGGGAATGCAATGATTTTGAAACCCTCCGAGCAGGTACCTTTAAGCTCCATGCGCATGGCTGAATTGCTTGAAGAAGCCGGGCTGCCAGAAGGCGTTTTAAATATTGTAAACGGCGACCGCGAAATTGTTGAAGCTATATGCGACCACCCGGGCATCCAGGCCGTATCCTTTGTAGGCTCTACCAAAGTGGCAAAGATTGTTTATACCCGTGCAACCTCCCATTATAAAAGAGCGTTGTGCCTGGGCGGAGCCAAAAATCACCTTTTTGTGTTACCCGATGCACACCCTTCCATGACAGCTTCCAATGTAACAGCATCCATGTCAGGCTGCGCAGGTCAGCGTTGCATGGCAGCGTCTGCTATGCTGGCAGTAGGCCAGGTTGACCATATCATTACCATGATGTGCGATGAAGCTAAGAAGATAATTCCGGGGACAAATTTGGGCGCCGTAATTTCTAAAGAGGCAAAAGAACGGATTGAAAGATATATTGCTGAAGCGGAGGAACAGGGCGCCAAAATACTCGTGGACGGAAGAAACTCTGTAGTAAAAGGAAAAGAAGAAGGATATTATGTTGGACCAACTATCATTGATTATGTGAAGCCGGATATGGCGGTGGCGCGGGAAGAAATTTTCGGGCCTGTAATCTCAATTATGCGTGCCGGCAGCCTTGATGAGGCAATCGCAATTGAAAACGCAAATCCTTACGGAAATGCAGCTTCGGTATTTACCCAAAGCGGCGGCTTAGCGAGGATGGTGATGGAAAAAGCCAATGCGGGTATGATTGGTGTAAACATCGGTGTTCCTGTGCCGAGAGAACCATTTTCGTTCGGGGGATGGAATGATTCTAAATTTGGCGTTGGAGACATTACCGGCAAAAGTTCGATTGAGTTTTGGACCAGGCTCAAAAAAACTACCCTAAAATGGAACCCGGAGGCAAAAACAAACTGGATGAGCTGATAATAGTAGAATCTTTTTTATGTTGAATTGGCTCAACCATTACCCGGAATCCATTCGTAAAAAATTCCTCAAGTAACGAAATAACTAGTAACTATTTATGATGACAACAACCCTTTCCGAAAAAGAAGACATTTTACAAAATAGTTTATCGCATACACTATTTTCCTGGTCTGCTCAAAAAGGATTAAATCCCATTAACGCAGATTATGCCGAAGGCATTTATATTTTTGACCGTACCGGCAAACGGTTTATTGATTTCTCCTCCCAACTGATGAATGTAAATATTGGGCATGGGAATACCAAAGTCAGGGATGCCGTGATAGAGCAAATGAATGAAGTAAGCTATGTGTATCCGGGTATGGTAACAAAAGTGAGAGGTGAGTTGGGAAAAAAATTAGCCGAAATAACCCCCGGGTCATTAAACCGCACACTTTTTACCCTGGGCGGGGCAGAAGCCATTGAAAATGCCATAAAACTCGCACGACACTATACCGGTCGCCATAAAATAATCGCCCAATACCGTTCCTTTCACGGAGCGAGCTACGGAGCGATTTCTACCGGTGGCGATCCGCGGAAATTACAGGTTGACAGCCAGGGAATTCCCAATATAATTCACGTGGAAAACCCTTTCTATTACCGCTGCCCCTGGAACAGCAAATCACCGGAAGAATGTGGAAAGAATGCGGCGCTAAATATGGAACGGGTTATACAGTATGAAGGACCCGAAAATGTTGCAGCCATTATTATGGAAGGAGAAAGCGGTTCGTCAGGATGTATAAAATATCCTCCCGGTTATTGGAAACTGGTTCGCGATATTGCAGACAAATATGGCATTGTGTTGATTGACGATGAAGTAATGAGCGGTTTCGGTAGAACCGGCAAATGGTTTGGAATAGACCATCATGGTGTAACCCCTGATATCATAACCCTGGCCAAAGGCCTTACTTCAGGCTATATACCTCTTGGCGCCATGGTGGTGAAGGAAGAGATTGCGCAACATTACAATACTAAGCCGCTGCCGCTTGGATTGACCTATTCTGCTCATGCTGTTTCGTGCGCTGCCGCCCTGACTGTAATAAATATTTATGAAGAAGACCACCTCATTGAAAACGCCGCAGCCATGGGGAACTATATTGAAAAAAGGGTAGAAGAACTCGCCAAAAAACATCCTTCCATCGGTGATTTTAGAAATACCGGGCTGCTGGGGTGCATTGAACTGGTAAAGAACAGAGAAACAAAGGAACCCATGGCGCCTTTTAATGCCCGTCCCGCTGAAATGGAAATAATGAATAAAGTAGCCGCAAAAATCAGGGAATTGGGAATGTTCACCTTTGTTCGCTGGAATTATATTTTTACCGCGCCCCCGCTCATCATCAATACGTCCCAGATAGACGAAGGCCTCGAAATAATTTCGAAAGCTATTTCCATTGCTGACGAATATTGTGTGTAACGCTATTTTCATCCCCGGAAAGTAACGATACCAACGAGCTTATGAGTAACAAGGTCAACACCGAAGATATCAGATCATCCCCGTTATACAGTGAGGACCTGGCGCCTGTACCTATCCATAAACGCACGTGGAACACCTGGCACCTCGCGGCTCTGTGGGTAGGCATGGCCGTTTGTATTCCAACCTACATCCTGGCTTCTTATATGATAAAAGCAGGGCTAAGTTGGTATGCCGCCTTGCTGATAATTTGTATCGGCAATGTAATTATCACGGTACCCATGGTGCTAAACGGTCATGCCGGCGCCCGCTACGGAGTACCGTTTCCTGTTTTGGGAAGAGCTGCCTTCGGCACTAAGGGAATACATGTAGCTTCCCTCATGCGCGCCTTCGTTGCCTGCGGGTGGTTTGGCGTGCAAACATGGATAGGAGGCCTCGCCCTGTACGCCATCTGGAACGCATTAACCGGCAGCCAGGGGGCTATTGATTTGAGCATCGGCAAGTTTGTCGCCTTCGGAATTTTCTGGGTCATTAACCTGTTTTTTATATGGAAAGGAACGGAAAGCATCAAATGGCTCGAAGAGTTTTCTGCGCCCATCCTCCTGCTGATAGGGATTGCTTTACTGGCATGGGGAGCGTATTCGGCAGGAGCCTTCGGACTCGTTCTGGAGCAAAGTAAACAACTTAGTAAACCATCCGCCACGGTTACGTATCATTCGTCAGAAGATACATTTTACCTCCAGTTAAATCCCTTGAAAAATGCTGACGGCAGTGTGAAAGCCACGCATTACCGGTTAACGGTTCCCGTAGGCAACTCAATGATGACAGGCGGCTGGCTCCCGCTTCCACAGGATACATTACCCGTTAAAATTGATGAAACGCTCTCAGGAAAAGTAAACCGGGAAAAAATAATTTCAGGGGAACAAAAATTCAGGTTGCAGGTGCAGCAGGCAGGCCATGCACCACAGAAAACCATTTATTCCGCTATGGTTGATATTAATTTTATAAGGACTGTCCAAGACAACATAGGTAATACGGTATGGATTTACCTCCTCTGGCTAACGGCCATGGTGGGCTTCTGGGCAACGATGTCTATCAGTATTGCCGATATTACACGTTACGCAGTTTCACAAAAGGCACAGGTACTCGGCCAGTTTATCGGTTTGCCCGGAACAATGGTTTTGTACTCATTTGTTGGAGTTTTTGTAACCTGCGCGGCCATACTAAATTTTGGCGATATACTGATAGCGGAAGATGCCCCTTGGGATCCTGTTTCGCTTCTGTCCCGGTTCGAGAACCCGGCTGTGGTTGTGTTTTCGCAATTCGCTATGATTATCGCCACCCTATCTACCAATATTGCAGCCAATGTTATTGCGCCTTCCAATGCATTTTCAAATATGTTACCTAAAAAAATCAATTTTAAGACAGGAGGCTATATCACAGGCGTCATCGGCATATTGATTTGCCCCTGGTGGCTGCTTAACGAAATCAGCGGAATCCTGATTTTTATCAGCGGATTATTAGGCCCTGTGCTGGGTATTTTAATTTGCGACTATTATGTAATCCGGAAAAAAAACCTATCTGTAGAAGATTTGTTCAGGGTAAACGGTATCTACAGGTACCGGTCGGGATATAATGTGGCAGCATTTATAGCCCTCACGGCGGGGATATTGTCCGCTCTTCTTGGCTATTGGCTTCATGCCATTCATTTCCTATATACACTTTCCTGGTTTACCGGCTTCCTGATTTCGTTTGTATGCTACGGGCTGCTTATGCGGCAGCAGCAAAAAGTTCACAAAACAGGATGATGTGAAGTATATTATTTTAAATTTGTAGCCATATCAATAAAAACATGTCCATTCTTATTAAAAACGGAAGAATTATTACCTCTTCCGAAGATTATATATCGGATATTTTTATCGAAAAAGAGAAAATCGCTGTTATCGGGAAAAACCTGAACCTGGAAGCGGCGCAAACCATTGATGCCGGGGGTAACTATGTTTTTCCCGGGGGCATCGATCCCCATGTGCATCTCGACATGCCTTTTATGGGCACTTTTTCCAGCGATAGTTATGAAACGGGAACGGCTGCCGCCTTATTCGGAGGCACCACCATGGTCATTGATTTTGTGTTGCAGACCCAGGGAAAATCCTTGTATCATGCCCTCGGAGAATGGCAGTCGCGCAGCGAAGGCAACTGTTACTCCGATTATTCTTTCCATGTAGCGGTAACCGATTTCAATGAGCATACAAAAAAGGAAATCGTAAAAATGGTGGAGGAAGAGGGAATTACTTCGTTCAAAACCTTTATGGCGTATAAAGGGGCTCTCATGATTGACGACCGCCAGATGGTAGGCCTTATGAATGAAGTAAAAAAGCACGGCGGGCTGGTAACGGTACACGCTACCCACGGAGATATGATCGATTATTTAATTGCAAAGCACCAAGCGGAAGGAAAACTTTCCCCGCTCTATCATTACTTATCGCAACCGGAAATTACCGAAGCAGAAGCATCGGGGCGCTTTACCGATATGACGCATCATACCGGCTGCCCGGGTTATATTGTACACCTCACCTGCGAAGGCGCCTTAAATGCCGTTCGCCAGGCGACATTCCGGAACCAAAAAGTATTTGTTGAAACCTGTATTCAATACCTCATTTTGGATGCTTCGTTGTATGATAAGGGATTTGAGAGCGCCAAATGGGTGATGAGCCCGCCCCTGCGGGAGAAAAAAGACCAGGCAGCTCTCTGGGCGGGACTAAACCAGGGATTGGTTCAGGTGGTGGGCACCGACCATTGCCCCTTTAAATGGGAGCAGAAAAAAATGGGCATGGATGATTTTTCCAAAATCCCCAACGGGCATCCCGCTATTGAGCACCGTATGGAACTGCTTTTTTCCGAAGGCGTGAAAAAAGGGAAAATTTCACTGAACAAATACGTGGAGGTTACTTCTACCAATGCGGCAAAGATATTTGGAATGTATCCCCGCAAAGGCACCATCGGTATTGGATCAGATGCCGATTTGGTAATTTTTGATCCCGAGGAAAAACATATCCTTTCGGCAAAAACACATCACATGAACGCCGATTATTCCTCCTATGAAGGATGGGAGGTTACCGGCAAGTGTAAAACCGTACTACTGCGGGGCGAAATAGCCGTTGAAAATGGAAAATTGAACCTAAAAAAAGGCTATGGCACCTTTGTCAGGAGAAATAAAATAAATGCTGTAATTTAATTTGTAATTTAAAAAATTATGCCGCGAAAAATCAAATCAGGACTCATCCAAATGAGTCTTCCGAAAACCGAAGGAGAAGGAACCATCGGTGAAATTATGGAAGCGATGTTCCAGAAACACATTCCCTACATTGAAAAAGCAGGGGAACAGGGGGTGCAGATTCTATGTTTGCAGGAAATATTCAATACCCCCTATTTTTGTCCCGGGCAGGATACAAAATGGTACCAGTCTGCAGAACCCGTACCGGGCCCTACTACCGAGCGCATGCAGGAATACGCCCGCAAGTATCAAATGGTACTTATTGTACCGGTGTACGAAAAGGAGCAGGCCGGATTTCTGTACAATACGGCTGCCGTTATTGATGCGGATGGAAAATACCTCGGGAAATACCGGAAAAATCATATTCCCCATACCTCCGGGTTCTGGGAAAAATTCTTCTTTAAGCCGGGTAACCTTGGCTACCCTGTGTTTCAAACCAAGTATGCCAAAGTGGGCGTGTATATCTGTTATGACAGGCATTTCCCGGATGGCGCCCGCATACTGGGGCTTAACGGGGCCGAAATTGTGTACAATCCTTCCGCTACCGTTGCCGGGCTCTCACAATACCTCTGGAAACTGGAACAGCCGGCTCATGCCGCCGCCAACGGGTATTTCATGGGATGCATCAACCGTGTGGGAACCGAAAAGCCCTGGAACCTCGGGAAATTTTACGGCTCTTCCTATTTTGTTGACCCAAGGGGGCAGATTTTTGCACAGGCTTCAGAAGATAAAGATGAATTGCTGGTAGCCGAATTCGATTTGGACATGATAGAGGAGGTGCGTTCCGTATGGCAGTTTTTCAGAGACCGCCGGCCCGAAACCTATGGCAGATTGGTGGAGTTGTAATTGAATTGAAAATTCCAGCGGACAACCGCCATTAATTTTCTCCCCCGGGGAGGCTTCGCCCAACTCGCCTGGAACGAATGGAGTGAACCCGGTGTATGAGAAGTCCCGCACGGGCGGGCATCCACGCGCGTCCTGCATCGTTGTCCTCCCCTGTGTGGGTGCCTGCGTGCATACGCGTGCGCGAGAGCACACGTGCGGCGCCGGCGAAGGGGAATCGCATCGTGCAAAGCCGGAGACTTTGGGGAGGGAGAGGGAAGGTGAGCGAGGCGATATTAGCGGCTGGATAGTTCTGTCGGCAATCCCTCTCTTTCAAGTAGTATTTTTAAAAGTTTGTCCTCCGTGTAAAAGGTGTCCACTTGTTTTGCCAATGAAATGCAAGTTGAGAGTTGAATACCGTCCAAAGTTCTTAGACCTTCTATTCCATACTTTGTTGTCAAGTTCCGTGCTTGTTCCAAAATTAAACTGTTGGTTGTTATAAAATTGTATTTTTCAAAGTCGCTCTCAAATAGCTCCAACGTTATTAAGGCTTGTTCTGCTGTAATTTCTTTTGTTCTAACTTTCTTCCAAACCGCTGATGTAAATTCAACTTTCGTAACTTCGGACACGTAAATATGAGTAATTGGTACTTGCAAAAATAATTTTTCAATATCTTCTGTCCCTGCTTCCTGGTGATACAGTTTAAAAAGTGAAGAGGTGTCTAAAAATATTTTCATAGCTCGGCTCGCCTTTCTTCAATTACCGTGTCAGAGAATGAACCCTTAAAATTTTCAAGATTTTTCTGGCTTTTGGAAAATGAAAAGTCTTTCAATTCCAGCCTGTCTTCAGATTCGCTTTGAATATCTTCTAAAAAAGTTACAATTACTTTTACCGGGTTTTTTGTTGCGTAATCCTTGTCAAGCTTCAAGTAACCGTTTTGATATGTGCCTACTATTGATAACATAATTTTTATCTAAAATTTTACTGTCAAATGTAGATTAAATTGGCGACTTTTACAACCCCCGCTCTCCAAAGTCTCCCAACTTAGGAACAAAAACCAAAACCGCTCCTGCGCACGGACACGCCTATATGCGCGCGGGTCACGAACGCGCGCCAGCGAAGGGAAAAAGTATCTTGCAAAGCCGGAGACTTTGCGGAGCGGGGAACGGGTACGAGCCAAGAGGCTCGCACCAGCGAGGGTCTCCCAACTTAGGAACAAAAACCAAAACCGCTCCCGCGCATGAGCGCGCCTGCATGCGTGCGGACACGGGCACACGCGAGGCGCCGGCGAGGGGAAAAAGTATCATGCAAAGCCGGAGACTTTGGGGAGCAGGGTGAGGTTTTATAAATTTTTCATTGGTCTTCCAACAAATTCAGCTGAACTGTCAAAAGCCTTTACTATTTTTCCTGTGTCTGGGTCTTTGTAAAAAGTTTTGTCCCACTTGTTGTCAAAACTCCATTCCCAGGCGACACTCTCCTTTTCCTCATAATAATTTTTGGTCGTCGGTCGCAACTTATATGAAGTATGAATTCCTTCTGGACTTATAGTTTCAAGTATTATTCCTTTTGCATCAGTCCGTTTATTTTCACATTTTGAGTCAGAGAACAATTCAATGTCTTTTTTATAAACTATGTATTTTGCCCTAGGAATATTTTTAAGAGTGTTCAATAGATTTATTCCAATATCTAAAACACGTATTATTTGTTTTTCATCATCTATTTCTTTGCCGTGAACTATTTTGTTTCTTAAATCCCAAAATATTTTGACTGATTTTAAAATGGAGTCGGCTAGTTGTTTTCTTTCCACCAAAACTTGAAAAGTGTATGCAACCGATTTATTTTGAAGATCTTTTAATAATCCAGATGAGGCAGCAATATTTAATAATTCTTTCTCAATTTCTCTAGACAACATAACAATTCCGATTATCGGGTCATCTATTGAGCTTTTTAAAATTTCATCAGTTCGTTTTGTGTCTTTGTCTGTATCTTTCGTTATATTTGAATCTTCCGCTATACTTTCAGACGCTTTGTTGGTTGCTTTATCGAATTCCTTTATTTCATTATCAAGTTCAAGTTCTTGTCCGAACAGTTTTCCTTTTCTTAATCTTTTGAATAGAGAGGCAATTTCATTTTTAAACACAATGACAATTACTAAAACTATAATTGGCCATAATATTTTTGAAATGGCGATTATTAACTCATTAATCAGTTCGAATGTTGTTTTCTTCATTTCTGTATTATTCACAACAGGCCATAATATCCCGCCCGACTTGGCGAAAGTACGGAATGGGAATGAAAATTCCAAACTCTTCACCCGCGCAGGGACGCGCATCCCCGCGCGCATACACGCGGGAGCGCACGTGCCGCGCCTGTGCAGGCGAAGAACTCCAACAAAATCATGATATTGATAGGATAGTTCTCTTTTTTTTATATATTTACCCAAAAAAATTGCCCTTTGTATAGGTAATTTGCACACTACTAACCCATAAAATTATATTTGTACCATGAAACGATTGTATCTCTATCCCTTGTTGCTCAGCCTCCTGGCAACGGCCTGTAAGCAAAAGAAAGAAGCGGCCCCCGGTGAAGAAACAGACCTGGCGGCGCTCAAAGGCTCTACCCTCAACATTCTCTGCTGGGAGGGTTATGCCGAAAAGGCCTTTACCAGCGGTTTTGAGGAAAAATACGGCGTAACGGTAAAAGGCACTTACTTTACCAGTTCCGACGATTTGATTGCCAAGCTGCAAAACGGCGGCGGCGCGGTGTACGACCTCGTGTCTCCTTCCTCAGATGTAGCCTCCAAATTGGTGGAAGGCGGATTGGTGGAGCCGTTAGATATTTCCAAACTTTCGGCATGGAACGATTTTTCTCCTCTCTTCAAAGACATGAAAGACGTGCAAAAAGACGGGAAGGTATATGGCATGCCTTTTACCTGGGGACCCGATTACCTGGTGTATAACGCAGACGAAATTAAGGAAGAGCCTACCAGCTGGAGCATTTTCTGGGATGCTAAATACAAGGGAAAAGTAGCGGTTTGGGACGATATTTCCAATATTTACCTGATGGGGCAAATCCTGGGCTACGACAAAACCGATGCAAGCGCTCTTTACAACATGTCCGATGAGCAACTGGCGCAGGTAAAAGCCAAACTCATCGCCCTGAAGCCCCAACTCCGGAAATACTGGGTTTCTGCCGGCGAATTGGACGAAATGATGAAAAATAAAGAAGTGCTGTTAGCCGTAGGCTGGCCTATTACCCCGGCGGCGTTGAATAAAGCCGGCATGAACATAAAATCCGTTATCCCCCAGGAAGGCGCCACCGGCTGGGTGGACCGGCTCATGATTGTGAAAGGAAGCCGGAACCAGCAGTTAGCCCAATTGTGGTTAGACTACATTTCCCAACCCGAAAACATGGCGAAAGTAGCCACCGCCATTCATTACAGTATCGCCAATCCCAAAGCGGCGCAATACATGACCCAGGAAGTTCAGGAATTAACGTATGTAAACAATATGGATTATTACTTTACCCGCCTAAACTTCTGGCAACCCGTTAAAGACCGCAAAAAATATGTAGAAACCTGGAACGAAGTAAAAGGCAACTAAGTTTCCCATCCCGAACAGGCGATTAACCCGACTCGACCGTGGCAAAAAAAACCAAATACCTCCTGCTCCTACCCCTGGTCTTGTGGTTAGTCGCCTTTCTCATCCTGCCATACGGGAACATCCTGTACCAGAGTTTTTTCCGCACAGACGATTTGGGCTTTCTCATCAAAGAATTCAATTTCGATTCCTATATAAAAGCCATCACCAGGGAAATCTATATAAAAACCCTCCTTAAAACCTTTGGTTTTTCCATCATTATAGCCTTTGTTTGCGTGTGCCTGAGCGTTGTTTTAGCCTATTTTATCTCCTTCAAACTCAAAAAAAACAAACAACTCGTCTATACCCTCATTGTCCTCCCCTTCTGGATGTCGTACATTGTGCGCGCCTTCGCGTGGAAGACCATTTTAGGACAGTCCGGCATCATCAACACCGCCCTGCTTTCCATCGGGCTCATCGAAAAACCCCTGTCCTTTATCCTGTACACCGATTTTTCCGTAATCCTCTGCCTCGTCCACATTTTCACCCCTTTTGTCGCCATCCCTGTTTACACCGCTTTCGAGCAAATCCCCAAATCGTTGATAGAAGCCGGGAAAGACCTGGGCGCCGGCAGTTTCGCCGTTTTCAGCAAGATTATCCTCCCCTTAGCCCTGCCCGGCATCATCTCCGGCGCTACCTTCGCCATGGTGCTCACCATGGGCGATTTCCTGACTCCCGTATTGCTCGGCGGCCCCAACTCCCTGTTCATCTCCAACATCGTGCAAAACCTCTTCGGAACGGCGAATGATAAACCCTTAGGTTCCGCCATTGGCATCCTCCTGCTGGCGCTCATTTTTATATTGTTAGAAATTTCTGCCCGCTACGAAAAGAAACACCAAACCATCGGAAAATGGTCAAACTAAAAAGCTATACCGTCAGCATCGCCGCCATCCTCGTATTGGCATTCCTGTACCTGCCCCTCGTGGTAGTGATATGGTATTCCTTCAGCGACTCCTCCGTCATCAGCTTTCCCATCCAAGAGTATTCCCTGAAGTGGTACGCAGAAGTGTGGCACAACGATTCTTTGATGCGATCCGTGAGAAACAGCCTCCTGGTAGCCCTGGCGAGCACCTTCGCTGCCCTGCTCATAGGCCTTCCCGCCGCCTTCGCCATTTACAAATTCCGTTTCCCGGGAAAAGCCCTGTTAGAAAAAATCATCCTCACCCCCATCACCCTGCCCGGCATCATCACCGGCGTCGCCATGCTCAGTTTTTTCCCCGTTATGGGCGTCAACCTCTCCCTCACCGCCGTTGCCATAGGCCACACCACCTTTCTCATCGCCATCATGGTAACCCAGTTGCTGGGCAGGTTCAAACGCTTAGACCCTTTCCTGGAACAAGCCGCTTACGATTTGGGGGCCAGCCCGCTGCGCGCCTTCTTTTCCGTAATTGTCCCCAACATCCAGACCGCCATCATCGGCGCCGTGCTGCTGAGTTTAGTACTGTCCATGGACGAAATTCCCGTTACCTTTTTCCTGCTGGCGCGCGAAAACACCCTGCCCATTGAATTATACGGGATGATTCGCCGCGCCGTTACCCCCGAAATCAACGCCATTTCCAGCTTAGTATTCTTGTTTTCGTCTGTGCTGATATTGATTTCGCTCCGATTTACCAAAGAAATAGAAACCCAGCGAAGATAACCGCCATGACCGCTACACCCCTCGCATCGCCCGGGAAGCGAAAAACCCTAACCCGAAAACAGCCCGCATGATACTGGAATTAAAAAATATAGACAAATACTACGGCGCCAACCACATCGTAAAAAACCTGGATCTGTCCGTCGAAGAAGGAAAATTCATCACCCTTTTGGGCCCCAGCGGCTGCGGGAAAACTACCATTTTGCGGATGATAGGCGGTTTTGAAACTCCCACCGCCGGCGCTATTTTTCTAAAAGGAAAAGACATAACCCACCTGCCGCCCTACAAACGCTCCGTAAACACCGTTTTCCAGAACTACGCCCTTTTCCCGAACATGACGGTGGAGCAAAACATCGCTTTCGGGCTGAAGCAGAAAAAGTGGAGCGCCCCGCAAATAGCCCACAAGGTAGCCGAAATGCTGGAGATGATACAACTGAACGGCTATGCCAAACGAAAACCCTTTGAACTTTCCGGCGGTCAACAGCAACGGGTGGCCATTGCGCGCGCCGTAGCCAATGACCCCGATATTTTGCTGCTGGACGAGCCCCTGGGCGCGTTGGATTTGAAACTGCGGAAACAAATGCAGTTCGAACTGAAATCGCTGCACCACTCCCTCAACAAAACCTTTGTGTATGTTACGCACGACCAGGAAGAAGCCCTCACCATGTCTGACCAGATTGCGGTGCTCAACAACGGGCTGCTGGAGCAGCTTTCCACCGGCGAAGAATTGTACAACAACCCTGCCACAAAATTTATCGCTCATTTTATAGGTGAAGCTAATTTTGTGAACGCAACCGTCATCCAAAAAAACCAGGTGGCGGTGGACGCTCATCCCGTACCCGTCGCCGACCATGCCTTTGCCGAAAGCAAAACCGTTTCCCTGTTCATTCGCCCGGAAAACATCGAAATAAAAACCGGCTCCGGCATGTTAGCCGTAACCATCGCCGAAATTTTGTTTGTAGGAAACCGCCGCCGCTACCTCGTAAAAACAGCAGGCGGGCAGGAAATAAAAGTAGAAGAATCCACCCTGCTGGAGACCGTCCATCGCCCCGGGGAAAAGGTGTTTTTGAGCTGGCAACCTGAAAAGACAAAGGTATTTGGGGAATAAAGGGAGAACCGAAAGACCAGGTAATTTTTTATTTTTGAATAGCCGGCGGTTGAAACCGCCGGGCTTATAAAATAGAGGACAACAAATCCGTTCTAAATTAAAAACCATAAAAAGTATGAATAGCATGTACATCAACGGGGCGTTTGTAAACGCCCGAAGCGGGAAAACCCGGACCATCCTCAATCCCGCCACCGAAGAACCCATCGCAATAGTGCCCGAAGCGCAGCCGGAAGATGTAGCGGAAGCGGTAGCGGCCGCCCGCGCCGCCTTTGACGGGGGCGAATGGCGCGCCAAAACGGCCTTGGACCGGCAAAATTTGTTATTGAAACTGGCGCAAAACCTGCGGGAGAGGTTTGAGTTGCTGGTGGACTGGGAAGTGAAAAACAACGGTAAGCCGAAACGGGAAGCGGAGTTCGATATAGAGGATACCATCAACTGCTTTACGTTTTACGCCGGTTTGGCTACCAAAATCCACGGCGAAACGATGAGCGTTCCCGCCAACTCGTTTTCCTACGTTACGCGCGAGCCGATAGGCGTATGTGCGCAAATAATCCCATGGAATTTTCCTCTTTTAATGCTCGCCTGGAAAATTGCGCCCGCCATAGCCGCCGGGAATACGGTGGTGCTGAAACCTTCAGAACTTACACCGCTTACCGCCTTAATCTTCGCCGAGTGCGCCCATGAAGCGGGCTTCCCCAAAGGCGTCATCAACCTGGTTACGGGAGACGGGCCGGTAGCCGGCAAAGCGCTTATCAGCGATCCCCGCATCGATAAAATTGCCTTTACGGGTGGCACCGCTACCGGGAAATACATTGCAAAAATCGCCGCCGAAAACCTGAAAAAGGTAACATTGGAATTAGGCGGGAAAAGTCCCGTTATCATCTTTAGCGATGCCAACCGCGAACTGGCGCTGGATTGGTGTCTTTTCGCCGCTTTTGCGGGCAGCGGGCAGGTATGCACCGCCGGCACCCGCTTCCTCATCCAGCAAGAAATATACGAGGAATTTATGGCTCAGTTTGTGGCGCGCGCCCAAACCATACAGGTAGGCGATGGCTCAGACCCGGGAACCACGATGGGCCCGCTCATTTCCAAAGCGCATTTTGATAAGGTGATGGGCTACATCGGCATCGGGAAAGAGGAGGCTACGCTGGTGTGCGGGGGCGCGCCGCTGAACCGCAAGGGGTTTTTTATAGCGCCCACCGTTTTTAAGGATGTAAAACCCCACCACCGCATTGCGCGGGAGGAGATTTTCGGGCCGGTAGCGGTTATGCTTCCTTTTAAAACAGAAGAGGAAGCCATCGCCCTTGCCAACGATACGGAATACGGGTTGGGCTATGGGCTCTTTACGCAAGACGTAACGCGCGTGCACCGCCTGATGCCGCAGGTGCGGGCGGGCGTTGGCTGGGTAAACTGGTACCATCCTACCTTTAACGAAATGCCCTGGGGCGGCTACAAGCAGAGTGGCATAGGCCGGGAGCTGGGGTTGTACGGCATTGAAAATTATGTGGAGGTAAAACAGGTAAACATCAATTTAGATACAGCGCCGGTGGGGTGGTATGGGCGGTCGTAAATAGCGACGAACACCCATAGCCTGCGGTTTAAACCACGGGCTGGGGGAATGCGCATGAGCATTGTTTGCTGAAAGCGGACGCTTACGCCGGCAAGGGGCATAAATATCCAACTCATACTACAATAAATAGGAAATAAACAGTGCCGCGAGTTACCAAGCATAAGATTGTTGAATTACAAAAGCAATTATTAAACTGGTTTGCTGAGAATGGACGAATTTTCCCTTGGCGTGAAAAAGAAATGACCAGCTACCAGCTTGTTATTGCCGAAGTTTTATTACAACGTACAAAAGCTGAAACAGTCGCACGTTTTTATTCGAATTTTATAATGGATTTTCCCAATTGGGAGTCTATTGCCATAGCCGATACAGGGAAGATTGAAGAATATCTTCGTCCCATTGGATTATATAGACAAAGAGCTATAAAACTTAAAAAACTGGCTTTGGAAATGGCTGAGCGCAAAGGCAAATTCCCGCAAGACAGGGAAGAACTGGAAAGTATCCCGTTTTTGGGTCAATACATTGCCAATGCCGTTGAGTTGATGATTTTCAAAAAGCCAAGCCCGTTAATGGACGTAAACATGGCCAGGCTGCTTGAACGATACTTCGGGGAGCGTAAAATGGCTGACATCCGCTATGACCCTTATCTTCAAAAGTTAGCTACGAAATTGGTAGATAATCTTCAATCTAAGGAGCTTAACTGGGCCGTCTTAGATTATGCAGCTATGGTGTGCAAAGCAAGAAACCCATTATGTATTACCTGTATGCTTAACCCCACTTGTACCTATTACAAAAAATCGTTAAAATAACTACCTTTGCAAGGCAGTGTGCATTGTAAAAATGGCAAAAAAACTATCGTATATAGACCTTTTCGCGGGCTGTGGAGGACTTTCCCTCGGTTTACACAATGCCGGGTGGAAAGGCTTGTTTGCAATTGAAAAAAGCCCTTATGCTTTTGCAACTTTGAAACACAATTTAATTGATAATCTCAATCATTTTGACTGGCCTGAATGGTTAGAAAAAAAACCGCACGATATTAACGAAATTCTAAAAGGAAAAACAAAAGAACTAAAAATATTAAGAGGTGAAGTTGATTTAGTTGCCGGAGGACCACCTTGCCAGGGCTTTTCTACTGCCGGACGGAGAAAAGAAAGCGACCACAGAAATGAATTGATAAGTTCCTATATTAAGTTCATTAGGCTAGTTCAGCCAAAAATTATCTTCTTTGAAAACGTAAAAGGATTTACACAACGCTTTGAAAAGAACCGCAGCAAGGGGATTAAATACTCAGAATTTGTTCAGAAGGCTTTGAGACGTTCAGGTAAAGATTTTAATGGATATGAAGTTTACGGAGAACTCATTGACTTTTCAGAATTTGGAATACCTCAAAAAAGAACACGCTTTATTTTGGTTGGTATCAGAAAAGACATTTTTGAAAAATCAAATTTTATCCCAAGCCATTTTTTTGAGTTACTTAAGAGCAAAAGAAAATCCTTTTTGGTAAACAAAGGTTTGGGATTAACCCAAAATTTGCAGGATGCTATCTCTGATTTATTGAAAAAAAACGGAACGGTTGATTGCCCTGATTCAATTGGGTTTCTATCTTCTATTTACAGTAAAGTGCAAAGCCCGTATCAAAAATTGATGCGGTTAAATGTTTCGTCAAAATCTGTTCCTGACAGTCACCGTTTCGCTAATCACGGTAAGGAAACAATATCACTGTTTCAAACGCTTATATCCAAAGCACCCAAAGGGAAAAAGATTGAAGGAAAAGAAAGAGAAAAGTTCAACATCAAAAAAAGAGGCATTGTTGTTTTAGACCCCAACAAACCCGCACCTACGCTTACATCGCATCCGGACGATTATGTTCACTATTGCGAACCAAGAATCTTAAGTGTGAGAGAATATGCCCGGATTCAAACATTTCCTGACTGGTTTGAATTCAAAGAGAAATATACAACCGGAGGGAAATTGCGAATTGTAGAAGTTCCAAGATATACACAGGTTGGCAATGCAATTCCGCCTCTGTTTGGCGAACAAGCCGGATTAGCTTTAAAACAAATTCTAAATGGCTAATACAGAAACATTCAAAATAAGTGCAGCATTAAAAGACCTTATCGGTAAGGAATTAATTACCGATGAGTTTGTTGCTGTTTTTGAATTGGTCAAGAACTCTTTTGATGCAAACGCTTCAAAAGTTGAAGTAATTTTTGAAAACAACTATGAGCCCGACAACGCAAGAATAGTTATTAAAGACAACGGTAAAGGAATGAACTATGACGACCTTAAAAATAAGTGGTTGTTTGTGGCTTATTCTGCCAAGCGTCTGGGTAAAGAAAATGAAGATTATCGGGACAAAATAAAAACACAAAGAGTTTTTGCCGGAGCGAAAGGCGTAGGTCGCTTTTCTTGCGACAGATTAGGCAGATTCTTAAATCTGATAACCATTAAAGACGAACCCAAGCCTAAGATTGAAAACCTTGTAGTGAATTGGGAGGATTTTGAAAACGCAGATGATGAAGAATTTGTAAACATTAAGGTAACGCACAAAGTGCTTACTGAAAACGCTTACAAACTTAAAAAGGGAACTGTTTTAGAAATTACAGGACTCCGTGATAATTGGGATAGGGACAGAATATTAAAGCTAAAAAAATCCTTAGCCAAACTCATCAACCCCAATCAGGAAAACGATAGCGACAATTTTGAAATTGAAATAATTGCCAAAGATGAATTGACCCTTGACAAGGAAAAAAACAAAAAGGGAGAAAAGAAAAATGATTTAGAAATTGTAAACGGACTTGTCAAAAACTCAATTTTTGAAACGCTTGAAATAAAAACCTCCAATATTCTTGTCCAGATTAGCCCAAAGGGAGATTACATTGAAACCACCCTGCAAGACAGAGGCGATTTGATTTATTATTTGAAAGAAAAAAATCCCTATAAGGATTTGAAAAATGTTGGAGTCTATTTATTTCAATTAAACAGGGCGGCTAAAGCAAATTTCACCCGGTTAATGGGAATGGAGCCTGTTAAATACGGTTCAGTTTTTATGTATAAAAACGGATTTCGGGTATATCCTTACGGAGAAGAGGGTGAAGATGGTTTGGGAATTGAAAGAAGAAAGCAACAAGGCTATAATCGATTTCTTGGGACACGTGATTTAATCGGTAGAATTGAAATTAATGGACCACAACCCGAATTACGTGAAACAACCAGTAGAGATGGCGGATTAGTTAAAAATGACACCTTTCGTAATCTCATAGATTTTTTTGAAAAATATGTTTTAAAGAGACTGGAAAATTATGTAGTAAACATAATCGCTTGGGGTGACCCGGAAATTGACAAGGTTACAAAAGAAGTAATTCGTCCTGAACTATGGGCTAAAGACGTAAAAGTTCAAATTCTTGAACTTATATCTGGCTACATTAATTCACAGGATGTAATAGAAATACAATACGACAAAGATTTTCTGAAAATAATATCCGACAAACAAGAATTTAGTGTTGAAAAAATAGTTAAAAATGTTTCAAAAGTAGCTGCCAAATCCGGGAATCCGGAAATGGTCAAAGAGGCGAAAAAGATTGAAAAAGCAGTTAGAGAAATAAAGGCCGATGCAGACCGGGATAAAGCAAAAGCAGCTAAGGAGGAAGAAAAACGCAGGGAAACCGAAAAGAAACTTGACTATGTTGTAAGCCAAAAAAACTTTCTTCAAAAGGATATTAGTGACGACACCAAAAATTTAGAAAGTATCCTACATCACATCGGTTTAACAACCAATTTTATCAAAAAGGATATTGAAAACCTTGTTAAGGCAATAAACAGCAATGCTGCAAAGGATGAATTGCAAATCATTGTGAAGCGGTTAAGCCAGCAAAACGAAAAAATCACTTCGTTTTCCAAATACTTTAAAAAGGTCAATTTCAATATTCATTCAAACAAACTGGACGTAGATGTTATTTCATTCACCAATGAATACATTGAAAACGTATATAAACTACGCGATGATTTACGCATCAATAGGGAACTGTTGAGTGTGCAAATTAATATGCCTAAAGGTTTGGAACATAAAATCAAATTCAACCCTATTGATATGATTATTGTGTTGGATAACCTTATTAGTAATTCATCCAAACACGGAGCGAGTAAAGTTGAACTGACATGGACAGAGTCCGGCAAATCTATTCAACTATCCTTCAAAGATGATGGGAAAGGTATTGCTGACAATATTTTGGACAGCATTTTTGATTTTGGTTTCACCACTTCGCGCAGAGGTTCAGGAATTGGGCTTTATCACGTAAAAGAAATTATTGAAAATTTAAACGGAACAATAAACGTAAATAACAAACTCAGTAAAGGTGTGGAATTTATTGTCTCTTTTAAAATCGCTAAATAATGAAACTGGATTACAACATACTTTGGTTGGATAATGACCTTGAAGATTATATCAAAAACGGCGATGTTGAAAGCATCAAAGATTTTCTTGTAGAATTAGGGTTTGAGCCCAATATTGTCACGGTTAAGGATGAAGCAGAGCTTGATAAGTATTTGGATATAAGTTACGACTTGATTATTTCCGACTTTAACCTGAATGAAGAGAATGGGGATGTTATCATTTACAGATTACGGGAAGAAAAAAGGTTAGACACCGAAATACTCTTCTATTCTGCTAAAACAAATTTCATCCAAGATGCAGCCGTAAAAGAACGATTGGCATTTATGGAGCGAATCAACATACAAATTGGTCGTGATAGCCTATTGGATAAAATTGAAAAGGTAATTAAGCGTACAGTTAGAAAGTTATTTGAAATAAATGCAACAAGAGGTTTAATAACCGCTGCAACAAGTGAGTTGGATGTTGAGATAGAAATCCTTTCAATAGCTATTTTACGTAATTATTTGAAAAAGTCAGATGATGAACTAAATGGCATTGTGGAGTTCTATGTAGAAGATTTTCTTTCAAAGAATCCTGGTAAATTTATTGAAAGACATCAGAAAGTTGGATTTGATAGTTCGTTTAAGTTCATTGAAGCTAACAGAAAGTGGGGCATATTTCGGGGTTCATTGAAAGAGTTTAGCAAATTAAATACAGCAGATGAAATAAAGAAGTTCCTTAAATTTAATAAAACCTACTTTGACGATGTAATTAAAATCCGAAACAAATTTGCACACGCCAAAGCTGAGAGGAACGGTGATATGGTTGTTTTAAAAGGACAGATTGAGGGAGAAGATTTTGAATTTGATACAGCAAAGTGTATTGAAATACGGAAGAAACTTATTGACCATAAAAGAGAAATTGAAAACCTAAAATCATTTTTAGGCATAAAATAAACGAAATGTCAACCCTTCACAGTCATACAAATTGGCAAACCGCACAAGCCACCCCACAAGCCAAAAATTGCAAAAGAGCTTGTTTACCTTGCCCAGGAAGAATTTAAAATTATTCCTCTACAACTCTTTTCTGCAATACCCAATTACCCATCAAGCCACAGCCTGTGCTTGAAACCGCAGGCTGTGGGGCAAATTTATCGCCCAGCTATCAGTTTAACAATTTTTAAAATACCTCCTTATTTTTGCAGAGAATTAATGCCCCTTTTACATGAAGATCCTGAAATACCAGTTCAAATCATTCGAAAAAATACCTGTCCGCGTATGGGAAAACGCCAGGGAGGGTTCCATTCATGTAGCCAAATCCATCGCCCTCGCCATTCGGCAAAAACAACAAGACGGGGAGCAAATAGTGCTGGGCTTAGCTACCGGCTCTACCCCCATTCGGGTATATGAAGAACTGGTGCGGCTGCATCGCGAAGAAGGCTTGAGTTTCCGGAACGTCATTACCTTTAACTTAGACGAATACTACCCCATGCAACCCGATGCCATGCAGAGCTATGTACGCTTTATGAATGAGTATTTGTTTGACCACATAGATATTCCCAAAGAAAATATTCATATACCCGATGGAACCATTGGGTTTGACCAGGTAGAGCGCTTTTGCGCCGAGTACGAAAAAAAGATTGCCGCTGCCGGCGGGATCGATATACAAATTCTCGGTATCGGGCGCACAGGACATATTGGCTTTAATGAACCCGGCTCGTGGGAAAGCTCCCTTACCCGGCTGGTGAAATTAGACAGCCTCACGAGGCGCGATGCCCTTAAAGATTTTATCTTAGAAGACAGTGTTCCGTACCGGGCTATCACTATGGGTATTGGCAGCATTCTAAAAGCCCGGCAAATCTATCTCATGGCATGGGGTCAGCACAAGGCAGATGTGGTGCGCCAGGCTATTGAGGGTGAGGTAAGCGCATCTATACCGGCCTCGTACCTGCAGCGGCACAAAAACGTAAAGGCAGTGTTGGACGAAGAGGCGGCGGCGCAGCTAACGCGCTACAAAACGCCCTGGTTGGCAGGTATGTGCAACTGGACCGATGATTTAATTTGCAAAGCGGTGGTGTGGCTGTCTCTGCAAACCGGCAAGCCCATTCTGAAACTTACCGATGAAGATTACAACGAACACGGGCTCAGTGAACTCACCGTAGAGCACGCCTCTTCCTATTCCCTCAACATCCGGATATTCAACCGGCTGCAACACACCATTACCGGCTGGCCCGGCGGCAAACCTCATGCCGATGATGCCCACCGGCCGGAACGCGCCAAACCCGCCAAAAAACGAATTGTTATTTTTAGCCCTCACCCGGACGACGATGTAATTTCTATGGGCGGTACCTTTCTGCGGCTGGTAGAGCAGGGGCACGAAGTGCATGTGGCTTACCAAACCTCCGGGAATATTGCCGTTCACGACCACGATGCACTCCGTTTCATGGAGTTTGTGAGAGAGTTCCAGGAAACCATCGGCATTTCGAAAAAAGAAATACAAAAAAAGTACAACGCTGTTACAAAATTCCTGGAAAACAAACAGCCTCACCAGGAAGATATAGATGAAGTGCGGCTCATAAAAGGACTCATTCGCCGGGGGGAAGCCCGTGCGGGAGCGCGTTTTTGCGGATTGCCCGACCGGAATATTCATTTCCTGGATATGCCGTTTTATGAAACCGGGCGCAACCGGAAAAAACCGCTGGGCGAAGAAGACTACCAAGCCATTATAGCCTTGTTAGAAAAAGTGCAACCGCACCAGGTTTTTGCTGCCGGCGACCTGGCAGACCCGCATGGCACCCACCGGGTTTGCCTGGATGCCATATTTGAATCGTTCCGGCGCCTGGCCCGCCAGACCTGGATGAAAGATTGCTGGCTGTGGCTCTACCGGGGCGCCTGGCACGAGTGGGCTATCCACGAAATAGAAATGGCAGTTCCCATCAGCCCCCAGGAATTACTGAGAAAAAGACGGGCTATTTTTCTCCACCAGTCTCAAAAAGACAGCGCTCCTTTTCCCGGAGACGATACCCGTGAATTTTGGAAGCGTGCCGAAGACCGCAACCGCGAAACAGCCCGTTTGTACAACGCCCTGGGATTGGCAGAATATGAAGCCATGGAGGCTTTTGTGCGATGGAGGTTTTAATGCATTGGTGAGATATATGTGAAAATTCTACACTTCTGTAGCTCAAAAAGCTAAAGGATGCTGTCGGTTAGAATATGAAATTCGGGTAAATTAGACCGTAAGAGATCTAAAATGAACCGAAAAGATAGAATAATACTCGTAAATTTGTAAAATTAGAATTTAAATTTTTACTATTTTTAACCCTAAAACTAAAAACCATGGGAAAATTTGTTATTACAAAACGGACAAACGGTGAATTTCAGTTCAACCTAAAAGCAGGGAACGGGCAAACCATTCTCTCCAGCGAAGGCTACGCAACTAAGAAAAATTGCGAAAACGGCGTAGAATCTGTCAGAAAAAACTCGCAAGACGATTCTAAATTCGACAAGAAAACATCTGCCAACAAAAAATTCTATTTTAATTTAAAAGCCACCAACGGGCAGGTTATCGGCACCAGTGAGATGTACGAAAGTGAGGCTTCGCGAGATAATGGCATAGCCTCTGTTAAAACAAACGCTCCGGGAGCCACCGTAGAGGATAAAACTGCATAAACAAACCCCGGGGCTTGCAAGCCCCGGTTAATTCCTTATGGGCAAGTAGTTGTCTGTGTACTAAAGAGGCAATAACAAGAGTTTTATAAGATGTTTTTTTACCTTAATATGTCTTGTAAAACTACATATAGTTTTACAAGACATAAATAAGGAAAAGCGTAGGTGTATTTAAAATATATTTATCGCTATCTAATATTTGTAGTTTTTAAAAAAAAATACCACCCCTCATTTTTTTAGAAAAATTTGCCTTCAAATCTTCTTATTTATAATTATACTAATCTATTTCATTAACTTTTCTTTAATATCACATTAACATTTCAAAATCATCTCTTCGGGTGGCTTACATCTCCTTTGGCAAGCAATATGTGAAAATATAAAATATTGAAAAACACCTTCTTTTATTTTAAAATTCTCAAAACAACTATTTCTTTTGCTTACCAGACATTTGTTAATAAAATCATTTAAATTATAAATATATGTTAAACTCGGTTTTCATTTGTATAACTCTCATCAAAAAAACTAATTTCGCCTCATCAAGTTCTCTTGTGGGGGAAGCCGAAAACCCGATAGAGTAGGCATAATGTTTAAATCAAATACCATGAATTTATTCAAAATTCAGTCAGCTGCTGTAAAAACAGTTAAAAATGCTGACCCTTCTCAATCACTTTCTATTGAGTCTATGAAAAAAGTGATGGGTGGCGGAGGTTACGGAGCGCATTGCTGCATTCCTAAAAACCAAGAATAATGCACATCCAAGAAAATCATACCGGGCTTCCCCGGTATGGTTTTTCACTTTTGCAGAAAGCCTGTACCCACGTCTCAACCCGGTATTTAAACCTTTACTTAATATATACAAGCATTTTTACATGACTACTGTTTTACAAGGCGCCCATAAAGCTATTCATTCCTACATTTCCGAAAACTACACGGCCTCTTCTGATTTGGTGTTGCCGGAAAGTGGAGAAATAGCCCTCCCCTTCTCCATCGTAAGAGCTGTGGTAGCCGCCTTGCGCCCTCAAATAGGAGATGCCGCTATGGACACTTTGCTGCATTCCCATAAAACCTACCTCAGTATTTTATACGGAAACCTCGTTCCGTCTTTAGATGAAAAGGAGCTGAAGCTCCAATCGCTGGGCAAAGCCCGCTTAGACTCCAACATCACCCACAGCCATACCGCAAAAGCCGCTCTCACGCAGGCGTGTGCACAACTCCTCATCCAACTCCACGAAACCCGGGAATTTCAACTCATCGTTCCCAACGTTTCACATCTCGATATAAATAGCATAGACCTGCTGAAATTCATGTACCAGGTCTATCCCGAAAAATCTCCCCGCTTGGTTTTGGGGTATAATCCCGATTGGGAAAACGACCACCACGACCGCATATCCGGCATTAGCTGGTATTACAGCTTAGACACCGTAACCATAGCCCAATCTTTTATATATGCGTTTGAGCGGATGGCGACCACCGTTACAAAAATTTACCCTGGCGATACAACCCCTGTTGTAACCGTTGCCCAGGTCTTTCAACCGGATAAGTACGACGATGGCGCCGAGTGGAACGCTCATTGCCTCCTCCGCAACGAGCCGCTCTCGCTTAACCCGGAAACCGCCGTACAGGTAATGGCGGGCATCCAGAAATGCTTTCACCTTTTCGATTTCACCAATGCGTTGCTCCTCGGGCTAAAAGCCCAACAAGCCTTAGAACCTTTTATCAGTAAGGAGGAAAAAGCCATTTTACTGCACATCATAGGGCTCTCCGCCCACAATCGCCACTTTTTTACACAGGGAAATTTGCCATTGGCGAATTACCTCCAGCAAACCTTTGAAAAAGCCCTCGCATACGAAACCCATCCCGCCCGTCGCGTGGCGCTCCTCTACCGCCTCATCGTTACGCTGAGTCGCCGTAAAAATGACACAAATTCCGCCATAGCGTATGTAAACCAAGCGTATGAAGAACTAAACGCCTTTTCAGGCATTCACCGGGACCTGTTGTTCGGCTGGATAAAAAACGTGCACAGCTACATCGTTATGAAAGAAGGAGGTTTGCCGGCAGCCATCAAAAAACACGAAGAAGCCTACTACCTGCTTCTCAACCTTAGTTTTGACCCGCTGGAGGCTCCTGCAGACGAAATAGCCTACACAAAAGCCGTATTGGCAGAAAACCTATCTACCCTAAACTCCCTGCTGGGCAATTTTAAAGAAATGGAACGCTGGTACGGCATTGAAACCGCCTACACAGATACTCAACCCAGCCTGAGCGCCATTTCTTCTGCCGAATGGCAATCGTTTTACTACCAGCAGTTAAAAATACGGCAAGCCTTAGTAAAAGCCGAACAGGGGTTGAAAAAAACAAGAGAAGGATTTAATTACATCTTAGAATATTTTTTCACGCTTAGCCTGGCAGAAATTCACAACCGGCTGGGAGACACCGACAAGGCAACAGCGTATTACGAATCATGCCTTATCTTTCAAAAAAAGATAGGCCACAGCTACACCCAAATCAGCCCGTATGCATTGCAGATGGCGCTTGCAAAAGTAGCGCTGTCAGCCGGCCGGTACCCCGATGCTTTGAATCGATTAAGTACTCTGAACACTCTTTACCCTAAACTTTCCATACCCGAATTACTGGAGATAAAAACCCAGGAAGCCCGCTGCTATGCCTACCTCGAAAAGGGCACAGAAGCTGAAGAGTGCATAAATGCAGCCATTGAAATAGCCCTGAGAGAGGGCGATTGCGGCGGGCTCTTTACTGTAACCTTAGCTGCCGCACAGGTATGCCAGGTTTTGGGGCGCACTACCGAAGCCCAGACAGCCTACCGTCAGGCGTTGGAACTTTCCAAAACAAGTGTGGGCGACATTCCTTATAAAGCCTCTAACGCAGACCTGGCGACTTTATATCTTGGCTTGTTAGAAACCGGCGATACCGATATGTACCTGGTAACGGAACTCACCAAAAACCTCGCAAATGCACTCCGGAAAAACGCAGACAGTTGGTGGCATCTCCAACCTTGGCTTCGCCTTGTATCCCAGCTGCCTGAGGACACCAAAAATACCCTTGCAGAAAACCCTTTCCACAAAGCCGTTATAGAAGCTGCTTCGCAGCGCCCGGATTGTGCATTTCTGTTACCCAAACCCATAAAAGAACTAAGTAATAAACTATAAAAAGAAAACCGTCATGATAAAGATATATCAAGGAACCCAGCACCAGGTAAACCAGCACCTGCTCACCCTCAAAAACGAGTTAGCGCCCGTTTTCTGTTTATATAACCACAAAGAATTTCCCCAGGGATTCGGGGGCATGCGCATGCTCGTGCAATACTTAAAAGACCAATTCAGCGAAACTGAAGTACAACGCATCTTAGAAGCCGATGCCGCCATTGCCAGCTTTATTTTCCCGGAAATGGAAAAGACCCTTTCCGAAAGCCAGAAAAAAGAATACCTTTTTTATCATGCCCGCTTAGAGTCTCGCTTAAATGTACCCTACGGGTTGTTTGAACGCATGGCGAAGCTGATAGGTAACTTACTTGAAAGCTACGAATTTGCTATCCTCATTCCCGATTTGCGAACTATTGACTCAGAAAGTCTGCGGGTTTTTGAAAATTACTACCGCTCCTATCCCGATAGCCGCCGGGAATTGGTTTTGGGCTTCCCCACCGACATTGTGGATGTGGTGGACGAAAACGGCATTACTTGGGCGCGTTTCCAAGGCGATGTGCAGTATTTTATAGGTGGGTTCCAGCAATACCCGCAATCGGAGACCATTCTTCTCAAAAACAATCCCGACGCCACCAGCGCACGCGTAACCTGGAACAACTACCAGCTCGTAACCCCGGAAGAAGCTACTTACAATCGCATTAGCGCCGATGTTCCGCTCAACTCTGAACAAATTCGTGAAGTTATTGGCGTTATGGACGCCTCGTACCATCGCTATTCGTTTCGGGCAGTAATGCTGATAGGCGAAAAACTCTTAGCTACCCAGTCCCGCATAGACAATGTTTTAAAATCGTACATTCATGGGTTGATAGGCTCTGCTGCCAATTTTTACCAGTTCTCTCACCACGCCAACCCGCCTTTTGACCTGTACATGACCCATCACTTCGAGGAGGCGCTTCGCTATGAAGACCGCCCCGCAATTCGCATGGCACTCTTATACCGCATATCTTTTACCTATGCCGAGCGGCGAAGCGAAATAAACATTGCCTTAGAATGGGCGGAGCAATTTGTGCGGGAAGCCGCCGCGCTTACTGTTTCACAAAAACAGCGCGATTACCACCTCTCCTGGGCTTATAACGTACGCGGGTACCTGTACGCACACTTAGGCAGGATCGAGGAGTTTGCCAAAGATGCCGATAATGCTTATAAATTGTTAGACAATGGCATTAAGAAGATGGAAAAAGAAGAAGATACTACCTTTAACTATTGGTTGCAGGATTACAAACTGTCCATTTTTAACCTTTCCATTCACCAGGTGTACACGGGCGACGAAGTAAACCAGTACGAATACAGTAAGGCATGGCACAAAAAAATGTCAGACATCATGAAATTCATGCCCCGTATCATGCTCTTCGATACCTTCCACTGGATTGATTTTCACCGGAACAAATTCACCCTGCGCGAGGCCCTCAAAAGCGCCGAAGAAGGCATACAAGACGCCAAATTTTACAAGCACGGGCAAATATACGTTTATACCTTCTGCGCCGCCGACTTTACCTATCGCATGGGCAAAGCTGCTGAGGCGTTGGAACTCTTCAAAAAAGCTGAAGAAATACGCCCCTACTACAACGATTTGTTTTACATCTACTCCATGCAGTGGTTTATTGGCAACTGCTATTCGAGAATGAAGTTGTACAACGAAGCCGAAAGTACTTACCAGGCGGAGCTTGCTAAGAGCAAGACCAGCGAATACCGCATTATCTTGCGCTGCAAGTTGGCGCTCGTCGCCGCCCATAAAGGCGAACAAAACAAAGTGGAGGTGCACATAAACGCCGCCATAGAAGACGCCCTTGAATACGGCGAGCAAAACCTGCTCATTAAAGTAGCCTCCACGGCAGCTTATTGCCTCTACGCAATCGGCGAAACCGAGCAAGCCGCAGCGGCACTTTCTAAAGCGCAAGAGCTTGCCCAGGCGCCCGCCGAAGCCGAAAAATCGCTGAACGATGCCTACCTTTTCGAAATGTACCTGCACCAGTTACTCATAGAAAGCTACAGTGAGCCGGTCTTTTTGCAAGCCCTGCAACATCTCCGCAAAGCGCTGAATGACATTGAAAGCTGGTGGCATTTACCCGCATTTAAACAATTTGTTACTACCTTTGAAAAAAGTAACGCTACCCGTTTGGCAGATGCACAGGTTATCGATGGTTTAAATGTTTTCAAAGCCGCTTTTGCAGAACGCGTAGAGTCAATGGTCGCCGAGATGGCTACGCTTAATTAACGTATGAGACGATTTCCGTTTTTCTGGCAGTACGACTCGATGGATTGCGGGCCTACCTGCCTGAGAATGATAAGCGCCTACTACGGGAAAAACATCGGGTTACAAAAGCTGCGGGAACTCTCGTACCTCAGTAAAGAAGGAGTTTCCTTAGCAGGCATTTACCAGGCTGCCGAAGCTATTGGCTTCCGCGTAATGGTGTTTCGCATGCCCACGCTCGCAGACGGGGAAAAAATATCGGTAAACACCGCCTCCCTGCCCTGCATTGTGCACTGGGACCAAAAACACTTTGTCATTGTCTATAAAATTTCTCAAAAGTACGTTTGGATAGCCGATCCAGCTGCGGGCAAACTGAAAATACCCATCAGCCGCTTTCGCCAGTTCTATGAAACTAATGACGGCGAAGGCATCACCATCCTGTTAGAGCCTACCAACCAATTCTACGCCAACGAGTTTGAAAAGGAACCCAAGCTGAGTCTTCGGTTTTTGTTCGGTTATTTTCGTCCCTACCGAAAATTCATCGTCCAACTGTTCATAAGCATTGCAGCTTCCATTATTTTACAGCTCATCTTCCCTTTTCTAACCCAATCCATCATAGACATCGGCATCAACACCAGCAACCTCAACTTTATCCTCTTAATACTGGTGGCGCAGTTGGTTATTTTCCTGTTCGGCTCAGCGGTAAACATCATGCAACGCTGGATTTTGCTCCAGGTAAACTCCCGCATCAGCATCCAACTCATCTACGATTTTCTCTCTAAGATGATGAAGTTGCCCATCCCCGTTTTCGAATCGAAACACACAGGCGACCTCTACCAGCGGATACAGGACAATAACCGCGTAGAGGCGTTCCTCGCCAATTCGTTCATTCCCTTTATCATGGGCGTTATCAACTTCGTGGTTTTCGGGGTTGTGCTGGCGCTTTACAATGGGAAGATTCTGGCGGTGTATTTAGTGGGGCTTTTCCTCTACCTCGTGTGGATTTTTTCATTTATGAAAAAGCGAAAAGTCATCGATTACGTGCGTTTCCAGGAGGCTTCGGACAACCAGACCAACGTGCTGGAACTGCTCAAGGGGATACCGGAAATAAAATTGCAGGGAAGCCAGCTAAAGCGGCGCCAACACTGGCTTAGCGTGCAGGGACACCTGTTCCGCGCCAAAATACAATCGCTCATCATTGCCAATTACCAGGATTTCGGCGGGCAGTTCATTAACCAACTCAAAGACATTTTCATCATCTTTATCTGTGCCAACGAAGTGCTGGCAGGCAGGATGACGCTGGGGATGATGCTGGCTGTGCAATACATCATCGGGCAGTTGAATGTGCCGTTGCAGCAATTTATCAACATTATACGAGAAGGGCAGGACGCTTCGCTGAGCCTCACGCGCATGAACGAACTGTACAGCATGAAGGCGGAAGAGGAAATTGCAGGCAAAATAACGGTGATAGACCCGGCGCATTCTGATATAGAAATTAAAGACCTCTCGTTCCGCTACAACGAGCTGTCAGATTTTGTGCTGAAAAACATCAACCTCCACATCCCGCGAGGGAAAACTACCGCCATCGTGGGCGCCAGCGGCAGCGGGAAAACCACGCTCATACGGCTGCTGCTGGGATTTTACAACCCTTCGGCGGGCTCCATCCGGGTGGGGGGCACAGATTTTTCGTTAATAGACAAGGCAGAATGGCGAAAAAACTGCGGGGTGGTGATGCAGGAAGGGTTTATTTTTTCAGATTCCATTGCCAACAACATAGCGGAGAGCAGTGATGTGGTGGACAAGGTTCGCCTGCTGCACGCCGTAAAAATCGCCAACATCCAGTCGTTTATAGAAAGCCTGCCGCTGGCTTACAACACCCAGATAGGCGTCAGAGGGGTAGGGCTCAGCCAGGGGCAGCAACAGCGGCTCCTTATCGCAAGAGCTGTTTACAAAGAGCCGAAAATCCTGTTCTTAGACGAGGCTACCAATGCGCTGGACGCCAACAACGAAAAGGTAATTGTTACCAACCTGAACCAGGTTACGAAGGATAAAACGGTGGTGGTGGTGGCGCATCGCCTGAGCACGGTGAAGAATGCAGACAAAATTATTGTGCTGGAAGCGGGCGAAATTATTGAAGAGGGTACGCACGAGGAGTTGGTGGCGCATCGGAAGGCGTATTTTCACTTAGTTAAAAATCAATTAGAATTGGGAAATTAATATGCCGGAACAACCACTTATAGAAAACCCGGACGACATTAACCTGAGACGGGGCAAAGAAGTAGATGAGTCATTAGGCAGCCTGCCGCACTCCATTCTCTCTTTTGGCCCTGCCGTGGTCCTGGGGCTGCTGGTATTGCTGTTAGGGCTTTCCTGGTTTGTGAAATACCCGGATGTGCTGCCTGCGGAAGCGGTTATCACTACGCGAATACCGCCCCAAAAGGAGTATGCGCGGGTGAGCGGGAAGATAGACACGCTCTTTGTGGCAAATAACGAGGAGGTGCCGGCGGGTACGCCTTTGGCGGTTTTGGAAAATACGGCGGACTGGAGGGCGGTGTTCAAGTTGAAGACGGCGGTAGCGGCTATGGCGGTTCATCCCGATTCCCTGTATTTTTCTTTCGGAACGGTTTCTCGTTTTTCTTTAGGAGAAATAGAAACAGCTTTTTCGGCTTTTGAGAATGCTTATACACAATACCGGCTGAATGCGAAGTTGCGCCCTTTTTCCAACGAATCTGCCGCCAACCGGCTTACGCTGGCGGAATTAGACGACCGGTTGCAGAGCCTCTACGTGCAAAACGATTTGCTGCAAACGGAAGTTACACTCAAGCAGAAGGATTTGGAGCGTTATAAGGCGCTGTTAGACAAAGGGGTTATTTCTTCACAGGAATACGAAACGCGGCAGGTAGCGTTCTACCAGGCGCAGCGCAACTTCCGCAACAACGCCTTAGCGATTTCGCAATTAAGGGAAAACCGCAACACGCTTCGTAAAGATTCCCGGGGCATCGAGATTGACCGTACCCGGGAGGAAACGCAACTGTTCAATGGGACAGTACAGGCGTTTAACTTGCTCAAGAAAGCCATTCGCGACTGGGAGCAGGCTTATTTGTTGCGGGCGAACATAGGGGGCAAGGTGTCTTTTTTGCATTACTGGACAAAGAACCAGGAGGTTCGGGCGGGCGATTTGCTCTTTACGATAATCCCGTCGGAAAACAGCCCGTTTGTGGCGCGGTTAAAAGTGCCGGTAGAGCGCTCGGGCAAGTTGCGGAGCGGGCAAAAAGTTACCTTCCAGTTGGCGAATTACCCCAGCTATGAGTTCGGGATGCTGAAGGGAACGGTGGAGACGATTTCGCTGACCCCGGATGAGGAGGGGTTTTATTTGGTGGAGGTAGCGCTGCCCGATACGCTGGTTACTACTTACCGTAAAAAAATACCGTTCCGGCAGGAGATGAAAGCACGCGCCCGGGTTATTACTGAAGATTTGCGGTTAATGGAACGGGTTTTCTACTATTTCCGGCAATTGGTGCAAAACGAGGGGTAATCTCGCGCGGGTGAGGGCGTGCGCAAGGGCGCTTATGCGAGTACGCTCGTACACGCAGGAGGAAAATATAGCTACCCGAAATTATTTCCTGTAGAAAATATAAAATTCAGAATCGGAGGTATTAAAAACCTGCGCCTGTTTAACGGGAACGCTGTAGGCTCCTGTTCCGTTGAGAAAATTGAGTGCATCATCGGGCGTGGTGGCCAGCTTCCACCCCCATTTCGGGGAGCCGACTTTATCGTCCCGGTAAAAAACTATGATGTCATGGGCGTTCCAGGCGGTAAGGGTTGCGCTTTTAGGGGTTTTATAGGGTTTTTGCCCGTTGATGAACCGGTGCATATCATCTATCTCCGTAGCTCGTTTCCAGCCCCACTTTGCTTTGGGTGAAGCGCCGCGATAAAAAATGTAAATGCCGGTATCCCGGTACGCCGCCTCAGCCTGGTCTTTCGGAGAGCTGTTGTAGTCGCCAACCCCATTCAGGAAAGCATGCGCGTCTTCCGGGGTGGGAGCGAGCTTCCAGCCCCAGTCGGAAACGCCGGGTATATCGGTCCTGTAAAAAATATAAAAACCCTGGGTGGTAGCCGAAATACTTCCCACCGCATGGGGTGTATCATAGGGTTCAAGTCCATTTATAAAGTTGTGGGCGTCTTCGGGTGTGGTGGCCAACTTCCATGCCCATGAAGGTTTTACTGTTTTCGGGTAGAGCGGCGCATGGTAGCGGGTGGAAGGTTCCGGGTTGTATCCTATTTTAACTATTAGTGGAATGGCTATTGAGATAAGCGTCCATTTTAGTATTGCTTGCATACCTTTGGTATTAGGTTATTTTTTTATTATTTTAAAATATTTTTCAGCTGTTCAGCCATTCGTCAATTTCTTTATTAGCTTGTTCTTCGGTTAAAAATTGACCGTTTTTTAGCTGTTTCCTGGCCTTCGCTATACCTGAGAATAACAAAGATAGAACATTGCCATAAACGAGCGATTCGCGATTCGCCCCCCGTTAAAACTTATTGCTTGAGGTGCGTCTTCCTATAGTTCTGGTCTGCCTTTTGGATAAACTCCTCCTGTTTCTCGTTCCAGAGGTGTTGTACCTTCTGGTCATAGTTGAGGTAGAGCTTTCCGTTTACGATACTCCAGGCATCCGGCTCCGTCTTGGCAGGGTAGCCGCGCGACCAGCCATAGGCGCACCAGCCGCCGTACTCAGGCGCATATTTCTGCGGGTTTTTGGCAAATACTTCCCGGTTTTCCGCCGAGGCAAAATGCCAGGTGGCGCCATTCCACTCAAATGCCATGTTAGGCTGCCCCTTTACCGGCTTGCCCTGGCTGAAATAGGCTACCGGGTCATAGCCGCCAATGGCGCCTTCCTTAGTGCTGAAAACAGCGGCGTCCCTGCTTTGCTGGCTAAAACCATAACTGACAAAAAAAGCAATGGCGATAAAAAAGAACTGTTTCATATTAGAATTTTTACATCTGGTTCAAAAAACATTGTTACTACACGTAAAGTTCATTTTATCTCAAAATCAATATTTATTTGATAAATTGATATTTTTACAATATTTTCTTGTATTAATTAAAACTTTGAAAATGGGAACACAAAAAATTATGTTCCCATTTTTTACATTTAATTTCATTTTTTACCTCCTTTAGTACCGCCTCCTTTCGAAGGGCTTGACTTTGGAGGATTATTTCCCCTACTCCTTCCTGACTTGTTTCCAGTAGTGCTAGGAGCATTTTTTAAACCACTTGACTTTGCCATTGTTACTAAATTTAGTTAAGGCCTACTCCTATTTATAGTCTATTTTCGGCTTGTTCCGACTTTGTTTAGAATGAGTCAACACCCATGCGATATCTAAACTCCTTGCAAAGTAAACACTTTTTTAGAGATGTGGAAAAATCAAATATCCTGCCATAATCATTCATTTCTGTTTATTTTCGTAGCTGCATAAAAGGTTTTAAGATGGGAATTGACGGGGGCGGGCGCCTGCATCTTAATGGTGGGGTATAGTTTGGTATTTATTTATTGCACCCAAGGGTGGGTTTATAAAGAATTATAAAATAAAATTTAGTATATTTGAACTACTAAACCTAAAACAATAAGAATATGAAAAATTTTTTAATTATTCTCCTGTTAGTAACGGGATGTGCATTTAATGTGCATGCGCAAAAAAATGTGGTAAAATTTAATCCGCTCCCATTAATCTTTGGAACCGCCGAGGTGGCTTACGAGAGAGTAGTTGGCGAACGACAATCTGCTCAATTAGAATTGGGTTATACTTCTCTTAATGTAGATGGAAATAAATATACGGGTTTTGGAGTAGGTGCCCAGTATCGGTTTTATTTGCAGAAAAAATATACTGCGCCGGAGGGATGGTTTGCAGGCCCGTATGCAGGCTACTCTTCTTCAGAATCTGATAGTTTTAAGACTACTGTTTTTTCAGGAGGCGCTGTTATTGGATACCAGTGGAATTGGGAGCCTGTTACGTTAGACATTTACCTTGGTCCTGGTTATTTTGACAGAAATGCGGAAGATGATGATTTTGATATTGGATTTGATGGGCTGGGATTAAAATTCGGGGTGTCGCTCGGCGTAGCATTTTAATACTGAAATCATATAGTTTGGAAAAGGAGGATTCTTTCTACTCGTTGCCAGCCCAGGCGTTCTTGCGATATTGTTGGAATTGTTTGTGCGAATGAACGTGGTTGATTTTCCTGTAGTAGGAGGCAAAATTTCCTTCTTTGACAGAATAACTCACGCCTCTCCCGCTGGTCCAAAGCTCAGCGGGATGGGGGGTTGTTCGTAGTCTTTAATTTCGCCATGTGAGCGTTCGAATTTTTGAACGTTATCTGCCAGGGCTTTTAAAAAGCGTTTGGCGTGTTGGGGGGTGAGAATGACCCTGCTTTTTACCTTAGCTTTAGGCGTTCCTGGCATAATGCGGATGAAATCAATTACAAATTCTGAAACAGAATGGTTTATAATGGCAATATTGGAGTAGACTCCTTCTGCTATTTTTTCATCTAATTCTATGTCTATCTGTCCTTGTTTTTCTTGGTTTGTCATGAATTGGGGTTAAAGGCTGAGTCGTTGTTTTTTCGCCATGAGCTCTTCGTAGGTATCTTTAGAGCCTACGAGTATATTTTCATATTGTTTCATGCCGGTTCCGGCGGGTATCTTGTGTCCTACAATAACATTTTCCTTGAGTCCTTCGAGCGTATCTACTTTTGCGCTAATGGCTGCTTCATTGAGTACCTTGGTGGTTTCCTGGAAGGAGGCAGCCGAAATGAAGGATTTGGTTTGGAGCGAGGCACGGGTAATTCCCTGGAGAACCGGGGTGGCTACGGCAGGAACGGCATCGCGCGCTGTTATAAGTTTCTGGTCGGCTCGCTTCAAAATAGAGTTTTCGTCCCGGAGTTCGCGTGGAGTAATAATTTGGCCGGGTTTCACATTTACTGAATCGCCGGCGTCTTCTACTATTTTCATCCCGAAAATACGGTCGTTCTCTTCCATAAAATCGTCTTTATACTCTAATTGCTGTTCGAGGAACATAGTGTCGCCGGGGTCTTGAATTTCTACTTTGCGCATCATTTGGCGAACGATTACTTCAAAATGCTTGTCGTTTATCTTCACTCCCTGTAACCGGTACACTTCCTGTATTTCGTTAACTAAGTATTGCTGCACGGCTGCAGGGCCTTTGATGCGAAGGATATCATCGGGGGTAATGGCGCCGTCTGAGAGGGGCATGCCGGCTCGTACATAGTCATTTTCCTGTACAAGTATTTGGTTAGAGAGTTTTACGAGGTATTTTTTAACTTCGCCGGTTTTAGATTCTACCACGATTTCACGGTTTCCTCTTTTTATTTTACCAAATGATACTACGCCATCTATCTCTGAAACCACGGCGGGGTTAGAGGGGTTTCGGGCTTCAAAAAGTTCGGTTACACGCGGTAAACCCCCTGTAATATCGCCAGATTTAGCGGAACGCCTGGGGATTTTAACTAGTACTCTACCTTCTTTTATTTTTTCATTGTTGTTCACCATGAGGTGGGCGCCTACGGGAAGGTTATAGGAGCGTAATTCTTCGCCACGGTTATTTTTAATCAATAGGGTGGGAATGAGTTTTTTGTTCCTGGATTCTATAACTACTTTTTCCTGGAAACCGGTTTGCTCATCAATTTCTACCTGGTAGGTGCTGCCTTGCTCAATATTCTCATAGGCAATGGTGCCGGAATACTCGGATATGATTACGGCGTTGTAGGGGTCCCACTTACAGATTAACTGGTCTTTCTCTACATTGTCTCCATCTTTGACAAAGATTTGGGAGCCATAAGGAATGTTATTGGTGCCGAGAGTTATGCTTGTTTTTTGGTCTATAAATTTAATTTCGGAGGTTCTGGATATTACTATGTTTACTGGTTTTCCCTCGGTGTTTTCTCCTTTTACGGTGCGGAGGTCTTCTATTTCAACGCGGCTGTTGAAACGGGCTTGCAATTTGTTTTCTTCTGAAATGTGGCCTGCAATACCTCCTACGTGGAAGGTGCGAAGGGTGAGCTGGGTACCGGGTTCGCCAATAGATTGGGCGGCTATAACACCTACGGCTTCTCCTTTTTGTATCATATTACCGGTGGAGAGGTTTCTACCGTAACATTTGGCGCAAATGCCTTGCTTGGCTTCACAGGTGAGGGGTGAGCGGGTTTCTACCTTTTCTATGGGCGAGGCTTCTATGGCTTTTACTACTTCTTCGGTTATTTCATCGCCCGATGCTACCAGTAGTTCTTCGGTGAGAGGGTTATAAACATCGTGCAGGGAAACTCTTCCCAAGATACGCTCTCCAAGGGTTTCTACTATTTCTTCATTTTTCTTGAGGGCTTCTATTTCTACACCTCTGAGGGTACCGCAGTCTTCTATATTGATGATGACGTCTTGGGAAACATCTACCAATCTACGGGTGAGGTAGCCGGCATCGGCGGTTTTGAGGGCTGTATCGGCAAGGCCTTTACGGGCGCCGTGGGTGGAGATGAAGTACTCTAAGATGGATAGTCCTTCTTTAAAGTTAGAGATAATGGGGTTTTCAATAATTTCACCTCCGCCGGCGGTAGATTTTTTGGGTTTCGCCATGAGTCCACGCATACCTGTAAGCTGGCGTATTTGTTCTTTAGACCCTCTTGCGCCAGAGTCTAACATCATATATACAGAGTTGAAACCTTGTCGGTCTTCGCGGATGCGTTTAATGGCTAATTCTGTTAGCGCTGCATTGGTGGAAGTCCATACATCTATAACCTGGTTGTAGCGCTCGTTATTGGTGATGAGTCCCATATTATAGTTCATCATAATGGCTTCTACCTGGTCGTTGGCTTCAGCTATCATAATTTGCTTTTCATTAGGAACAATAATATCGCCTAAGCTAAATGATAATCCTCCCTGGAAGGCGAACCGATAGCCCATGTCTTTTATGTTATCTAAAAACTCGGAAGCGGTGGGTACATCGGTTGTTTTAAGGACATGCCCAATAATGTCTCGGAGTGATTTTTTGGTGAGTACTTCATTTATATAGCCGGCTTTTTCCGGAACTACTTCGTTAAAAAGAACTCTGCCGGTTGTGGTTTCTATAATCGTAGAGCCTTTTTCGCTGGCTTCTTTGATTCTCACTTTTATGTGGGCGTTGAGATGAAGTTTTTTCTCATTATGGGCTATGGCGACTTCTTCGGGGGAATAAAAGACCATGCCTTCTCCTTTTATGGGGTGGGCAGGGGTAGATTTTCTTCCTTTGGTCATGTAGTACAATCCTAACACCATGTCTTGGGAAGGAACTGTAATAGGAGAGCCATTTGCAGGGTTAAGTATGTTATGGGAAGCCAGCATGAGGAGTTGGGATTCTAAAATAGCTTCGGGGCTTAATGGGAGGTGTACCGCCATCTGGTCGCCATCGAAATCGGCGTTGAAGGCGGTGCAGACCAAGGGGTGTAGCTGAATGGCTTTTCCTTCTATGAGTTTGGGTTGAAAGGCTTGTATGCCTAAGCGGTGCAGTGTGGGAGCACGGTTGAGGAGAACGGGATGGCCTTTTAATACGTTTTCCAAAATATCCCACACAGCGGGTTCTTTGCGGTCTATTATTTTTTTGGCAGATTTTACGGTTTTTACAATGCCTCTTTCTATTAGTTTACGAATGATGAAAGGTTTGTAGAGTTCTGCGGCCATGTCTTTGGGTAGCCCGCATTCGTATAGTTTTAACTCGGGGCCTACTACAATTACAGAACGAGCGGAATAGTCCACGCGTTTGCCGAGCAGGTTTTGACGGAAGCGCCCTTGTTTCCCTTTAAGGGAATCGGAAAGGGATTTGAGGGGTCGGTTAGATTCTGTTTTAACGGCGGATGCTTTTCGGGTATTGTCAAACAGAGAATCTACCGCCTCTTGTAACATTCGTTTTTCGTTTCTCAGGATTACCTCAGGTGCTTTTATTTCTATTAGTCGTTTAAGGCGGTTGTTTCGGATGATAACACGCCGGTACAGGTCGTTTAAATCGGATGTGGCAAACCTACCGCCATCTAACGGTACGAGGGGGCGCAATTCAGGGGGAATAACGGGGATTACTTTCATAATCATCCATTCTGGTTTGTTCTCGCGGTTGCGCTGGGCTTCGCGGAAGGCTTCCACTACCTGAAGGCGTTTTAAGGCTTCGGTTTTTCGTTGTTTAGAGGTTTCGTTATGGGCTTTGTGGCGAAGATCATAGGAGAGTTCATCAAGGTTTATTCTTCTCAATAGATCAACAAGGCATTCGGCGCCCATTTTGGCAATGAATTTATTGGGGTCTGAATCTTCCAGGTATTGGTTTTCGGAGGGGAGCGATTCTATAATATTCAAATAGTCTTCCTCGCTTAAAAACTCCATAAATTCTATTGGCTTGCCCTCGGCATTTTTAGCGATGCCGGGTTGAATTACCACGTATCGCTCGTAGTAAATAATCATATCTAATTTCTTGGAAGGAAGGCCAAGCAAATATCCCATTTTATTGGGTAGGGAACGGAAATACCATATATGTACTATGGGTACCGTGAGGTTAATATGGCCTACCCTATCGCGGCGTACTTTCTTTTCGGTTACTTCTACCCCGCAACGGTCGCACACAATACCCTTGTAGCGAATGCGTTTATATTTTCCGCAGGCGCATTCATAGTCTTTAACGGGTCCAAAGATACGCTCGCAGAAAAGCCCGTCTCGTTCTGGTTTATGGGTACGATAGTTAATGGTTTCTGGTTTTATAACTTCGCCCCGAGAGTCGGCTAAGATGCTTTCTGGGGAGGCTAATCCTATGGATATTTTAGTAAATCGGGAGCTCTTATCTTTTTGTTTTATCATGATATGAGATACTAATTAATGCGTTTTTCTTTTGTTGAAATTTATAAAAGGGTTATTCTTCCAAGCGTATGTCTAATCCAAGTCCTTTCAATTCGTGCATTAATACGTTGAAGGATTCGGGTAAACCGGCTTCGGGCATGGGTTCTCCTTTTACGATGGTTTCATAGGTTTTGGCTCTTCCTATAACATCGTCTGATTTTACGGTTAATATTTCTCTTAAAGTATATGCGGCTCCGTAGGCTTCTAAGGCCCATACTTCCATCTCTCCAAAGCGTTGTCCGCCGAACTGAGCTTTTCCTCCCAGGGGTTGTTGGGTTATAAGGGAGTAGGGGCCTATGGAGCGAGCGTGCATTTTATCATCTACCATGTGTCCTAATTTGAGCATATAGATGATACCCACGGTAGCAGGTTGGTCAAACCGTTCCCCGGTGCCTCCATCATAGAGGTAGGTATGTCCGTATTTGGGGATGCCTGCCTGGTCTGTGATTGTATTGATTTCTTCTATAGAGGCTCCGTCGAAAATAGGAGTAGCAAATTTTTTATCGAGTTTTTCGCCAGCCCAGCCTAATACGGTTTCATAAATTTGTCCTATGTTCATACGTGAGGGTACCCCAAGTGGGTTTAGCACTACATCTACGGGGGTTCCGTCTTGTAGGAAGGGCATATCTTCTTCTCGCACAATGCGGGCTACAATGCCTTTGTTTCCGTGGCGGCCTGCCATTTTATCGCCTACTTTAAGTTTTCGCTTCTTGGCGATGTAAATTTTGGCGAGTTTCATAATTCCAGGAGGGAGTTCATCTCCTACGGAAACCGTAAATTTGTCTCTTCGTAGGGAGCCTTGGAGGTCATTTAGCTTTATTTTATAGTTGTGGAGCAAATCGTTGATGAGTTTATTGGCATGGTCATCATTCGTCCAAACTCCTTCTAAGTGGGCAAAATCTTCAACGGCGCCAAGCATTTTAGCTGTGTACTTTTTGCCTTTGGCAAGAACTTCTTCACCTAAATCGTTGAACACACCCTGGCAGGTCTTATTGTTTACCAGGGTAGTTAGTTTTTCAATGAGCTGGTCTTTAAGTTTTTGGAATTTGGTTTCATATTCTACATCTAACCTGGAGAGGTTATCTTTCTCTTTGTTTCGTTTGCGCTTGTCTTTTATAGCTCTGGAGAAAAGTTTTTTGTCTATTACGGTTCCATAAAGAGATGGGGGGGCTTTCAGGGAAGCGTCTTTTACATCGCCGGCTTTGTCTCCGAAAATGGCGCGTAATAGTTTTTCCTCGGGGGTAGGGTCTGATTCTCCTTTGGGGGTGATTTTCCCGATGAGGATGTCGCCGGGTTTTACTTCAGCGCCTATGCGAATCATCCCATTTTGGTCTAAATCTTTGGTGGCTTCTTCGGAAACGTTTGGAATATCATTGGTTAATTCTTCGGCGCCAAGTTTGGTATCTCTTACTTCTAAGAGGTATTCATCTATATGGATGGAGGTAAAGATGTCTTCACGCACTACTTTTTCAGATATTACAATGGCGTCTTCAAAGTTGTATCCTTTCCATGGCATGAAGGCTACTTTGAGGTTTCTTCCCAGCGCCAGTTCGCCTTGTTTTGTAGCGTATCCTTCGCATAGCACCTGTCCTTTTTCTACTCTGTCGCCTTTTTTGACAATGGGTTTTAGGTTAATACAGGTGTTTTGATTGGTTTTACGATATTTAATTAGTTCATAGGTTTTGAACTCTTCTTCGAAGCTAACTAAGAGTTCTTCTTCTGTTTTATCGTATTTTATGATGATTGTATTGGCATCTACATATTCTACTTTACCATTGCCTTCGGCATTGATGAGTACGCGGGAGTCTGAGGCGATTCGCTGCTCCAGTCCAGTTCCTACAATGGGGGCTTCTGGATTAATAATGGGGACTGCCTGGCGCATCATGTTAGAGCCCATGAGGGCGCGGTTGGCATCATCGTGTTCAAGGAAGGGTATCAGGGAAGCGGAGATAGATGCGATTTGATTGGGGGCTACGTCTGTATAATCTACATCGGAAGGCTCTGAGAGAATAAAATCGCCATCTTTTCTTACTACCAGTTTATCAACATCTATAGTAGCTTTATCCTTGATGGGAATATTTGCTTGGGCTATTTGTTTTCCTTCTTCTTCTTCGGCGCTGAGGTAAATGACCTCAGAGGTATCTATTTTACCATTTGCAACGCTTCTATAGGGGGTTTCAATAAAACCCATACTATTTACCTTAGCATATACGGCCAGAGAAGATATGAGGCCAATGTTGGGGCCTTCTGGTGTTTCAATGGGGCACATTCTGCCATAGTGGGTATAATGTACGTCTCGTACCTCAAAACCGGCGCGTTCCCTGGATAATCCTCCGGGGCCTAATGCAGAAAGCCTGCGTTTATGGGTTATCTCAGCTAATGGATTGGTTTGATCCATGAATTGGGAGAGTTGATTGGTGCCAAAAAAGGAGTTGATTACAGATGAAAGGGTTTTGGCATTAATGAGGTCAATGGGTGTAAATACTTCATTGTCTCTCACATTCATGCGCTCGCGTATGGTGCGCGCCATACGGGCAAGGCCAACGCCAAATTGCTGGGATAATTGTTCACCCACAGTTCGCACTCGTCGGTTAGAGAGGTGGTCAATATCATCTACTTCTGCTTTTGAGTTGATGAGTTCAATCAGGTATTTTACAATAGTAATAATGTCTTCTTTAGTGAGTATTTGTTTACTCATTTCTACATCCAGCCCTAATTTTTTATTCATGCGATAGCGGCCTACATCTCCTAAATTGTAACGCTGGTCAGAAAAGAAGAGTTTGTCTATAATGCCGCGGGCGGTTTCTTCATCTGGTGGTTCTGCATTGCGCAACTGACGGTATATGTATTCTACTGCTTCTTTTTCGGAGTTAGTAGGGTCTTTCTGGAGTGTGTTGTATATGATGGCGTAGTCTGATTGCTGATTGTTTTCTTTGTGAAGGAGGATGGTTTTTACGCCTACTTCGAGGATAGATTCTATATGATCTTTGTCTAAAAAAGTGTCTCTGTCTAAAATAATTTCATTTCTTTCTATGGACACTACTTCTCCGGTATCTTCATCCACAAAATCTTCGTGCCATGTGTTAAGCACCCTGGCTGCAAGCCTGCGACCTAAAACTTTTTTCAGGGAATTACGGGATACTTTTATTTCTTCAGAGAGGTCGAAAATTTCGAGAATGTCTTTGTCCCGTTCAAAACCAATGGCTCTGAAAAGTGTAGTAACGGGGAGTTTTTTCTTTCGGTCAATGTAAGCATACATGACGTTGTTAATGTCTGTGGCAAATTCTATCCATGAACCTTTGAAGGGGATTACCCGTGCAGAGTAGAGTTTCGTTCCGTTTGCGTGAATAGATTGTCCGAAGAATACCCCGGGAGAACGGTGAAGCTGGGAAACTACTACTCGCTCAGCACCATTAATTACAAATGTTCCGCTGGGGGTCATGTAGGGAATAGTGCCAAGATAGACATCTTGAACAATGGTTTCAAAATCTTCGTGCTCCGGATCGGTACAGTAGAGTTTTAAACGGGCTTTTAGTGGAACGCTGTATGTGAGTCCTCGTTCTATACATTCTTGTATGGAATAGCGGGGTGGATCTACAAAATAGTCTAAAAATTCCAGGATAAACTGATTGCGAGAATCGGTAATCGGGAAGTTTTCCATAAAAGTACTGAACAGACCTTCCTTTTTTCTTTCATCGGCTTTGGTTTCAAGTTGAAAGAAGTCTTGAAATGACTTGATTTGGATGTCTAAGAAATCGGGGTAGGTAAGTGAATGCTTTGCAGATGCGAAGTTTATTCGTTCGGTTTTTTCTGTGTACATTAATTGCCTGTATTTTATTTAACGGAATGAAGTAAAAATTATACTCTATTTTGTCAGTAAACGGGTATAGGTCTTAGGGGTTATTTTTCCTAAGACCTATGCCACTGTTTTATATAGCGGTTCTACTTGAGCTCTACTTCGGCTCCGGCTTCTTCTAAAGATTTCTTAATGCCTTCGGCTTCGTCTTTAGAAACGGCTTCTTTAATGGCTTTGGGAGCGCCGTCAACAATATCCTTAGCTTCTTTTAATCCTAAACCGGTGAGTTCTTTTACAAGTTTAACAACCGCTAATTTAGAAGCGCCTGCAGATTTGAGGATTACATCAAACTGCGATTTTTCTTCGACTGCCTCTGCAGCACCTCCGCCAGAAGCGCCTCCGGCGGCTACTGCTACGGCGGCGGCAGGTTCTATGCCGTATTCTTCTTTTAGTATTCGAGCTAAGTCATTAACTTCTTTAACTGTTAGGTTAACTAGTTGTTCTGCGAAAATTTTTAAATCTGCCATTTTTTTATTGTTTAATATTAGGATTTTATAGTACGGGTTAAGAGTTTATTTTTCTGATAGCGTTTTAACTATGCCCGCCAATTTATTACCGCCTGATTGTAGGGCGGAGATAACTCGTTTAGCAGGAGATTGTAATAGCCCAATGATTTCTCCGATAACTTCTTCTTTAGATTTTATTTCTACAAGAGCGTCTAATTGAGCATCTCCTATGTAAATGGATTCTTCAACAAAGGCGCCTTTTAATATAGGTTTATCTGAGTTTTTGCGAAATTCTTTTATGAGTTTAGCAGGGGCATTACTAACTTCTGAGAACATTACAGAGGTATTGCCTTTTAACACAGTAGAAAGTTCTCCAAAGTTTTTGGGAGATGCCTCCATCGCTTTCGAGAGGAGTGTGTTCTTAACTACCGATAGTTTAATGTTGGCTTTAAAACAAGCTCTTCTGAGTTTAGAAGTGGTTTCTGCATCTAACCCGGAAATGTCTGCGAGATACAGGTTAGAGGCTTGGGCTAACTGCGAGGTTAGGTCTTCTATAATAGTTAGTTTCTCTTCTCGTGTCATGGTGGTTTACTTAAAAATTAGGCCATTTTAGGATCTATCTGAATCCCAGGGCTCATGGTGCTGGAGAGGTATATGCTTTTTATATACACCCCTTTTGCAGCTGTTGGTTTTAGTTTAATGAGGGTAGATAATAATTCATGGATATTACCCGCTAACTTATCGGCGGAGAACGATGTTTTTCCGATAGCAGCGTGTACAATACCAGTTTTATCTACTTTGAAATCTATTTTACCTGCTTTTACTTCGGTTACCGCTTTTGCAACATCTGCCGTAACGGTACCGGTTTTAGGGTTTGGCATTAAACCTCGGGGGCCTAATATTTTACCCAAGGGGCCCAATCTACCCATTACACTTGGCATGGTAATGATAACGTCCACATCTGTCCAGCCATCTTTTATTTTCTGGAGATATTCATCTAAGCCCACATAATCTGCGCCAGCTTCTTTGGCTTCAGCTTCTTTATCAGGGGTTACCAAAGCAAGAAGTTTTATATTCTTACCGGTTCCATGAGGAAGGGTAACTACTCCTCGCACCATCTGATTAGATTTCCGTGGGTCTATTCCTAAACGAACAGCAATATCTACTGAAGCGTCGAATGAAACATTTGTAATTTCTTTTACCAAGGTAGAGGCTTCGGCTACTGTATAAATTTTGGTTTTATCTACCTTAGCAAGCGCCTGTTTACGTTTTTTTGTCAACTTAGCCATTATTCAACTACTTTTTAACGATTAAAAGGGTTTATTACCTGATATTTTTATTCCCATAGAGCGTGCTGTGCCTGCAATCATACTCATGGCAGCTTCCAAGGTAAAAGCGCTGAGGTCTTTCATCTTATCTTCTGCAATGGTTTTCACTTGTTCCCAAGTTACCTCTCCTGCTTTAGCCCGATTGGGCTCCCCTGCTCCTTTTTTAATTTTGGCTGCTTCTATAAGTTGCACTGCTGCCGGGGGTGTCTTTACTACAAATTCAAAAGACTTATCTTTATAAACAGTAATAGTTACCGGTAAAAGTTTACCCGCTTTATCTTGTGTGCGAGCATTAAATTGCTTGCAAAATTCCATAATGTTAACCCCGGCGGCACCCAAAGCAGGTCCAATAGGTGGAGATGGGTTAGCAGCACCACCTCTGACTTGTATTTTAACGACTTTACTTATTTCTTTTGCCATGATATTTTATTTACTGATGGAAATTTCCTTTTACCAGAAATATGATATTTATATTGTATTTAACTATGTTAAACTTTTTCTACTTGCATGTAACTTAGTTCTAACGGGGTTTTTCTGCCGAATATTTTAACCATTACTTCCAGCTTGCGTTTCTCTTCATTTATTTTCTCAACCGTTCCATTAAAACCATTAAAAGGCCCATCTATAACTTTAACGGTTTCACCAATGACAAAAGGAATATGAACGACATCTGCTTTCATGGCAAGTTCATCTACTTTGCCCAACATTCTGTTTACCTCTGATTTCCTAAGGGGAATAGGGTCGCCTCCTTTGGTTTCACCGAGAAACCCTATAACACCCGTAACAGAACGTATTACGTGCGCCATTTCTCCATCAAGATTGGCTTTTAGCATTACATATCCTGGAAAATACACACGTTCTTTACTTATTTTTTTTCCGTTGCGAATTTGAACTACTTTTTCAGTAGGCACCAACACCTCATCTACATAGTCAGCAAGTTTCAAACGGGTTATTTCGTTCTCTATATAGCTTTTGACCTTGTTTTCCTGCCCGCTCACAGCTCTTACAACGTACCACTTTTTTTCTGAAATATCTACCATCATACCCGTTGTTGCTTAGTTGATAAACTGGAAATATAATTGCATAAGCTTCGAAAAAGCAGTATCTACCCCCCAGGTGGCTAATGAAAACAGGAGAGAAAAAACGGCTACAACAACCATTAATTTCTGCGCTTCCGCCCATGATAGCCACTTTACATTGGTGGTAAGTTCTTTGTACGATTCTTTTATATACGTTAGCATCTATATTTCTTTTATCCTTCTTCAGGATGCACGGGAGGAGAGATTCGAACTCCCGACACCTGGTTTTGGAGACCAGTGCTCTACCAGCTGAGCTACACCCGTATTTTTAAAAGCGCCTCGCCCTCAAACAAGGTTTTGAAGCGCTTGTTAATCATCAAAAAAATCTTTTAATCTAAAATTTCAGTAACCTGCCCGGCACCTACCGTTCTGCCTCCTTCGCGGATGGCGAATCGTAATCCTACATTTAGCGCTATGGGCTGAATAAGGTCAACCTGGATAGTGAGGTTATCACCAGGCATCACCATTTCCACACCGCTTGGCAAACTAATAGTTCCCGTTACGTCTGTAGTACGAACATAGAATTGGGGGCGGTAATTGTTATGGAAAGAGGTATGTCTTCCTCCCTCTTCTTTTTTAAGGATATAAACCTCTGCCTTAAATTTAGCATGTGGCTTTATAGAGCCGGGTTTACATATAACCATTCCTCTTCTTATATCAGATTTTTCAATACCTCTTAAAAGAATTCCCACATTATCTCCTGCCTCGCCACGGTCAAGAATTTTGCGAAACATCTCTACCCCGGTAATAGTAGAAGTTAATTTATCTGCGCCCATACCAATAATTTCAACGGGGTCGCCGGTTCTGGCAACACCTGTTTCAATTCGTCCGGTAGCCACTGTACCACGCCCGGTGATAGTAAATACATCTTCTACAGGCATTAGAAAATCTTTTTCAATATCTCTTTTAGGCAATTCAATCCAGCTATCAACCGCATCCATTAAATCTAAGATGCTTTTAACCCATTTAGAGTCGCCGTTAAGCGCTCCTAAAGCAGAGCCTCTAATAACAGGGGTATTATCGCCATCATACTCATAGAAACTTAATAATTCTCTAATTTCAATTTCAACCAGCTCTAAGAGTTCCTCATCATCCACCATATCCACCTTATTCATAAAAACCACAATGCGTGGAACACCTACCTGGCGACCCAAGAGAATATGTTCGCGGGTTTGTGGCATAGGACCATCTGTAGCAGCTACTACTAAAATAGCTCCATCCATCTGGGCAGCGCCAGTAACCATGTTTTTCACATAATCTGCGTGGCCGGGGCAATCTACGTGTGCATAATGTCGCTTCTCAGTTTGATATTCTACGTGAGATGTATTGATAGTAATCCCTCTTTCTCGTTCTTCAGGAGCATTATCAATAGAATCAAAAGAGCGCATTTGTGCAAGTCCTTTTTCTGCTAATACTCTGGTAATAGCCGCCGTTAAGGTAGTTTTACCGTGATCTACGTGTCCAATAGTACCAATATTTAAATGTGGTTTGGAACGATCGAATGTTTCCTTTGCCATGATGTAATAATTTTAGTCTTAGTTTATAATTAGTATTTAAATTTTTATTTGTCTGTGAGCCAATGACGGGAATTGAACCCGTGACCTCTTCCTTACCAAGGAAACGCTCTACCCCTGAGCTACATCGGCCTTCTGGAGCGGGAGACGGGATTCGAACCCGCGACATTCAGCTTGGAAGGCTGACGCTCTACCATCTGAGCTACTCCCGCTTATCTCTTCTCAATAGCTAATGAACCTGTAACATCTATTTTGGAATTTGCCTCTTGACAGGCTACCACATTAGTTACTCTCACTTGCAATCTATAGTAAATTGCGATGTTAGATTTGTGCACTATAAAATCCAGAAATCTATTCGCTGACAATTACAGGTTTACAATTTTCTATTATTAGTATGTTAATGAACGTTTCTATATTTTACCAGTCCCGAGCCCTTTACTCTTTAGTTGATTTGAGTCGGTCAAAATTTTCTTCTCAAAACCACTGGTGGGGAGAGCAGGATTCGAACCTGCGAAGGTAAAACCAACAGATTTACAGTCTGCCCTCGTTGGCCGCTTGAGTATCTCCCCGATAAACTTTAAAAACTCAGAGCCGATAGAGGGATTCGAACCCACGACCCCGAGATTACAAATCACGTGCTCTAGCCAACTGAGCTATATCGGCTTTTTTTTCAATAAAAAACCCGTCTTTTCAAACGGACTGCAAATGTACGGATTTATTTTTTTATACAAAATTTTTTCCGAAATTTTTTTTAACCCTCGTAGCGTCCTCCAAAAAACCATCATACACCGAAAAGCATCATAATGTAAAACTACTTTTCTGTGCCTTTCCGCGCTATTGTGAGAGTATAAAAACAACTTCTTCTGTGCCTTTCCGTGCTATCTGTGAGAAGATAAAAAATAAGTCTTCCCGCCTCTTTCATGCTATAAGAATAAGAACTATACCAGTGTAAACGCCATTTGATAAATAGACTCATACATAGGCACAATACGAGAAATATCAAAACGAGCCGCCTGTTCTTTTGCCTGTTGGCTGAATTTTAGCTGGAGAGTTTGGTTCTGCAAGACAGCCAACGCATTTTTTGCCATATCTTCCACATGGCCCACCTCGCTCAAAAACCCGGAAACCCCTTGTACGTTTACTTCCGGCAAACCACCAGAGTTGCTGGAGATTACGGGAACCCCGTTCGCCATAGCTTCTAATGCCACCAGCCCAAAGCTTTCGGTTTCGGAAGGCAGCAGCAACAGGTCAGAAAAGCACAAAATCTTGTCAATTTCATTGCTGTTGCCCAAAAAGAGCACCTTATCGGCTATACCCAGCGTTTGGCAGAGGTATTCGGCTTTTTCTTTTTCGGGTCCTTCTCCCACCATGAGCAAACGGGAAGGGATATGTTGTTGTATGATGTGAAAAATGCGAATAACATCGGGGATTCGCTTCACCTTCCGGAAATTGCTGATGTGGGTAATGATTTTTTCATCGGGTTGCGCCATCATGCTGCGCTGGCAGTCGGTAAACTGACGGTGATATTTAGAGGTATCTATAAAGTTGGGAATTACGTGAATTTCTTTTTTGATGTCAAAAAGTCGGAGCGTATCGTCTTTCAGGCTTTGAGAAACGGAGGTAACCACATCAGACTTGTTGATGCTGAAGGTTACGGCCGGTTTATAAAAAGGATGATTTCCCACCAGCGTAATATCCGTACCGTGCAGCGTGGTTACCATGGGGAGCGAAATACCTTCTTCCTGTAGCATTTTTTTCGCCATATAGCCGGCATAGGCATGGGGTATGGCATAGTGTACGTGGAGCAATTCTATATTGTACAATTTCACCATATCTACCAGCTTGCTGGACAAGGCGAGTTCGTAGGGCTGGTAATGGAAGAGCGGGTATTCGGGAACATGCACTTCATGGAAATGGATGTTACTGCCCAGCAAAGAAAGCCGCACGGGTTGTTTGTAGGTGATAAAGTGGATTTCGTGCCCCTTACCGGCAAGGGCTATGCCGAGTTCGGTGGCGACTACGCCGCTTCCGCCGAAGGTGGGATAACATACAATAGCTATTTTCACGTGGTTCGGATTAAATATGATGTGTTTCTATTTTTTCTTTAGCAAAAAAGCAGCTATACTATCGCTCTTTCTTTGCTTTTAGTTTTAAAGATATTTCCCTTTTAAATCCTTTCCATACTATACCGCCAGGTTATTCTCCCGGTTTTCTCTTTTTTAAAGGAGTCTGCCCGTAACCCTTCCCCCTCTCAGAGGAGGAATTATTTGCAGGAAGATTGTTCTCAAAAAGATAATTGTTTGCGTTTTGCTCTTTGTCAGGGCATTCTCTTGCGCCCGCTTTTTCTTTAGAAGCGTCCACCCATTGGTGAGGTTTTATACTGTCTTCCTGCATGATACGGTTTCTCATTCTTCTATCGCATCATATATAATCTGTTGCACTTCTGTACGGACATTGGCGGTGATGAGTTTACGGTTTTCGGCTGTGGGATAGGTACGGTTAGACAAAAATACATAAACGATTTCGCTTTCCGGGTCTGCCCATGTGTATGTACCTGTGAAGCCGCTATGCCCAAAACTGGTCATGGACACACAGCCACAGGTGGGTCCTTTATGGCGTCCTTCCGGTTTATCAAAACCCACACCTCGCCGGTTGTTGTTTTCGCAATAGTAGCATTTGTTGAATTTGTCTATCGTTTCCTGCTTAAAATAGCGTTTACCACCGTAAAATCCTTTTTGCAGGTAGAGTTGCATAATTTTCGCCACGTCGTTAGCAGTGGTAAACAAGCCCGCGTGTCCGCCCACGCCCCCCTGCATGGCGGCACCCATATCGTGCACGTAGCCCTGAATGGTCTGGTAGCGGAAATAATTGTCTTCTTCTGAAGGAATAATATCTTCTTTACCAAATTTTTCGAGTGGATTATAGCCCGTGCGGTAAGCGCCCAAAGGGTTATACAGGTGATTCCATATTATTTTGTCCTGGGTTTTTCCATACACATGCTCTATATAGCGTTTCAGGATAAAAAATGCCAAATCGCTGTATTTATATTCCAGCTTAGTCTCCAAATCCGTATCGGCTACCCGTTTAAAAATAGAATCCTGGTAGTCGGTTCGCATGTAGAGATTTTCAGCCACTTTGACATTGAAATCAGGGGAAGGTGAGGTTTGGTAATACCTGTCAAGAGGCTTTTTAGAAACCGGGTCTAAGGTTTTTATGTAGAAAGGTATCCAGGGTTTTAATTTGGCATAATGAGAGAGAATTTCTAAAACAGATAAATCGGCTTTATTGGTGTTTTTCAATTCGGGCAATAGGGTTTTCAGGCGGGTTTGCAGGGTTACTTTCCCCGCTTCTTCCAATTCCATAACCAGGGGAAGCGTAGCGAGAATCTTAGTCATAGAAGCCACATCATATATATCGGTGAGCCGTACAGGCTGTTGGGAGTTATAGGTTGGTTTGCCAAAGGCTTTGTGATAAATTACTTTCCCTTTGCGGGCTACCAGCACCTGGGCGCCGGGAATCATGGCAGAGTCTATGGCTTGTTTCATCATCACATCAATAGCGGCGAGTTTTTGAGAACTCATCCCCACGCTTTCGGGAATACCATATTGTAGCCTGGAGAGCGAATTGGTTTTGAGCGATGTATTTACGGGGAAGTTTTCATGGGCGGTTACCGGGAGAATGCCGCGAACCGGCAGCGCTCCGAAAATTGCCTGGGCAGATTTTTCCTGCATCTGGCGGCTGTTTTGGTAACTCACCACAATACCTTCTATATTTTCGGTAGAAACGAGATTTAAGAGGCTGTAGGGTTTCACAAAAACATTTAACAGCACTTTTTTCGCCCGTGCAATTTCATAGAGCCATACCAATTCCTGGTCGGTAAACTGGTATGCTCTCCACGGAGTTTTGTCAGAACGGTGCAAGCCTATAATTACCAGGTTATACGCATCTAACTTTGTTAGAAGTTCATCTAACATAGAGGCATGTATCTCATCAACCGGGGCATATTTTTGCAGAGCCTGCAAAAAGTAGCTGCCCTCGGCATCTCCCATGTGTATGTATGCAATTTTTTTATCTTCGAGAGTTTTAACAGGCAAAATAGCATCTTCATTTTTTATAAGCGTAATGGCATTTTCTGCAATTTCGTCATAGAGTAAATCATCTTCCAGGGTATGTAAGTCCTCTGCAAGGTTTTTCAGTGGCACCGGCTGGTATTTATAGAGCCCGGCGTTGTATTTAGTTTCCAGGATTTTTTTTACAGAATAGGCGAGGCGTTCTTCGGTAACGGTGTTTGCACGATACGCTTCTTCGAGTTTTTCTATGGCTTTGGGAACGTCTTCTGACATGAGGAGCATATCGTTCCCTGCTAAAAAAGCGGCAAGATCTACTTCTCCGGGAGTAGTATAGCCCGATACGCCTTTCATATTCAGTGCATCGGTGATAATGAGCCCCCCATACCCCATTTGTTCTTTTAAGAGATGCGTTATAATGGGTTCTGAAAGGGAAGATGGATAACTTTCGCGATTTTCCAGGCTGGGAACGTTGAGGTGCCCTACCATTACAGAAGCTATTTTTTCTTTAATGAGTTCTCTGTATGGGTAGAGTTCCACGCTGTCTATTCGCTCTTTAGAAAAAGCTATGGTTGGAAGCGCTTTATGCGAATCTGTTTCCGTATCGCCATGGCCGGGAAAATGTTTGGCACAAGCCAGTACACCAGCTTTCTGCATGCCCCGGGTGAATGCCAGCGCTTTTTGGGTAACGTTTTCCCTATCTTCGCCAAAGGCGCGGTTGCCAATGATGGGGTTTTTCGGGTTGGTATTAATGTCCACATCAGGAGCGAAATTAAGGTGTACGCCCATACGTTTTAGGTGTGCCCCTATACGAAAGCCCACTTTTTCAATAAGGGATGGGTCTTCCACGGCGCCCAGCGTCATATTCCAGGGATACGCAAAGGTAGAATCTAACCGCATCGCCAGCCCCCATTCTGCGTCCATTGCAATGAGGAGAGGGGTTTTAGATAGTTTCTGGCATTCGTTGGTGAGGGTTGCCTGCCTCACGGGTCCACCTTTAGAAAAAATAAGCCCGCCTACCTGGTAGTTTGCTATTAGTTTTTTTACCGCATTGGTATGAGCGGTATCTTTTTCTGAAAAAACGTCCACCATAAAAAGTTGCCCTATTTTTTCCCTAAGAGACATACGGCTATATTGGGTAGCTATCCACTCTTGCCGTTTGGTGTCTTCACCAACCGGGAGAGCGGGGTGTGTGCGTTGGGCAACGCCGGTTTTTACCAACAAAAGAAGAAATAGTATGGGTATATAGATACGCTGCATGGTGCAAATTTCTGTAAGTATGTAAAAAAGTATGCCAAAAATACGTTAAAAGATGAATTTGTAATGTTGTAAGAGATGCAATGGGTTGTAAAAAGTTACAGTATCTCCAGTTTGAGAAAAAGAATGAGAACTATACTATCCTTGAAATCGCACAGGCGATTTTAGTCGTTCAACACTCCTCTAAATAAGAAAAATCAGATATAGACCTCCAGCAGCGATGCTTTTTCAGCAGTTAGCATTACCTGTTCTATAGAGGCGGGGAGCAAAAGGGTTTCTCCTTTCCGAATGGTTTCTGCGGTATCGGCAGTAGTCACAGTAGCCTGCCCTTCTACACAAATATAAATGGTGAAACTGTCTCGTTCTGCAAGCGTTTGTGTGAGCCTACCGGCAAGAGAAAGATAGGCAGTAGTAAAGTAGGGGCATTGCGCCAGAAGGTTGGGGACATTGGTCTTCTTTTTATAAGATAGTTTATAATCATGGTGCCGGGTATAGTCCATTGCCTCCCATGCCAGTTGGGTATGCAATTCGCGGGGCTTACCGTCTTTATCGGTGCGATTATAATCATACACACGATAGGTAATATCAGAAGTTTGCTGAATTTCTGCCAGTAGTATGCCGGCGCCTATGGCGTGTATTTTTCCAGGGTTTATGAAAAAGGCATCTCCCTGGGCTACCGTTTCATAATTGAGGATTTCGGGGAGAGTATTGGTTTCTAAGTGATGTTTATATTCTTCTTTGGTTATATCTCTCGCAAACCCTATAATGAGGCGAGAGGCTTCATCTGCCTGCAAAATGTACCACATTTCGGTTTTCCCGCAGCACTGGTGGCGTTCCTGCGCCAGCCGGTCATTGGGATGGAGTTGAACGGACAGGTCTTGGCGGGCGTCTATAAATTTTATGAGGATGGGAAAGGATAGGCCAAATTTGTGGTAATTCTTTTTCCCGAGAAGCTGCTCCCCGTATTCAATTATAAGTTGCTGGAGAGATTTTCCCGCAAGAGTCCCATTAGAAACAATAGAGTAGTTACCGGGCACGGCGCTTATTTCCCAGCTCTCCCCTATGTCGCCGCCGGGGGTGTTTTTGCCAAGAACTTCACGTAGTTTATTTCCGCCCCAAATGCGTTCTTTATATATAGGATGAAATTGTAAGGGGTAGAGGTTCATTCTTTTCCGCTATAAGTAACAAAATTACGAGGGGTCTCATATAAAACTACTTCTAAGCGAAGGTTTTTTGTAAGGTAAGGTCGCAGGCGATTCCATATCACCACAACAATGTTTTCTGCGGTGGGGTTTAGGTTTTTAAATTCCGGGACCTCTATATTGAGGTTTTTATGGTCAAAAGCAGTTTCTATATGGGTATAAATAAGGTCTTTCAGGGTTTTTATATCTATTACATACCCGGTTTCAGGGTCTATTTCCCCGGTTACACTCACAATAAGTTCATAATTATGGCCATGAAAATGAGGGTTACTGCATTTTCCAAAAACTGTTTCGTTAGTAGCATCGTCCCAATCGGGGCAGTATAACCGATGGGCGGCGTTAAAATGTGCCTTTCTGCTTACCGTTACCTTCATTACTTGAATTGTTGGCTCATGTGTTGATAAAACCGGTCAAAGATAAGAACAAACCAAATAGTGTATCGCTCGGGTTGTTGTTGGATGGCTTTTTTCACTTCCTCTAAAGGCATCCATTTCCAGGCGGCTACTTCGTGGAGGTTTATAGCAGGGATTCCATTATAGACGCCCAGCAAAACATGGTCGTACTCGTGTTCGGTAAGTCCATTTTCAAAAGAGGCTTTGTAGCGGAAAGAAAAAAGTTCTTCTAATTCTGTTTCTATGCCCATTTCTTCGCGGAGGCGACGTTTAGCAGCCTGCCCAGTGGTTTCGTTTTCCCGCTGGTGACTGCAACAGGTATTGGTCCATAAGCCGGGGGAATGGTATTTATGAGCGGCCCGTTGCTGGAGGAGCAACTCGCCGGCATCATTACGTATAAAAATAGAAAACGCTCTGTGAAGTAAGCCTTTCTGATGGGCTTCTAATTTGGGCATAGTGCCTATGGGTTCATCTTTCTCGTTTACTAAGATAACGCGTTCTTCCATGATACGGTAGGGCGAAAATAGGTCTTTATTTACATTTGGCTTTCACCATGTTATTTTACAAAGGTAATTGAATTTATTCCGCAGAGCTATCTTCTTTGGTTTTCATTTTCTTAAATCTTATCTAAGATAACTACTTTCCTAACTCTAAGCAATATTTATTTAAAACAGGAAATAGGTTGCCAATCGCCTCCTTGTAAGTATATGGCTGCTATGGTTTTATAGCAGCTTTTTTAGCTCAAATGAAAAGGTAAGGTTTGCCCCATTTCTGTCCACCGTAAGGCGAATTTTTTTACCCTCTTTCTCATTCAGCATTTCAGAAACTTCTTGTAATGAATATTGATAGATTTGTTTGCTGTTTATGGCTATCACTATATCGCCTTTCTGCACACCGGCAAGGGCTGCAGGGCTTCCTTCCCGTATTTCCACTATTTCCAGGGCGGGGTGCAGGCTTATTTTATAGCGCTCTTCCAGGAGTATTTTTATCCCTCCCGTTACATCGTCCCTGTCTTTGGCAACGCCATTAAAATTAGATTCTAATTCTTTTACAAAGCGTATTCCATTGTGTTGCAGCTCAATACCGCTCATATTATAATTGAAGGGCTCGCTGAAATGTTTATTTTTCCTGAGAGTAACTCTACGATTCGGATAATCTACCACTACATTGAAGCGTTTTAAAATTTCGGCGCCTATACTACCATTGCGGTCTTTCATCTCTTTGAGATGTTTCATGGAAGAAGCGTTGGGAAAAGCCACTTTGGTGTCGGGCAGAGAAAATTTTCCCATCTGTAGTTTTTGTACCCTCGACCGATGTCCATAAATACTACCCGAAAGGCCTCTCCCCAAAAAATCTTCAAAATACTTCTCAGGAACCCGTATGTTGTCTTCGGGAGATTCAAAAAGCCACAACGCATCGCTACTACCCGAATCTATAAGGAGCTTTACCGGGATGGTGTCTTGCCCTTCCATAGCTACGCTGGCATTTATATAAGCCTTACTTTGTATTATTTCTATGGGAAATTGCTGGCATTTTTTGCATTTTTTATTTGAATACGAGGCAGGGTCATAGAATCGTAGCCGCTTGTTGCTATAATCAATCCCTATCACAAAATCCCGAAACAAATCGTAGCCTATAATGCCGTGAACGGGAAATCCTAAACGAGGAGAAAAGTTTATATTTTCATCTAAAACCACATACAAATCCTGTTGGTTGTTAAAAATGCTGTGTTTTATTTTGAATTGGTTACCGGTAGATTTAAAGGCATGTATAGGGTCGCCTTCTCCCAATCCTTTAATATAGAATTCCTCTACATTTTTTATTTCCACCGAGTCCATATCCATCAAATTGAATAAGATGGGTTTGCTTACCCCGCTATCTAACACAAAAGAAAGTTCTGCACCATTAACTTCTACGGGGATGATAATGAGGTTGTTTATGAATTTAAAGGATAGGGTTTCGCTGTTTTTTCCTTTCACAAAAGAAAATCCTTGAGAATAGGAAAAACCGCCATATAACAAGGTGAAAAATAAAATTGCAAAATATATAATCCTATAGTTCAAGACACTTAAAAAAAACCGAATTTTTATAAAAGTAGAAATTTGGGATATTCACGGGGTATTCTTTAACATTATTTAACGTATAACCATATCACAACAAAAACTAACTGTATGGAATATATTTTGCAACTTTGCACAATTCAAAAAAAATATCCCTATGCCATCTATATCCCGCAAAGGAAAAAACATGCCCGAGTCGCCTATCCGAAAATTGGTGCCCTATTCAGAAGCTGCCAAAAAAAGAGGAGTTAAGGTATATCACCTCAATATAGGGCAACCAGATATTAAAACACCCCAGGTGGCAGTAAGCGCCGTGAAAAACAATACTATTGACGTGCTGGAATATAGCCGCAGCGAGGGCTCAGAAGCCTACCGCACTAAAATAGCCGCTTACTACCAGCAACACGGCATTGCAGTAACCGCCTCTGATATAATTGTTACTACCGGGGGCAGCGAAGCCCTTCTCTTTGCCATGGGAAGCGTTGCCGACCCGGGCGATGAAATTATTATCCCGGAGCCTTTTTATGCCAACTATAATGGTTTTGCTACCGCTTCAGGGGTAACCATTGTTCCTGTTGTTTCTACGATTGACGAAAATTTTGCACTCCCTCCTGTAGAGGCTTTTGAAGAACGCATTACGCCGCGCACAAAGGCAATTCTTATTTGTAATCCCGGAAACCCAACCGGCTACCTGTACACGCGGGAGGAATTGGAAAAATTAGCGCAATTAGTTAAAAAACACGATATTTTTTTAATCGCCGATGAGGTGTATCGCGAATTTGTATATGATGGCGCTACCCATATATCTGTTATGCAGGATGCCGGCATAGCCCAGTATGCCATTATGATTGATTCGGTTTCCAAACGGTATAGTATGTGCGGGGCGCGAATAGGTTTTTTGGTTTCTAAAAATAAAGACGTCATTGCTACGGCGTTAAAATTCGCCCAGGCTCGTCTCTCCCCTCCCACCTACGCCCAAATAGCCAGCGAGGCAGCATTAGATACACCAGCTTCATATTTTGAAGAGGTTATACAAGAATACACCTCCAGAAGAAACACGCTGGTAGCAGAACTGAAAAAAATTAAAGGGCTTAAGGTGGCCACTCCCAAGGGAGCGTTCTATTGTGTGGCCGAATTGCCGGTGAACGATGCAGATGATTTTGCACGGTGGCTGTTGGAAAAATTTGAGCTGAACGGGGAAACGGTGATGCTGGCGCCAGCCGGTGGCTTTTATAGCTCCCCCGGAGTAGGGCGCAACCAGGTGCGTATTGCATACGTGTTAAAGGAGGCAGACCTGGTGAAAGCGGTGAGCATTATAAAAGCTGCGTTAGAAAAATACACTCTATACATCCCGAAAAAATAATTTTATGTTACAAACCATTTCCCATCAATTATATATAATTGATGTGGAAAAGTGTTTTTTTGTGCACACTACCCACCATATAACCCATTGTCTTTCTTTAGCGTGCATATATAATATTGTTCCCCAAACCCGCTTAAATTCTCGGGACAAAAGGCCCTAACTTTTGGTTGTATTTCCGCTGAAAATAGATAAAATAATTGTACAGTTGATAATTTACCTCATAGCCGTAATCAATAGTGGGGTCGTAATCAATAGGAAACATATACAGGTCTGAATTGTACAACGTGGGTTGCAGCGCCCGCTGGTTCCAGTTGATTACATAAATGCGGTTACGATTTTCCAAAAACGACTGGGAGTAATAGCCTCGCGGGCGGGCGATGCTCTGGAGCCAAAAATAGAAACCGGGGTCTATGATGGTTATTTCGTATTCTAAGGTATCATTTTTTATGGTAACTTTTTCATCGCCGGTTTTGGTGAACGCTTCTTTTTCTTTATCGGAAACAGTGGTTTTAGGGGCCGAACAGCTATATAAGCAGGCAGCGAAGCCGATACTAACGAGCAAGGTTTTCATAGTGTAAGATATTTTTAAGGGAGTAAGGTACAACTATTTTTCCTAAAAAGCAATAGAAAATCGCTAACGTTTTATACAGAAGCGGGTTTTAGCAACTGTATAATTTGCTGCGCCAATTCCTCCCCAATCCTGTCCTGCGCCTCTATGGTGGCAGCGCCAATGTGGGGAGTTAAGGAAATTTTAGGGTGCATAAGCACTTTTATACTGGGGGTAGGTTCATTTTCAAACACATCTAAGCCGGCAAAAGAGAGTTTTCCCCGGTTCAAAGCATCTACAAGCGCGCCCTCGTCTATGAGGCCGCCCCGCGCTGTGTTAACGATTCCTGCCCCGGTTTTCATCCGCTCCAGTTCGTTGGCGCCGAGCAGGCATTTCTCCTGGGCGGGGACGTGGAGCGTAACAAAATCGGCTTGGGCAAGAACGCTTTCAAGAGATTGAATGGGGACAGAAATTTTCAGGGTTTTCCCATTCATAAACGCCAACTCTACCTCCGCATCGCCTTCCTGCCTGTCCGCAGCCAGCACCTTCATTCCCATGCCAAGGGCAATTTTGGCTACTTCCCGGCCAATCCTTCCAAAACCAATAATTCCCAGGGTTTTTCCCCGTAGCTCCACCCCGTTGGAATATGCTTTTTTAAGTTGATTAAAGTGGGTATCGCCCTCCAAGGGCATCTGCCGGTTGGCATCATGCAAAAACCGCACACCGGAAAATAAATGGGCGAATACCAACTCGGCTACCGAAACGGAAGAAGAGGCAGGGGTGCTGATAACGTGTATTCCTTTGGAACGGGCGTAATCGGCATCGATATTATCCATACCCACGCCGCCGCGCCCTATTATTTTCAGGGAAGGGCAGGCGTCTATCAAATCTTTGCGCACCTGCGTGGCGCTGCGCACCAGGAGCACATCTATTTGATGCTCGTTGAGGTAGCTGTTTAGTTGTTCCTGAGCTACTTTGGTGGTGAGTACTTGAAATCCATTTTTTTCGAGCGCTTGTGCGCCGCTTTTAGAAATTCCGTCGTTGGCTGCTATTTTCATGGGTTTTTGTGAAAATTTTCCTATATCAGTTTAATCTATTTTAACTATAAATTTTTTAATTGGTTACGTTCCTACCCTCTTCGCTCCAACTCCCGCATCGCCGCTACCAGCACCTGCACACTCTCCAACGGGAGCGCATTGTACATAGAGGCGCGGTAGCCGCCCACGCTGCGGTGCCCGCTAAGCCCATTGATGCCTGCTTGTTTCCAAAGCCCGTCAAATGTAGCCGTGAGCGATTCGTCAACTAAGTTGAACGTAGCATTCATACAAGAACGGTCTTCCACCGCCACATATCCCTTAAATAAGGGATTGCGGTCTATTTCCCCATAGAGAAGCGCCGCCTTTTGGTCGTTTATTTTCTCAATGGCGGCAATGCCCCCTATTTTTTTGAGCCATTGCAGGGTAAGGAGCGACACATACACTGCAAAAACCGGCGGGGTATTGAACATACTTTCCTTTTCAATATGCAGCTTGTAATCTAACATAGCCGGGATGTTGCGGTTTACCTTGCCGAGGATAGATTCTTTTACCACCACCAGCGTAGCGCCGGCAGGTCCCATATTCTTCTGAGCGCCCGCATAGATGAGATCGAAGCGCGAAAAATCGAGCTGGCGCGAAAAAATATCCGAACTCATATCGCACACCACCGGGATGGGGCTTTCCGGGAAGGTTTTCATCTGCGTACCAAAAATGGTGTTGTTAGACGTGCAGTGAAAATAATCCGCATCGGCAGGAATGGTATAGTCTTTCGGGATATACGTATAATTGGAGGGCTTGGAAGAAGCAACCTCCACCGTTTCGCCAACCAGCCGCGCCTCTTTTATGGCGCCCGCCGCCCAGGTACCCGTATTCAGGTAAGCCGCTTTGGTGCGCAGCAGGTTATAGGGCAGCATGAGGAATTGCAGGCTGGCACCGCCCTGCAAAAAGAGCGCCTGGTAGCCTTTGCCTTGTAATCCTAACAATTCCAGCGCCAGCGCACGCGCTTCCTCCATAACCGCTACAAAATCCTTGCTGCGGTGGGATATTTCTATGAGCGATAGCCCGGAATTGTTAAAATTGAGAAGGCTTGCCGCCGATTGCTCAATAACTTCGCGAGGGAGGATGCAGGGGCCAGGGCTAAAATTGTGCTTTTTCATTTTTTAAATAGATGATGGATGTTTTCCACTGCAAAGGTGCTGATTTTCGGTTGAATGAACGATAGTGTAAATGTAAATATTTTGTTAGATTTTTAACAAGAAATCAACCACATCCACCCCATCGGCATACTCCCACAACGGCGGCTGCTGGGTTTGCCCAAAAGCTACTTCGCCTTCCCAAAACCCTTGGGCTACTACGCATTGAAGCCGATGCACATTGGCCGTTATTTTTTCCCGCAACTCTTCCGGCGAATGATAATATTCATAAAAAAGCGTGGCAATGGGCGAGGCATAGCCTTCATCTTCCTTCAGCAATAAAAAACCCGTATCTAAAAACGGGAAGGCGCTCATTAAATAAACCGCTTTGTTGTAGTCATAATTATGAGCGTATTTGGTATGGGTAAGAAGTTCCTGGTAGGGCTGCAAGGCATTGAACAATCCCGAAAAATCATACCCTCCTGGTACAAACACCTTAGAAACGCTGCGACAGCCTAAGCCAAAATACCGGAATATATCTTCGCCAAGGGCTTGCAACTGGGCGGGGGTTTCTTTGCCAGTTAAAACCGCCACCGAATTGCGGTTTTTGCGGATAATATGCGGTTTACCTCTAAAATAATATTCAAAATAGCGCGCCGTGTTGTCGCTACCCGTAGCGATAACCGCATCGAAAGGAGGAAGTTTTTCCCGCGTAAACGTTATTTTCTCTTTTAAAGGAGGATATACAGTTTCTAAAAAATCCGTTAAGAAGGGAAGGAGGTGGGTGTCGTTGGAGGCGCATTTTACGATAACGGAATGACCGCTAAGCAACACGCACAAAAAATCGTGAAACCCCACCAACGGGATGTTGCCCGCCATAACAATAGCTACCCGCCTGGGCGATTGGGCGGGGAGCGAATAGCGGCTGAGCCATGCGCTCAGGTGCTCGCGCGTGAGCAGGCGCGCCCATTGCGCAAGGGCGTATTCCACCTGCCCGCGGGTAAACCAGCCGTTGTGCTGTTGCGCTTTTGTTACGGCTGCATCTGCCGCTTCAAAGAACGGCCGGTAAGCCGGCGGTTTGTTTTCCGGGTCGGGAAAAGCCCGTAAAAAATCGCCGAGCATTACAAAACTTTCCGGTAAACTATTGAATGAGGACATGTGGTTTGCGTAAAAGCGGGCTTTGCCGTATTTTTGCAACAAAAATAACGAATTGAGGGGGAAAAGGCTATGGCGATTATTATAACTGATGAATGTATCAACTGCGGAGCGTGCGAGCCGGAATGCCCCAACAATGCCATTTACGAAGGGGGCGATAGCTGGCGCTACAGCGATGGCACTTCCCTAAAAGGGAAGGTGGTGCTGTCAAACGGCAGGGCGGCGGATGCCGATGCGTTGCAACCGCCCGTAAATGAAGCTATTTACTACATTGTTCCCGATAAGTGCACGGAGTGTAAGGGTTTTCACGAGGAGCCGCAATGTGCGGCGGTTTGCCCGGTGGACTGTTGTGTACCGGATGTTGACCACGTGGAAATGGAAGAGGCTTTGCTTGGCAAACAGCGGTTTATGCACAGTGAGTAAAAAGCATTTGAAGTTTCCCCTCTCAATTAACAAGATACAGTTACTTAAATAAGATTGTAATGTGAGGCAAATTGCCTTGTTATAATTCATTTTTACAAGATGTTACTTGTTATAATTGGCAATAAACCAAAAAATTTCTGTAACTTGCCCCTTTTAATAATTGTGTTGGCTGGCTAGCAGCTGATTTTCAAAAAACAAGCCGGCTGTAAAATCAACGCAATAATGGTGAAATTACTTTAATTATAGGTAGTATGGAGGTTTTGCAAGAAAAACGAAGTTATAGCACGGCAGGAAGGGAACAGAAAGGAATGTTCCGGGACGATTTATTTAGGCACCTGGACGGCTTGGTAATGGCGCCAATAGCCTATTGCCTTTGGAAAAACGGGGTTACCAATTATCTTTTAGAAAATAAGCGGGCGAGTCTTGAGCAGTTGGCGGAAATTTTTAAAGCGAACACGGGTTACCTGCATGTGGCGTTGCGGGCCATGGCTTCACAGGGCTGGATAGAATATGCGGTGCGCAAGGGAATGGTGGAGGTGGCTATAAATAAGGAAAGCGGGCGGGCTTTTTCTCTTATTCCTCTTTATAAAGATGTGGTGGAGTTGCTGGAGTTTTCTCAGCCTCACCAGCAGAAGGATATAAAGTTAGAGGAGTTGAATACGATGGAAAAGATTTTCAGGAGCTATATTAAGTATTATGGTATTGATAAACGAGATGCGGAGCATAAGAGTAGTTTAGAATACCAGTTTTTAAAGCATATTGAAGGGTGCCTGGTGGGGCGCATTGCCGTGCATCTGGGAATGGGGGGCATGTTTCACAACTATTTTATGGAGGCTTCTTTTAGCGCCGATGAGTACCATGAACATCCTGAGCGTTTTGAGGTAATTTTAGATTTTCTCACCTACCTGGGCTGGTTTACTAAGCAAAATGGGCATTATGCGTTTAATGATAAGGGGTTATTTTTTGCGAAAAAGGCCACCTCATACGGGGTAACGGTATCATACCTGCCTATGTTTGCTCACATCGGGGAGCTTTTATTTGGGGATGCTAACCGGCTTTGGAATGTGGATGCGAGTTTGCCGGAACGGCATGTGGACAGGGAAATGAATGTGTGGGGAAGCGGCGGGGCGCATTCTTCTTATTTTAAAAAAATAGATGAGATTGTTATTCATCTTTTTAACCAGCCCCTGGAAGACCAACCCAAGGGTATTGCCGATATGGGTTGCGGAAACGGGGCTTTTCTTATTCATCTCTATGAGTTGATTGAGAAAAATACGCTCCGGGGGAGGCATTTAGATGAGTATCCTTTGTTTCTCATCGGGGCAGATTTTAACAAAACGGCCTTAAAGGTTACGCGGAGTCATCTAATCCAGGCGGATATATGGGCGAAGGTGGTTTGGGGCGATGTGAGCAATCCAGACCAGCTTCAAAATGATTTGCTCAAGAATTATGGGTTGGAGTTAAAGGATTTGCTCTCGGTGCGGACGTTTTTAGACCATAATCGCATTTGGGAAGAGCCCCGTTCTGTTTTAAACGCTCCCAGTTCTTCTACCGGGGCTTTCGCTTACCGGGGCAGGTTGCTTTCGCCAGATGAGGTGGAGCGTAATTTGAAAGACCATTTTATAAAATGGGCGCCTCATATTTCTACTTTTGGGCTGATTGTGATTGAATTGCACACGCTGAACCCTGCTATTGCCTGCAAAAATCTGGGAAAAACAGCGGCTACCGCATACGATGCCACGCATGGGTTTTCTGACCAATATATTTTGGAGCTAAATTCTTTTTTAAAGGTGCTGGAAGAAGCCGGGCTTACAAGCGATGAGCGATATTTTTCTAAATTCCCTGATTCTGAGCTGGCTACGGTAAGCGTTAACTATGTTATCGGGAAGGGGAATTGATTTTTTCGGGAGCGCTGTTACTGGTTAGCAGTTTGCTTTTATTTTATTACCTCGCTTTGTGTTGGTACTCACTGCCTCTGAGAGCAATTTCCATCACTTTCCAATAATATTTTCGTCCATGCCATCGGTAAAAGGGGTTTCTGTGTTGTTTCATAGCCAATACATCCCAAAGCCCCAGGTAGTTCCATTCTAAGCTGCCGGAAAGGGTGAAATACAGGGAGTGGGTTATTTTCCGGTATTCTTTTTCACCTATCCCTGCGGTTTTTATTTTCTCATCTTGTTCCCGTAGGGTTTTTTCATCTAACTGAGTATCCAGGTAGTCTCTTGTTAAAATAGCCCAGGTATCAAAATGGGTGGACTGGGGGAGGTTGTGGCGGGCAGCAAATTTTTCTAATGAGTTTGTGTCGGTGTGATTTAAAAAAATTACCTCGCGGCTATCAATTATCAGGGAATGAGGGGATGTAGAAAGGTCTATGGCGTTTATGCGGTTTACGGGCACGCTTTTTTCCTGGTGCAGGGAGCTAAAAAACAGGTTGTAAAAGGTATATTCAATAGCCGTATCGTGAACTATGTAGCGGTTTTCTTTTATCATGGCATTTTAGGTTTTTTCACGGGCTCCTTCCCGTTAGCTCATCTTATTGAAGCGCTCATTCTGCATCTTCCTGGTTAAAAAGATTTTTTGTAATTGTTTCCCGAACTTTTCGCTCCGCTTTTTTCAAAACCTCCACACTGGCGGGCAGGTGCATTCTCTCTCCGTTGAGAATTTGCTGAATGCTGATTACCTGTATTTTAGGATAGCTATGCCCGAAAAGTTTGTTATTGTAAGTTCCATATTTTTCTGCTTCTTTTACCAGGTTGGGCATAGGATAAAGGGTGATCAGATAGCCCATAGCGGCTTTTTCTCTTTCAATGGTGCCAAACAAATCGCGGATAACCGCCGGTGAAAGGGTTTTATTAGATTTTACGGAAAAGATAACTTCTTTAAATTCTGGTTTGTTCGCCGCATCGCCATCCAGCATAAAGGCGGTTCCGTCAATGCCACCGTCGCCTCCTTTTTTATCATTTATAACCGCCCGGTTATTAGAATAGGTTAAAACCACCCATTTTTCAAATTCTTTTCGCACCCGGTCGTCTTGACGGTGAGCTAAGGCTACTGCACTCTCAAAGTCTTGCGGCACGCCGGAAAGCACAACCCGAGGCTCCCTGGCGGGTTTTTTGGTGTCTTTATGGGCTACCTCGTTAGAAAAATCGGTGCCGAAAGAGTCTTCTAATCTTTTTAAGATTAGGGAAATAGATTGGTAGGTAATATCTACTCCTATCCAGTTTCTTTTCAATCGCTCTGCCACTGCAATGGTGGTGCCGCAACCACAATAACAATCTAATACGGTGTCGCCTTCCCGGGAACTGGCTTTAATGATTCGTTCCAACAGGGCTTCTGGTTTTTGAGTGGGGTAACCGAGTCGTTCTTTATCCCCCGCCGACAAGTAGGGTATATCTGTCCAAATATTGCTAACCGGTTTTCCCTCATATTCATCTGCATAAATTTTGTAACGAGGCTTGCCGGTTTCCGTCCAGTATATCAGGTATGGATTCTTGGCAAGTCGTTCGTCAAAAGTCGCCTGAGTCCAGCGCCAGCCCAATTCACTACTAACTTTTTGTCCTTTTATGAAGCGAACTTCGCCTGCGCTTTGTTTATTTGCGCTTTGCTCTAAAGCCACATGTTGATAGTGTCTTCCAGTTTCTTTTTCGAGATAGGGAAATCTTTTGTTTAGTTCTTCTTTAGTCATCGCTTCATACTGTGCATTAAAGCGATACTCAGTTGATTTGGAATAAAAAAAGATAATATCTGAAATGGCGTCATATCGTTTTTTAGAAAGGCTGTGAACGGCGTAGCGTTTCCATGTAATTTCGTTTAAAAATTCACCCCCCCTGGGCAAAAACATACAATCTAAAACCAATTTCAAATAATGGCTGGCGGTAGGGTCGCAATGCAGGTAAAAAGAGCCGGTGGGCTTTAGCGCCCGGTAAATTTCAGCCATTCGTTGGGTGATGCTTACTAAATAGGCTAATAAACTGCCTTTTCCCAACACTTTTTCAAGCCCAATAATAAGGTAGATGCTTTGTGTGGTATAGAGTCCGTTGCGGTTGCTGGTTATTTCTTCTAAGCCTTCATTGGCCGCTTGATTCCACGTCCATGTATCTACAAAGGCCTGAGCCTGGGCTTTGTCTTCTTTGCCAACATTATTATATAGTTGGTTATAATTGCGTTTAGAATTAAAAGGCGGGTCTATATAGCACAAGTCCACAGTTTCGTCTTGTACGTGCGCGCGCAAGACGTCTAAGTTATCCCCGTAATACAACCGGTTTTTAGGTGCGCTCATAAAAGGTTTAAAGATTTGCCGGAAAAAATTCTCGTATATACTTATTTTGTATGATTGGGCGAAGATACAAAAAGTGGGGATACCTGTTTTAAATTCCTGTTTAAATTGAAGGAACTATCCCGCCTAATCATTTAAGGGTATGAATTAGAATTTCTTAGGGTTTTTAACCATTTCCTCAGTGAGCGCCAGTGCAATTACCTCTCTCATTTCTTTTACATAATGAAAGGTAATGCCTTCTACATAATGGGGTTTTATTTCGGCTATATCCTTGCGGTTGTCTTCGCAAAGGATTATTTCTTTAATTTTCGCCCGTTTGGCGGCTAATATTTTCTCTTTTATACCTCCTACAGGCAGTACTTTACCGCGAAGGGTAATCTCGCCGGTCATTGCCAGTCGTTTTTTCACCTTTCGCTGGGTAAAGAGAGATACCAGGGAGGTGAACATGGTGATACCGGCACTGGGGCCATCTTTTGGGGTGGCGCCTTCGGGAACGTGAATGTGAGCATTGTAGTTTTCAAAAATGGCGGGGTCTATGTTCCACTGCTCGGCATTAGATTTAATGTATTCGAGAGCAATGGTAGCAGATTCTTTCATTACCTGCCCCAGGTTGCCGGTAATGGTGAGGGTTCCTTTGCCTTTTGAAAGGGCAGATTCTATAAAGAGAATATCGCCGCCTACACTTGTCCATGCCAGCCCTATTACCACGCCAGCCACTTCATTGCTTTCATATACAGAGCGTTCTACTTGAGGGGCACCCAAAATTTTCTCTATTTCCTCTGGCGTAACTTTAGATTGATAGGGTTCTTCCATAGCTACCGATTTGGCGATGTAGCGCACTATTTTGGCTAACTGTTTTTCTAATCCCCGCACTCCCGATTCGTGGGTATATCGTTCTATAACTCTTTCTAATTCGCGCTTCCCCATTTGAACATGCTTTTTAGAAAGCCCGTGTTCTTTTAGTTGTTTAGGCAATAAATGGCGCTTAGCGATTTCTACCTTTTCTTCTATGGTGTACCCGGTTACATTGATGATTTCCATTCGGTCTTTAAGGGCGGGCTGAATGGATGAGAGGCTGTTTGCGGTGGCTACGAACAGTACGCGGGAAAGGTCGTAGCCTATTTCGAGGAAATTGTCGTGGAAATCGTTATTTTGTTCAGGGTCTAAGACCTCTAAAAGGGCAGAAGAAGGGTCACCGGTAGCAGAAACAGAGAGCTTATCTATTTCATCTAACACAAATACGGGGTTAGAGGTTGTTGCTTTCTTGATGGATTGTACAATGCGCCCGGGCATGGCGCCGATGTAGGTTTTGCGATGGCCGCGAATTTCGGCTTCGTCGCGCAGGCCTCCGAGCGACATGCGCACGTATTTTCTGCCAAGGGCTTCTGCAATAGATTTTCCAAGAGAGGTTTTGCCTACCCCCGGGGGGCCGTAAAGACACAAGATAGGCGATTTCATATCGCCCCTCAATTTTAGAACGGCCAGGTATTCTACAATTCTCCGTTTCACGTCTTCCATGCCATACTGGTCGCGATCTAAAATGCGCTGGGCTTGTTTGAGGTTGAATTTATCTTTAGAATAGTGGTTCCATGGCAAATCGAGCAGCAATTCCAGGTAATTTCGCTGTATGGCATATTCTGGCATCTGTGGGCTCATGCGTTGCATTTTCAGCAGTTCCTTTTCAAAATAGGCTGCCACTTTAGATTCCCATTTTTTCTTTTTAGCCCGTTGGCGCATTTCCTCTACTTCTTCCTCATACGAAAACTCGCCCAATTCTTCCTGGATGGTTTTCATCTGCTGGTGCAAGAAATACTCTCGTTGCTGTTGGTCCATATCTTGCCTTACCTTAGATTGAATATCGTTTCGCAACGCCAGCCGCTGCAATTCCACATCCATATAGCCCAGGATGGCCAACGCTCGTTCTTTTAAATCGTTCATCTCCAGCAAATCCTGTTTTTCCTTTATCCCCAATTCCATATTAGAAGATATAAAATTGATGAGGAAAGAAGAGCTCTCAATATTTTTAATGGCAAAAGCGGCTTCGGAAGGGATATTGGGGTGATCGCGTATAATTTGTAAAGCCAGTTCTTTTATAGAATCAATAATAGCGATAAATTCCTGGTTAGACGCATCGGGCCTGGTTTCTGGCAGTTCTTTTACGGTAGCTGTAAAATAGGGATTTGATGTAATTATCTTATCAATCTTAAATCGTTTTTTTCCCTGTATAATAATGGTGGTACTGCCATCTGGCATTTGCAGCACGCGCAATATGCGGGCCAGCGTGCCAATGCGGTTTAAATCTTTTGCCGCAGGGTCTTCTACTTCCTGGTTTTTTTGAGAAATGACGCCTATGAGCTTGGTATTGCTATTAGCATCTTTAATGAGTTTTATAGATTTATCCCGTCCTGCGGTAATAGGAATGACCACGCCAGGGAATAGCACGGTATTCCTGAGAGGTAACAACGGCAGGGTTTCAGGAAGAGCTTCATTGCTAATACGCTCTTCATCTTCTGTAGTCATCAGGGGAATTAATTCCGCTCCTTCATCTAAATTTTGTAATGACAAACTGTCAAAACCTACAATTATACTATTACTCATATTCACATATCACAGCCATTCTGTCATACAAAATGGCATTACTTGTTAATTTACTATTGCCCTACGCATACTTTTCGCTCTCGTATAGTCCCCACCAGCCCTCTTGTGCAATAAGGCTTCAAATATAGTCAATAGTTATGCCAAGCTACGCATCTTTTTAAATCTTCCTCTAAGGAGAACTATTTAAAAAAATAGTTTCAACTGTAACAAAACCCTATACCTTGTATCTTTATAGCAAACGAGTAACTTTTTGAGCCAGGATACCGTACATATAGAGCAACTCCTCCAAGATTGCAGGGAGGGAAAACACTATGCGCAATTAGAAATTTATAACCGCTATTACAAAGCTATGTATAACACAGCGCTGAGAATTGTGAAAGACCCCGCCGAGGCAGAAGATATAATGCAGGAGTCGTTCCTGAAGGCTTTTACCAAGCTCTCTTCTTTTAAAAAAGGAGTGGCTTTTGGAGCATGGTTAAAAAAAATTGTGGTGAATACGAGCATTTATTACTATCGGAAACAAAAAAGAAAGGAAGGTATTTCCTTAGAAGATATTTTGTACAAGGTTGAAGATATCCCCGAAACTGAGACTGATGAGGAGTTTGCCCACTTGAAGGCTCAGCAAGTGTGGGAAACTATGAAGCAGCTAAAAGACAGCTACCGGGTTTCTTTGACCTTGCACCTTATAGAGGGGTATGATTATGATGAGCTGCCCAATATGCTGGGAATAAGTTATGGGAGTTGCAGAACGCTTATCTCACGGGCAAAAGAGAGTCTACGGAAAAAATTATCTGAGGCGTGTATATAAAGAGATGAAATAATTCTGAGGTAAAAAAAATAATAGTATGAAAAACGGTATAGAAAATTTATTTGAACGGCTGCGGGGTGAATTTGATATGGGAGAGCCCCAGCCAGGGCATGAAAAACGTTTCCTGGAAAAACTTCATCAGCCTAATCATAATAACCACACTTCTTGGCAAAGGTTTTTTTCTATAGCTGCTTCAGTAGCTATTTTAGTAAGTATAAGCGCTGTTGTCTTCTATAAAATGCAACCGCCTGTTACCCAACTGACTCCTGAGATGCAGCAGGCGCAGGTTTATTTTACCGCGCTGTTGGAAGAGGAGGTGAAAAAGGTAACCCACAACCCTACCCCAGATACTCAGCCTCTTATAAACGATGCCTTAGAACAGCTTCAAAAATTAGAAACCTCCTACCAGCTGCTTCAGCAAGACCTACAGAAAAATGGGAACAGCGAGCAGATACTCTATGCCATGATAGTGAATTTTCAAACCAGGATTGAGCTGGTAAAAGAAGTGCTAACACAAATTCAATCCATTAAACAATTAAAAACTAATACGTATGAAACGAAAAGTATTTAACACGGCGCTGCTTTTGTTTGCGCTTCCTTTAGTAGTTGCTGCCTCTCATCCCGGGTGGAAGGGCAAATACACGAAAGAGAAGAAGATAAATAAGGAATTTACTGTAAGCCCCGATGCTTTGCTCAAAGTGGCCAACCGTTATGGCAACCTATATGTGAACTCGTGGAATGAAAACAAAGTGGTTATAGAAGTAACCATAAAGGTGAATGGCGACAGGGAGGAGAAAGTGGAAAAACGGTTGGGTGAGATTGATGTGGCGTTTGAATCTTCTGCCGGTATGGTAAGTGCAAAAACCCTGTTTGACAAAGGAAAAAGCTGGAACTGGGGATGGAACAATAAAAGCACCGTAAGCATGGAAATAAACTACACTATTAAAGTTCCTCTTTCCAACAGGGTAGATTTAACCAATGACTATGGGAGTATTAACTTAGACCGTATTGGCGGCAAGGCTGTTATAGATTGTGATTATGGTACGCTGGACATCGGGGAGTTGTTAGCAGATAATAATGAGTTGTCGTTTGACTATACCTCTAAAGTTACGATTGGTTTTATAAAAAGCGGAAAAATAAGCGCTGATTATTCTGGTTTTGAGGTTAATAAAACCGATCACCTCACCATAGCGGCAGATTATACCCAATCTAAAATAAAAGAGGCAGGGTCTATTCATTATTCCTGCGATTATGGAACTATTTCTATTGACAATGCCCAAACTATTGAAGGAAACGGGGATTATGTTACCGCTTCATTTGGGGTAGTACATGGAGATGTAACCGTAGCTTCTGATTATGGTTCTATTAAAATAGAAAAACTGGCGCCCGATGCCGGTAATGTGCGAATTCAATCCGACTATACAGGGATTAAAATTGGCTACCATCCTGATTATTTTTTCGATTTTGATATTAAATTGAATTATGCTGGTTTAAAGAATGATGATTCGTTTCAATTCAATATAAAAAGAGAAGGTTCCCATGAAAAATACTACAAGGGATATTATGGAAAATCTGGTAAAAATAATCTCTCCATCGCCTCTGAATACGGAAATGTAACCTTCTATAAAAACCAATAACCCAATAAAAATGAACAATACTATGAAAACACTCGCTGCACTATGCCTTACCTTCCTCTGCGCAGGCGCCGCTAACGCCCAATGGTGGGGTGAAAAAACCATACGGGGAAACGGGAAAATAACTACCGAAACCCGCACGGTGGGCAACTATGACGAACTTAGCGTAGCCGGTTCTTTTGAGGTGGAATTGGTTTTAGGCGAAGAAGGAAAGATTACCGTGGAGGCCGATGAAAACCTCATGACCTATATTGAAACGGAAACCGAAGGAGATAAACTGAAAATACGCGCCCAGGAAGGCATTCGGCTAAAACCCAGCCGCCAGATACGCTTAGTGGTCTCTTTTGAAAGCCTCTCTAAAATATCCCTGGCAGGCTCCGGCAACATACAAAGCAAAAACCCCATTAAAACAGAAAAATTTACCGCCAACCTGGCAGGCTCGGGCAAAATAATTGTAACCGTAGCCGCAGCCCTTGTAAAAGGAAAAATAGCCGGTTCCGGTATTATACAACTGGATGGAAAGGCAGATGAATTAAATGGAGATATAGCTGGCTCTGGCGACATAGCCGCTTTTGACCTGAAAGCCGATACTGTAACCGTTTCTATAGCAGGCTCCGGAAAAGCACAGGTATTTTGCAAAGAAATGCTTAAAACCCGCATCACCGGCTCGGGCGATGTTATATACAAAGGCGCTCCCCGGCAAGAAGACAGCAAGGTAATAGGCTCCGGAAAAATATACAAAGCCTAAATTTCTCTTTACCCAACCATTCCTGTTTTATAAGAACATTCCCTAAGAAGCCGTTTGAAACACTGTTTCAGGCGGCTTCTTCCACTTCATAAAAATCACTCCCTTTTCAAAAAACAGCTTGCCCCTGCCTCGCGAGCGCACCCGCAAGCACCTACACGCTACACCCGCACCAGCGTATGAGGGAGGAAGATGCTCCTATCTTTGCAAATTTCCTTTAAAATATATAATTTCACCGCCCCGTAAAAAAGATATACGTAATTTAAAAACCTCACTACCGCTATAGTGAATACACAACCGGAAACCAAACTTTCATCAAACCGCACCCCTGTAGCATTATACGGCAGCTTATTGGTGTGTCTTATCTTTATACCCGTCCTGGCATTTGTTATTGCCAGCCAGGAATTTCATATAGGAATATTCGTGAGCCTGCTGGCATTTGTAATAGTAATGGGCTTCACCATCTACCAATTCATCTATGTATCTCATGCGTGGATTATAAATAATAAATTAGTTCTAAAAAAATCATTCCGACCTCGTGTTTCTTATTCTTTTGACAGGATTGGCCGCATACGCTCATTTCAGCTAAAAAGAACCAAATATATTATTGTGGAAATGCGAAGTGATACCAATAAAATAGAAAAATACATTATTATCAACGCTGCTTCTGTACGAGCGCTTGAAAATAAAAATGCCGAACAAACTTTACTAAACCTGCAAAAAACAGCCGGGAACAAAAAGTGAAACCCGCCCGCAAGAAACCTATAACCACAAACACAATAATCAAAAACCAACCCGATGAGTATAACAAGTCAATTAGCAAAACACCTCCGAGAAGTTTATGTTGGAGGAAACTGGACGTATTCTAATTTTAAGGACAACCTGAAAGATGTAACCTGGCAACAAGCTACCACAAGCGTTTATTCTTTCAACACAATTGCCACTCTTGTTTACCATACCAATTATTATGTACAGGCGGTTACAAGAGTATTGCGCAAAGAACCCATCAATGCCAAAGATGAAAACAGCTTTGAAACCCCGCCCATCCTGTCACAGGAAGATTGGGAAACATTCCTGGAGAAAACCTGGACAGATGCAGAAACCCTCGCCAGCTTAGTGGAGCAATTACCAGAAAACAGGCTTTGGGAAGATTTTTCAGAGAATAAATACGGCAACTACTACCGGAATATTAGCGGCGTCATTGAGCATAACCACTACCACTTAGGCCAAATTGCGCTGATAAAAAAAATACTCCTCCAGGAAGGTAAAAATTAAACCAGCCCTCTCCAAACCCTGCTGCTGGTTCCCTGTGCCCATATTGCTACCTTCTCCAAAATACATTATCTCATTTCATTACTTTTGTAAAATGAGAAAATAAATTCCCCTTGGAAAAGAAAAACATCGCTTTTATTGAATTAGAAACCCATACCTCCCTGTTAGAACAATGGTATGTTCTTCTAAAAGACATGCCAGCAATAACATTTCATTTTTTCCTATCCCAAAAAGTAACCCATAAAATCGCATCCATTCCCCCAACCCACATTACCCTGGTGCACTCCTTTGAGCAGCTTACAACCCAAATTCAAGACTACGATGCGGTGGTGGTAAATACCCTGCACCGTTACTTCAAAGACTTTAAACCCATTTTCATTAACAAACCCTCCTTAGTGCTGGTGCACAACCTCAATTTTAGTTTGCTATTTCGGGGAGTGCAACTAAAAAACTTCATTTCCCAGCGAAAAAAAGCGGCTTACTTCTTAAAACTATACCTCAAAGAAAAAATTGCACAAAACAGAAAAACAATCCTTCAAGCCACCCATTTTGGCGTATTATCTCCCGCCCTAAAACATAGCCTAACGCAGCAAAACCCTTCCCTGGCAGAAAAAACAATAGTCATAAACCCCGCCTATTCACAGCCCTGCCTCCTAACCTATAACCATCTCCTAAAAATTGTTGTCCCGGGCAACATTTCGCCCCTTCGAAAAGACCTGCCATTGCTTTTCAGCGCCCTAAAAAAACTCCAGCCTCAGGCGCCGCTACATATTATTTTTTTGGGCAAACCCAACAGTAACTCCATCATCAGGCAACTACATCAATTACAAAAAGACGTTCCAAACACAGTAAAAATCTCATTTTATACCACCTATATAAAAAGCGAAGAATATGCCCACATCCTTTCAACAGCCCACCTATTATGCTGCCCCATAAAACTACACACCTCTTTTTATGGAGTGAATGAATATTATGGTTCAACCAAAGTAAGCGGCTCAGAAGGAGATTGCATTATGAGCGGAAAAATAGGAATATTCCCGGCAACTTATCCACCCTTCAACTGGCATACGCTACGCTATAAAAACGAAGCAGCTTTAATTCAATTACTCAATTCATTAAATAACAACACATTACAAAAAGAATACACATACTTAGAAAAATATATACCCCAGCACACCCTTAGCCGGGTGCGCCAATCTGTAGAAACCCAGCTACTAACCATAACCAACAGTAAACCCCCATGCGAAGCATACTCATAGCCTTGGCCTACCAATTTTGGCCCCGTTTATATAAAAAACGCTTTTTTAAACGCCTGAAAAGTTTACAAACAAACCATTTTACCTGCGAGCCAGAATTATTGTTATTACCCCGCCTGTTAAAACCCGATTCAGTTTTTATTGATGTTGGAGCCAACAAAGGCGTATATTTATACGAAGCCGAAAAACTAATTACAAATGGAAAAATTATTGGGTTTGAGCCCAACCAGAAATTAGTGGCCTTTTGCACCCATTTATTCAAAAAATCAAAAATATACCCCTATGCCGCCTCTGAAAAAGCAGGCAACTCTATATTGCATATTCCCAAAAAAGGAAACACCTTGCAAGACACCCGCGCCTCTATAGAACCAATAGCCGGGGCGGTAGAAACCATCAACATTCAAACCATTCGTTTAGATGAATGGGTGGCATCTCAGCACCTATCGCGGGTAAGTTTGGTGAAGATAGATGTGGAAGGCCATGAATTTCAGTCGCTCAAAGGGTGCGAAGGGCTATTAAAAACCCTACAACCCATTTTTATTATTGAAATAGAATGGAAACGCGCCACCTATCCTGTACATGAGCTCTTCCATTTCATTCAAAAATATGGATATGAAATATTCTACCTCGACAGGAAATCGCTCCAATTAATCCCGTGTAAGATAGAACAGTTAGCAGATTTCCAAAAAGATGAGTATGTAAATGATTTTAATCGCTATATCAACAACTTTATCTGCAAGCCCGCAGCTACAAGAAGCAGCCTCTAAAACAAACACACAGCTCCTATCCACTTACCCTACAGGCGCACTCCCCCCCTACGCGTGGGGCATATTCCACGCCCTCGTAATACAAATTAACCAATTCTAAATTCCAACACTCAATGAATTCCCCTATTCAGGAAAGCAGAAAAAAATAGAAAATATGGGCAAAATATCCCAATAAACCCATTATAAAATAAGCTGAAAACAGGTGAGCGTTAATTTAATCTCTCTTTAGCACAGAGGTTATTTTAGAAAAATTATATATAATAAAACCCCATACAGATATAAAATTAAACGCTAACCCCGCAACTAAAAAGTAAGCAGCTACTTTATTTCCATTAACCTTTAAATATGCCCCTATGAGTATGGCAACAATCCCAATAAAAAAGAAGATTACCAAGATTTTATTTTTTTTGTTCATATAAATAAGTTATAGTCAGCAAAATAAATTACAAAATTACCCCTTTTTCGTCAGCTAATAATCCGGTTTCTCTGTAAATTATTACTACTTCTTTGAGGAAAGATATAAAAAACCTATATGAGAATCATAAAAACCCCGATGACTATCTTTATTTCTATTTATTTAAGCCACGCTAAACTCTTTTATTCCCCTTGAAAAAGATAGCCCCCTTTTGTAACATTTTCTGCCTATTTTCGTCAGATGAAAAACCAACCTAAAATCAATTCTTTTTGGAACCCGTTTTAACCCTTCGCAACCTCACCAAAAAATTTGGCTACCTCACAGCTGTTGACAGTTTGTCTTTTACCCTCCACAAAGGAAATGTATATGGCATTCTGGGACCTAATGGCAGTGGAAAATCTACCACCCTGGGCATGGTGCTGGATGTGGTGAACAAAACCAGCGGCGATTTTCAATGGTTCAACGGAACCATTTCTACCCAAGACGCTCTTAAAAAAATAGGCGCCATTATTGAACGCCCCAATTTTTACCCCTACATGAGCGCCGCCCGAAACCTGGAATTAGTAGCCAAAATAAAAGGAGCGCCCTTAGCCGCTATTGAAGAAAAACTACATATAGTGGGGCTATTAGAACACAAAGACCGCAAATTTCAAGTGTACTCCCTGGGAATGAAACAACGCTTAGCCATTGCCTCTGCCCTCCTCAACAACCCGGAAATCCTCATTTTAGATGAGCCTACCAACGGCTTAGACCCCCAGGGCATACACCAGGTGCGCGCCATTATAAAAACCATTGCCGCAGAAGGCACTACCATTTTGTTAGCCTCTCACCTGCTCGATGAGGTAGAGAAAGTATGCAGCCACGTGGTTATTTTGCAAAAAGGCAAAAAACTATACGCCGGCAGTGTAGATGGGATGACTGCTACCCATGGCTTCCTGGAGCTAAACTCCAGCGACAATAATAAACTGATAGAAATACTGCAGCAACACCCCGCCTTTGGCGCTATAAAAACTGAGGGCGATTTCATCCGCGTATTTTTAAACTCTCCTATTGATGCCGCCGAGGTAAATGCACTGTTGCACCAGCGCCATATTATCCTTTCTCACCTCGTGAAACGGCGGGAAAGTTTAGAAGAACAATTTTTGTCGCTCACAGAAACTACCCCCTCTCAATCTCTTAGCAAATGATACGATTACTTCAATTAGAATTTATAAAACTTTGGAGCAGCAAAGCCAGCAAAATACTCATTATCTCCTATTTTGCCCTGCTCACCTCCATAGCCCTCATTGCAGCTATAAAGTTCAACATCGGCCCCATAAAATTCCATCTCGCCGAACAAGGCATTTTCAACTTTCCCTATATATGGCATTTCAACGCCTTTATGGCAGCCATCTTTAAACTCTTCCTCGCCATTGTCATCGTCTCCATGATGGCGAATGAATATACCAACAAAACCCTGAAACAAAACCTCATAGACGGGTTGAGTAAAAAAGAATTCATCGCCTCTAAATTTCTTACTGTGCTGGTATTTGCCGGTATTTCTACCCTTTTCCTGCTCATCGTTTCACTCATTCTCGGCTTCATTTATTCAGATTACACAGAAGCCTCCATTATCTTCTCCGGCTGGGAATACCTTTTCGCCTTTTTTATAAAACTCATCGGCTTTTTTTCCTTTTGCCTCTTCCTCGGCATCCTCGTAAAACGCGCCGCCTTCGCCTTAGGCTTCCTCATCCTTTGGCAAATAGCCGAGGGCATTCTCTTCGGGTTAATCCGATGGAAATCTGACACTCACCTGGCAAGTTCTATACTCCAATTCTTCCCGTTAGCCTCCTTCAGTAACCTCATAAAAGAACCCTTCTCCCGCCTTTCTGCCGTAAAATCAGTAGCTAACCAAATAGGCGAAAAATATATAAAAGACTACGCAGTACACGGTTATGAGCTCCTCATAGCTATAGGGTGGATAGCTATTTTTATTTATTTTTCATACTGGCTGCTCAAAAAACGAGATTTGTAGTATATTTGAAGTTCCTAAACCTTCCAAGGAGCCATGAAATTTTTGAGTGTATTGTTGTTGGTAGGATTCCTTTCACCCGCCGTTCCGGTTTTGGGGAATAAACGGGATCCTGCTGCCCCCCTACCCGCCTCGGTAATAACCCTGGCGCCGCCTACAGCAAACGATGCCACCCTTGTTCAGTGCGATAATAGCCCTATTGACGGTTTTTCTTCCTTCAACCTCAACGAAGCTATTCCCCAGATAACCGGTGGCGCTGCCGGTGTGTCTGTAGCCTTCTTCCTGACTATGACGGACGCTCAAAACAATGTAATGGCGGTAAACGCTGCCAATTTTACCAATACCGTGAACCCTCAAATCTTGTATGCGCGCGTGCAGGACACCATGACCGGGGAATTCGCCGTCTCTCAACTTACCCTGAACGTGCAAAATAATATGGCAAATGATGCCCTCATCAATGCCTGCGATGAAGATGGCGTTCTGGACGGCTTTCACCCTTTTACTCTTAGCAATGCCGATGACGATATTCTCTTTGGGTTGGTAGGAGTTTATACTATTACCTATTATGAAACAATAAACAATGCTTTCCTGGAAAACAATCCCTTAAATGACAATTACATCAACCAATCTCCTTATTTTCAACAGATTTTCGCCCGCGTGGAAAGCGGGAATGATTGCTTTGATATTGTAACGGTATCTCTCAACGTAATAACCCCTCCCCAGCTAAGCGCTGATGCAGAGGTAATTTACTGCCTGAATGATTTTCCCGCCACCATTAACCTTAGCTCCGGGCTTATAGGAGGCGATGGTAGTGAAGCCTTTTCCTGGTCTAACGGAGCCATTACCGAAAACATAGACATTAATACCGCAGGGCTTTATACCGTTACCGTTACCAATATTGATGGTTGTTTTTCTATGCGAACCATTAATGTCATAGCTTCTAACATAGCTACTATTGATTCTATTACCACAGACACCTGCAACCTTAGCAGCAATATTCAAATAAATGTGAGCGGTGAAGGTGTTTATGAATATGCTTTGAACAACGCCGCAGGCCCCTACCAAAATAGCAACCAGTTTACCAACCTGGCGCCCGGCGCTTATACCGTTTACGTGCGAGATGTAAACGGCTGCGGCACCGTTCAGGAAGATATAGTGCTTTCCCCCCCGGTGGTAATAGCACCCGATGAAACGGTAGTCTATTGCCTAAATACGTTTCCGGCCACTATTACTATCAGTTCCGGGCTCATAAACCCTGAAGGCACAGAAACTTTTCTGTGGTCAACCGGGGCAAATACCGAAAGCATAGATATAAATGCCACTGGCGACTATACCATTACTGTTACCAGCGCAGGCGGGTGCATGGCTTCCCGTACCATCGCAGTAGCCCCCTCTGCCATTGCCACCATTCTATCTGCGGAGGTTACCGATTTTAGCGACAACAATACCATTACTGTAACTGTAAGCGGCGAAGGCGATTATGAGTATTCCCTTAATAATCCAATCGGGTCTTTCCAGGATAGCAATTATTTTTCTCATGTGGCTGCGGGCATACACACGGTATATGTGCGCGATAAAAACGGCTGTGGGGTGGCGCAACAAGAAGTAACCGTAGTGGGGTATCCAAAATTCTTTACCCCTAATGGCGATGGTATTAATGATAGCTGGCAATTAGCGGGTATAGACGGGCTTTTTCAGCCCACTTCGCGTATTTTTATTTTTGACCGGTATGGAAAAGTAATAGCCCAGCTAAACCCTGCTTCTTCGTGGGATGGTTCTTACAATGGGCGACCTCTTCCTTCTTCTGATTACTGGTTTCGCATTGAACTGGAAGATGGCAGGCAATTCAAAGGGCACTTTACATTAAAACGATAAACACCGTATCTTTACGGTATGAAATTCCACCTGGTATCTGATTTTAAACCTACCGGCGACCAACCCGATGCTATTATGCAACTGGTTCGGGGGCTGGAAATGGGTGAAACTCATCAAACCCTGCTGGGAGTTACTGGTTCTGGCAAAACTTTTACTATCGCTAATGTGGTAGAAACCACTCAGCGCCCCACGCTCGTGCTGGCGCACAACAAAACCCTGGCAGCCCAGTTATATTCAGAATTTAAGGCGTTTTTCCCCCATAACGCCATAGAGTATTTTGTTTCGTATTATGATTATTATCAACCCGAAGCCTATCTTCCCGTTACCGGTACCTATATTGAAAAAGATTTATCTATTAATGATGAGATTGAAAAATTGCGCCTGAGCGCCAGCTCTTCTCTCCTCTCAGGGCGAAGAGATGTACTGGTGGTAGCTTCGGTTTCCTGTTTATATGGCATTGGCAACCCGGTAGAATTTCAAAAAAACATAATTGCCCTTCATTGCGGGCAACTCATTTCGCGAACCCGCCTCATGCACCAGTTGGTACAAAGCCTTTACTCCCGCAGCGGGGAAGAGTTTACACGGGGAACTTTCCGCATAAAGGGAGATGTGTTAGAAATCTATCCTGGCTATGTTGATGATGCGTTCCGAATTCATTTTTTTGGGGATGAGATTGAGGCTATTGAAACCTTTAACCCGTCTTCTCCAGCCGGTTCTCTGCGCAACGGGGCTATGGAACAGCTTACCCTCTATCCTGCCACTATGTTTGTAACCTCTGCCGATGTTTTGCAAGGCGCCATCTGGCAAATTCAGCAAGATTTAGAACAGCAGTGCGCCTACCTCAAAGAAATGGGCAAACACTTAGAGGCGAAACGGCTGGAAGAACGCACTCTTTTTGACCTGGAAATGATGAAGGAACTGGGTTATTGTTCTGGTATTGAAAACTACTCTCGTTACCTGGATGGGAGAGAGCCTGGTACGCGGCCTTTTTGCCTGTTAGATTATTTTCCGAAAGATTATTTGCTGGTGATAGATGAAAGCCACGTTACCATTCCACAGGTGCACGCTATGTACGGGGGCGACAGAAGCCGAAAAGAAACCCTGGTGGAATATGGTTTTCGCCTTCCGGCTGCTTTAGATAACCGCCCGCTGAAATTTGAGGAGTTTGAAGCGCTTCAAAACCAGGTGTTATATGTGAGTGCAACGCCCGCCGATTATGAACTTAAAAAAAGTAAGGGGGTATATGTGGAGCAGTTGATACGCCCCACCGGTTTGTTAGACCCGGTAATTGAAGTGCGCCCCAGTCAAAACCAGATAGATGATTTGGTAGAAGAAATTCAAAAATGCGTGGAAAAAGATGAGCGCGTGCTGGTTACCACCCTTACCAAACGAATGGCAGAGGAGTTAACCAAATACCTCACTCGTATTGAGGTGCGCTGCCGGTATATTCACAGCGATGTAGATACGCTGGAGCGGGTAGAAATTATACAGGAATTGCGGCGGGGCCTTTTTGATGTGCTAATCGGGGTTAACTTGCTTCGGGAAGGGTTAGATTTACCAGAGGTTTCATTAGTAGCTATCCTGGATGCAGATAAAGAAGGGTTTCTTCGTTCTGCGCGCTCGCTCACGCAAACGGTGGGGCGCGCAGCGCGACACGTGAACGCAAGGGCGATTATGTATGCAGATAAAATTACCGAGAGTATGCAAAAAACCATAGATGAAACAGAATATCGCCGCCAAAAACAAATCGGCTACAACCTTGCTCATGGTATAACCCCACAACCCTTGCATAAATCTTTAGATAACCCGTTGAGCAAAAGCCCTGTTACCGCCTATTATTATGAAACCGAATTGAATGCCGCTGCAGAACCGGAAGCAGCCTATGCAACTCCCGCCCAGTTAGATAAATTGATACGGGAAAAGCGAAAGGCTATGGAAAAAGCCGCCAAGGAATTAGATTTTATACAAGCTGCCCGGCTACGCGACGAGATAAAAGCGTTAGAAACCCGAAAAAAATAGATCTGCATCTAACACATACAAAACTAAGCCGGTGGTTAAAACCGTCGGCTATTTGAAAATACTACCTGTTTTGTTTCTTCATTTCATCTTTTACTGCAAAGAACGCAAAAGCAAGAATTCTCACTACTAACCCTTCCTCTTTATCCACGAAACGAGGGCAATAACAAACCAGGTTCCTTCCAGGATAACAAAAGGCAGGTAGTGCAATAAAATAGAGGCCACGCAGGCAAGGGCAGCGCCAATGCAGTTGAGCGCCATAAAAACAATGCTATTGGTTCGGATAAAATTAAACGAAGTCAAAAAATAGGCAGCCAGCAGCAACATAACCCCCAAAAAGCCTAACCAGTCTGTAAATCCCATTCCCATTAAAACAACCCGTGAAGCTGGGAATCTACACGGCTAATAACTTCCCCCAAATCTTCCTTACTATCTACAAAATTAATAGTATCTACATCAATAATAAGAAGATTTCCCTTGGTATAGTTCTGTATCCAGGTTTCATACCGCTCATTTAAACGGCTCAGGTAATCTATAGAAATAGAATTTTCATAGGCTCTGCCGCGCTTGTGAATTTGTTGTACAAGGTTAGAAATAGAACTTCTTAAATAGATAAGCAGATCGGGCGATTGCAGCATGTTCTCCATTAAATCGAACAAGGCTTTATAATTCATGTAGTCGCGGCTGGTCATAAGCCCCATAGCATGCAGGTTAGGCGCAAAAATATGGGCATCTTCATAAATGGTGCGGTCCTGGATTACTTTTTTCCCGCTGTTGCGTATGTCCAGCACCTGGCGAAAACGACTGTTGAGAAAATAAATTTGCAGGTTAAAACTCCATCGTTCCATCTGGGTATAAAAATCGTCCAGGTAAGGGTTGTCCACCACATCTTCAAAATGAGCTTCCCACTTATAGTGTTTCGCCAACAATTCGGTTAACGTAGTTTTGCCGGCGCCAATATTGCCAGCCACCGCAACATGTATATTAGTTTTTTTCACGGATAATTAGATGATAGTGATACAAGTTTTTTCCATCGTAAAGATACACGTTCTCGCCGGTTAACGAAAAATCTTTGACGATAATTTCAGGCAATTCCAACCGAACGGGTTGCCCTTTTCCATCTTGCAGGAAAAAAAGGTTATTATTTTTCTTCAACAGCAGGTAATTACCATCTTTAGCAAGCGCCTCATACCCTTTTAACGGAATAGTTGCCAGCAAAGCGCCATAGGCATTGTATTGTAAGAGGCGCTGTTCCGTGAGGAGCCAGCAAAAATTATAGTCGCTCACCTGGGCTATCACCATTTCATCAAGAGGTTGCTGGATACTCATTCCCTCTTGTGTTTGATAGTTAAACAACTCCAGCTGATTCAAATCTGCATTAAAAATCCACAGGTTTTTATCATTCGCCGTAGTAGCATAGCGAACATTTCTAAACACCCTCGCCTGGTTAAAATTAATTTGCAACATCTCGTTTAAGGTATTGTCTAATTTCACAGCCGTATTGGTATCCGGGTAAAAAAGAGTAATTTCCAAAGGGTTAAGCAAATCAACAGCACCTATGGCTCCGAGGGAAAGATTATTATAAACCAGTGTTTTTTGAGCGTCTTGTTTGCAGAAAACAGCATCTTTCACATAGTAGAGATTTCCAAAATCGTCTGCCCCTGCAAACCTGTTTGCCACAAGAGCCTGTTTTGAGATAAAAACAGCATCCACCTGCTGGGCGCAGCTCATACCAACCCCAAGAAAAAAAAACAGCAGTAACAACCTCATCAGCTATAAAAATAAAAGCAAACATACCCAAAAAAGTTCATTTTAGCCCAATCATCCGCTCTTTCCAAAGGAAATGCTACATCTCGTCTTTCAACTGTGCAGCGGGAAACCATATTCGCCCCCGCCCCCTTTAAAATACAAAACCCTTCAACCGCCCGAAACACTACCTTCCGCTCACGTAACTTTTCAGTCCCCGTGACGGTTTTTTAAACATCTTATCTTTCTTACCTTTATAGTTTTCGATGAGCAGATATTCTTTGACAATCGTTAAAAAATGTTAAAAATATCTCCCTGCTATTTCAACAACCCTTCTTTATATAAATTGAATTTGCGTTATTTGTAGTTATTTCAGTTAAAATACCTGAGTGATGAAAAAAATAAACATCCTATTAGCGTTGGCAATCCTGCCCCTTGCCCTACAGTCGCAAGATTTCCAGGGAAAAGCCTATTACGAAAGCAAAACCAATGCACCTCTTAACATGGAAGGGCGCGAAATTTCGGAAGCGCAGAAAAAAATGATACAAGAGCGCCTGAAACAAGCCTTAGAAAAAACCTATATCCTCACCTTCAATACAGCCGCCTCTACCTATAAAGAAGAAGAAAAGCTGCAAACCCCCGGTTCGGGCGGTGCCGGGGCGGTTATGTTTATGGGCGGGTTTTCAAGCGGGCAATACTACAAAGACATTAAGCAAGGCTTGTATTATGACCAGCGGGAGATGTTCGGGAAAAACTTCCTCATCAAAGACTCCCTTCCCAAATTAAAATGGAAACTGGAAAACGAAACCAAGCAAATAGGTAGTTACACCTGCTACAAAGCCACTGCCGTAAAATCTGTTGATAAGATGGATTTCCGGAGCATGCGCCAGCGCCCACAAGGCAAAGAGGGAAAGGAAGAAGCCGTGAAAGATACCGCCAAAAGCCATTCTCCCTTCAGCGAGGTAGAAGTTCCCAAAGAAATTACCGTAACTGCCTGGTACACCCCCTCTATCCCGGTGAGCCAAGGACCCGGGGAATACTGGGGGTTGCCCGGCTTAATCTTGGAGATAAATGCAGACCGCACCACCATTTTGTGTTCTAAAATTGTAATGAACCCCAAAGAAAAAGAAACCATAGAAGCCCCTGCCAAAGGAAAAGAGATAACCCAGAAAGAATATAACGAAATTATGGTGAAAAAAATGGAAGAGATGCGCGAAATGTACCAAAGCAAGGGAGGCCGTGGAGGCACAACCCAGTTACGCATCGGGGGGTAGTTTTTAATAGTTTCAACAGCATGAGAGCGGCTCTTTACATCTTTTTACTGTTCATTCCCCTGGTTTCCTTTTCCCAAAACGCCACACTGAGGGGAACCGTGAAAGACAGCATTGGCAACCCCATAGAAACCGTTAATGTCATCGCTATAGAACAAGAAACCAATAACCTGGAGGCTTTTGGAATTACCAATGCCAATGGGCTATACCAACTTCAACTTAAAAAAGAAAAAAACTACACCATAAAAATTAGTTTCTTAGGGTTTAAAACCGTAGAATTTCCCATACTTCTTACTGACAACGGCGTGCGCGATGTAGTGCTGGAAGAAGCCCCTAACAACCTAAGCGAAGTAGAAGTTACCCATGAAATGCCGGTAACCATAAAAGGCGATACTATTGTGTATAACTCTGATTCTTTTGTGAGCGGCACGGAGAAAAAACTGGAAGATGTGCTAAAAAAGCTACCCGGGGTAGAAGTGAATGCGGAAGGCGAAATAGAAGTAGAGGGCAAGAAAGTATCGAAGGTAATGGTTGAAGGGAAAGATTTTTTTGACGGCGATTCTAAACTGGCATCTAAAAATATTCCTGCCAATGCGGTAGATAAAGTAGAGGTGCTGCGCAACTATAACGAAGTATCCCAGATGCGAAGCATTGCCAATAATGAAGACAATGTAGCCCTGAATATTAAGCTAAAAGAAGGCAAAAAGAAGTTTTGGTTTGGCGAAATTGCGGCGGCGGCTGGTTTAGATGAGCGTTACCTCACCCACCCAAAAGTTTTCTACTACAGCCCCAAAACCAGCCTGAATGTAATTACCGACCTGAATAACATCGGGGAATTGCCATTCACCTCGCGCGATTATTTCAACTTCACCGGTGGTTTCCAAAACCTTAACCGCAGGGCGGGCACTTCTTTTACTACTTCTTCTAACAATCTTGGTATATCGCTTTTACAGAACAACCGCGCTAAGGAAATAGACACCAAATTCGGGGCGGCCAATTTTAGCTACGCCCCCCTGAAAACCTTAGACATAAGCGGGTTCGCCATTTACTCCTACTCAAAAACCTATCTTGAAGAAACCCGTATTCGCCGGTTTACAGATGAAAATGACGGCGCGCCCGGGATTGAAGAAGACGCCCTTACCCGTACCCGCCAAAACAGCCACTTAGGATTAGCTAAAATTAGCTCCTCTTATAAACCCCATACCGGTTTCCAGTTAGACTATGATGCGTTGCTGAAAACCTCTGACCAGGCAGAGCAAACCGATGTACTATCGGTTACCGATACTGATACCGATACCATCCATGAAGAACGGTTACAACAACCTGTTTCCGTAAATCAAAATGCCAATGCCTATTATACCCTGGATGAAAAAAACATTTTTGCCCTGGAATCTCAATATTTATACCAGGACGAAGACCCCTTTTATAATGCCATCCGCGAAGAACAACCCTTCGCCGGCATTATTCCGGCAGATAACAGCCAGAGCAACTATAACCTCAACCAATTACGGCGGGTAAAAACCAGCAAAATAGAATCTAAAATAGATTATTATTGGATAACCAACCCCAAAAGCCACCTTAATTTTACACTCGGCGGCACCTGGAGTCGCCAGCGCTTCAACTCCGCTATTTTTCAAATTTTAGACGACTCCTCTCGCTTATATTTTCCCGATGAAACCTTGAACAACCATGTTACCTATCGTTTTACCGATGTATATGCCGGGTTTCATTACAAAGTAATTTCGGGAATTTTTACCTTCAATCCCGGCTTTACCATACACACTTATCAGGCTGTCAATACACAATTGGGCGCTGCTGTTTCAGATAACTTGTTTAACCTGGCACCCGATATGTTTATAAACCTCCAGCTTAAAAAATCAGAAAACATTCGGTTCAATTACTCCATAACCCGTTCTTTTACAGATGTTAGCCGTTTTGCCTCCGGCTACATATTCAATAATTATAATAGCCTCTACCAGGGAAACAGGGACTTAGAAAGCGCTTTGTACCACAACCTATCTCTCAACTATTTCAACTTTAATATGTTTAATTACACCAACCTATTCGCCTCCCTTTCCTACAGCAAACGCATAGACGATTTTAAGAGCAATACCCTGCTGGAAGGCATCAATCTCATAAACACCACTGTAAATTCTAATTTTCAGGACAACGTATTTTCTGCTTCCGGCAGGTTTGAGCGTACTTTTGGAAAAATAAAAACAGGCGCCCAAAGCAACCTCGCCTATTCCCGTTTAAACAATACTGTAAATTTAGAAAGGCGCATTTCAACCTCCCTCACCCAAAACTACGAACTGTCTTTTGCCAGCCGTTTTAAAAAAGCCCCCAACCTCACAGCCGGGTACAATTATAGTATAAATAGCTACAATAACGGGGGCGCTTTAACTACCAACTACACTCATAAACCCTTCCTGAAATTAGACGCCGCCTTCTTGAAGGGATGTATCTTTACCGCCGATTACAATTATTACCATTTCCTATCAAAAGACAACTCTGTAGATAATGAATATGATTTTTTGAATGCCGATTTGTCTTACCAGAAAAAAGATAGTAAATGGGAGTATAGCCTCAAAGCCACCAACCTGCTCAACACCACCTCTCTCAACCAGGATTCTTTTACAGACCTGTACACCACCACCTCCCAGTACCGGGTGCAACCCCGCTATGTGATGCTGGGAGTGAAGTATGTTTTGTAAAAGAATGAAAACCTGCAAAACAACGCTTTCTAAAAAACGCAACCGGCCTATTTCTCAACTCAACTATTTCAAAACTCCCCAAAAAAACATATCCCTATAAAATAGTTGCGTACTTTTGTAACTCAACTCTAACTATAAAACAATAACACCCACCCATACCATCAACGTAAAAAATTCTATGCAGTGGCTTGTTTTTATACTCGTATATCCATTTCTCTGGCTCATTGCATCGCTTCCGTTTCGGCTATTATATCTATTTTCAGATGCCGTATTTCTCATTATCTATTATGGCATACGCTACCGCAGGAAAGTAGTGCGGCGCAATCTTCAATTAGTATTTCCCCAGGCATCCCTTAAAAAAATAAGAAAAACAGAACGCTCATTCTATCGCCATTTCTGTGATATTTTTTTAGAAATGATAAAATCGTTACGCATTTCCCAAGCCACAATGGAAAAGCGCTTTATATTTAAAAATATAGACGTTCTCAGGAAATATGAAACAGGCAATCGTAGCATCATTCTCCTATGCGGGCATTATGCCAGCTGGGAGTGGATGCTGTCGCTGGGAAAACACATTAAACACAGGGGTTTTGTGGTATATATGCCCCTCTCTAATAAATATTTTGACCGTATGGTGCAAAAAATACGCATGCGGCACAATGTTACCCTTATTCCCCGCAAAGAAACTATTGCTACCCTAATACAACACAAAGAAGAAGGCATATTAGGCATTTATGGTTTTGCCAGCGACCAGTCGCCCAGCCCCAAAAAAGCCATTTACTGGCGTTCTTTTATGGGCACCATCACCCCGGTTTTTACAGGCGCTGAACTGTTGGCAAAAAAGTTAGACCATGTGGTTATGTATCTCCATATTGATAAGGTAGGGCGGGGTTACTATGAAACGACTTTTAAAGTGATTACTGAAACACCCGCCAAATTAGAAGATTTTGTAATTACCGACAGGTTTTTCAATATGTTGGAAGAACAAATTAAAGCCCAGCCCGCCTATTATTTCTGGACGCACAACCGATGGAAGCACCGCCAAAAGGCACCGGAGTTTTCGAAAAACTAACCACTTTGCCTGGGTGTGGCTCTTCTTGATTTCCCGGCGATTGAGATATATAGAAAAATGAGGGCGCCGCTGCCGCCTCTCGAGATTACACCCATATTTGCCTTTATCTGCCTGAAAGTAGGGAAGTCCTATAGATTTTCTTTGGAAATTTAACTTCTGCCTATTCCTTACCCCTTCCCTATCTTATTCTCTTTTTTTAGGGCGAAAAAAATAATCGCTAACTTTCTTATTCCTGTACCGGTAAAAAATAAAAAGCGGCATCACTATAAAGGCAAGCGCCAGGATAGCTATTCCAATAATACGGTCGCCGGTTAAGGTATAATCACGGCTTTTAAAAAAGTAGCCTGTAGCGATAGCCGCTACAACAGCAATAGCTAAAATTTTTATACTTGTTTTCATCTATCAATTTGCAAATGCAGCTCCCGCAACTGTTCCTCATCAATAAGAGAAGGAGCGTTTATCATTACATCGCGCCCGGCATTATTTTTAGGAAAGGCAATAAAATCCCGGATGGTTTCCTGCCCTCCCAAAATAGCGGTAAGGCGGTCTAACCCGAAGGCAATACCGCCATGGGGCGGAGCGCCATACTGGAATGCGTTCATTAAAAACCCGAATTGCGCCTCTGCCTGCGCAGGAGTGAAGCCAAGAAGCGAGAAAAGACGACTTTGCAGCGCTTTATCGTGAATTCGTATGGAACCGCCTCCTATTTCATTCCCATTGAGCACCAAATCATACGCATTTGCCTTTACAGTCCCCGGGGCGGTTTCCAGCAAAGCCACCTCCTCTGGCTTGGGCGCCGTGAAGGGGTGGTGCATAGCGTGGAAACGCTGCGTAGCTTCATCCCACTCCAATAACGGAAAATCTACTACCCACAAAGCCGCAAACACATCGGGCTTGCGCAAGCCCATGCGCTGCGCCAGTTCCATTCGCAAAGCTCCTAAGCGGAGGCGGGTTTTATGGGTTTCCCCAGAGAGAATTAAAAGTATATCCCCCGGTTTAGCGCCCATACTTTTCGCCCACTGAGCCAGGTCTTCTTCCGTATAAAATTTATCGACAGACGATTTATACGTGCCATCTTCAAGACATCTTACATAAACTAAACCCGAAGCGCCTACCTGGGGGCGTTTCACCCAATCTGTTAGTGCATCTATTTCTTTACGGGTATAAGAAGCGCCTCCCGGAACCGCTATTCCTACCACCAATTGCACCTCATTAAATAGGGCAAAATCCCGGTGCTTCGCTACCTCATTCAATTCACAAAACGTCATTCCAAACCGAATATCCGGTTTATCGCTTCCATATTTTTGCATCGCCTCCTCGTAGGTTATTCTCGGAAATGCACCCAGATTTACTCCCCGGATAGTTATAAGTAAATGGCGCAACAGCCCTTCGAACATAGTTAAAATATCGTTTTGCTCCACAAAAGCCATCTCACAATCTATCTGCGTAAACTCTGGCTGGCGGTCTGCCCGCAAATCCTCATCCCGAAAACAGCGTACAATTTGGAAATACCTATCCATGCCCGCTACCATTAATAATTGTTTAAACGTTTGAGGAGATTGGGGGAGTGCATAAAACTCTCCTGTGTGCAGGCGCGAGGGCACCACAAAATCGCGGGCGCCCTCGGGAGTAGATTTTATAAGGTAGGGGGTTTCTACCTCTATAAAATCATTAGCAGCCAGGTAGGCGCGGGTTTCCATAGCAACCTGGTGCCGAAAAATAAGATTGTTTTTTACGGGGTTTCGGCGAATATCTAAATAGCGATATTTCATGCGGAGGTCTTCACCTCCATCGGTTTCATCTTCAATAGTAAAAGGAGGTAGTTTGGCGGCATTCAAAACCGTGAGTTCAGAAACCAACACTTCTACGGCACCGGTAGGCAGTTGCTCATTCCCAGATTCTCGTTCAATAACTACCCCAGAGGCCTGTATCACATATTCCCTGCCCAGTGTAGCGGCTTTTTCAAATACTTCTTTCGGGCTGCGTTGCTCATCAAAAACAAGCTGGGTAATTCCATAACGGTCTCGCACATCTATCCATATTATAAAACCCTTATTCCGTATGGTTTGCACCCAGCCGGAGAGAATAACTTTTTGATGTATATGTTCCGGGCGAAGCGCTCCGCAAGTATGTGTTCTGTACATGCTACCTGGTTTTAAAGCGCAAAGATACAAAGATGCGGGTTGAGGGGAAAACAAGTACCGCTTTGAGAGGGTGATAAGTATATTATGAGACGTTCATTTTTAAGAGTTCTTCCAGGTAGATACGCTGGTTAGAAAGTCGTGGAATTTTGTGTTGGCCGCCTAATTTGTTTTTCTTCTTCAACCAGTCATAGAACAATCCTTTACGCGCTTTTTTTATCAACGGCTCAGTAAGCGTCATATTGTGATAGCGTTTCGCTTCATAATCTGAGTTGAGCGATTTTAGCGCCGTATCTAAGGCTTCTGTAAAATAGGCTATATCTGTGGGAGGTGTTGTAAATTCTATAAGCCACTCATGAGCTCCTTTTCGCTTGCCTTCCATAAAAACAGGAGCTACCGTATAATCAGCCACCTCGCTCTGTGTTTTTTTACAAGCCCTCCATAGCGCTTCCTCAGCATTTTCCACGATGAGTTCTTCTCCAAATACATTAATATAATGTTTTGTTCTGCCGGTTATTTTAATCCGGTAGGGCCTGGTATCGGTAAACCGTATGGTATCGCCAATGAGATAGCGCCACAGACCGGCGTTGGTAGAGATAACCAAGGCGTAGTTTTTATCTTTTTCTACCTTCCATAACGGGATGATTTGCTGTTGGGGGGCACCAAAGGTTTCCATAGGAATAAATTCATAAAAAATCCCGTAATCCAGCATCAGCAATAACTCATCTGAATCGTTCCGGTCTTGGATAGCGAAAAAGCCTTCTGAAGCGTTATAAATTTCATAATACCGGAAATTTTCACGAGGCAGCAGTTTTTTATATTGTTCGCGGTACGGGGCAAAGCTAACTCCGCCGTGAAAATATACTTCCAGGTTACTCCAAATTTCCAGGAGATGACTTTTACCTGTTTTTTCCAGTACTTTATGGAGCAGTACCAACATCCAGGAGGGCACACCGGCTAAACCTGTAACATTTTCCGACATGGTTTCATGTACAATAGCTTCCATTTTAGCTTCCCATTCGTCCATCAATGCTACTTTTTGACTGGGGGTACTGCTCAGTTCAGCCCAAAAGGGAAGATTGTCTATAAGAATGGCCGACAAATCGCCAAAAAAAGTCTCATGGCTGTTATATCGTTCACGGCTTCCTCCCAACCGCAAGCTTTTGCCGCTGAGGAGCCGGGAGTTTTCATTATTATTAAAATAGAGCGATAGCATGTCTTTTCCGGCTTTAAAATGGCAGTCTTCCAAAGCCTCGCTGCTAACAGGGATAAACTTGCTCCTGGCATTGGTGGTGCCGCTGCTTTTGGCGAACCATTTTATGGGCGTGGGCCAGAATAGGTTTTGCTCGCCTTTGCGACAACGGGAGATGAGGGGTTCTACGTCTTCATAAGTGCACACCGGCACCCGTTCTTTGTATAATTCATAGGTATTGATATCTCCAAAGCCATGTTTTTTCCCGATTTCGGTGTCCCGGGCAGCTAAAAGCAACTGGTTTAATACTTCTAATTGTACTTCTTCCGGGTATTTTAAAAATAGCTCTATCTGGTAATAGCGTTTTTTCAGCAACCACGATGCAACAGAGTTAAACAGGGGGATTGGCATTTTTTATCGTATCTTTAGCTGCTAAAATAGAAAAAAATTATACATGTTTGAAGGGGTTTTAAGTAAGATGGAAACAGAGTTTACCACGCCTGTGAATTATTTTTTAGTGTTTAAAAACAATTTTATTCATGTTAACCAATTATTAGACAGGCGCATCTGTATTGATTTTGTGAGGTATGAATGTCTTGCTTGCCATTTAGATAAACCTATTTACCGACAGGGATTTTGTGAGAGTTGTTTTTTTAAAACGCCCGAGGCGGGAGAATGGATAATACGCCCTGAATTGAGTAAGGCTCATTTGAACCAGGAAGACCGGGATTTGGCGTTTGAAAAGAAAATGCAGTTGCAACCTCATATTGTTTACCTGGCATTGTCTAGCAATGTCAAGGTAGGCGTTACGCGCAAATCGCAAGTGCCTACGCGTTGGATAGACCAGGGAGCGCACCAGGCTATTGAAGTGCTGGAAGTTCCCAACCGCTACCTGGCAGGGATTACAGAGGTAGCGCTCAAAGCCCATCTTACAGATAAAACTTCCTGGCAAAAGATGCTTATGAATGTAACGCTGGAAGCAGATTTGGTGGCGGAAAAAGACCGGTTAGATGATTTTCTGCCAGAGGAAGTGAAACCTTATTACCTGGTAAATAACCGTAAGATTTATGATATTTCGTATCCTGTATTGCACTACCCAACAAAAGTACGGTCGTTAGATTTAGAAAAAACACGCCGGTATGAGGGAGTATTAAAGGGCATTAAAGGGCAATACCTTATTTTTGAAGATGGGATAGTGTGTAGTGTACGGGGAAGCGAGGGGTTGGTGGTAGCTATCTCGGCTGCCTGAGTGGAGAGCGAGAAATCTTTTGGGGTTGGCAGTTTTGGGGAAATAAAATTACGAGAAGGCGCTAAGGAGAAGAGAATGGAATAAAAGCTCGCATGCGGGCATACCTGTGCGTGGGCGAAGCTACCCTTAGTTTGAAAAAATTTGAGACTGCTATTTTTTTACTCTCTCCTCGTGTTGTTTCACAAAACTCTCCCAATTAGTATAAGATTTGGTAGTTTGGGGCTTTCCTGAATTGAAAAAATGGCATACCGCCGCTGCCAGGGCATCGGTAGCATCTAAGTTACGTGGCATTTCTTTTAGGGTTAAGAGGGTTTGGAGCATTTTTGCCACTTGTTCTTTGCTGGCATTCCCGTTTCCCGTGATGGCTAATTTTATTTTACGGGGCGAATATTCGGTAATGGGTATCTGGCGCGACAGACCTGCTGCCATAGCTACTCCCTGGGCTCTTCCCAGTTTTAGCATGGATTGTACATTTTTTCCGTAAAACGGGGCTTCAATAGCTATTTCATCGGGCTGGTAGGTTTCTATAAGGTGCAGGGTGCGCTCGAATATAATTTTTAATTTTAAATAGGGGTCTTCATATTTTTTAAGCTGTAATTCATTGAGTTGTAAAAACTCTACTTGCTTTCCAAGAATTTTTATCAGCCCAAAACCCATAATGGTGGTTCCGGGGTCTATGCCAAGTATTATTCTTTCGTGGATTGAATGGTTCATGTTTTATATACGTTATGTTATTCTACCTTCACCACGAGGGGAAGTCTAAATTTAGCAGCAACGGGAACATTTCGCTTTAGGGGGGGATAAAGAGATGGCAGGTGGCTGAGGCTATTTTTCACAATGCTATCTATCTTGGAAATATCTTCTGTTTTAAAATTATCTATCTTTTCAATTTTTATCAGTTCTACTTTACCGGCAGGGCTCACGAGTAATTCTATCCAGAGGGTATCGGGCGCAGAATGGTTAATTTTTATGGGTTGTTGTTGCAAGGCTTCTGAAAATGCAATGGCAAAAGTGGTTTCAAAGCATTGTTTTTGTTGGGCCTTATCTGCTGTTTCGTCGCAGTTTCTAAACAAGGGGTATTGGTCTATTTCTTTCCAGTTAATAGTTTTTAGCTCCTCTGCCGCTATTTTTTCCGGGGGTGTACGGTTATGGGTAAACAGGTCGCAGGAAAGGAGGGAGAAAAAAAGGAAAAAAAGGCTATACTTTTTCATAGCCTAAAGGTACAATTTTTAGAATATTATGATACGAGACGGTTTTTTCACTACCTGTATGCCGGAAAGCCGGTTATGTCTTGCCCGGTGATGAGAAGGTGAATATCATGGGTTCCTTCGTAGGTGATAACGCTTTCTAAATTCATGATATGGCGCATAATGCTGTATTCGCTCGTAATACCCATGGCGCCTATTACCTGGCGGGCTTCGCGGGCTATATCGAGCGCCATGGCTACATTATTTCGCTTGGCCAAGGAAATCTGGGCAGTGGTGGCTTTATTCTCATTTCTCAATACACCAAGCCTCCAGGCAAGGAGTTGGGCTTTTGTGATTTCGGTAATCATTTCTGCCAGTTTTTTTTGCTGGAGTTGCGTGGCGGCAATGGGTTTATCGAACTGGATGCGTTGTTTGGCATAGCGCAGGGCTGTATCATAACAATCCATAGCGGCGCCAATAGCACCCCAGGCAATGCCATACCGGGCAGAATCTAAACAGCCTAAGGGGGCGCCTAACCCAGATTTATTGGGTAGTATATTGTTTTTAGGAACTTTTACATTGTCAAATAACAGTTCGCCGGTGGCAGATGCGCGCAGCGACCACTTGTTATGGGTCTCGGGAGTGGTGAAGCCTTCCATGCCTCGCTCCACAAGGAGTCCGTGTATCCTGCCTTCTTCATCTTTAGCCCATACTACGGCAACCTGGGCGAAGGGAGCGTTAGAAATCCACATTTTAGACCCGTTCAAGAGGTAGTGGTCGCCACGGTCTTTAAAATTAGTAATCATTCCGCCGGGATTAGAGCCAAAATCGGGTTCGGTGAGTCCAAAGCAACCTATCCATTCACCGGAGGCTAATTTGGGAAGGTATTTTTTTCGTTGTTCCTCAGAACCATATTTCCAGATAGGATACATTACTAAGGAAGATTGTACAGAAGCAGTGGAGCGAATGCCACTGTCGCCGCGCTCTATTTCCTGCATCATAAGCCCATAACTTATTTGGTCTAAACCTGCGCCACCATATTCTTCGGGAATGTAAGGGCCAAAGGCGCCAATTTCGGCAAGTCCTTTCAGGAGTTGATGGGGAAATTCAGCGCGTTGGGCATATTCTTCTATGATGGGCGAGACGGTGCGTTTAACCCACTCACGGGTGGCGGTGCGTACTAATTTATGTTCTTCGCTGAGCAATTCGTCCAGGTTATAATAGTCGGGGGCTTCAAACAAATCGGGTTTCATAGGATACGTAACATTTAGTATTTTAATAGTATAAAAATGCTTTTATGCGTGGTTCAAATATAAATCAATTAGTCCTTCGGGGGCTTCTATTTTTATTTTTTTATTATTCCGGTCTATTTTTTTTACGAGATGGTCTGTTATAGGAATAAAAAGTTGCTTGTTTTCTTTTTGCACTTCTAAGAGGGCTTGTGGCGTGGAGTCGTTTACACCATACACAATACCTATATAGCCGTAATGGGTGTCTTCTACAGTGAAACCTATAATTTCGTGAAAATAGAACTGGCGGTCGCTAAGTTTGGGTAGCATGGTGAGGGGGAGGTAGAGTTCGCATCCTACGAGATGGGCGGCTTGAGCCTCGGTATGGGTATCTTGAAACTGAATGCGGAGTAAATTGGCTTTGTGGAGGGAGGAGCGGGCAATAGCTAAGGGAACGAGATGGTCTTTTATTTCAACAAAGACAGATTTGAGGTGTTGATACGCTTCGGGTGTATCGGTATCTAATTTGGCTACTACTTCTCCTTTATAGCTGTATTTCCGAACAATTTTTCCGAGATAGAAGCATTCTTCTTTTCTCATGGAAGGGTTTATACCTGTGTATTTTCACCGGTTGGCCCGGTTGCGATATTTTCGGGCGCCATCTCTTCCTGAGCAGGGGCTTCGGCAGAAGGAGCTTCAGCTGGTTCATTTTCAGTGGCTGCTTTACGCTTATCGCTGGCTTCTTGTTCAGCTTTTAGGGCTTTGGCTTTTGCCTGGGCTTTTGTTTGGGCGAGGGTAGTTTTTTTGGTTTCTATTTTCTGGGTTTTCGCCTCTAACCATTCCTGGAACCTGGCTTCTGCCTGTTCTTCTGTAATGGCGCCTTTGGCGATACCGCCCCATAAATGAAACTTAAGCAATACGCCTTTGTAGGAGAGTATTCTCCGTGCGGTTTCAGAAGGCTGAGCGCCATTTTTAAGCCATTGTAAAGATGAGTCGGCGTTTAGGTCTATCTGGGCGGGGTTGGTATTAGGGTTGTAGGTTCCCAATTTTTCGAGGTATTTGCCATCGCGGCTGGCGCGGGAGTCGGCAGCTACAATCCAATAAAAGGGTTTTCCTTTTTTACCGTGTCTTTGAAGTCGTATTCTAACGGGCATACATTTATGTATAAGTAAGGTTCTCGACCTTGGTTATTATTTTTGAGGGTGCAAATATACATCATTTTTATAATTATATTGTTGGGCGATGAAATTTTTGTGTATATATCTTAAACTAAGAAGAAGTCTCATAGCTTGTGGGAGGTTTATGGGGGTTATTTTTCCGGTTATGGGGTATTTGTTTTTATATTTATTCTTGCCTGTTGCAATATATTTTGGAAGGGCACAAGTGTAGGCGCTTTCACCAGCGAGAAGTTTTTAGCTCGTTCATGTACCTGGTTTCGTATGCGCGCCTGTGCACGCATACGAAACCGTTCCAAGAGGGAGGGTGATGGTTTTTTGTTAAAGATTCATTTTTTCAAACCTGCGAATATCTATTTCATCGGGCATCGGTATGCGGTTTTCTATATAATTATATAGTTGGTGAGCTACCAAAGGGGCTATTAGCACGCCGCGGGTTCCCAACCCGTTAAGAATGTGAAGGTTCTTATATATAGGGTGCATTCCTGCCAGAGGCCTCCTGTCTATAACTGTAGGGCGAATGCCGGCTTCCTGGCAGGTTATTTTGAATGGGCAGTTTATAAGGGTTTTTAGTTCGGTAAGTATGTGTTGGCGCGCCTGGGGGGTAGGGGTTTGGGTTTTGTCGTTCCAATCATAGGTGGCGCCCACTTTGTATAGGTTATTCCCGAGGGGAATTATAAAAATGGAAGATTTTATAACTTGCTGTAGCTGCAACCGGGGGGCTTGTATGGTGAGGAGTTCTCCTTTTACGCCTTGTAGGGGTAAATACCTGAAAAAGGGGTTGTGGTGCATGCCAAAGCCTTCGCAGAAGACAATATTTTTGGTGTGTATTGTTTTGTAGCGAATTTCACCCTGAAGCGGTTGAAGGAGGTTATAGTCAAATTGTTCTTCTACGAGGAGGTTTGCCTGCCGAAGTTGTTGTTTACTGGTTTTCTGCCAGCGAGATATGTCTATTTTGCCGGTTTGCAACACTTCGCCTAATGAAAAGGGGGCGTTTAGCGAGGGGTTAGTATTTTTAAGGAGGGTGGCAGACAGGTAGGGTTGAAGGGAGGGGTTGTCGGCAGCTTTAAACCAGGTATTTTGCTCTTGAACGGAGGCGAGCCTGCGATAGACTGGTATTTTTTGATGGATGTTTACATGATTGCAGCGTTCCCAGTGTTCATAAAAAGAGTTGGCGCTTTCCATGAATTCTGAGGCTTTCCACACTGGTGTAAAGCGTTTGAGCACTACGGGGTTATACAATCCGCCGGCGACGGTTGAAGCAGCCTGGGAGCCATCGTCATACACTATAAAGGTTTTGCGGTGTTGTTGAAGGATATGGCAAAAGGTCATTCCCGCTATTCCAGAGCCTACCACGAGGTAATCTATCATTTCGTAAAAATAGAAAAACGCCCTTAATGGAAAGGGCGTTCTAAAAATTTGTTTTTAGTGGGTGGTTTTAATAGTTCCACATATCCATTTCAAAGTTCTGAATTTTTTCTTTTATTTTCTGGGCTTCCAGGAGTTGCAACAGGGCATTATCTTTTACATAATCTTTTATTTCACGGTCGCCGTATATATTTTCTTCTTTATAGATAATGGCATTAAACCGTCTTGAGTTGAGGAGGTGGTCAAAAGATAGGGGGTTGGCCGAGTTCCCGGGGTTATAGGCTTTGGCTTCATGAAGTATTTGGCGGGCGCTGGGATACCACACCCAAAATAATTCTACCATATCGGGTTCATCATCATCTATAAAATTAACATCAGGAGCTACGGGGGCTATGCCAAGGAGGCGGTATTTTAATTCTCCCTGACGTTTATCAAAATACCAAACGCCTTTTATGCGCCATTCTTCAATATCGGCAGCGGTAATATCTCTTTTGTTAATGTATTCTGCGGAAACCGCTTCGCCGGCATTAAACTGTTCTTTACCGGCATCGGTTGTATCTATTTTGGTAAGCGTAGCTTTCAGGTCGTCAAAACTTCGTTTTTCTGTAAAATAAGAATCTACATACACATCGGTGAGTGTACCATTTTTGATGTTATTGATGAGGACGTCGTAGAGCGATTTGCGGTTGGAGGCTATGTTAATAGTATCTATAGGATAATAATAGAAAAAGTTGATGCGCTCGTCCACATCTATAATTTCCCAGATAGTTTTAGACCAGAGAATATCCCTATCATCCACATATCCGTAAGGAAGAGGTTTATCATTATCTGCCTGTTTCTGAAGCTGGGTTTTTATCCCTATTTCTTCGGGCTTTTTGGCATTGAGAAGGTTAGACTGGGCAAAAGTTGCCATTGCAGTGAACAACAGGCAAACACTTAGAAAATGATTTTTGTTCATATCTCTATAACGTTAATTGGTAATTTCTATTACCACAGGGGCTACTTTTTTGAGTTTATATGATTGGTTATTGGTTATGTAGGCTTCAATATCAAATATCTGCACGTTATCTCCTCGGCTGGCTCTGCTAAGGGCACTTTTGGCGCGGGCATCTAACTTGTTGCCGCTTACCTGTACCGTAGGTTGCCCGGGGACTTTAAATTTGAAGCCGCTGACAGCTATGTTCAAATCAAAATCAAAATCTTCTAACACAGCGCCCACGGTGGCTATTTCCAGGTTGGTGCGGGGCATTTTTACCTCGCCTGTTTCGCCTCGTATGGTGCCGGAAGGTCTGGGAATATCTTTGATGCGGAAGGTGCTGTTAGAGCCTATATGTTGCCCGTCTATTTCCCCGGTTACCGAGATGGTTACGTCTCTCCCCGAGGTGGGGCGCATGAGGTATTTGCTGGCTGATACTTTGGACAGGCCTGAAGCGGAGGCGTTTATTTTATGGTCGGGTACGCCCGGCATGGAAATGGTGATAGGGTTGTCCACGCCGCGATAGACTACGTTCATTTTGTCGGCGGAGATAACGGCTTGGTTGGGTTTTGGAATAACGGCAAAGGTAGATGAAACGGGAACTTCTACAGTTTCTCCTCCTTGTTTAAAAATGAGTTTTCCTTCTAATTTATGGTCGCCTGCATTCCCGGCATTTACATTGAGTTTCACCCGCCCTTCTTCAATACTGTAATCAGATGGGGCAAGTTTTCTGCCATCTAACAGTAATTCTACTTCATTGGGTTTGGTGGTATTGTCTTTTCTGCCCAGCACAAGAGAGCCATCAAACTTTTCGCCTTGGTAGTAGGCAGATTTCGGTTGCTCCAATAAGGTGGTGTAGTTGGTCATAGAAATCTCGGCGGTTAGCTGCCCTTCTAACATAGCTCCCAAAATGTCTTCTTCGGTGCTTTTTATGTCGGCTTGCAATTGGGTGATTTTGGTTACGGAGGCTATTAACGGGAAACCTTCATAGTGATAGTTCAACCAGTTCACCTGCCTGCCTTCGCGGTCTTTTACCTTGCCATTCGAGTTGCCTGTGCCAAAGCGTTCTTTCACTACTTCCTGCACATCTTTGTAGCGGGGGCCCAGCACGGTGAGTATGGTATTGCGGTAGGCATTTATGTTATCTACAAATTCCTGTCCCTGTGGAGCGTAGCGGTCTCCTTTGAAAAAAATTTCGTCTAAGTAATCTGATTTGTCCATTACCTCGTAATCTTTTTTATCTTTTATATCACGGGTCATATCTTCTTTAATTTTGCCTAAATAGGCATATAGTTCTGTGGAGGCGTTTTTTATTTTTTGAGCGTCGTTGAATAGGGGACGGAATTTTTCGGGCTGTTCGTTGGCTTTGAGTTCTAACCCTGCGAAGGCGTTTTGGGTTTTTTCGGCGGTTTTGGCGTTAGCGGCTTCGAGTTTCTCATTCATCAACCCGAAAGCGGAGAGCACTTCTTTGCTCATGTTGAGGGCTAACATGGCTATAAAGACAAGGTACATGAGGTTTATCATTCGTTGCCGTGGCGATAATTTTCCGGATGCCATTTTGTGGGGGTTTGGGGTTGGGTTAGGGTGGCTTTTTTTTAATTTCGGTTGTTCATGGCGGTGAGCATGCCTCCATATACGGTATTGAGCGATGTGAGATTAGCGGCGAGCTGTTGCATTTGTTCTTTGAGTTTGGCGGAATGGGTGGCGATTTCTTCGTTAATGGAGGCTTGTTTATCGGCTAAGGTTACCTGCATTTTATAGAGGTTGTTCAGGGCTTCTAATTGGGCGGTGGTTTGTGATAATTGAGCGCCATACTTGTTAGCAGCATCGAAAGAGGCTTCCTCGCTGGTGGTTTGCTTGTTTGCTATTTCTGCCTGAATTTTGTAGAGATGGTTAAGGGTTTCCATTTGGATAGCTGCCTGGGTGAGTTCTTCACCATATTTTTTGGTGGCGGCAACGGCTTCTGAGGTGGCTACCATGCTTTTTGAGGCTTCTCCAAAGTTACGGATGCTTTCGCCAAGATTTGCCATGAGTTGAGAATCTATTTTGGCTTCTTTTAAAATGTCGTCGAGTTTTTTGGAAAGCATCCCATCGGCATCTTTTTCAGTGGGGTTTTTTGGTTGGGATTCTTTCCCGGCTAATTCGGGATACACACGTGTCCAATCTAACTCATCTTCAACGGGCTCAAAGGCAGAGAGGGCGAATATGGCGGCTTCTGTAATAAGACCTACTGCAAGAAGACGCCCACCGGTTAAAAATCCTATTTCCCAATGGAGTATTTTAAATAGGGCTCCAAGAATAACAATAGAGGCGCCAAGTCCGTACGCCATGTTGAAGAGTTCTTTTTTTCGGGTTGCTGATAGTGCCATGGTTATTTTAGTATTGAGATATTAGTATTGAGTATTGAGATGTTAGTATTGAGATATTGATAGTATGTATTGAGGTTTTATGGGCTTATGATTTCTGGTTTGTTCTATTTTCTACTTTTTTCCTGGTTGTTGCTTTTTTATAAATCTTCACTTAGTTCTTTGTAGCATCGCTGCCCATATAATCTTGTACGGTGCGGAAACCTATATAGCTCCTGGCAGAGTCCTGGTATTCATAATCGCGGGTGCTTACGCGAAGGAAATAGGCTACGTCTTTCCATGAGCCTCCGCGAATTACTTTTCTTCTATTGTTGTTATCATATACATCGGGGTTCATGGTTGACATGTTTTCGTAGGCGCCGGGATCGTAGGTGGAACTGGTCCACTCGGAGACATTTCCTGCCATGTTATATAGCCCATAGTCATTGGGTTCATAGGACTTGGCTTCTACGGTATAGAGGGCATGGTCTGCGGCATAATCTCCGCGGGCGGCTTTAAAATTAGCCAGGAAACAACCCCTGTCGTCCGTGGCATAGGGTCCTCCCCATGGATAGATGGCAGATTGTAAGCCTCCGCGGGCGGCGTATTCCCACTCGGCTTCGGTGGGTAGGCGAAATTGGTTTACCGTTTGTCCTTTATTTTGTTTCTGGTAATCGTTTTTCATCTTGGTACGCCAGGCGCAGAAAGCCTGGGCTTGTTTCCAAGATACGCCTACTACGGGATAATCGCTATACGCTTCGTGCCAGAAATAATCGTTGTGCATGGGCTCATTATAGGAGTAGTTAAAGTCTTTAATCCATACCGTAGTATCGGGGTATATCTCTATGGTTTCTTTTCGAACGAAGTCTTTCCTGTTTTTAGATTTAGAACGGGCGGCGGCCTGTATATCCATCCATGTGTATTGAAATTTCAGTTGTTTTATGTCTATAGTGCGCTGCCCATTATAGGCTTCTTCTTCGGGGATATAAAGGGAGTCCATTACTTCAGCATAATATTCGTCGGGGTACTCGGCTGTATTCCACACCAGGTCTATGTTTCTGTTGAGTTTTCTCCCTTCATACCCGGTTTCTCCCAACCCGGCATAATTATCAAACATATACTTCTCATAAACAGTTAGGTTGGCAGTATCCACATCTTTAAAGGCGTATTCTCCTATGCCGCCATCACCAGGCGTTATTCCAAGTTCATCTGCCAAAATAGCCAATTTCATGCGTACTATAGAATCTCTCACCCATTCTACAAATTGTCGGTATTCGCTGTTGGTTATTTCAGTTTCGTCCATATAGAATGAGCGAACGGTTACGGTTTTTGTAGGAGCGTTCATCAGCTCGGCAATATCATCATCAGATTTTCCCATAATAAAGGAACCGCCGGGAATGAGGGTCATTCCATACGGTTTTTCAGGATTCCATTTTTTGCCTCTTACCCCTACTAACTCTCCCCGGTTGTTGTTTTTGGAGCCGCAACTCAGTAAAACTAATGCGATGGTTATCGCTGCCAGTTCTTTCATATTTATTGTTCGGTTATTTTATTTTGGAAGTAGTTATTTTCTCATTTTTAGGTATTCACTGGCTTAATATATGGCTTTATTATAGGCTTTCCACCAACGCTCCGGGATTACCTGGTTGCATGCATCTAAATAATCCTGGTGTGTGCATGGTAATAACGATTGTGTATGTAATTTATTATTTTCTTTTGTTACTATGGGTGTTTCTATCCACCACCTGTCAGAGAGGGCGCTCTTATAAAAGCAAATAGTTTCATCGCCCACGGGAACCAAAAATTTAGTGGCGTTGGTTTTGGTAAAGGGGTATTCATGGGTTCTGTAATGGTAGCCTTCTATAAAATACCAGATTACCTGGGCTATAAGTGCATGGGAAAGAGGGGTTTCGGCGCCTTCATACAGGCCAAAAACGCACACGCGGTCGCTTATGCCTGCATAGCGCGCAAGGGTGCATATTTCGCGGCTGCTAAATCCATTAGGAAAGGCGGCTGGGCTTCCTGTTGCGGCGGCTTCCATACAAGTCATATCAACACTCACAATATCTGCGTCTCGCAGTACAGGTTCCGCCACGGAGGGGTTAGTTATAATTTCCCCCAACCGATGGGCTTCAAAGAATAGTTTTTCCATGAGGTCTAATTCTTCCTGGGAATTATAATAGGTTTGATAGCCCAGGTTAGAGAAATGGAAAAGGTTATGGGGGGGGTCTATAATAATGTTATTCATATAGGAATGGGGAGAAAGTATCTCGTTTGGGCTTCCCCAGTCGAATTTTCGGTCTATGGCTACCAGATTCACCATTTTTCCCAGGGTATCAAAGGCGCGGTAGGTGGGGTAGGTAAGAGTTTGGTCGCCTCCTATGAGTATTAGGGCAATATTGTTTTTAAGGAGATGGGCGGTTAATTCTCTTAAGGCAGTATAGGTATCTTCTACAGATGCGCCGGGCAATATATCTCCCAAATCGGCTATGGGGTGGTGCCAGTTGCCGGGGAATAGTTTATATAACTGGGCTCTCACGGAATTGATTTGGAGTGGTTTACCGGTTTGATTGAGAGCGCCTCTCATTTCTGGTACGCCCACTAAGGCAAGGGAAATGTCTTGTATATCGGGCATCCCATTTTTGGCGGCATGAATTTTCAAACGGTTTCCCAGCGCCTGTTTAGGCAAGTTGGCTGTATGAGCTAAAACAGCATCTTCAACGGGCGATAGAAACTCAACATTCATACTTATTTTTTAGATCGGGCAGATTTTTTGGAGGTGCTTTTTTCTAACAAGGCTTTTACTTCTGGCAGGGTTAAAGCGCTGGCATCGGTATCTCTTGAAAGTTCTATCTTGGTTTTACCTTTAGTTATGATGGCTCTTCCCCAGCGGGCGCGCTCAATGCGAATTCCTTCATCTTTCCACTCTTGGATAAGTTTATTGGCATCTTTTTTTAGTTTATCTTCAATTAGTGTTGCGATATCTTGTTCAGAAAGACGGTCAAAATTATATTTTTTGCTCACGTTTACATATAGCTCATTCCATTTAATAAAGGGTCCAAATCTACCTTTACCTTTGGTAACGGGTTTACCCTGGTAGTTTGCAATGGGGGCATCGGCTTTCTCACGGATTTTAATAAGTTCTGTGGCTCTTTCCAGGGTAACTGCCATTATATCTTCGCCTTTGGGCAGGGAGATGAAGGTTTTTCCAAAATGGATATAAGGTCCGAAACGGCCCACGTTTAGTTCTACTTCTTCTCCTTCATAATTTCCTAAATTTTTGGGGAGTTGAAACAAGGCAAGGGCTTCTTCAAGGGTAATACTTTCCATAGTTTGTTCCCGGAGCAGGCTTGCAAACAATGGTTTTTCAGCCTCATCGGCCATCCCTATCTGAATCATCGGGCCATATTTGCCCAATTTAACGCTTACCTGTCTCCCGCTGGTTGGGTCTGTTCCCAAAATACGTTGACCGATCTCCCGCTCAGCATGTTTTTCTACCTGCTGAACCTGGGGGTGAAAGTCTTTGTAAAACTCTTTCATCATTTGCGTCCAATCCTGTTCTCCTTTCGCAATATTGTCAAAATCTTCCTCTACCTTAGCGGTGAAGTGGTAATCTAAGATAGAGGCGAAATGGTTTACAAGGAAATCGTTCACAATCATGCCCACATCGGTAGGGAGTAGTTTCCCTTTGTCGGCGCCCACTGTTTCAGATAACAGTGTTTCGTAAATGGTGTCGCCGGAGAGCGCCAGTTGATGGTAGGGACGCTGCACGCCTTCTATTGCGCCACGGGTTACATAGCCTCTTTGCTGAATAGTAGAGATGGTGGGGGCATACGTGGAGGGACGGCCAATGCCCAATTCTTCGAGCATTTTCACCAACGAGGCTTCGGAATAGCGGAAAGAAGGGCGGGTGAAACGCTCGGTTGCGGTTATGCTCCTTGCTGTGAGTTGTTCACCAACTGTAAGAGCGGGCAATATCTCTTCCCGTTCTTCATCTTCATCATCGGTGCTTTCTAAATATACTTTTAAAAATCCATCGAATTTTAGTACCGAGCCGCTTGCCGTGAAATGTTCTTTATGAGTGTTAGCTTCTATTTTTACAAGGGTTCGCTCTAAGAGCGCATCGCTCATTTGCGAAGCCAGTGTGCGTTTCCAAATCAACTCATACAAGCGCGCCTGGTCGCTATCTAAGGTTAGCGAGTGTATGCCCATATCAGTGGGGCGTATAGCTTCGTGGGCTTCCTGGGCAGTTTTAGAAGAGGCTGCAAAGTTGCGGGGTTTGCTATATGGCTTTCCGTAAGATTTTTCTATTTCGGCCTGGGCTGCCTGAATGGCTTCGCGGGAAAGCTGGGTGCTATCTGTTCGCATGTAGGTAATATGCCCGGCCTCATACAAGCGCTGGGCTACATTCATAGTCTTAGCTACGGGAAAATAGAGTTTCCGGGAGGCTTCTTGCTGAAGGGTAGAGGTGGTAAAGGGAGGCGCCGGGGATTTTTTAACAGGTTTCGTCTCCAAATCGGCTACCTGAAATATGGCTTTTATGTTTTTCTGTAAAAATCGGCGGGCTTCTTCTTTGGTAGCGAAGGATTTTGCCAGTTTGGCTTTTACTATTTTTTTTTCTGAAGTGCTAAACTCAGCCGTAATTTTATACGCTGCTTCGGGCTTAAACTGTTGTATTTCGCGTTCACGTTCCACAATCAACCGAACAGCAACTGATTGCACCCGCCCGGCGGAAAGGCCTCTTTTTACTTTTTTCCACAGCACAGGAGAAAGTTCATACCCCACCAAGCGGTCTAATACCCGGCGGGCTTGTTGAGCGTTTACCAAATTATAATCAATGTCGCGCGGGTTGGCAATGGCATTTTGAATAGCATTTTTAGTGATGGAATTGAAAACAATGCGTCTGGTCTTGGTTTTGTCTAATTTAAGGGTTTCGGCTAAGTGCCAGGCAATGGCTTCTCCTTCACGGTCTTCATCACTGGCAAGCCACACGGTTTCTGCCTGGGCGACTGCTTTTTTAAGTTCGTTTACAATAGGCTTCTTGTCGGCAGAAACAATATAGGTGGGTTTAAAATTATCTGCCACATCTACTCCAAATTCTTTAGGGGGTAAATCTGCAATATGCCCAAAACTGGAGGCTACTTTGAAATCTTTGCCTAAAAATTTTTCAATGGTTTTCGCTTTTGCAGGCGACTCTACTATGACCAGGTTTTTTACCATCCATCGTTTTTTTTCCGTGCAAAAGTAGGAGATTTTTTATATTTTTTCCTACAACCTGCATTTTATAGGTTAGCTTGTTGCAGACGCTTCTGTTTCAACTACACCGGGTTCATCAAACCCCACCACCTGTTTATACATAAAATAGAAAGGTAGATATATGAATGACATAGTAAAAAATATCCCTACAAAACACAGAAGTAAGCCCGTTAATTCGGCGAGAAGTCCACTCACAAAAAGCAGCCCAAAACCAATGAGCCATTTTTAGTTCCCAGGGAAAAACTGGCTTTTATAATTTCGGTGGCGCTTAGCTCTGGATTATAGGCGAACATAATTGAGGTGAAGCTAAGAGGCACCATTACATAAAATATAGGCAGATAGCACAGTATAAAGGCTAAAAGTGTTATTCCAAAAGTCATCAGGGTAACCAGGAAGGCTTTTACCAATTGCGGTCCTTTAAAAAAACTAAAAATATCGCCAATACGGGCTTCTTTTCCCTCATCTATATCTTTAATTATTTTATAAAACCCGGCTATCATAACAAATGCAACTACATTGACAAGCAATATAATGAGGAGAAATAAACCTGAAAAAGACAAAATAGTGGGAAAAGGAAGGTCGAAAAATCTTTCAAAATTATATGGTCCCGAATCTCTATAAATTATTATACGGATAAGGGGAATATAAATAATAAGAAGAAGGGGAGCTAAAACAACCGCGGTGAGAACAAAAAACAGAAACCCCTGTAGCCAGGTTTTTTTAAAGAGGTCTATGGAGTTACTGAAAATAGTGCCGAAATCTAAGGGGGGATTTTTTTGTATTTTCTGGAGGATGGTATTTATTTCCATAGCTTTTGTATATTAGTTAAAACAAAGATACTTATTTTTTTCGCCGTTTCTATCTATCTAACTATAAAATGAAAATAAACAGAGTGCCGGTTTATAAACAACCATTTTGAGGGGATAAAAATCAAAATCATACCTCTATATGTTTTATTTTTGCATTTATTAGTAACCTAATCAATCTAACATTATGGCCATTAACGAATCTTTTATCGCTGAACTGGAGATGGAAGCAGCATCAACCATGAGACTATTAGAGCGGGTTCCCCTAAATAAAGCAAGTTGGAAACCTCACGAAAAATCTATGTCGCTGGGAAGATTAGCTACCCATATAGCAGAAATTCCCGGGTGGAATTCGATTACTTTAGACCAGGACGAGTTGGATTTTGCTACAATGGATTATAAACCCACGGTGGCTGCTTCTACAGAGGAGTTATTGGGTATCTTAAACGAAAATGTGCAAAAGGCGATGGCTTCTTTGAAAAATGCACCGGATGCCCGCTTTATGGAAAACTGGACGATGCGAATGGGGGATATTATTTATCTTACACTGCCTAAAATAGCAGTATTGCGGTCTTTTTCTTATAACCACTGGTATCATCACAGGGGGCAGTTAGGAGTGTACCTGCGCCTGTTAGATGTTCCTCTACCGAGAATATATGGTCCTACCGCCGATGAGCAAATGTAAGCTGGGTTTATTGGGATGGACCTGAAGGCAGAAATTCTCAAAGAGCATTCGCGAAAGCAGGCGCTGCATATAGCCCACTGGGTAGGTAATAGGGAAGAACGATTTAGCCAGCTACTTGATATATTTCTTCACGGGGAATACCGGGTAGTGCAGCGAAGCGCTTACCCGCTTAGCCTGGTAACGGATCGACATCCTGCATTGGCAGAAAAAAAACTTCACTTGCTCATAAATCGGTTAGATGATACCGGCACTCACGTAGCGGTGAGGAGAAATATTGTGCGAATACTTCAATTTGTGAACATACCGCAGGAGTTTCATGCAAAAATACTGGAACGCTGCATGGAATATCTTTCTAATACCAAAGAAGCCATCGCTGTACGCTGTTTTTCTATGACGGTACTTGGGAAACTCGCTGCAGAACACCCTGAAATAATACCCGAAGTTGAATGGGCTATAAAAAAAGCGCTGGAGCGCCCCTCTGCGGGTATGCGGGCGCGCGCGAAAAAGGTCATAAAACAGTTTATTACACCCCAAAAACCGACACGGCGTTTTGAGTGGTGAGTGCAGCGATCTCTTCTGGCGTTTTTTGGTAAAGCGCCGCCACTTTTTCTAAAATGTGGCGAAGGTAGGCGCTCTCATTCCTCCCGCCCCTGTGTGGCGCTGGCGCTAAGTAGGGGGCGTCTGTTTCCAGCACTATGTGGGTAAGGTCTATTTGGTGCAAAAATTGATCTATTTTCCCGTTTTTAAAGGTTACCACCCCTCCTATTCCCAGCTTCATATTATATGAAATGGCGCGCTGCGCCTGTTGCAGTGTTCCTGTAAAGCAGTGAAAAATACCGCGCAACAACTCTCCTTTTTCCGATTCCAGCACCTCAAAAATAACGTCAAAAGCTTCCCGGCAATGAATTACTACCGGTAGCCGGTGTCGTTTCGCTAACTGAATCTGAAATGCAAAAGCCTCTTGTTGTTCCTTTAAAAAAGTAGTGTCCCAGTACAAATCTATACCCGTTTCGCCTACGGCGTAAAATGGCCGTTGGTTGAGCATATTTTCCACAAACAATAGCTCTTCGCGGTAATTTTCTTTCACGTGGGTAGGGTGCAAACCCATCATGAGAAAGATGTTCTCCGGATAGTCTCTTTCTAACTGGAACATGCCCTGGGCGCAGGACGAATCTATGGCGGGAATAAAAAAACGGCTCACGCCCGCAGCCAGTGCGCGCTGCATCATTTCCCGCCTGTCGGCATCAAAAGCGTCGCTATAGAGGTGTGTATGGGTATCTGTGAGAATCATAGAGCAAAAATAGGGCAATGAAGTATATTTGTGGAAAACAACGCTTGTGAAAAATTTACGAAGTCTTCTTTTAGAAAAAGGTTATACAGAAATATCATTATTACTCACCAAAACCCGCCACTTAGAGGTAATGGCTCTTTTAAACGGGGTGGAGGGAAGATTTATCTTAGATACCGGCGCCTCTAATACCTGTGTGGGGTTTGCTTGCGCCGCAGATTTTAATCTTACCAGCGAAGAATCAGATGCCAAAGCCTCGGGAGCAGGCGCCGTGCAAATGGAAACAAAGATAGCCAGGAAGAACTGCATGGAAATGGGGGCATGGAAACGAGAACGGTTGAGTGTAATTTTGTTTGATTTATCGCACGTAAACTGGGCACTGGAGCAGCACCATGCGCCGCCCGTGCATGGCATTATTGGAGCAGATATTTTAAAGCGGGCGCAGGCGGTAATAGACTACAAAAGGGGGCGTTTGTTCCTAAAATGAAATCTTTCCCTAAGAAAAATCAGCCATTTATAAAGCGGTGCACTACCTTATAGGCTTCTGCCTTAGCATTTTCTAAACGGGAGTTTACAATAATGGCATCAAACTTAGGCGCCAGGGCGAGTTCTTGAGTAGCTTTGGCGAGCCGCATGGTAATTTCGGCTTCTGTTTCCGTTTTCCGGCCCCGCAGGCGTTCTTCCAGCGCTTTCAGGTCGGGTGGCTGCACAAAGAGCGCCAGGGTGCGCCCGGGGAATTGTTTTTTAATGGTTAACCCTCCCCAAACATCTACATCAAAAATAACATGCTTGCCGGCAGCCCAGAGGCGTTGCACCTCACTCCTCAGTGTGCCATAAAAAACATGGGGATATACCTGTTCATATTCTAAAAACTCCTGGTTTTTCACCTTATCCATAAAATCTTCTACCGAGAGAAAATAATAATCTTTGCCCTCTGTTTCATTAGGCCGTTTCTTGCGGGAGGTAGCCGATACAGAAAAACTCAGGTTCAGTTCCGGTTGTTCCAGCAGGTGGTGCACCAAGGTGGTTTTGCCGCTCCCCGAAGGCGCTGCTACCACAATAAGTTTCCCGCCCTTCATTACAGCACGTTTAAAAGTTGTTCTTTTATTTTCTCCAATTCGTCTTTCATCTCCACGCTTAGTTTTTGCAAAGGCGCATCATACGCTTTGCTACCAATAGTATTTATTTCCCTACCTATTTCCTGGCATATAAACCCCAATTTCTTGCCATTGGAGTCCTCGCTCGCCAGGGAAGTTTTAAAATATTCGAGGTGGTTCGCCAGGCGCACCTTTTCTTCTGTAATATCATATTTCTCTATATAATAGAGAAGTTCCTGTTCAAAGCGATTTTCATCTATCTCTTTTTCCAGTTCGGCAAGGGTTTTTCTCAACCGCTCCCGCACTTTAGGCAATCGGTCTGTCTCCATTACGTCAACTTTTCTCAATAAAGCCCCAATAGCCTCCGCTCGCTTTGCAATATCTATCTCCAGCGCTTTGCCTTCCGTTAACCGATAGTTTTTTACCAGTTCTATGGCTTCGTGTAAGGCTTGTTGTATAGAGTGGTATTCGCGCTCATCTATCGCTTCCCTATCTACTTTTAGCGCCTCGGGCATACGAATAGCCATTTTAAGAAGCTCCATCTCATCTCCTGCCACTATATTTCTCAGTTCACTCATATAATGGCGTATAATTAAAGGATTTATCTGTGTAGAAGTTTCCTCGCCGGTAATTTCTATAAACAGGTTCATATCTATCTTACCGCGTTCCAGCCCAGTAGCGATAAAATTTCGCAACTCCAGTTCTTTCTCACGGTAGAGTGAGGGTATGCGGGCGTTTATATCCAACGTTTTGCTGTTTACAGATTTGAGTTCTACGGTTATTTTCTTATTGGGAAGCTGCACTACATACCTCCCATAGCCCGTCATAGAATATATCATAAAAAAGGTATTTGTGGGTTGCAAAAGTAGTTAAAATGTACTATCATCGTTCCACTAAGGGTCGGCGGCTCACCCAATAAACACCTAAAAAAATAAGAAGCCCCGCTCCAGTTTTCACGGCGTTTAGTCTATCACTACCCATCATAACGGCATACAAGGTAGCTATGAGGGGTTGCAGATAAATAAAGCCGCCCAGCGTGGAGGCTTTAAGGCGTTTCAGGGCATAAATATTTAACAGGTACGCTAAAAAAGTAGCGCCTACTACCACAAAGAAGATCTGCAAAATGGCAGGCAGGGGGAGTTGCCCCCATTGTACTTCTATAAATTCGGAAAGGGTGAATGGTAGGTTTAAAACGATGCTGATGAGGAATAGCCACTTCATAAGAGTAACAGGCTGGTATTTGGCGGTTAGGGGTTTCACCATAATGAGGTAAAAGCTATAGGCGGCAGCATTTATAAAGGTGAGTGTATTGCCCCAGGCTGCATTTACAGCATCTTGAGGCGAATCGCCACCATAAAGTATAAGGGTAAGAGCGCCTGTGAGGCCGGCTGCAATACCCGCTATTTTGAGCCATGAGATTTTTTCTTTAATCCACAAAGCCGATAAAACTACTACCAAAATAGGGGTTGCCGTCATCATCACAGAACTGTCTATAGGGGTAGTGAGGCTAAGTCCTTTAAAAAATGCCAGCATATTGAGCACCATTCCAAAAAACGAACAGGCTATAATTCTCCACCAGTCAGCAGGAGCTATTTTCTCTCGGGGAAACGCCAGCCCTATACCCCAGAACAGGGCGGTAGCTACGGATACCCGCAGCAAAATAAACCCGTATGGTTTTATATAGAGGGGCATTACATCTTTGGCTATGGTGTAGTTGATGCCAAAAATAGCAGTGGCCGCAAAAGCTGCGAGCAATGCAAGCGTTCTTTTATTCATGGAAAAAAGGGGTAATTAGCATACATTTCCAAAGGAAATGAGGTGAAAAGAGCGGGTGAAAAATGAGGTTCAAGGAGTAGAAAAGTTTATATTGAGCCAATAACCATAATCTGTCATAAATACCGAGGGCGCAAGTTATAAAAAATTAAATCGGGAATCTGCCAGAAGATAAAAAAACTATATTTTTACCAGCTAAAACAACTATACCATGTGGATTGCTTCGGGGGGTAGCAAGGTTTTTTGCATTTTACCATCTATTATTTGCCAGCTTTTTAACTGAGTGTTTTATGGATAATAAAGGAGGTATTCTTATTAGAGCCGCAGAAAAAAGCGATATGGCGCGTGTGCGGGAGCTTATATGCGAGCTGGCTGTTTTTGAACGGGAGCCAGATGCGGTGGAAATAAGCATCGCCGATTTGGAACGGGACGGTTTTGGCGAATTTCCTTTATTTCACTGTTTGGTAGCCGAGGTGAATGGCCAGGTAGAGGGAATGGCGCTCTTTTATCCTCGTTATTCTACCTGGAAGGGAGAAACTGTTCATTTGGAGGATTTAATTGTGAGTACGGAAAAACGGGGAATGGGTATTGGCAATGCTCTTTTCAGGGAAGTGATACGATACGGTGCTCAAAAAGGGGTGAAGCGGATAGAGTGGGCGGTATTGAACTGGAATATCCCGGCGATAGCTTTTTATGAGAAAAACGGGGCTCGTGTTTTTACCGATTGGGACGTGGTACAGTTAGACGAGGCGGGAATTAAAAATTATATGAAAAATATGGCTGATGAAGGTTTTTAAATTTGGAGGGGCATCGGTAAAAGATGCCGAAGGGGTTCGCAATTTGACTCGGGTGTTAGAAACTGTGGGCTACAAGGAAACATTAGTGGTAGTTTCTGCTATGGGAAAAACCACGAATGCGCTGGAGGTGGTGTTGAAACATTACTTTGAGGAGCCTGCAGAGTTGCAAAGTAGCCTGCAAGAGGTAAAAAAATACCACAATGAGATTTTGTTAGACCTGTTTGACCATGAAACGCACCCGGTTTTTAGGGAAGTTGCCCAATGGTTTAGGGAGTTAGAGGGTTTTTTAGAGCGAAATAAATCGCCTCATTATAATTTTGTGTATGACCAGACAGTGAGTTTCGGGGAACTTATTTCCACTACCATTATAAGTCATTACCTAAGGCAGTGTGGCATTGAAAATACATGGCTAGATGTGCGGAATTTTATAAAAACCGACTCTAATTACCGGGATGCGGGGGTAGATTGGGAGGTTACTCAACAACGGATTAACAGCCATCTTCAAGGCTCGGTTCTATATATTACGCAGGGTTTTTTAGGAAGCGATTCTAATTATTTTACTACTACTTTAGGCAGGGAGGGTTCTGATTATACAGCAGCTATCTTCGGCTATTGCCTGGATGCAGAAAGCGTAACAATATGGAAAGATGTGGCGGGGGTTTTAAATGCCGACCCACGCTATTTTGAGAATGTGCAACTGCTCCGACAAATTTCGTATAGCGAAGCTATTGAATTAGCATTCTACGGCGCTTCTGTTATTCACCCTAAAACCATACAGCCATTGCAGCGTAAAGAAATACCATTGCATGTAAAATCGTTTTTACGCCCGCTGGAATGGGGCACCCTGGTTTGCAAAGGACAAGAGATAATACCTTCTGTCTCCTGTTTTATTGTTAAAAAAAACCAGGTATTGTTGTCTCTCTCATCCTTAGACTTCTCATTTATTGTAGAGGCGCATATAAGCAATTTGTTCAAGTTGCTGCATCAATATCGCATGAAGGTAGATGTAATTCAAAACTCAGCTATCAGTTTTTATGTGTGTATAGATAATAAATTCAACCAGCTCCCCTCCTTGTTAGCCTCCCTGCGGGCTACCTTTAAGGTAGATTGTTATGAAAACGTATCGCTTTACACGTTACGCCACGCCACGGCAGAGGAGGTGAAACGTTTTGAAAAGGGAAAAGAGGTGTTGTTGCGACAGGTGTTTCAAGACACTACCCAGTTAGTGGTTAGGTAACAGGTTGGTTTTTAGTATATTTGCCCAGTGTATAAAAAAGAAGTATGGCATTAGTAACGGCTAAAGAAGTTGCGAAGGCGATAAAGGTTAATAGGTATGGTTTTATAGGGACTTTTATAGGGTGGGTATTACTAAAAACGCTCCGTATAAGTGCGCTCAACCGTATCTACCAACGCAATAAGCACCTGGAATCGCTTGATTTTCTGAACGCTATTATGGGCGAATTTAATGTGCAGTATGAAATTCATGAAGAAGATTTAAAACGATTGCCCAAAGAAGAGGCTTATATTACCATCTCTAATCACCCCCTGGGGGGAATAGATGGCATTTTATTATTAAAGTTGATGTTGGAGCGTCATCCTGATTATAAAATAGTGGGCAACTTTTTGTTGCACCGCATTCGCCCGCTCGCTCCTTATGTATTCCCGGTAAATCCTTTCGAAGACCGCAAAGACATACAATCCAGCTTAGCAGGGCTCATGCAAGCCTTTCGCCACGTAAAGGAAGGATATCCGCTTGGGATTTTCCCGGCCGGGGAGGTATCTAACCGCCGCGAAGGAAACCGGATAGTGGATAAACCCTGGGAAGAAGCTGCTATGAAACTAATAAAAAAAGCCCAGGTGCCGGTAGTGCCTATTTACTTTCATGCCAAAAATAGTTCTCTTTTCTATTGGTTAGCTTCTATGAGCGAAACCCTGCAAACGGCAAAACTGCCGTCAGAGTTGCTCACGCAGAAGAACCGGCTTATTAAGGTGCGCATTGGGAAACCTATTTCGGTAGAAACCCAGCAGGAATATGAGTCCCTGGCAGATTATACTGAGTTTCTTCGCAAAAAAACCTATATGCTTTCTAACATATACAACAAAGAAAGCATTTTGCAAAAAGTGCCTACCGCGCTTAAACTTCCCAAATCTCCCGAAAAAATTGTAACAGCCGGCCATTCCTCATACATTCATAAAGAGTTAGAACAGTTGCGAAAAAAGAATGCACGGCTTTTACAAAGTAAAAATTACGAGGTTTTTCTCGCAAAAGCGCAGCAGATTCCACATATTTTACGGGAAATAGGGCGGTTGCGGGAGGTTACTTTTCGCGAGGTGGGTGAAGGTACTAACCGGGCTATTGATTTAGACCGTTTTGATGCGTATTATCATCATCTATTCCTTTGGGATAGCGATGCTAACACTATTGTAGGCGCCTACCGCATGGGCTTGGGAGCAGAAATATTTCCCAAATATGGCATAGAAGGTTTTTACCTGCACGATTTGTTTCGGTTTGAGCCGGAATTGTATAAAATGATGAGCGAATCTATAGAAATGGGAAGAGCTTTCGTAATTGCCCTATACCAGCAAAAACCCATGCCATTGTTTTTGCTATGGAGAGGCATTGTGCATACCACCCTGCGCTACCCGCAACACAAATACTTAATTGGGGGAGTGAGTATTAGCAACCAATTTTCTAATTTCTCCAAATCGCTCATGATTGAGTTTATGAAATCTAACTATTACGACCCTTACGTAGCCCAATACATAAAACCTAAAAAAGAATTTAAGGTGAAGTTGAAAGATGCCGATAAGGATTTTATTTTTGATGAAACGGAGGCCGATTTAAATAAGTTTGATAAGTTGATTGATGAGTTGGAAACCGGTAATTTGCGCTTGCCGGTGCTTATTAAAAAATACATAAAACAAAATGCCAAGGTAATAGCGTTTAACGTAGATCCGTTGTTCAACAATGCCGTGGACGGGCTCATGTACATTCGCATTGCAGATTTGCCAGAAAGCACTGTGAAACCTGTTATAGAAGAGTTCCAGGCAGAGCTGGAGCGCCGATTGATGAATGGGAACGGGGAGTAAAATTATAGTTCCATACATCGGCGAAATTGACCCTGGATGTCTTTGCTGCTTTGGTTTCAGGAACTAAGCTGGTAGTAATAACTTTTATGTATTTTTATACCGTGAAAAATACTACCTTACATAGTTTTTTATCTCAGCTACAATTAGAGAAAAGTGTTGTCTTTGGAAACAAAGATAAGGATGGCTATTGTATTGACTTAAACAACGAAATTGGCGGTTTTCACAAGGATATTCAACAAAGAATTGAATCCATAGAACCCGATGCTGTTTATTTTTTCAATTCTCAACCTCTTATTTTATTTTTTGACTTTACTGAACGAAAAAGGAATTTAGATGAACTATATAAAAAGGTCTGGTCTTTTGATAATACGTCTATAATCTTCATTATTGAAAAAACGGAAATTAAAGTTTTCAATGCCTTAAATTATGTAAAGGACAAAAAACAAAATTCACTTGAGAAAATCAATTTATCTCAACAAGAAATTGAAAGATTATTTAATTTATGGGAGTTAGAAAGTGGTAAAACTTGGGAGTGGTTTCAAGAAAAATATATTGATGGTAAAAGAAGAAAAAACCAAAAGCAAAGAGTAAACGAACGTCTTTTTAGTAATATCAAAAAAGTAAGGGAAGATTTAAAACAATTTGAACTTTCTGAAAATGAGGCAAATTCCCTTATTTTGAGACTGATTTTTATTCGCTATTTAATTGATAGAAAAATAAAAATTCACGATAAATTAATTTCGGGCAAAGTTGATGAACTAAATGAAAGACGAAAAAGTTTTATTCAGTTAATTAAACAACCTCAACAGCTAAATGAACTTTTCAAATTATTAAACAAACGCTTTAATGGTGTTCTTTTCAAAGAAACTGACATTACTTTAAACACGCAACAAGCAGAATATTTATCGGGCGTATTTGCTGGAGAATTGGAAGGAGACGATTCTTTATTTAAAGATTTTTTCTTTGAGATTTTTGATTTTTCTATTATTCCAGTTGAGGTAATTTCGGGCATTTACGAATCTTTAATTGATGAAGAAACAAGAAAGTTAGATTCCGCTGTTTATACACCTTCTTTTTTGGTAGATTATATCTTAAAAGATACTGTTGATGAGTTTTTAAAGCAAAACAAACCCGAAGACTGTACCGTTTTTGAAGTAGCGGTTGGTTCGGGAATTTTCCTCGTTCAAAGCCTTCGTAGAATTATAGAAAAAGAAATTGAACAAAACGGAAATGAAGATAACAAAGCCTTTGCAGAAAAAATAAAAGGATTTGCAGAAAATAACCTTTACGGAATTGATATAAACGAACAAGCCTTAAAGGTAACCTGCTTTTCAGTATATATTGCTCTTTTAGATTATTTAGAGCCAGCAGATATAAATGAGTATAAATTTCCAGAACTGATTGGGAAAAACCTTTTTGAGGCGAACTTTTTTGATACAGAACATAAGTTTAATTCGGTTTTAAAGGATATACAACCAAAATTTATTTTGGGAAATCCGCCTTGGAAAAACGGCAAAAAAGATAAAAAACACATAGATTACCTCACAAAAGAAAATCTCTTAAGTGTTGTAAGCGACTACCAAATTTCACAGTCCTTTGTATTAAGAACAAAAGATTTCAAAAGTTTTGAACCAACTTGTTCGTTGATAATTACAAGTAAAGCAGTACACAATAATTTTGCAAAATCTTTTAAGGAGTATTTTTTAAGAGAGAACTATTTGAACATTTGTTTAGACTTATCTGCTGTTAGACGGTTTATTTTCAAGGATAAAAAAAACCCTGCAATTATTTTAAATTTTAAAAACTCCAAGCATAAAGATACTGGAGCAAATATTGTAAATCATTTTGCAGTAAAATCAAATTCTTTTTTGAAAAATTTTAAAATGTTAGTCATTGAAAAATTTGACCATAAAGAGATATTGCAAAGACATTTTACCGAAAACGATTGGATGTTTAAAGTTGCTTTGTATGGGAATACTTTGGATTATTATTTATTAAATAGGTTTAGGGACTTTAAATCAATAGGGTCTAAATTTGAAGAGAATGGCATAAAATTTAGCAAAGGGATTTTCAGAGGTACACCTAAAAATCATTATACAGAATTGGTAGGGTTGCCTTATTTAAAAAGAACAGATTTCTTAAATTACTTAACCGATAATTTAAATAAGTACCATAGATTAGATGATAGCGATTGCTATTTAGAGGCAGGAAGGACAAAAGACTTGTTTTTAGGTAAAAAAATAATAATTCAGAAAAGCACATCTTCAAATATTAAATTTTCAAGAACTAATTTTGATTTTGTATTTGATAGTACAGTTTACGGTGTGAATTTTAATAGTACTGATGGGGTTTTGTTTGAGATTTACACTTCTATATTATTATCAGATTTCTATAAATATTTTATGTTTTTAAATTCCTCTGGTTGGGGTATTTATATTCCTGAAATCTATATTACGGAGCATAAACAATTTCCTTTTATAGACGATTTAGTAAATAAATTTGAAATATTTAAAAAATTCAATTCTGAATTTTTAAATCCTATATCTGAATATTACAAAAAACAATCTAATTCTGAATTTGAATTAAAACCAACCAATGTAGAAAAATCAAAACCTCCAATAAATGCAACTACATTAAATCAAATAAATAATTTAATCAATGAGATTTACGAGGTAAAGGAACACGAAAAAGACCTAATTGATTATGTTTTGAATGTTTCAAGATACCAATTTCAAGAAAATAAGCAAGATTATATTACCAGTTTTGAAAAATTTGGTAGAAATAAAGATGAGATTTTAAAAAAGTACGCAGAGGTCTTTCTAAATGTGTTTTCAAAGATATATACAGACGAGCATATACAGGTTGAGATTTTCCCTTTAGAACATTTTATTGCAATGAATTTTGTTATGAAGAATGAGCAACCTAAAGAAACTGTTATTTATTCTAAAAATAAGAATGCTAATAGCATTTTAAAAACTTTAGCAAATACATTAAGTATATCAGAGGTTGTAAGTATTTCAGACCCCACAAAAAATCTCTATATCCAAAAGGATATAAAGGGATTTGAAGAAAATTCTTTTTATGTTATAAAACCGAATGAATATAAATCTTGGCATAGAGCAATGGCTTGGTATGATGTAGCTGAATTTAGAGAAGAAATACAAAAAGCTGAATTAGAACATTTAAACTCAAAATAAGCTTTATGTCTAACGCCTCTGAATTTAATCAACACAGAAAAACACCGGACTCTGATGCATTAGGTAGGGTAAAACTGATTTTGATTTGTGTGATTAACAGTTACGACAAAATTATTGCTGAAGGGGTTGTATTTGATTTTAATGAAAGAGGAAAAATTAAACATGAAGATTTTTTAAGAAACCGTTTGGTTGATGACTATTTGGAGAATGAACTTTCTTTGATTGATATTGGAACAGAGCATTTTACCATTAATAAAGAAGTTTCAGAAGAATATACAAGTTTGGTAGATAATGAACTTCATAACGATCCAATTGATATTCATATAGTTGATAAAGGCTTAAAAGACTCTTGGGGAAGAAATACCAAACCTTATTTTGCCATAGAATGTAAAAGGTTAGGTTCAATTTCAGACTATGTAAGAGATACTAAAAAATTCACAGAAAGGAATTATTCAAGATTAAGATTGCCATTTGAGGGACAATTAGGTTTTATCGAAAATCCTAATTGGGATTACGAAAAAGTAAAGGGTAAGGTTAATGATAACTTTGCTAAAAATTCAAGTATAGAAACTACAAAGCAATTAGAAACCTTAATATTAAAAGAAAATTTTAAAGGTTCATATTATTCAGAACATAAGAAAAAAGATAAAACCTTGTTTTCTGTATTTCATTTATTCTTTTATTATTCAAATATTGTCAAGAACTAATCCTATATAAGCCCTGCTCCAGCACCTCTCCAACAAATAAGTCCTTAAAATCGAATATCCATTCATAGTTGCTTTTACCCTTATGGGTAACGCTGTAATTTTATTGCCCGGCTTTAAAAATTTCATTTCCCTATATTTTTATTACCTCATGCCCCCATTTCTACTATATATCCGTCTTGAATTTATGAGTTAACGTTTTATAAGCCTTTTAAATGTTAAAAATCCCAAAAAAGAACTTCCACTTAGCATCATATACCAAAACCCTTTCATTACTTTGCAGAAAGAAAACTGCGCAGTGAAACTGTATCCTATTGAGTGCGGCAACTTTAAGTTAGATGGCGGCGCCATGTTTGGGGTAGTTCCTAAAACCATCTGGAGCAAAACCAACCCGGCAGACGAGCGCAATATGATTGAGTTAACCATGCGATGCCTCCTCATAGAAAATGGAAACCGCCTTATTCTTATTGATACCGGAATTGGAAATAAACAACCAGAATCTTTTTTCAGGCACTATTACCTCTGGGGTGAAGATACTTTAGACAATTCCCTCAAAAAAGCTGGTTTTCATCGCGATGATATTACCGATGTTTTCCTTACCCATCTTCATTTTGACCACTGCGGGGGAAGCGTGCAGTGGAATTCGTCCCGAACCAGCTACGAGCCCACCTTTAAAAATGCCCTTTTCTGGAGCAACCAGGCGCACTGGGAGTGGGCTACCCGCCCCAATGCACGCGAGAAAGCCTCCTTTCTGCCTGAAAATATACTTCCCATACAAGAAAGCGGGCAACTTCGCCTTATCCCCATTTTAGGAACTGGCAATTACCAACCTTGCCCGGAGTTGGGTTTTGATATTCTTTTTGTAAATGGGCATACTGAAAAACAAATGCTACCGCACCTGCACTATCAAGGAAAAACCATTGTTTTTGCAGCCGATTTAATCCCCACCGTTGGGCATATTCCTCTGCCATATATAATGGGGTATGATACCCGCCCGCTGCTAACGCTTGAAGAAAAAGCTGAATTTTTACAAGATGCCGCCATTAATAATTATTTTATTTTCCTGGAACACGACCCGTACCATGAAATTTGTACCTTGCAACAAACCGAAAAAAAAGTAGCCCTAAAAGAAACCTATTCCTTTCGTGAATTAAGTAACTAATATAATACCTATTTTTTATGAACCGCATCACCTATCTTGTTTCCACCCTCTTTATCGCCACGGCTATTGTTAGCTGTGCATCGCTAAAAATTTCTTCAGAACCTATAGAAAACAGCGATTCGTATGCCGAAAAAAATATACCGCCCGACGAGAAAGCTTTAAAAACCTGGTCGCACGCCGATTTGATACTGGACAGCCTGCCCGGGATGAGTGTAGATAGGGCTTACACTGAAATACTCCGCAAAAAAAAGGGAAAAAAAGTGCTGGTAGCCGTGGTTGATTCTGGGGTTGATATAGAACATGAAGATTTAAAAGACATTATCTGGGTTAATGAAGATGAAATTCCCAACAACCAGAAAGACGATGATAATAATGGGTATATAGATGATGTGCATGGCTGGAATTTCCTGGGCGATGCCGTGTATGAAAACTTAGAGCTAACCCGCATCGTTAAAAAAGGAGATGATGGTTCTGAAACCTACAAAAATGCTAAGGCAGAATATGAGCAAAAATACCAGGAAGCCTCCGGGCGAAAAAATTATTACGAGCAAATTCTAAACTTTCTCAATGAAGCAGATGCTGTTATTAAAAAGACCCTGGGCAAAGAAGTATATACCAAGAAAGATCTAGAAGGCATTACCTCTTCTGACCAAAAAGTGCAGCAATCTGCCTCTGTTCTCACGAGCCTTTTCATGTATAAACCCTCCGTTGCCGAAGCCAAAGAAGAGCTCACAGAAGGTGTTGAGTATTTTACCGAACAGGTAAACTACCATCTTAACCTGGAATATAACGGGCGAAGTGTAGGCGACCGACCTGATGATTTTACCGACCGCTATTACGGAAATAACCAGGTGATGGGCCCTGTGAAAAAAGAAGTTAAACATGGTACACACGTGGCTGGTATTATTGCCGCTGTGCGCAACAATAAAATAGGGATGAATGGCGTAGCCCAAAATGTGGTGATTATGCCTGTGAGAACCATTCCCAACGGCGATGAATATGATAAAGATGTAGCCCTTGCCATTCGCTATGCTGTGGATAACGGTGCGAAAATAATTAACACCAGTTTCGGAAAATACTATTCTCCCCATCCACAATGGGTATGGGACGCCATTACCTACGCCGCTTCTAAAGATGTTCTCATTGTGAACGCCGCCGGGAATGAAGCCTATAATATTGACGAGGTAGCTGGTTATCCCAATGATGCCATAGGAACCAATGCAGAAATAGCCGATAATTTTCTCACCGTAGGCGCCCTGGAATATATGTATGGCAGCGATATGGTGGCTTCCTTTTCTAACTACGGAAAACACGGGGTAGATATTTTCGCCCCGGGAACTAAAATATGGTCAACCACACCCAACAATAATTATGAATTTGAACAAGGCACCTCTATGGCCGCCCCTGCTGTAAGCGGTATCGCAGCGCTTATTCGCTCTTACTTTCCAACACTCACTGCACCACAGGTAAAACACATCATAATGCAATCTGGTTTAGCTTCTAACAAAACCGTTGCTGTGGGAGGCGACCCAACGCAACAACAACCCTTCGCCAACCTTTCCCGCTCCGGGAAAATGGCCAATTTATACAACGCCCTCATTTTAGCATATCAAGTTTCCAGCGGAAAAGCCCGTTTATAAAATACCGAAACAGAAAACCTCTCTGAATAATCCCTCTCATCCCGAACTAACGTTCGGGATGTGGGCTATTCTTCCTTATTCTTTTTAAAAATGCTGCCAATTCCTTTCCCTATTTGTTCAATTGTCTCTATTCCTTTTGTGAGTGGCGCCGATGAAAAATCTTCATACACATCGCCTGGGAGCGCCTGCGCATACTCCTGTGAGTAAAACAACATCATATTATTCTGCGAGAAGTATTTTTCCAGTTTTTGCGGTATCTTCTCTAAAACAGGCATGTAAGAAATAGACCCTTTGCGGGAAGAAACAAACACAATTAAATCATTCACATCAATATCGCGGGAAAGAACCAAGAAATCTTCCCAATCTGGGAACCTTTTAAAAACAGGTTTACTGCCTAATTTTAGCTTCTCAGTTACCTGTAGCACATATTGAAAACTTTCTTCCCCTGAAAAAATTACAATAGGAATGCTAAGCTCTTGAGAAATTCTCGAAATTTTCTGCACCAGCAATTCAAAACCCCTTTCCTTTTCTGAAAAAGGTGGAATAATACACACCAACCTATTCTTATCCAGCAATGGTTTCACAAACCGGCAAATAAACAGGTTTTTGTTAACCCTATTAATAACCGAATCAGGCCCCTCGCCCAGCAACTTATCAAAAAAACCAGCCTTTTGTTGCCAGTTCATAATCACAATATCCGCCATCAACTCCTTAGAAATCCGGGCAATGCCACTGGCAAAATTATAATCAATCGTAGCCACCGTATTCGCCTTTATTTCAGAGGCCGAAGCATGTTTCACAAACTTTTCAAGCTCCTTGCGGTACGACAACACCTTCAATTCTGCCTCCTCATTATTAGGAACTACGGAAAGTAACGTAATAGGATTAGCCGATTTTTTATCTTTAAGTAACACCGCAAAATCCAATAACTTCTCTGCATACAAGAAATTAGCAACCGGGATGAGAATATGCTCGCTAACCAGCCTGTCTTTAGCCGCCTCCTTCCAGTCGCCTTTCTCGCTCAAAGCAATCCGCTTAGCAGCTTTCTCTGTCGCAAACGAAGCCACCACACACGTTATCAATATTAAAACAATCGTACCGTTTAGAATATTTTCATCCAAAATATTCGCCTGGTAACCCACAAGGATAACCGCAAGGGTAGCCGCCGCATGCGCGCCGCTAAGTCCAAATATTAACTGCCGTTGAGCGCCAGTATATTTAAATGACAACTGGGTGAATAGCGCTGCCAACCATTTTCCTATTAAAGCAACGGCAGTTAGCGTGCCTGCCACCACAAGAGCGGTTGTACCATTAAAAATAACCCGTATATCTACCAGCATACCCACTGAAATGAGGAAAAAAGGAATAAAAAGCGAATTGCCTATAAACTCAATTCGGTTCATCAATGCAGACGAATGAGGAATAAGTGGGTTTAATGCCAGTCCTGCTACAAACGCCCCAATTATCGGTTCAACACCCGCCACTTCTGCCAGAAAGGCTGCAAAAAACACCACAGACAGTACAAAAATATAATGAGCGTGTTTTTCACTTTCCAGCTTCTGGAAAAACCACCGGGCTATCTTGGGAATAAACAAAAACATAATAACCGAAAAAACTGTTAATGACACCCCCAGTCTAATCCAGAAAGCCTGGTTAAGATTCCCTTCACTATTACCCATTATAACTGCCAGGATAATCAAAACCGCTGCATCTGTTAAAATAGTTCCACCCACTGAAATAGCCACGGCCTGGTTTTTAGCTATGCCCAATTTACTTACAATAGGATAGGCAACCAACGTATGCGTAGCAAACATACTGGCTGTGAGCAAACTCGCATTAAAATCATATTTTAATATATAGTAACAAGCTGGAAAACCTATAGCCAGTGGCAAGACAAAGGTAAAAATCCCGAACAATAAACTTTTATTTCGGTTTGCCTTAAACTCCCCCATATCCAGCTCCAGCCCGGCAATAAACATAATGTAGAGCAAGCCAATGGTAGAAAACAAATCAACCGCCGAATTTTTTTCCAGTAAGTTAAACCCATGCGGGCCAATAAGCACCCCGGAAATAATAAGCCCTATAATTCCTGGGATATTAAGCCGCCGCAACAGAACAGGAGATAACAAAATAATGAAAAGAATAAGTGAAAATACCAGTACCGGGTTGTGCAATGGCAATTGAAATTCTTCTATGAGATGGCGGAAAAAATCGGTCATACCTTATTTGTTAATCAGTTCAACATAGCTTTTTGCAAAGCAATACTCCTCAAGGGGTAAAAATAGGCATTTTTCTAACATTGCAGCCTACCCTAAAAACAGCTTGCACACAACCATAAAAATCTGGCACTTGAAATATATACAACTTATTTTATACATTTGCGAAAAATAAAAAAGAAGTTTTTTCAGGTTCATATCATAAAAAATAATTAGCAAGAGAACTTATTTTATACGTTCTTTTCTAAAAATAGTATAAAAAATTAAATCTTCATATCAACTATGGCTTATTTATTTACATCAGAGTCGGTTAGTGAAGGACATCCCGACAAGGTAGCCGACCAGATTTCAGATGCGCTGTTAGACAATTTCCTGGCTTTTGACCCCAATTCTAAAGTAGCTTGTGAAACTCTTGTTACTACCGGGCAAGTGGTATTGGCGGGCGAGGTAAAATCTAAAACCTACCTGGATGTGCAGCAGATAGCCCGCAATGTAATTAACAACATTGGCTATATCAGGGGTGAATACCAATTTAGTGGCGACTCTTGCGGGGTTATTTCGTTGTTACACGAGCAATCTCAGGATATTAACCGGGGGGTTGATAAAGCGAGTAAAGAAGAACAAGGGGCTGGCGACCAGGGAATGATGTTTGGCTATGCTACCAATGAAACAGAAAATTATATGCCGCTGGCGCTCGATATTTCCCATAAAATATTGCAGGTATTAGCAAGCCTGCGAAAAGAAGGCGTTATTGCCTACTTGCGTCCCGATGCCAAATCGCAGGTTACTATTGAATATAGTGATGATAATGTACCGCAGCGTATTGATACTATTGTGGTTTCTACACAACACGATGAGTTTGATACAGATGATGAACGTATGCTGGAACGCATAAAGCGCGATATCCTCAGTATTCTTATTCCACGGGTAAAAGAACAATTACCTCCTTATGTGCAACGACTTTTCAATGAAACCATTGTCTATCATATAAACCCAACGGGGAAATTTGTTATTGGTGGACCGCATGGCGATACGGGGCTTACGGGTAGGAAAATTATTGTAGATACCTATGGGGGTAAAGGGGCGCACGGAGGCGGAGCGTTTTCAGGAAAAGACCCCAGCAAGGTTGACCGAAGCGCTGCCTATGCAGCGCGCCATATTGCCAAAAATATGGTAGCGGCCGGCGTAGCAGACGAAATGCTCATCCAGATAAGTTATGCCATTGGCGTAGCAAAACCCACCTCGGTATATGTGAACACCTATGGCAAAGCCAGGGTGAACAAAACTGATAGTGAAATCGCCGCCCTTATTTCGCAGCTTTTTGACTTGCGCCCCATTGCTATAGAAGAGCGCCTGCAGTTGAGAAACCCCATTTACCTGGAAACAGCAGCCTACGGGCATTTTGGAAAAACACCCCAAACCATTACAAAAGTTTATGAATCGCCCTATAGCGGACGGGTGGAAAAAGAAGTAACCCTCTTTACATGGGAGCGCATGGACTGGGTGGACAAGATTAAGAAAGCGTTTGGGCTATAAAGAGTAGCCGAGATTCCTTATAGTATATATAAGAAAAGAAGAGGTAACCCTGGATTCTATAATCTAAAATAATAACCTTTGGTTTATCTCAATCTTTATATCTTACTTCTTGTTTCTTACTTTTCAATCTGAAAAAATCATACATTAAACCGAAAGTGCATTATATCTCCATCCTTTACCAGGTAATCTTTCCCTTCCACCCGCATTTTTCCCGCCTCTTTCACTTTTAGCTCGCTTCCATAAGCTACATAATCTTCATAACCAATTACCTCAGCACGGATAAACCCTTTCTCAAAATCGGTATGGATAACCCCCGCTGCCTGCGGCGCCGTAGCCCCTGCCGGGATTGTCCACGCCCGCACTTCTTTTGGTCCCGCTGTAAAATACGTTTGCAGGTTTAGCAGGCGATAGGCCGCCCGAACAAGGCGGGAAACCCCCGGTTCTTCCAACCCCATATCCTGCAAAAACAACCGGCGTTCCTCATACGTTTCCAACTCCGCAATATCAGCCTCAGTAGCCACTGCTATAACCAGCAGTTCTGCCTGCTCATTTTTTATAGCCTCCCGTACCCTTTCTATGTGGGCATTACCGATTTTCGCCGAAGCCTCATCTACATTACACACATATAAAACCGGTTTGGCTGTGAGAAGCTGCCATTGTTGCAATAAATCGCGCTCCGTCTCCGTGAGTAAAGCCGTTCTGGCAGCCTGTCCGGCTTCCAGGATAGTTTTAAACCGTTGCAACAACTCCTGCTCCTTCTGCGCCTCCTTATCGCCCACCTTCGCCCCGCGGCTCACCTTTTCCAGGCGTTTTTCAACCGTTTCCAAATCCTTTAACTGCAACTCTATATCAATAATTTCCTTATCCCTAACCGGGTCAACAGACCCATCTACATGCACAATATTAGGGTTATCAAAACACCGCAACACGTGAATAATAGCATGGCACTCTCGTATATTGCTCAAAAACTGGTTACCAAGCCCCTCCCCTTTGCTGGCGCCCTTCACCAAACCTGCTATATCCACAATCTCTACCGTTGCAGGAATCACCCGCTCAGGGCGCACCAGCTCCTCTAACTTCTCCAACCTTGCATCGGGAACTATTACCACTCCTATATTAGGCTCTATGGTGCAAAACGGAAAATTAGCGCTTTGAGCTTTAGCGCTGGAAAGACAATTAAACAAGGTAGATTTTCCTACATTGGGCAACCCTACTATACCAGCTTTCATATTCTATAAGATTAAAAAAATGCCATTAAAATCCTACAAAAATAACCAATATTAGCCACCATCGGCATAAAATGGCATGTTATTTGTTCCCCTATTCCAGAAGAGGATTTTCTTTTTCAAGAAACCCTTGTAAAAATAAAATACTTAAAAACAAACACCATGAAAAAGTCAGTAATAATGCTTCTTATGGCAACCGTTACAGGCATACTATATGCCCAGGATCCGGCAGTTAAAGATAAAGTAGAAGAAGCCGTGGTTACCAAAGTAATTGTAAACGATGGTAAAAATGTAGAATCAACCGTAGTAAAAGAAGAAGTTACCACCAAAGAAAACAAAGTTCGCATTAGCGACCAGGAAGGAGAAACCATCAACCAAAACATAGAATATATACCCAGTGAAGGAAAGACAACGGTAAAGGTAAACCCTCTTGCCAGCCTGATAAAAACCACCCATTACCTCAACAAAAACAAACATTATACCTTTACTCCCGATAAAAATGGCTTCTACATTTCACTGTACGACCCATTGAATAAAAAACAAAAGAGAACTGCCAAATCTGCCAAAACAAGCCTCAACGACTATTTTATTATAACGGGAGAAGGAGGACGAAATGGTATAGGGTATTTTGATAACTATGGGAATTTTATTATAGAATACTACGATAAACCTTCTGATAAAACCTTGGTTGAGCGCTACGCCCCAACAAATTAAATGCTTAGGTGGTTAGTTTGATGGAAAAGGGTTGACAAAACTAAAAAATTGTCAACCCTTTTTTCATGGAAAATAGATTGCCCCCCAACAAAGGTGTTATCTTATTTTTATTGTATTTATCTGGTAATCAATCTATAAGCAAATAATTATTTCCATTACAGACCCCCATCATTAAACTATTTTAATGCTATATTCTCTTTTATTGTAAAATATTTTTACTTTTGAAATAAAATAACCCACTAAACCAATAGTAAACTAACTAATACCACACACTCATGAAGAAACTCATACTTCTCACAGCATGGTTCATTACCGGGTCGTTATGGGCTCAAAAACAAGTAACGGGCACGGTAACAGATGAAAACGGAGAACCTCTTGCAGGTGTAAACATTATAGAAAAAGGTACCAATAATGGCACCACTTCCGATTTTAGCGGTACCTACCAGATTTCGGTTGATGAAAATGCCATCTTACTATTTAGTTATACTGGTTTTACCCCTGCAGAAGAGCGCGTAGCCGGCAAAGACATCATTGACATTCGCCTGAAGGAAGGCATTGAACTGGCAGAAATTCAATTAGTGGGTTCCCGCAGTTTTAAGCGCACCGCAGTAGATACGTCTGTGCCGGTAGATGTGATTGATATACAAGAAATAGCCACGCAAGGCGGACGCATTGAAATAAATGAATTGCTGCAATATGCCGCCCCTTCTTTTAATGCCAACAAGCAATCGGGCTCAGATGGCGCCGACCACATTGACCCTGCTACGTTGCGGGGGTTGGGGCCTGACCAAACACTGGTACTTATCAACGGAAAAAGACGCCATCAATCTTCTTTAATAAATGTATTTGGCACACGGGGCAGGGGTAATACCGGAACCGACCTCAATGCCATTCCCGCAGCCGCCATAAAGCGAATTGAAATTCTACGAGACGGCGCCGCAGCCCAATACGGTTCAGATGCTATTGCCGGCGTTATAAATATTGTGTTGAAGGATGCCACAGACGAGCTTTCCGGTAGCATTAGTTATGGGTTTTTTAATACCAACGCCAAGGGCGATTTTGGCACTGACCCCTACGGGCTTTGGAATACAGATGGTTATCGGCTGGATACAGAAAAAGACGGCAACCAGGTAGGAGATGATAAGAGTTTCGACGGCGGTTCGGTGAAAATTGCCGCTAATTATGGCATGAAACTCGGCGATAAAGGGGGCTATGCCAATTTCACTACCGAGTATATCAGCAAAAATAAAATCCTTCGCCCTGCCTTCGAATTTAGAAAAGGCTTTGGCGAGGCAGCCATAGACGGCTTTAACTTCTTTGGAAACCTCTCATTTCCCATAACCGACAAAACCGAGCTATATGCTTTTGGGGGTAGGAACTACCGAGATACCGATGCCTTTGCTTTTACGCGGAACAACCCCACCGCCAGGAACGTAATAGAAATTTACCCCGATGGATTTACTCCCCGCATTACTTCTAATATTATTGACAACTCCATTGCTGCGGGCATTCGCACAGAAACCAGCAGCGGCTGGAAAATAGATGTGAGTAATGCCTACGGGAAAAACAACTTTCATTATTTTATAAAAGGTACCCTCAATGCTTCTTTAGAAGATGCCTCTCCTACCGATTTTGATGCCGGTGGGCACAGCCTGAGTCAGAATACCCTCAATATTGATTTTTCAAAATATTTTGAAAACGCTCTCAATGGTATGAACCTGGCATTTGGCGCTGAGTATCGCACTGAGAATTTTATCATTTTTGCCGGTGAAGAAGGCTCTTACGCTCTTTATGACATCAACGGGGAACCCTTTACCAATAACACCCCGCGCGGAAGAGATTTTGATGACAATGGCATACCAGACGAACCAGACTATATTGTGTATGACCCTATTACGGGCGACCCCCGGCCTGGTGGCTCTCAGGGCTTTCCCGGCTACAGTCCTGATAATGAGGTAAACAGAAGTCGCTCTAACTTTTCTCTTTATGCTGATGGGGAGTTTGAGTTTTCTGATATGTTTCTACTAAACGCCGCCGCTCGTTTTGAAAATTACAGCGACTTTGGCAGTACTTTAAACGGTAAGTTGGCTGCCCGCATAAAAGCCTCCGATAATATTAACATACGCGGCTCCATCAGCACCGGTTTCCGGGCGCCTTCACTCGCTCAAATATATTATAACCTTCGGTTTACCGATTTCCAGGGCGGCGTTCCTATAGATGTATTACTTTCTGCCAACAACAGCACTGTAACCCGCTCTTTTGGCATCGGGCAACTCAAGGAAGAAACCTCCTTTAATGGTGCATTGGGTTTCACCGCTACCGTGGGTAATTTCACCGCTACCATAGATGGTTACTACATTGGTGTAAAAGACCGTATTGTGCTCACCGGGAAGTTTGATACTATGGGAATTCCCGGGGTAAACCAGGCACAGTTTTTCGCCAATGGTGCCGATACCCAAACAACAGGCTTAGATGCTGTGTTTACCTGGAAAAAACGTTTTGATGCCGACCTCTCTTTTGCCGCCTCCTTAGTGGGAAATATCAATAATATGAAAATTAAAAAGGTGAATAACGGGGATTTAGACGAAGAAATTTTCTTTGGAGAAAGAGATAAGTCCTTCCTCTTGGCATCTGCTCCCGACAGCAAATTTGGGTTGAACCTGAACTTTACTAAAAACTGGTTCGATGCCGCCCTGGCGTTCACCCGTTACAGCAAAATAGAGCTTTTAGATTTCCAGATGTATGAAGATGTAGCTGGTTATGGCAGTTTTGCAGCGCAAATTGCAGCCGCTACCGACACGTATGACCCGAAAGTAGTAACTGACCTCGCCCTGGGCTTTAAACTTTCAGACAACCTGAAACTGAACATTGGCAGCAACAATCTCTTTAATGTGTATCCCAACCAGCAGGATGATTGGAGCGAGAGCGGCGGCTACTGGGATGCTGTGCAAATGGGCTTTAGCGGTGCTTATTATTACACCCGCCTGAATTTTAATTTCTAAGACTTTTGTGTAAAAAGAAAAAGGAGTTGTCTTGCAAAAGGCAATTCCTTTTTTATGTTAGCGGGTTTCTATAAAACCTCTTAACATCTTTACGCCTTTACGTGAAAAAGCCACGCAAAACCCGCAAATTTTGAGAATTGATATTTCCGAAGCCTTAGCGCCTTGGCGCCTTTGCGTGAAAAAACCACGCAAAACCCGTATATTTTGAGAATTGATATTTCCGAAGCCTTAGCGCCTTGGCGACTTTGCGTGAAAAAACCACGCAAAACCCGTATATTTTGAGAATTGATATTTCCGAAGCCTTAGCGTCCCGACGACTTTGCGTGAAAAAACCACGCAAAAACGCAAAGCCCGCAAATTTACCTACTCTTTCAATCAATAAAATCAAAACCCGTGTAGGGCACTAACGCCGCGGGAATGGTAATACCGTGCGGAGTTTGGTAATTTTCTAAAATACCTGCCACCACACGCGGGAGCGCCAGCGAGCTCCCATTGAGCGTATGCGCCAGGTGAATTTTCCCGTTCCTATCTTTATAACGCAGCTTTAGCCGGTTTGCCTGAAAGGTTTCAAAGTTAGACACTGAGCTTATCTCTAACCAGCGTTTCTGAGCGGTAGAATATACCTCAAAATCATACGTGAGCGCTGAAGCAAACCCCAAATCGCCGCCGCACAATTTCAAAACCCGGTAAGGCAGCTGCAACTCCTGCAAAATTGTTTTCACATGCGCCACCATACCCTCTAATGCCTGGTAAGAAGAGGCCGGCGTTTCTATCCGCACAATCTCCACCTTATCAAACTGGTGCAGGCGGTTCAATCCCCGCACATGCGCCCCATAGCTGCCCGCTTCGCGGCGAAAACAAGGCGTATAAGCAGTGCAACACACAGGCAACTCTGTTTCTGGCAAAATAACATCCCTGAAAAAATTAGTTACCGGCACCTCTGCCGTTGGAATAAGATACAGCCCATCTGCACCTATATAATACATTTGCCCCTCCTTGTCTGGCAACTGGCCTGTGCCAAAGCCAGAGGCCTCATTCACAACATGCGGCGGCTGGTACTCTACATAACCCGCCCGGGTATTCTTATCCAGAAAATAGGCTACCAAAGCGCGCTGCAAGCGGGCGCCCTTTCCTTTATAGACCGGGAACCCGGCGCCGGTGATTTTAGCCCCCAAATCAAAATCTATCAAATCATACTTTTTCGCCAGTTCCCAGTGTGGCAACGCCGTTTCACTTAATTGCGGAATAGCGCCTTCCCGGAACACTTCTACATTATCGGTATCTCCTTTCCCGGGAGGAACGCTGGCGTGAGGGGTATTGGGAATTTGACACAATAACTCGTGTAACTGTTGTGTTTTTTCCTCCAGTAAATCAGAAAGTCGTTTAGATGCCTCCTTTAAGCTCGTTGTTTGTTTTTTAAGCGCACTTGCCTCCTCTGTTTTTCCTTCTATAAAAAGAGAGCCTATCTCCTTAGAAAATGCATTCACATTTGCCAGCACCGTATCCAGCTCACCCTGCAAAGCCCGTTTTTCCTCATCTATGGCAAGCACGGCTGCAACCAGAGCGCCTCCATCTATATTCCGTTTCGCCAGGGCGGCTACCGCTTTTTCGCGGTGATTTCGTAAGTGCGATATTTGTAGCATACTTTTTTTTAATGAAAGAGCAAAAATAGGCAATAATTTCTCACCTCAACCCGCTTCCTGAGACAGAATTCATTGGCGATGGAGAAAAGACAGCCATCTCTTAAACACCCAATCTGCCCGAAAATCAAGAAATAAGCGACAGCGCCAAACCAATAGAAAATGCGGAACGTTAGCAAGGAAAAATCTATCCTCTTCAACACTGTTAGCCAATGGTATCTATAAAAGAAAAAGCCATTTCACGGTCTTTGTGCAACTGGTTAATGAGCGCTTCTACCGATGCAAATCGCTGTTCATCGCGCAGGCGCGCCAGCAAATCTACCTGGATTATCTTCCCGTACAAATCTCCTTCAAAATCAAAAAAATACACTTCCACCGATTGTTCGGTACCATCTACGGTAGGGTTATAGCCAATATTCATCATTCCATACACCACTTTTCTATGCAACCGGCTTTTCACTACATACACCCCATTTTTTGGAATAAGTTTATATGCTTCTGCAATATGCAGGTTGGCGGTAGGAAAAGCCAGTTGTCTTCCCAATCCTTTTCCTCTTACCACCTTACCGGTGAGCATAAAAGGATACCCCAGGTAGTTGGTAGCAGTTTTTATATCGCCCTGAAGAAGCGCATGACGTATTTTGGTAGAACTTACAGAAACCTCGTTTACTTCTTCGGGTGGAATTTCTATTATTTCAACCTGGAAAGGCATTGCCAGTTCCCGTAGGTCATCTAAAGAAGCCATACGGTTTCTGCCAAAACGATGGTCATAACCCGTGATAATTTTTTGAGCGCCCAGGCCGCCTATAAGTATATCGCCCACAAATTCTGCTGCGCTGAGCCGCGAAAATTCTTTTGTGAAGGGATGAATAATAAGCTCCTCTACACCCGTTTTTTCCATGAGCGCAATTTTTTCGTCAATAGTGTGAAGCAATTTCAAATCTACATCTTGCTGCAATACCATACGGGGATGGGGGAAAAAGGTGAGGATGGTAGCGGTTAACTGGTTTTTCCTTGCTACCGTTATAAGTTGTTCTATAATTTTCCGATGCCCCAGGTGCAGCCCGTCAAACGTGCCCACTGTTATGGCGCAAGGCTCGCCGGAAGCTTCAGATAGTGTATTTCGTACCTTCATTCTTTAAAACAATAAAGCATATATCCCTTTCGTAGAAAAGATTGCAATTTTAGCGCAAGCTACAAAAGATTTTGGAATATTAGAGCCTCCCATGCACCCAGCGTATCTCTAAGATGAGGGCTTATTTTTGCAATATAAAATAATTGAGTACTTTTGCCACAATTTGTACACCCATGCGTTTTAGTTGGTTTCTTTTTTTAGTTGGCATTATAACCTCTTGCAGCCAGTACCAGAAAGCGCTGAAAAGCGAGGATAGTAAGGTAAAATATGACCTGGCAGAGCAGTTTTATAAGGAAGGGGATTATAAACGGGCGAACCATCTTTTTGAGCAGATAGTTCCTGAATACATAGGTAAACCACAGGGAGAACGGGTTGTTTTTTTCTATGCAGATAGCTATTATAAGATGAAAGATTATTATCTCGCAGCCTACCAGTTTGAGCGTTTTGGAAAATCGTATCCAAATAGCGAAAAAGCTGAAGAAGCCGCCTTCTTAGAGGCAGATAGCTACTATAAGTTAGCGCCCAAATATAGCGTTGACCAGAAAGAAACCTACATTGCTATTGAAAAACTCCAGGCTTTCATAAACAATCATCCCACCTCTGCATACCTGTCTAAAGCCAACGCCATGATGAAGGAATTGCAGGTGAAACTGGAGAAAAAAGATTTTGAGATAGCAAAACAATATCTCACCTTACAAGACTATAAATCGGCTATAGAGGCGTTAGATAATTTTATGTCCAATCACCCCGGAACTCCTTACCGGGAAGAGGCGCTTTTTTACAAGTTAGATGCTTCTTACCAATTAGCTATGAACTCCATTGCATCTAAATTAGAAGAACGTCTCAATGTTGCTAAAACAGTATATTATTCATTTAAAAAATACTATCCTAACTCTCCCTACAAAGAGCGGGCGGATAAAATGTTGAAAGATATAGAAGATGAACTTAAAAAAATTAGTACTATAAATTAAATTTTTGATTGTATGACTGAATGGAAAAAAATTGACGCCCCGGTTTCTACCGTAACTGTTGACCGTAATAAATTTGCAACCCCTACCGGGAATTTGTATGAAGCCTTAGTGATAGTAGCTAAGAGAGCCGCACAAATTAACAGCGACATGAAACGGGAGCTTTTGGAGAAACTGGAAGAGTTTGCTACTAATACCGAAACGTTGGAAGAAGTCTTTGAAAATAAAGAACAAATAGAGGTTTCCAGATATTACGAGCGACTTCCTAAACCTCATGCCATAGCTATACAAGAGTGGTTAGACGGCAAAATATACTACCGTAGCACCGAAACAGAATAAATTGCTATGTCTGTACTGAGCGGCAAGAAGATAGTGTTGGGCATTACCGGGGGAATCGCCGCTTATAAAACCGCTTATTTAGTGCGGTTTTTTATAAAATGTGGCGCTTCTGTGAAAGTGGTTATGACAGATTCTGCAAAAGATTTTGTGACCCCGCTCACATTAGCTACCCTTTCTAAAAATCCTGTTTTTTCTTCTTTTACCAACCCTGGGGAAGAAGATGTAAACCCTGTATGGAATAATCATGTAGATTTGGCGCTTTGGGCAGATATGATGGTTATTGCCCCGGCCACCGCCAACACTCTTTCTAAAATGGCGAATGGGGCTTGCGATAACCTGCTGCTGGCTATATATCTTTCTGCTAAATGCCCGGTATATGCAGCGCCGGCTATGGATTTGGACATGTACCGGCATACTGCTACAAAAAATGCGCTGGAAACTCTTAAAAATAGTGGCGTCAACATTATCCCGGCCGGGTATGGCGAGTTGGCAAGCGGGCTGGTAGGTGAAGGTAGAATGGCAGAACCAGAAGATATTATAGCCTTTTTAGAAAATGATATACTTGGTAAACTTCCTTTAAAGGACAAAAAGGTGCTTATTACCGCCGGCCCCACGTATGAGCCTATTGACCCGGTGCGCTATATAGGAAACTACGCTTCGGGCAAGATGGGTTTTGCACTTGCGCACGAGGCTGCGCGCCTGGGCGCACAGGTAACCCTCATCACGGGGCCTACCCACCTGGGTGTAGAACATGTGCTTATACACACAATACGGGTAAAAACCGCCCAGGAAATGTATGAAGCTGTACACCGGTACTTTGCAGCTACAGACATTGCCATTCTGTCGGCTGCCGTTGCAGATTACCGTCCCAAAAACCGAAACGACCGAAAAATAAAAAAACAAGATGCTCCGTTATATATAGAGTTAGAGCCTACCAAAGATATTCTCGCTTCGCTGGGAGAAGAAAAAAAGCATCAGTTCCTGGTAGGGTTTGCTTTAGAAACTGATAATGAGTTGGAAAACGCACAACAAAAACTGATACGGAAAAACCTGGATGCTATTGTACTGAATTCATTAAATGATGAGGGAGCGGGTTTTGGGAAAGCCACCAATAAAATTACCTTTATAAATAAAAACGGCGTTAGTACATCCTTTCCATTAAAATTAAAAGAAGCGGTTGCCGCAGATATTTTTCACGAAATCCTGGAACAATTCCATGTTTAAAAAAACATTTCTCATTCTCTTCTTACTTTTTCACGGCTATTTCTGGGCGCAAGAGTTAAATTGTTTGGTAACGGTAAATGCTGATTTTGTGAACCAGACTAACCGGCAGATTTTTAAAACGCTGGAACGTTCTTTAAATGATTTTATAAATAAAACCCGCTGGACAAATAAGAATGTGTTGCCCCATGAGCGTATTGCCTGTAGTATGCTCCTGACTATAACCGCCTATGAGGGCGACCGGTTTGCAGGTACCCTGCAACTACAATCTAACCGACCTGTTTTTGATGCTGCTTATGAAACTTCAGTGTTCAACTACCAGGACAAGCAGCTTTCTTTTGAGTACCTGGAATATCAACCCTTATTTTTCAACCCCAATTCCTTCGATTCTAACCTGGTAGCGGTGATTAGTTATTATGTTTACGTGATGCTGGGGATAGACGCCGATACTTTTTCCCTAAAGGGGGGCGATGCGTTTTTTGAACAGGCTCAAAATATTGTAAACCTGGCGCAAGGAAGCGGTCATGCCGGCTGGCGGCAAACAGACGGGAACAGAACGCGCTGGGAGTTGATTGATAATCTTCGCTCTAATACCTTTGGCGAGTACCGAAGCGCTCTTTATACTTATCATTTGCAGGGAATAGACCAAATGACCGCAAATGCCACAGCAGGCAAAGCTGCTATTATTCGCAGCCTTAAATCGTTGGAGCAACTCGCTTCCCGTCGCCCTAATTCATTATTGTTACAGCTTTTCTTTGACGCTAAGGTAGATGAGTTAAAAAATATTTTTTCGGGCGGGCCTAAAATAGACCTGCCAGGGCTCATCAATACGCTGAATAAGGTAGCGCCCTTCTACGCTAATAGCTGGAACGAGATAAAACAGTGATAAAAATTTTTCTTTTTTTAAGATAGCTGCCTATCTTTGAAGAATTAAAGACCCGAGGAATGCTCACTTCGCTCACCATAAAAAATTATGCACTTATAGATGATATTCACATTGGGCTGGGGAAGGGATTGCTTATTATTACAGGCGAAACTGGTGCCGGAAAATCTATTTTGTTAGGTGCGCTTTCTTTACTGTTAGGCAAACGAGCCGATTTGAGCATTTTGAAAGATGCCGGCAAAAAATGTATAATAGAAGCGTCTTTTGCCATTGAGGGTTATGACCTTGCTGGTTTTTTTGAAACAAATGGTATTGATTATGATAACCTTACCATCCTGAGACGAGAATTGCTCCCCGGGGGGAAATCGAGGGCTTTTATAAATGATAGCCCTGTAACGCTACATGTACTTTCGCTATTGACGGAAAAGCTCATTGACATTCATTCTCAACATGAAACGCTTCAGTTAGGGGAGGACGATTTTCAATTCAATATCATAGATGCCGTAGCGCAAAACCAACCTATTGTGGCCCAGTACAAAAAAACATTGAACGATTATCGGCAAACGCTCAAAAAGTTACAGGAGTTACAGGCGGCTCAGCAAGAGGCGCAAAAGGAGCACGATTATTATTCTTTTTTATTGAAAGAACTCCGCGAAACCCCTTTAGAGGATGGAATGCAAGAGCACTGGGAGGCTACCCTCCAGACTCTTACCCATGCAGAAGAAATAAGAGAAAAAATAATCACCTCCCTCCAGTTGTTAAACGAAGAACCGGGCGGCATCCTGGCAATGTTAAGCCAACTGCGCCAGCTATTTCAAAAATTAGCTGCTTTTGGGAATTCTTTCTATACCTTGCATCAGCGCATCAATTCTATTTATATAGAATTGGACGATGTGGTTGCCGAAATAGAACAGTTACAGGAAACTGCTGAAGCGAACCCTTTACTTTTAGAAGAAATAACTCAACAACTGCAACATCTCTACACTCTCCAGAAAAAACACCAGGTAGCCACCATTGCACAGCTTTTGGAGCGCCGAAAAGAATTGGAGGAAAAAACTGTTTTTGCCGAAAACATTGACCTGTCTATAGCCGAGCAACAGGAAAAATTGCTTCATCTAAAAAAAGAATTAGATTCATTGGCAGTTGCATTACACAAAAAACGTGCAGAAAGCATTGAAAACGTGAAAAAATATATAGAGACCTCCCTGTCGGGTTTAGGCATAAAAAATGGGCGGTTAAACATCATCCTTACCCCCACCGAGAGCTATAACGCTCATGGCAAAGACCGGCTGGAGTTTTTATTTTCTGCAAACACAGGGGCAGCCTTCGGAAAACTCAACAAAGTGGCTTCTGGCGGAGAACTATCGAGAATTATGCTTTCTGTAAAATCGCTCCTGGCAAGCCACAGCCAGTTACCCACTCTTATATTAGATGAGATAGATGCGGGAGTGTCGGGAGAAATAGCTCATAAAATGGGCGAAATTATGGAAGCCATGGGTCGCACCATGCAAGTTATCACCATTACCCACCTACCCCAGATAGCGGCTAAAGGAACTTCTCATTTCAAGGTTTATAAAGAAGAAACCGCCTCTTATACGCATACCCATATAAAAGAGCTAACCCCCGAGGAACGGGTAGCCGAAATAGCCGCTATGATGAGTGGAAAAAACATTTCAGAATCAGCCAAAGAACATGCCAGAGATTTACTATCATTACGAACTAATTAGTGTGCACTATGGAAAATTTAAGTTACGTGGAGAGCCTTTTCATAAAAGCAGATACAAGCCTCACGGAAGGAAATATAGCTGAAGGGAAAGAAATTTTAGAAGAAATTTTAGCGCAATTCCCAGATTATGGAAGGGCACACAATCATTTGGGCTGGATATATTCTAGCAAATATAACAGTTATGAGAAAGCAGAGTACCATTTTAAATTAGCTATTAAATATGAGCCCAGCTACCCTGCCTCCTACCTTAATTATGTGTATTTATTGGTAGATACAGAGAGGTTCCAGGAAGCCAAAGCGCTCATCAATCGCACGTTGCAACAGGTTCGAGGCATTGATAAAGGGTCTTTTTACAGTGAACAGGGCAGAATATGCGAGTTGGAACGAAATTACCCAGGCGCCTATAAATATTATAAAGAAGCGATACGAGAAGGATTTAACCCTAAATTTGTGGAAAATATGAATGTGAATATTAAAAGACTAAAGGGTAAAATGAATATTTTTGACAAATTAAAAATACTTTTCAATAAAAAATAACTAACATTATGGCTTATAATTTATTACAGGGAAAAAAAGGGATTATTTTTGGCGCTTTAGATGAAAACTCTATCGCCTGGAAAACCGCAGAACGGGTATATGAAGAGGGTGGAAGATTTGTGCTAACCAATGCGCCCATTGCCATGCGGATGGGGCAGATAAATGCACTGGCAGAAAAAACAAAATCCCAAATTATACCTGCCGATGCTACCAGTACAGAAGACTTGCAACAACTGGTAGAAAAAGCGGTGGAACTGTTAGGAGGTAAATTAGATTTTGTGCTTCACTCCATCGGCATGTCGCTAAATGTTCGTAAGGGGAAACATTATACCGACCAAAATTATGAGTTTACCACCAAAGGGTGGGACGTTTCGGCGCTTTCTTTCCACAAGGTTATGCAAGCCCTTCATAAAAACGATGCTATGAATCCATGGGGCAGTGTTGTGGCGCTTACCTATATAGCGGCGCAACGCACCTTCCCTGATTACAATGATATGGCAGATAACAAGGCATACTTAGAGTCTATAGCCCGCAGTTTTGGTTATTTCTTTGGGAAGGAGAAAAAAGTACGCGTAAACACTATTTCCCAATCGCCCACTCCCACCACAGCGGGAAAGGGCGTTAAGGGATTTGATTCGTTTATAAATTATGCCGAAGTAATGTCTCCGTTGGGCAATGCCACAGCTTCTGAATGTGCAGACTATACTGTTACACTTTTTTCTGACCTTACACGGAAGGTAACGATGCAGAATTTATTCCACGACGGGGGCTTTTCTAATACAGGGGTTACCTTAGAGGCGATGGAAAAATTTGCAAAGGAATAGTTTTGGGCGAAAATAAGATATAGGAACACATCTAACTATAGAGATGTATCATATAACCCATTGAAAAAATTATACTGTTTCAATAGCTTATTTTTCAATAACTCACATATTCCATAATCTCCAGCCCATACCCTATCATTCCAACGCGTTTGGTTTGTTCAGAATTAGAAAGCAGGCGTATTTTGGTTATGGTAAGGTCGTGCAGAATTTGTGCCCCAATGCCAAAATCTTTCGCATCCATTTGTATGGGAGGGGCTTCTACCTCGCCCCGTGCCTGCAGGGCTTTTAGTTCAGAAAGCCGATGGAGCAGGTTTAGCGACTGGTTTTCCTGGTTTATAAATACAATAGCTCCTTTACCCTCATCGGTAATCAGCCTAAACATATCATCCAGCTTTGTATCGGCGTTACGGGTAAGCATTCCTAAAATATCATTGTTCACCAGCGCAGAGTTAATACGGGTTAAAACCGGCTCATCTTTCATCCAGCTTCCTTTGGTAAGCGCTATATGAACCTGGTTATTAGTAGTTTGTCTATACGCTCTCAGGCGAAACGCACCAAAGCGAGTCATCATCATAAAATCTTCCTTTTTCTCTATAAGGCTATCATATTGCATACGGTAGGCCACCAAATCTTCTATGGAAACAATTTTGAGGTTGAATTTTTCGGCGATTTTTATAAGCTGGGGCAACCGCGCCATAGAGCCATCCTCATTCATAATTTCCACGATAACCCCGGCGGGTTGAAAGCCTGCCAGCCGGGCAAAATCAATAGCCGCCTCGGTATGTCCCGTGCGTCGAAGCACCCCGCCTTCTTTGGCGATAAGGGGAAAAATATGCCCGGGCCTGGCTAACTGCAACGAGGTAGTTTTAGAGTCGGTAAGCGCCCATATAGTCTTGGCGCGATCCTGGGCAGATATACCCGTGGTAACTCCATTTCCCTTCAAATCTACCGAAACCGTAAATGCGGTTTCCATCAGTCCGCCATCGCTATCTACCATTCGGTTCAGTTCCAGCTCTTTACAGCGCTTTTCAGTGAGGGGCGCACAAATGAGACCGCGCCCATGAGTTGCCATAAAATTGATGATTTCGGGGGTTATTTTTTCAGCGGCTACTACAAAATCGCCTTCGTTTTCGCGGTCTTCATCATCTACCACAATAACTACATCGCCTTTTTTAATAGCGTCTATGGCTTCTTCAATTGTATGGAGCATATAGGTTGGGGGTTAGTATTATAAATTAACGGGGGGGGATTGATTGGCGCGTCTTTTTTTCTTAAAAAAGTTTTTGAGCGCCTCTGTGAAACTATCCACGCTGAAAATGTTCTTGTCTGCGGTAGCTCTCCTGGTGAGGATAATCCCCAGCGGGAGCATAATTAAGGTGGAAACCCAGGAACCCAATACGGGGGAAATGCTTCCATTTTCAGCGTAGTTTTTAGCGAAAATGCCAATGAAATAGTAGGTTAAAAATAAAATAATGGCAAGCACCATGGGCAACCCCATACCGCCTTTACGAATGATGGCTCCTAAAGGAGCGCCCACAAAAAAGAGGATAATGCAGCCAAAAGCGAGTGCAAATTTTCCATGCCACGCCATAATGTGGTGGTTGAGGAACTTATCTCGTATAGCAAATTCTTCTTCTCTTCTTTCTAAAAGAGTTATAGTGCTGGTAACATCTCGTATGGCAGCATCCAGCACCTGTATAGTGCGGGTAGCCTGGTATGGATCTGCAGGCGAAGGGGTTATTTCGGGAGAAGAATCTACAGTAGGAGTCTTTGCTGCGGAAGTTATATCCATGCGGTTATATAAGCTTTTTGCAAAATCTGTAATGATTTCCCGATTTCCCTTTGAAATAGAATCTATGGCATATTTTAACTCTTTTACATTCAGCATTTTATAAGTGCTTATATTATCTTCTTCCATATTTAATTTATTGAGTTCCCGCAAATCTACATTCATCCTGTATATTTCAAAATGGGCTTTGGCATGGGGATAGGTATTTTCAGTTTTTTGAAATGCGGCATTGCCTACTTCCTCATAATAGGCGCCATCTCGCAGGATAAGCTGTAGAATATCTGATTTTTCACTGCTGGCTAATTCGCCGCTGGTAGCTTTTATGACGGTTTTATTAACGCCGCCGGTTGATTTCTTATGGAGGATAACTCCTTTTAGATACCGGTCGTTATCCCCGTATTTTTCATCTACTTTTATGTTCATGTTGCCAATATCATTGAAAACCCCTTCGGTAATGGCTAAAGCAGGCTTTAGCTTGGCAATATTTCTGCGTAAATTATATGATTTATATTCTGCCTGGGGAATTACGTTATTGGCGAAATAAAAGGTTGCAACACTAAGGAAAAGAATAAACACAATGAGGCTTCTCATGGCGCGTTGCAATGAAATACCGGCAGATTTCATGGCGGCGAACTCATAATTTTCGGCAAAAGCGCCAAAGGTCATAATAGAAGCGAGCAAAACGGTGAGGGGGAGCACATTGGGCACCAGGTTAGGGGCATAGTAAAACAAAAATTTCCCGATGATGATAAAATCTAATCCTTTACCTGCTAACTCATCTATAAAAAGCCAGATGGACTGGAAAATAAAGATAAGCATCAGTATGGCAAAAGAACTGAAGAAATTAAACAAAAACCTGGTTAAAATATATTTATCTAAAATTCTCAAACCTTCACAAGCCTCTAATTTCGTATGATGTAATACCCTTCTTTGGTATATTTTTTCTCATCAAAGGTAAACAAGGTTTTTGAAAGTGGTTGATTGGTTTTAAAAGTAGTAACGGTTATAGTAGTTTCAGTATTATTTTTCCCAACCTCTACCAGATTATATATGTGTTTGGTTTGGGCGTCAATTCCCAGCAAAATTTGTTTCACCTCAGAGCGGCTATCAATAGGTATCAATTTAACATATTGAATAGTTCTTCCACGTAAATTTTGAGAGGTATCCCACTCATAGCGGTATCCGTTGCGATAAAAGGTAAGCATTTTAGAGGGGGTTATGGTACCGGGCTCTTCAGCATCTTTGTTTTCTACAACTACTTCCTGGTTTTCAGGAACAATGGTGTAGTTTTTTTTGCCATCGAACAATTTGGTAACGCCCATATAATTAAAAAGATATTGTTCGCCATTGAGGGTAACATCGCCACGGGTTTCCTGGTGAATATTTTCTTTTTGGTTGTGGAGGGTGTATTTAAAATCTATAAAAATATTTTCATAGCTCTTTACTTTTTCATATACTTCGTCTAACAATGCCCTGGCTTTATTAGATGCGCCCTGGGCTATTGCTGTAACTGAAAACAGGAAAACAATAAAGTATTGCATTAGTTTCATCTTATCCATTGTTTTTATCATCGTTGTTTAAAAGTTGTTGCAAAGTAGTTATGTCTGAGATTAGTACCTGGCGGGCTTTGCTGCCTTCAAAAGGCCCCACTACCCCGGCGGCTTCCAGTTGGTCAATTAACCTGCCGGCGCGATTGTAGCCGAGTTTTAATTTTCGTTGTAACAGAGAGGTAGAGCCTTGTTGCGCCATAACCACAATTTCGGCAGCTTCATTAAACAAGCTGTCTCTTTCAGAAATATCTATATCAATAGCTGTGCCAGATTCGTCATCTTCATACTCCGGTAAGAGAAAGGCATCGGGGTAAGCGCGCTGGGAGCCTATGTATTCGGTAATTTTAGAAACCTCCGGGGTGTCTATAAAAGCGCACTGCACGCGAACGAGGTCATTGCCCTGGGTATAGAGCATATCGCCTCGACCAATAAGTTGTTCAGCGCCCTGGCTATCTAAAATAGTGCGAGAATCTATTTTAGATGTTACCCTAAAGGCAATACGGGCAGGGAAATTGGCTTTTATAAGTCCCGTAATCACATTTACCGAAGGGCGTTGTGTGGCAATAATCAAATGAATGCCAATAGCTCTTGCCAACTGTGCCAAGCGGGCTATAGGGGTTTCTACCTCTTTGCCGGCGCTCATAATAAGGTCGGCAAACTCATCTACCACCAAGACAATATATGGAAGGAATTTATGCCCTTCGTTGGGGTTTAGCTTGCGGGCTTTAAAGGCAGAATTATATTCTTTAATATTTCTAACCCGTGCGTCTTTGAGTAATTCATAGCGGTTTTCCATCTCTATGCAGAGAGAGTTTAGGGTATAAATAACCTTAGAATTATCAGTAATAATGGCGTCTTCGCTGTTGGGGAGTTTAGCGAGGAAATGCCGTTCAATTTTACTGAAGAGGGTGAGTTCTACTTTTTTAGGGTCAACCAGTACAAATTTCACCTCGGCAGGATGTTTTTTATACACCAGTGAGGTGAGCACAGCGTTAAGCCCTACCGATTTACCTTGCCCGGTAGCGCCAGCCATAAGAAGGTGGGGCATCTTAGCCAAATCAACCACAAAGGTTTCATTGCTAATAGTTTTTCCCAGCGCAATGGGCAGTTCCATTTCTGCATTTTGGAACTTGGGAGAGGCTATTACAGACCTCATGGAAACAATAGAGGGGTTCTTGTTGGGAACTTCTATACCAATAGTTCCTTTTCCCGGGATAGGAGCTATAATTCGTATGCCCAGGGCGGCGAGAGAAAGAGCTATATCGTCTTCCAGGCTCTTTATTTTTGAGATACGAATGCCGGCGGCGGGGACAATTTCATAAAGCGTTACGGTAGGTCCGATAGTGGCTTTAATATGGGCGATGTCTATTTTGTAATGCCGCAGGGTTTCTACAATACGATTTTTATTTTCCTCCAACTCTTCCTGGTCAATAGTAATGCTGGCGCTACCATAATCATTCAGCAAATCTAAGGTTGGAAACCGGTAATGTCCCAGTTCAAGCCGGGGGTCAAACTCCCCTCCTTCTTCTACCAATTTTTTTGCAAGGGTTTCCACTGCCTCTTCTTCCAGTGGAGCTACTTCTACCTCTAATTTAGCGGGGGGTGTTTCTTCAGTTTGTTTCAGTTGAAATAAATTTTCAATTTCCACATCCGAGAGGTTTTCAACGGGGGTTTCCGGGGTGTATAAAGGAGTTATAAGAACCGGTTCCATAAAATCCTCATCGCCTTTCTCTTCAGTTATAGGGGTTTGCGCTGGCGCATCAGCAAGCGGTTCTGCCAGTTCGTCTGTAATTTCTTTTTTAGTTTTAGAGAGTACCTGCAAGGCTTTTTCGGGGCTGAAGTTTACTTTTACAACGAGGAAAAAAATAAGCCCAAAAAGTAACAATAACACAATGCCTATGTTACTTATATAGTCTTTAAGAAACTGGTTGAGTTCAAAGCCTACCACACCGCCCAGCAGGGGGGCTTGTTCTGAAAAAAAACCAAATAGCACAGACAGCCATAGGGCCGCCAGGCTACCCCAGAGCCAGTGATTTATAAGGGTTTTTTTAGGAAAGTTAAAAAAGAAATACAACCCTGTGAGAAAAAGTAAAAAAGCGAAAATAAAAGACGAGGCGCCAAATCCTTTGTACAGGAAAAAGTGACTGATAGAGGCGCCAAATTTGCTCATCCAGTTTTGAGCGGGTGCATGGCGGTCGGCGAGTTCAGAGAGAATGCTCTGGTCTGCCTGCCAGGCGCTGAAGAACGAAACAAAGGAAATAACGAGGGCTATGCTGAAAAGCATAAGCATGCCGCCTAAGAGAATTTGTTGTTTTTTGGAAAGGGTAAATTTTGGAAGAGATTTTTGCGAAGTCCCGGGTTGTTCTTCCTTTTTTTTCTTAGCCATTAGTTGGGTAGGGTTTTGCAGCAAAAATACAAATTCTGGGGTAATGAATGTAATGGAGTTGCATCTGGAAAATTGCACATTATTTTTATTATATAAAAAATGGAGGCTACCAGAAAGTCTATTAAAAAATCTACACAAAAAGAGGTTAAAGGCAAAGTCGTTAAAATACCGATGGGTTATCTACGAAACCGATTTTACTGTTTTAATATCATTCGTAACTGTTAGTGTACCAAAAGGTTTATAGGGAGGCTAAAAATATAGCCACCAATTGGTTAATAAAAAAGTATTTTCTTTTCAAAACAGTTTCGGCAAATAAATAATACATGCCACCGCAATAGCAAATATAGCTGCGATAAAAACCGCTCCGGCGGCAATATCTTTTATAAACCCTATTTTAGAATGATAGTTAGGATGAATAAAATCGGCTGTTTTCTCTATCGCCGTATTCAACCCTTCTGCTGTCATAACCAAAGCTATTACAATAAGTTGCAGCATCCACTCCACTGCGCTAATATTAAAATAAATCCCAGCAGCCGTTACTCCTATCGCTATAAAAAGCTGTATTTTCACACTCGCTTCCGTGCGCAACAGCAGATAAGCTCCCTTAGCGGCATAGCCTATACTCCGTACCCTTTTCTTTAAAAAAGAACTCATTATAAAAGAGCGCTCAGCGCTTTATTATAATCTGGCTCCTCGGTAATTTCTGATACCTGTTCTGTATAAATAACCTTTCCATTTTCATCTAACACCATAACTACCCTGGAAAGCAAGCCTTGCAACGGACCATCTGTAAAAACTACATTATATGCGTTGCCAAACTCATTTCTAAAATCAGAAAGGGGGATAACATTTTCCAGTCCCTCTGCCCCGCAAAACCGAGCCAGCGCAAAAGGCAAATCTTTTGAAATACACACTACTTTTGTATTCACCAGCTCATTAGCCTTCTCGTTAAAATGTCTCACCGAAGCAGCGCAAACGCCCGTGTCAACACTTGGAAAAATGTTCAACACTACCCTGTACCCTTTAAAATCACTTAGCAAAACGGTAGATAAATCGGTTTTCACAAGCGCCCAGCCTGGCGCCTTTTCACCTATAACCGGCAAACTCCCTCGGGTATGAACCGGGTTTCCTTTAAATGTAACGATAGCCATATTTTAAAATTTCTTCAAAAATACAGAAAGCCTGCCGATAATGAGCATAGAAATCTTTTTAACAAGAGTAACCCTTTATGAGCAGCGAAATACGTTAAAGATAGCGTTGTATTTCCGGCAGTTCATCTACCACAATACTATGCAAATGAGGCACCTCTCCATGAGCATTAACATGAATAGCGTGCATACCCGCCTCTTTAGCTCCTAAAATATCCACCTCCAGGCTATCTCCTATCATAACCGCCTGTTGAGGCGCCACCCTTGCCTTTTCTAACGCCCACTCAAAAATGCGTCGGTCGGGTTTTTTAATTCCAATAGTTTCTGAATGAACAATTTCATTAAAATAGGAGTGAATGCCTGAACGGGTAAGTTTTTGAAACTGCACCTCCTCAAATCCATTGGTTATAATGTGAAGCCTGTATTGCGGCTGGAGGTATTCCAACAGCTCCTGCGCTCCCGTGCACAGGTGCGTATGCGTAGGCAACTGCGCCAGGTATGTGACAGAAAGCATTTCAATCAACTCATCATTCACAGGGCATGAAAGCGCCTCAAAGGTAGCCTTGAGTCGCTGGTAGCGAAGTTGCTGCTGGTTAATAGCCCCCTCGCGAAACTCTTTCCAGTAATGGAGGTTGATGGGGTGATACGCCTCCAGGAAAGCAGGCACATCTACCCCTATTTCATGATTTTTGAGAACGGTTTCAAACGCCAGGGCAGAATTTCTCTCAAAATCCCACAACGTATGATCCAAATCAAAAAAAACATCCGTTACCAAACCTCTGAGGCTTGCGGAAGAAGCCCTTTTTCCTGCCCTGTATTCTTTCATAAAATTTTTTGGTCTGAAAAACTAAAATAGGCATGGTCAGTTATAATCACATGGTCTATTATCTTAATATCTAAGCTCTCTGCAGCGGTTTTTAGCTTGCGTGTAATCTGCTTATCTGCCTCGCTGGGATGCAACGTGCCCGAGGGGTGGTTATGCGTTAAAACAATGCCGGTAGCTCCCCACTCAAGGGCATTTTTCAATGCCAGCCGCACATCTACCAACGTCCCCGTAATCCCACCCTTGCTTAGTTGAAACGTTTGTATCACCCTGTTAGAATTATTCAGGTAAACCATCCAAAACTCCTCGTGCGGCAACTCTCCGATAATAGGCTGCATCAATTCAAAAACCGAAGCGCTATCAGTTATTTTTTTACGGGTAATAGATGCCTCCAAACGGCGGCGCCGTCCAAGTTCCAATGCAGCTACAATGCTTATCGCCTTAGCTTCCCCAATACCTTTAAAGTGCATGAGTTGCTTCACAGAACGTTTGCCTAACTCCTGCAAACTGTTTTCCACCGATGCCAGGATGCGTTTGCTCAAATCTACCGCGCTCTCATTACGGCTACCGCTACCTATTAAAATAGCTAAGAGTTCTGCATCGCTCAACGCATCTTTTCCCTTCTGAAGCAATTTTTCCCGTGGACGGTCGTCTTCCGACCAGTTTTTAATGGAAAAATACGCCTGTTTATCTTCCATACCTATAAAAATATAAATTTGTAATTTCAACCCGCAAATATCTGTAAAAAATGAAATCAATCTTTAATCCAGAGGCCTATCAGGAAGTTGTAACCCGATTAAACCAGCTACAGCCCGCCTCTCCCCGCCAATGGGGAAAAATGACTCCTGCCCAAATGCTCTGCCATTGCAAACCATCCATTGAAATTTTATTAGAAAAAAGACCACCGGTGGGCAAGCCCAACTGGTTTTTTAAACTTCTTTTTAAGAAAAGTTTTTACAACGATACCCCCTGGCGAAAAAACCTGCCTACCGCAAAGGCTTTTGTAGTGACGGAGGAAAAGGATTTTGAAACTGAGAAAAAAGAATTAAGCACCCTTATAGATGAACTGTATAGCCAGCGCAACCGAAAAGAATGGCCTGAACATGCCATGCTCGGAAAATTCACCGCAGAACAATACGGGCAATCCATGTATAAACATTTAGACCACCATTTACGGCAGTTCAATGCATAAGAGACTGTATTTCCTGAAAAACTAACCCCCCGAAATCGGCCGAACTCATAAAGAGCAAAACAGAGTTTTTAAACCCTTGTGAAAATAAAAATTCTTTGAACGTTTGCGGAAGGGTGTACACCAACAAATCGGGGTGCTGAAATGCTTCTTTTATTTGTAAAACGCTTAACTCTTCCAGCCGTTTAATTTTTATCGCTTCCGGCGAATAGAATACGATTGCCATATCTGCCCTGTCCAATGCCCCGCGGTATGTTTCTAAAAAAACAGCATTCAAACTACTATAGGTATGCAACTCTAAACAAGCAATGAGTTTTTTTCCCGGGTACTGCGCCTTCACTGCCTGCACCGTGGCAGCTACCTTGCTTGGGGCATGTGCAAAATCGCGATAGGCAATGCTGGTAGCTCCTTCCGCTATCTTTTCCAGTCGTTTAGACGCCCCTTTGAAACTGCCGATAGCTTCATAAAAAGCAGCCTCATCTATACCCAAATGCTGGCATACCCACTTAGCCCCGGCCAGGTTGCTCACGTTATGCTTTCCAAAAATAGCCAGCGGCAATAAGCCTTCCGGGGTTTCCAGGAATGTTTGCCCATCTTTCACCTGGTGCAGATGCGTACTATAAGAATGTTTGCGAATAGGGGTAAGCGCTCCTTCCGCCAGGCTTTTTACCACTTCGTCTTCCTCATTATAAACCAGGATGCCGCCATTTACTATACTTTTTATAAATGTTTCAAAACAAGCCTTATAATCTTCATACGTGGGAAATACATTAATATGGTCCCAGGCGATACCCGTTAATAAAGCAATGTTGGGGTGATAAAGGAGAAACTTAGGGCGCCGGTCTATAGCAGAAGCCAAATACTCATCGCCTTCCAGCACTATAAAATCATTCGTTTCCGTGAGATGCAGCATCTTTTCAAAGCCCTGTACGGGAGCGCCCAACATATAATCTACCTCTACACCATGATAGCCAAGTACGTGCAAGACCATCGCTGTAGTAGTAGTTTTTCCATGACTTCCCGCGATAACCACACGAGTTTTATATTTAGATTCCCGGTACAAAAACTCAGGATAGGAATAAACAGGAATCCCCAGGCGCCGGGCTTCTAACAGTTCAGGATTATCTGCCTTGGCGTGCATACCCAGGACAACCGCACTGGTGGCATCTGTAATTTTTTCAGGAAACCAGCCCATCGCATCAGGCAGTAAACCTGCGGCGGCTAAACGAGAACGCGAAGGTTCAAAAATAACATCGTCGCTACCCGTAATCTGGTAGCCTTTTTGGCGGAGCGCCAGCGCCAGGCTGTGCATAATAGCGCCCCCAATAGCAATAAAGTGAAGGTGCATGGGTTATTTTTAGCAGGTAAAAGTAGCGAATTTACACGGCTTTTTTTACAAAATAATAATAGAAAAACCCATATTATTAACCCACCACGATAAAAGAGCCGTAGAGAAGAAAAGTTATCGCTCCCCAAAGTTAAAAAGACCGCCGCATTCATTCTAAAACCGTATTTTTGAGCGCAAAACGCCCATTATGAATTTTAATACTAAAACCATCCACGGCGGCCAGCAACCCGACCCAGCTTATGGAGCGGTAATGCCGCCTATTTACCAAACTTCTACTTATGCCCAAACCACCCCGGGCGGGCACAAGGGGTACGAGTACTCGCGCACGCACAACCCCACGCGCACGGCGCTGGAAAAAGCGCTGGCGAGCATTGAAAACGGAACACACGGTTTGGCTTTCGGCAGTGGGCTGGCAGCTATTGACGCCGTGATGAAACTATTAGACCCGGGAGACGAGGTTATCTCTACCAACGATTTATATGGCGGCACATACCGGCTCTACACCAAAGTATTTCAAAAATTCGGCATTCGGTTTCATTTCACAGGCATGCAAGACGTTACTACGGTGGCGAACTACATAACTCCACGCACCCGCCTTATCTGGGTAGAAACGCCTACCAACCCGATGCTGAATATTATTGATATAGCAGCGCTGGCAGAACTGGCTAAAAAACATGACATTTTACTGGCGGTGGACAATACCTTCGCTACGCCGTATTTGCAACGACCACTGGAGTTGGGGGCAGATATTGTAATGCACTCGGCTACCAAATATTTAGGCGGCCACAGCGATACTGTTTTGGGTGCTTTGGTAGTAAAGGATGCGGCGCTGGCAGAGCGCCTGTCTTTTATTCAAAACGCCAGCGGCGCCATTTGCGGGCCTATGGATAGTTTTTTGGTGCTGCGGGGCATTAAAACCCTGCACGTGCGCATGCAACGGCACTGCGAAAACGGCAGAATGGTAGCAGAATTCCTGGCGGCACACCCCAAAGTGGAAAAAGTATATTGGCCGGGATTGGCTACCCATCCGAACCACCTGGTAGCCAAAAAACAAATGCGCGATTTTGGCGGAATGTTGTCTTTTGTAGTAAAAGGAAACCGGTATGAGGATGCGGTGAAAATTGTGGAGCGGCTGCACTTTTTTACGCTCGCCGAGTCGCTGGGTGGGGTGGAATCGCTGGCGGGACACCCGGCGAGTATGACACATGCGAGTATTCCTAAAGAAGAGCGGGAAAAAACGGGCATCTCAGATGCACTCATCCGGCTGAGTGTAGGGATAGAAGATGCTGATGATTTGATAGCCGACTTGAAACAAGCTATTGGATAGAAGAATGATAAGACTTACAAGGCTCTAAAAAAGATATGCTATTGTATTTGCCTAAAATGTATATTTGCAACGTTATTTTTAGAATTTTTTAACCTCTTTACAACATGGAACAAAAAATAAATGCTTTTATGGAGCTGGTGCGGAAACGCAATGCCCACGAGCCCGAATTTCTTCAAGCGGTGCAAGAAGTAGCCGAAACAGTTATCCCGTATATCGTGGAAAGCGATATGTATTACGGGCATAATATTTTGCTGCGCATTACCGAGCCAGAACGTACCATTATATTCCGGGTGCCTTGGGTGGACGATGCGGGAGAAATTCAGGTGAACCGGGGATTCCGAATTGAGATGAACTCTGCTATCGGTCCCTATAAGGGCGGACTACGGTTTCACCCTTCTGTAAATTTGAGTATCTTGAAATTCCTGGCGTTTGAACAGGTATTTAAAAATAGTTTAACTACGCTGCCTATGGGCGGTGGAAAAGGCGGCTCCGATTTTGACCCGAAAGGAAAATCAGATGGAGAGGTAATGCGGTTCTGCCAGAGTTTTATGACGGAATTGTTCCGCCACATCGGTCCAAATACAGACGTTCCTGCGGGCGATATAGGTGTAGGCGGGCGCGAAATTGGGTATATGTTCGGGCAATACAAACGGCTTAAAAATGAATTTACGGGTGTATTAACCGGCAAAGGAATTACCTGGGGCGGATCGCTCATTCGCCCGGAAGCTACCGGTTACGGCGCGGTGTATTTTGCTTCTAATATGCTTGCCAAACGGGGCGATGGGTTTGCCGGTAAAACTATTGTTATATCGGGTTCTGGCAATGTAGCCCAGTACGCCGCCGAGAAAGCCATCCAGTTAGGTGGGAAGGTGGTAACGCTTTCCGATTCTTCAGGCTTTATTTATGATAAAGAGGGTATCACTGCTGAAAAGTTAGCCTTTATCATGCACCTGAAAAACGTGAAACGAGGCCGCATTTCTGATTACACAACACAATATCCAGGCGCTACTTTCCATGCCGGAAAAACACCTTGGGACGTAGCTTGCCACATAGCGCTGCCCTGCGCTACCCAGAACGAGCTAAACGGGGCCGATGCTAAAATGCTGGCTGCCAATGGTTGTGTATGTGTAGCCGAAGGGGCTAACATGCCTTGTACGCCAGAAGCGGTAGAAGCATTCTTGCACCACAAGATACTGTTCGCTCCCGGGAAAGCGTCTAATGCCGGCGGGGTAGCAGTTTCGGGCTTAGAAATGGCGCAAAACTCGCTCCGTTACAGCTGGACACGGGAAGAGGTAGATGAGAAACTGAAGGGTATTATGAAAAATATCCACAGCGCTTGTGAGACCTATGGCAGAAAAGGCGATTTTACCAATTATGTAAAGGGCGCCAATATAGCCGGCTTTGTAAAGGTTGCAGATGCCATGTTAGCCCAAGGCGTGGTGTAAAGATGTAGTAAATTGTTTTGCGAGGGCGTGTGCGCATGCATGCGCCCTTGTGCGTATATGGGGAGGATAAAGGTGTATGGCTTTCCTGTTTAAAGATTCGCAAATTTTCTTTTTTTTACAACAACAAAATTCATAACCCCGCTGTTATCCTTCTTTTAAGGTTGTGGTTTTTTCCTAAAAATAGCTCTTGAACCGATTATTTGGCGGATTGGTTTTAACGTTATACCTTTGTAAGGCTCTGAATATTTCACAAAAATGTGTGCGCTTATTAAATAAACTACATCAAACCAAAAAACTAATACTCTTATGGAATATGTTGTTGCTATCTTCGTTTTTGCTATTCTACCTATATCCAGCCTGGTTTTGTGCTTTATAAAAGATAGCAAGAAAAACCGTAAATGGTTGCTAAATACGCTTTTAATAGCCAATGCTCTCCTTTTCCTATCCCCTTTATTATATGCTTACCTTACTACTCCTTCCGGTGGAAATATGTGGAGTGAAAATGGACCAGGCGCCATTATGTGGTCTTACCTCCTCATTCTCCCGTTCTGCGGAATTGTGCAGTTGGTTTTGTTCATCTTGAAATTGAAATTTTCAAAACAAAAGCCAGCCAGTATATAAATAGCCATCTTTGCAGCGAATAATAAAGCTGGGGTAAAAAATATATTTTTTAATGGTAATGATAGGTAGCTTATGAAGAAACTAATATCCTTTTTTAAAATAGCGCTACTATTTTTGTCCACTAATTTTTCTCTTTTGGCGCAAGAACAAACCTCTTCCCCTGCTTCTGGAAACGATACATTGGTAGTTCCAGATTCAGAATTGATAAAAAATCCTTTTGGACTTGGGGAAAATCCTCTTCAGTTTTTACTAACTAAACTGGGATATATGGCTATAAAGGAGAAAAAAGACTATTTTGGAGAAGGCGGAGCTAAAAAAGAAAAATTAGGCGTCTGGTATAAATTACAAAGGGGCGCCGATTCTTTTGAAATTTACAAAAGAGTAGATGGCGTTGAGTTTTTAACCGCCGCCAACCTCACTACCAGCTATTTTTCTGTCAAACAGGGAATTAAAGTAGGTATCTCAAAAACGCGCCTAAAAAAATGTCTTAAACTACAGGAAGGTGATACTATACCTGCATTTTTATTGATAGGAGACCCTTCTTTTTCGTATCTCGTGCTGGAATGTAATGATAAAAAGCTGGTGAAAATCCGGTACGAAGGTTATTTAGACTAAAAAAACCGGCTTGGTTATTTCTGCAATCTTATGGGTTCTCTATGCGTTTTTCCTTTAATTGTTTTAACAACGCCTCATCAAAACCCTGTTTATTGGCTACCACTTCTTTCACCTGTTCATTAGGTATTGTGAGAGATAGCACATAATGCACTACCTTCCACTCTTTATTCATCTTCTTTAAGACTCCCGAACCCCGGCAAATTTTCATTTGCGTATCTAACAGTTCATCAAACCAGGCGATGCCTAACTTTTTATCTATATAAATATGCCGTTCCACAGCTGTAAACGTCCATGCCTTTCCCCTGTCGAAATACGGTTTGGCAAAAGCCTTAAATGCCTCATACTGCCAGTTTTCCGTAGCATCTGTACCTATAAATACCCCATCGGGGGCTATCATAGAAAAATAACGCTCAAAATCTGCCTCCGCAGCCGCCTGGTGCCATTGATTTAAAAACGTATCAACCGCCTTTCTTTCTTTTTCAACTCCTTTAGGTTGCGCATGTAGCATACACCCCATTACTAAAAAAATCCATAGTAGTTTCATTCCTCTATATCTTTTAAAAATTGTTCCGCCATTTCTTTAGCCAGAATCCCCGATAATTGCCGTTTAAGGGCATTAAACGACTCCAGTACTTTCGCTTTCTGAGCCATCATTATGCTCTTATCGGTACCCGCCTTGCTGAGTAACCATTTTGTTTGCAACAAATAGGTTTTAAAAACCGTTATCCTGCTCTTTACTGCCGGGGTATTGAATTTTTCAGGAAATTCTGAAACCGCCAGTTCATTCTCCAATCGCAATAAGTCCTCTATACCCACCTTATAAGATGAAGGCTCCGAGCGCTCAAACCGCACTACTTCTGTTTCCAGGTTTCTAAGAGCCTCCCACTTATTCAATTCAGCCTCATGTGAAGCCTCCAGTTTAATTAATGTGGGAACAATTACCGCCTGGGAAAGCTTCTGGCTGGCTGGCGCCGGCTTTACTTCTTTCTCACAAGCGGTAAACAATGCCAGCCCTAACACCCCTACAACTATAAATACACGCATTTTCACTGGCACGAAGATACTATTTTTATGGAAGATTTTAAGCCCGCTAACTAACTTCTCCCGAAATGTATATCTTTGTAGGTAATAAAAAAAACACTTAGTAAACAATGGCTACAATTTTGATTCTCGGGGCGAGCGGGCAAATTGGGTCTGAACTCACAGAAGCCTTGCGAACGCTACACGGAGCAGAACGGGTTATTGCCAGCGATATAAGAAAAGAAGGTACAGACTCTTCAAAAGGCATTTTTGAAATCATAGACGCTACCAACAAAGCCGCTATTAAAGAATGTATAGAAAAATACGGGGTTACAGAAATATATCTCATGGCAGCGCTCCTTTCTGCTGCCGCCGAAAAATATCCCGATAAAGCCTGGCAGCTAAACATGAATTCCCTGTTCAACGTGCTGGAGTTAGCGAAAGAGAAAAAAGTACAAAAAATATTCTGGCCCAGCTCCATTGCGGTTTTTGGCCCTTCAACCCCTAAAGAACAAACCCCTCAATATACCATTACCGAGCCATCTACAGTTTATGGCATCAGTAAATTAGCAGGGGAGCGATGGTGCGAATACTACCACAAAGTACACGGAGTAGATGTAAGAAGCCTGCGCTACCCGGGCTTAATTAGCTGGAAAACGCCCCCCGGGGGCGGAACCACTGATTATGCAATAGAAATATATCACAAAGCCCTTACGAAAGGCACTTATGAGTGTTTTTTGAAGGAAGATACCACTCTTCCCATGATGTATATGGACGATGCCATACGAGCTACCCTTTCTCTTATGGAAGCTCCGCCACACCAAATAAAAATACGCTCTTCCTATAACATCGCGGGGGTTAGCTTTAACCCTAAGGAAATAGCCCAATCCATCCAAAAATATGTTCCCGGGTTTACCCTATCCTATAAGCCCGATTTTCGCCAGCAAATAGCTGATAGCTGGCCCAGGAGTATCAACGACCATGAGGCGCGTGCACACTGGGGCTGGAAACCGTTTTTTACGATGGAAAAAATAACCTTGACGATGCTGGAAGCCTTGCAGGAAAAATACGCTCAAAATGCCGGGATGGTGTAAGGTGTTTAAATGACGCATACCAATATTCAACAACCGGTTTTAACTGGTGAATAGAAAAGAAACCAGAAAAAATGGGCATTTCAACTTTAACTATTACATCCACAAACGCTTAACTCCCCTGCCGGGCATTTTCCTATGAACCGGATTTCGCACGCTTTCACTATGCCCAATCCTGCACAAACTGTAGAAAAACTGTTTGCATGGGCGCAGTCTTTTAACCATGCCTTGTGGTTCAACAGCAATTCTTATCCCTATCGTGAGTTTGATAATATCTTAGCGGTTGATGCCCTTACCACCCTGGAAACCAATGCAGGGAATGTTTTCACAGAACTGGAAGCATATAGAAAAAAAGTAGCCGATTGGATTTTTGGATATTTCACTTACGATGTAAAAAACGCTTTAGAAAATCTCTGCTCTCATAACATAGACGGGCTCCATTTCCCCGATGTTTATTTCATTCAACCCCGGAAACTTTTCTTTATAAAAGAAAATCAACTTACCATTTCCTATACCCCCGATGCAGCCGGGGAAATAGAGCGGGACGTGCAGGATATTTTGAGCATATCAGCTTTTAAAGATAAACCCCACGTAGAAAATCGTCCCATAAAAGTAAAAGCCCGTTTCTCTAAAAGAGAATACTTAGAATGTGTAGAAAAAATAAAGGCTCATATTTTACGGGGCGATTTTTATGAAGCGAATTTTTGCCAGGAATTTTATACCCCTGAAACAACTCTTACCATTTGGGAAACCTATAAAAAACTAAATGCCCTTTCCCATGCGCCCTTTTCAGCCTGCCTCAAATTTCGGCACTACCAGGCAGCTTGCGCCTCGCCCGAGCGCTATTTGCAGAAAAAAGGAAACAGGGTTATCTCACAACCCATAAAAGGTAGCGCCCGGCGGTCGCCCGATGCCGTGGAAGATAACAGGTTACGGGAAACGCTGCAAAACAGTTCCAAGGAACGGGCTGAAAACATTATGATTGTAGATTTAGTTCGGAACGACTTATCTAAAATAGCCCAGAAAGGCAGTGTAGAAGTAGTCGAACTTTGCGGGGCCTATTCTTTTAAAACAATTCACCAGCTAATTTCTACCATCACCTGCACAGTTGCCGAAAACACAGACCCAATAGAAATTATTAAGGCTACCTTTCCCATGGGTAGCATGACGGGGGCTCCTAAAATAGCTGCCATGCACCATCTTGAAACCATGGAAAAAACCAAGCGCGGTCTATACAGTGGCGCTATCGGGTATTTTTCACCAACGAACGATTTTGATTTTAACGTGGTGATACGGAGCATTCTCTACAACGCTGCCAGAAAATATGTTTCTTATAGTGTGGGTAGCGCCATTACCGCAAAATCTGTTCCTGCAAAAGAGTATCACGAGTGCATGGTAAAGGCGAGAGCCATGAAACAGGCACTGGAAGAGTAGATTTATCCATGCAAACCTGAATTGCTATCTTTGAAAAATGCTTAGGGCTTTCCGCAACCATATCCAGGAACAATTTCCCTTTCTCAACGGGAAATTGCTGCTTGTAGCCGTGAGCGGCGGTATAGACAGTATAGTGCTGGCGCACCTCTTGCACCGTTGCAAATTTCATATAGCCCTGGCGCACGCTAACTTTGGATTGCGCGGGGCAGAAAGCGATGCCGACGAGGTTTTTGTAACAACATTCTCTAAAAAATTGGGCGTAGCTCTCTATACCCAGCGTTTTAAGACGGATGAATATGCCCAAAAACAGGGAATTTCCATTCAAATGGCTGCTCGCACGCTGCGATACGAATGGTTTGAAACGCTCCGAAAAACTATCGGGTTCAACTATATTCTCACCGCTCATCATGCCGATGATAACCTGGAGACCTTTTTCATTAACCTGTCCCGGGGGGCAGGCTTAGAAGGGCTCACCGGCATTCCCGAACAGAAAGAATACATTATCCGCCCCATGCTACCATTCCCACGGGAGGCAATTGCAGTGTATGCAAAGAAAAACCAGCTTTCCTGGCGAGAAGATAGCAGTAACTTGCAACCCTATTACCTGCGGAATAAGATACGGCTTACCGTTATTCCAAAAATAAAAGAAATAAGCCCCTCTTTCTTAGAGAATTTCCAGCAAACAATAGCCCATTTAAAAGGGAGTCGCCAGCTACTCCATGACTATATAACAAGGCTCCAAACAGAGCTTTTTCAACAAACAAGCGCCGGCTATACCATATCCTTGGCAGCCCTGAAAACGCTTACGCCTCAGCCAGCATATCTTTATGAACTCTTTAAAGAATTTGGTTTTACTGATTGGAAGGGTTTACGTCACTTGTTGAATGCGCCAAGCGGAAAACAGCTTTTCTCTTCCACACACCGACTCCTGAAGGACAGGGATTGGCTTTTTGTAACGCCTTTGAAGGAGCAGGAAAACAACCCCAAAACAGGGATAGATGGCTCTGTAGGGCGAATTACCCGCCCGTTTTCCATGCGTTGGAATGAGGTTAGCCAGATAGAGCGGAAAGCGCCTACTATAGTATATGTTGATAAAGAAACGTTAAAGTTCCCGCTCACTATACGAAAGTGGAAAAAAGGAGATTATTTTTATCCCTTTGGGATGAACAGTAAGAAAAAGATAAGTAAGTTTTTTAAAGATGAAAAATATTCGCTCCTGGCAAAAGAGAGTCAATGGTTGTTGTGTTCGGGCGATGCTATTGTGTGGGTGATAGGCAAACGAGCAGATAACCGGTTTCGGGTAACCTCTGACACCCGTGCCATCTTAAAAATAGAGGTAGAACCATGAAAAATATCGCACTTGTAGTTTTGGCTTTAATGGGGCTCTTTCGCACACATGCGCAGGAGGCCGTTAGCTGGGAAACATCGGTTAAAAAACTATCTGAAAACGAATACCATCTAATCGCAAAAGCCACTATTAAAGAGGGGTGGCACTTATATTCCCAGCGAAAAACAGAGGCTGAAATAGCTCCTTTTCCTACTGAATTTCAATTTACAAAGGAGATAGCGGCCTATAAACGAATAGGAAGTATGCGGGAGAGCACTCCTATTAAAAAATATGATAGAGTATTTGATACGGAATTGTATTTTTTTGACGGGTCTGCCACTTTTACCCAACCCATAGAGTTGCTTAAAGCCGGGACAAAAGCTATCTTTGTTACGGTGGTTTACCAGGCTTGCGATGACAAGCAGTGTATTTACCGGGAAGAGGAGTTGGGTTTTTCCTTAGATGGAAACCCGGTCGCCTTTGAGTCAGAGACGGTAGATAACGAAAGTCTGCAACAAGCTGCCAAACTGGAGCTTCCTCTAAAAAATGGGGAGTTGTTGACGGATGTTGCAGGGAGTGATAAAAAAGATGGGGCCTTCCTGCGCATTTTTATTCTCGGTTTCTTAGGGGGCTTGCTGGCGCTCCTCACCCCATGCGTGTTCCCCATGATTCCGCTCACGGTTTCTTTCTTTACCAAACATTCTCAACATCCCAGGAAAGGAGTAGCCTATGCCTTGCTATACGGGTTGTGCATCGTGGTTATTTACCTGCTACTGAGCCTCCCTTTTCATTTTTTAGACGCCGTGAGCCCGGAGATATTAAATACCATCTCTACCAATATGTGGCTTAACGTATTTTTCTTTTTGATTTTTGTGTTTTTCGCTTTTTCTTTTTTCGGTTATTACGAGATTCGGCTACCCGCTTCGTGGGGCAATAAAATGGATAGCGCTTCGCATATCGGCGGGTTTTTTGGTATTTTTTTCATGGCCCTTACACTGGCTATTGTTTCCTTTTCTTGCACGGGACCCATTTTAGGTTCGTTGCTGGCAGGGTCTCTTACGGCTGACGGGGGGGCTATGCAGTTAACCGTAGGAATGACGGGTTTTGGATTGGCGCTTGCTTTGCCATTCGCTCTTTTTGCCCTTTTTCCGCAATGGTTGCGGTCGCTACCCAAATCGGGTGGGTGGATGAATACTGCTAAGGTGGCATTAGGTTTCCTGGAACTGGCGCTGGCTTTTAAATTTTTGTCTAATGCCGACCTGGTGGCTCACTGGGGTATTTTGAAACGGGAAATTTTTATAGGGATATGGATTGTTGTATTTGCTTTATTGGCTGCTTATCTATTTCGGCTCATTCGTTTTCCGCATGACGGCCCCCGGAAAAAAATGAGTTTTTCCAGGATAGCCTTTGGTGTACTGATTCTGGCGTTTGTGGTGTATTTACTCCCGGGGTTGCAAAAATCCGGAACTTCTCGTTTACAGTGGTTAAGCGGTTTTCCGCCGCCGGTATTTTATAGTGTTTATGAGCAGGAAAGCGATTGCCCGCTGGGGCTAAAATGTTTTAAGGATTTTGAGGAAGGGTTACAATTCGCTAAGGAAGCTAACAAACCTATATTGCTAGATTTCACGGGTTGGGCGTGCGTAAACTGCCGTAAAATGGAGGAGAATGTGTGGAGCCAGCCTGCCATTTATACCCTTCTGCGGGAAAACTATGTGCTGGTATCGCTCTATGTAGATGATAGAAAACTATTGCCGGCAGAAGAACAATTCCAATACCGGCGCCCCAACGGCACCCTAAAATCCATCCGAACTGTGGGCGATAAGTGGGCTACTTTCCAGGCGGTGAATTTTAAAACTGCCTCACAACCCTATTATATTCTCCTTTCTCCCGATTATGAGTTGCTGCAACCTCCCCAGCAATATACCAATGCAGCTACCTATTACCAGTGGTTGCAGAAAGGGCTGGCAGAATTTGAGAGTAAAAGGCAACCTATAGAACGCCCGTTCTAATTTTATAGCGCTATACCTCTTGCCCCTAACCTATGAATCTTTTCCTATATTATATATCTTCCTCTAACCAGGCTTTCATCATCCAAATAGTTTTTTCCTGCTGGCGTATGTAATCGCTCATGAGTGTATTAGTACCTTCATCTCCCATTTCAGCTGCTTTTTTCAGGATGGTGCGTTCTATTCGCAACAACTCGGTAAGCGACCGGAGAATGAGTCTTACCGCCTTTTCATCTTCCGAAATAGACTCTCCCACGGGAACAGTAGCTTTGCTACTATAACTCTCAAAGGTATGCAAGGGAGTAGCGCCAAGGGTAAGAATTCGTTCAGCAATTTCGTCTATTTTCAACTGAGCGTCATTATATAATTCTTCAAATTTTAAGTGCAAATCAAAAAACCGTTTTCCACGAATGTTCCAGTGTAATCCCCTCAAATTTTGATAATACACCTGGAAATTGGCTAAGAGTTCATTTAAATCGGCTGCGACCCGGCTGCTTTCTGCCGCCTGGAGCCCTAAACTATTCTGTTTCATAATTAGTCGTATTTATGGTTGTCATAAAATTACAAAAAAATGCAAAACCTTCAAGCATAAATTTCATCAATAGTTTTCATATTTTTATCACGAAAAATTATTGCAACGTATGACACTCATCCAACTTCAGTATGCCCTGGCAGTAGCCAAATACAAAAACTTTACACTGGCAGCCGAAAAAACCTATGTTACCCAACCTACTTTGAGCATGCAAATTCAAAAATTAGAAGAAGAATTGGGAATTATTTTGTTCGACCGTTCTAAAAAACCCATCCAGCTCACCGATATAGGAAAACGAATTATTCAGCAAGCCACCCAGGTAGTACAAGAATCAGAACGAATAAGGGATATTGTTGAGCAGCAGAAGGGATTTATAGGAGGCGATTTTAAATTGGGCATTATTTCCACCGTTATGCCCACTTTGTTGCCCATGTTCCTAAGAACCTTTATTCGGAAATACCCAAAAGTACATTTAAAAATAGAAGAGCAGCATACCTCTACCATTCTTCAACAGCTCAAAGAAGGTTTTTTAGATGCAGCTATTGCCGCTACCCCGTTGGGAAACCCAGATATACGGGAACGACCCTTGTATTTTGAACCGTTTGTGGCGTATATACCAGATGCCCATCGTTTATATAAAAAGAAAAAGATAGAAATAACCGACCTTTCTTTAGAAGATATGTTGTTGTTAGAGGAAGGGCATTGCTTCAGGGATGGGGTAATTAATTTATGCAAAGCCGAAAGATTTGGAAAAAATGAGTCTTTTCAATTAGAAAGCGGCAGTTTTGAAATGATGATACGCCTGGTGAATGAAGGATTAGGAATGACATTATTACCTTACCTGCAAACATTAGAGTTGAAAGAAACCGAACAAAAACAGCTACGTTACTTTACCGACCCGGTGCCGGCGAGAGAAATAAGCCTTATTTACCATAAAAATGAACTGAAAATACAACTCATCGAGGCGTTGCACCAGGTTATTTCAGGCATTATACGGGGTGCCATTGTTTTTCAAAACGTGCAGGTTATTAGCCCTGTTAAACGATGAGGAGAAAGTGTGAATTCTGAAAATTATCTTTTATGATGTTTAATGATTTCATAGAGCAGGTATCGCACATACAAAATGCCTGGCTCCCGGGGGCGCAGGCCCACTACAAAATGGCGCCGCCAGAGCGGGCAGCCATGCTAAAAAGAGCCACACGGGAGGCAAAAACTCCTAAAAAAGCGGCGGTATTAGCTCTATTTTATCCCGATTCTTCTTATAATACCCGTTTTTTATTGATGTTGAGAAAAGCATATACAGGAATACACTCTCAACAGGTGAGTTTCCCGGGAGGAAAAGTAGAACCGGCAGACTGTACTTTTGAGGCAACTGCACTAAGAGAAACTCAAGAAGAAGTGGGTGTAGCGCCCAAAACCATAACAGTCTTTAAACCCTTAACAGAAGTGTACATCCCTCCCAGCAATTTTAATGTGTACCCATTTATGGGTTTTTTGCAAGAAACGCCTGTGTTCACTATCCAGGAGCAGGAGGTAGAAAAGGTGATTGAAGTATTACTGTCTGATTTTTTGAGGGAAGAAGCCATTGCCCGAGAACAGGTAAGCACCTCTTATGCCAATAACCTGCTCGTTCCCGCCTTTAAACTCAACGGCTATTCCATTTGGGGAGCTACCGCCATGATGCTGAATGAAATACGAGAGTTAATAAAACAAGTTTCATAAAAATTATACAGGCGTTTAAACCTTTCCTTATTCTGTTGGTCTTATCTGGCAAACCTATAAAACAATAGATTATGACACGAAACATCATCTTCACTGGGATTATCGCCTTAGCTGTACATGCCACTCTATCGGCTCAATCTACACCTCGAATAGATGAACGCCAGGAAAATCAAAAAGAGAGAATTATAGATGGCGTGCAAAACAAGGAACTTACCCGCAGAGAAGCCCGGCAATTAAGAAAACAACAAGCTCATGTGCGGCGCTTAGAACGAAGAGCCAATGCAGATGGAACAGTAAATGCAGCCGAGCAGGTACGTATAGAGAAAGCGCAAGACCGCTCTAGCCGAAACATAGCCCGAAAAAAGCACAACAAACGAGACCGGAATTAAACAACCGCAGGATTAGCTTATACTAAAAAAGCGCTCTTTAAAAAGAGCGCTTTTTTTTGCATTCTGTAGAATAGAATGTGACTGCGGAAGGACTCGAACCCTCAACCCTCAGAGCCGAAATCTGATATTCTATCCAATTGAACTACGCAGCCGTGCAAAATTCTCATCAATATGTTATAATACTTTTAGCTTAATTTTTCCTTTACCAGTGTGGCGATAGTTTTTCCATCAGCTCTCCCTCCCGCCATTTTTGTAACCAAATTCATTACACTTCCCATTTCTTTCACACTCTTTGCCCCGGTTTGGGCAATGGCAGCCTCTACTATTTTGGCGAGTTCTCCTGCCGACAAAGGCTCTGGCAGAAAAGTTTCTATTACAGCCGTCTGCGCCAATTCAGTAGCCGCTAAATCTTGCCGACCTTGTTTGGCATACATATCGGCGCTCTCTTTACGCTGTTTTATGAGTTTTTGCAACAAAACCGCTTCTTCTTCTTCCGAGAGTTCTTTTTTGCCCCCGCCCTGGGTAGCCAGCAGGAGTATTGCCGATTTTACCGCCCGCAAAGCATCTAAGGTTGCAGCATCTTTGTTTTTCATGGCAACTTTCATAGATTCCATAATACGACTTTCTAAACTCATGCGAAAGGTTGATGTTTTTGGCGTATGGGGCGCAAAATTAAAAAAATAAATTCAAAAAAGAGCACGGGCTACAGCCTATAAAAAATGCCCCTACCTTCACTATTCACTTATATGGGCTTGTTTAGCGGCTTTTCTCTCGCGCATTCGTTCCAAAAGGTAGCCCCCCACCCAATAGGGAATAACAAAAACCGTTAAAAAAATCATTAGCCAAAAACCAATAGTAAAGATGGCAAGGAAGGCTAAAAATCCGAGGTATTGATCAAACTGAATCATAGTGAACTCATCATTTCAAAATGGGCTTCAAAGATACATTTTTTTAGAATGGCATTTCACACAACACTCAAAATATTTAGGCAAGACCTCCTCCATTTATATTCTATAAGACTGGGGGATATGGTATTATTATACCTATTTTTGCATCTCGTAAAAAAAACCTTTATATGAATTACCGAATTGAAAAAGATACAATGGGCGAGGTACACGTGCCGGCAGATAAGCTGTGGGGTGCACAAACAGAGCGTTCCCGGAATTATTTCAAAATAGGCGCGCCGGCTTCTATGCCTAAAGAAATAATTTATGCGTTTGCACATCTTAAAAAGGCAGCTGCTTATACCAATTGTGAGCTGGGTGCATTACCCGTAGAAAAACGAGACCTTATTGCGCGGGTTTGCGATGAAATTTTAACTGGCACATTAGATGAGCATTTTCCTTTGGTTATCTGGCAAACCGGTTCGGGCACACAAAGCAATATGAATGTTAACGAGGTTATCGCCAACAGAGCCCACCAATTAGAGGGAAAAACGCTGGGAGAAGGTGCTTTAACGCTTCACGCAAATGATGATGTGAATAAATCGCAATCTTCTAACGACACTTTTCCTACAGCCATGCACATTGCAGCCTACCAGGCGCTTATGAAAGCTACTTTCCCGGGAGTAACACAGTTGCGAAACACACTGAAGAAAAAATCGGAAGAATTTAAAAATGTGGTGAAAATAGGCAGAACCCACCTCATGGATGCTACCCCGTTAACCCTGGGGCAAGAATTTTCTGGCTATGTTTCACAATTAGATCACGGGCTCAAAGCGCTTACCCATACCTTAGACCATCTTTCAGAATTAGCGCTGGGCGGAACGGCGGTAGGAACAGGAATCAACACACCCAAAGGCTATGCGAAACGGGTAGCAGAATACATAGCCCGGTTTACAGAGTTGCCGTTTCGCTCAGCAGATAATAAATTTGAAGCTTTGGCAGCTCACGACGCATTTGTAGAAACTCATGGCGCCCTGAAACAACTGGCCGTTTCGCTCAATAAAATAGCCAATGATATCCGAATGATGGCTTCTGGCCCGCGCAGCGGAATAGGCGAAATCCTAATCCCTGAAAATGAACCGGGAAGTTCCATTATGCCCGGAAAAGTAAACCCCACCCAATGCGAGGCGCTCACCATGGTATGCGCCCAGGTAATGGGGAACGATGTAGCAATCGCCATAGGCGGCGCCCAGGGACATTACGAGCTAAATGTTTTTAAGCCGCTTATGGCAGCTAACCTATTGCAATCTGCCAGGCTGTTGGGCGATGCCTGTTGTTCTTTTGAGGCGCATTGCGCAGCTGGAATTGTTCCCAACTACGATAGGATTACTATGCTGGTAAACAATAGCTTAATGCTGGTTACTGCCCTCAATCCTAAAATAGGATATTACAAGGCGGCCGAAATTGCTAAAACTGCACACGCAACCGGGAGTACGCTCAGGGAAGCTGCTCTTAGCTTAGGTTATCTTACCGCCGAAGAGTTTGATGAATGGGTGAAGCCGGGCGATATGATTGGCTCGGTAAAATGAGAAACTTTAAGAATATTCTAACAACCATGCCTTTTCTTTTTAAATATATTTGACCAAAATTAAATAGTACACGCATGAAATTATTTTATTATGTGAGTATAGCAGGCGCTCTTTCTTGCCATACTACCCAACAGAGCGTTACAAAAACTATTACAGACCCTGTTGCGTATGCCAACACCATTACAGAAACAGAGTTGAAGGAAATGCTATACGTATATGCTTCCGATGAATTCCAGGGAAGGGAAACCGGTAAAGAAGGTGAAAAAAAGGCAGTAGAATTTCTAAAAAATTATTACAAAAATGCTAAAATTCCTCCTACCCAGGCTAAGAATGCTTACTTCCAGCCAGTACCCCTCATTTCCTATGGAAATCCCGATGGAAATATAACCCTAAACGGCAAAAACTTTTCTATGGGAGAACAGTTTGTAACCTTTTCTCCGGCAGATAAATTTCTTGCTACCTACCAGGAAATAGTGTTTGCCGGGTATGGTATTGAAGACGATGCATATTCTGATTATAAAAATATAGATGTAACCGGAAAGGTAATCCTTATAATGGGCGGGGAGCCCAAAAATGAAAGCGGCACGTATGTTATAACCGGTACATCAGAGCCTTCCAAATGGTCTAACCTCCGACAAGCAATAAACGATAAAATTCAACTGGCAAAAGAGAAAAAAGCAGCAGGATTGTTGTTTTATGACGAGGCTAATTTTCCCCTCATCAGCCAGCGATTCAACTTTATGAAAAAAAATTCGCATGGAAATAATATGCGTTTAAAAAATGAAGAAGAAGATGCGTTTTTCTATGTCTTCATAAACTCAGAAATGGCGCAGCAGGTTGACAAAAATATCGGGAAAACAACTCTTTCAAAGACCATTCCCGCTACTATGAAAGTTGATTTTAAGAGTGAAACAGAATCTATAACCTCAAATAATGTTATAGCTTACATAAAAGGTTCAGAAAAACCGGAGGAATATATTATTATCTCCGCCCACTTAGACCATGTGGGGGTAGATGCCAGCGGCGATGTTTTTAACGGGGCAGACGATGATGGCTCAGGCACAGTAGCTGTTATGGAAATAGCGGAGGCTTTTAAAAAAGCCCAGTCGGAAGGGAAAGGCCCTAAACGTTCCGTAGTTTTTCTGCATGTTACAGGAGAGGAGAAGGGATTGTTTGGCTCTGATTATTACACCCAACATCCTGTTTTTCCTCTTGCAAGCACTGTCGCCGATTTGAATATTGACATGATTGGGCGCACAGACCCTAACCGAACAGGGGGCCGAAACTATGTGTATTTAATTGGTTCTGATAAGTTGAGCACAGAACTACATACGCTCTCAGAAGAAATTAACTCAAAATATATGAAGTTGGAGTTAGACTATACATATAATGATGAGAACGACCCTAACCGTTTTTACTACCGTTCTGACCATTATAATTTTGCTAAAAATAACATCCCTGTGATTTTTTATTTTAATGGAACACATGAAGATTATCATAAAGTAACCGATACGCCTGATAAAATTCAATATGATTTGTTGGCGAACCGGGCGAAGTTAGTTTTTTTTACCGCCTGGGAACTGGCGAACCGGAAGAGCCGAATTAAGGTAGATAAGATTTCTAACTAACTTTTTTAAAGAAACCCCCGAAATTTCGGGGGTTTTTTATTGGGTGGAAGACCGGATTCGAACCGGCGACCTTCTGAACCACAATCAGACGTTCTAACCAACTGAACTACAACCACCATTTTTTGGAAGGGCAAATATAGTATTTTGTCTGGTTCTAAACAAAATTTTATAGCTAACAATACAAAGCCTGGTTAATTTACCCTTTTTCCCCTTATAAAATGGTATCTTTGCCGTTTTGCTCATGCGAAAAGATGACTCACTTTGAAGAAAACATAGAGATAAAAGGCGCCCGCGTTCATAACCTAAAGAATATAGACCTCACCATTCCCAGGGAAAAACTCGTGGTAATTACCGGGCTTTCCGGCAGCGGCAAATCGTCCCTCGCGTTCGATACCATTTATGCCGAAGGGCAACGCCGCTATATAGAAACCCTTTCTGCTTATGCCCGCCAGTTTCTCGGTGGACTGGAGCGCCCCGATGTAGATAAAATAGACGGGCTTTCTCCTGTTATTGCCATTGAACAAAAAACCACCTCCCGCTCACCACGGTCCACTGTAGGCACAATTACCGAATTATACGATTTTCTTCGCCTGCTCTACGCCCGCATAGCCGATGCTTACAGCTATAACACCGGTGAAAAAATGGTGAGCTACACCGATACCCAGATACAAGAGCTCATTACCGCAGAATTTTCCCAAAAACCTATCTCCATTCTCGCCCCCGTGGTGCGAAGCCGCAAGGGGCACTACCGCGAACTCTTTGAACAAATAGCCAAACAAGGATTTTTAAAAGTAGCGGTCAATGGGCAACTGCGCGAATTGGAAAAAGGTATGAAGGTTGACCGTTATAAAACCCACGATATTGATATTGTTATAGACCGCCTTAAAATAGATACATCAGAAGAAAACCAGAAACAGCTTTCAGAAGCCATTAGCATAGCTATGTACCATGGCGATGACACCCTAAAAGTTATGAGCCATGAAAATGAAAGCATTCGCTACTTTAGCCGCAATTTAATGTGCCCCACTACCGGCATCTCCTACCCTAACCCCGAGCCCAATACCTTTTCGTTCAACTCCCCTAAAGGAATGTGCCCCCACTGCAACGGGTTGGGCTACATTCACCAGGTAAACCTCAAAAAAATTATCCCAGACGATTCGCTATCCATAGAAAAAGGAGGCATTGCACCCCTGGGCGCCTACCAAAAAACCTGGATGTTTAAACAATTAGAAACAATAGGCCAATGCTACAACTTTAAACTCAGTGAGCCCATTAAAAACATCCCTCCCGAAGCTATGGAAGTTATTCTTCATGGCGGCGCCCGCAATTTTTCTCTTTTTTCTAAAGAAGCTGGCGTTACACGAGAATACAACATTCAATTTGAAGGTATAGCCACCTTTGTTCACAGCCAGTTCCAGGAAAACAGCAGCGCTTCCATAAAAAAATGGGCCAACGATTTTATGGACAAAATACACTGCCCGGAATGCAGCGGCAGCCGGTTACGAAAAGAATCGCTCTATTACAAAATACAAGGCAAAAACATAGCCGAACTTTCTGCTATGGATAATAAAGAGCTTGCCCGCTTTTTTAGCCAATTACCCCAATACCTCGATGCCAGGCAGTTTAAAATAGCCGAAGAAGCCCTTAAGGAAATTAACGCCCGTATAGGATTTTTACTAAATGTAGGGTTAGATTACCTGTCCCTTGACAGAAGCTCCCAATCACTCTCCGGGGGCGAAGCCCAGCGCATTCGGCTCGCTACCCAGATAGGCTCCCAGCTAACCGGCGTCTTGTATATTTTAGACGAGCCGAGCATAGGGCTGCACCAGCGCGATAATGAGCGCCTTATACAATCCCTGGCGAACCTCCGCGACATGGGAAACTCTGTTCTGGTGGTAGAGCATGACCGGGAAATGATGGAGCATGCTGACCATATTATTGATATAGGCCCGGGGGCTGGCAAACACGGTGGTGAAATTATTTCACAAGGCACCCTAAGCCAACTAAAAACACACTCCTCTCTTACCGCCGACTACCTCAAAGGCGCCCGGGAAATAAAAACTCCTGAAAAACGACGTAAAGGCAATGGAAAAACCCTTTTTCTGGCGGGCTGTAGCGGCAATAACCTTAAAAATATAGATGTGCATTTCCCCCTCGGAACCCTTATTTGCGTTACCGGCGTATCGGGCAGCGGAAAATCTACTCTTATTAATGAAACCCTCTATCCTATATTAAACGCCCATTTTTTCAATGCCCTGAAAAAACCCATGCCTTACCGGCTTATTAAAGGCATAGAACATTTAGACAAAGTCATCGCCATAGACCAGGCGCCCATCGGCAGAACTCCCCGCTCTAACCCTGCTACCTACACCAATCTCTTTAGCGACATTCGCAACCTCTTCACCCAAACTCCCGAGGCTATGATACGAGGTTACAAACCCGGGCGGTTTAGTTTTAATGTAAAGGGAGGGCGATGCGAAACCTGCGAAGGCGGCGGGTTACGCGCCATTGAGATGAATTTTCTGCCCGATGTGTATATAGAATGTGAAACCTGCCAGGGAAAGCGATTCAACCGGGAAACCCTGGAGATACGCTACAAAGGAAAATCTATCGCTGATGTGCTTAACATGACGGTAGATGAAGCCCTCCATTTCTTTGAAAACATCCCCGCCATCCAGCGAAAAATCTACACCCTTCAACAAGTAGGGCTTGGCTACATTTCACTTGGGCAATCTTCTACTACCCTATCTGGCGGCGAAGCCCAACGCATAAAATTAGCCACGGAACTCTCTAAAAAAGATACTGGGAACACCTTCTACATTTTAGATGAACCCACCACCGGGCTTCATTTTGAAGATATAAATATTCTATTGGATGTATTGAGTAAACTTACCGACAAGGGAAACACCATACTCATTATTGAACATAATATGGATGTAATAAAGGTTGCCGATTATATTATAGATATGGGCTACGAAGGAGGCAAAGAAGGAGGTTTTGTGGTAGCCTGCGGAACCCCGGAAGAGCTGTTAAACGATAAAAAAAGCTACACCGCCCGCTTTTTGAAGAAAGAATTAAAAAAATATGCTTAAACAGAGAAAGTAAACCCCTTTATTTTTCCTCCAACCATTTTTGTATCTTTGTGTTCTTGTTGAGAAACGCAACCTGTAGTAGCGCCAGAAAACAACCCGCTTCCAATACCTAAAAAACATGAACCAAAAACCCATCTCTGTTGACGAATACATAAATACTTTTCCGAACGAGGTGCAGGATATCTTACAAAAAATTCGCGCAACCATAAAAACCCAGGCGCCCCAGGCGATAGAAAGTATATCTTACGGGATGCCTTCCTACAAAGCAAATGGTAAGCCGCTCGTTTATTTCGGGGGGTTTAAAAAACATATCGGCTTATACGCCACTCCTGCCGGGCATAAAAAATTCGCCCAGGAGTTAGCTCCCTACAAACAGGGAAAAGGCTCTGTTCAATTTCCAATTCACAAACCCATACCATATAATCTTATTGCGCGAATGGTTACCTTCAAGCTAACTGAAAACACCTTAAAATAAAAAAAACATGTCAAATTCTGTCTATCCTTGCTTATGGTTTAACAACAATGCCAAAGAAGCTGCTGATTTTTATTGTTCAGTGTTCAAAAATTCCAGGATTTTGCAGGAAAATCCCATGGTGGTAAGTTTTGAAATTAATGGAACCCGTTTTATGGGTTTAAATGGAGGCCCGAAATATACATTTTCACCCGCTACTTCTTTTGTTATAGAATGCGCCTCACAAGAGGAGATTGACTACTACTGGGAACGGTTAGGAAAAGATGGGCGGTATAGCATGTGTGGTTGGCTCGATGATAAATTCGGGGTTTCCTGGCAGGTAATTCCGGCTATTTTGTCTAAATTAATGGCCGACCCGGAAAAAGCTCCCCGCGTAATACAAGCTTTTATGAATATGCAGAAGTTCGAAATAGAAAAATTAGTGAATGCCTGATGAAAAATATCCTGATTTTTAGAAATAAAATAATCCTTTAAAAAATACTACTTATGAAAAAAATAATCATCCTCGCAATTTTTATAACCGGTGTAGTGTATGCACAGGAAAAAAGCCCTATCCCGTCTGTTTCAGTTTCGGGAGAAGGGATTGTGAAAGTAATGCCCGACCGGGTTTTGTTGAGTGTACGGGTAGAAAGCCAGGGAAAATCTGCCACTGAGGTAAAAAGCCAGAACGATGTGGTGATTGATGCCGTTCTCAAGTTTTGCAAGCAGATGAAGGTAGATAAAAAAGATGTGAAAACCGACTACATTAACCTCAATAAAACCTACGACTATCAAACTAAAAAATATAGCTATGTGGCCAATCAATCTCTTTCTATTTTATTGACCGATATGAGCCTGTACTCAACCTTTACCCAAGGATTGCTGGAAACAGGTATCAATCGTATTGACGGGATGGAGTTTAAAATATCAGCTATAGAAACTTACAAAGCCGAAGCCCGTAAAAAAGCCGTAGCAAATGCCCGGCAAAAAGCCCAGGAATATGCTGGCGCCCTTAGTCAATCTATAGGAAAAGCCATTTATATTTCAGAAGAAGCAGGGATAACCCCCATGCCGGTTATGTATCGTTCTGCGGGGATTGCAGAGACAAGTCTTGCGAAAGACAGTTCCTTAGAAACCATTGCGATTGGGGAAACCGAAATAAAAGCTACCATCCAGGTTGTTTTTGAGTTGAAATAAGACATTTTTATTACAAAAGCCCGGAGTTTTAAGATTTACAGAAGAAGCCAAACAAGCCTTCTTACATTTCTTTTAGGTTTACAATTTATCTGCCTATTATAATTTCAATGGGTTATCACTAATTATTCAGGGAACGACTCAATTAACATTTCTAAAACTGTAATAGCAGTCTCGCTTATGGCAGTCCCGGGTCCAAAAACCCCCACAACTCCTGCATTAAACAAATAGTCATAATCCTGTTTGGGAATAACGCCGCCTACAATCACCATAATATCTTCCCGCCCATAATTTCTCAACTCTTCCACTACTTGCGGCACCAGCGTTTTGTGCCCGCCTGCCAGCGAGGAAATTCCCAAAATATGCACATCATTCTCCATCGCCTGCCGGGCGACTTCCTGCGGGGTTTGAAATAACGGCGCCACATCTACATCAAAACCAATATCGGCATATCCCGTAGCCACTACTTTAGCCCCGCGGTCATGCCCATCCTGCCCCATTTTAGCAATCATAATACGAGGGCGTCTCCCCTCGAGCGCTGCAAACTGGTCGGCCAACTGCTGCGCCTTCTCAAAATTCATATCCTTTTTAATAGCTTTTCGGTACACGCCTGTAACTGATTGAATAGTAGCTTTATACCTCCCAAACACCACTTCCAGGGCATCGCTTATTTCCCCCAACGTAGCGCGGTTTCGGGCTGCATCAACGGCTAAAGTTAGTAAGTTTCCCTTTCCCGTAGCCGCGCACTCAGTTATTTTTTGGAGAGCTGCTTTCACTTTTTCATTGTCACGGGTAGCCTTCAACTGGTGCAACCGTTCCACCTGTTGCTTCCGCACCGCTGCATTGTCCACCTCCAGGATATGCAACGGCTCCTCCTGGGGCGGCTGATACCGATTTACCCCCACAATCGTGTCCTGCCCGCTGTCAATACGCGCCTGTTTGCGGGCAGCGGCCTCCTCAATACGCATTTTAGGAATACCCGCCTCAATAGCTTTCGTCATTCCCCCCAATTCTTCTACTTCCTCAATAAGCTGCCAGGCCTCGCGCGCAAGTGCGCCGGTGAGGTATTCTACGTAATAACTGCCCCCCCAGGGGTCAACTGTTTTGGTAATATAGGTTTCTTCCTGCAAATATAACTGGGTATTGCGGGCTATACGCGCCGAAAAATCGGTAGGCAATGCAATAGCTTCATCCAGTGCATTGGTGTGCAGGCTCTGGGTGCCTCCAAACACGGCGGCGGCGGCTTCTATACAGGTTCTCGCCACATTATTAAAGGGGTCTTGTTCGGTAAGGCTCCAGCCGCTGGTTTGACAATGGGTGCGCAACGCCAGGGATTTTTCATCTTTAGGGTGAAAGGTTTTCATCAACTTGGCCCATAAGAGGCGTGCCGCTCTCATTTTAGCGATTTCCATAAAGTGATTCATCCCAATCGCCCAGAAAAAAGACAGGCGGGGAGCAAACTCATCAATGGCCAGGCCGGTCTTGAGCCCGGTGCGCACATATTCCAGCCCGTTTGCCAGTGTATAAGCCAGTTCCATAGTAGCTGGCGCACCTGCTTCGTGAATGTGATAGCCTGAGATGCTAATGCTGTTGAACTTGGGCATATTTTTGCTCGTGTACTCAAAAATATCCGCTACAATTTTCATGGAAGGCTCTGGGGGATAAATATAGGTGTTGCGCACCATAAATTCTTTTAAAATATCATTTTGAATGGTGCCGGAAAGACGTTCCGGGGATATGCCTTGTTCTTCGGCAGCCACGATATAAAATGCCAGTATCGGCAGTACAGCCCCATTCATGGTCATGGAAACAGAAATTTCGTTCAGAGGAATGTCCTCAAAGAGTCGTTTCATATCTTCCACCGAGTCAATAGCCACTCCCGCTTTTCCCACATCGCCCGCCACCCGTTCATGGTCAGAATCATATCCCCGGTGTGTAGCCAAATCAAAAGCCACCGACAGCCCCTTTTGGCCGGCAGCGAGGTTGCGCCGGTAAAAGGCATTGCTCTCTTCGGCGGTAGAAAACCCGGCATATTGCCTGATGGTCCAGGGACGCTGCACATACATAGTGGCATAGGGACCGCGCAAATAGGGAGGAAAACCCGCAATAAAAGAAAGATGTTTAAAGGGTTCCAGGTCTTTTGCCGTATAAACTGGTTTTATGGGGATACCTTCTGCTAATTCTGCATGGTGAATGGTGGATTCTGATTTTTTTTCCACTTCCCCATCTTCTGCTAATTCTGAATTCTGAATTCTGACCCTTGAATGTACAATTCCCCCTTCTTTTTTAAGTCGTTCACTTTCAAGTTTTTCCGCCAGTCGTTTTTCTAATATAGGCTCTATGCGGGTTTTTTCAATGGAGGGAGCAGAAAAAGGGTAGCGCTCTATTTCTGTGGCCATCTGGTCGCCGGGGTTGGGATATTTGGTAACGCCTATTAAAACAGAGTGGCCGGCATGGAAGCGCTCTTGTTCTTTGGTGGCGCTCTGGTTAATGAGGCGCTGGATGGTATTGGTCTCCAGTTGTTTTAAAAACCCGCCTCCGGCCTCTATCTGCTCAAAAAGCGAGCGGGCCTTTTCCATGAGTTGCCGGGTAAGGCTTTCTATATAGTAGGCGCCATCTGCGGCATTGGTAACCCGGTTGAAGAAACATTCGTGTTTTAGCAAAAGTAGTTGGTTACGGGCAATGCGGCTGGCGAACTCATTTTCATCGTGGTAAATGGCATCGTATGGGGTGTTGCAAAGGGTATCGGCTTTTCCCAGGGCGGCGCTCATCATTTCGGTGGTAGTGCGGAGTAGGTTTACATTGTAGTCGTAGAGGGTTTTATTGCGTTTAGAGGGTTCGGCAAAAATATGGCAGTGGGCGGCTATGTTATACATTGGCGCCAATTCTGCCCATACACGGCGCAAGGCGATGAGTTTGGCTATTTCAAAGAAATAGTTGCCTCCCACGGCTGTTTTAAAATATAGCGGGATATTTTTTTTGGCTTCAGGCGAAAGGGCGGCAGATTGGTTGATAATTTTTGCATATTCGGCGGCATGTGAAAGAGCGAAGGCCAGTTGTTGCACTATGGTAGCCCCAGCATTTTGGTAGAGAGTGGTGTCTATAGAGAAGAGGGTGGCAAAGTGGGGAGCATGCGGGAGTAGTTCTCCTACTATTTTTTTTATAGATGGGGTATCTCCGTTGCCACTGTGAGCGAGTTTTCCAACAGGGTCTATAGTAAGGTGAAGGGATTTAGCTTTGTAGCAGATTAGGTTTTTTATATAGGCAGAGGTTATAGTTTTTGTTTCGAGGTGGATGGGAATAGCGGCAAGGTCTATTTCTTTAAATAACGTTTCGGTATCTATTTCAGGAGACGGCATAACGAAAAGCAGGCTTTCTGCCCCACGCGCGCAGGCATTGCGCGCATGCGTATAGGCACGTGAAGCGTGCGTTACTTCTATTTTCTGGCATATTTTCCAGCCATTATAAGGAGTGGGCGGGGTTAGGTTATGGGTAGTATCACTGGCGGTATAAAAGGGCTGCACCGGTATATCTTCGGGAGATTGCCAAACTACGGCTTCTTCGTAACTGGTGCCTTTTAGGTCGGCTATTATGCGCTGTTTCCATTGGTCAGGGGTAACTTCAGAAAATTCGCTCCACGAAACTTCACTCATCATTTGTTGGTTTTTAGGCTGTCTTCAAATTCTATTAAATAAATGTCTTCATTCGCTTTTTTCATATAATAGGTTTCACGGGCAAAGCGTTCTAATTGTACTTCGTTTTTAAGTTTTCTCAGCAATTCCTTATCTTTCGCCAGTTCTTGCATAAGATATTGTTTTTGTCGTTTCAGGGTTTCTATTTCTTTCTGGAGTTTACGTTGGGTGAGGAGTGAGTTGGCATCGAAAAAAATCATCCAAACAGTGAAAATAATGAGTATAATGACATATTTATTGCTGAAAAAGGCGAACCATTTGTTTTTTTTTTTCAATTCCCTAAGTTTCATAGTTACAGCAGGCGTTCGTTTATAATGGTTTTTACAATGTTTATGGCTACCGTGTTATAGCGGTTGTTAGGGATAATAAGGTCTGCATATTCCTTGGTGGGTTCTATAAATTGTTCGTGCATGGGTTTCAGGGTGTTTTGGTAGCGGGCGAGCACCTCATCTATGGTTCGCCCTCGTTCATTAATATCTCTTTTAATGCGGCGAACCAGGCGTTCATCAGAATCGGTATGGACAAAAATCTTAATATCAAATAAGTTTCTCACCTCTGCATGGGTAAAAATAAGAATTCCTTCTACAATAATAACTTTCCTGGGATGGATAATGAGGGTATTCTGGGTGCGATTATGGGTAACAAAGGAATAGACGGGTTGGTGAATGGGTTTCCCGGCTTTTAATTCTTCTAAGTTGGTACGAAGCAATTCAAAATCAATAGCGCGGGGATGGTCAAAGTTTATATTCACCCGTTGCTCATAGGTAAGGTGGGAAGTATCATTATAATATGAGTCTTGTGAAATAACGGCTACTTCGTCTTCTGGCAACTGGCTGACGATTTGACTGACAACGGTGGTTTTCCCGCAGCCGGTTCCCCCGGCGATTCCTATAATGAGCATACGTGGTTGTTTTTACAAAAATACGGATTTTAGGTTGGGTTGGAATGTTTTTTTAATGGTGGTATGCGTTCTGTTTCCTACTTTTGCAGCGCTTAGTTTTTATAAAGGAGACTTATGAATATACATGAATACCAGGGAAAAGAGTTGTTGGCGGGCTTTGGTGTACGGGTGCAACGCGGGCGTATAGCCAGCAACGTTGAAGAAGCGGTTGCCGCCGCTGAACAGCTTACGGTGGAAACAGGAACGAAATGGTATGTGGTGAAGGCGCAAATTCACGCCGGGGGCAGGGGAAAAGGAGGCGGTGTAAAGTTGGCTAAAAGTAAGGAGGAAGTGGCTGCTTTGGCAGGGAAAATCATCGGGATGAACCTGGTAACGCCTCAAACTTCCAGGGAGGGTAAAAAAGTACACCAGGTGCTTATTGCAGAAGATATGTATTACCCGGGTCCATCTGAAACCAAAGAGTTTTATATGTCTATACTTCTCAACCGAAGCCGGGGGCGAAATATGGTAGTATATTCTACAGAAGGGGGCATGGATATTGAAATGGTGGCTGAAAAAACGCCGCATCTTATTTTTACAGAAGAGATTGACCCTGCTGTAGGGTTGCTTCCGTTCCAGGCGCGCCGCATAGCTTTTAAGTTAGGGCTTGGCGGGGCAGCTTTTAAGGAAATGACAGGGTTTGTTACGCGGCTGTACGAGGCGTATATGAAATTGGATGCGAGTTTGTTTGAAATTAACCCGGTTTTAAAAACTTCGGATGATAAAATTGTGGCGGTAGATGCCAAGGTTACGCTGGATGAGAATGCGCTTTATCGGCACCCAGATTATGCAGGGTTGCGCGATTTAAGGGAAGAAGATGCTATTGAGGTGGAGGCTAAGGCTGCGGGGTTGAGCTATGTGAAATTAGATGGAAATGTGGGTTGCATGGTAAATGGGGCCGGGCTGGCGATGGCTACAATGGATTTGATTAAAATGGCAGGTGGCGAGCCTGCTAATTTTCTCGATGTGGGTGGCACTGCCGATGCAAAACGGGTGGAAACGGCTTTTCGCATTATTTTAAAAGACCCGAATGTAAGGGCTATCCTCGTAAATATTTTCGGGGGTATTGTGCGTTGCGACCGGGTGGCTCAGGGAATTGTAGATGCTTATAAGAGTATGGGAAATGCCATACAGGTTCCTCTTATTGTACGGTTGCAAGGTACTAATGCAGAAATCGCCAAAGAAATTATAGACCAGTCGGGTTTGGCGGTTCAGGCTGTTATTGCGTTCCAGGAGGCGGCAGATAAGGTGCAGGAGGTTTTGAGTTAGTTTTTTGAATGGAGCAGGTAGTGCGGTGCGTTTTTTGATGGTTACTGGTAAATAAAATATAATAGAATATGAAAATTGCTTCAATAACCGGAATGTATGTGTTTTTTTACTGCTTTTTGGGGTTTGTTTTCGCTGCCCAGGGGCAGGTGTCTGCCGACAGTGCAGAGGTAGAGCAAAAATCAAATTTCTGGCAACGGGTTCGGTTTGGAGGGGGTGCCAGTGTCGGGTTTGGAGATGTTTATAACATTACATTAGCTCCTAATGCGGTGTATCAATTCAACCGGTATGTGGGCGCCGGCATCGGGTTGAATGTTATTTATGCAGGACAGAAAGATGCTTATAAAGCTACTGTTATAGGAGGTAGTGTGCTGGGGCTATTCAACCCTATTCGGGAAATACAGCTTTCCTCTGAGTTTGAGATGCTTAATGTGAACCGAAATTTTGAGCCTATCTATGAGGCTGCGGGCTATACAGATGAAAGTTACTGGTACCCGGGGTTGTTTTTGGGAGCGGGTTATAATGCTGGTTTTATGGTAGTTGGTGCCCGCTATGATGTGTTGTATGATGAGGATAAGAGTATTTATGGCAGTGCGCTTATGCCTTTTATCCGTTTCTCATTCTGAGCGATACTTTTTGCCATTCGCGCCGAAGGATTAAAAAAGCGGCTTGTTCGGCAGCATTACTATCTTCAATAGCACTTATTTGTTGTTCGGGAACATCTATTAAATAGAGTAATTGGCGGTACTTGTGGGTTTGTTTTTCCATGAGTTGGCTAAGGGTTTCCTGCAAGCTGTCTTTTAGCGCCTGTGGAAGGCTCGTTTCATTAAAGTGAACGGCTATTCCTGCGCGCGCGAAATCGGTATTCAATTGGCGAATGAGGGCGGTATAACAATTTTCTGTTTGAGCTTGTAGAAGAAGAGAATCAATATGTAGCAACGGTTGTGTAATAAATTTTATGGTGTTGGTTTTCTAAAGGAGGTGATGCTGAAGTGACGTGGTTTTATATATTGTTATTTTTCCAGCAGTCCAATTCGCTCCCTTATAGTTTCACATACTGTTTCGGTAGCAGACAGTAGTTTATAAATAGTTGCCTCACCTTCTTTCCAGTATTCTCGTCCAGGCATTTCTCCTAATCTTGTAATTTCATCATTGAGCAGGTTTATAACCTCATGTAAGCTGTTATAGACTTTAGCGGCATAAAAAGGCTTGTTATGTTCCACCTTTTCTATAAGAGAGTTTCCAATTTCAATAGTTTTTTCCAGTCTTTCTTGTAGCACTTCATCACCCGTTAGTTTTGAGCCGTGAGTGCCGGGCTGAAGTCCTGGTTTCCTGATGCTATTTCTCAATTTTACAAGTTCTATCCATATTTCTGAATAAATTTCAAACTCTTTATCAAATTGTAGTGTGTGTATGTGTAGTTGTTTATCGCCCATTCTTTTTAATTCCTGGAGTTTCCTTTGCTGCATAATATTCCACACAGCAAGTAATAATGTGAGTACGCAGGGTATTAGAAACTCATAGTCCATAGTTGATTTTTTATACAGTTGAGTTGAGAAGGGTAGGCAATTTCCTGAAATTACATTCTTTAAGGGCGAGAAAAAATTAAACTACAAAAGTAGGAAGATTTTTAGAACGTTACAAAATTCTTCACGCTCGCGCACAGGTACCTCCACAGGGAGACAAAAAAGCGTTTTTTTTTGAGTCTTTTTCTCATCTTAATACAATTAAAAAATAATTCCGTTCCTTGTATTTTTCACAACTCGTTTATAAAACCTTCCAGGTAACTATGTTACCTGAAATGAAATGCGTATTTTTAACGCTTTCAATTTCACGATATGAAAAAATATGGCGGTTTTATTTCCCTGCTCATTGTATTTGGAGGTATTTACCTGGGTTACTATACACTCATGCCCCAAACCTTCCATAAACAATCGGCTCCATCAGAGCAATTCGCCACGGAGCGGGCGCTTGTTCATGTAAAAAAGATTTCACAAAAACCTCATTATATGGGCGCCCCTTACCACAAGGAGGTGCAGCGCTATTTGGTTGATGAATTAGAAAAAGTAGGGTTAGACGTAACTCTCCAGGAAGAATACCTGTTAGATGCTTATAGAGCCTATTCGAAACCACAAAATGTGTTGGCGCGCATAAAAGGCACCGGGGATGGAACGGCGTTGTTGCTCCTGGCGCATTACGATTCGTCTCCCCACTCTTCGCTTGGCGCCAGCGATGATGCCAGCGGGGTAGCTACTATCCTGGAGGGATTACGGGCTTTCATAGCATCGGGCTCAGCGCCTAAAAACGACATCATCGTTCTTTTTTCAGATGGAGAGGAATTAGAGTTGAGCGGTGCAGGACTTTTTCTTAAAAGCCATCCATGGGCCCAGCAGGTGAAACTGGTATTGAATTTTGAAGCGAGGGGAAGTGGCGGCCCCAGTTATATGTTTATGGAGACTAACGGGGGGAATGCAAAATTGGTAGAAGCCTTTAAAAAAGCCCATGTTCCTTTCCCGGTAGCCACTTCGTTGGCTTATAGCATATACAAAATGCTCCCAAATGATACAGATTTAACGGTATTTAGAAAGGATGCAGATATAGATGGGTTTAATTTTGCTTTCATAGATGACCATTATGATTATCACACTGCTTTAGATAGCTATGAAAATTTAGACCGCAACTCGCTGGAACACCAGGGCGCTTACCTGATGCCCCTGCTCCGTTATTTTGCCTCTGCCGATTTAAAGGAGTTAAAGAGCTCTAATGATAATGTGTATTTTAATACCTTTTTGGGGCTGCACCGCTACCCGTTTTCGTGGGCGCTTCCTATGCTTTTGGTGGCTTTTATAGCTTTTGGGTATATTTGTTATAGCGGGTTTAAAAATAAGGTATTAGCGCTAAAATCCGTGTTAAAAGGGTTTGCTGTTTTTCTTGCCTGCCTTGCTGCCAGCGCTGCCATAGCCCACTATGGTTGGGGGTTATTGCTAAAACTATACCCCTCTTACAGGGAAATTTTGCAAGGCTTCACCTACAACGGGCATTCTTATATTGCCGCCATCGCCTTTTTAACTCTTGGCATTTGCTGGTTGTGCTATTCTTTTCTTAAAACCCGCCAGGAAACCGCCAATTATATGGTAGCGCCCCTTTTTGTATGGTTGCTTATAAATACAGGGATTGTTATGAAACTGAAGGGCGCTGCGTTTTTTATTATTCCCTTATATATTGGGCTATTTTTGCTATATGGAACCATACGGCAACGAGGGTCTTATCCTATATTGTATAGCATAATAACGCTACCTGTATGGTTGGTAATGGCTCCTTTTATCCAGATGTTGCCGGTAGCGCTGGGTTTAAAAATGCTGATAGCCAGTGCAGCCCTGGTAACGCTCTTATTTGGGGTGGCCCTGCCGGTACTTGGTTTGTATTCTTCTAAGAAAACGCTGGTATTGATTTGTTTCTCTATAGCTGCCTTTTTTATCGTGAAAGCGCATATAGAATCAAGGTTCACTGAATCTAAACCCAGACCTAATAGTTTGGTGTATTTTCTCGATGCAGATAAGGGTGAGGCTTTCTGGGGGACGTATGATTATTTGCCGGATACGTGGACGGAGAAAAAAATAGGAAAAAATCAAAAACCATGGACAGCTACCAACACCCATGCTCCATTGAGTCAATATGGAAGGCGGTTTACGTATGTTACCCGCACCACGGTGAAAAATATAGCGCCTCCCCTGGTAGAGGTTTTAAAAGATACACTCGTGGAAAATAAGCGGGTTATAAAAGCCCGTATAACCTCTCAACGACCCGTGAACTACCTACAATTATTTACAGATAATGCAGCTTCTATTAGTTCTTTTTCAGTGGATGGGCAGTTTTTGCGGGCTTCCTCTTTAGAGGAAATGAAGCGAAATTCAGAAAAACAACTCCTCAACTATTGTGTATCAGAGGCAAAGCCTATAGAAATTGCTATTATGTTCCGAAAGGGCGATACCGTTTCAATAGAGCTGAAAGAGATTTCTTTTGATTTGCTGGAACAGCAATCAATGGAAGTATCGCCTCGCCCGGCAGGTATGATTCCTAAACCCTTTGTTAGGAATGATGCTATTCTTGTAAAGAAAACGATGGTGTTTTAAGATTGATGGGGCAAGACTTGCTATTGGGCGGAATATTTTAGTAGTTTTGCTGCCTTACTAATTTATAGATTATGAAACGAATAATATGGTTAGCGGTTTTAGGAGCCGGTTTATCGGTAACCGCCCAGAATAAGAATGATTTGTTGAAACATTATAAAGCCTATTACACACAAATGCGCAAGCAGGGTGATGTTCGTGGAGTTATTGAAGCGCTGACGCACCTCTCTATCCTGGCGCCTAATAAGGCTCAAAAAGATACGTTGGCCTACTTGTATGCTAACTCCGGGCAGTATTTGCAGGCGGTGAATGTACTGGGTTCAGAAAAGAACACCGCAGATTCAGATATGGCGTTAGAAGTGAAAGCCGCATCTTTAAAAGCACTCAATCAGCCCCAGCTGGCGGTGCAGCACTATGAGCTCTTGCACCAGCGTTCCCCCAATGTTTATACCGCGTATGAATTGGCCGATTTGAACTTGCAAATAGGGAAAATTGATAGGGTGGAGACGTATATAAAATATGGGTTAGACAATGCAAAAGAAGATGATATGTTTCGGTTTTATGAAAGTAACCCGCCCTACCAGGTGCCTATAAAAGCTGCTTTTAGCTACTTGAATGGGTTATGGCAATATAATAAAGATAAAACGAAGATTGATGCGGCGCTTAAATTCATAGACGAAGCTATTAACACGGCGCCTAATTTTACGCTGGCTAAACAAATACGCGAAGCACTTCTAAATCAGAAACAACAGGGAACGGATGCTAAAAAGCAATAGGTATGACCTAACAAGGGTCGGCGTACAATAATATATCTTCATTTATAAAAAGAGGCTGCCTAAAAAGGCAGCTTCTTTTGTTTTCTTTTTAAGTGTGTTTTTTACTACCAAATTTGCACCCGGTCTTTGGGGGCGATATACATTTTATCGGTTTCTTTTATCTCAAAAGCAGTATAAAACGCATCAATATTACGCAAAGGTTGGGTAGCTCGGTACATTCCCGGAGAGTGAGGGTCTGTCTTAATGCGGTTTCTCAACGCTTCATCGCGCATTTTAGTTCGCCATACCGTTGCCCAGCTTATAAAGAACCGTTGTTCGGGTGTAAAGCCATCTATAGTTTCCGTTCTTCCGTTTTGCTTAAAGCTCAGCTGCAAAGCATCATACGCTGCATTTACGCCTCCCAAATCCCCAATATTTTCACCAAGGGTAAATTTCCCGTTGATAAAAACACTATCCAGCACTTCTATAGCGCTATATTGGTCTGCCAATTTTTGTCCCCGCTCCTCAAACTTCTTCTTGTCATCGTCTGTCCACCAGTTATTCAAATTCCCATCCTTATCATATTTAGCCCCTGAGTCATCAAAACTATGAGAAATTTCATGGCCGATAACAGCTCCAATACCTCCATAGTTTATAGGGTCATCTGCCAGGTAATTATAGAAAGGGGGTTGCAAAATAGCCGCCGGGAATACAATTTCATTATATGGCGGGTTAAAATACGCATTCACAATCTGGGGCGCCATAAACCACTCTGTTTTATCTACCGGCTTACCTAATTTTTCTATATCGCGGTTATAATTCCAAGCAGCGATGTTGAGCATATTCTCAAAATATGAGCCCCCATCAGCAATAGTTTTCACCTCAAGTTTAGAATAATCTTTCCACACATCTGGATAGGCTATTTTTATGGTAAGCGCTCTCAGTTTCTCAATGGCTTTTTTCTTAGTATCTTCCGTCATCCAGTCTAACCGGTGAATCCTATTCTCATACGCATCCACCACATTAGCTATCATTTTTTCAGCTTTAGCTTTGGCTTCGGGCGGAAATTTTTTCTCCACATAAAGCTTGCCCAACGCCTCTCCCACAGAGCGATTAATAGCATCTAACGCTCGCTCATCGCGAGGTTTTTGGCTCTGGGCGCCTGCAAGTTCTTTACTATAAAATTCCCATTGTGTTTTTTCAATCTCATCACTTAACATGGTAGCCGCAGAATTCAAAGCAGTCCATCGGAGATAATTCTTCCAATCCTCCAATCGGTTTTCTTTCAAAATAGTTTGCAGCGTCTCAAAATACTTCAATTCCCCTACAATAACAGTATCTACGCCAACAGCGCCTATAGCCTGAAAGTAATTTTTCCAATCTACAACCGGAACAAGTTTTTGCAAATCTGCGAGCGTTCTGGGGTTATATCTTTTCTCAGGGTCGCGGCGCTCTTCCTTAGTCATTCTCGGGGTAGCCATACGGGTTTCAAACGCAAGTATTCGCTCGGCAGCCTTACGGGCATCTGTTTCGGCATCTCCCAAAAATTGCAACATACGGGTAATGTATGCCTTGTATTTTTCCCGCTTTTCTTTCGTATCAGAATCCATATCTACATAATAATCACGAGGCAGTCCTAAATCGCCTGCGCCTAAATAACCAATATTACGATTGCTGTTTTTAGCATCGGCGCGCACGCCAAATCCATAAAACCCAATCCCTCCCTTAGGCTCCATTTCAATTATAAGCTGCTGCAGGTCTTGTATATTTTTAACAGCCGCAATCTTATTTAAATAGGGTTTTAAAGGCGCTACCCCCATTTTGTTACGCGAAACAGTATCCATAATAGTTTGGTAGAGGTAAACTGCTTTCGCCTGATCTGATTTCGGATCTAAGTTAGGGTTATTCAACGCTTCGTTAAGCACGGCAAGCGCATCATTATCAGTTTGCTTCCGCAGTTCATTAAAACTTCCCCAAACCGTTTGGTCAGCAGGAATTTCAGTTGCATCCAGCCATTTCCCGTTTACATACTTAAAAAAATTGTCTTTAGGGCTTATGGAAGGGTCCATATACGCCAGGTTAATCCCAGAGACGGCTGCTTCGTCTGCTTTTTTATCTTTCTTACAGGAATTAGTAAGGAGCAGCGTTAAAAAACTTACAGGTATTGATTTTAACATATAGTACTTCATTTTGGTCAGTTTTAGCGATTGATTGGGCGCAATGTAGTTAAAAAATCAGGTTTTTCCATTCTACACTGTAGAATTAACAGTATTTTAGGATTTTCTGATACTTATAAAATTATCCTTAATGAGCCCTGTAGTAAAGAATAACAAACGCCCGTAGCGCCTTTCTTTGTGAGTACACAGGTGTGCGCATGTATGCGTATGCGAAAGCGCTCTCATAGCTCCAAAGCTATCCATAAAAAAGTGGTTTTATTAGGAGTATTGCCTTCTCTTCATCGCTGATTTACCAGCGCATCACTACGCTTCCCCAGGTAAACCCACTGCCAAAAGCCGCCAGCACCACCCAGTCGCCTTTATGAAGTTTACCCTGTTCCCATACTTCCGTGAGCGCAATGGGGATGGAAGCCGCCGTAGTGTTCCCGTAGGTGGTTACATTATTATACACCTGTTCATTGCGCAAGCCAAGTTTTTGCTGCACAAATTGCGAAATGCGCAAATTAGCCTGGTGGGGTATTAACATACTAATATCGCTTGCCTGCAATCCATTTGCTTCTAATCCTTCTTTGATGACTTCGCCGAAACGCACCACCGCATGTTTAAAAACAAACTGACCATTCATATACGGAAAGTATGACTCATCTGTAGGATTAGTATCTGCTATAATATCCGTTACCCAGCGTTTTGCCATTCCCGGGGCAATAAGCGCCAGCTCTTCGGCATACTCTCCCTCAGAGTGCAGGTGGGTAGAAAGAATACCCGATTGGTCTCCGGAACGGGTAAGCACTGCGGCGCCTGCACCATCTCCAAAAATTACAGATACACCCCTACCCCGCGTGGTCATGTCTAATCCTTTAGATTGCACTTCCGACCCAATAACCAGTATAGTGCTATACATGCCGGTTTTTATATACTGGTCTGCCACCGAAACGGCATATACAAACCCTGAGCATTGGTTGCGAACATCTAACGCACCCACTGTTTTTATACCTAGCGCCCGTTGCACCAGCACACCTGGCCCGGGAAAATAGTAATCTGGGCTTAGCGTAGCAAAAATGATAAAATCAATATCCTTTTCAGAAATTCCCGCCCGCTCTATAGCTCTGCGCGCAGCTTTAACCCCCATGGTGGCTGTAGTATTGCCATCGCCCGCGGTTACGTGGCGGCGTTCCTGTATGCCGGTACGTTCTTGTATCCAGGCATCACTGGTATCCATCAACAGAGAAAGCTCTTCATTAGTAACTACCCGTTCTGGTACGTAATACCCTAACCCTGCTATTTTAGATTGATACATACACTATTTTTTTAATTACAAACCTATTCTTGCAAAGATACATCCTAACTTGCCCTAATGATTACTATCTACTCTATATTTATCGGCAAGCCTTAAAAAAAATGCAGCCGCTGAAGGCCACATTTTCCTAATAATCTAACCAATGTAATAAAACCAATTTATATAACAATATGTAATCTATATACACCCATTTTTTAAAATTGTTTCCCAGATGTAAAAATACAAATATTGTTTACTATATATAGAAAAAAGATAAACAAAAATCGTTAATCACCTCATCACCGGGCGAGTGTCAGTTTGTCAGTATCTTGGCTGTGGTATCTTTTTTGTCTAAAAAACAACGTTTTAAAAACTAAAAAATAGAAGAAAATGACAACCGGAAACATCAATGTATCTGTAGAAAATATTTTTCCGCTCATTAAAAAATTTTTATACAGCGACCATGAAATTTTTCTCAGGGAACTTATCTCTAACGCTACCGATGCCACACTGAAACTAAAACATCTTGCTGGCATAGGTGAGGCGAAAATGACAACTGATGAACCACATATTGAAGTGAAAATAGATGCCGGGGATAAAACACTCCGCGTGCTTGACCAAGGTATAGGCATGACGGGCGAAGAAGTAGAAAAATACATAAACCAGATAGCTTTTTCCGGGGCGGAAGAATTTTTGAAAAAATATAAAGACAGTGCAAAAGATAGTGGAATAATTGGCCATTTCGGGTTAGGGTTTTATTCTGCCTTTATGGTAGCCGATAAGGTAGAAATTATTACTAAAAGTTATCGCGATGAGCCTGCTGTTCGCTGGGTTTGCGATGGTTCTCCCCAATATACGCTGGAGGCAGCCGACCGTAAGGAACAAGGGACGGAAATTATTCTTCATATTAATGAAGACTCTAAGGAGTTTTTAGAGGATGCCAGGATACGCAGCCTGCTCCTTAAATACAACAAATTCATGCCCATCCCCATTCAATTTGGCACCCGCACCGAAACCCGGAAGAGCGGCGAGGGCGATGATGTTAAGGAAGAAAAAATAGAAGTTCCCAATATCATCAACAACCCGCAACCAGCATGGACCAAGCAGCCTTCTGATGTAACAGAGGAAGATTACCAGCATTTTTACCATGAGTTGTACCCCGCTCAGTTCGAAGAACCCTTATTTCACATTCACCTCAACATAGATTACCCGTTTCATTTAAGCGGAATTTTGTATTTCCCAAAACTCAATAACGAACTAAACCTACAGAAAGACCGCATTCAGCTATACCAGAACCAGGTTTTTATAACAGACAACGTAGAAGGTATTGTGCCAGAGTTTTTAACCCTACTGAGAGGAGTTATAGATTCACCCGATATTCCGCTTAACGTATCTCGCTCCTATTTGCAGGCAGATGGTAATGTAAAGAAAATTTCAGGCTACATAACCCGCAAAGTAGCCGATAAGCTCAGCACCCTGTTTAAAGAGCGCCGCCAGGAATTTGAGAAAAACTGGAACGATATTAAAGTAGTTATTGAATATGGCATGCTTTCCGAAGAAAAATTCTTTGAAAAAGCCGAAAAGTTTGCCCTCTACCCAACGGTTGATGGAGCGTATTATACATTTGAAGAACTGCGGGAAAAAATAAAAGACCTGCAAACCGATAAAAATGGTACGCTGGTGGTATTGTATGCCGCCCATAAGGAAGGACAACATGCCTACATACAAGCCGCCAAAGCCAGAGGGTACGAGGTATTGCTGTTAGACTCTCCTATTATTACCCACCTTATACAAAAACTGGAAACCACGCACGAAAAACTTTCTTTTGTGCGGGTAGATGCCGATGCCGTGGACAAACTCATCCAAAAAGAAGAAGTGCAGCCCTCTAAACTTTCCGATGAAGAAAAAGAAACCCTAAAAACCCTTATTGAAGCCGTAGTGCAAAAAGACAAATATACCGTACACACAGAAGCCATGAGTAGCGAAGAACCGCCCTTCCTTATAACACAACCAGAATTTATGCGGCGCATGAAAGAAATGAGCGGTTCACGTGGAGGCATGTTCAGCCTTGACCACTTTCCCGAAATGTATCGGCTCGTTGTCAACACCAACCACGAACTAGCATCGCTCATTCTAAACACAAAAACCAAAGCCAAACAAGAGCGGCTTGTAAAACAGGCTTTAGATTTAGCCCGCCTATCTCAGCATCTATTAAAAGGCGAAGACCTCACCCAGTTCATACAGCGTAGTTTTGAGATGATTAAATGAGAATACCCGATATAAAACACAAATAACGAGGTTAACACAGATTCACACCATTTTCGTGCTTCTCTTTTACATCCTTGTATGTTACTCTTTTCCTATTATTTGTAAATACGTTTATCTTACAAGCAGATATTTTACTGAAATAAAGAACCTACTTTTACCTCCTTCCCCTGGTTTTTTTATGTAGCATATACCGATGAAGCCAGGTAGAGAGCAGTTTTATGTATCCTTAAAAAATTTTAACACTCAAAAAAACGTTTTATTTGTAACATTTTGCTACCGGTAAACGTATAATGATTACCCACCCAACGCAACATAACAGGAGAAAATAACCATGAGACAGCTTAAAATTACAAAACAGGTAACCAATCGGGAAACCGCTTCCTTAGATAAATACCTGCAAGAGATAGGAAAAGTTGATTTGATTACCGCCGAAGAAGAGGTAGAATTGGCGCAGCGCATAAAAGCCGGCGACCAGGCAGCATTAGAAAAATTAACAAAAGCCAACCTGCGATTTGTGGTATCGGTAGCGAAACAATACCAAAACCAGGGTTTAACGCTTCCTGACCTTATTAACGAAGGAAACTTAGGACTTATAAAAGCCGCCAGGCGTTTTGACGAAACGCGCGGGTTTAAATTCATTTCATACGCCGTGTGGTGGATTCGTCAATCCATCCTCCAAGCCCTTGCAGAACAATCTCGCATTGTGCGTTTGCCCCTCAACAAAATAGGCTCCATCAACAAAATAAACAAAACCTATGCCTTCCTGGAACAAGCCCATGAACGAGCCCCTTCTGCCGAAGAAATAGCCCAGGAATTAGATATGACGGTAAATGATGTAAAAGAATCCATAAAAAACGCCGGCCGCCACCTCTCTATGGATGCCCCCTTGGTAGAAGGCGAAGACTCTAATTTATATGATGTGGTACGCAGCGGCGAATCGCCCAGCCCCGACCGGGAATTAGTACACGAATCACTCAGGATAGAAATTGAACGCGCCTTGGAAACCCTTACCCCGCGCGAAGGCGACGTGGTTCGCTTATATTTTGGATTGGGAAACCAACACCCCATGACACTGGAAGAAATAGGGGAAACTTTTGACCTCACCCGCGAGCGCGTGCGACAAATAAAAGAAAAAGCCATTCGCCGGTTAAAACACACTACCCGAAGCAAAATCTTAAAAACCTATCTTGGGTAAGCGCTACCAACCACCCAGCGATTTTTTAACGATTACTCCCGAAAAAGACCCATCTTTTAAGGGAGTTTTTGCTTTTGCACCCCTCCCAACCCAATAGTTTGCTATCTTTGTCATAACGCCTATACATTTTGTATGAAAACACCCCTTGTAGCCCCTTCCCTGCTCTCCGCAGATTTCGCTCATCTGGGCACGGCTATTGAACTCGTAAACAAAAGCGAGGCAGATTGGTTTCACTTAGATGTCATGGATGGCGTTTTTGTACCCAACATTTCCTTTGGAATACCCGTTGTAGCAGCCATTGCAAAACACGCCCAAAAACCGCTCGACGTGCATTTGATGATTGTGCAGCCAGAGCGATACATCAGCGCCTTTGCAACCGCCGGCGCCCATATCCTCACCGTTCATTACGAAGCCTGCATTCACCTCCATCGAACACTGCAAACCATTAAAGAAGAGGGCTTAAAAGCCGGCGTAGCCATAAACCCCCATACCCCGGTAAATTTACTGGAGCCTCTCATTAGCAATATAGATGTAGTGTGCCTGATGAGCGTGAACCCGGGGTTTGGCGGACAGGCTTTTATTGAGCATACCTACACCAAAATCTATCAGCTGCGAGAACTCATAAACGCCGCCCATACCAATACGCTGATTGAAATTGATGGCGGCGTAACCGACCAAAACGCACAGGCGCTCGTGCAGGCGGGAGCAGATGCGCTGGTAGCCGGGAATTTTGTCTTCCATAATGAAAACCCTGTACACGCCATTCACTGCTTAAAATACCCGGCGCTCTTGTGAAGCCCTCTTAGCGGGAATGAGTTGACAGGTAACCCATAACCTTCTCCACCGCCCCGCTCTTTTCTTCCACATACGCCACATTTATAGCGCCTGCCTCCCCCCGTTTGGCTTCGTCATGTAAAAGCTGGTTCAATGCAAGCGCTAATTCTGTTACGGTTTTTATCGTCATTACGCCGCCCCGTTTCACCAGTTCCACCGCCTCCGGGAACTTTTCATAGTTTTTCCCGATGAGCAGGGGAACACCAAAAACCGCCGGCTCCAGGATATTGTGCAACCCCTTTGTTCCCATACCCCCGCCTATGTATGCCACATCTGCATAGCCATACACATCGGCAAGCAACCCTACCGTATTGAGGATAAAGACCGGGTAATCTGCTAAGTTTTTTCCCTCTTTTTCCGAAAATAATACCGTTTCCCGGGTGAGCGTTTGGGTTAATTGCTCAATATGCCCGGCATCTGTGAGATGAGGCGCTATAATGAATTTCGCCTCCCCTTCGTATGCATTTATAAAAGGAACTAACAACGCTTCGTCCTGCTCCCAGGAACTCCCGATAACCACGCAAAGACTACCCTGCAAAAAGGTTTCTATAAAAGAAAGCGACTTTTTTTGCTCCCGGGTTTTCAGCACCCTATCGAAACGCGTATCGCCGCTCACCGTTACGTTGTCAAATCCAATTCGGCAGAGCTGTTCCCGGGAAGCCTCATCCTGCACAAAGAAATGTTCAAATGCCCGCAGTCGGCGGCGCATAAACCCGCCATATCCCTTAAAAAAAATCTGCGATGGTCTAAAAATACCCGACACCAAGAATGTGCGCACCCGTCTTTTTTCCAGTTCATTTAAGTAATTCGGCCAAAATTCATATTTAATAAACAGCGCTATTTCCGGGTGAACAATATCCAGGAACTTCCGCACATTTTTCTGGCTATCCAGCGGCAAATAAGTAATCACATCTGCCTGAGCGCTATTTTTTTTCACCTCATAACCCGAAGGCGAAAAAAATGTAACCACCAGTTTATATCCCGGTTTTTCCGCTGTAAGTCGTTGCAACACCGGCAAGCCCTGTTCAAATTCGCCTAACGAAGCTGCGTGCATCCAAACAACCCTATCCCCGGGCTGAATTTGTTTAGAGAGATGTGAAAAAACATCCTTTCGCCCCTTCACAAACAGCCGGATTTTGGGATTGAAAAGCGCCATCGTCTTTAGCGCAACACCTGCCAGAACTATTAAAAAATTATAAAACAATAACACAAGGTATAGTTTTGCGCTAAAATACGCTTCTTTGCGGTAATTCGTTGGCGGCGGCGGTTTAATTTTGTAATATTGCCATCCCGAAATCATATTGCACTGCATGAAAAAAATACAAATGGTTGACCTAAAAGGTCAGTATGAAGCCATAAAAGCACAAGTTGACCGTTCCCTGCAAGAAGTGCTCGAATCAACTGCTTTTATAAACGGGCCTGAAGTACAGGCTTTCCAGAAAGAGTTGGAAGCCTATTTAGAGGTAAAACACGCTATTCCCTGCGCCAACGGTACCGATGCTCTTCAAATAGCTATGATGGCGCTTGGGTTACAGCCCGGCGACGAGGTCATCACCGCCGATTTTACCTTCGCCGCCACGGTAGAAGTGATTGCCTTGCTGCATCTCACGCCCGTGCTGGTAGATGTAGATTCAGATACTTTCAACCTGAACCCGCAGGCAGTGGAAAAAGCTATTACCCCCAACACCAAAGCCATTGTGCCGGTACACCTGTTCGGGCAATGCGCCGATATGGATGCCATTTTGGATATCGCCGAAAAATATAATTTGTATGTAATCGAAGACAATGCGCAGGCTATTGGCGCTACCTGCACGCTGAAAAACGGTAAACGGCTGAAAACCGGAACCATGGGTCATATAGGCACCACCTCGTTTTTTCCGTCTAAAAACCTGGGATGCTATGGCGACGGCGGCGCTATTTTTACGAACAACGATACGTTGGCGCACACCATGCGGGGTATTGCCAACCACGGCATGTACGGGCGCTATTACCACGATGTCATTGGCGTTAATTCCCGTTTAGATTCCATGCAGGCGGCGGTGTTGCGGGCAAAATTGCCTTTGTTAGACACGTATAACCAAAAGCGACGAGAAGCTGCCCAAAAATACACCGCGGCATTCCAAAACCAGCCACACATCCTCACACCCGTGCATGCAGGCGATGCGCGCACGCACGTGTACCACCAATATACGTTGCGCATTACCAACGGAAAACGAGATGGGCTGGTGGCTTTTTTAGGCGAAAACCAGGTTCCCTGTGCCGTGTATTATCCTGTTCCGCTCCACAGCCAGAAGGCATACGCGAACAACCGCTATGAAGAAACCGATTTCCCGGTAACCAATCAACTCGTAAAAGAGGTGATTTCTCTACCCATGCACACCGAGTTAGATGATGAGCAAATTGGTTTCATTGTTTCAAAAGTAATAGAGTTTGTAAATAATTCATCTGAATAATGGGTTTATCAATAAAAATTCACTTCATAAAAAAGTAATGAAAATACTCGTAACCGGCGGCTTAGGCTATATTGGCTCTCACACGGTGGTGGAACTCCAGCAGGCAGGTTATGAGGTAATTATTATTGATAATCTTTCCAATTCGTCTGCAACTGTTTTAGAGGGAATTTCTGCCATAACCGGCGTTGTTCCCGTTTATGAAAATCTCGATTTGCGGAAGAAAAGCAATGCCAGCAAATTTTTCAAAAAACATGCGGATATTGCGGGCGTTATTCATTTTGCCGCTTTTAAGGCAGTGGGCGAAAGCGCCGAACATCCATTGTTGTATTACGAAAATAATATCCACTCGTTGGTTTACCTGTTACAGGAGCTCCTCAAAAATGAAATTTACCCGTTTATTTTCAGCTCCTCTTGCTCCGTTTATGGCGATGTTGGCGATTCGCCCGTTACAGAAGATACTCCTCTCCGCAAACCCGCTTCTCCCTACGGGAACACCAAGCAGATAGGAGAGTCTATTGTGCGAGATGTGGTGAAAGCGAACCCTGCCTTTAAAGCTATTTCGCTGCGGTATTTTAATCCCATCGGGGCGCACCCCTCTGGCATTATAGGTGAAACGCCTAAAGACGTGCCCAAAAACCTGGCGCCATTGCTCGCCCAAGCCGCCGCCGGAAAACGAGATAGGTTACCGATTTTTGGAACAGACTACCCCACGCGCGATGGTACGTGCGTGCGCGACTATCTGCATGTGTGCGATGTAGCGCGCGCTCACACACTTGCGCTAAAACGGTTGCTGGAAAACCGCCATGCAACCCGCTACGAAGTTTTCAATATAGGAGCGGGAGAAGGCACAACGGTGTTAGAGATTATCCATCGTTTTGAAGCTATTTCGGGTAAAAAAATCCCTTATGAAATTACCGGCAGGCGCTCCGGCGATGTCGCCATAGCCTACGCTGATATATCTAAAGCAAAAAACATCTTGGGCTGGACGCCCCAATATACCTTAGACGAGGCATTGCGCAGCGCCTGGAGGTGGGAGCAAGTCCTTCAGCATAAAACCGTAACCCATTCACCTAAATTATAATAGTATGAGAACAATTAGTTTCATCTTGGTCATCCTTATTTCAGCGGTATCCGCTGCGCAGGATACCTACCTGCATTGCGGGAAAATTATAGACGCCAAACAAGGAAAAGTACTCACCGGAAAAACGATTATCGTAGCGGGAAATACCATAAAAGCCATAGAAGATGGTTTTTCTAATCCCACCAACCCGAATGATGTGGTGGTTGATTTGAAAGATGAAACGGTGCTGCCCGGGCTCATAGACATGCACGTTCATATAGAGCACGAAACCAACCCGAAAGCTTATAGCGCCCGTTTTACGGAAAATGAAGCCGATGTGGCTTTTGAAGCGGCTATGTATGCGGAACGGACGTTGCTGGCAGGCTTTACCACGGTGCGCGACCTGGGCGGAACGGGTGTAAATATAGCGCTTCGCAAGGCGGTGAATGCCGGCTATGTGAAAGGCCCTCGTATTTTCACAGCAGGAAAATCTATAGCCACCACGGGCGGCCATGCCGACCCCACGAATGGCAACCGCAAAGACCTGATGGGCGACCCGGGGCCGGCGGATGGGGTGATTAACTCGCCGGAAGAGGCGCGGAAAGCGGTGCGGCAGCGCTACAAAGATGGTTCAGACGTTATTAAAATCACGGCTACCGGGGGTGTGCTGAGCATGGCTAAAAATGGCAGCAACCCGCAATTTACGCTGGAAGAGATAAAAGCTATCGTGGAAACGGCTAAGGATTATGGTATGCTCACGGCCGCTCATGCGCACGGGGACGAAGGTATGCAGCGAGCGGTGCTGGGCGGTATAAAAACTATTGAACACGGCACTTTTATGAGCGAGGCTACGATGGACCTGATGAAAAAATATAATGCCTACCTGGTGCCTACCATTACCGCCGGGAAAGAAGTAGCCGAAAAAGCGAATGTGGCGGGCTATTACCCCGACATCGTGGTGCCTAAAGCGAAATCGGTAGGTCCCCAGATACAGGAAACCTTTGCCAAAGCCTATAAAAAAGGCGTACCTATTGCCTTTGGAACGGATGCGGGCGTGTTCCCGCACGGGCAGAATGCAAAAGAATTTGGCTATATGGTAGAAGCTGGTATGCCGTCCATGAAAGCCATCCAGTCGGCTACGGTGGTAAATGCAGGGCTGTTAGGCATGGAGAATAAGCTGGGGCAGCTTTCGCCAGGGTTCCTGGCAGATATTATCGCTGTAAAAGACGACCCTACAACGGCTATAAAAACACTGGAGCAAGTGGTCTTTGTGATGAAAGACGGGAAGGTGTATAAGAAGGAGTAGGTTGAGAATTCCTGGTTTTTAGAGGTTGAGGTTTCTTGTTGTAGCTTTATACATCCATTAGGTTCTTGTTATAGAGGCTCCAATACGCCGCAAGCGTTCATCTATTTGTTCATAGCCCCTGTCTATCTGCTCAATATTGTGTATAGTAGAGGTTCCCTTGGCAGAAAGAGCGGCGATTAACAAGGCAATGCCGGCGCGAATATCGGGCGAGGTCATAGTAGTCGCCCGCAAAGGTATTTTAAAATCGTGTCCTATCACGGTGGCGCGGTGTGGGTCGCACAGGATAATTTTAGCGCCCATATCAATGAGTTTATCCACGAAAAACAAACGGCTCTCAAACATTTTCTGGTGTATGAGTACACTTCCTCTTGCCTGGGTAGCCACTACAAGGACAATGCTCAGTAAATCGGGGGTGAACCCGGGCCAGGGAGCATCAGCAACGGTGAGAATAGACCCGTCTATATAGGAGTGAATTTCATAGCCATTTGTATGGGGGGGGATGTAAATATCATCGTTTCGCTTTTCAAGGCTAATGCCCAGTTTTGCAAATACATCGGGTATTTGCCCCAGGTTTTCCCAGCTCACATTTTTTATAGTGATCTCACTTTTTGTCATGGCGCCAAGCCCTATCCAGCTGCCAATTTCAATCATATCGGGCAATATGGTATGCTCGGTTCCTTTTAAGGAAGAAACACCTTCTATGGTGAGTAAATTAGAGCCAATGCCGGTGATGCGGGCGCCCATTGCGTTGAGCATCTTGCAGAGTTGCTGCACATAGGGTTCGCAGGCTGCATTATATAGAGTGGTAGTTCCTTCAGCTAACACGGCGGCCATGAGAATATTGGCGGTGCCGGTTACAGAAGCCTCATCGAGCAGTATATAGGCTCCCCTAAGTCTGCCCGGAGTTTCTACGCCATAGAAATGGTCTTCTTCGTTGTACCGGAAAATGCCTCCTAATTTTATGAGTCCCTCAAAGTGGGTGTCTAACCGTCTCCTGCCTATTTTGTCGCCGCCGGGTTTGGGAATATATCCTCTGCCGAAGCGCACCAGGAGGGGGCCTACCATCATAATAGAACCTCTTAGTTGGCGACCTTCATATTTAAATTGTTCAGACTGGAGGTAGTCTAAGTTCACCTCATCTGCCTGAAAGGTGTAGGAACCCTGGTGGTTTTTTTGAATTTTCACTCCTAAGTTCCGGAGGAGTTGAATGAGTTTATTTACATCTACAATATCGGGAATATTATTGATGGTAACTTTTTCGGGGGTCAGCAACACTGCGCATAAAACCTGCAGGGCCTCATTTTTAGCGCCTTGGGGGGTAACTTCTCCTTGTAACGGGCGCCCGCCTTCTATTTGAAAAATAGCCATACGAATAGACTTGTTTAGTATCGTTTTTTGTTTTTAGCGCCATGGTGGTATTTTTTTACAATGCCATTTTTGTGTTTGGCATGAACTTTCATCAATTCATCTGTATCGGTAAGTTCTTCGGCCTGGGCGGCTAAGTTTATCTTGCCATCGCTCAGCTCATACAGGTGCTGAAAAATAACGTTGTCGCTCACGGTTTCTTTATTCCAGCTTAGATAGCATTTTTTCATGTGGTTTGCAATAGCATATTCTAAGGCTTCTTTTAGGTCGCCTTTTTCCCATTGGGTGCAAACATCTATCATTTTTTTAATGTTGTTGCCATAGAAACGATACTTGGGAAAGTTCTGGGGATAGTTTAGCCGTTGCGGGCGTTCCTGTAGCATTTCACGTGAGGGTTTGGGATAGGGAGAATCTACATCTAATTCAAAATCAGATATAATGAAAAGCTGGTCCCAAAGTTTATGCTGAAAATCGGGCACGTCGCGCAGGTGGGGGTTTAAATTTCCCATGAAGGTGATGATGGCTTTAGCTACTTTGTTGCGTTCTTCCCGATTGGAGATGGAGACGGCTTCTGTTACCATTTTCTGTATGTGCCTGCCATACTCGGGGATAATCAGGGGTGTTCGTTCGTTGTTATATTCTAAGTTCAAAATGTAGTTAGGGTTTTAGATTTAAAATTTATTGTTTTTGTTTTATTTTCCCAAGTTAAGGGAAGTTTAGAGAGAGATAACTCCTTTTATAGCATGAATTTTTTTATAATAGGCAATTACCTCGTCAGGGTTTTTGAGATGTATCCATACAGAAAGGCTCAGGTATTTTCCCCCAGATGATTTCTTGGTTTTTATAACTGCACCGGCATGGTTGAAGATTCGTTCTATGGCTTCTTTTTTCTCTTTATCTGCTGGGATAATAAATTTATACAAATATTGAGATGGCCACAGGGTATCTTGTTCCAGTTTTCCTTTTAACCGGTTATAAAAATGTTCTGTATCATCGGGATTTCTCACAAAAATCTCATTTATTGTGAAATTCTTACTTGTTTACAAATATACTTTATACGGGCATTTACTATATAAACGGGTAGAAAAATGTTTTTAAGCATTTGCAAATTTAGGTTTAGGTATTAGCGGAAGGTTTTATAAGCGGGTTGCAAATTACATAAAAATATCTTAATTGACTCATTTAGCTATTTTTCTTACTCACAATTTCCAATAAATCTATTATGCGATTGCTATAGCCATATTCATTATCGTACCAGCCTATTACTTTTACCATCTTTCCTATAACTGAGGTCATTTGGGCATCAAAAATACAGGAATGGGGGTTATTGAGAATATCAACCGATACAATAGGGTCTTCGGTGTATTCCATAATGCCGCATAGGTTGGTTTGAGCAGCTTTTTTAAAAGAGGCATTTACTTCTTCTATGCTGGTTTCTCTCAGTACATTGCAGGTAAGGTCTGTGAGTGAGCCATTGGGTACAGGAACGCGTATGCCGCAACCGCCTATAACATCTTTTAATTCCGGGAAAATACGGGTAAGGGCTTTGGCGGCACCGGTAGTGGTAGGGACAATAGACAAGGCGGCTGCGCGCGCCCTGCGAAGGTCTTTGTGGGGCTGGTCGTGCAGGCTTTGGTCGGTTGTATAAGAATGGACGGTGGTGATGTAGGCTTGCTCAATGCCGCAAAGGGTATGCAATACTTGTATCATGGGAGCGGCATTGTTGGTAGTGCAGGAGGCATTAGACAAGATTTGGTCTGAATTTTCTAGTATATGTGCATTTACGCCCAGTACCACCGTTTTTATCTGCTCATCATCGGGGGGCGCTGAAAGAATTACATGGCGGGCGCCATTAGCGAGGTGGTGTTTTAATTGGTTTTGGGTTTTGTATTTGCCAGTGGCTTCTATGACTATTTCTGCACCGTAGGATTTCCAGTTAATGGTTTCTATATTTCTCTGGTTTGAAAGCGGGATAGTTTTCCCGTTGACTATAATGTCATTTTCACGCACCTGAATATTGGCTTGCAATATGCCATGAATGCTATCATATTTGAGCAGGTGGGCCAAGGTGGGCGCATCTGCGAGGTCATTAATGACTACTACTTCTATATATGGATGGGAAAGTAAGAGCCTGAAAACGGTTCTTCCTATCCTGCCGAAACCGTTAATTCCGATTTTTGTTTTTTTCACTTTTATGGCAGCCGATATTGTTACTGAATGTGTTTGTGAGCTTTGTAGGAAGAGCGAACAAGGGCGCCGCTTTCTACATGACGAAAGCCCATTGCCAGCGCCTTATCTCTATATTGTTCAAACTGTTCAGGGGGAATAAATTCTTTAACGGGAAGATGGTTTTTAGAGGGTTGGAGGTATTGTCCTATGGTTACAACATCTACCTGAACGTTACGCAAATCTTCTATTGCCCGGAGCACTTCTTCTCTTGTCTCGCCCAGTCCAAGCATAATACCCGATTTGGTGCGGCGCACACCTTGTTCTTTTAAATAGCGTAGTACGGAAAGGCTTCTGTCATATTTCGCCTGTATGCGCACCTCACGCGTGAGCCTGCGCACGGTTTCGAGGTTGTGCGATACTACTTCGGGGGCTACGGCTACTATCCTGTCTAAATGTTGAGGTATTCCCTGGAAATCGGGGATAAGCGTTTCTAATGTAATGTCGGGGTTCATTCGCCGGATGGCTTTCACAGTTTCTGCCCACATAATAGAGCCCATGTCTTTAAGGTCGTCTCTATCTACAGAGGTAATAACAGCATGGCGTATATTCATAATTTTAATGGAATGGGCTACTTTTTCGGGTTCTTCCCAGTCCAGGGCTTCCGGTCTTCCTGTTTTCACCCCGCAGAAACCGCAGGAACGAGTGCAGGTATTTCCCAAAATCATAAAGGTAGCGGTACCTTCGCCCCAGCATTCTCCCATATTAGGGCAACTCCCGGAAGTGCAGATAGTGTGGAGTTTATACGTATCTACCAATCCTCGCAATTGAGTGTATTTTTTTCCAACTGGTAATTTCACCCGCAGCCACTTGGGCTTGCCTTTAGGAGGTTCAACTGAGGGAGTGGTTTCGGCAGACATGTGGGGTGTGTTTCGCTGCAAAGGTACAAATTATTTAACGGGCAGGGGTTTTGATTTGGGATATTGGTTGCCAAGGGCTTGAAAGAATATCTATTTTGCTTATGTTGTATGCTGCCAGTTATTGGTATTACAGTTCCAGGGCTTTTTTAGCATCGCCATCCATCAAAAGTTCCAACGGGTTTTCTATGGCTTCTTTAATGGCTACCAAAAAGCCTACTGATTCTCTGCCATCAATAATGCGATGGTCGTAGGAAAGCGCCACGTACATAACTGGGGCTATAACTATTTGCCCATTCCGCACCACCGGGCGTTCTACGATATTGTGCATCCCTAAAATGGCGCTCTGCGGGGGGTTTAAGATGGGGGTGGAGAGCATAGAGCCGAAAACCCCGCCGTTGGAAATGGTGAATGTGCCTCCTGTCATCTCATCTACTGTAATAAGGTTGTCGCGCACACGCGTGGCGAGGCGTTTTATTTCTGCCTCAACTCCCCGAAAGGTAAGGTTTTCTGCATTGCGCACCACTGGTACCATCAATCCCTTGGGTCCTGACACTGCCACGGAAATGTCGTAAAAATTATAAGAAACCTTATATTCTCCATCAATCATAGAATTTACATCTGGATATAGTTGCAGTGCGCGCACCACAGCTTTGGTAAAAAAACTCATAAAGCCTAAGCCTACTGCGTGTTTTTCTGCGAAGGCGTCTTTGTGAGTGGCTCGCAATGCAAAAACAGCGCTCATATCTACCTCGTTAAACGTGGTTAACATGGCTGTTTGGTTCTTCACCGCCACTAAGCGTTCTGCTACTTTGCGGCGGAGCATGGATAGTTTCTGGCGGTTTTCGCCCCGGTTTCCGCCGGTGGGTGTGCCCATAGCGGCTACTGCTTTGAGGGCATCTTCTTTCGTAACCCGCCCATCTCTGCCGGTTCCCGTTATTTCGCCTGCACTCAGCCCATTCTCAGCTAAAATTTTACGGGCAGCCGGGCTCGCCGCGCCGGTTGCATAGGTAGTTGCAGGCATACTCTTCGGAGTTGTTACTTGTGCAGAATCCGCCATCTTTTCGGCGACTGGTTTTGCCGGAGTTCCCGGCATATCTCCGGCCGGCTTTGTTGCGGTTGTATCTATTAAACATACTACCTGGCCAACCTTAATGGTATCTCCTTCGTTTGCCTTCAACATAATTTTTCCGCTCACCTCGGCGGGCAATTCTAACGTAGCCTTGTCTGAATCCACTTCAGCTATGGGCTGGTCTTTTTCCACATAATCTCCATCTTTTACGAGCCAGGAGGCTATCTCTACTTCTGTAATTGATTCTCCCGGGGAGGGGACTTTCATTTCTATAATCATGTGCAATATTTTTTAAATCTTTACTTTTTAGCCGGGCATTTATCGCTCCTTTCCACTTCGCTTAGGCGTCAGGACAGATAGCCCGACATGTAATCTCTAACGCATCTATATCCCATAATACATTTCCTTAGTTCGGTCAAAAACATAGTCTATCACTTCTTCTTGTCGCTTCTTATCGCGGGTGGCGCTTCCCGCGGCAGGGGAGGCGTAAAAACGGCGTGAGGCTACTCTAAATGAGCGGGCTTCGGGCAAGTGCATGAGCAAATAGCTCCAGGCGCCCATATTTCGCGGCTCTTCTTGCGCCCATACTACATCATCTGCATTGGGGCAGGAAGCTATCAGGGTACGAATTTCTTGGGCTGGCAGGGGAAACAACTGTTCTAAGCGCACCAGCGCTACATCTGTGCGTTGCAGGCGGGTGCGGGCTTCTAACAAATCATAATAAATTTTACCGGTACAAAAAACCAGGGTTTTTACATCTTCTGGTTTCGCGGAAACATCTTCTATCAATAATTTAAATCTGCCAGCTACCAGGTCTTCTACGGGAGACATGGCTTTGGGATGGCGTAACAGGCTTTTCGGGGTAAAGACAACTAAGGGTTTGCGGTAATGCGTTTTCATTTGCCGGCGCAACAGGTGATAGAAGTTGGCCGGGGTGGTGCAGTTGGCTATAAACATATTGTCTTTGGCGCAGAGTTGCAAAAAACGCTCCATACGGGCTGAGGAATGTTCTGCTCCCTGCCCTTCATAGCCGTGGGGCAACAATAATACAATTCCGTTTTGGAGTTCCCATTTGTCTTCTGCGGCTGCAATATACTGGTCTATAACAATCTGGGCGCCGTTGCTAAAATCGCCAAATTGCGCTTCCCAAATGGTAAGTGTACCGGGGCTTGCCATGGCATAGCCATAGTCGAAGCCGAGCACGCCGTATTCTGATAGGAGGGAGTTGTATATATAAAATTTGCCTCCTTGCTGGCTCACCTGGTCTAAGAGAATAACTTCTTCTTCGCTGTCTTCTACTTTAATAACGGCATGGCGGTGCGAAAAGGTGCCTCGTTCTACATCTTGCCCCGAAATTCGCACGTGAAAGCCTTCTTCCAGCAGTGTTCCATATGCCAGCAATTCGCCCATAGCCCAGTCTAATTGATTGGTTTTGAAAAACATATCATGGCGTTCTTCCATGAGTCGCTCAATTTTGCGAATAAATTTTTTAGATGTTGGCAGGGTGGTAATGGTGCGGGCAATTTGGGCAAGTTTTTCGGGGGGGTAGGACGTGTTTACTGGCTTTAGCATTTCGTCTTCTGTTACCGGCATGTAGCCGTTCCACTCATCTTGCATAAAGGGGGTAATGCGCGCTTTTTCTTGTTTGCGGGAGTCTTCTAATTTTTCTTCCAGCAGCACCCTGTAATCGGCTTCAATCCTGGCAACTTCGGCTTCGGTGATGGTTCTTTCTGCCAGTAGTTTTTCTGTATAGATAATTTTGGGGTCTTTATGGGTGGCGATGATTTTATAGAGTTTGGGTTGGGTAAATCGGGGCTCATCGCCTTCATTATGGCCATATTTGCGATAGCCTAACAAATCTATAAAGACATCTCGCTGAAAGGTCATTCTAAAATCTAAGGCAAATAAGGAGGCATGTACTACAGCTTCAGCATCATCTGCGTTTACGTGGAGTACTGGCGAAAGAGTAACTTTGCCTACATCGGTGCAGTAGGTGGAGGATCGCCCATCTAAATAATTGGTGGTAAAGCCTATTTGGTTGTTTACCACAATATGGATGGTTCCATTAGTTTTATAACCGTCTAACTGGGCCATCTGCACAATTTCATACATAATTCCCTGGCCGGCTATAGCTGCATCGCCATGTACCAAGATAGAGAGGGCTTTGGAGAAATCCCCGGGAAGGTGCCTGTCTTGTTTAGAACGGGTTATTCCCTGAACAACGGCATCTACTACCTCCAAGTGAGAGGGGTTAGGCGCCAGGTTCATGTGGATGCTTCTGCCCGTGTCTGTATTGCGGTGACTTGTCCAGCCAAGGTGATATTTTACATCCCCGTCAAAAACGGCCTGTTCATAGTCTTTTCCTTCAAATTCACTGAAAATATCCTTAGCGGGCTTACCGAAAATATTGGTAAGTACATTGAGCCTTCCGCGATGCGCCATGCCCATAACAAATTGTTGCACACCATATTCGGCGGCTTTTTCAATAACGGCATCCAGCGCTGGTATAAGAGATTCGCCTCCTTCCAGCGAGAAGCGCTTTTGCCCTACATATTTGGTATGAAGAAAGTTTTCAAAGGTAACGGCTTCGGTGAGTTTCCGGAGGATGTGTTTTTTTTTTGGGGTATTGTAAAGGCGGGATGGTTATCGTTCTTATTAAGCCAGGCTTGAATCCACTGAATTTCACCGGGATTGCGGATGTACATATACTCTACGCCTATGGATTCGCAGTATATTTTTTGAAGGTGGTCTATAATTTCGCGTAGGGTGGTAGCGCCAATGCCAATAATCTGCCCGGCATTGAAGGTGGTTTCCATATCGGCGGCCGAAAGCCCAAAATTTTCAATATCCAGGGTAGGGCTGTGCTTGCGGCGCTCTCGCACGGGGTTTGTCCTGGTAAAGAGATGTCCTCGGGTGCGGTATGCGTCTATTAGTTTTACTACCTGAAATTCTTTGTGGAGTTTTTCGGGAATTTCAGTGGTTTCTTTTGCAGGGGGAATTGTTTCGGGAAGGGTTGAAAAATGGCGCCCATTGGAAAGGGTAGTTTCCATGGCGAAATCGAATCCCTGGAAAAACGCCCGCCAACTGGGTTCTACACTATCAGGATGTTGTAGGTATTTATCATATAATTCTGAAAAATAATCAACATGAGCTGCATTTAAAAAAGAGTACCGGTCCATATACTTTTCTCAAGTCTATTCTTTATAAGAATACCCGTGCAAAGGTACGGTATTTTCTTTTTCCATGAGATGGGGGGAGAAGAAATAAGAACCAAGAATCAAGAACCAAGAATCAAGAACCAAGAATCAAGAATCAAGAACCAAGAACCAAGAGAACTCGCCTGCCCGCCCTGAACATAGTTGAAGGGAGCAAAGTTGAAGGGAGAAACAAGGGACAAGACAGTTTTTGTTTTTGAATAACCGGCGGCTTTAATAACTAGAATTATGGGGTTACTCTCTCTGAGGTAAAAGATAGAGCCAAGAGCCAAAAAAAAGCTATTTTGAATTACAAAAAGGGTACTCGCTTTTTCACAGATATTTAACTTTTTTGATATAGGGTTTCATGTATATTTGTCGCTTATTCATCCCCAAATATTTTCTTTTATCTTTTAAGGATATGTATATAAAAAATTCCCTGCCGTTTATGGTTTGTCTCATTTCGATGAGCTTGATTGCGCAACCATCCAATCAACCGCTTGTTACACTTAGCGGTACAGTACTGGATGCTGAAACTAACCAGCCTTTGGAATATGCAACGTTGGTGCTGCGTAATTTGCGTAATCCTGAAGCTGTAACGGGCGGAATTACAGATGCGAACGGAAATTTTAGAATAGAAACGCCTGCCGGCAGGTATGATATTCGGGCAGAGTATATTTCTTATAAGGCTTATGAATTGAAAAACCAACTATTGCAGGGTTCTGTGAACCTGGGAGCAATTCGCCTTCAGTTAGATGTAGCGCAGCTAAAAGAGGTAGAACTGGTGGGAGAGCGAACTACGGTGGAGCTTCGCCTGGATAAAAAAGTGTATAACGTGGGGCAGGATTTAACGGTGCGGGGCGGAACGGTTACCGATGTGCTGGATAACATTCCTTCTGTTACAGTGGGTGTAGAAGGGAATATAGCATTGCGGGGCAATGAAAATGTGCGCATTCTCATCAACGGAAAACCATCGGCATTATCGGGTTTAAATCCTGAAACGTTGCAGCAGCTTCCCGCCGATGCTATAGAAAAAGTAGAGGTTATTACCAATCCTTCTGCCCGTTACGATGCAGAAGGTACGGCAGGTATTATTAACATCATCTTAAAGCAAAATAAAATAGCGGGCATTAACGGTTCATTAAACCTTTACACGGGTTATCCTGCCAATTACGGGGCAGCTTTGAGTTTAAATTTGCGAAGCGATAATTTTAATCTGTTTAACAATACCACTTACAATTACCGTCAATCGCCCGGCAATGCTTTGTTTGAACAAGAAAATTTTGATGATACAGGCGCTACCATCGGCTTCCAAAATGAATATCGCAAATATCACCGGCAAAACGATGGATTTACACATAACCTGGGGTTTGAATTGTTTTTAGATAAAACCACTTCGGTTACTTCTTCTTTTGTATATAGAAAGGCAACCGGTGATAATGAAACGGATGTGGATTTTTATAATTTCGACGCTTTAGGGGCTCCCAGCATACAGCGCAAGCGTTTTACAGGGGAAAATCAGCAGGATGAAAGCGTGCAGTATGGGCTTAATTTTACCAAGAAATTTAAGAAAGATGGGCATACTTTTACAATGGATTACCAATACTCTAAAAGTGGGGATACTCGCGGCTCTTTAATTGAGGAGCGGGTATTGGGAGAATCTACCTTTATTCCTTCTGAGCGCACTTCTACTGATGAGCGACAGAAAAATCAGCTGGTACAAATGGATTATGTGTTGCCTTTCGGGAAAGACAATTCTGGCCAGTTTGAACTGGGGTACCGGGGCACTTTCAACGTTTTTACAAATAACTTCGGTTTGGCGGTGCAGGATGAATACCTGAATTTTGTTACTGATGCCGATTATAGCAATTATTTTATTTATAAAGAATATGTAAATGCCTTTTACACCCAGGCAGGTAACCGGTTTGGCAAATTTAACCTGCTTGGCGGGCTTCGCATGGAAGCTTCTGATGTTGGAATTGAGTTGCGGGCTACCGGAACCGTTACTCAAAAAGATTATATAGACTGGTTCCCGTCTCTATCCATAGGATATGAATTTTCTGATACTGAGCAATTTACCGGCAGTTATAGCCGCAGGCTGCGCAGGCCCATGTCCCGGTTTATAAACCCCTTCCCTGCCCGCTCCAGCAATACCAATCTTTTCCAGGGGAACCCCGATTTGAACCCCGCCTATACAAATGTTATAGACCTGGGCTATTTAAAACGCTGGAAACAAATTACCCTTAACACCTCTGCCTATTACAATCGCTCCACGGGAGTTATTCAACTCATTACTCTTGAAACCGGGGAATTTGTAGAAATTGATAATCCTGATTTTGATGATAGCCTTCCGCCCGACCCTATAACCAACCCCCAGAATATTCTTATCCCTGTTCAGGCGCGTTCCCCTATCAACCTTGCCACCGAAAACCGGTATGGAGTAGAGTTTATAACTACCTATACACCCATAAAAAACTGGCGGTTTACCTGGACGCTGAATGTTTTTAACCAGGAGGTACGGGGCGATTATAACTATACTAATTTTGAAGGGGAAACCATTCGACAGAATTTTGATGCCGATAATTTTAGCTGGTTCGTAAGGGCAAGTGCAAAAATACCCATGCCTTCTAAAATAGATTTTCAAACCAACCTGGTTTTCGATGGGCCTACTAAAGACGCTCAAAACCGCAACAAAAGTATATTTTCTGCCAATTTAGCCGCCAGCAAAGACTTGTTTAAAGACAAAGCTACTTTGTCTTTGAATATAACAGATGTACTAAATTCCCGCAAGCGAAGAACCAATAGCCTCACCGGCGTAGCCGAAACCTATAGCGAGTTCCAGTGGAGAGAGCGGCAGGTAACCGTTTCTCTCCTGTTTCGTTTTAATAGGCAAAAAGAAGAACGGCAACAGCGAAGAAGGGGAAATGACGATGGCTTTGAGTTTGAAGGCTGATGGGGATGCCTTAACGAAAAGGGTTGCGATCGCGAGAGGATTCGAACCTCCGACCGTCTGCTTAGAAGGCAGATGCTCTATCCAGCTGAGCTACGCGATCTCTCTGTCGGGGTGGCAGGATTCGAACCTGCGACCTCCTGGTCCCAAACCAGGCGCGATGACCGGGCTACGCTACACCCCGAAAACAAGTATTGCGGAGAGACCGGGACTCGAACCCGGGGACCAAATTACTCCGGTCACAGCTTAGCAGGCTGTTGCATTACCACTCTGCCATCTCTCCTATCTAAAATGAACATTTCTAAAAAGGGTTTGCAAAGGTACTATTCTCCTCTTTAGGATGCAATGATTTTACCATTTTTTTCTATTGCGGCTACCCGGCGGCTTTTCAAAAATCTTCCTCACCAACAACGGTTAGCTACCTAATCTAAAAGATTAGTACCTTTGCCTTCCATGAAACTCCTCAAAGCCGTTGCACTCATACTCCTGCAAGGAATGTATGCCACTTATGCGCAACAGCCATCTTTTGTAGATATACACTATTTCTATGGCAACATAGCCCGCCATAACAATGATATAGCCCACCTTATTACCGGGCATCCGGAAGGGCTTATAGCAGGGTGGAACAAGAAAACCACCGGGAAAAACAGCTGGGAGCACTGGTATAATTACCCCGATTATGGCGTTTCCTTTTCATACCAGGATTTAAAGAATGATGCCTTAGGAGAAAACTATGCGCTCTACGCCCATTATAATTTCTATTTTTTAAATAGAAACCTCGTAGCTCGCATAGGGCAAGGCATTGCCTACACCACACGCCCCTATAACAAAACCGAAAACTTTCGCAACATTGCCTTTGGCTCGCAATTTATGAGCAGCACCTATGCCCTTTTAGAGTATAAACGAGAAAAGCTAATAGGCAGGTGGGGCGTTCATGCAGGCTTAGCGCTTATTCACTATTCCAACGCCAATATAAAAGCCCCCAATACCAGCATCAACTCCATAACCATTCAGGCAGGCGTAAACTACTCATTAGGAGGAGAAATCCCGGCAAGATTGTACAAAAAAAACATGGTGCGGGAAAAGTTTACCGAACCGGTGAGGTATAACATCGTTTTTAGAACCGGCATCAACGAGAGCGATATTGTGGGAAGCGGGCAGTTTCCTTTTTATATTTTTTCGTTTTACGCCGATAAACGCCTCAACCAGAAAAGCGCCCTGCAATTAGGGACCGATACATTTTTTTCTACCTTTTTAAAAGAATACATCCGTTATCGCAGCACCGCTTTGCTGGAAGATGATGACATAACCGGGGACGAGGATTATAAACGTACCGGGCTTTTTGTGGGGCACGAGTTGTTTGTGAATAAACTTTCTTTAGAAACCCAAATAGGCTATTACCTCTATTACCCGGTAGATTTTGAGGGAAGAACCTATTTTAGAGCGGGTTTAAAAAGATATATAGGAAACAACTTTTTTGCAGCGCTTACCCTAAAATCGCACGGAGCGAAAGCAGAGGCAGTGGAACTGGGCGTAGGCATACGATTATAACGTTTATTTTGTTTTATTTTTGCAACGCTCGATGACCAGAAAAAAGAAATACGAAATGAAATTGCAACGATTGATGATATTTTCAACTACTCTGAAACACTTTTCAACATTGTTGATATGTATGATAAATCGAAGGAAACTGTTTAACGAACAGAACAAGAGCTATAACCTTGAAAAAAAACAGAATCTTTTTTATTTATAAAAAAGCCTTGCTTTTAGGTGTTTTTGCACTGTTATGGGCATTTTATTCCTGTGGCGGGGAGCAGGCGCCCGATTGTTTACAAACGGCCGGCGATACTGTGCAGCAGGAAGTAATTACAGAGGCCTTTAATAAAATCCTAGTGCAGGAGGGGATAGAGATGATTCTCCGGGAAGGGATAGATTATAATGTAGTCATAGAAACGGGGAGTAACTTACTGAACGAGGTAGAAGTAACAGTAAAAAATAATCAACTGGTACTCGCTAATACTAACAGGTGCAACTGGTTTCGCAGTTATGCCCCGGTAAAAGTTTATGTAACAACCCCCACTCTAACCGAAATCCGCACCTCCACCCAGTTCAACATCCGCTCAGAAGGAGTGTTAACCTATCCCCAGTTCAGCGTTCTCTCAGAAGACTATTCAGGCGATTATCTCAATACGGGCGATGTGTATCTCACCATTCAAAACCATGCTTTTTTAGTAACTTTCAATAATCTTTCCAACTGTTACATTTCAGGGCAAACCGATGTCCTAACTGTAGGTTATTATGGAGGTAATGGGCGGTTTGAGGGGGCAGACCTGGTGGCAAAACAGGTGCATGTTTTTCATCGCAGTTCCAATGATATAATAGTCTATCCTACCGAAAGCTTAGAGGGTGAATTGCACAGTACCGGCAACCTTATCGCTCGTACCGTTCCGCCCGTGGTAGCTGTAACCGCTTATTATAAAGGACAGCTTATATTTGAAAATTGATGAAACTAATGAAGCGTATTTCCTTGTTTTTAGGGTTGTTCTTCACCATTTGGACGCTTACCGCCCAAAGAATAGATTTAGGGACTGCCATTACTCACTCTGATAAGGCTTCGCTGGAGAGCGCCATAAGAAAATCGGAGCGAATTATTACAAAACTGCTTCATAAAAATCGCATTCCCGGCATTGCCATTACGGTTACTAAAAATGGAGAAACACTATGGCAGCAGGGGTATGGCTTTGCCGATATGGCGGCTAAAAAACCTGTTGACCCGCAAAAAACGCTCTTCCGGGTAGCCAGCATTTCCAAAGCTATTTCGGCTACCGGCTTGGGAAAGATGATGGAAGATAGCCTCCTTTCTATTGATTCTTCTTTTTATAAATATGTGCCTTATTTTCCCAGGAAAAAGTATGATTTTACCCTCCGCCAATTAGGTGGGCACCTTGCGGGTATTCGCAATTATAAAGGCGATGAGTTCCTGAACAATAAGCCTATGACGATACGGGAAGGCATTGGTTTTTTTGAGAACGATTCGTTGCTTTTTGAACCTGGTACCCGCTATTTGTACAGTAGTTATAACTGGAATTTGCTTTCGCTGGCAATGGAAGCGGCAAGCGGAGTGCCTTTTGAAATATATATGAAGGAAAAGGTATTGACGCCTTTGCAGATGAGTCATACCATACCAGACGTTTCAGATAGCATTCCGAACAAGGCTGTTTGTTATTCGCCCAATGGAAAACAGAATCTGCGCCTGGCAGCTACAGTGAATAACTACTATAAATTGGCCGGGGGCGGTTACTTATCTACCTCAGAAGATATAGCCAGGTTGGGGAATGCCTATTTAAACGGTGAGTTTTTGTCTAAAGAGGTAGTAACAGAATTGCTTACTTCTCAATTAGTTAATGGTACAGAACCTACCTACTACGGTATTGGCTGGCAGGTGAGTTATGATGCTAAAAATCGACCGTTCTATGGTCATAAAGGGAGTGGCGTGGGGGGATATGCTTTTTTATATGTTTACCCGGCGCAACAAATGGTTTTTGCCTTGTTGCTCAACGTTACCGACCCGGGAGCAGATGAAGAATTACAGGCTATTATTGATTCTGTGCTGGAGGTTGATACGGGCGCGCATTAGCGCATACACGAGGGTACGCCCGGGGCAGGGTAAGAGGCAATTCTTTTGAAAACAAGCAGGGGCAAACTGTTCGATTTTCGTATAAGCATCCCGGAGTTTTTTAATATCTTTCTGATAAAAATACTTAGACCCGGTAGCGGAAAGTATCGAGAAGATACGTATTTAAAAGATTATACGCATATTTCTATCAGCCGCGTCAAAAAACAACCCGCCTCTCCTTAGATGACTACTGGTTCATGGTCATTAAAAACTCCTCGTTATTTTTGGTCTTCTTAATATGGTCTTCTAAAAACTCCATGGCCTGCACCGGGTTCATGTCTGCCAAATATTTTCGGAGAATCCACATTCGTTGTAAAACATTTTCTTCCAGCAGCAAATCATCGCGGCGGGTAGAAGAAGCCATGAGGTCTATGGCGGGGAAAACCCTGCGGTTAGCAATGCGGCGGTCTAACTGGAGCTCCATATTACCCCGTCCTTTAAATTCTTCAAAAATTACCTCGTCCATTTTAGAGCCAGTTTCTGTGAGTGCCGTGGCGATAATGGAGAGCGAGCCTCCGTTTTCAATATTACGGGCCGCTCCAAAAAAGCGCTTAGGTTTATGCAGCGCATTTGCATCTACCCCGCCACTCAACACCTTTCCAGAGGCGGGTTGCACGGTATTATAGGCGCGGGCTAAGCGGGTTATGGAGTCTAATAAAATTACCACATCATGCCCGCATTCCACCAAACGCTTGGCTTTTTCCAGGACAATATTGGCTACCCGAACATGTTCCTGGGCTTCCTTATCAAAGGTAGATGCGATAACCTCTCCCTTTACATTGCGCTGCATATCGGTAACTTCTTCCGGGCGCTCGTCTATGAGGAGGATAATCTGATAGACTTCCGGGTGGTTAGCTGCAATTACATTGGCAACATCTTTGAGCAGCATGGTTTTTCCCGTTTTGGGTTGGGCTACAATCATACCCCGTTGTCCTTTGCCAATAGGAGAAAAGAGGTCTATGATGCGGGTAGAAATGGTAGCTTGTTTTTCTGCCAGTTTAAATTTTTTATCCGGGAAAAGAGGCGTCAAATGTTCAAATGAAATGCGGTCGCGCACCACTTCTGGGTCTAAGCCGTTGATTTTGCTAACCTTTATGAGCGGAAAATATTTTTCGCCTTCTTTGGGAGGGCGTATAGCGCCCAACACCGTGTCGCCCGTTTTTAGCCCGAATAGTCGTATCTGGGATTGAGACACATAAATATCATCGGGAGAAGCCAGGTAATTGTAGTCGCTGGAACGTAAAAACCCATACCCTTCCGGGGTTAGCTCCATAACTCCTTCACTTTCCACAATTCCCTCAAATTCATAATCGGGGCTACGGTATCTGTTTTTCTTTTCCTTATCAAAATTTTCTTTGTTCAAGGACTGTTCTGCTTGGTTACCGTGGGTGTTATTATTATTGGGATACGGTTTTTTCTTAAAAGACTGTAGTTGCTGGTCTCTTGGCAGTTCTTTTTTATCTCTTTTCTGAAAATTGCTGCCCGAGGAATTTTCTTGAGGCGAAACAGAAGGCGATTGTTGTGAGCCTCCCACCTGCTGTCGTTGCATGGTTGCACTTGCAAGATTGTCTTTTCTGGGTGGCGCAGATGCAGGGGGGGGTGGCGGCGGGGGTAGCAACAGGCTGGAGGGCTAAAATTTTATCAATGAGCTCATCTTTTTTTAAATACCGAAACTTAGGTACATCTAAATTTTTTGCAATTACTTGCAATTCGCCAATTTTTTTGGCCTTTAAATCTAAACTATCAAACATGAATAGGTGGGTGTATTTTAAATTGAAATATTATGGGATGATTTGTTTAAAAACTAGTGTGTTCTTTTTGGAGTATAACTAACTCAGGGAAGAACTAAGTTATATATTGGCGTTGCAATATTACAAATTTATTTTAGAAAACCAATTATAATTCCTGTAAAAACAATATTTTTACTGCCTCGTTTTTTCTAGGTAAGAAGTATTTCCCACCTCTGTTTTTATTGAAAAGAACGAGGCTATGGCTATAATACTACCTGGTTTTATTATTGCATTGTATAACTATGGGGCGAAAAAAGAAAATTATAGAGAAAGAAGAGCGAAAATACTACGACTTGACGGAGGATGGTATTCATCATTTAAATGATGATATAAAAACTAACCTGAAGAAACAGTTAGAGGCTGTAAAGGAAGAGATATTCTTTTTAAAAAAAGAACTGGAGGAGTGCTTTTTGCAGAATAGAAAAAAGTCTTCTCACTTTTAAAACAACCCTCCTTGAGATTGGGGTTTAATTCTGCCAAGATGTTTATAGGCTAATTCGGTAACTTCGCGCCCCCTGGGGGTTCTCACAATAAAACCTTGTTGTATTAGAAAAGGTTCATACACTTCTTCTATAGTTTCTGCGCTTTCAGAAACCGCTGTGGCTATGGTTGTTATTCCCACAGGGCCTCCTTTAAATTTATCAATAAGAGTGCTTAAAATTTTATTATCCATCTCATCCAGCCCGTACCTATCTACATTCAACGCTTTCAATCCAAAGCGGGTTATTTCTATTCCTATTTTTCCATCGCCTTGTATTTGAGCAAAATCTCTCACCCTGCGCAAGAGTGCATTGGCAATACGAGGCGTTCCCCTGCTGCGCCGGGCTATTTCTATAGCCGCTTCAACAGAAACAGGTATTTTTAAAATCTGGGCGCTGCGCTGAACAATAGTAGCCAGCAATTCTGTAGTGTAATATTCCAGTCGGCTGGAAATGCCAAAACGCGCGCGCATGGGCGCTGTTAGCAGCCCCGAGCGGGTGGTGGCGCCAATGAGAGTAAAGGGGTTAAGGTGTATTTGAACGCTCCGTGCATTGGGACCAGACTCAATGAGAATATCTATCTTGTAATCTTCCATTGCCGAATATAAGTACTCTTCTACCACGGGGCTTAAACGATGAATTTCATCTATAAACAACACATCGCGTTTTTCCAAGCCTGTTAGCAATCCTGCCAGGTCTCCCGGTTTATCTAACACCGGGCCAGAGGTTACTTTAATGGCAACACCTAATTCATTTGCCACGAGGTTCGCCAGGGTAGTTTTTCCCAGTCCCGGCGGGCCGTGAAAAAGGGTATGGTCTAATGCCTCTCCCCGCAGGTTAGCAGCCTGCACAAATACCCGCAGGTTGCCGAGAATGGCTTCCTGCCCTACAAAATCTCCAAAAGAGATCGGACGCAACGCCCGTTCAATATCTAACTCTTCAGGAGAAAACCGCTCTTTATCGGGGATGAGGTGCTCATTCATACTTGCAAAGATAGAGAGAAAAGTAGCTGTTTTTCCTGTTTTATTATTCAGTTTTCTTAAAACACACAGAAAGGCATTCGTATATTTGATGGGTCTTGTATGTGCGAGACGGCTTTTGTATAGAATTTATATCTTTACAAGTAGGTTTAAAACAATAAATTTGAGATGAATCCCTTATAAGGTAGGTATATAATTTAAAAAAAACGGTTTGCAATGTTCCAAAGCCTCCGAAAAGAAACTATTCGCTTCATTCTTATAGTCGCTTCTTTTGTAGTAGTGGCGTTAATTGTCTGGAATACATATATTTTTTTCAGACGATTTAAGGAAGAAGAGCGGATACGGATGAAAATCTGGGCGGCGGCGCAGGCAGAAGTGCTGCAAACTGTAGATTTGGAGCGCAATATCGGGGAGCTCCCTTTAGAAATTATTCGCACCAACACCTCTATTCCCTTAATTATTGTAACCGCCGATAACCAGATAGAGTCTCGCAATATCAGCGGGCGTAAACTCAAAGACAGTCATTATCTGCGGCAGAAAATAAAACAGTTTAGTGGAGAAAACAGCCCCTTGTCCATTACGTATGGAAATACATTTTTTGGCACTATTTATTATGGTAACTCAGAGGTGCTAAACAAATTGAGGTATTATCCTATTGCTTTGTTATTGATTATTTTCTTGTTTGCCGCTTTGCTTTTTTTCTTCTATAAAGCCTCTCGTATATCAGCGCAAAACAGGCTTTGGGTGGGCATGGCAAAAGAAACCGCACACCAGATAGGCACTCCCTTGTCTTCTTTATTGGGGTGGGCAGAAATTTTGAAGATGAAACATACAGACCCTTCTATTATTGCAGAAATAGAAAATGATATTGATAGGTTGAATGCTATTGCTGACCGGTTTTCTAAGATAGGTTCTACACCGATATTAGAAAAATTAAATATTGTAGAAGAAACCCAAAAAGCCTATTATTATTTGAAACCAAGAATTTCCAAGCATATTTCTTTTGAAATGAACGCAAATAATGTAACGGGTGAGGTTATGCTTAATGCTTCTTTGTACCAATGGACTATTGAAAACCTGGTGAAAAATGCTATTGATGCCATGAAAGGTGAAGGAATGGTGAGGATTGATATTGTTGGGGGAGATGAAATTGTAAAAATTAGGGTTGCCGATACGGGAAAAGGCATTTTGAAACGACATTTTAAACGTATTTTTGAGCCGGGATTTACGACCAAAAAAAGAGGCTGGGGGCTTGGTCTTTCCTTGGTTAAGCGGATTGTGGAGGACTACCATGGTGGAAAAATACGGGTACTTTCCTCGTTTAAAGATAAAGGCACTGTGATGGAAATAACTTTAAATTTAGCAAATTAAAATTGAGTGTGTGAAAAAAAACGTCTAATTTTGTATCCGAATTAGTTTCTTATAAAGACATAATATTATGATACGTTCCTTTTTTAAAAATCGTTTTTCTAAGATCTATGACTCTGAAAATCCTATTCACATGAAAAAGTTTCTTGTTGTAGGGTTAGGAAACATTGGCTTAGAATACAGGCACTCCCGACATAATATCGGGTTTACTATTTTAGACTTTTTTGCCGAAAGAGAAAATCTTACTTTCACCACGCAAAAACTGGGTGATATCGCCGTTCATAAAATCAATGGTGCTGAGTGGACATTTTTAAAACCAAGCACCTATATGAACAATAGCGGCAAGGCTGTACTTTATTGGCTAAACAAGGAAAAAATTCCCATAGAGCAGTTGCTGATAGTAACAGATGATATCAATATTCCCTTCGGATCTATGCGTATAAGGCAAAAAGGAAGTCATGGCGGGCATAATGGGCTTAGAGATGTAGAATTTCAGCTGGGCACCCAGGAATATAACCGGTTACGCGTTGGTATTGGTTCTGATTTTCCTCCGGGAAAACAGGTAGAATATGTTTTAGGGAAATGGACAAGTGAAGAGTTGAATACAATTCCAGATGTGGTGGTGCGCGGTTATAGAATTATAAAAACCATTGGTTTAGAGGGATTTGCGCAAGCCATGAACAAATATAATGCAGGAGATGAGTAATCACTTTTCTCGTTCCATTCAGTAGCTCCTTAAAAACTGTTGCATCTTTTTATTGCAGATTACCAGGAACAAGATAGTTATTGGAATAGGTTTGAATATCTCCAAAAGCATAGACAACGCACCCGGGTTTATTGAAATTGTTTACTATCTGCGTTGGTTATTGTCTGTTATATCTTGCAAAGTATGCATCAATCTCTGGTCTTAGTTCTAAACCGATTCTTTCAAAGATGTCAAGCAGGTCAGTATATGCACCTTGTCCACCAAGGAAGTCCCAAAATTCTGCCGCAACTTTTAACTCATTGTCTAAGTCGAGCATGCCACGCATAGTCCAACGATTGTAAGGTTGTGGTTCGTAAGGATTGTAAGGAATTGCAATAATGGTCTGAACATTTGCTGTCGGATTAGCTGCTAATGTTGTGGCTACCCATTCTAAAAGTGTTCTTTTAAATTCTTTAAAACCACCTGCATTTGGTTTAGCTGTTTTGATGTCGAATAAATAAATTGTTCCGTCATGCCCGACAAGCTTTACATCAACTTTGGTTGGCTTCACTGTTTTCATTTCTCCGGTTTGGCAAACTGCTCTAATAGCATTTATTTCTTCAATCTTATTTGGTGACGAAGTTGCAACAGCAAGTCCATCCATGATATTCTGAATTACTCTGTGAGCTTCTGAAGAAATTTGATTACCGGCTGTTTGTTGTGATTCGGCACTTGCAAAAGTTGATAATGCCAATGCTTTTGCAACTGGTTCAAAAATGCTAGTTCCAAAATTTGTGTTTAATGAATGGATAAATGAAAACAAAGCCATTCTGTCCTGTCCAAGCAACCTAGTATGAAAAGGCATTACCGCTGGCTCAGGATTGTAGTTTTGAAAATCATTTTTTCTTCTTTCTTCCAGAATTGAACTCAACTAATTTTTCCCACTCTATATTTCCATTTTTATCGCAGAATTTCTTTGCAAACTCAACTGTAAATCTGTTCAACAAAGCAGAATAAGCAACCATAAATTCTTCGTTTTTCTGTTTCGCTTTATGACTAATTGGTTGAATTATTTTGGTATAAAGTTCATCATCATTAGAAATAAGAGACCAAAAATCTTGACCACAAATTTTGTAATAGCCATCCATTTCGGGGTTTGAATTTTTCTTCTTACCGAAGCAACAACCATTTACAATTACAACCTGCTTTCCCGTTTCTTTTTCTAATTTTTCTTTTGCGACTTTTGCATTTATTTTGAGTTGCTTTATTTGGCTTGCGTTTCCCCAGTTCCACCCGGCTTTTATCTCAACTGCATAAATAATTCCTTCTTTTTCAAATTCTAAATCCATTCCCGTCAGTTCTGATTTCTTCGCTCTATAAACTTTGTTGCAAACAAAAATAGCAAGTCCTTCAATAAAATTTCCAAATAGTGTTTCCTCTTGCGATTGTAAGAAAGCATCAACAAAACCTTTCACTAATTCCTGTGCTGTCAACATATTTTTAGCTCTGAATAAATACGGATTTTTCTGCTCAATCAATTTATTAAAATCCATTTTTGTAGAAACAGTATCTAATCGTTGCTGGTGAAACATCGTAATTTCTTCCTCTACATATTGCAGAATATCATCCATTCTTAGCTCTTTTTTCATATGCTTCGCTTGGTTCAAATAATACAAATTCACTTTCCTGTATATTATATTTAATCATCTCAACATATCCAGACATGATTTCTATTCCTATGGAATTGCGATTTAGGTTTTTGGCAACTCGCAAGGTTGTTCCTGAGCCTGCAAATGGGTCTAAAACAACATTGTGTTCTTTTGTAAAAAGTTTGATAAACCATTCTGGTAAAGCATCGGGAAATGCTGCACTATGATTTTTATTACTACACTCAGTAGATAAATGCAGAACATTACTCGGATATACAGTTTCTTTGCCTAACCAATTTGAAATATTTTTCCCAAAGCCGCTTCCATTTTTTGCATTATCTCTTATTTTATCGGTTTCACTCAATTTTTTTAATCGTTCATTTGCCCAATCACCAATTGGAATTTTTACTTCGTCTTGATACATATTGAACGATTTTGTTTTATTAAATTGCAATAATCTTTCCCAAGCATCGCGAAAACGATTTGGCCACTTTCCGGGATACGAATTTTTTTTGTGCCAAATAAACTCTTCTGTCCAAAGCCAACCTTGTTTTCTTAATGCTAAAATCAATTCAAGAACATACGTGCTTCGTTCTCCATTTTCAGCTTTTTCTTTTATGTTCAAAATAAAAGTTCCGTCAGGTTTCAAAACTCTTAAAAGTTCTTTGCTTATCGGCAAAAACCATTCAACATAATGGTCAGGGCTTATGCCCCCATAAGTTTGCTTCCTTCTGTCGGCATAAGGTGGTGATGTAATAATTAAGTCAACAGAATTGTCAGGTAAAGTTTTTAAAACTTCCTTGCTGTCGCCTTCAAATATGTCTGTTCTAATTTCTTTCATCATTAATCATCTCTTTGAAAATTGTTCGATAAACAGTTTCTATGTTTGTAAGTAAGCCCCATTCTAATCCCTTTTTGGCAATGCGAATTTCTTCATCGGTTAATTCTCTGCCCATCTTTTCTTTTGCTTCAAATTGCAAATCTTCTTTTGTGATTGCAAAAATGATTTCATTTGATTGTGCTATTTCCATTCTTCTTGTCTCGATTTTTTTTGGTCTTTGTAATATTCAATCAATTCTTCTTTGATTACTTGTGTTGAACCATTGTCACCTATTTTTTTTATCCTTCCGTATTGGATAAGATAGGAAATGTTAGAAGTAGTAACATTTTTGTCCAAATACTCTGTCGCCCACTGGCTTGCTTCTTTTATGGATAGTAATTCTGCCATCTTATTTGTTTTTAGTTACCCCGTATTTAATTGTTTTTTCAGCAACTTTGAGTGCTTGAATTCCCAAGTCTTCGTCTTGGATTTCGTAAAGAATTTTCTCACTCAAATATTGAATAAGTAAGGATTCTTTGTCGAGTTCAAGTATGTCAGCCAATTTAGTAATTTGCTCTCTTGTGGCTTTTCTCTCTCCACGTTCAATTTTACTGAGTATAGCTGTGTCAATGTCGAGTTGAGCAGAAACGTGTCGCAATAGCAACCCTTTTTTCTCTCTTTTCTCTCTGATTATTTCTCCGGTCGTTTTCAATTTGAAAATATTAACTTGACAATAATTGTCAAATGTAAAAAGACTTTTTGATTTGGTTGCAACCCCTTTTAAGGATTTTATCAACAATATGGGAAGTGGTAATTTGTTTGTTTACTCTCTCTTTAAATTATTGTAGCATTCTTGTCTTTTTAGCATGGCCGGTAAGATAAAAAGCTATATGAGTAAGGGATTTAAAATACACTATGCCAGTAAAATAAAGAAATATACTAAAAAAACCTCGTACCCTTAACAAAAGAAAGCCCCATACTAAAAATAGGGAACAGAAAAAACACTCTCCATTACTTAAGCGAATAAAAACGCCTGTTTTTACCGCGAGTGTTTATATTTTTCCATATAGCGTTTCCAAAGCACTGTCTGATGGGTCTCCAGGCTCAGCTCTCGCCCTTGAATATAGGCTTGCGAAAGTTGGTTGGTGCGCATATCCAGGGCATCTCCTTCCGAAACAAAAAGCGTAGCATCTTTTCCTACTTCTAATGTACCTGTATAAGAATCTATTCCCAGTATTTTAGCAGCGTTCCCAGTGATAAGCTGCACAGCTTTTTCTTTCTCCAGCCCATAGGCAGCGCAGGTGCCTGCATAAAAAGGAAGGTTTCGGGTATTCATGCGCTCCATTCCCCCTGTTACATCTATAGATACCAACAGGCCACCATCTGTGAGCAATTTGGCAAGCCTAAAGGGATGTTTCACATTATCATCTTCACTGTCTGGCAAGCGGTGAGGGCGACTTATCAATACAGGTATTTTATACGTTTTTAGAAAATCTATAATTTTATGAGCCTCATCGCCCCCGATAATTACAATAGTAGCAATACCAGCTTCTCGTACTGTATTTACAGCGTCTACAATTTCATGCGCTCCCCGCGCATTGATATATATTCTTTGAGTTCCATCAAACAGCCCTTTCACGGCTTCATAAGGAATATGCTGCGGTGTGCGCGCTCCTTTGAGATATACTTTTGCCTGGGCGAAAAAACTCACCAGTTCATCAACCTGTTTAGTGTAATTCTCGTTTGGTTTCAACCGCACCTCCTCATCTGCCTCTCCCCTGCTGCGGGAAAAAAAAGAAGGCCAGTTTAGGTGAATGCCGTCATCTGCCTTACTAACGGCGTCTTCCCAGTTCCAGGCATCTAACTGCATAATAGAAGAGGTTCCTGAAATGCGGCCGCCTCTTGGGGTCACCTGCGCTAACAACACCCCGTTGGGGCGCATAGACTCTATTACCTTAGACTCGGCATTATAGGCAATGAGGCTGCGTATATGCGGAATGATAGTGCCTATTTCTGCATCGTCATCGGTAGCCCGCACGGCATCAATTTCCACTAAACCTAAGCTGGTATTGGCGGCGATAAAGCCCGGGTAAACATGTTTCCCGGCGGCGTCTATTATTTTTTTATATTCTGCCTTGTTCACCTGCCCTGCATTTCCCACATAGGTAAGTTTCCCGTTTTGAAAGCCTATGGCGCTATTCTGTATAACTGTTCCATTTCCTATATGAGCCGTGGCGCCTGTAATGAGAATAGGTTCTGTTTGTTTGAGGCCGGGAGTTTGCTGCGCCCAGCCAGAGAAACATAGAGCGAAAAGAAATGTATATAGTGTGTTTTTGAGCGATTTCATAGTTCTTTAATTTTTAGTTTTCATAGATTAGCGTGTCGCAGTGAAACTGTTCTTCCTCTTTCTTTTTAGGAGATTGCGTTTTCATTCCCTTATTTTTAGCTGCGAGTTGTTGCTGGATGAGTTCATTGCGTTGCTGCTCATTTTGTTTTTCTAATACTTTCATCCCTTCATAATCATAATAAATAGCCCCGTCTATCATTGTTTTTTCAGCCACTGCATATACCGAAAGTGGGTTTTCGTTCCACAGCACCAAATCGGCGTCTTTACCAATTTTTATGCTGCCCATCCTATCATCCAGGTGCAATAATTTGGCAGGGTTCAGGGTTACAAACTTCCATGCTTCTTCCTGGTTTACTCCTCCATATTTCATTGTTTTAGCGGCTTCCTGGTTGAGCCGACGAGACATTTCAGCATCATCTGAGTTGATAGCCACTGTAACTCCCTGGCTGTGCATAATAGCTGCATTGTAGGGAATGGCGTCATATACTTCATATTTATAGGCCCACCAATCTGAAAAAGTAGAGCCTCCTGCGCCATGCTTTGCCATTTTATCGGCCACCTTATACCCCTCTAAAATATGGGTAAAGGTATTGATGTTGAACCCGAATTTTTCGGCTACTTTCATGAGCATGTTTATTTCGCTTTGCACGTAGGAGTGGCAGGTTATAAACCGTTCTTTGGCGAGAATTTCATAGAGCGTTTCCATTTCCATATCATAGCGCGGCTGCGCTGTTTTGGCTTTTTCGCGGGCAGGGAGAGCATTATAGCGTTTCCATTGCTCGCCGTAGGTTTTCGCCCGTTGAAAATAATCCATGTACACCTGCTCCACGCCCATGCGCGTCTGCGGGAAGCGCACGGTTTCCGTGGCACCCCAGTTAGATTGTTTTACATTTTCGCCGAGCGCAAATTTTATGAATTTTGGGCGGTTTTTTAAGAGGAGGTTTTCCGGGTTTTCTCCCCATTTAAGTTTAATAATCGCCGAGCGGCCACCGATGGGGTTAGCCGAACCGTGTAGGATTTGAATGGCGGTAACTCCGCCGGAAAGATTCCGGTAAATATTAATGTCTTCTGAGTTCACCACATCTTCTATAGTTACCTCTGCAGATGAGTTGTGCCCTGCCTCGTTCACAGCCGCCGTGGCAATATGTGAATGTTCATCTATAATACCTGCGGTGAGGTATTTGCCCGTAGCGTCTATGACCACGGCATCACGGTCGGCAAGATTATTGCCTACCTGGGCTATTTTGCCGTTTCGCACCAGCACATCGGTATTTTGTAAAATCCCTACATCTTCCCCCGTCCACACAGTGGCATTTTTAAAGAGGGTAGTTTGAGGGACTGGTAGCGCCGCATACCCAAAAGCCTTGTTAGGATAGGTTATAGGGGAAAGCTTAGGCGCCGGGTCTTCTGATTTTTTAGGCGTATTGCTTTCTTTTTTATCAGAAGGTTTTTTCTCCGCCTGCCATGAAACCTCATTTCCATCTGCAAGTATGGCCTTACCGGTAAGGTTAGTTTCAGAGATAACAAAAGCGGTTAACCGAACAAACTGCGTTTTATCTTTACCCGCAGGCGTAAAGAAAAGATTCAGCCAACCATCGGCATAGTTTATTTTGGAGGTTAGTTTCACAGAATCTGCCTTTATTTCAGACTGGAGTTTTTCCAGTTCGCCAGAAATCGTCAACTCATATCGCATCCCCGCCATGCTCACTTGATAGTTGCCCCGAATATCTTTGGTATCTTTATCGTTTACAGTATATTTTTGTCCCTGCACCCAGTTTTCGTAGAGAATGGTCTCTTTCTCAAATACATCGCCAGAGGTAACCAGGAAATTGGCATAACTGCCATTTCTGAGGCTTCCCAACTCATTACTTTTGCGAATAAGATTCGCCGGTATAATAGTTAACGCTTCCAGCGCCCTGGTTTTGTCAAAACCGTAAGCTATGGCTCGGAGAAGATTTGTTTTAAAATCGCTGGTAGTTTTTAACCCCGAAGTTGTTAGGGCAAAGGTTACTCCAGTATCTGCCAGCGCTTTAAGGTTGTATGGCGCCTGGTTCCAAAGCCGCATATCGGCCAAAGATATTTTAGAAGCCTGGTATGGGTCTGCCACGTCATACGGTTCAGGGAAATCAACCGGGATAATGAAAGAAGCCTTTGTAGCGGCTACTTCCCGTATTCGTTCAAATTCATTTCCGCCTCCTTTAATAAGGTAGTTGAGGTTAAATTCACTCGCTATTTTATAAGCTCTCAGGTCATTCAACTTATCATTCGCCTCCATTATCTGGGGCAGGTTTCTATTTTTCAGCAAGGCTTCTATGGAGAAATCACGGGTAGGCGAGTTTCCCGCCTCATACCAGCGGGCATCGTGGTATAGCTGCCTCAGCAGCGCCATGGCGCCCATAAGCGAGGTGGGGTAGTTTTGGCGGGAGGCGATGCTCCTGGAGAACGATAGGTGTTGAGCTGCGCGTTGTTCCAGGATGCGTTTGTTGTTATTGGTTTGCATATTCAACGCTACCAGCACGCTCGAACCCCTCACAATCCCGTCAGGGATATGCGCATTCACTACTCCAAAGCCTGCTTCCAGGAGTTCTTTAGCTTTTTTATCATCAAACCGAAACTTATCAACCGCATTATTTTCGGGCATAACGTGGTCGTTCCAGTAAAACCCCTCGCGCGAGGCATCGTATTGAGGAGACCGCCTGCCATCACTTTCCCGCCGGGGCTTATCTACTCCAAAATCGGTGTACAAATCAATAAAAGAGGGATAGATATATTTCCCTTCCAAATCTATGACCTCTGTATTTGGGGGGATGGATACAGATGCGCCAGAGGCAATTACTTTTCCTTTTCCTATCAACAGAATGCCTTTTTCAATAACCTTGGTAGGAGTTACATATATTTTGGCATTGGTAAAGGCAGTGTAGTTGGTGTTTTCACTTTTAACCCCATCATTCTTGGGAAAATATTCCTGGGAAAAAAGGGTATAGCTATAACAAAAGGCCAAGGCGAGTAAAAATCGGATTTTCATACTATGATATAAATGATTTTAATTAGCGGTGATAAATGTAAGTGAATTGAGAAGAAAAGAACAAATGTTTCTGCTTTTTTAACATTTTTACCTTATCTTAATAGCGTCTCTACATTCCTTTAGGGATGGAAGCGATGAGTTTTCGGGCATATTCGGTTTGCGGGTTTTCATATACAACATCCGCATCGCCCCATTCTTCAATAGCCCCCCGGTTCATTACCAGCAACTGGTCTGCCATATATTTTACTACCGCTACATCGTGAGAAATAAAAATATAAGTAAATCCATACAATTCTTTCAATTCATTCAGTAAGTTCAATACCTGGGCTTGTACCGAAATATCTAAAGCCGAAACCGACTCATCGCAGATAATAAGACGGGGCTGTAAAGCAATAGCCCTGGCAATACCAATGCGTTGCCGTTGCCCGCCGCTAAACTCATGGGGATAACGGCTTGCGTGCTCGCGCATGAGCCCCACCCGCTCCAGCAGTTGCCACATTTGTTCTTTTCGCTGGGCGGCATTTTTATATAAACCATGAACGCTCATGGGTTCTACAATAGCCTCCCCTACTGTAATCCTGGGGTTTAGCGAGGCATACGGGTCTTGAAAAATAATCTGGATTTCCTTTCGCAACACTCGTAGCTTACGCCCGGAAAGACGGGTTATATCGGTACCCTTGTAAAAAATGCTCCCCGCCGTAGCCCTGTCTAACTGCAAAATAACCCTGCCAAGAGTAGATTTGCCACAGCCGCTTTCGCCTACCAGCCCTAACGTTTCGCCTTCATAAAGTTTAAAACTTACCTGGTTTACTGCTTTAAAAAATTGTTTCTCCTTAAAAAACCCGGCATGTAGCATATATTCTTTCTCTATGTTCACTACCTCCAGCAAGGGCGGTTTTGCATACATGGCAAGATGATGGGCTTGTCGTTGCTCTTTTGTAATAATGGCAGGCTGAAAAGTGAGGTTCAAGAAATCCTGTATGGTGGGCAATCGCCTCAGCCGGTGAGTTAACGATGGTTTGGCATTCACCAGCGCCTGGGTATAGGGATGTTGAGGGGTAAGGAAAACGGAAGCAGTTTTTCCCTGCTCCACCACTTCTCCTTTATACATCACTATCACTCGCTGGGCTATTTCGGCAACCAGCGAAAGGTCGTGCGAGATAAACAAAATACTCATCCCGGTTTCCTGCTGCAATTCTTTTAACAAGGCTATCACTTCTCTTTGTACGGTAACATCCAGGGCCGTGGTAGGCTCATCGGCAATAAGAATTTTTGGTTTACAGGCTATTGCCATCGCAATCATAACCCGTTGCTTCTGTCCGCCGCTCAACTGGTGGGGATAGCTTTTAAAAATGCGCTCAACATCTGGCAATTTCACCTTTTCAAAGAGGGTGCAAACGGTTTGCTTCACCTCTTTAGGCGAGGACATTTTGTGTTGTAGCAACACTTCTGCCACCTGGAAACCACAGGTAAGGGAAGGGTTGAGGGAACTCATAGGCTCCTGGAAAATCATGCTCATTTCCTTTCCGCGAAGGCGTTGCATAGCTTTTTGAGAAGATTGGAGAAGGTTTTTTCCTGAAAACCAAATTTCCCCTGCCTCGATGCGGGAAATTTTACCGGGTAACAAACCTATAACAGCCAGTGAGGTTACCGATTTTCCACTGCCCGATTCTCCTACAACACCCACTATTTCATTGGGATAGAGTGAAAAAGAGGTATTTTTTATCACTGTGTGGAAACCTGTATCTGTCTTAAAGGAGATAGACAGGTTGCGAAGTGTGAGCAGTTCTGGGGGCATATTGCAAAGATATATTTTTCAGACCACTCAGGTGAATTCATCCTGCACGGGTTCCGTAAATAATTCCTGCGCAGCCGTAAAAACAATTTTGTTGAGTTACCACAAATCCTTTTTCAGTTAATAAAGACATAAGTAAACAAGGGGTTTTAAAGTTCTCTGTATAAACCCGCAGCAACCCGTGGCTTTTTGCATTGCCAGAGAGTATGTAGGCTAAGAACGGCATCACCCGTGAGAGATAAAAAAAGTATAGCTTTCGCAGCCATTTATTAGGAGGCGTTAAAACCTCCACAAGGCTAAACCGCCCGCAAGGTTTTAAAATACGGTGAATTTCTTCTGCAAAATCTGCCAGTTGTTCTGGCGTAAACGTTTTAATGCCATAGGCGCAAATAACAACATCTTGCGATTGGGCGGGAATAGAGTTTTTAAAAACGTTTTCCGCTAAAATTTCAATAGTATGGGTAACATATTGTTCTCTCCGAAATCGTGCCCGGTGAAGCATGCCTTCTGAAAAATCTAAAGCGGTGAGTTTCCCGGAAAAACCTATTTTATCCAGGATGTGTTTCCAGCATTCTCCTGAGCCGGTGAGCAAATCGGTAACCGCTTCGCCTTCCTTTAGCCGCATTTTTTCTATGGCGCGGCGCCTCCATAAGGGATAGAAACCCAGTGAGGCAAGACTGTTCATATTTTTATAGGAACCGCTCATTTGGTTGAACAAATTGGCTATAAAAGCCTCGTTGTAAATGGATTTTTTCATTTAAAGTATGGCTATCTTCCCGAAAGATACGGTATTTCACAGAATAGGTGTGTTTTTTAATATGCTATCGCATTATCTTTGCAACCTCATTATTTTTTAACTGAAATATGTTTCCGCTACAACGAAACCGAAGATTACGAAACAGCGAAGCCATTCGCCAGATGGTTCGGGAAACGGTTCTGAGCTCGCAAGATTTTTTGGCGCCGCTTTTTGTGGTGGAGGGAAAAAATATTCGGGAAGAAATTCCTTCTATGCCCAATTATTTCCGATTGAGCGTAGATGCTATGGTGGCAGAGGCGCACCAGTTGTGGTTACTTGGCATAAAAGGGGTGTTGTTGTTTGCCAAGGTGCCAGAAGGGCTTAAAGATAACCGGGGAACGGAGGCGCTGAACCCGGAGGGGTTGATGCAACGGGCGGTGAAAGCGCTCAAAAATGCGCTCCCGGAAATGTTGGTGATGACCGATGTGGCGTTAGACCCATATTCGTCTTACGGGCATGATGGGATTGTGGAAAATGGGTGTATTTTGAATGATGCTACCGTAGCGGTTTTAGGGGAGATGAGTGTATCGCATGCAGCTGCGGGCGCCGATTGGGTGGCGCCGAGCGATATGATGGATGGGCGGGTGCTACGCATACGAGAGGCGTTAGATAGGGCTGGGTTTACAGGTATAGGAATTATGAGTTATAGCGCTAAATATGCTTCTGCACTGTATGGTCCTTTCCGCGATGCACTGGATAGCGCCCCGGGTTTTGGAGATAAGAAAACGTACCAGATGGATATGGCAAATAGAAAAGAAGCGCTCCGGGAAGCGCTACAGGATATAGAGGAAGGAGCAGATATGGTTATGGTGAAACCGGGAATAGCATATTTAGATATTGTTCGGGAAATCAAAAATGCGGTATTGGTTCCGGTAGCTGTTTACCAGGTGAGCGGGGAATACGCTATGATTAAAGCGGCGGCTGAAAAGGGTTGGATAGACCATGATGCGGCGCTATTAGAGCATCTCACCGCTCTTAAAAGAGCGGGGGCAGCTATAATAGCTACTTATTTCGCCAAGGAAGCAGCGAAATTGCTTTGTAGAAAATCATGATTATTATTTATTTTTGAAAATTAGATTGTATTTCTGTGGAAACGGTTTTTATTAAAACGCCTATTGGTGTAGCGCAAATTCAGGGTGATGAAAAGGGAATTGAATCTATCTCTGTCTTAGATGAAGGGGTTGTTTCTGCGGTTATCCCAGAAACGCTGCAAGATTGTGTGTATCAACTACATGAATATTTTGAAGGGGTGAGAAAGACTTTTGATTTACCGTTGCATCCCGATGGCACTGATTTCCAGAAGCGGGTATGGGACGAACTCCTCAACATTCCTCATGGAAAGACTATGAGTTATTTAGAGCTTTCCCGCAAACTGGGCGATGAGAAGGCTATTCGGGCAGTGGCTGCGGCTAATGGGAAGAACCCTTTGTGGATTGTGATTCCCTGTCACCGGGTGATAGGGAGCGATGGTTCTCTCGTAGGGTATGCGGGGGGATTATGGCGAAAAAAATGGCTCCTGGAGCATGAATCGCCTTCTCTCCAATCGTCGCTTTTCTAAATAGAGTAAAGAATATGGATAACCATAAGTAGAACCAAGAGCCAAGAACCAAGAACACTCGCCCTGAGCGAAGCCGAAGGGAGAACCAAGAACACTCGCCTGCCTGTCCTGAACATAGTTGAAGGGAGCGAAGCCGAAGGGAGAACCAGGAAGTACGGGAAATTTTAGCAAGAAGATATGGGCGTTTAGCCTGAATAACCTATAACTCAACAGCCATTTACCTCTGAATCTGACTCATTTAGCCTTTGCAGTTATAGTGGAATATATAAAATATAAATAGTATTTTTAATCAACAAAGCGAGCATAATGTATATAGCGCAGGTTTTTCGGTTTAAGCATGATTTCTGGAGGTATCTGCTGGGTTTTTTGGTAGTGTTCATAGGATCTCAGGTTATAGGCTCTGTGCCGTTGATGATAGCCATAGGTATAAAAGCGTTCCAGGGCGCATCCATAGACCTGGAAAATGAATGGGAGATTGCCTCATTTTTTGAACCTAATGTGTTCCTTGTGCTTATACTTATTCCTTTTGCAATAGGCACGGCGGGTTTAATAGTTTGGGTAAAATGGGTGCACCGGCAACCGTTTAAAACCCTTCACTCTGCCACTCAGCGATTAGATTTTAAAAAAATAGTTTTCTCTTTCCTATTATGGGGGGGGGGGGCTCACAACAGTTTTGATAGGTACAGATTATATGCTTTCGCCCGAAGATTATATTTTTAATTTTAAGCTGCTTCCTTTCTTACTTATGTTTTTGATAGCGGCGCTCCTTATTCCTGTTCAAACTAGTTTTGAAGAGTACCTGTTCCGTGGATATTTACTGCAAGGTATAGGGGCGGCGGCTAAGAATCGATGGGCGCCGCTTTTTGGCACTTCTCTCTTGTTTGGCCTCATGCACGCTTTTAATCCGGAAATTCAAAAAATGGGCTATGTGGTTTTAATCGCCTATATAGGCTCTGGTTTGTTCCTGGCGGTTATTACCCTAATGAGCGAAGGGCTGGAGTTGGCGCTGGGTTTCCACGCCGCTAATAACCTGGTAACGGCGCTTCTTGTTACCTCCGATTGGACGGTGTTTCAAACCCATTCTGTTCTAAAAGATATTTCAGAACCTTCTGCCGGGAAGGAAATTTTTATTTCGCTTTTCATCCTCTATCCTGTACTGTTATTTATCTTCGCCCGAAAATATAAATGGGGTAATTGGCGGGAAAAATTATTCGGGAAAGTATTACCGGTTGAGGATACTATGGAACGGGCTTAGAAATTGACTGTTTAAAAACAAGGATATGGAAAAAACAGCTTCGGTTGATGGGTACATTGCTAAAAACCCCCAGTGGGAAAGTGAGTTGAAATTGTTGCGTACGATTTTCCTGGAAACCGGGTTAGAGGAGACCATAAAATGGGGAGCGCCTGTTTATACCCTGCGGGGAAAAAACATAGCAGGGTTAGCGGCATTTAAGAATTATACCAGCATTTGGTTTTTTAACGGGGCGTTATTGAAAGATGTGTATGGGGTGCTCGTAAATGCACAGGAAGGAAAAACCAAAGCGATGCGGCAATGGCGCTTTAAAAATAGTAGTGAGATAAGTCGTGAAAAAATTTTAGCCTACCTGGAAGAGGCAATACAAAATGAGCGGGAAGGGAAAAGGGTGGTATTTTCACGTGATAGCGCTTGGAACATTCCCGCTGAATTGGAAAAGGCGCTTGCAGAAGATGAGCGGCTGCATGAGGCATTCCATACACTTTCAAAGTACCAACAGAAAGAATATGCCGCACATGTGCAGGAAGGTAAGCAACCCGAAACCAAACAAAAGCGGCTGGAAAAAATAAAACCCATGATAATGCAGGGCATTGGTTTACATGACCGCTATAAAAAACGCTGATTTGGGCACAGAAGAAGTTTTTAGCCCCTGCCTGTAGTGAGAGCGCCTTATGCCATGCGGCTTGCGCGCATACGTATGCGCCCATACATGCGTAACTAATTTTTCTTCGTTGCTTTTTTATCCCCCGTAAGCTTACAATATCTCGTATAAAAACAAAGTCATTGCTGCTATAAGGGAAAACACATACCCGCTCCCATCAAAACAGAGAGGCTTTTATGAAAATTAGCCCGGTTATGGAAAAGCATCTCTTGCTGTCTTGCCTATAACTTTGTATCTTCGTTATACTACAGGTTTATAGTTGTTCTTTCAATCTAAAAACCCATAAAGAATGTACAGCCATATAAGTAAAAAAGATATAACGCCCGATGAAGCTATTAAAGGGCAGGAAATACGGGAGGGAGTTTTTAAACTAATTCAAGCGGAATATCCTGACTTTTCTGCCGATGACTTTATTTCTATCGAGGAATTGAATCGTTACCGGCGGCTTTACCTCACCCACCTGGTGGAACAGGAAAAGGGTGAGTTGGCGGTTATTGACCTGGATGTGATGAATGCTATACGTAACAATTCAATACTATCAGAAAACATACAAGAAGAAATAGAAACTAACTTAACGCTGGGGGAGAAATTAGCCGACAAAATAGCCTCCTTTGGCGGTAGCTGGACGTTTATTACCGCTTTTTTTTCATTCTTGGTTTTGTGGATACTTGTTAATATTTGGTTTTTGGCGGCCAAACCGTTCGATCCATACCCGTTTATTCTACTAAATTTAATTCTTTCCTGCTTAGCTGCCATACAGGCGCCTATTATAATGATGAGCCAAAATAGGCAGGAGCAAAAAGACAGGCAACGGGCGGAACACGATTATAAGATTAATCTAAAAGCCGAGCTGGAAATAAAATTACTAAGCGAAAAAATAGACCACCTGCTGGTTCATCAAAACAAAAAGCTATTAGAAATCCAGGAAGTTCAAATTGATTACCTGGAAGATTTGATGAAAAAACTAAAAGCTAAAGAAGATACCTCTGGCAATCTTACTACATAATTCTACTATAAAATAACACAAGATTTAATCGCTTTAGCCCCATGAGGGTTTGTTATATGCTCTTTTTGAAGGTACAACCCACTTAGATTTATCAAAAACCATGTTAATCACAACCCATGTCCTGCCATTCATTTCCCTGTTAAATGGTTGGTGAAAATTACTTATAAAACCAACCTTTTTATAACATTCCACAGCCGGTACATTCCAATCAAAAACATTCAACTCCGCCTTTGTCCTGTCAAAATTTGAAAAGCCAAAATCTAACAGTTTTCGTATAATTTCTTGCCCAAAACCCTTTCCACGGTTTTTTTCATCGCCAATAAAAATCCTCGCCAGTTTAAAAGAATCCTCCGTCAGATAAAGTTCACAATGCCCTATAGGTAAATTCGTCTCTTCATTCACCACCCTAAACGCCAGCCTGTTCCTATCTTGTAAATACACATCTAATTGTTCCGCTGTTAGTGGAAATACAAACCCGTCGCCCGCAAATTGCATTAATATTTCAGTATTAACCACCCACGCAATTAAATCGCCGTAATGCTCATTCGTAAATCTTTCAAGTCGTATCATCTTTCCTGGGTCGTCTGTTAAAGCTCTTCACAATATCCCCCCATTCACAATAGCGAAGATACAAAACAAATAAAAGCCCTTACCAACCCCTGGTTTCATTTTCCTGTGTGCGCCAATGTACAGGTAAAGCTACTTGTTGAGATACAATACCTAAAAAATTTATATATTTGTACGTGCAGCATTCCATAAAATCCAGCCATTTCAAGAATAATTCTCAGCTATACGCCTGTACTGCCGCTATTGTAATAGCAACATATAGCTGTTTTTCATTCGGCTTAAAAAACTGGCATTACTCCTCAACCCAACTAAGCATATCCTGTCATACAGATAATGGTTGGGATGGAGAATCAGAAGATACTGAAAATACATTTTTCATAGAAGCGGAGATGGATAGGTGGATACTACGAGGAACTGCTACCGGCGGTTTCTTTTATCTTTTTCCCCGGTATCTTCATCCATACAAGCCCGCCAGTTCACCCCCTCCCGATTTCCTATAACACTGCGGCCCCAAAGCAGCACTCAAAATTTATAATTCTTTTACACCCTATTTAAATTCATAATGAAATCTCTTTTTAAAAACTTTAAAGGCGACGTTTTTGGCGGACTCACTGCTGGCATTGTAGCCCTTCCCTTAGCGCTGGCGTTTGGCTTACAATCCGGGTTAGGCGCCTCAGCAGGCTTATATGGGGCTATCTTCATCGGGTTTTTTGCCGCTCTCTTCGGAGGCACCGCCACACAGATAAGCGGGCCCACGGCTCCCATGACAGCTGTGAGCATGGTTATTATAACTGGTATTGTACAGCTAAATGAAGGGAATGTGGAAAAAGCGCTGCCTACTATCTTACTGGTATTCTTTTTAGCCGGATTATTCCAGGTAGGTTTTGGATTGATAAAAGGAGGCAGCCTCATTCGCTACATTCCTTACCCGGTAGTATCGGGGTTTATGACAGGCATTGGCGTTATCATCCTCATTACCCAGTTATTGCCGTTGGCGGGCTATGCCCCGGCTGAAGACAGCACCTTAGTAAATACTTTTAAAGCGCAGGCCGAAGAGGTATGGCTGGAAAAAATACTGAAAGACGAAGCGAAAGAAGGGCTTTTAGTCTTGGAAGATTTCCGGGAAACCGCCCGCAGAGCCGAACAAATAAGCCAGGAAGAGGTAATACAGGAAGCTCGCACGCTTGTGCAACGAGACTCGTCGGGGGTTGTGGGGGCACTTAAATACCTTCCCGGGGCGTTGCAGAGCATCCGGTGGATAGAATTTTTCCTGGCGCTTGCTACAATTTGCATTATTTATGGTTTTAAAAAAATCACCCGTGCCGTACCCAGCACTCTTGTAGCGCTGCTTCTTATTTCAGGCATAGCGGCATGGGGTGGGCTTTCAGTGAGAACCATAGGGCAAATTCCAAGCGGCTTCCCCAAATTGCACCTGGATATTTTTTCTGGTTTCTCATGGAGTCAGTTCTCGCCCTATATTTTCATGGCGATTTCACTCGCCCTCCTGGGAGCTATAGATTCATTACTTACTTCAGTGGTGGCAGATAATATGACGAAAACAAAACACAACAGCAACCGGGAATTAGTGGGGCAAGGCATTGGAAATAGTATAGCGGCGCTTTTCGGGGGTATTCCCGGCGCCGGGGCTACCATTCGCACCGTAGTAAATATCCAGTCGGGCGGCAAAACCAACCTATCTGGAATGATGGCAGCCCTGATATTATTACTCACACTGCTTGTCTTAGGCCCCTTAGCCTCTACTATACCGGCAGCCGCGCTGGCAGGAATTCTCATCACGGTGGGTATCGGGGTAATAGATTATAAGGGGATAAGGGCGCTCCCGAAAATGCCTCGTACCGATGCGGTGGTATTGTTGCTGGTGATGGTGTTGACTGTTTTTTGGGATTTATTGTATGCCGTAGCAATAGGGCTGGTAATTTCTTCGCTAATGTTTATGAAAAAAATGGCTTCCGTTACCGCCACTCAATCACGGGTAGAGCCGCTCACAGTTGAAAACTCATGGGTAGATGAGGCGGGGCTACCGCAACAATTCAAAGAAGAAGTATTCATTAAACACCTGGATGGTCCCTTGTTTTTTGGTTTTACCACTCATTTCCAGCAATTAGCGGCGCAGATACCTAAAACTGCCTCCATTGCTGTAATTCGCATGGACAAGGTTCCGTATATGGATCAATCGGGGCTCAACGCTATAGAAGATGTTTTTGTAGATTTAGCAAAGGCAGATATTAAAATCTTGTTAGTGGGTCTTCAAAAACAACCCAACTACCTCATGCAGACTATTGATATTATTCCTAATTTAGTACCAGAGGAACAAGTATTTGAAGATTTTGAAAAATGTCTTTCGTGGATTATTAATTATTTTAAAGAAAATCATATAGTATGAACGATTTTTATAAAAAACTCCTTGAAAATAACCGCAATTGGGCGGCTGAACGGGTGCGCGAAAATCCCGACTTTTTTACCAATCTGGCAAACTTGCAAAGACCGCCTGTATTATGGATAGGTTGCTCAGACAGCCGCGTACCAGCCAACGAGATAACAGGTACCAAGCCTGGGGAAATTTTTGTTCACCGCAACATTGCCAATATGGTGGTGCATACCGATATGAATATGCTTTCTGTGTTAGACTATGCAGTAAATGTGCTGGAGGTACAACACGTTATTGTATGCGGGCACTATGGCTGTGGGGGCGTGCAGGCGGCTATGAGTACCCGCTCGCTGGGGCTTATTAACAAATGGGTGCGTCATATTAAAGATGTGTACCGGATGAACCGTGCGGAACTCAATGCGATTGCCGATGAGCTGGCGCGCTTTGACCGTTTGGTGGAACTGAATGTAATGGAACAGGTTCGCGACCTGGCTAAAACCTCTATTGTGCAGAAAAAGTGGAAGGCGGGCAAATACCTTCAACTTCACGGGTGGGTATATGGGCTAAAAAATGGCATCATAAAAGACCTGAACGTTACCATGAGCGACACATCTAAAATAGACGACATATATCGATTAACGTTTGATTGATACTGATATGTGGTTTGAAATAACGTATTGATTTTAGAGAAGACCTCACTGGTTTTAAAAACTCGTGAGGTCTCAGGAGAAAATTATCAATTCAAGAAATATCCTTTTTGAAAACAAATTGGCGTGAGATATATTGAAGAAATAGCAATTTACTGAAGATACGTAATGAAAAGGTTTATCGGGTCATATAAAGCACAACCTGCCCCTATCAAAAAATATAGTAATGAGAAAGCACTATTCTATGATAAATCGGTTAGAATCCTTAAACGACATCAGTATATTGTTTCTCCTGAAAGCTTATCGGGCGATGCCCCAAAAGATTTTATCAAAGTGTATGAATATGGTAGGTGTAAGAAAAAAAACAGAAAAAGCTGGATTCCTTACATTTCTAAAATCGGGCATAAATGGTACCCTATGGAATCTATTACTGAACATCTTTTGACAAGGTTAGGACAGGAATGGGGTTTCAGAATGGCAGATTCAAAATTATATGTTATATCAAGACAGGTTAGATTTTGCAGTGAATATTTCCTGAAACCTGAACAAGAATTGGTTCACGGTGCTGATATACTTTCGAGATACTTGCAAGAAGATAATTCAGCCATAATTGAACAAATTGATAAGCAAGGCTGGAGCCAGGAATTACTCTCGTTACAATTTGTTAAAAATGCCATTGGTTCGGTGTTTCCCGAAGAGGTTCTCAATATAAACGGCAGTCTTGTTGATCTCCTGTTATTTGATGCTATTGTTGGGAATAATGACCGCCACTTCTTTAACTGGGGAGTGGTGCGCCACCTACGCAGTTTGCACAAACCTGTGTTCTCACCTATATATGATACAGCCAGAGGGTTATTCTGGAACGTAGATGAAAAAAAATTACTATCTTTGCATAAAGACAAAAACCAAGTAGATAAATTTATCATTAAATACCATACCAATACAAAACCCAAAATCGGCTGGGACAATGAGAAGGAAATTAACCATTGTGAAATGGTGGAAAGACTGATTATGAATGACGACTGTGGTTTTGAAAAAGCACAAACATTGTTTTCAGAAGACAATCTCGGGAAAGCGGAAAAGTTACTTAAAACAGAGTTCAATACGTTAATTTCAGACATACGAAAAGATAGTATTCTCCGATATCTTACGTATAGGTTTGCTGAATTTGGTAAACTATTAAATTGAAGAAATATGATAAAGAAATTTATACATAAAATCTGGAAGTCTGAAGGACAGGAAGATATTGCTACACCCGCAAATCAAAATGCAGAGTTTGTTTTAATGTATAAAGAACTTTCCATTGGTGTTCTCTCCATCAAAGAAGGAGAGTGGAAATTTTCATACACCGACGAGTTTCGTCAGCAAAAAGAAATTGCTCCTTTAATTGATTTTCCGAGCACTGGCAAAGAATATCGAAGCAGCCGGTTATGGCCGTTTTTCTCTTACCGTATTCCCGGGCTAAATCAGCCAAAAGTTCAGGAAATAATGCGTGCAGAGCATATTCAAAATAATGAAGTAGCACTACTGAAAAAATTTGGAACAATTTCCGTCTATAACCCCTTCTTATTAAAACCATCGTTGTAGCACCCGGAAAATTCCTTTATAAATCTATCCGTGAGCAGAAGACTAATCTTTTGCCTGCAGAATCATAAGAGATACGAGTATACTTCTATCCACTATCACACCTCCTTCATACAAACACGCTTGCTTACAAACCTGCAACCTATAATTTGTAATATAAAAATATAAACATTCTTCCGCTACACAGAAAACGCCCGCACTCCATCAAAATAATAGAGATTTTCTGTTTTAATAACCTCTATGCCCTTTTCGGCGGCTTTTGTAAGAACCTCAAGAATATCCTGCATGGTAACCACCGTTTCAGAAACACGGGTAAACCGGCAACGCCAGTGGTCAGTGCAAAACGTTTCTTTAACCCCCTGGGGCCATACCTTAATACCCCGGTTATTAATCATATTCAACTGTAGATTTTTAGTATTCAACCCGGTAATCAGCAACCCCAACGCGTCAGCATCATATCCTTTCCAGTCTATAAATACATCTACCCCCACGCATTCTTTTTTAAGCGCCTCTTTTCTTTGATAGGTTTTTAAAGCTATTTCCCCGGAAACGGTATAGCTCACCGGCGCAAACGTGGCAGGTTGTTTTCCCAATCGCTCAATAACCGCCCGGGCAAACTCGCGCGTACCCACTTTTTCTTTGCTCACCCCTTCCTCATAAATATCATAAGTATGAATACCATCTTCCAGCGTTTTTAACCACGCATTCTGAATTTTCGCTGCAACCGCTCCCTGCCCAATGTGGTTCAGCATCAGGATAGCACCTTGCAACAACCCCGAAGGGTTTGCCATATTTTGCCCCGCCCGCCGGGGGGGCCGAACCGTGTATGGCTTCAAACATAGCGCATGATTCACCTATATTAGAAGACCCCGCCAAGCCTACCGAACCGGCTATTTGCGCTGCAATATCCGAGATAATATCACCGTAAAGATTCAACGTAACAATTACATCAAACACCTCTGGCGTATCTGCCATTTTAGCAGCCCCTATATCAATAATCCAATGCTCCTTTTCTATATCCGGGTATTCCGTTCCCATCTCATCAAATACCTTGTGAAACAACCCATCTGTTTGTTTCATAATATTATCTTTAGTAAAACAAGTTACCTTTTTTCGTCCATATTGCCGGGCATATTCAAACGCATAGCGGATAATTTTTTCGCACCCCGGGCGACTCACCAGTTTTAGACATTGTACTACCTCATCGGTCTGCTGGTGTTCAATACCGGCGTATAAATCTTCCTCATTTTCGCGGATAATCACCAAATCCATATCCTTGTGTCGGGTAGCCACGTAAGGGTAATAACTCTTACACGGGCGCACATTGGCATACAAGCCCAGCATTTTCCGCGTAGTAACATTAAGGCTTTTATAGCCGCCTCCCTGCGGTGTAGTGATGGGGGCCTTTAAAAAAACCTTATTTCGTCGTATGGTACCCCAGGCCTCTGGCGCAATACCCGTGTCAATCCCCGCCAAATATACTTTTTCGCCCACCTCAATCTCGTCAATCTCTATCTGAGCGCCGGCAGCTTGCAGAATAGCCAATGTAGCATCCATGATTTCAGGGCCTATGCCATCTCCTTTGGCTACAGTAATTCGCTTTTTTATCATGGTGTTTTTTTGGCAAATGTAACTCCAATTATGCAATATTTCAAGAAAGAAAACAGGCAAATGCAGTCCCACCTATATATCCCATCAGAATAGCAGGTTTTTTAAACATAAAACCAGGCATTGTTTTTTGTTTAGCGGATTTAATGATATTTTTGAGTGATTTTTTGAAGATTTTTTTATGAAGAAAAACATCGCTATTATTATGGGCGGCTATTCCAGCGAATATGCCATATCGCTGAAAAGTGGCGAAGTAGTCTATAAAAACCTGAATAAGGACAAATTCAACCCTCACCGCATTCATATCTTCAGAGAGAAATGGGTGTATGTAAACGATGCAGGGGTTGAATTCCCATTGGACAGGGCTGATTTTTCAGTAATGGTTGATGGCCGTAAGATAGTGTTCGATTGTGTTTTTAACGCCATTCACGGCACCCCGGGAGAAGATGGCTATATGCAGGGTTACCTGGCGTTGCTGGATATTCCGCATACCAGTTGCGGCATGTACCAGGCAGCACTTACTTTTAACAAGCGCGATTTACTATCGGTGTTGAAACCGTATGGTATTAAAACAGCTACTTCCTATTACCTGAATCGGGGAGAGGTGGTTGATGCAACTGCTATTACAGAACGGGTAGGCTTACCTTGTTTTGTGAAACCCAACCAGTCTGGCAGCAGTTTTGGGGTGAGCAAAGTATATAAAAAGGAAGAACTGGCGGCGGCTATTGAAATAGCTTTTAAAGAAGATGACGAAATTATTATTGAATCGTTCCTGGAAGGTACAGAAGTTTCTGTTGGGGTTATTACCTATAAAGGTGCTATAACAGTGTTGCCGATTACCGAAATTGTTTCGGAAAACGATTTTTTTGATTATGAGGCTAAGTATTTAGGTAAATCAAAAGAAATTACGCCCGCGCGCCTGCCCGAAGCCTACGCACAACGGGTGCGCGAAATCGCTAAGCAAGTGTATAAATCCCTCCGTATGGAAGGTTTTTCGCGGAGTGAGTATATCCTGGTAGAAGGCGAGCCTCATTTGCTGGAAGTAAACACCGTTCCAGGGCTCACGGCAGAAAGTATTTTGCCCCAGCAGGCGCTACAGGCGGGGATTTCGTTACCCGAACTTTTTGAAAATGCCATTATTATGGCGCTCTCATCTAACCATTCACGTATATGAAAAGAGCCGTTTTTCCCGGGTCGTTCGACCCACTTACGTTAGGGCATTGCGATATTATTGAACGTGCGCTTTCCCTGTTCGACGAGATTATTATTGCGATTGGCATTAACGTAGAGAAAACATATATGTTTTCCTTAGAAGAGCGAACCCATTTTCTCACCGAAACGTTTGCCGGCGAACCCGGCATTCGCATTCTCACCTACCAGGGGCTTACAGTAAGTTTTTGCAAACAGCAAAACGCTTCCTTTATAGTAAGAGGACTCCGAAACCCAGGCGATTTTGAGTTTGAAAAGGCTATTGCCCATATTAACCAGAAACTTTCGGGAATAGAAACCGTGTTTTTTCTCACCGCTCCTGAAAAATCCTATATCAGCTCTTCCATTATACGAGACGTCATTCGCAATGGAGGCGACTATACCAGCTTAGTGCCCGAAGCAGTGCGTGTGAAACGCCGCTAATCCTGCCTGTAATGCTCTTCATAGTGTTTCATAATCCCTGAAAAGACAAAATTTCCAAATGCTCTAACGGGCTTATATAACCCTGAATTTTCTACCGTCTTTTTTTTCAAAATACCCTGCGAGAGGCTTATTTTTTCTGCTAAAAGAATCAATGCACCTACAATAAGCGCCATCTTTAAGCCGCCCAAAACCGCTCCTAACAAGCGGTTAAATACTCCCAGGGCTATCGCTTCAACCAGTTTGGTTAACAAACGACCTATTACCATACTACCACAAATAATAGCTGTAAAAGCGAGGAAGAAAGCCAACAGATACACATATTTTTCATCCCATTCCACGTACCGGGAAAGAAAAACGCCGAGGCGGGGCGAAAAGTAAAAAGCCCCGTAAAACGCCAGCGCCCAGCCAACCAGGGCTACTATTTCCATAAAAAAACCCCTCATAAACCCACGAATTATCCCCCATACAAGCAAGCCGCCGATAATCGCATCTAAAACATTCATAATCCTGTATTAAAAAATGAAATCATATAATTCCATGACTATCCGTTTATATCAGCGTTATCTGTGAGCCCTTTCTGCCGAACCTATATACAACATTACAAAATAAAAATGGTATAATCGCTAAATTCTAACAAATAGAAAATTTTCGCCCACAGTAAGTTTGTATTTTTGCCTCAACATTCCACGAAAAGAAGTATGGCAAGAGACCAAAAGACCCGCGAACAATGGGAATTGCTGGTGAAGAAACTATCAGAACAATTTAGCGATGGAGAAGAGTTAAACGTAGAAGGCATCATCTACCTGGTGGGGGTGCAAGAGTTGGGGCATTTGAAGCGGAAATTTAAAAAAGATGAAAAGTTAGACCTCATGCACATTGCCGTATGCAGACTATTAGAGCCTTATGGATATTATGAATTTTATACCCGGGATGCCGATGGCTGGCCGCATTACAAGGTAAAAGCCCAGCTCCCCACATTAAAGCCTGGCGAGCAGTCTGTTTTAATGAAAGAGGCCATTGTACAATATTTTATTGAGAAAGAGTACATAAACCCATAATATTTTTTTAGCGCCGCACTCTTTGTAGCCTGCTTCTCCCCTTCATACCGGTCAAGAAAGAATAGCCCGTACACATAAAGAGTTGCTCCGCACACGCAATCTTTTTCGCTTTTTGGCATCTATCGCAAAACGGAAGCGTGAAAAAAATACAACTTCTACTCCTTGCCTGTTTTACATGCGGACAGGTTTGCGCACAAGAACCTATGCCGGAAAAACCGAATCCTGTCCCGTATGTGGAAGGTTTTGCAGGAGGATTTTTAGGAAAAGTCTTTCTGTGGGGCTTTGAGCCTAACTATCAATTTAAAAATCATCTCATCTCCTTTCGTTATTCAGAAATTGCAAAAGTGCGATGGGAAGAAAAGCCTACCCTCTTTTCTTTGGTAATTATTGAAGAGACCATGTATGAATATTCCTTTTTGTATGGCAGGCGCTATATAAAAAAAGCAGGTTATTCATTGAGCATTTCCACCGGCATTTCCTATAACCGACACATAGATTATTCTGAAAAAACAGACGTCCGTTATGCAGGGTTTCCGTTTGAAGTAAACATAAAGTGGTTTAAATCCCGTAAAAAGATATTTTATGAAGCCGGCCAGGCGCTCCGTTCTCCTGCTTTCAGCGCAGGCGCCGGGTTCAAACTCACCGGAAACCTCTCTAAAGAATCCTATGTAGGAGTTGGGTTGGTGTTTAGTCTGGGAACACATAAGGTATATACTCCCGAATGATGTTTTTAAAGAGAAAACCATTTCCCTTTCTCTTTTGTCCTATTCTTTAAAATTCTCCTTTTTTCCACGCAACCTTTTTCAGGTTTTTGCATCTATATATGAAAATGCATTGTTTTTCTCTATCTTTAACTCCTCATACCAACCACTCATGAAAACACTTACCAAAACCACCACCCATTCTCCCTTGAGGGGGCAGGGGGTGTTCTATTTTCAACCCTTTAAAACCCTCAGCATAGCTGTTATAGCCCTCAGTTTCTTAGCCGCCGAGTGCGAAAAAGAAAAGCTATCCCCCATAGACCAGTTGCCGCCCGCCACCCAAACCGGCGCCAATACCTTTGGCTGCCTCATAAACGGCGAAGCCTTTAAACCCAGCGGTAGCAACCTGGGCGGGCCTATTCTCTCTGCCTCTTACATACTTTATAATGGAAAATATGGTTTGTCAATAGGCGCTTCCCGGGGGGGCGGAGGGGATATGGTGGTTATTGCTATATTCGCTACAGAGATGCCCGAACCGCTTGCCGAAGGAACGTATTCGCTAATTTCGTATGGTCCGGGAAATATTTCTGGGGCGTACAAGCTAGGATTAGACGATGTTTCTACCACAGAAGAAAACCCCGGCACTTTGGTGATTACGAAGTTAGATACGGGTGCCGGTATTATTTCGGGAACTTTTGAGTTTACGGTAACCGATATCCACGGCAATACCATCGAAATTACAGACGGCCGGTTTGATATGGATATATAAAAATCAATTAACATCTTAACCATGAAAAAGTTTCTACTTCTCCTGCTCATTGCAGGCTACTACAGTCATGCCCAAACGGTAGCTACCGGGGCAGCCGATGCATTGAACGCCGTATTGGGTCAGTTGGAAAAACCCCGGGTGCCGCATGGCTTGTTGTTAGATTACGCCCTGGAGTTTACCGAAGTTCCCGCCTACAACGGCACGCTTAGCGACCAAAACTACCTCCACATCCGGCCCTACAAAGCCATCTACAATACGCTGCTGATGGCGCGGGTGCAAAACACCGTACCCGGGCTGTACGCCCCGGCCGAGTTCAACAACCGATGGAACACCCGGATAGCCCAGCAAAAAACCGCCGAAACCCCCGCCATTGTGCTGAGCGGGCTGTACTACACCTACAGCCGGCTAAAAGCCAATGCGCTGGCCACCAACAAAATACAGGTAGTAAACAACCAATACTTAGACAAATACAACAGCGGCGTGTGGCAAAACCCCTACGAAACCCTCAGCACATTTGCGGTAAGCGCGCCGGTGAGCACTGTGCGGGGCGCCGCCGTAAGCATACAGCTGCCCGCCGAACTCTGGTACACCAACCAGGCCGCGCAGGTGCAAAGCCTGGCGGTGGACATGGGCGATGGGCAGGGCTACCAGCCGCTGCCCATCGGAGGAACCGCTTCGGCTGTCTATGCCCAGGAAAGCGTTTATACCTGGACGTTCCGGCTCAGCCTTAGCAGCGGCGCCCAGTTGTACAGCCGTTCCAAAATACAGGTTAGCGTTCCCGTCCCCGAAAACATACAAGCCCGCAATCCCTTTTGCGGTATAGAAGAACTCTCTATCAGCGCCACCCGGCTCTACTTAGGCGATGGCGCCACCGCCGACCTGCAGATTGCCTATGGCAGCGATGATTGCCAGATGCGCAAACCGCTTATTGTGGCGGAAGGTTTTGATACCGGCCTCTTTGGCGAACCCAGCCGACTGGGCGATACGGATTATTCTTCATTTGATAGGATTATTTTTTTATCAGATAGTAATGAACTACGAGATTTACTGCGAAACAACAGCCCCAACGATTACGATATTGTGTATGTAAACTGGGCCAACGGTACGGACTACCTGCAGCGCAATGCCTACGCGCTGGAGGAGGTAATCCACTGGGTAAACCAGCGAAAAGCCCTTGCCGGCAGCGTAGAGCCCAATGTGGTATGGGGCCAGAGCATGGGCGGGGTCATTGCCCGCTATGCCCTGCGCGATATGGAAAACCGGGGCGAGGTTCATGACACCTGGCTCTACATCAGCCAAGATGCTCCCCACCAGGGCGCCAACGTACCTATCGGCTTCCAATACGCCGTGCGCCACCTCATAGACCAGTTTATAGACACCCCGCTGGGTGACTTCTCCATCCCAGTGATGGACAACGACCTGGAACTGGGAAATGTACAAACCCTGCTAAACGCCCCCGCCACCCGCCAGCTGCTGCACTACTACATCAGCAGCAACTTTGGCATGGACAATTCTGCCCACACCGCCTGGCAGGCCGAGTTGCAGGCGCTGGGCTACCCCCAGCAAACCCGCAACATCGCCCTGAGCAACGGCAGCCACTGCGCGGTAGGACAAGAAATAGCCCCCGGCGCTACGCTGCTGAGCCTGCAGGGCGAAGGCAGTACCGGCGGACTTACCGACCTGATTTTAACAGCCGCCCGTATCTTGCTTCCCGGGTTTAATATCGGTCTTTTTGTATCCTTAGCCGACCTCCTTAACGAGCCCGCCTTGTTGTTAGGTATCTTGCCCGGGAACTCCAAAATAGAGTTCGACTTCCGGGCGCGGGCTTTATCCGCCAACGGCCCCGCCAACGTTTACCAGGGCGAAATCAGCTTTACCAAGACCCTGTTGTGGGTAGCGCCCATTTCGTTGACCCTTACCGACCGTTCCTATAACTCGCCCGCCGGCAACCTGGCATACGACTCCTACCCCGGTGGCTTCTACGCCACCCCGGTAGGCACCCTGGAAGGCGCCGGAGAAGACATCTGGCTGGAACTGTTTGCAGAATATGGATTTGAACTTTCGGTAGCGCCCGGCTTCAACTTTATTCCCGTACCCAGCGCCTTAGACCTGGGGCTGGGTGCCGTTCCCCTTACGCACGCCGATTACCTCACCTCCTACACCGCCCAAACGCCGCCGGTGCCGCCCAAAGTGATTCCGTTCGCCAATTTTACTACCTCGTACCTCACCGGCAGCGGCGTAGAAACGGATAACGAACAGCATTTGTCCCTGAACTGGCGTACCGGTGACTGGTTAGCCGATGAGTTGAACAACGCCCCGGTGGCTTTTAACTGCGCTTTTGTGTGTAACAACGTCATTTCCGGGCCGGGCCTACTTTGCGGAGCGGGTAATTACAGCGTTTTCGTCTTCGGCGATGCCACGGTAAACTGGTCGGTAAGCGACCCCAACGCCGTAACGCTGGCAACCGCCGCCGGCAGCGCCACCCTTACCGCTGTAAACGGCTACCGCAAAGCCATTGTCCTTACTGCCAGCATCTCCTCAGACGACTGCGACCGCGTCCTGGAGGTTACTAAAAACATCTGGGTAGGCGCCCCCGCCACCCCACCTGCCCTCAGCGGGCCCACCACCGTAGTTACCGGCGCCTTAGTCAATTACCAGGGCAGCACTGCCCCCGGCGCTACGTCGTACCAATGGTTTTTGCCGGGGGCTTACCAAACCGTAGCCTCGTATGACTACTTGGGCAACCAGTGGCAAAAACTCACCACGGCTACTACGCAGGCGGTGCAAGTGTTTACGGGCTGGGGCAAATACAACGGTTCCGTGCAGGTAGCGGGCGTAAATGCGTGTGGTTGCGGGGGCGCCCGCTCGCTCTACGTGACGCACCCCTCGCCGGCAGGCGGGGGAGGTAGCGGTCTGCAACCCGCCCCGGGCGGTGGTATCCCGAAATTTTCGGAGCCTGGCGGCGGGGTAAAATCGCAGATAGACGCACCCGCTACCGATAGCCTTGCTGTGGCGGGTTTTGAGTTGCAGCAAAACAGCCCGAACCCGTTTCACCAAACCACCATCATTGTCGCCCAGCTTCCCGAAAGCGTGCAGCAGGCTACGATAGTGGTGTATAGCACCCAGGGCGTAGCGTTGGCAAGCTATCCGCTAAATGAGCGTGGCAAGGTTTCGGTAGAAATCTCGGGCGGGCGCTTCCCCGCGGGCATGTACCTGTATGCGCTGCTCGCAGACGGACAGGTAATAGATACGAAAAAGATGCTTCTTACCAACTAATTATGAATTATCAATTCAGAAGTATGAATAGAACTGTATGTCAAAAAATCAAAAAAAATTCTGAATTTTCTCTGTGGCCTTTATGTAAAAACTTAGTGTTCTTAGTGGTTTCTTTTTCAACCACAAAGCACACAAAGAAGGTGCAACGTTCACAAAGTAAATCATCAGTTCAGAGGTATAAATGTTCGCTGCGACTTGACAGCCTCTGCGTGGAAAAAAAGTTCATGCAAAGGCGCGGAGGCGCAAAGTCAATTCGCTGCGGCGTTCTATACTACGAAACAACTAAAATGATAAAAAACTAAAAATGATTTCTCTTTCTCTTGCATCGTACTTGTTAAATACTATCTTAGCTGCTCCAAAGACAGCAATAATTACTAAAATTTTGTACCATTCAACAATAAAAACCATGAAAACTACCTTTAAAACCTTTAGCATAGCTGTTATAGCCCTAAGTTTCTTAGCCGCCGGGTGCGAAAAAGAAAAACCCGCTCCCATAGACCAGTTGCCGCCCGCCACCCAAACCGGCGCCAATACCTTTGGCTGTCTTGTAAACGGCGAAGTCTTTAAACCCAGCGGCAGCCCTCTGGGCGGGCCCGTCTTATCCGCCTCTTATATCCTTTATAATGGAAAATATGGCTTGTCAATATTTGCCAGGAGGGGGGGGGGGGGGAGATACAGAATTTATTTATATCTTCGCTACAGAGATGCCCGAACCGCTTGCCGAAGGAACCTATTCGCTAATTTCACACGGCCCGGGAAATATTTCTGGGAGGTATAGCCTAGGATTAGACTATGTTTCCACCACAGAAGAAAACCCGGGCACCATCACCAAGTTAGATACTGAAGCTGGTATTATTTCGGGCACCTTTGAGTTTACGGTAACCGATATCCACGGCAATACCATCGAAATTACAGACGGCCGGTTTGATATGGATATATAAAAATCAATTATGAATTGGATATATTTATGGGAGGTTATAAAACTCCAGCGTAGCAAAAAAATCTGAATTTTGAATTGATAATTCAGAATTTTCTTTGTGGCCTTTGTGTAAAAACTTGCTGTTCTTAGTGGTTTCTTTTTCAACCACAAAGCACACAAAGAAGGTGCAACGTTCACAAAATAAATTACCAATTCAGAGGTATGAATGTTCGCTGCGGCTTGGCGGTCTCTGCTTGGAAAAGAAGTTCGCGCAAAGGCGCGGGGGCGCGAAGTTAATTCTGAATTTAGAGTTGACAGGTTAGAATATCACCGATTTTAATGTCCGAGTACTCAAGATTCCCCTGGGTTAAAAATTTTCAAAATTTTACGGAAAAACCATACTCTTGGTTGGTTTCATCTCTTTATCTTTGCCCTAACTATTTATTCTTTGTAAATAGTTTTTTCATAGCAGGGTTTATAAGTTGTTTTGAAAAGCCCGGGTTTGCGCCCGGGTTTTTTTACTTTACAACTCTCCTTTTCAATAAAAGCATAACAGGCCATGCAGGAAAATACAAAGGAGGGAACAGATAGTGCATTCTAAAAATTGAACGGATATATTTTATATATAAAATATGCTGGCAGGTTAATGTAAAAGGAAAGGGAGGGGCGCTAAGTGAGTTTATAAAAACGGGATGTATTTTTTGAATTTGTTTTATGGGGCAAAACAACGAACTGGGTAGAAAGGGCGAAGAACTGGCAGCGGCTTTTTTGATAGAAAACGGCTACGCTATCTTAGAGCGAAATTATCGCTTTAAAAAAGCGGAGTTAGATATTATTGCCCGCAAAGAAAAGCTGCTGGCGGTGGTAGAGGTGAAATTGCGAAGTGCTAACGCTATTGAAAATCCTAAAGATGCTATAACAGCTAAAAAAATTAAATCTATGGTTGCCGCCACCGACCAATACATTGGGGTGCATGGGTTAGATGTGGAGGTGCGGTTTGATGTAATGGCTATTATAAAAAACGGCGAGCAGTATGAATTGGAGCATATAGAGAACGCTTTTTATCATTTCTGACACTTATTCCTTGTGCAATTTATGGTAGTAAAATTGGCTTTATTCAGAAGTTTTATGGTACTTTTGTTTATTATTCTATATTCAACTATAACCTAAACAACCTGTAAAAATAATCTCTAATCAACTTTTATCATGAAAATAGCTTCCCTTTTTTTAGCGGCTTTCGTACTGGCTGCTGTAAGTTGCACCCCAAAAAAAAAGAACTCTTCAACCGAAGCTACCCGTAAGATAGATGGGTATGTACAGGATATACCTACTAAAATGTTGCCGTTACGAGATTCTACTAATTTTGATACGTTCTCTTTCGCCCACAAACTGAGTGAAGAACAAATTGCAGAATTAAAATTGAGAACCCGCTACAAAGACGCCGCTGGTTTTGCCTTTAATTATAAAATTAACCTCTCAGATACCTATACCGCTCTTGTTATTTGTCGCCAGCAAGGAGATTTTGAACTATTCAGTACGTTGATTACGTATGATAAGGATTATGCCATTATTGATGCGCTGGATATAGCGTATGATGAAATAGCAGAATCCCTGATACGAAAGGAAAGCGACCTTTCTGCTACAAGGATTATTGTTGAAACGATAACCTATGAGGGCGATGAGCCTACTGTTGAAAAACAAACCTATACAATTCAGCCCAACGGGAAAATCAAACCCATGCGGTAAACAGGCATTCGCTATACCTTCAAAAAAATGGCATCTATACTATAACAGAACTATTTTTTCTATTGCCTTCGTGTCTAAAAAACATGCAACTGCTTGTAAATGAGATAATTTTATACTTTATAGATAAGACTTACACTCTCCTATTTATTTAAAATAAATAAATTTTCGTTCATTTGTGCAGGAGAAAAACTGTTTTATTGGAAGATTTTGAAGTTATAAAACCCTATTCAGACAGCGAAGTACCGCAGGCGTTACAAGCGTTACGACACCATCCTATGGTAAAAGCGCTTTTGCGATTCGCCTTTCCAAAAGTTGCTGCGCCGGTTATCTGGGAGCAATTAGACGGCTGTACATCTATACATGATTTTCAAACGCGGGTAATATATCACGCCGTGATGAATGTGTTGAAAAAAACTTCCAAAGGTTACACCGTTAGCGGGTTTGAAAAATTAAGCCCTCAAACACCCTATCTTTTCATTTCTAACCATCGGGATATTGTATTAGATACTTCCCTGCTCAATATGGCGTTGTTTGAAAAAAAATTCATTCTCACTGCATCGGCCATTGGCGATAACTTAGTGCAAAAACCTTTTTTATTAGAGTTGTCTAAACTCAATCGCAATTTTTTAATCCGGAGAAACCTTTCCCCGCGCGAAATGTTGCAAAGTTCCAAATCGGTATCAAACTATATCGGGCATCTTCTTTTTAAAGAAGAGCGTTCCGTTTGGATTGCCCAACGAGAAGGGAGAACAAAAGATGGGGACGACCGTACCCACCCCGGGGTATTGAAAATGCTCGCTATGGCCGCCGCAGAGGAACAACCCATGGAATATTTGAAAAAAGCGCGGCTTACGCCTGTAGCTATTTCGTATGAATTTGACCCTACAGATATTCTTAAAATGCCGGAACTTATTGCCAAGCACCATGACCGTCCCTATAAAAAAAGCGCCAATGAAGATTTTAATTCCATCTTACGAGGCATATCAGGTCAAAAAGGGCATATCCACATCGCCGTTTCCCAGCCGTTGAGCCATGAATTAGACATTATTAAAAACTCAGGAGAGCCTCTCAACAAACAATTCCAGATGTTAGCAGAGGTTATAGATGCCCGCATCCATCAACAATATAAGCTGTGGCCATCTAACTATATAGCTTATGATATGCTCTATAAAACCCATACTTTTTCTAACAAATACACCCATAGCCAAAAAAAGCAATTTGAAAGACGATTGAAAAAACGGGCGCTTCCTGCCGATTCTATAGCTATATCTAGTTTCCTGTCTATGTATGCCAACCCTGTAGTAAACGCTCTCAGCTACAAAAACTCGTAACCTTGAAAACAAGTGTATTGCTCATATATACCGGGGGGACTATCGGGATGATGAAGGATTACAAGACGGGGTTGCTTAGACCGTTCGATTTTACGAAACTTTTAAAACGTATCCCTGAGCTTTCGCATTTAGATTGTGATATTGCTACTGTTTCTTTTGAAACCCCCATCGATTCTTCTAACATGAACCCTGCTCACTGGGTGCAGCTGGCCGAAATAATAGAAACTCACTACGCTCGTTTCGATGGTTTTGTGGTGCTGCACGGAAGCGATACCATGAGCTATACTGCTTCTGCCATTAGCTTTATGTTAGAAAACCTGGCGAAACCGGTTATTTTCACCGGCTCTCAGCTTCCTATCGGCGATTTGCGCACAGATGCTAAAGAAAATCTCATCACCGCCATCCAAATAGCCTCTCTTAGGGAAAATAACCGCCCTAAAGTCGCCGAAGTATGCCTCTATTTTGAGTATAAACTCTATCGCGCCAACCGCACCACTAAAATAAATGCCGAACATTTTGATGCTTTCGTGTCACTCAACTACCCGCCCCTTGCAGAAAGCGGGGTGTATCTGAAAATTAACCGCGAATATCTCTTACAATCCAACAGGGCGAAAAAATTCCACGTACACAAAACGCTAAACAATAATATCGCCCTCATTAAGCTCTTCCCCGGTTTACACCCGTCTATTTTAGAAAGCAGTCTCAATAACCCTCAAATAGAAGCGGTAGTATTAGAAACCTACGGTTCCGGGAACGCCCCCACGGAAAAGTGGTTTTATCTGCTCATCAAAAAAGCTATAGACAGGGAAATAATCGTTGTAAACGTTACCCAATGTTCAGGCGGCAGCGTGGTAATGGGGCGCTATGAGACCAGCCAGCACCTTAAAAAAGCAGGCGTTTTGAATGGAAAAGACATAACCACCGAAGCCGCTCTTGCCAAATTGATGTACTTATTAGGCAAAAAAATTCCTAAAAACAATATCAAAGCTAACTTTGAAACTGCCCTCAGGGGTGAAATGACTTAAAATTTGGGGTTGAATTATTCCTCACTCAAAAAAAAGCCGTTATTTTGCTTTCCGAAAAGTAGTATGTATAGAGAGGTGGCCGAGTGGTCGAAGGCGCACGCCTGGAAAGTGTGTATCCGCCGAAAGGTGGATCGAGGGTTCGAATCCCTTCCTCTCTGCTGTTAAAATTTAACTTTTTTTAGCTGATGTTATTTTTTTTGTATTTTTACCCCGATTAACTAACAAAATAAGTTCAATACACATGAAACGATTATTCTCTACATTAGTTGTTGCCGCATTGTTGGTACTAAGCACCACAACCGTTCGGGCAAAAAATGTTATACCCGCTGCATCCGAAGAAATTTCAACATTAGTTGCCTATAGCAGCGCCTCGGCTGTTCTGTTGCAAGATACCGGTGCATCACAGGAAGAAGTTGCCACCGAAAAAAGCAAAAGCTTCCACCAGGTGCTTAAAGAACGTTTTATTGAAGGAGGTCCCGCCTATATGGCCCCCATATTATTGTGTTTAATTATTGGTTTAGCGGTAGCTATTGAACGAATTATTTTCCTCAATCTGGCGACAACCAATACTAAAAAATTCACCATGCAAGTAGAAGAAGCCATCAAATCTGGCGGGTTTGATGCAGCAAAAGAACTTTGCAGGAACACCAAAGGCCCTGTTGCTTCTATTTTCTACCAAGGTTTAGACCGTGTAGATGAGGGTGTAGATGCCGCCGAAAAAGCGGTAGTGGCCTACGGAGGCGTGCAAATGGGGCAATTAGAGAAAAACGTTTCGTGGATATCCCTATTTATTGCATTGGCTCCCATGCTTGGATTCTTCGGAACGGTAATCGGGATGGTACAGGCTTTTGATAAAATAAGCCGTGCCGGGGGATTAGACGCCTCTCTCATCGCCGGGGATATTAAAGTAGCCCTCTTAACTACTGTATTTGGGTTGATTGTAGCCATGATTTTGCAAGTATTCTATAACTACATCATCGCCAAAATAGATGGTATTGTAAACGATATGGAAGAAACCTCTATTTCATTGGTAGATATGCTCATACACTATAAAAAATAACCCTTAAAGCGCTACGTATGCAAAAGTTCGTAAATATTGCTCTCATAGCCCTTGGCGCTATAAGTTTGCTATTCTGTTTTCTGTTAGTTCGGAATATAGACCCTTGGATGGACATTATGCTCTATTTTTCTTACGTGCTCACAATAATAACCGTTTTATTGGCGGTTTTTTTCGCCTTGAAAATTTTAGTAACTTATCCCAAAAAATTAAAAAGAGCCCTTATGGTAGCCATAGGCGCTCTGGTTATTGTTGTGGTAAGTTACCTTATTTCAGGTAAAGGCGCCACCTCCGGGGCATCTGAAAGCCTCACCAGGTGGGTAAGCACCGCAATTATTGTATTCTATATATTAGCCATCCTATCTGCCGCATTGCTGGCTTTCTATGGAATAAGAAAATCATTAAAAAACAGGTAACGTTATGTCAAGAAGATCCGTTCCAGAGGTAAATGCAGGTTCTATGGCAGACATCGCCTTCCTGCTTCTTATCTTTTTCCTGGTAACCACTACTATTGAAATTGATGCGGGCATTGACCGCAAACTACCGCCCTTGGAGCAAATAGACCAGGAAATAGTTATAAAAAAGAGAAACATACTGGAAGTGGTAGTAAACAAAAACAACCAGTTGTTGGTAGAAGAAAAATTAGTGCCGCTAAAAGACCTGAGAAAAGTGGCGATGGAATTTTTAGATAATGGAGGCGGCACAGGAGAAGATGCGTGCGACTATTGCAGGGGGAAAAAAGACCCTGAGTCTTCCGATAATCCCCATACCGCAGCCGTTATATCCCTACAAAACGACAGGGAAACTTCCTATAAAACCTATATCGCTGTTCAGAACGAGCTGGTAGGCGCTTATAATGAATTGCGTAACCGGGAAGCCCAACGCCTCTACCGAAGAGATTATACCATTATGGAAGCAGAATTTAAAGACCCCCGAACCTCTCAAGCCATGAAAGACAGGCTCAAGCCCGAGTTAGAACGCATCCAGAACATGTATCCTCAAAAAATATCGGAGGCAGAACCTAAAAGTAATTAACTAATTTATAGCGCCATGTCTAAATTCACCAAAAAAAAGAGCGGAGGCGTGCCGGCGATATCCACCGCTTCGCTTCCCGATATTGTGTTCATGTTGTTGTTTTTCTTTATGACGGTAACCGTTATGAAAGATAAAGACCTCATGGTTGAAAACCGTTTGCCATACGCAGACCAAACCCAAAAATTAGATAAAAAAGACCGCATCATATATATATATGCCGGTAAACCCCACGAAAGATACCAATCAACCTATGGTAAAGAATCTAAAATTCAACTCAACGATAAATTTGCAAATGTTTCAGATGTAGCTTCCTATATACTGATAGAACGAGGCAAAAAACGACAAGAGTTGCAAGACGTGCTCACCACAGCACTTAAAGTAGATGGTGAAACCAATATGGGGCTTATCTCTGACATTAAACAAGAATTGCGAAAAGTAAACGCTCTTAAAATAAACTATACTACCCGTAAAGGCGATGCTTTTCAAAACACCAAACAGTTTCTTTAAGTAAAATTTATATCCTTACAATTAAAAAAGCCGTTCCTGTACACACGGCTTTTTTCTTTATGAGCAAATGCCAGATATAAAAAATAGGCTACATTTACACATCATATTACTGAAATAAAACATCCCTTGAGCCAAAAACCGCTTATCTGCCATATACTTATAGCCTTCCATTCCATTTGGTTATTCTCTCAACAAACCAGGCAGGTAGATTTTAAAACTGCCGACGCCCAACTACACATCAATCCCTATAAAAAAGAAGTAACCGGCACAGTAACCTATACATTTAAGCCCCTTCAACAAACCGATTCTGTTTTTTTAGACGCCCGCAATATGACCTTCAGCGAAGTATTGCTGAATAACGCCCCCGTTCAGTTCCATAATTCAGGCAAAAAAATCTTTGTTATACATCCCTTCATTCCTAAAAAAACCTATTACCTAAGGGTAACATACCGCGTTAACCCCACCAGCGCCATGTATTTTATGGGATGGGAATACCCTAATGCAAACCGCCAGGTATGGACGCAGGGGCAGGGAAAATATACAAGCCACTGGCTGCCCAGCTTTGATGATGTGAATGAAAAACTAATCTTCAATACCCGCTTTTCCATAGTCGTCAAGGAAGATACGAGGCGCCTGCAAGCAGCCGGCAATGGAAAACTCATGCAAACCCTCTACACAGACAGCCTCGTTACCTGGCAATTTCGCATGAAACACCCTATGAGCAGTTACCTGGCAGCCATTGCCATAGGCGAATACGCCCAAAAAACCGTGTTTTCCCGCAGAGGCATACCCATTCATTTATACTACTACCCCCAGGATACTCTTTATGTAGAGCCTACCTATCGCTATGCCCAAACCATTTTCGATTTTTTAGAGAAGGAACTGGGTGTGCCATATCCCTGGGAAAACTACAAACAAATTCCCGTGCGCGATTTTTTGTATGCCGGCATGGAAAATACCACCGCCACCATTTTCTCAGATAGTTATGTAATAGATTCCACGGCATTTGCCGATTGGAATTATGTAAACGTTCAGGCGCACGAATTAGCCCACCAGTGGTTTGGCAATTTGGTTACAGCCCAAAACGGGCTACACCACTGGCTACAGGAAGGCTTTGCCACCTATTATGCGCTGCTGGCAGAGCAAGCAGTTTTTGGAACAGATTATTATTATGAGCAGTTATACCACTCTGCAGAGGCATTAATAGAGCAATCGCGGCAGGGAAAAGGAGAGCGGGTATTAGATTCTGCCGCCGGAAGCCTCACATTTTATGAGAAAGGAAGCTGGGTTTTGCACGCCCTGCGCGAGCGCACGGGCGATGCCGCCTTTAAAAAAGCGATACGAAAATACCTGCAAAAATACCGCTTTAAAACAGCCACCACAGCCAATTTTATAGAAGAGATAGAACGCACCAGCGGCGAAAACCTCGTCCATTTCAGGCGCACTTGGTTAGAAAACCCTCTCTTCCCTGAAGAAGAAGCCCTGCAAAGCCTCAGAAAAAACCCAGCTCTAAAAAAACTTTTAACGCTAAAAGAAACAGAAAGCATAGACACTCTCTTAGCAGAATTTTCTACAACCAACCCCTCTTTTCTCAATAAAGAAATTATAACCCGTTGCAAAGGAAACTACTCCGCAGACGTCCTCACCCTCTTCCGGCAAATTTTAAGCGGCCATCTCCCCCGCGAGCGCCAGGCTGTAGCTATGACATTAGACAGCATTCCGCCGGAGCTAAAAGAAGGATTCGAATCGCTTCTACAAGATAAAAGCTATCTTACCATAGAAACAGCCCTTTACAAACTATGGCGTCAATTCCCGGCTTACAGAGAATCTTACCTAAACCAAACAAAAGACCTTTGGGGCTTGCCGGCAGGAAATATACGAATGCTATGGCTCTCGCTCGCCCTGCTAACACCCGGCTATGAAGAAGAAAGCCAACGCAATTTTTACGACGAACTTTCCAGCTATACCGCCCCTTTCCATTCTTATGAAATACGGGAGCCGGCATTTGAGTATTTATATGAATTGAAAGCCCTTTCCCAAGAAAATTTAAAAGACCTCCTCGACGCCTGTTTCCATCCTGCCGGGGAATTCGCCGCAAAAGCCCGGCGCCTGCTCGATGCACTCCTGGCAGACCCTGCCTACAAAATACGCCTCCGGGCAATTTCCTATTCCCTGGGCGGGCAGGAACGAAACTTTCTACAGGAAAAAATGAAAGAATGAAAAACCATTATAGTGCCCCATATTTTTTATCATTTCACAACCCATACTACAGGTAAAATGCTATGCCGGTATTTTTACAGAAAGCCCCTGCCATTGCCCAAAACCCAGAGAGAAATCTCTTTCCGTTTCTTATTTTTAGTATCTTTACATTCAACGCCTCCGATTATAACCCAGCCCGCCTCAACCCATACACTCCTTCAGCCCCCAGTTCAAGCCTATTATACCTATGAGTAACCCGGAAGCATCCATAAAAAAACACATAGCACTCGCTAAAAAAGGAGACGAAAAAGCCTTTGGTTTCCTGCTCAATACCTTTTGGAACGATGTGTATAATTATCTTCTCATGCGTTATAAAAACGAAAACGACGCCGAGGAAATAACCATCACCACTTTTGCCATAGCCTTTGACAAAATCCATACCTTCGATGAGCGCTACCAGTTTAAAACCTGGCTCATCACCATTGCCAAAAACAGGTATTTAGATTTATTGCGACAGCAAAAAAAAAACATCCTCCATACATCTGTCCCTCAAACCCAGGAAGAAACCAACGAGTTATTTGACGTTATGGACGATAGCCCCACCGCAGAAGACCAGCTAATTATTGAACAAAACCTAAAAAAACTGCTCAGTTGCATCAAAAAACTAAAACCCCCATACCAGGAAGTCATCAACCTGCGCTATTTCCAGGAACTCAGCTACAAAGAAATAGCCGAACGGTTGCAAGAACCTATAAACAACATTAAAATCAAGCTGGTACGCGCCAAAAAATTATTAGCCGAAAGCATCCATGAAAGCTATGAGCAACATCCTTAGCGCCATTGGGCAACCCATGCACCTGCCCTCGTTTACCATCTGGGTAAGCGCGCTCCTTCTCCTTTCTGCCTGCATCGTGCCCTATAAACCCTCAACAAACAAACTCGTGGAAAAACCTTCTGGAAAAATGCTAAAGGGAAAATACGCCTGGCGCGGGAGCGCCCGCTCGGGAGAAAACGTCTCCCTGTGGTTAGGCACCCCTGGGATGAACCAAACCGATTTTTACTTAGAAACAGGATTTTATGGAGACGATGGCGGCAAAACCCACGTATATGAAGGCATCTATACCCGCCATAACAACCACCTTATCCTCCAGGTCGCTACAGAAACCACGCGGGAATGGGATGAGAGCATTTCCTATGAAAAAACAGGAAAAAAATCCGTAACCTTCAAAATAAAAGCAACCATTATCCCCTATAAAACAGCCCCGGCCATAGAACTGCGACAAAAAGGGCGTACCTATCTTTTACTAAAACAAGAATAACCCCTACTACAAAAACCGAAGGCAGTAACATTCTCCCCCCCTACACCCGCATCTTGCCTGTATCTCATTACACAACCCAATATTTCACTCCCCGAAAGCCAACTCCGGGGAACTCCAACAAGATAACCCTTTCCCTGAGCCAGACACGGGACTCGAACCCGCGACCTGCCGCTTACGAGACGGCTGCTCTACCGGCTGAGCTAATCTGGCGTAAGTTGCTTCCGGCAAACAAATATAGGAGATTGTCGCAAATTGTGAATCTCCCCAATTTTCTCATTACCCTGGCTTTCACTCCCCAAAGTATCCTCGCTTTGGAGGAAAAGACAACGAGATAGAAAGGCAAATGACAGGAGACTTTACGAAGCGGGCAAAACCAATAAGATAAACGAACTAAATTCAGTATCTTTGAACAAACAATAAATGGTATGTCCACAGTAGAATTGAGAAAGCGGTTAATTGATAAAATTCGGAAGACCCGCGACAAGAGAATTCTTGAGGAGGCATACAGACTTCTTGAATCAGAGAACGAAGACAGAGAGATATATCAACTGAATGATGAACAGAAAAACGCCATACATGAAGCCAGGGAGCAGCTAAAAAACGGGCAATTCCGGACCGAAGAACAAGCGGATAAAGAAATTGACGAATGGCTAAACAAGTAATCTGGTCTCTGAGAAATCAGGACGACAGGAAGCAGATCTTAGCCTATTGGAAAAATCGAAATAAATCAGACACCTATAGTAAAAATCTTGACAAAAAGTTTAGAGAGGCGGTTAGCATATTAAAGAACTATCCTCAAATTGGCAAACAGACAGACGACAAAAAGGCGAGGATTAAAATCGTAAGAGACTATCTCCTGATTTATGAAGAGAACGAAACCACAATCCTCATCTTAACCATTTGGGACAGCCGACAAGACCCTAAAAAATTAGAAACAATTTTAAAATAGCGGGGGGCTCCAATTTATCCCCCCAAACACCCCTAAAATAAACTTTTATATCGTATTTTTGTATTCTATTTAGAACAAATCTATATTAACCATGATAAAGGTATCTGATATAGCCCGTAAAAAAGCCATTGAGCTTATGGCAGAGCAAGGATTTGACGCTTCCCGCGATTTCATCCGCGTGGGCGTGAAGAGTGGTGGATGCAGCGGCTTGTCTTACGAACTGAAATTTGATAATCAACAAGCCGAAGGCGATAAATTATTTGAAGACAACACCATCCGCATCGTAGTGGACAAAAAAAGTTTCCTCTATCTCGTAGGCACCACGCTGGAATATTCAGGAGGGCTCAACGGAAAAGGATTTATATTTCAAAACCCCAATGCCAAACGCACCTGCGGTTGCGGAGAGAGTTTTTCATTGTAAATTAGTAGTGAGTATTGAGATGTTAGTATTGAGACTCAAGAACCAAGAAAACTTGCCCTGAGCGAAGTCGAAGGGAGAACTAAGAACCAAGACAGAGAAAAGAACATAGAAAAAAGAGAATAGAGTTAAAGAAATTCAACGTCAAATTTCACAAAACACAATAACTTAATAATCAAATGCAAACGTTGCGTTTCCTTTGCGGCCCTTGCGGTTAAAGACAGAAAAAACAAACAACTCAATAATCTTTTATAATAGAACCAGGACAGAAAGAGAAAGAAAAATTCTGAATTCATAATTGATAATTCTACATTAGAAAAGAATGCCCTACACCGAAGAAGAATTAAAAAAAGAGCTCGAGACCAAGGAGTACGAATACGGTTTCTACACCGATATTGAGTCCGAAACGTTCCCCAAAGGATTGAACGAAGCGGTGATATGCGCCCTTTCAGAAAAGAAGAAGGAACCTTCCTGGATGACCGAATGGCGCCTGGAAGCCTACCGCGCCTGGACCCGGATGGAAGAGCCCAAATGGGCGAACATCCACTACAAAAGCCCCGACTTCCAGGATATTTCATACTATTCGGCGCCTAAGAAAAAACCGCAATACCAAAACCTTGATGAGGTGGACCCTGAGTTGCTGGAAACCTTCAAAAAACTGGGTATCGGTATAGAAGAACAAAAACGACTGACCGGCGTGGCGATGGACATCGTGATGGATTCCGTTTCCGTGGCAACCACCTTCAAAAAAACCTTAGCCGAAAAAGGCATCATCTTTTGCTCCATTTCCGAAGCCATCCGGGAGCACCCCGAACTGGTGCGCAAATACATCGGCACCGTGGTTCCGCAAAAAGACAATTTTTATGCCGCCCTCAACTCTGCCGTGTTTTCAGACGGCTCGTTCTGCTATATCCCTAAAGGCGTGCGCTGCCCCATGGAACTCTCCACCTATTTCCGCATCAACCAGGCGGGAACCGGGCAATTTGAACGCACCCTCCTCATCGCCGACGAAGGCAGCTACGTGAGCTACCTGGAAGGTTGCACCGCCCCCATGAGAGACGAGAACCAACTCCACGCCGCCGTGGTGGAGCTCATCGCCTTAGACCGCGCCGAAATAAAATACTCCACCGTGCAAAACTGGTATCCCGGCGGGAAAGACGGTAAAGGGGGGGTTTACAATTTCGTTACCAAGCGCGGGCTTTGCCACGACCACGCCAAGATTTCCTGGACGCAGGTGGAAACCGGCAGCGCCATCACCTGGAAATACCCTTCCTGCGTGCTGAAAGGCGACTATTCCACCGGCGAATTCTATTCCATCGCCGTAACCAACAACTACCAGCAGGCCGACACCGGCACCAAGATGATTCACTTGGGGAAAAACACCCGCAGCACCATTATTTCCAAGGGAATTTCCGCCGGAAAATCACAAAACAGCTACCGGGGGCTGGTGCAGGTAAACAGCCGTGCCGAGAACGCCCGCAACTTTTCACAATGCGATTCCCTGCTGATGGGCAACCAATGCGGCGCCCACACCTTTCCCTACATAGAGGTAAAGAACAAAACCGCCCGCGTGGAGCACGAAGCCACCACCAGCAAAATAGGCGAAGACCAGCTCTTTTACTGCAACCAGCGCGGCATAGACACTGAAAAAGCCATTGCCCTCATTGTAAACGGATTTACCAAAGAAGTCCTCAACAAACTCCCCATGGAATTTGCCATAGAAGCCCAGAAACTATTGGAAATAAGCCTAGAAGGCTCCGTAGGATAAAAAACCAGAAACCTATGAAAAAAACACGCTTCGCCGCCCTCATTTTAGTCCTGTTCGCAGCCTGTAAAGGTGCCTACAACAGCACCAATGCTACTGCTGTGCAAACCCTCAGCGGTGAATTCCTGTATGCCGACAATGCCGCCGTCTTGCGTACCGACGCCGATATCTACGGTGTGGTAGCGAATGAAAAAATGCAGGAACTCAGCCAAAAAAGCGAAACACTCAAAGCCGATAAGTATGACATGGTCTGGGTAACCGTGAAAGGCATCATCCGGAAAAACCCTCAACCCGGCGGCTGGAGCGAAATCGTGGAAATAAAAAACATTCTCTCCGTGGAAAAATCAGAAGAAAGAGAATCCGAAATCATCATCAAAAACCAATAAAACGCTATGTTAAAAATACACCACCTGCACGTAAGCATAGGAGGCAAGAAAATCCTCAAAGGCATTGACCTGGAGGTGAGGCCGGGCGAAGTGCACGCCATCATGGGGCCCAACGGCTCCGGCAAAAGCACCCTGGCATCCGTTATTGCAGGCAAAGAAGATTTTGAAATTACGGAAGGCACCCTGTTATTTGAAAACAAAGACATCAGCCGTATGGCAACCGAAGAGCGTGCCCACCAGGGCATTTTCCTGTCCTTTCAATACCCCGTAGAAATACCCGGCGTTTCTGTAACCAATTTCATCAAAACCGCTATCAACGAAACCCGCAAAGCTCATGGGCAGGAAGAAATGCCAGCCAACGAAATGCTCAAAAAAATTCGGGAAAAATCTGACTTGCTGGGCATGGACCGGAAATTCTTGTCCCGCTCCTTGAACGAGGGTTTCTCCGGCGGCGAAAAAAAGCGCAACGAAATTTTCCAGATGGCTATGCTGGAACCCAAACTGGCCATTTTGGACGAAACCGATTCTGGTTTGGACATAGATGCCCTTAGAGTGGTAGCCAATGGTGTGAATGTACTCCGCGGCAAAGACAATGCTGTTCTGGTCATCACCCACTACCAGCGGTTGCTGGACTACATCGTGCCCGATGTGGTGCACGTGATGGTGGACGGGAAGATTGTCAAATCCGGCGAAAAAGAATTGGCATTCAAGCTGGAAGAAAAGGGCTATGACTGGCTTAAGGAAGAAGTGAGTCCATATTAAATTATGTAGCATTTTAAAAACATAAAAAATATGACTAATTTTGAATTAATTGCTTTAATAATTTCCATACTTGCGGTATTTGTTGCTTTTTGGCAGGGTTTTCTCGCAAAATCACAATTAGATGAAGCTAAAAGGACAAAAACGGAAACGGAAAAACTATTAGATGAAATAAAAAGTAAAGTACAACGGGTTGAAACCATTTCGGACGAAACTCGTAAAGACGTTAAAGAACAAATATCTAAACTGATTGATAAACAAGATGAGAATTTCAAAGTGTTGTTAAATGCGCCAAAAGAAAATAGTCAAAATGAAATGCTTATGGCTTTTCTTCCAAAACTTATGGAAAACCCGAAAATGCTGGAAAAATTGATCGATATTGGGAATAAACAAAAATAAAAATACTAAATAACAATGACCACTTCAATGTAATAAAAGCGTTGAATTTGAAAGTAAATCATATAATCTGGCTTGATTTTTTCAGAATAACCCTGCTGGTGATTTTACGCCGAAATCGTAATCAAGCCGTTGGCAATATTTTGATAGAGCATCCAATGCATCCATAGTGCTTTATAACAAATCTAACCGATGGAACTAAAAGAAAAATTACTGTCCTCCTTTATCGCCTTTGAAAACCGGGTAGATGTAGAAGCCCCCGTGCATCATATCCGTTCACAAGCCATAAAAGTATTTGAGCAAAAAGGCTTTCCCACCAAAAAAGAAGAAGCCTGGAAATACACCCCCTTAACCGCACTGCTGAAAAACGATTACAGCGTGTTTCCCAAAACGGAAACCGCCCTGGAGTTCAAAGACGTAAAAAAGTATTTCGTCCACGAGATAGATTCCTACAAAATTGTTTTTGTAGATGGCGTCTATAACTCCCACCTCTCTGAAACCTCCCACGAAGGGTTGGATGTGTGCCTCATGAGTGCCGCCCTCACCAAACCCAAGTACCAGCTTCTCATAGACACCTATTTCAACCAGATTGCCTCTGCCGAAGAAGGGCTTGCTGCACTGAACACAGCCTTTTCGCGGGAAGGAGCCTACATTTACATCCCCAAAAACAAAATTGTGGAAAAGCCCATCCAGATTCTCCACTTTTCTACCGGCAGCGAAGCCGCCCTTATGCTCCAGCCCCGCAGCCTGGTGGTGGTGGGCGAAAACAGCCACGTGCAGCTCATAGAGCGCCACCAGAGCCTCACCCCTCAGCCCGTGCTCACCAATTCCGTAACCGAGCTGTTCGCTCACAACAAAGCCGTTGTGGAATATTACAAAATTCAGAACGATCTCCCTTCTGCTTCCCTCATAGACCATACCTACATCGCCCAGCGCCGCCACAGCCGGGTTTCGGTGCATACCTTTTCCCTCGGCGGAAACCTCACCCGGAACAACCTTCGCTTTTACCAGAAAGATGAATATGTCACTTCCGTTCTCAAAGGCATCACCCTTATCGGCGACCGGCAGCACACCGACCACAACACCCTCGTGCACCATGCCTTCCCCAACGGCGAAAGTCACCAGGAATACAAAGGCATTTTTGCCGGTAACAGCACGGGCGTTTTCAACGGGCGCATTTTGGTGGAAAAAGAAGCCCAGAAAACCAATGCCTTCCAGCAGAGCAACAATATTCTCATGGAAGAGCGGGCCACCATAAACGCCAAGCCTCAATTGGAAATATTCGCCGACGATGTGAAATGCTCGCACGGCTGCACAGTGGGACAGTTGGACGAAGACGCTCTGTTTTACCTGCGCGCCCGGGGCATCCCCGAAAAAGAAGCCAAAGCCCTCCTCATGTACGGTTTCGCCGGAAATGTACTGGAAAGCGTAAAAATACCCGAACTGAAACAACGCATTCACACCCTCATCGCCCAAAAACTGAACGTACACATTGGTTTTGATTTATAGGGATTTATTCGTACTAAAAAATGAGAATGATGTGAGTTCGGAATAGTAAAACAAGATATAGCGTCCTTTGCGTTCTTTGCGGTTTCTGACTTTTTAACCACAAAGGTCACAAAGAAAAGCACGGAGCGCACAAAGTTATTACAAAAACAAAGTAATGATACTATCAACCTCCCTTGATATAACCACCATCCGCAGAGACTTCCCGATATTGGAGCGAACTATAAACGGGCAGCCGCTCGTCTATTTAGACAATGCCGCCACGTCCCAGAAACCGCAGCAGGTGCTGGATACGATTATGACATATTACAGCCGGTACAATGCCAACATTCACCGGGGCGTACACGCACTCGCGCAGGAAGCTACGGAAGCGTATGAGCAGGCGAGACAGAAGATTCAACACCACATCAATGCGGCACACTCCCATGAGGTTATTTTTACGAGCGGTACTACACATGGCATCAACCTGGTAGCCTCCGGTTTTACTTCCTTACTTAAAAAGGGAGATGAAATACTCGTTTCTGCCCTGGAGCACCATTCCAATATCGTTCCCTGGCAAATGCTGTGCGAACGAACAGGCGCCACGCTCAAAGTCATTCCTATGAGTGAAGACGGAACCTTGCAAATGGAAAGCTACAACAAACTGCTTTCAGACAAGGTGAAAATAGTCTGCTGCAACCATGTTTCCAATGCGCTGGGAACCCTAAACCCGATTGAAGAAATCATCGCCAAAGCCCACCAGGCAGGCGCTGCCGTGCTCATTGACGGGGCGCAGGCGTGCCCCCACCTGAAACCCGACGTGCAGGCGCTGGACGCTGATTTTTATACGGCTTCGGCACACAAAATGTGCGGCCCCACCGGAACCGGCTTCCTGTACGGAAAAGAGAAATGGTTGGAAAAACTGCCTCCTTACCAGGGCGGCGGTGAAATGATCAAAGAAGTTACCTTCCAAAAAACCACCTATGCCGTGCTTCCCCATAAATTTGAAGCCGGAACCCCTAACATTGCCGGCGGCATCGCTTTCGGAGCAGCTATTGACTATCTGAACAGCATCGGGTTTGAAGCCATCCAGGCGTATGAGCACGAACTTTTAATGCACGCCACCCGGCGACTGAGCGAAATAGAAGGTTTGAAAATATATGGGACGGCACCCCAAAAAACGGCTGTCATTTCCTTTAACCTGGAAGGTATTCACCCGTATGATGTGGGCACGCTGTTAGACAAAATGGGAATTGCCGTGCGAACCGGGCATCATTGCGCCCAACCCATCATGCATTATTACGGCATCTCCGGAACGCTGCGCGCCAGTTTCTATTTCTATAATACACCGCAGGAAGCCGATGCGCTGGCAGATGCTGTGAAACGAGCCCAGGCGATGTTGCACTGATTTCATATCTTTGTAGAAAGTGCAACCCATGACGATACCCGAAATCCAGGAAGAAATTGTAGCGGAATTTTCCCTGTTCGACGATTGGATGCAGCGGTATGAATACCTCATCGAATTGGGCAAGTCGCTGCCGCTCATCGGGGAAAAATACAAAACAGACGACAATCTTATTAAAGGATGCCAGAGCCGCGTATGGGTGCACGTAACGCCTGTGAACGACAAACTGCTTTTCACAGCAGATAGCGATGCGCTCATCACCAAAGGAATCGTGGCGCTTTTGATACGGGTTTTTTCAAACCAGAAGCCGGAAGACATTCTTTCGGCAGATACGGGCTTTATTGATGAAATAGGCTTAAAAGAACACCTCTCGCCCACCCGCGCCAACGGGCTGGTGAGCATGGTAAAACAGCTAAAGCTATACGCATTAGCCTATCATCATAAGGCCGATACAACATCAAACATACCTTAAAAATGAATGAAACGGTTATCAATACAGAAGCCTTGGGCGAAAAAATCGTAGGGGTTTTAAAGACTATTTACGACCCGGAAATCCCGGTGGATATTTATGAGTTGGGCTTGGTATATGATGTTTTTGTAAATGAAGACTACGATGTAAAAATCCTGATGACGCTTACCACGCCCAACTGCCCGGTAGCTGAAACGTTGCCGGTGGAAGTGGAAGAAAAGATAAAATCCCTAAACGAGGTAAAGAACGTGGAGGTGGAAATTACCTTTGACCCGCCCTGGAACCAGGACTTAATGAGCGAGGAAGCGCGGTTAGAGCTGGGGCTGCTGTAGGGGCACAGGCATAGCGATGGCTTTGACCCATCTCACTTATCATGTCGGCGACCCAAATCGCGCGCTTACGCCAAATTCATACTCCTTTAATATACCTAAAATCTGGCTGTCTGTGAATTTTACATTTTTCATGTCCCTAAATTTAAAAATTATTTCCTTATTTTAGGGGTACACAGTTCTATTTTTTGGGGAGATTTACATTACCACATTATCCCTTACCTCTTTATAATAATAAACCCATTAGAATCTATATTAAAATTAATTATATCTGGCTCTCCTTTCAAACCCTCATAGGTATCAATAACATCAGAAGCTATTATTTTAATCCCCTGCAAATAGCAGTTTTTTCCTTTACTTATAGTATATTTCATATATCCAAACCCATCAGATATACTGTAATTAGATAAAAAAACAATAGATAATAGTTTGTTTTTATTAATATTTAATAAAAATGTTTGTTTTTTTATGTTGAAATTATAAAAAGACTGATATATTGTAAAAAGATGGCTTTCATATAACGATTGCTGTGCTACTCTACCATTATAGTATAGTTTTAAAGACTTCTTTAATACCTTTAGATATTCCTTTTGATCAATGAGATGATACTTATCTTGAGGATCTCTAGTTTCTTTGTACAAATCCACATAACCAGAAACGATATTCTTATTAATTAAATAATTGTATAGTTTACTTGAAGAATTTATGCAATCTCCTGGATAAAGATTATATCTGCCGATAGTATCATTATCAAAAAATACTATTTTTTCTCCATAATATTTTTTTAATTCTCTTGACGGGAAATTTATATCTGTAAAGTTTTCATATTGTAAAGACATTTTCTCTTCTTGGGAGCGCATTTGGGCAATTGAAATTCCAATGGCCGCTACTATAGTTACTATTTTTTTCATTATAATTTGGGAAGGTATTTTATTATTCCAAAACCAAAATTTTCATGATGAAAGCTTGGATCAAAATATTTGTAATATTCCATCCATTCATTATAAAATCTCATTGGTTCAAAATTCCATTGTTTTGCTTGCAAGTACTCCCATCTTTTGATTCCATAATGAGCTCTGAATGGTGCTCTTGTAATCCCTGCTAATCCATGTGCAATATGCATATATTCATGTCCCATTGTAAGATATAATTGTTGCTTACTTGTAAATGCCACCTTGTAAAGGTAAACATCCCATTTATTTATACCTACAAGTTTTGTACTTCCTTTTACTTCATATCCCCATTTATATATTCTATCTCCCTTAATTAAGTAACTGTTATCAGGAACAGAACCATCGGCAATTAATTTATTAAGTCCTTTAATTTCTCCAAAGTTTCTGTCTGAAAATCCTCTTGCATATTCATTGCTATATTCCATTTCTTTGCCTACTACCACTTGCTCATCTGAAGAACTAGAAATAGGTGCAATATAATCAAACGTTGCACCTTCTCCAGAGAAAAAGCTACCCCCATGATTTGATGCTCTTATCCCGCTAATAACCCCATTCGTAAGCCCTCCAGAAATCCCTGAAATAGCCCCGCCTTTCAGCCCAGTTACTAATCCATCTCCAAAACTTGCTCCATTAAGCCACGCATTTCCTGCACTACCCACAAAACCCCCAGTAAAACCACCCGCAGCCCCCGATGCAGCGCCTGCCCAAAAACCCACCGTACTGGCTACCTGGCTTCCGAAAAATGTTCCACCTGCCACTATGTTACCTACTCCTGCGCCTACCATTCCAGCTAAACCGCCTATAAGAGCACCTCCTAAGATAGAACCAATGGTAGCATTGGGTCTTATTGCTTGAGTTATTGCTCCCATAAAGCACCTATCCCAACAGCAAACCAAAAGAACTCCCCGCTCTCATCGGTGTACATCAGCGGGTTGTTCAGTACATAGCCATAGCGGTTAAAGTTTTGCGTGTTGTAGGGATCCTGCACATAATTATCCGGCGCCAAAAACCTCCTTAGCATGGGGTCATAGAGCCTACCGTTCATGTGAATTAAGCCAACCGATTGTAAATGTTCGTGTCCCGTATAACCTCTATCTAAAATCGTTAGTTTATCCAACGTATTCCCCTGCCCGTCTTGTACGCTTACAATATTCCCCCACGCATCAAACCATCTTTTTTCCAGTACCTCTGCGTTTTGGTTGGTAATGGTTGAAATAGAAGCTATAATAATAATGCAATTACGGGGTAATTGAAGAAGTTTTTTATAATATTTTATTTTGATAATTGCAGCCATTGAATCTGGAATATTACCAAACCTTTACCTCTATTACATTACTTTCTATTTTTTCTTGATATTCAAAGCTTAAAAAATATTTTCCGGGTTTTAAGTTTGAATAAATTTTGTTCAAGGTAAAATCGAAAGGGACTGTAATTTTTTTACCGGAATCAAGGAGGATAATATTTTCAAAACATCTAGGGTTTATCTTCACTTTTATTGAAGGTATTTCTTCCCCTGACTCAGAAAGCATCTTTGGAATCGAATTCCCCCAACATTTTGGAGATCTCAGTTCAACGGGAATATCTGAGTTGTTAATTACTGTGAGCATAATTTCAAAAGAATTTACCAAATCAATTTCAAATTGTATTTTATCTGAAATAGAAATTTCCTCCCTATTTGAACTCCGCTTATGCATTGAACACGAAAGGAAAATTAAACATATAGATATTATCTTTAAAAAGGTTTTCATATAATGTTGATTAGAAAATGAATGGGTAGTAAGTGCCACCCACATATCTGATACATTACCCCCTGGTACACCGCCTTAGTTTTCTTTATACATCTCTGGATTTACAACATATTTACAAACAAACACGCCATTTTTATCTTTGTAATAGTAGTTAAAGGTTACTTTATTTTCTCTATATAATTTCATATCAGGATTATTTTTTATGTTTTCCAATATACCAGTGAAAATATATTTTTTAACAGTGTCAAGATTTACCTCTGATTTCGTTCTATCTACTATAGTGTAGTTATATTGAATAGTTTTCTTCGGAAGCACTGTCACATTATCAAGTATCATATATTGGTCAACTCTCCAGGGGCATATTTTATTTATTTCATTAGCTACTTTTACGAGTTCTTTATCAAAAGTAGGTTTACTAAAAAATTGTTGAACACCAAAATAGGTACTAAAAAATATAATCATAAAGGCTATTACGGTAATTATTTTTTTCTTCTTTGTTTGAGTTTTGTTATTTTCCATTTTTATTTTTAAGTTAGTTTATAATTTTACATCTAAGTTTACCTATTTTTAAAATCTATTCGGGTATTGGTCCCCCACCTTCTTATAGAAGATAGCCATTCATACATATAGGATATTAGCATTACTACCCAGTAAGATCATCATATAGCGTTTTATTATCCTTAATCAATTTTGCCAAATGAGAGATGTTTTGTATCTTAATATTTATTCCCAAATAATCTTTTAAATACCTTCTTTTCCACCTAAATATCCTGTTATCATCTACATAAAAATCTAAAACCCCTGAATCTCTGTACTCTACTATAGTAACTTTCTTCTTTTTTAAATGACTATAAAAAGTAACCCAATATTCATCTCTATTTCTTATATTGAAAGAACTTCCTTCATACCCTTTTAAGGTTAAAAATTCAAAATAATAGTTAACTAAAAAAAAGAAGTTTTCGCCCGAAGTTAAATTGTCTCTCATGTATCTAAAATGTTATAATTCTGATTTTTCCACCAAAATAACTTTGATAATATGTTCTGTGCAATAACGGATAGTTATATGTTCTTCCTACTTCTAAATTATAGAATGGACTTTGAATACTATTTCCCCTTGGTCCTATATCGTAAATATGGGTATTTAAGTTAATTTCATTTTGAATCCAGTTTGCATTGTATTCAAGACCTTCTGGGGTAGGTGGAAGTTTCAATTTTCCATCTAAATATGCAGGAATATCTTCCGGAAAACGAATTTTTTCAGCGTTTAAGTCTTTTGCGACAGGAGTTATACGATCTTTCATTCCCTCCCCAATCACTGCACTCTTCTCATATTTCCCGCTCATAGGATCCATTCCATTTATCTTAGCGTAGGCGTATGCGCTGGCTGCTCCGGCAATACTTCCTGTAAGAGCCCCAGCCCCTGCACCTTGCAAACCGCTTTTAAAAGCGCTCTCCATATTTCCTCCCAATGCCAAATCTACTACAAAACCACTGGCAAAGCCTCCGGCACTGCCTCCTAACATCCCCGAAAGAGCGCCTTTAACTACCGGGCTGGCAATGTTAAACCCGTTAATAAGTACATTTCCTATGTACTGGCTTGCCCATTGTCCTACGGCGCCTCCAACAAAGCCGGATAATCCTCCGGTAAAAATTCCCATTCCTACGTTCCCGCCTGATAAATAAGCATTCGTGCCCCCTAAAATCATTCCTCCTGCTACCCAGCCGGCTGGTCCGTACAGGGCAAGTGTGCCTGCTGCGCCTCCGGCGCCGAAAGCGGCAAAGCCATCTCCCCAACTGTTGATGTTGCCCTGAATGGCATTGACTACTAAGTTTATCGTGCCACCTATCAAAAATGCAATTCCATCATCTATTCCAAACCATTCTCCTGTAATATCAGCATGGCTAAGCGGATTATTCCACACATAGCCATACCTATTAAAACTTTGGGTATTAAAAGGGTCTTGCACATAGTTATCCGGCGCTAAGAACCTATGTAAGAGCGGGTCGTACAACCTGCCGTTCATGTGAATTAAGGCAACCGATTGCAAATGTTCGTGGCCTGTGTACCCCCTGTCCAATACGGTCAGCCCGGCCAGATCATTACCCTGTCCGTCCTGTACAAAAGTGATATTTCCCCAGGCATCGAAATGGCGTTTTTCTACAATTGCTGCATTTTGGTGCAGGCATAGGTTATTTCAATGAACTTTTTAAAAAATATACTATTTTTTATTTCAAAAATTCTACCCACATTTCCGGAGCATTACCAGTTCATATCCTCAAAGGTGCAAGCGCCAGTTCGTCCCATTACTTTGTTTTCCAATATAATAATGTTGGTTTTTCATTAAATTTCTTAAAAATAAAATTTTTGTTACTATGATATATTTTTTTTAAATCATAAGTTTCAGATAATTTTATGGTGTCTTTATTGAGTATTTCATAAACTCTGGTTTCTACGTGTTTAGCATATACCCCCCCCCCCATGAGTTACTTGTGTAATTAATGAGTGGCCTTTTATCATATAATTTGTCCATAATCGATTTTTATTATTATTAAAATACTTTTTAAATTCAGAAGATAGAAGTTCTTTTTCATAATGTTCTAATCCCTGATAAACGGAAATGTCTGTTTGTAAAATAAAATTATCTTCATAGATCAAAAGTGACATTATATATGTTTTGTCATTATAATCATTATAATTGAAAATGCAATAATAATAACCATCAAATTGAATTTCTGAATTATCTGTTTGGATAATTTCCTCGTCCGAAATTACTCTTTTATATAAATTTTTTGGGGCACAACTATATATTAATAAGATTAATATAGCCGAATAGTAACGAGCTACCATAACGTAAATGGGTTATAGGATTGATATTGAATATAGGTTTGAGAAGGAAAATAAGGAAGTTGTTTAAACCATGAAGAACCATCGGTAAATTTATCGTGAATCAGTCTGTTTTGAATAAAGCCTCTTATAGCTTCACTATTATACCCCGCCTGGTATCCTTTATATCCAAAATAAGCCGCTCCTAACCTATATTTATTAGCATTAGGATGGCTGTATGTACCATATCTTCCCCCGTAATCCTCTTTTAAATTATCTGTAGGCTCTCCTGTAAAGAATTTTAGCCCCAAGCTATAATCTTTATAACTTAATTGCAGAGCAGTTGTCCTCCATCTATCTTCACCATCTGCAAGTATTTTTCCAACTCCTACTAAGGGTTTCTCTATAAAATCATTCTCATACCTCAGCCCGAAATCCCCACTTCTAAAACTCAATCCACCTACTTTTTGTGAAGTTTCTCCACTGGAAAAACGGGTGCTATACACTCCAAAACCCGTTCTGCCATCGTCCCAGTTTACACCCCATGATTTCCTGGATTCCCACCCGCTGGCACCTGTGCCATAGGCCCTTCCATAATAACTGATACCATACCCGCCAGAAAGACTGAAATTCCCGTCGCTATAGGATACTGAAAGATTGGCTCCTATACCCGCCGCATTTCCAAATGCCACCGATGGCGAGATGCTAAAGCTCCAATCGCCTACAGGAACCGTGAAACTCGGCAAAAAACCCGATGCAAAGCCGCCCAAGACCATAGACGTTACATAATTACTGGTGATACTGGCCGGCAAGGTTCCGGCGGTAGCCGCTCCCAGAATGGCTCCGCTCAACAAGGACATTCCGAATTGTCCCCAATTCCAGTTGCCCGTTAGTATGGCATGTCCTATGTAGGATGCTCCACCCACGGCCGCTCCTATGATTGCCCCGACAGCAATTACCAGAAAGGGTAACTCACCATCAGGGTCGCTATACATCAACGGATTATTCAGTACATACCCATACCTATTAAAACTTTGGGTATTAAAAGGGTCTTGCACATAATTATCCGGCGCCAAGAAGCGATGTAAGAGCGGGTCGTAGAGCCTGCCGTTCATGTGAATTAAACCTACACTTTGCAAATGCTCATGTCCCGTATAACCTCTATCTAAAATCGTTAGTTTATCCAACGTATTCCCCTGCCCGTCTTGTACGCTTACAATATTCCCCCACGCATCAAACCAACGCTTTTCTACTACTTGCGCCTCCTGATTGGTAATCGCCAAAATAGAACTAGCAATAATAAGGGCGCAGCTACAAAGTATTTCAATGAACTTTTTGTAATATTTTATGCTGAAAATTGCCATCACTAACTCTGGAATATTACCCTTTCAAAATCCATATATTATATCAGTTAAGTTTAGCTCTCTTTTTAATTCTCTTAATAGCTTTTTCAATATCCTTATGAACGTGCGTTGCATCGTAGTTTATTAGAAGCTTTTTTTCCAGAAATGGAATATCTTCTGCTGTACCTACTTTCCCTAAGGCTTCCGGCGTTACACGGTAATGATGGTCAAACCCCTGTTTTAGTATCTTTCTCGCCTCATCTCTGGGAAACATCTTGGCTATAGCAAGGGGCAGCAGGCCGGTTTCTGAATATCCGTATTCTTTTGATAAATAAGTGTCTCTAACCCAATCGTTAATATTAAGAGGGGGGTTGTAAGCGATGGCACTGCATATACGCCATTTATCAAAACTATTACTTTCCTTAAATATTGGAATGATTACCCTACCATCGTACTTTTTATTAGTTTCGGCTAATAATAATAAACCTCCTACCCTGTATTCTATTTTTGGCAACCATTTTATGACTATTTTTATAAATTCATCAAGACTCTTAGAAACAGATTTTAAGGCTTTATTGTATTCATTTCCGTTTTTGAAATCATTCATATCCGGATAACCAGCCTCTTTTAACTCTTCGTACATCTTACGAAAATTATGAAATTCTTGAGGCTTATTTTGATTTTGTTCTTCTGTTTTCATCTTAAATGACTATTAGTACCATACTATTTTAACAAAAGGTGATTGATTTATGGCGCTTTGTAAAGGCGTAGAGATATTTACCCCTTGCGGAACATACAACTGAAAAGGTAGCTGATTTTGGTTTGAATACTGAATAAAATCCTTTAACTGATTGGTATAATTAACCGTACGTCCCAAGGAATAATGTTTTACTTCGCCTATTTGTTGTATAACTTTAAACTCATCTATTATCATTTCATCAGGAACTCTGTAATGAGCTGTGTTGGTCAAAGATTTTATTTGTTCATGGTTTTGTTGAATGTTATTCAATTTCAGTCCTTCCTGACCTTTTTCATAAGGCGTTATATCCTTCAACCCTTGCGCTTGTATATGAAGCGGTGAAGTTTGAGGTGTAAAATTACCATTCAGAAAACTCCTTCCATTAGCAGCTGCAATGCCCCCATTAATCAAACCGCCGGTTAACCCTCCAATACCTACACCCATTGCATACTGTTCCCATGTCATCATTGGGTCTCCAAAAAACAGGTGGTTTCCTAAACTTTGCACAGGTGAGGCTACTGCCGTACCCACTGCGCCTCCCGCTGCGCCTGCTAAAAACCCGCCTGCACCTGCTGCAACAAAGGCAGCCCCGCCGGTAGCTGCACCCAAGGCGCCTGCCACCGCTCCTATTCCAAAGGCTTTGAAGCCATCTGCCCACGAGTTTATTTTTCCCTGGTAGGCCTTAATGGCAAGATTTACCAAGCCGCCAATCACCGCTCCTACAACAATATGCACCCATTCCCCACTCGGGTCGCTATAAAGCAACGGATTATTCCATACATACCCATACCTATTAAAACTTTGGGTATTGTACGGGTCTTGTACATAGTTATCGGGCGCTAAGAACCTATGTAAGAACGGGTCATACAACCGCCCGTTCATGTGGATTAAGCCTACACTTTGCAGGTGTTCATGTCCGGTATAGCCCCTATCTAAAATTGTTTATTTCAATGAACTTTTAGCGAAAATACCCTCATTCTACATAAGGAGGATACATCTTCATATTCTGCATCTCAACACCTGGAGGGTAGGAAAGTGTATAATTTAGCGCCTTTAAATCTTGCAAACTTAAATCATATCTTTTTAAAACCTTATACTCATCTCGTACCACATCCCAGGAATAGGTATCTAAAGTATCGAAGTCAAAAATAAAGATGGAAAGCGTGTCTGCTGGTAAAAGCTTAAACTTATCCTCCCAAGGAACCCCCCCCCCCCCCCTAGTGCCAGTACTATTCGGGTGAACAGGTTGGCCAAGTTCGGTAGGGTTAATGAGGGTGTCTGGGTACATGTGCACAACATCTATTGCGGTATAAAACCGAATTTTATGATCGGTTAGATTTTGTACGTGAACTGCATAGTACTTTTCCGGGCAACTTGAAAAAAGCAGCCCGATGAGGAGCAATCCTATAATTCGTGTTTTCATATTAGTTAATTTTTATGGGTTATATTTTTTAATTTTTATCTGGGATAATCTAAAAATGGCGGTTCAAACTGGGTCCAATCTACCCCAAAGTGTTTGCCAAAATACCGAGCGGCATGTCTATTCGCCCAACGCTCTGTCCAAAAACTACTGTGGTCTCCTGTTCCGGCAGCGCTTATCAAACTGGGCGCTCCTATAGAAAACAAATACGTCAATCCAAAAATCTGGCTATCGAAGGTATGTCCGTATTCGTGCATATACAACGGGTCATCAATTACTCTATCATCAAAACTACCAATAATTTCATCTACAATATCAATATTAATAAAATTTCCTAGTGAGATACCCTGATCACCCGAGGCATTCTCATTGGTAGCAAAGGTAGCGCCTCCAAAATAATCTACCCTGTCCACCTTGCCAATGCTATTTTTAAGGTGCGCCAAACTGCTTCCAAGGGCGGTTTGCGGCGCTTCCCAGGTAAATCTACTAATTCCCTGCCATGCACCTGCAAAAAAACTTCGGTTTTCGTCCAAATAAAAATTCCCTAAAAGGAGTTTTCCGGCATTACCCAGTGTGCTCCAATCGCCGGTGCCAATACCGCGTGCAATGCCGCTGGCAGCGGATAGCGCTGCCATGCCGCCCTGAACAACACCTCCTATTTGAATAGCAGCGCCCAAAATGGGGACATACGCTAGGCTGGCTATGGCTGCACCTGTAACAGCGCCCTGAGCAAAATATTTAAACGCATCGCCCATATTGTGAATATCGCCGCGTATGGCATGAGCTACCGTGTTGCCCACCCCAAATACGGCTGCTGCAACAGCCACCACCGCCAGAAAAGCGAACTCCCCGCTCTCATCCGTATAAAGCAGCGGGTTGTTCAGTACATAGCCGTAGCGGTTAAAGTTTTGGGTATTGTACGGGTCTTGTACATAGTTGTCCGGCGCTAAAAACCTTCTCAGCATCGGGTCATACAACCGCCCGTTCATGTGGATTAAGCCTACACTTTGCAGGTGTTCATGTCCGGTATAGCCCCTATCAAAGCCACCCCCGACCCCTCCCAAAGGGATGGGATTATCGTTGCCATCTACGGCATAGACTACATTCCCCCAGGCGTCAAAATGGCGTTTTTCCACCACCTGCCCATCTTGATTAGAGATAGCGAGGATGCTTCCCAAATAATCGCGGTGCAGGTAGCGGAATTCGCTTGTTGTACCATCGCTTTTTAGGATGACGGGTGCGGAAT